>NZ_JACSKS010000001.1:0-1145762 GCF_018617735.1 Exiguobacterium sp. s89
AAAAACCTGAGCCCGGTGGAATACCGGACGCAGGTTCTAAAGGTCGCCTAACGAAACTATTTAGTGTCTAACTTTTTCGGTTCAGTTCAAATGTGTCGACCTTTTTTTCATTCACCATCCGAATCGGCGTTATCTTCAGCTGATTGATCGGCTTCTTGTTGGGCCTCTTCTTCAGCTTGAGCCTCTTCTTCAGCTTGAGCCTCTTCCTCAGCTTTTTTCTTCGCTTCTTCTTCCGCTTTTTTCTTGGCAGCAGCATCAGCTTCAGCTTTTCGTTTAGCTTCTTCTTCGGCTTTTTTCTTCGCTGCAGCATCGTCAGCAGCTTCTTGTTTCTTCTCTTCAGCTTCTTTCTTAGCTTCCTCAGCCTTTTTCTTGGCTTCTTCTTCTTTTTTCTTCTCTTCCTCTTCTTTTTCTTTCTCTTCTATTTTCTTCTTCTCAGAGAATGAACCAGAATCTGTGAAGTCTTTTGCAGAGACGCTTGAAGGTTGCGAGAAGCGTGCGCTGACGTTTAGTGCTTTAGGGTTATCTGCATATACACGATTCATCGTTTGTGACCAAATGCGTTGCGTTCGCTGATAGTAACGCCCATATTCCCAGCTGTCTAGCATCGAGGCAAGTTGTGAATCATAACCAGACCAGACAGCGAGTGTGACGTTCGGGTTCGATCCAACTAAATAAGAATCGCGTTGAGCGTTCGTTGTACCGGTTTTACCCATCCAGTCGCCAGGGACGTTGAGTAAGGATTGTGCGTATGTCGCAGTACCTGACGTGTAAACATCACGCAACATATCGAGCACGAGATAAGAGGTACGTTCCGTGAAAATACGAGTTTTCTTCGGTTTCGCTTCGTAAATCACTTCACCTTGATATTCGATTTCTTGGATGAAGTAAGGCTCTACATGCTCACCGTAGTTAGCGAGCATCGCATACGACGCTGCCAAATCGATTGGCTTTACTTCTCCTGTACCGAGGGCCATTGCTGATGCGTAACGATTTCCTTCGGATACAGGAATCCCCATATCCACTAGTTTCTGTGTATCGGCAGGTTTTTGATTACGTTCCTCATAAATTTTAACGGCCGGAACGTTCAATGAAAGCTTGAGTGCATCGCGCACTGTGACGACTCCGCGATACGTCTTCCCTTCGTTTTGAACTTGTTTTTTCGGTTGTCCCGGACCAGTGAACTGATAGTAATATTCTTCGTCAATAATTTGAGTGGCTGGTGTGATCATGCCAGCTTCGATTGCGTTTGAATAGACGAGAATTGGTTTTGCAGTCGATCCGATTTGACGTTCAGCCCAGAAAGCACGGTTCAAGTCATCCGTCTTACCGTTGATATATCGACCTCCGACGAATCCAAGTACTTTCCCAGTTTTGTTTTCAATCATAACCGAAGAGGTTTGTTCAGGAAGTGTACGGTCCTCTTCTTCGACATATTGATTCGGACCAAAGTTTCCGGCATTTTTAGCCGGTTGTTGCATCGCTTCGTGCACTTCTTTATCGAGTGTCAAACGGATGTTGAAACCACCTTGACGCAACATGTTATGCGCACGCTTGGCATAAGTGGATTGGACAGAGTCTTTTTCTTTAGAACTCAATTCATCAATTTCAATTCCATCTTGCTCCAATAAATAATCTGTCACAATCTGACGTGCTTGTAGTTCCGCTTCATCAACAACATACGGATATTTGTCACGGGGCTTCGTCTGTGTCTGCATGAAGTCTTGCGTAATGTCATAGTTGTAAGCTGCATCATACTCTTCTTGCGTAATCTTCCCGGCGACGTACATCCGGTTCAATACCGTTTTCATTCGATTGACTGCACCCGATACGTCTTCTTTAATGACACCACCTTGATAGTAGGGTGTATAGAAGAACGGGTTTTTCGGAATCCCGGCAAGAAAGGCGGCTTGAGGGAGCGTTAACTTCTCTGCCGAAGTATTGAATACACCACGAGAAGCTGCTTCAATTCCGGAGATATTGCGTCCCATCGAGTTACGACCGAAAGAGACGACGTTCAAGTAGGCATTTAAAATTTCATCCTTATCCATCGCTTTTTCAAGTCGTAGGGCAAGTAAAATTTCTTTTGCTTTTCGTTCGAACGAAACTTCATTCGTCAACATTTGGTTTTTGATCAATTGCTGGGTGAGGGTTGAACCACCCGTACGATCTTCTGATCCGGTTGCTTCTTGTAAAATCGCGCGTAATGTTGCTTTCGGAACGACTCCGTCGTGCTCGTAGAACTCGACATCCTCTGTCGCAAGAAGCGCGTCGACGACGTAAGGGGATACTTTCTCTACCGGAATCGGGATTCGGACTTCATCGGTCGTATAGTTCCCGATGCGTTCCCCGCTCCCGAAGAAAATATTTGAGGTCGATGTGTACGTATTGATTTGTGACGTCATCGTCTTGTATGCAGGGGTAGGCATATCTTTGACAAGGGATGCGAAATATCCGACACCGATTCCAGCACCTAAAAACCCGATTAACATAACAGAAATGATGGTCAGAAGCAGAACGTTCCACGACACATCATACATAACATTTGCATAGCGACGTACTTTCAATGACGTCGGATTATTCCATAAGTCTCGAATCTTCTGCAGCATGACAGCCTCCTTAAATATGGTGTAAAACTATTTTAGACAGTAATATATTCGATTATAGCACAATTCAACCTACACCTTACCGTGAAACCGATGTCTCGTGCAAGTTTCGATATGGGAGTTGACAAGTCGAAAACGATGCTTATAAAATGAATAACATAGTCAACAATATCATGACGCCTTGAAGAAAGCGAAGTAGTCGGTCGGCCTCTTGTCCAGAAAGCTAGTGGTTGCTGTGAACTAGCCAACGCCAAACGATGAATTACACTTTCAGAGCGTGCCATTAGGCCGGTTCGAGACCGTTATCTCTCGCTCAAAGCGGTCGCATCATATTGCGACAAGTAGGGTGGTACCACGGAATCTCCGTCCCTTCTCATATTGAGAAGGGACGTTTTTTTATGTCAATTGAAGGAGTGGAACAAATGGAACTATTAAAAGATTTAGAGTTTAGAGGGCTTGTCAACCAAATGACAGACGAAGAAGGATTGAAGGAACAACTCAAGGGTCCGACGACGTTGTACACGGGATTTGACCCGACAGCGGATTCGCTTCATATCGGGCACTTATTGCCGATTTTGACGTTAAAACGTTTCCAACAGGCAGGTCATCAGGTCATCGCGCTTGTCGGTGGGGCGACAGGTATGATTGGAGATCCGTCCGGGCGTTCAGACGAGCGTTCTCTTAACACATTGGATACGGTCAAACTCTTTTCGGATCGTATCAAAGACCAGTTAAGCCGATTCCTCCCGCTTGAAGGAGAGAATCCGATCACAATCCGTAACAACTACGAATGGACAGAAGAGATGTCGATTATCGACTTCCTTCGCGATATCGGTAAACATTTCCCGATCAGTTACATGTTAGCGAAAGATTCGGTGGACTCGCGCATGGAGAGCGGGATCTCTTACACTGAATTTTCATACATGTTGCTGCAATCATACGATTTCTTGAAATTATATGAGACTGAAAAATGTCGTCTTCAAGTCGGAGGCAGTGACCAGTGGGGAAACATCACAGCAGGTCTTGAATTGATCCGTCGCTTCGGCCATTCGGAAAAAGCGTTCGGACTCACGGTGCCGCTCGTCACGAAGTCGGATGGTCAGAAATTTGGGAAGACGGCCGGCGGTGCAGTTTGGTTGGATGCTGACAAGACTTCACCGTACGAGTTCTACCAGTTTTGGATTAACGTCGACGATGCCGATGTCATCAAGTTCATCAAATACTTCACGTTCATGTCTCATGAAGAAATCGAAGCACTTGCAGCTGAAGTGACGGAAGCACCGGAGAAACGTGTGGCACAGCGACGTCTCGCAGAAGAGATGACGAAGCTCGTCCACAGTGAAGCAGGGCTTGAGCAAGCTGAACGCATCACGAGAGCATTCTTCAGTGGTGATCTGACATCACTTCAACCGGAAGACATGGAGGACGCATTCAAAGGAATGCCGCAATTTGAACTTGACGGGGAACGTAACCTTGTCGACCTCCTCGTCGAAGCGAAGATTTCACCATCGAAACGTCAGGCACGAGAAGACGTGACGAACGGGGCGATTTACTTGAACGGCGAGCGTGAACAGGCACTTGATAAAGTCATCACGCGTGCTGACACACTCGGCGAATTTACAATCATTCGTCGTGGTAAGAAAAAATACTTTGTGATTCGTCACGTATAATCATCATGTCCGTCCGTTCCTTTTTTGTTGAGGAATGGACTTTTTTAACCCTTTTTCAGCTATGGTGATTTGATAAAATGATGAGGTAGGAGGGATGATAATGGAAATAGAAGAGTTTTTCGGTGATCAGTTCCATCAATGGCGCGAACATTTTCGATACTATGAGATGGCCATCACAGAACTTGAGAGCGACCTCGGGATCATCGACTTAGATTGGCAGACGCGACTCGGGTATTCACCGATTGAACATGTGAAGACGAGGATGAAGACGTTGCCGTCCATCGTACGCAAGATGAGGCGCAAAGAATTGCCGTTAGAAATCGAGGCGCTTTGGGAACATGTGCATGATGTAGCGGGAATACGGATTGTTACGAGCTTCCGAGATGATATATATGCGATTTTACGTCATTTAGAGGCGCGGGATGATTTGGAGATTATCGAAGTCAAAGATTATATCGAGCATCCGAAGCCAAGCGGGTATCGCAGCTTACATCTCATTGTGAAGACAAAAGTCTATTTGGCCGAACGAATTATCTGGGTGCCGGCCGAGATTCAGATTCGGACGCTCGCCATGGATTTTTGGGCAGCGACGGAACATAAGCTTCAATACAAATATCAGCATGCGATACCGGAATCGTCCAAAGAAGAGCTCATTGAGGCTTCTTTTATGGCCGATGCCCTCGACACACAGATGGGACGTATTCGACAAGAAATCTTAAAGAAATAAAAAAATCCCCTTCTCGAAGAAGGGGATTAAAAGCATTAACGTGAGTAGTACTCGACGATGAGTTGCTCTTTGATTTGGTCGTTAAGTTCAGCGCGTTCTGGGAGACGTACGAATGTACCTTCGAGTTTCTCAGCGTCAAACGATACGAAGTCTTTTGTAGCTGGTGCTACTTCAAGAGCTTCAGCGATTGCTTTAACGTTTTTCGATTTTTCGCGAACTGCAATAACTTGACCAGGTTTTACGCGGTAAGACGCGATGTCTACGCGTGATCCGTCAACTGTGATGTGACCGTGGTTGACGAGTTGGCGTGCTCCACGACGTGTGCGAGCGAGACCGAAACGGTAAACGAGGTTGTCAAGGCGTGATTCGAGCAAGAACATGAAGTTCTCACCGTGGATGCCTGGCATTTTACCAGCATCGTTGAAGATGCGGTTGAATTGCTTCTCGTTCACTCCGTACATGTGACGAAGTGCTTGCTTCGCTTGAAGTTGAAGACCGTATTCTGAGATTTTCTTACGACCATTTCCGTGTTGACCTGGTGCGTAAGGACGTTTTACTAATTCTTTACCCGTTTCGCTAAGCGAGATGCCTAAGCGACGCGAGAGTTTCCAAGCTGGACCTGTGTAACGAGCCATGTTTGGACTCCTCCTTGTTGTTCATGTATTTTGCACAAAAGAACAACGGTGTCAAAGACGAGTAACGCCCCTTTCAAGGTGCAAGCACCTTCACTTGATAGCGAAGCTACGAGATGCCCCTCCGACTAAGTCGAGGCCCGAAAGGTGGATACGTTTGTCAGTGACTGCTATCGTCATTTCATGCACAAAGATGAGTATACGATGAAACGTGATGCTTGTCAATCAAATATAGTGAAGTAATGTCTCACAAAAATGTTCGAGTCCTTGACGATCGACTTCGGAGAATCGATTAAATTCAGGGCTGTCGATATCGAGGACGCCGATTGTTTTACCGTCGCGCACGAGAGGGACAACGATTTCCGAGTTTGAAGCTGCATCACAAGCGATATGTCCCGGGAATTGATGGACATCGGCCACAAGCTGAGTTTTTTGTGTAGACGCTGCCGTTCCACAAACGCCTTTTCCAAATGCGATGTGCACACAGGCCGGTAGCCCTTGGAAAGGACCTAAGATGAGACTCTCCTCAGAATTTGTCACATAAAATCCAACCCAGTTGATGCGATCTAAAAATTGATTCAGTAAAGCACTCGCATTAGCTAGGTTAGCCACTTCATTTGTCTCACCTTCTAATAGTGCAGCGAGTTGCTTATTTAATAGTTCATAACCTGCAGCTAAATCACCTGAATACGATGTCGTTTGGAACATAGCAAATCCCCTCCGTCTTTCATGTTTTTAGAATTTAGCATTATGGTACACGCAAATTAGTGATTTGTCTTGCGGAAAAGTTCTGAAAAAATGAACAATCTCCATTGAAACCATTGGAAAACCTATGCAAATCATTGGTTCTATAATATGATTAAGTATATCTATTCTTATAAAATACTTCTTTTTAATATAAGGTACATAAGTCCACGAAAGCGGCTTGGAGGTTGTGACAAAGATGGATTACGGAATTTATGGATTGATCATTGGAATCATCGTCGTCGTATTAGGCGGTATGTTGGGCAGTATGCTCATTCGAAGGAACTTTTATCAAAAAATTGATGACTTGGATATGAGGAAACAAAGTGTGCTCAGTGCGAGCGTACCTGTTGAACTCCAAAAGTTCAAACAATGGCCGATGGAAGGGGAAACAAAGGAAAAGTTTGATCGTTGGCATCAGTCTTGGGATGAGCTGGTCAGTGTGCATACAGGTCAAATTGATGAAGCGTTATATGGAGCTGAAGAAGATCTTGATAAATATCGCTTTATGAAAGTGAAGACCGACTTAAATGCAACAGAGCAACTCATCGAAGAACTCGAGGCGATGGTACACGCCATGCTCGATGAGATGGATGAGTTTACAACACACCACACTTCGCTAATGGATATTGTGAAGCAAGATGAGAAAGAACTGTATCAGTTCCGCAAAACATTGAACTCTCAAAACCATGCATTCGGACCGACTTATGCTCTTGTCGAACAAGAGATTGCAACCGCTGAGGCGAAGCGAAGTGAGATGATCAATTTAAAGCAAGTCGGTCAAGTATCTGAAGCATTTGAAACCGGACAAGCACTTTCGGACAAAGTCGGACATATCCGTGAGTTGATTCGAATCATTCCCCAATTTGTACGAACGGTTCAAGTTGAGTTAAAACAACAACTTCAACAGTTGCGGGCTGGACATAAAGAAATGCAAATGGACGGATATGCGCTCGAACCGCTCGGGCTGATGGATGAAATCGACCAAGCGGAAGAACGTCGTGAGGAACTGATGACTCGAATCGAGCGATTGGAATTCGATCATTTCGAAGAGGACATGCAACAATTGAGTTCGGATATCGACCAACTATTTGAAGCATTCCGAACGGAAGTCGATGCTCGTCAATACGTGAAAAAAGAATTTGCAGCGATTCAGGAACGAGAACGTCAATCCACTGAAATCATGAACAACCTACAAACTGAAATGTCTCGACTCGTCAGTAATTATGAAATCAATGCCCGCGTCGGTGAAGAGTTTGAACAACTAGAACGTGAACTGACGGAGCTTACGGCCAACGTCCTTGATATCGAACAAGCTCTTGTCGCTCAAATGTTGCCGTTTAGCATGATTAAATCTAAAGTGCAGGAAGCGAAACGATCACTCGACCAATTCAATGCGATGCACGAACGGTTCATTGACGACACGAATTCATTAAGAAAAGAAGAACTTGAAGTACGACACAAGCTAGAGACGTGGAAGAAAGAATTGTCTGGCCACCGACGACTTTTGGCAAAAAGTGCGATGCCGGTTGTACCAAGCGACTTGTCGAACGACTTACGTCAACTTCAAAAAGGTGTCCAGTCGTTAGATGAACAGTTCGATAAGGCGCCGTTCAATATGACATACATCGTAGGGCTCAGTCATGACGTGGAAGAAATGATGGACCATTTCCGTGACCGTGTACATGCCCTCATTCGCCAAGTGACGTATGCCGAACAGTTATTACAGTATGCGAACCGTTTCCGTCGTCGTGACAACGAAGTGCACATTGCTCTGACGCTTGCAGAAAATAAATTTTTGCATGGTGAGTACGGTACTGCCGTTGAAATCGGTGAGCGGGTGCTTGGGCGATTTGAAGAAAACGGGGCGCATGAAATTCGTCAACGTGTGGATAAAGGGTTAGAGCAACAAGAGTTACTAAAAAAATAATCGATGCATGAAGATTGACGGAAACGGGAAAAACGTAGACGTCAATCTTTTTTCAATCAAGGAGGAATCGTCAGATGGGTACGTTATGGGTCAATGGGAACATCTATACGTTAAATAAACCAGGTGAGATGATGCGAGCCATGTTTGTAGAGCATGGTCGGGTCTTAAAAATGGGAGAAGAAGGACATCTTCGTCGTACATACGCCGGTCGGATTGAAGAGATTGTGAACTTGGAAGGGAAAAGTGTATATCCAGCCTTCACTGACTCACATATCCATCTCGTCGGCTACGGAGAAGCGTTAGAACGTGTCGATGCAAGCGAAGCGACCAACCTTCGAGAATTACTTGAGACGATGAAACAACAAGGGTCTGGGGACGAATGGATTGTAGCCGAAGGGTTTGATGATCGTTTGCTTGGCGAAATGCCGACGCGAGACATGATTGATGAAGTCATCTCGGATCGTCCTGTCGTCTTGAAGCGTGTCTGTCGTCATGTGGCGGTTGTGAACTCGAAAGGACTTGAACGCCTCGGTTTGATTCATCATACGGTCATCGAAGGTGGGAAACTCGGCCGAGACGAGGAAGGAAAGTTGAACGGCGTCTTATATGATACTGCCTTAGACCTTCTTTATAAAGAACTGAGTGGGAATCGAAAGAAAAATGCTACCTCGCTCCGTCGCGCAATCGATTCATTATTCTCGCATGGCATCGTGGGTGCTCACACCGAAGACTTATTTTATCATGGAGACCCACTTGAGACGATTCAAGCGTACGAGGATGTTTTAGAAGACCTCCCGTTTCAGGCGCATCTTCTCGTTCATGAGCAGGCGGTGGACCGTATTATTCAACAGGATGCGATGACAAAGCGAAAACGGTTTGATTTTGGGGCGATGAAGTTGTTTGTGGACGGTTCGTTCGGTGGACGCACCGCTCTTTTATCCGTTCCTTATGCGGATGATCAAAGTCAGCGCGGAATCGAAGTGCATCGACCGGACCATCTCGAAGCGCTCGTGAAAAAAGCGCGGACGTACGGAATGAATGTGGCGGCACATGTGATCGGGGATGCGGCGGTCGAACAGTTTGTCGGTTTACTCGAAAAATATCCTGCTAAAAAAGGAACGAGAGATCGAATTATTCACGCTTCGCTATTAAATGATTCACTCATCAACCGCATCAAATCGCTACCCGTGTTGATTGACGCACAACCTGTATTTTTATCGGATGATTTAGATATGTTATTCGAACGGTTAGGGAATGAACGCGTTCATGATGTGTATCGGTTCAAATCATTACTAGATACGGGGGCCCTCTTATTAGGAGGAAGTGATGCTCCGATTTCATCCGTCGATGTTCGAAAGGGGTTGTTCGGTGCAGTGACGAGACAGTCGTTCAAAGGGTCGAGCACGCTAAATCCAAACGAACGCCTATCGATGTATGAAGCACTCCGTAGCTTCACTTATTCACCTCATGTTGCAACCGGTACACATGGTAGGAATGGGCTGTTGATTCAAAGTTACAATGCCAATTTCACAGTATGGGATGAGGATTTCTTTAAATTAAGCGGAGAAGACATTCTTCATAATCGTCTCGTCATGACGGTCGTCGAAGGAAAGCCGGTATACGAGGCAGAAGTCATCACATCGTAAACTATTAAAGAGGAGTCGATTCATCCAGGTCGGATGAATCGACTCCTCTTGTTTATTAGAAGAATGAACGTTGTACTTTGTGCCAGAACGAGTTGGTCCGGAGTTTGACGGTCTTGATGACTTGGTCTGAAAGCTCGATATCAATTCGGTCTGTATATTTTAAACTA
The DNA here is from genome assembly GCF_018617735.1 of Exiguobacterium sp. s89. Classification (NCBI taxonomy): domain Bacteria; kingdom Bacillati; phylum Bacillota; class Bacilli; order Caryophanales; genus Exiguobacterium; species Exiguobacterium sp. s89. Next base: position 10,120 of record NZ_JACSKS010000001.1, read on the forward strand.
AGTGCCTCGTTATCCATACCGATGATCGGATAGTCATTTCCGTCTTCGACGATACGAAGCGATAGCTTACGTGAGTCGTGGACGATGAAAGAAGAGCCAAGCGTACGGTATCGATTATTGTTGACCGATGCGATTTCGCTCACTTGCATGCAAGGGATGAGTGGATCGACGACCGCACCGCTCAATGATTTGTTATAGGCAGTCGAACCGGTCGGAGTCGAGACCACCATTCCGTCCCCACGGAATGTTTCGAAATGTAAGTCGTCGATATATACCTCGATGGCAAGTGATTTGATGATACTAGATTTAATCGAAGCTTCATTTAAACAGAGAAGCGGTTTCGATTCGTTGATTGATGAAGAGAGAAGCGGATACTTCCGTACTTCGATGCCTTCTTCGATCCGTGTCGAGTTGTCTGAGAAGAGTCGGTCAACTTCATCGAGTTTATGTATATCAAAATCACAATAAAACTCGTTCAATCCGCGTCCGAATCCGACATAAATGGCATCTTGACGGAAACCGGTGTAACGAACAGCCTGCAAGAATGCGCCGTCCCCGCCGACTGCTGCGATAATGTTCGCGTCCTCAGGTTGATTCACGATGTTAAATCCGTGTTTTTCTCCAATTTCTTTTAACTTTTTCACTTCTTTAGTGAATTCGTTGACGTTACGATGGTACAAATAGACGTTGTTTCTCATCTGAGTCATCCCCTTTGTCAATGGTGTCTCCTTTATTATAACGTGTTTCTTCTGACCAATATAGGGAAAACTGAAACAGAGCCAAAAGCAGGAAGTTTGTCAAAGGCTCGAATTCATCGATATGATGAACAAGTAACTACAACAAAGGGGATGAGTTTATGCCAACATTTAAAGGGAACAACGTGACATTACAAGGGAATCCAGTGAAAGTGGGAGACGAAGCTCCTGATTTCCGTGTTTTAACGACCGCTTTAGAAGAAGTGACATTAGCAAGTTACCCGGGTAAAAAACTGATCAGCGTCATTCCTTCGATTGATACAGGCGTATGTGACGCACAAACGCGTGAATTCAATGAGAAAGCTTCTTCACTTGGCGGAACGGTCTTGACCGTGTCGAACGACTTACCATTCGCACAGCGCCGTTGGTGTTCAGCATCTGGTCTAGATAACGTGGTCACACTCTCCGACCACCGCGATCTTTCATTCGCGAAAGCGTACGGAGTCTTAATTGAAGAAATGCGTCTTCTCGCACGTTCTGTGTTCGTCGTCGATTCAAATGGAACTGTGAAGTATGTTCAATATATGGATGAAATGACAGATGAAGTCGATTTTGAAGCGGCATTACAAGCGTTCGAACAAGCGAATTGATTCGTTTGGCGAAATTGATTAAAATAGCTTACACTAGTATGTGAACCGACCGGTCCTCTTATGGGGGCCGGTTTTGTATGGAAAGGATGAACGAAAAATGGAACGTTTTGAACAACTGTATCGTGATTGGAAAACAGAAGCGAAAAAGCTCGTCAACGACTTAGATGTATTACCGATTGAGGCGCTTGTACAAGTGTTTGACCACGTCGAAATTGAAAAAGAAAAAATGGATGATGTGCGCAAAGCCATCAGCTTGCTCGTGCTTGAAGAAACGACACAACTTCCGCTGAACAATCAACCGACACCAGATGCGGTCAGTTTGTTCATAGGCTACTTGGCAACAAAGCTACTTAAGGACGAGGCGACAATCCTTGATCTTGGTAGCGGAACGGGTACACTATCGCATGCCGTCCTTTCTCAGTTGAAAGATGCGACAGCGCAAGCAGTCGAAGTCGATGAATTGTTACTCCGCCTTTCCTATTCTATAAGTAACTTATTAGGGGAGCCGGTATCGTACTTCCATCAAGACGCCCTCGCTCCTCTATTTGTCGAGCCGAGCGATCTTTCGATTGCCGACTTACCAATCGGGTATTATCCGAACGATGAAGTCGCCGCCGAATATGATATGGAGCGAGAAGAAGGTCATTCGTACTCTCATTTTCTTATGATGGAACAAGCGATTCGTCATACGAAACCGGGTGGTCATGGATTGTTTGTCATTCCGAACAATTTGTTTGAACAGGATGATGAAGGGAAATTAAAACAATGGATGGACCGCGAGGCCGTCGTCAAAGGGGTCATCCAGCTCCCGACAACGATGTTTAAAGATGAACGTTATGCGAAAAGTTTGTTGCTCCTTCAAAAAGTAGGGGAAGGCGTCACGCGTCCGAAACAAGCACTATTTGTTGAACTTCCATCGTTCACAGATGTAAGAGCAGTTGCCAATGTGGTGAAACAGATTGACGAATGGTTCAAAACAACACAAAAATAATGGACAAAATACTTGAAAAAGGTATGCAAAATCAAGTATCTTCATTATGATACAGTTATCAGTTTTAAATTGAACAGATAAATAAAAGCGTTTAAAACGAAAGTTAAGAGGTGTATGACATGACGAAAATTATGGCAGTCAATGCTGGTAGTTCATCGCTCAAGTTCCAGTTACTCGAGATGCCTTCTGAAGAGTTGCTCGCAGTCGGACTTGTTGAGCGTGTAGGGAAAGAAGATGCAATTTTTACAATCAAGTATGGTGAAGGACAGAAGTTCAACGTGGTCACGCCACTTCACACACATAAAGAAGCGGTTGAATTGGCGTTGGAGAAATTAATCGAACTCGATATCATCCAATCGTTCGACGAGATTTCTGGCGTAGGTCACCGTGTGTTACACGGAAAAGAGTTGTATGCTGATTCGGTCGTCATCGACGAAGAAGTGATGAAGAATATCGAGTCTTTCACAGAGCTCGGACCACTTCACATCCCGCCGAACTTGACTGGGATTCGTGCTTTCCAAACAATCTTGCCAAATGTTTCACAAGTTGCAGTGTTCGATACGGCATTCCACCAGTCGATGCCAGAAGAGAACTTCTTGTACAGTCTTCCGTATGAATACTACACAGAACACGGTGTTCGAAAGTATGGTTTCCACGGTACTAGCCACAAGTATGTCACACAACGTGCGGCAGAACTTCTCGGCCGTCCGCTCGAAGATTTACGTTTAATCTCATGTCACCTAGGTAGCGGTGCATCAATCGCAGCCGTCGCAGGTGGTCGCTCAATCGATACAACAATGGGCTTCACACCACTAGAAGGAATTACAATGGGAACTCGTTCAGGTTCATTGGACCCTGCGCTCATTCCCTTCTTGATGCAAAAAACAGGGAAGTCTGCTGAAGATGTGTTGAATGTCATGAATAAAGAGTCCGGTGTTTATGGTCTTTCTGGTATTTCAAGTGACTTGCGTGACATCGAGCAAGCTGCTGCAGAAGGTAACCATCGTGCAGAAGTTTCGTTGAAAATCTTCTCGAACCGCATTCATGGTTATATCGGACAATATGCCGCTGAAATGAATGGTGTCGACGCCATTATCTTCACAGCAGGTGTCGGTGAGAACTCTGACGTCATCCGTGAGCGTATCCTTCGTGGTCTTGAATTTATGGGAGTGTACTGGGATCCTTCACTTAACAGCGGTGCACGTGGTAAAGAATTGTTCATCAACTATCCACACTCGCCAGTTAAGGTCATCATCATCCCGACAAACGAAGAATTGGTTATCGCACGGGACACGGTTCGCATCGCGAACCTCGTCGAAGAACACGCATAAAATAAATCTGCCCCACGTTACTTCAAGTAATGTGGGGATTTTTTTAGGTCTTTTTTCCTAATTAAACGAAGCGTGAATAGGAAAAAGGATTTTTTGTATGTAACATAAGGCGTATTATTTTGATTGTTTTGTAATGTTTGAGTCATGAACGAACCATTTATTGGATGTTAATTATATAAAAATCTCTCTTTCGTTACAGACGGTCGGTTCAACGTAACAAATCGTTCGTTTTGACATCAATTTGTAATGTTCGTGTCACTCAAATGAACAGGAAGTGTAACGGCACTAACGGATATTTCATCATATAGTTATTTGGACGAAATATTCATTAGAGCACAAAGTTCATCTGTCATATAAGTGATGATATCGAATCTTAAACAAATTGACGAAGAGAGGACGAAAAACGTATGTTGAAAAAAATCATGACGCTATTACTTCTCGCCATCGCCGTGTTTGCATTTGCCTTACCAACTTCACCAGTGGAAGCAGCTACAAAAAAAGTATATGTTGCAACGAAATCAGGATCGAAATTGGTATATGCAGAGGGGAAATCGAATGCACGAGTGATTGGGAAGATTAAGGCGAGTGATCGTCTTCAACGAACGGGCTCTCGAGGTGCTTGGATTCGCGTGAACTATAATGGGAAGGCCGGATGGATCCCGACAAAAAACTTACGGACGGTGAGTGCTCCAAAACCAATCAAACCAGCAAGCGTTAAAACATATACGATGAAAGCATCGGCATATACTCCGTATTGCAGGGGATGTTCTGGTAAAACGGCACTCGGTTGGAATGTCCGCACTCAAAAGCGTAACGTCATCGCAGTGGACCCTCGTGTCATTCCACTCGGTACTAAAGTTCAAGTATACGTGGGAAGCAAGTTGTTAGGCACATATACAGCGGCTGACACAGGCGGCGCGATTAAAGGGAATAAAATCGATATCTTAATGTACTCACACAGTGCTGCGATTCAATTTGGTCGCAAAACGGTTACCGTAAAGGTGCTATAATTCCACATAAAAAGGGTCTTGCGATTGCGCAAGACCCTTTTTAAAATAAATGAACAGTTATTGGCGGACGATGAGAACGTCACACTTCGCATAACGGACGATGCTCTCAGATACGCTTCCGATAAAGAATCGTTCGACCGCGTTCAAACCGGTCGCGCCACAAATAATAAGGTCAATATCATGGTTAGGCGCAATCTTTTTAGAGATAGTTACTTTAGGGGAACCATATTCTATTACGGTTTCAACTTCTTTTACACCACGTTCTTTAGCTCGATTCACATAGTCTTCAAGCAATTCTCTGGCATATGTCTCAGCACGTTCAGTGATTGTCCGATCGTATGCTTCGACAGTCGCAAACGTTCGTGTATCAATGACGTGACCGACGTACAGTTTTCCTTCGTTACGAATCGCGACATCGATTGCTGTCTCAAATGCGCGTTCCGCCTCTTTAGAGCCGTCAACGGCAGATAAAATGTGTTTGTATACAATTGCCATGTGAATCCCAACCTTTCGCTCGAAATATACGTTCGGCTTACATATATAGTATACCACTTCTTTCAGTTTTCACGCTTTTTCGTTATGAAAATGAGTGAATTTTTTCATGATGTCGTTCACGACATGTCCAAGTTTGGAATTCGTGTGTTAGAACGGGTAAAATAAGGCGGAGGAGGTAAGGCGATGAAACATGTGATGATTACATCTGGTGCGAAAGGAATCGGTCGCGTCGTGACAGAACGTCTTATACAAGATGGTTGGTACGTCAGCATCTTGCAACGAAACCCAATCGACTGGGAGCACGAACATATACATATGATCGAGGCGGGATTGACGGACCGCGAACAACTGCTCTCGGCCTATGAGGAAGCGGTCGAACGCTTTGGTGAACCGGACGCCTTGATTTTAAATGCAGGTCCATACATCTTTGAGCGCAAGCCGCTCGTTGAGTTGACGGATGAAGAGTGGGACGAAGTGCTCACCGGCAACCTATCTGCCTCATTTTGGTTGATGCGACGTGCGATTCCTTCAATGCGAACGAATCGGTTCGGACGCATCATCTCTTATGGTTTTCCGGAGAGTGGGTCGGCACCTGGTTGGATTCATCGTTCTGCGTTCGCTGCTGCAAAGACGGCGCTCGTCAGCTTGACGAAATCGGTCGCGTTAGAAGAGGCCCCGTTCGGAATTACGGCGAACATGGTCAACCCGGGAAATATCGTCGGGTCTCAAAAAGAGATGCGAATCGAGGAAGCTGAAGTGGATGAAGGAACGCCAGTAGGCCGGCACGGTACGGGAGAAGATATCGCCCGTCTGATTTCCTTCTTGTTACAAGAAGAATCGGATATGATCACTGGTGCCGTCATCGATGTGACAGGCGGGGTCAACGTCGTGCATCAGTATCGGAAGTGAGGAGTAGAAGGATGAAGATTGGGATTGTGACGGATGTTCACGGAAATCTAGAAGCGTTACAGGCGGTGCTTCACGCAATGGATGCACAACGAGTTGACGTCGTTTGGTCACTTGGTGATATGATTGCGATGGGACCGGACTCCAATGCGGTCATGGAGCGATTGCTGGAACGGGGAGCGCATATGATTTCTGGAAATCATGACGAAGCAGTCATCTCGCTTTTGGCTGGACACGGTCACCCAGACAGTTACGCCCATACGCGTCCTCATCATGAGTGGGTCGCGCGTCACCTTGATACGAACTATATGGACGTATTGGAGTCGCTACCTCGAACGATCACTACCGAGTTAGCGGGGCAAACGGCATTCGGTATCCACTACCACATCCCTAATGAGAAGTGGGAAGCCACGATCGTCGAAGAACCATTTCACGATATTCTTGAACCAACACTTGAAAATATGCAACGACTATACGGTGAATACGCTGGAGATGTCATCTTATTCGGACATCACCATCCCGTTCATTTGTTTGAAGATGATACGAAATGCTATGTCAATCCCGGTGCGCTCGGTGTTGCGCGGGATGAACTTGCTCGCTTTGCTATATTGTCAGAAGGAGAGACCGGAATCCGACTTGATTTAAAAGCAGTCCCCTACGATAAACGTACATTTTTAGAAAAGATGGAACGCCATGAGGTTCCTCAACGAGATGTCATGATGCGCTTATTCTATTAAAAGAAGTCATGTAAAAAAGTGCGATCCTTGAATGGACCGCACTTTTTGTCATTCAATCTCTTGCAGTGTTTTGGGATAGCTCGTCAATGTGATCGGACCGCTCTCGGTCATAACGAGGTCATCTTCGATGCGGACCCCGCCGACTCCTGGTAAATAGATCCCTGGTTCGACTGTGAAAGTCATACCGACTTGGGCGGTCGTGTCATTGTTCGCTGCCATCGATGGGTGTTCATGCACTTCGATTCCGATTCCGTGGCCAATTCGATGGGTGAAGTATTCGCCATATCCGGCAGATGTAATGACTTGACGGGCTGCAATATCGATTGCACCGAGTGTCGTTCCGACATTCGCCATCTCGATTGCTGCTTCTTCAGCTTGTAGAACCGTTTCATAAAGTTCACGTTGTTTCTTACTCGCTTCGCCGAAAACGACTGTACGTGTGATATCGGAGCAATATCCTTGCCAGACGACACCGAGGTCAAACAATGCGAAATCTCCTTTTTTCAAACGGTTATTGCCCGGCACACCATGAGGGTCAGCGCTATTCTCGCCGAACAATACGAGCGTATCGAATGACATTTCACGAACCCCTTGCTGTTTCATGGCGTACTCGATGTCGGCGATGACTTCGAGCTCAGTCACGCCTTCGCGCAGGGAGCGAATCCCAGCTTCGATTGCCATATCTGCTAGCTCAGCAGCCCGTTTCATAACGCGAACTTCATCCGGTGATTTGATCATACGTAACGTTTGAAGTTCGTCAGTCAAATCAATGATAGACAAGCCGGCAAAACCGGCGCGGAGTTGTTCGACTCGATTGAATGTCAAATGCTCCCCTTCGATACCGATTCGTTCAGGAACGATTTGGTTGTCGAGGAATAACTTAACGATTTTGTCCCATGGATTCTCATGATCCATATACGTCACGATCTCACCTGACCAGTCACTCGCTTCGACGATCCCTTTTTCAAGAGCAGGGCAGATAATGGCAGTTGTCCCGTTCTTTAAGACCAAGACGGCGATTAATCGTTCATGGGCTTCCGCATATACTCCCGAGAAATAAAATACGGACGCTTTCGATGTAATAAATGCCGCATCTAAGCCTTTTGTTGCTAGAGATTGTGCAATTTGATTAGTGCGTTGATTCAAGATGAATCCCTTCCCTTCTACCTCTTACGTTGACTTCTCGTCTATTATAGCTGTTTCGGAAACAGAAAGGAAATGTTCCAATTTTATTGGTACAGTTTGAACATGTTTGACTGATACAGTATAATGAACATAGTAGAAAATGTATTGAGAGAAGGGACTCCGCGTATGACCACAAAACATGAACAGATCATAGCACATATCGAATCACTCGATGTTGGGTCAAAAATATCGGTCCGTCAAATTGCAAAAGAATTGGCTGTGTCTGAAGGTACGGCTTACCGGGCCATCAAAGAAGCTGAGAACCTGGGCTTCGTTTCTACCATTGAACGTGTGGGGACGATTCGAATCAAGCGTAAACAAAAAGAGAATATCGAGAAACTCACATTTGCTGAAGTCGTTAATATCGTGGATGGACAAGTGTTAGGTGGACGGAACGGATTGCACAAGACGCTATCAAAATTTGTTATCGGTGCTATGAAGCTTGAGGCGATGATGCGATATATCGACGTCGACTCGCTTGTCATCATCGGGAACCGAGAAAAAGCGCATGAACTTGTCTTACAATCAGGCGGGGCTGTGTTGATCACGGGTGGGTTTGATACGACGGACGAAGTGAAGCGAATGGCAGATAAGTACGACATGCCTGTGATTTCTACATCGTATGACAGTTTTACCGTCGCTACGATGATCAACCGCGCCATTTATGACCGACTGATCAAGAAAGAGATTTTACTTGTTTCGGACATTGTCATCCCACTCCATGACACGTTTTATTTGAAGGCTGATGACACTTTGAAACGTTGGCATGAATTGAACGAACGGACGAAGCATAATCGTTATCCGGTCATCGATGAACAGATGAAAGTGGTCGGTGTGATTACTGCGAAGGATGTGATTGACAAATCACATGATCATGATATCGAGAAGGTCATGACAAAAAGTCCGATTACGGTCGGGGTGCAGACTAGTGTGACCAATGCGGCGCACCAGATGGTTTGGGAAGGGATTGAGATGCTTCCTGTCGTCGATAACTACGGGCGCCTCCTCGGCATCATCAGTCGTCAGGATGTACTGAAGGCGTTGCAGCTGGCGAACCGTCAACCGCAAGTCGGCGAAACGTTCGATAATATGATCACGAATCAACTAAAGGAAGACCCTGCATCGAACGGAACGGCCTTCACGGTTGAAGTCGCACCACAAATGACGAGTCATATGGGGACCGCCTCTTCTGGTGTGTTGACGACCTTGTTGGTAGAAGGGGCGACGCGTAGTCTGCGTCACATGAAAAAAGGGGACCTGGTGGTGGAGAACATCACAGTTTATTTCATGAAACCAATTCAGATTGAAAGTCAGATTCGGGTGTCTGCGAACGTCTTCGACCTTGGGCGAAAGTTCGGGAAAGTCGACGTAGAAATGACACAAGGTACACAACTTGTTGCCAAGGCACTCGTCACGGCACAATTGATTGATCGTTAACGAAAAGAGCACCTGCTACATTTGTAGCGGTGCTCTTTTTATGAAGGTGTATTCGTAGGTTCTTCCGCGGCGTGCGGATAGATTTTTCGGTAACGTATAAATCCGACAATCGCATTACCCAAGCCAACGACCAACATGACGATACTGACAATCCAACCGACAGTCGAATTCAGTCCGAATCCACCAACCATTTGGTTCGCAGCGAATAACGCAAGGAATAAACTTAACCAGATTAAAGCTTGTGTGTTGAACAAAGCCTTACGGTTTGGCGTCTTTGTCAAAAAAGCACGGCGCTTGAAGACAAGGTACGCTCCGAGCGCGAACAAAATGAGTCCAATCATGACAAGTTGCAAGTGAAGGAACCCCTTTCTATCTCATAATCTGTTATCATCATACCATAATAGTGTGTAGGAAAGTGAGGAATCATCATGACGCAATGGCACGAAGCGGATACAATCAAATCCGAAATAGAGAAGGCAAGCACCATTTTCATTCACCGCCACGTCCGACCGGATCCTGATGCATTAGGGAGTCAGCTTGGGTTACAGCGTATTTTAAAATCGGTTCATCCGGAAAAACAAATTTATGCGGTCGGTGGTATGGTTCCTGACCTCGAGTTTTTAGGGAAGATGGAGCACGTCGAGGAAGAGATGTACCGGGACGCGCTCGTCCTCATTTTGGATACGGCAAATCAAGAGCGAATTGATGGACCTTTTGCGTTGAATGGTAAGTCGATCATCAAAATAGACCACCACCCTGATGAAGACCCGTATGCGATGACACAAATTGTAGACACATCGGTCAGCTCAACGTCTGAAATGATTGTGGAGCTTGCCAATCTTTGGGGTTATCCAATCGATCAAGAAGCGGCATTTTTACTTTATGCCGGAATCGTGGGCGACACGGGGCGCTTCCAGTTCCGAAATGCAACGGCGCGAACGTTTGAAATTGCTTCGTCGCTCATTGCAAAAGACATCGACACAAACAAGTTGTATCGCCAAATGTATAAGACCAACTTAGCGACTCTTCAATTACAAGGTTACGTGCTACAGCATGTCAACGTCACTGATGAAGGTGTCGGTTATGTGAAGATTGACAAGGATGTACTAAGGGCGTTTCATGCTTCCCCAGAAGCGGCGTCTCAACTCGTCAATAGTTTTTCGGGTCTTGAAGGATTGAAATGTTGGGTCATGTTCGTAGAGAACAAAGAAGAGATTCGTGTTCGGATTCGTTCTAAAGGCCCTGTCATCAACGAAGTGGCTAAACGATACCGTGGAGGTGGCCATCCGATGGCGGCTGGAGCTACGGTTGATACGTGGGAAGAGATGGATGACGTCATTGCTGCTCTGAATGAAGTAGCGGACGGATTCACGTTTGAAGAAAATGAAGAGAGCTGACCGCGGTCAGCTCTCTTCATTTGTCTCCATTTTCTTTTGGAATGAACCATGTGCCGCGGTCGGTCACGTCTTCGACGACATCGAGTTGATACTCTGTAATATACTTTCGAAGCCGGTCGATGATTTCCGGACTGTCCGCAAAAACGGTTTGGCCGTTCTGTAATTTCTCTAACTTATCGCGTGCAATCTGTCCCCGATTGATAATCATACGCTTTTACCCCCTTTTGTCGTGAGTTTTGTCTATAATTATTGTATCAGAGAAGTGATGAATTGAGTTTGACAATTCAATTGATATAGAAAGGAGGACAACGATGATTCATCTGAATGTCAGAACTGCTTATAGCTTACTACAAAGTACAATTCGACTAGAACAATACGTCTTGCAGATGACCGAGCGTGGAAGTCGTTCAGTTGCGATTGCAGATGATGCCTTTTATGGTGTCCCGACATTTTTATCCTATTGTAAACGATATGGGGTGAAACCGCTCATTGGACTGAGGACAATCCTCCGTTTAGACGGACTAGATGTTTCGGTGCTTGCATATGCGTCGAACGAAGCAGAGCTTCAGGAACAATATCGAATCATCAAAACGGGAGGAATTGAAGACCGAACGACGATGCCGCTCATTATCCTTCCTGAAAATTGGAAGGCGAATGATCCGGTTCATCGGCGTCGCCTTTATCATCAACTGCTCTCCTATGTAGATGAAGATAAGCTCTGGCTCGGACTCCCAGCACCTCAGACGACTGAGCAAGTGCAAGTGTTGAAGCAACTTCGTCTCATGCGCGAAGAGCTTGCTGTTCAATTGATTCCTGCCCCTGAAACAAGGTATATGCGACCGGAGGATATAGAAGGGTTTCGAGCCGTCTCTGCCATTCGTGAGGGGGATGTGATGTCGAATGAAGACGTGCGACAAAAAGGGTTACATGTCCGTCTTCCGAGCGAGATGAACGACTGGTTCACAATAGAAGAGTTAGCGGAACTCAATCGATTTGAATCACGTATTCAACTCGATCAACTTCCTCGTGCGGAAGGGGCGATTCCAGAACTGCCTGATGCTGATCAAAACTTGAATCGACTGGTGGGTGAACGTCTGAAATCGATGGAACTCTTAAAGGAACCTTATATCGAGCGTGCAAAGTTCGAACTGGATGTCATTGCAAAGACCGGATTTTCTTCCTATTTTTTGATTGTCGAAGACATCATTCGATTCGCCCGAGAATCTGGTATTGAAGTGGGACCGGGTCGGGGATCGGCGGCAGGTTCACTCGTTAGTTTTGCCCTCCATATTACAGAAGTCGACCCGGTTCATTACGGATTGTTATTTGAACGATTTTTAAATCCTGAACGCGTGTCGATGCCAGATATTGATTTAGACTTTGAAGATGAGCGTCGAGAAGAAGTCGTATCGTACGTGTTGTCAAAATACGGGGAAACGCATGCGGCACAAATCGGGACGCTCGCGACGTTTGGAGCAAAGGCAGCGATTCGAGACGTCGCCAGAGCGCTCGGCATGACATTAGAAGAAGGGCAGGCTGCGAGTAAACAAGTGAAATCGGGTGGGTTAGACGAATTGATATCGAACCCGAAACAGATGAAATGGTTCGCTGGTAGTCAAAAGCGGCAGCAATTGTTACAAATTGCGAAGCAGTTAGAAGGTTTGCCTCGCCAATCATCGGTTCACGCGGCCGGTATCGTTCTTAGTCGCCAGCCGATTGAAGAAGTGACGCCGCTCCAACCTGGAATAGAAGAGTATGTAACACAATATAATATGAAGGATTTGGAAGAGGTCGGGCTGCTGAAAATCGATTTACTCGGGTTGCGGAACTTGAGTCGCTTACGAAAGATGGAAGATTTGATTCGAGAAAGTGATGCCCTGTTCTCACTGAAAACCATTCCGTTACACGATGCCCGGACATATCGTTTGTTAGCTAAAGGAGAGACAAATGGCATCTTCCAGTTCGAGTCGACTGGGATGAAACAAGCGCTTCGGCAAGTGAAGCCAACTGAGTTTGAAGATATCGTTGTGACGATGTCACTCTATCGCCCGGGACCAATGCAGTTCATCGAAACGTATGCCAAACGAAAGCATGGTTTGCCTTACCAACAAATTCATCCAGCCGTAGAAGACGTCATGAAACCTACGTACGGGGTACTCGTTTATCAAGAACAGGTCATGAGACTACTTCGAAAGCTTGGAGGTTATTCATACGCTGAGGCGGATTTGGTCAGACGAGCGATTGCTAAAAAAGATATTGGCACGATTGAGCGAGAACGGGAACGATTTTTAAAACAGGCAGAAAAGAATAACCGGGATGTGTTGACGCAAATTTTTTCTTGGATTGAAAAGTTCGCGGGATATGGATTCAACCGATCCCACGCTGTCGCCTACAGTTTGATCAGCTACCGGTTGGCTTATGTCAAAGCACATTTCCCTCGTGTCTTTCATGTGGTGACATCGGAAAAGACGAGTGAACTCGTCAGATTGTTGCGAAAAGATCAAATTCCGGTGTATCCACCAGACGTCTTACACGGTCACGCCGAGGCGACGCTTGAAGGACCTGGCGTCCGACTCGGGTTAAAAGCAATCCAAGGCTTGACCAAACGTGATGTCGAACGTCTGATTGAGCTGAATGGGCAATTGAAAGATGTCAGAACTCTTCAAGAAGCTATGGAGTGGAAGAATAAAGACCAGTTTAAATTACGTCGTTTACTTGGTGCGGGCGCGCTCGACCGGATGTATCACGGCGACCGGACAAGTGCTTTTGAAGCAGTCGAACGTTTGCGAGAAGAGGCAGGAACGCATTTTTTGCCCGACGAACTGTCATCGCTTGGACTCAAACAGAAGAAAGTAAAAGAACCAAATTGGTCTGAAGAAGAGAGGGAAGCGCTCGGAACATGGGTGGTGCACTCTCCACTGACCGCTATTTCGAATGTTGGGATTGAACCGTCTACAATTGACAACATCATAAACGGGACGAATGGTTACCTTATCGTTTACGTAGATGACGTACGCACATTTCTAACAAAAAAGCAGGAACGAATGGGAATCATCATGGTTGACGATGGTATGACACAAGAAGAAGTCGTCGTATTTCCACGAACATTTAGTCAATTCGGACGCTCCCTTTATGTCGGTAATATTTTATTGCTTGAGGTTCATACGAATGAACGCGATGGACGAAAACAACTGATTGTCGAACGGATACGTCCGTTGCATGGGCAGGCATTGTTTGTAAGGCTTACATCAGATCGATTCCCCGAACTCGAAGAGTGGATACAACGTGCTCAGGGAGATGTCCCGGTTGTCTGTCGATTCACGGATTCAAAGGAAGTGAAACAGTTGGCGTCAGCCTACTCAATCAACCCGAATGAGGAGTACGTGGCTGAGGCGAAGAAAAAATTCGGCGAAGAAAATGTTGTGTTAAAACGAATCGATACGAAAATGGATGGTCCGAAAACTAGTACCAAGTCCTAAAAAGTGATATAATCGTACTAATTGGTCTGACCACTTGAGTGTGATAAGTGATTCAAAAAGGGAGTTGAACGGTCAGATGCATGAAAAATACGCATCCTCATTTCACGAAAATATTTCAAAAATACGAATGTTAATCGTTCAATCGTCTTTAGTTCCAGGTGATCGGCTTCCGTCCGAACGTGAACTCGCCGAAACACTGTCGATTAGCCGTGCTTCTGTTCGCGAAGCGTTACGAGCATTGAGCTTTTTAGGCATCGTGGAGACGAGACGTGGTGGTGGCACATTTTTATGTGAACAAGACCGACACCGTTACATTGAGATTTTATCAGAGTTCATTGTGACCAAACAGACGAAAGAGTCCGATATTATCGAGATGCTTCGCTTGTTAGAACGAATGGCGTTTTCAGAAGTTGAACCGACAATGGAACGGCTGACTCAATTAGAAGCCGTGATTGATAATGATCGATCGTTTCGTCAGCAAATCATCTTTCAATTAAAGAATGAATTGTTTATTCGAATTTGGAGCGAACTCAATCGATTTTTTGACGGACTAGACGCTGGAGATCTATATACCCTCGAGGAACGAAAACGATTTCTCGAGATGTGGCGTGGAATGGGGATGCCGGAATGAACGAGGGGGAAGCGATGACTGCTTTTTTCAAGAAACCAAAACGATACATGCCATTGCGTCAAAGAGAGCCAAAGATTGACGCACCACAGGGATTAATGACGAAATGTCCATCTTGTAAATATATGCACTATACAAAACAGTTAAATGAAAATCATAAAGTATGTGACTGTGGTTATCATTTTCCGCTTCATGCACAAGAACGGATTGATATGCTTGTCGACAAAGGGTCGTTTGAACGTTTTGCAGGACCTTCTGTCAAAACGAATCCGCTCAATTTTCCTGACTATGAAGAAAAGTTGGATAAAGACCGGGAACGGACCGGAATTGAGGAGGCAGTCATTTGTGGAAGGGCGACGATTGATGGACTACCGCTTGTCATCTGCGTAATGGATGCCAGATTCAGAATGGGGTCAATGGGGGCCTACGTGGGAGAAGCTATCGCTTCCGCTGTCCGTACAGCAACATCTCTCGGTCTACCGGTTGTCTTATTCACGGCGTCAGGCGGAGCTAGGATGCAAGAAGGAATGGTCAGCTTGATGCAAATGGCGAATACATCCATTGCATTAAAAGAACATGATGAGGCCGGGCTTCTATATATCGCGTATTTGACACATCCGACGACAGGCGGCGTCTCAGCAAGTTTCGCGATGCTCGGCGATTTGAACGTCGCAGAACCAGGAGCGCTGATCGGGTTTGCAGGACGCCGAATCATCGAACAGACGATTCGGGAAAAACTCCCGGAGAACTTCCAGACAGCAGAGTTTCTACTCGAGTCGGGGCAACTAGATGCGGTTATTCATCGCGAACAGATGCGTTCGTTCTTGCTGAAAATGATTGGATTACACGATGGGGGTGTTCGTCATGTTTGACCCAATCAAAGAAGTGACTGAACAATTAAATAAACTACGTGAAACGGCCGAAACAAAAGGTATCGATCTGTCCCGTGAGATTCGCCATCTCGAGTTAAAGCTCGACCGATTAGAAAAAGATATTTATGGGAATATGAAACCGTGGGACCGCGTTCAACTGGCTCGAAACCCGAAACGACCGACAACGCTCGATTATATTCAGCATCTGTTCCCTGATTTTTTGGAACTCCATGGAGACCGGCATGGGTATGACGATGCAGCGATTGTTTCGGGACTTGCGACATTTGAAGGGGTGCCGGTTACGGTCATCGGTCACCAGCGTGGTCGGAATACGAAAGAGAACATGAGGCGGAACTTTGGGATGCCACATCCGGAAGGATACCGAAAAGCATTGCGTTTTATGAAGCAAGCTGAGAAGTTCAATCGCCCGATTTTAACATTTATCGATACGAAAGGGGCTTACCCCGGAAAAGCCGCTGAAGAACGCGGTCAAAGCGAAGCAATTGCTCGAAACTTGTTTGAGATGGCGACGCTGAAAGTGCCGATCGTGTCCGTCGTCATTGGAGAAGGTGGTTCTGGAGGCGCACTTGGAATTGGCGTTTGCGATCGTTTATTGATGCTTGAGAATAGTACGTATTCGGTCATCTCGCCAGAAGGTGCAGCGGCACTTCTATGGAAAGATGCGAAGCAAGCGGAACGCGCGGCAGAAACGATGAAAATTACAGCGCAAGATTTGCTCAACTTAGGGATTGTAGATGAGGTTGTGGGAGAAGTGTATGGGGGTGCACATGTTGATGTGTCATTACAGTCATCGCTCTTAAAGACTGTATTATTACAGCATATGAATGAGTTGCTCGGTCAGTCGACTTCTCAACTGATTCAAGGGCGGGCGACCAAATATCATCAAATTGGCACAATTAGTGAGTGAAAACGGTATCAATGGCTTTGAATATGGCTTTATTCATTCATGAAGTGACTGCTTTATAACATACCCTATGCATTTTTTTCACATACTTGTGTTGTAAAACAAAGGTCAGACATGGTATTTTATTTTCAGATTTCGTTAAAACACATAAGAGGTGAGTGACGTGAATTTAAAACGTATTGCGGTATTAACAAGCGGAGGAGACGCTCCTGGAATGAACGCAGCTGTCCGTGCAGTGACTCGAAAAGCGATTTTCGAAGGTCTTGAAGTATATGGTGTATATAACGGCTATCAAGGATTAATCGAAGGTGATCTAGTCGAGTTAAACCTTGGATCAGTCGGCGACATCATTCAACGTGGAGGTACGTTCCTTCGCTCTGCACGCTGTCCTGAGTTCAGAACAGAAGAAGGTCGAGCAAAAGCAGTTGAACAGTTGAAGCAATTCAACATCGATGCTCTCGTGGTCATCGGTGGAGATGGCTCTTATCGTGGAGCTCAAAAATTAACAGATCTTGGATTCCCAACAATCGGCCTTCCGGGTACAATCGATAACGATATCCCGGGAACGGATGCGACAATCGGTTTTGATACAGCGCTCAACACAGCACTTGATGCGATTGACAAAATTCGTGACACGGCTTCATCTCATGAACGTACGTATGTCATTGAAGTGATGGGTCGCGATGCTGGTGATATCGCACTCTATTCTGGTCTTGCTGGTGGTGCAGAGTCGATTCTCGTTCCAGAACGTCCAGAAGATTTGAGCGCAATCGTGGAACGAATTAACCACGGAATTGCACGCGGTAAGAAGCACTCAATCGTCATCGTTGCTGAAGGTGCGGGAAGTGCGGAAGAAATCGGTAAATTGATTGCCGAGAAGACGAACTCAGAAACACGCGTCACGATTCTTGGACACATTCAACGTGGTGGTTCCCCAACTGCTGCTGACCGTGTACTTGCAAGTCGTATGGGCGCATACGCTGTTGAGATTTTACTTGAAGGAAAAGCGGGCCGGGTCGTCGGAATCCGTAACAACAAGATGATGGATCTTGACATCGATGAGGCGCTCGACAACAACAAGCACACGATTGATATGCAATTGATCGACCTTGTCAATCAGTTGTCGATTTAAACGATTCACCATGTAGGGAGACGGGAACCGGTCAAAGGCTCCCCGTTTTCCATATGTAAGTTGCACCATATCCCCTAGGAGGTTTTTATATTATGCGTAGAACGAAAATTGTATGTACGATTGGACCCGCTTCAGAGAAGCGTCTTCCTGAAATGATTGAAGCTGGAATGAATGTTGCCCGTCTCAACTTCTCACACGGTGACTACGAAGAGCACGGCGCACGTATCCGTGACATCCGTGAAGCTGCAAAAACTGCTGGTAAAGTGGTAACAGTCCTTCTTGACACAAAAGGTCCAGAAATCCGTACTCATACGTTTGAAGATGGAAAAGCACTTCTCGAAAAAGGAAAAGAAGTCACAATCGTCTCAACTGAAGAAATCGTCGGAACGAAAGATCGTTTCTCTGTGACGTATGAAGGACTTTACGATGATGTAGAAATCGGTTCGCACATCATGCTCGACGACGGTCTCATCGGACTCCGTGTCGTTGAAAAACTTGAAAACCGTGACCTCCGCTGCGTCATTGAAAACGAAGGAATCATCAAGACGAAGAAAGGTGTAAACTTGCCAAACGTCAAGGTAAACCTTCCTGCCCTTACAGATAAAGATATCGCGGACATCGAGTTCGGGATCTCACAAGATATCGACGTCATCGCAGCATCGTTCGTACGTCGTGCATCAGACGTGGTAGAAATCCGTCAACTTCTTGAAAAACATAATGCATCACACATCAAGATTTACCCGAAAATCGAGAACCAAGAAGGTGTTGACAACATCGAAGAAATCTTGGCAATCTCTGATGGTTTGATGGTTGCCCGTGGTGACCTCGGAATCGAGATCCCGACGGAAGAAGTAACACCGGTTCAAAAAGAACTAATCAAGAAGTGTAACGACCTTGGTAAACCTGTTATCACAGCGACACAAATGCTCGATTCGATGCAACGTAACCCGCGTCCAACGCGTGCGGAAGCATCAGACGTAGCAAACGCAATCTTGGATGGTACAGATGCGGTCATGCTTTCTGGTGAGACAGCAGCAGGTGACTACCCAATCGAGTCAGTTCAAATGCAAGCGGCCATCGCTGAGCGTACAGAACGCATGCTCGACTACAAAAACTTGTTGAAAGATCGTCAGAAACGCAGTGAGCACACGGTGACGGATGCAATCTCACAAGCGGTTGCCCACACAGCAATCAACTTGAACGCAAAAGCAATCTTGACGCCGACACAATCAGGCTACACGGCTGCTCGTACGGCGAAGTATCGTCCTGAAGCGAACATCATTGCGGTAACTGAATCTGAGCGCGTAGCACGTCAATTGAACCTCGTATGGGGCGTATACCCAATCGTGGCTGAGACGATGCCAAACAACACGGATGAAATGTTGGTTCAAGCATCTGAAGCAGCTCGTCACGAAGGATTTGTTACTGACGGTGACCTCGTTGTCATCTCAGCCGGAATTCCTGCGGCAACAGCTGGTACGACGAACATGATGAAAGTCCACATCGTCGGTCATGCTCTTGCTGACGGACGTGGTATTGGCGAGCGCGGTGTGGTCGGTGAAGTCGTGGTCGCGAATAATGCGGATGAAGCAAACGCAAAAGCGAAAGACGGAATGATTCTCGTCGCACCATTCACAGATAAAGAAATGATGCCTGCAATCGAAAAAGCGGCTGGAATCATCACAGAAGACGGTGGATTGACGAGCCATGCAGGTATCGTTGGACCATCACTCCGTAAACCGGTCATCGTAGGTGTAGAGGCAGCAACATCTTCACTTCGTGACGGTCAAATGATTTCAATCGACCCACTTACAGGTAAAATCTACAACGCATAATTGAACGACAATCGAACCGGCCTTCTTCAAAGGTCGGTTTTTTTCCGTTCAAAGAAAGGAAACATAATGAGTGCTTATCTTTTTTTATTGATGCTCGTATTAATCGGTGTCATTTCAAATAATCAATCGGTTATTATCGCAAGTAGTGTTTTGCTAATTATTAAAGCGATCGGTTTCGGAGATCAATTATTCCCCACACTCGCATCCAAAGGAATCAGTTGGGGCGTGACCATCATAACGATTGCTGTCCTTGTTCCAATTGCAACCGGAGACATCGGGTTTAAAGAATTGTGGAATAGTATTAAAGGGCCGGTCGGAATCGTGGCATTTGCTTCAGGAATGTTCGTCGCCATTGCAGCGGGACAAGGTGTGCAGTTGATGCGTGTCGATCCTGTCGTTACGACAGCCCTCCTCGCAGGTACGATTCTAGCGGTTGGATTCATGAAAGGGATACCGGTCGGACCGCTTGTCGGAGCTGGGATTGCAGCATTGATTTTAGGTGGATATCAAATCATTGAAAAATGGTTTTGATATTTTCTGACAACTGAAGCCGCTTACATTTCTTTTTTGCAATAAATTGTTTATACTATATAAAGGACAGGGTAAACGGAGACTGGGCGAATGAAGGGGAAAGGCCCATCCCGTATCCTTATTCCCTACAAACAGACTGTTTTTACGGTCGATCACTTTTAAACAAGACTGAGGGGGAGTTATGAATGTCAACGACAAAAGGGTTAGAAGGTATTGTGGCAGCAGCCTCAAAAGTCAGCTCAATTATTGACGGTCAATTGACTTATGGAGGATACACCATTGATGATTTAGCGGACCACGCCACATTTGAAGAAGTAGTTTTCTTATTGTGGAACAACCGCTTACCAAATGCAGAGGAATTGACAGCGCTATCAGAATCGCTTGTAAAAGAAGCGACATTACCTGAAGAGGTGATTGATACGTTAAAACGTGCACCGAAATCAGCCAATGCGATGGCGACGATTCGTACAGCACTCTCACAACTCGCTCTATATGATGAAGAATCTGAAGACATGAGTGACGAGGCGAACATGCGTAAAGCGATTCGTCTGCAAGCTCAAGTTGCGACAATCGTGACAGCTTTCGCTCGTCTTCGTAAAGGGGAACAACCGGTTGCCCCCAAACAAGGTCTTTCTTATGCGGGTAACTTCTTGTATATGCTAAACGGGGAAGAGCCGAACGAAGTAGCAGAAAAAACGATTGATAAGGCACTCATTTTACATGCAGACCATGAATTGAACGCCTCGACATTCACAGCACGCGTTTGTGTGGCGACACTATCAGACATGTACTCTGGCGTCACGGCGGCGATGGGAGCACTCAAAGGACCACTTCACGGTGGGGCGAACGAAGCAGTTATGAAAATGCTTCACGAGATTGACTCGGTTGATCGAGTTGAAGAATATGTTCGTGGTAAATTCGAGCGCAAAGAAAAAATCATGGGCTTCGGTCACCGTGTTTATAAGGACGGCGACCCGCGCGCGAAGCATTTGAAAGAAATGAGTCGCCAATTGACTGCTCAAATCGGCGAACCGAAATGGTATGAGATGTCTGAGAAAATCGATCATCTCGTCGAAACAGAAAAAGGATTGAAACCGAATGTCGATTTCTATTCAGCTTCGACGTATTATGCGCTCGGTCTTGAAGAAGATTTATTCACACCAATCTTCGCTGTATCTCGTATGTCTGGATGGATCGCACATATCCTTGAGCAATACGCGGACAACCGTTTGATTCGTCCACGTGCGGAATATGTCGGTGAAACGAGCCGTAAATATGTTCCTGTGAACGAACGTTAATTCGGGACACATTTTAGACAAAAGTTTGGTAAACTAACAAGTGACGTAGGTCGGCGCACGCGTCGACCTACAGTAATGTACTTAGGGGGATTCATTATGTTGACACAAGGACAAAAGATTACAGTTGAAAACGGTGTATTGAACGTACCAAACGTACCGACCGTACCATTTATTATCGGTGACGGCACGGGCCCTGACATTTGGAATGCGGCTGTTCGTGTATTTGACGCTGCAGTTGAAAAAGCATACGGCGGCGACAAGAAAATCGAATGGATGGAAGTATACGCTGGTGAGAAAGCATATAACGAAAAAGGCGAATGGCTTCCGACAGAGACACTCGATCAAATCCGCGAGTACTTGATTGCGATCAAAGGACCACTCACGACACCAGTCGGTGGTGGGATTCGGTCATTGAACGTTGCGCTTCGTCAAGAACTTGACTTGTATACTTGCCTTCGTCCAGTTCGTTACTTCACAGGTGTACCATCACCAGTAAAACGTCCTGAAGATACAGACATGGTCATCTTCCGTGAGAACACAGAAGATATTTACGCGGGAATCGAATACGCTTCAGGAAGCGATGAAGTGAAAAAGCTCATCAACTTCTTGCAAGATGAGATGAACGTCAATAAAATTCGTTTCCCAGAGACATCAGGGATTGGCATCAAGCCGGTTTCTTCTGAAGGAACAGAACGTTTAGTCCGTGCTGCAATCGAGTATGCGATTGCGAACGACCGTAAATCCGTTACACTCGTTCACAAAGGGAACATCATGAAGTTCACAGAAGGCGCATTTAAAAACTGGGGCTATGCTCTTGCTGAAGCGGAGTACGGCGACAAAGTCTTCACATGGGCACAATACGACCGCATTAAAGAAGAGTCTGGTGAAGCGGCTGCGAACGAAGCACAATCAAAAGCAGAAGCTGAAGGGAAAATCATCGTCAAAGATTCAATCGCTGATATCTTCCTTCAACAAATCTTGACACGACCACGTGAGTTCGATGTCGTTGCGACGATGAACTTGAATGGTGACTACATTTCAGATGCCCTTGCTGCACAAGTGGGTGGAATCGGGATTGCACCTGGTGCGAATATCAACTACATCACAGGACATGCAATCTTCGAAGCGACACATGGTACGGCTCCGAAATATGCAGGTCTTGATAAAGTAAACCCATCGTCAGTCATCCTTTCTGGTGAGATGATGCTCCGTCATATGAACTGGAACGAGGCGGCTGATCTCATCACCCGTTCGATGGAGAAAACAATTGCTTCGAAAGTCGTCACGTATGATTTTGCTCGTCTCATGGACGGAGCGACAGAAGTGAAGTGTTCTGAGTTCGCTGATGAATTAATCAAAAACATGTAAGTCATTCGAAAGAGTCAATTGAGGGGGAGAGCTCATGATTCGTCGTAACAAAATTTCTGTAATTGGAAGTGGCTTCACCGGTGCTACTACTGCACTGTACTTGGCTCAGCGCGAGCTAGGGAATGTCGTTCTGCTCGATATGGAAGAAAAAGTTGGACCGACGAAAGGAAAAGCGCTCGACATGCAAGAAACGGCTCCGATTCAAGGGTTTGATGCTTGGGTCACAGGGACATCAGATTACGCCGATACGGCCGATTCAGACGTGGTCGTGATTACTGCAGGGATTGCCCGCAAACCAGGGATGAGCCGGGACGACCTCGTCGCAACGAACGCAAACGTCATGCGCTCGGTTGTGAAAGAGATTGCCATCCATTCTCCAGAAGCCATTCTGATTGTTCTGACCAATCCCGTCGATGCGATGACGTATGCTGCGTTTAAAGAGTCGGGGTTCCCGAAAGAACGTGTCATCGGACAATCTGGGGTTCTGGATACGGCTCGTTTCCGTACATTTGTAGCACAAGAGTTAAACGTATCCGTCAAAGATGTATCGGGGTTCGTTCTCGGAGGACATGGGGACGATATGGTTCCTCTTGTACGCTACTCATACGCTGGGGGAATCCCGCTCGAAAAACTCATCTCAGATGAACGAATCGAGCAAATTGTGGAGCGAACGCGCAAAGGCGGTGGCGAGATCGTCCAACTATTGGGGGATGGCTCGGCGTATTATGCGCCAGCTGCTGCTATCGTGGAGATGGTCGAAGCGATTGTGAAAGATCAGCGTCGGATTTTACCTGCCATAGCATACCTTGAAGGGGAGTACGGATTCAATGACTTGTATCTTGGTGTCCCGACGATTCTTGGTAAACATGGAATTGAGCAAGTGCTTGAGCTCGAATTGACAGATGAAGAAAAAGCAGCACTTTCGAAGTCTGCTGACTCTGTCCGCTCGGTATTAGGCGTCTTATAAGAGGAAGATGCTTCCTGCAAATATGCAGGAAGCATTTTTTTTTGCGTTTTGTATCTTGTAGGGCATGCTACACTGAAAGTGGATTTGTTTTGTTTTTGTAAAGATTTGCTTTGAGGTTGGTCGTATCAAGGTTTGATTTGTAAAATAGAGAGTGACATTTGATGGATCAAGAGGAGGAAGAAGTGTGGCTGATAAAGTAATTGTTGTCGACGATGAAGTATCAATCGCGACGTTATTAAAATTTAATTTAGAACAAGCTGGCTTTGAAGTAGAAACGGCACATGATGGAAAAACCGGGTTGGAACTGGCTGAAAAAAAGGACGCCGTGCTCATTGTGCTCGATTTGATGCTCCCAGAAATGGACGGACTTGAAGTTTGCAAGCGACTTCGACAACAAAAAGTCAATACACCGATTTTGATGCTGACGGCAAAGGACGATGAATTTGATAAAGTCCTCGGTCTTGAGCTTGGCGCAGACGATTATTTAACAAAACCGTTTAGCCCACGTGAAGTGGTCGCCCGTGTCAAAGCGATTTTACGACGTTCAGGCCCACAAGAGGCGGTTGTTGAAGAGGATGTCATCCAAATCGGTGACGTTAAAATCGTAGCTTCAAACTACGAAGTGTTCAAACAAGGAGAACGACTCGAATTGACGCCGAAAGAGTTTGAACTGTTAGCCTATCTGGCAAAAAACAAGGGTCGTGTGCTGACACGGGACCAATTACTATCGGCCATTTGGAATTATGACTTTGTCGGTGACACGCGGATCGTCGACGTCCATATTAGTCACCTTCGTGAAAAAATTGAACCAGTGACCAAGAAACCAACCTACATTAAAACGATTCGCGGACTCGGGTATAAGATGGAGGAGCCGATTTCGGAATGAAGACGTATCGTTCTAGATTCATGACGACACTTATTCTGCTCGTCACGGGCGTCCTTCTTATGCTCGGCATCGTGCTCGGACAACTGTTCAAAGACTTCTATTTAGATTCCGAACGAGACCGATTGAAAGAGGACGCTCAGCTAGCAGCCCTTTATCTAGAAGACGGAGAACTGGATGAAATACGTGAGTATGTCGGTCAAATCGATGATGGGAGTAGTTTTGATATTTTACTCCTTAACAGCAGGATGGAAGTAATTGCAGGAACACCGTTTCGTGTCGGTACAATCGATTATCAAATTGATCCGAATTTAGTACCGGATGACGGAACATTTGGTGAGGCGGATGAAGATGCATTGATTCAATTCACGAAACCGATTGATCTCGCTACAGGTGATACCGTATACCTGACATTTATCCGTTATGTGTCTGACCTAGAAGGGGTATATGATCGGATTTGGTTGACGATTGCGCTCGCGCTCGTCTTCTCGTTCTTCATCATCTTGTTCGTCCTACAGCATTTGACGAACCAATTCATTCGACCGATTGACGAGGCGACCATCGTCTTACGAGAGTTAGCGGATGGGAATTATCGCGCTCGTGTGTATGAACTGCGAAATGATGAGGAGACTGGCAGTCTGGCAGGTTCCATTAACGTCCTTGCCCGAAGTTTAGAGTCTATCTCCCTTGGAGAATCGGTTCAACGGGCGAGACTTGAGTCGCTCATCGAATATATGGGAGCGGGGCTTCTTCTAGTTGACGAACGCGGCATCGTCACATTAGTCAACCGATCGTATCGGGAGATGTTCCAATACGATGATTTATCAATTGGACAATTTTATCATGGGATATTGCCGAGTCCTGATGTCGAATCGCTCATTGAGGATGTCTATCTGACAGAAGAGGTTAACCGTCGTCAATTGTCGATTCGAACAGGTTTCAATCAGAAAACGTATATGGTGTCCGCTGCACCGATATTCAGTGACACAGGGATGCTTCGCGGGACAACGTTACTATTCAACGACATCACAGAGCTAAAGCGGCTCGAGAAGATGCGGAAAGATTTTGTGGCGAACGTCAGTCATGAACTGAAGACACCCCTTACGTCCATTCGTGGATTTAGCGAAACGCTTCTTGACGGGGCAAAAGAAGTACCTGAACTTCGTGACCAGTTCTTAGACATCATTCAAAAAGAAGCGACGCGAATGCAGATGCTTGTCGAAGATCTCCTTGAACTTTCGAGATTGGAGCGAGATGATTTCCAAATGGAGCTGGTGTCCGTCGATTTGAATCAACTCGTCGACGAAGTGTGTCTCCTACTCAGTCAAAAGGCGAACAAGAAGTCGATTCATCTAGAGACACAACACAATGGAGAAGTTGTATTGCAGGCTGATTTGAACCGAATGAAACAAGTGATCATGAATTTGGTCGCCAACGCGATCAACTATTCACCGGAAGGAAGTCGCGTTGAGATTTCTGTAGAGGCGAATCCGGATTCATACAAACTTCGAGTGCGAGACAACGGAATCGGAATTGCCGAAAAAGAAGTGAGTCGAATCTTTGAGCGCTTCTATCGTGTCGATAAGGCGAGAAGTCGCAACTCCGGTGGAACCGGGCTCGGGCTTGCCATCGTGAAGCACATCATCGATTTGCATCATGCGACCATCGATGTCGATAGCGTTGAGGGCAAAGGAACGACGTTCACCATCACGTTTCCGCGGGTTTAACGATTCCTTTATCGTTCATTCATATTTACTTTACAAAACCTTGCTATTCTATGAGTGAGACCTCTTCATCATCTCGTGACTCGATCGGTGCTCATCTCCACATGGTCGAGAATTTGGCCCTTTTCTATTCGTAGAAAAGGGCCTTTTTTTTCGAACGCATGTACCCGTATGGTATGATGGACGAAGAGAAGAATGGAGGTCGATTGGATGAATAAACTACTAATCCTGGATGGGAATTCCTTAACATATCGTGCATTTTTCGCACTGCCTCCGATGTCGGACGCGTCGGGTCGGAATACGAATGCGGTGTATGGCTTTACGATGATGTTGTTAAAATTGATGGAGGACGAACAACCTACGCATTTCGCTGTTGCGTTCGATGCGTCGAAAAAGACGTTTCGTCATGATACGTTTGCTGAGTATAAAGGTGGACGTCAAAAAACTCCTGGAGAATTACGAGAACAGTTCCCGCTCGTACGTGACGTCTGTCGCGCGTTCGGCATCTCTGTCCTTGAGCTTGAACAATATGAGGCGGATGATATCATCGGGACACTCTCGAAAGATACATCATTTGATCAAGTGACGATTGTGACGGGAGATAAAGATTTACTACAGCTCATCAATGAGCGAGTGACCGTTTATTTGACGAAGCGGGGCATCACGGATGTCGAGAAAATGAACGAGGCGGCTTTCCAAGAGCGATATGAAGGTCTACAGCCGATTCAGATGATTGACTTGAAAGGATTAATGGGCGATAAGTCCGATAATATTCCCGGTATTCCAGGTGTTGGGGAGAAGACGGCGTTGAAGTTGATTTCAACGTATGGCACGGTCGAAGCCCTTTACGAACATACGGATGAGCTAAAAGGGAAACAAAAAGAAAAAGTTGAGGCGAACGAGCGAGAAGCAAAAATGTCAAAACAGTTGGCAACGATTTATACGGACGTTCCATTGAATGTGTCTGTAGACGATCTCGTCTTTAAATCGTATGACGCTTCCGTCGTGAAGCCTTTATTCATGGAACTCCAATTCAAATCGTTAATCGGAAAACTGTCGGACAGCGCTACAGAAGAAACGGTCGAAAAAGAAGCGCGGCCGACAATCGACCTTTCTGAACAAGATTTGTCTCGAGCGGTCCTGTTTCTTGAGCAACTGCACGATGATTATTTCGAAGAAGAAATTGTCGGGGTGGCGATTGCATCAGAACGTGGGGTGACGATTGGTGACGTGACTTTGTTACAAGAAGAGCCGGTCAAGGAATGGATTGAAGATGAATCTAGGGCGACGGTTTGTCTCGATTCCAAACAGACAATCATTCAGTTGAAACGTCAACAGCTATCGCTTCAAGGGTACGAGGATTTACTCGTTGCCGGATACTTACTAAATCTATCTGGTGGAACGTCACTTAGTTCGATCGCTTCTCATTTCGCCTATCATCTTGAAGAAGATGAAATGGTTTATGGGAAAGGTGCAAAAATTAAAGTTCCTGAGGAAGATGCGTTCCATTCACATCTCGCTGAAAAAGCACATGCGATTTATACGTTATTTGAACGTGTCCTCTCCGAGTTGAAGGATAATGAACAGACAGAACTGTATGAGGCACTCGAAAAACCGCTCGTGTCTGTTTTAGCAGAAATGGAATGGGCAGGCATACATGTTAATATCGAAACGCTTCAACATATGGAGGCGGACCTTCGAGAACGTCTTAGTACGCTTGAGGTGACGATTCATGAGTTGGCCGGAGAACCATTCAACATCAATTCACCAAAGCAACTAGGGGTCATCTTGTTCGAAAAATTAGCGCTTCCTCCCGTGAAAAAAACGAAGACGGGATACTCGACAGCGGCTGATGTGCTTGAAAAGTTAGCGCCGCTCCACCCGATCATCGAGAAAATCATGCATTATCGAGAACTTGGTAAATTGCAGTCGACCTATGTCGAGGGATTACAGAAAGTCGTGAAGGAAGACGGCAAGATCCACACCCGATACACACAGACGTTGACGCAAACTGGACGACTCTCGTCGGTCAACCCGAATCTTCAAAACATCCCGATTCGATTAGAAGAAGGACGACGCATCCGCAAGGCGTTCACTGCAAGTGAACCAAACTGGGTACTCTATGCGGTCGATTATTCGCAAATCGAACTTCGCATCATGGCGCACATGTCTCAAGATGAAAAAATGATTGCGGCATTCTTACACGACGAGGACATCCATACATCGACGGCGGCGAACGTCTTTAAAGTCTCGAAAGAAGAAGTGACTTCGCTTATGCGTCGTCAGGCGAAAGCAGTTAACTTTGGAATCATCTATGGAATCAGTGATTATGGACTTTCGCAAAATCTTGGAATTACACGTAAAGAAGCACAAACGTTTATTGATACGTATTTCGAACAGTTCCCTGGTGTAAAGACATTCATGGATGCGGCTATTGAACGTGCTCGAGAACACGGATTTGTTGAAACGATGTTAAAACGCCGTCGAAACATACCGGATATTCACTCTCGTAATTTCAACTTGCGTGGATTTGCTGAACGTACTGCCATCAATACCCCGATTCAAGGAACGGCAGCCGATATTATCAAAAAAGCGATGATTGATGTCAATCATGCCCTCAAAACGTCGCACCTTCAGTCAAAACTATTGTTACAAGTACACGATGAATTGATTTTTGAGGGTCCTGCTGAAGAGATGGAAGCATTAGAAAAACTGGTGACCGAAGCGATGGAACATACGGTTACACTCGATGTACCATTACGCGCTGACGGTGCAGTAGGAACCACTTGGTTCGATACGAAATAAGAGGATAGGAAGGTAGTAAGTATGCCAGAATTACCAGAGGTTGAAACAGTCTGTCGTCGACTGCGACCTGTCGTTTCAGGAAAGACGATTCAGGCTGTCGATGTGCTCGACTCTAAAATTATTCGTGGACTCGATGCAGAAGAGTGGGTTCACCACTTGGTTGGAGAGACCATTATGGATGTAGAAAGGCGAGGGAAATTCATCTTGTTTAAATTAACGAACGGGTACCTCGTCTCACATCTACGCATGGAGGGGAAATTCTTTCCGTACGAGACATTCACAGAACCGGTGAAACATACACATATCGTCATCACATTCACTGACCAATCTACCCTGCATTATAATGATGTACGTAAGTTTGGTACGATGGAGTTGCGGACAAACGAAACGATTCATACAACACCGCCACTTTCATTGCTTGCTTACGAGCCGTTTGACGAGCGTGTGACCGGAGAGGCACTACATCAGCGTTTAGGGCGGATGAAGTCCCGTGCCATCAAGACCGCCCTCCTCGATCAATCGATTTTTGTTGGATTGGGTAATATTTATGTAGACGAAACGTTATTTCGTGCTGGTATTCATCCGATACGAACGGCCGCGAGTCTATCAGGTGAAGAAGTAGAGCGTGTACGGGTAGAAGCGGTCGCCGTCCTAACAGAGGCAATCGAGCGTGGGGGAAGTACGATACGTAGTTATACGAACCCCGACGGTGTGACTGGAACGTTCCAAGAGAGGCTGTATGTATACGGGCGAGCCGGTGAGCCGTGTCGTCGTTGTGGTCATGAAATTGAAAAGATGAAACTAGGCGGGCGTGGTACGCATTTTTGTCCGAACTGTCAACAACGTTAAGGGGTGGGCGAATATGTTGAAAATTGGATTAACGGGTGGGATTGCAACCGGAAAGTCCACAGTGTCTCGATTGTTTCGAGAGCGAGGGATTCCGATTATCGATGCTGATTTGATTGCGAGAAAGGTCATTGAGCCTGAGGGAAAGGCAATCGAAGGTGTAAAGGCGGCATTCCCGAAATGTTTTGATGGTGATCTATTGAATCGCCCTGCATTAGGACGTGAAATCTTTCATGATGAAACGAAGCGTCAGCAATTAAACCAACTAATGCATCCTGCGATTCGCGAAGAGATGAAAGAACAGATGCGAACACACGAGACAGCCGGTGAACCGGTCGTCATTTTTGACATTCCCCTTTTATTCGAAGGAACAATGCTTGACCTCGTCGACTATTCGGTTGTCGTCTATTGTCGCGAAGAAATTCAATTGATGCGTCTCATGGAACGGAATGGGTTGACAAAAGAAGAGGCGCTCGCACGCATCCATTCGCAAATCCCGATTGAAGATAAAAAGCATCAGGCTGATTATCTTGTGAATAACAACGGGGCATTGGGGGAGTTACCTTCCCAAATTGACCGCTTAGTCGATCAATTTAAATCCATACAAAAAAAAGCCGAATGATTGAAGGCGCTGAAAAATCCTAAATGATTCTAAACAGAGGAGCGTCGTCCCAATCAGGGATGACGCTCCTCTGTATTCCTTGCTTTTTCTCTGTTCCTGTAAGGCAAGAGCAGAGGTTTTTCAGTGCCATCGAATGATCGCCTTTTTTTAATTCAAAGGGTCGGATTCAGGCGATCCTTTTTTCCATGTATCATAAATCGCTCGGCCGTCACTTGGGTGACCACTTGAATAATAAATTGGATAGAGAGAGAAAAAGATATAGTAGAACGAGAAATAGGCGAATTGATACGTGTAAAGAGTAGGCTCGATTTCTTGTTGAAGAATAAATCCGTTTAAAATGAGAATGCTCGCCAAGTTGAAAATTGCGCCCCCACCGTAAACGAGAGAGCGAGTAACTTTATTGCTCCACTTCAAATCTGAAAACTGACACCATGCATCATAAAAGTAGACACGATTCACTTGTAGATGCCCTATTTTGAACAATTTTTTTCCGGTCCCGATTTGCATATCGAGAGTGCCTCCGAATAATCTTGCGAAGAAATAATGTCCTAACTCGTGAATCAACGTCACAATCGGTAAAATGATGAAGAACGAAATGAAAAATTTATCGATATCTCCCCAATCAAACATCACGACGCCTCCTTTCTCTTTTGCTTTACGAGAAGAAATTTCCCTCATTTTCAAAAAATAAACAAAGAAAAGTGAAAGAAATGTGACGATTCATAGTGAAAACGCTTACAAGTATCCGTTATAATGAAACCGTAATGTAGAAAAAGGGGGATCTAGCATGGGGACAAAAGTGGCGATTAATGGATTTGGTCGAATTGGGAGAATGGTATTTCGGAAATTGATGATCGAGGGGCGTCATGAAGTGGTGGCGATTAACGCAAGTTATCCGGCGGAAACACTCGCGCATCTCATCAAACATGATTCTATACATGGACCATTTGAATTGACCGTTCGCGCGCATGGGGATACGCTCGAAGTCGATGGGAAACGAATTGAACTGATTTCAGAACGCGATCCGTCATGTTTGCCTTGGGCGGACCTTGAAATCGATATCGTGGTTGAAGCGACAGGGAAGTTCAACTCTGATGTCGGAGCTAGACTTCATCTGGACGCAGGGGCAAAAAAAGTGATTTTGACTGCGCCGGGTAAAGGAGATTTGCGTACGATCGTGATGGGGGTCAATGATCGTGATTATCGTCCTGAAGAAGACCATATTATTTCAAACGCATCGTGTACGACGAACTGTCTCGGACCGGTCGTGAAAGTCTTGCATTCGACGTTCGGTA
The DNA here is from genome assembly GCF_018617735.1 of Exiguobacterium sp. s89. Taxonomy (NCBI): domain Bacteria; kingdom Bacillati; phylum Bacillota; class Bacilli; order Caryophanales; genus Exiguobacterium; species Exiguobacterium sp. s89. Next base: position 42,164 of record NZ_JACSKS010000001.1, read on the forward strand.
TTGAGACGGGACTAATCACGACCGTACACGCCTATACGAATGACCAAAATAATATTGATAACCCGCATAAAGACTTACGGCGGGCGCGTGCTTGTGGTAGTTCGATTATCCCGACATCGACGGGAGCGGCGAAAGCGATTGGGCTCGTATTGCCCGAACTTCAAGGGAAATTGAACGGAATGGCGCTCCGTGTTCCGACTCCGAACGTATCACTCGTCGACTTGGTCGTGGAACTCCACCGAGATGTAACAATCGATGAAGTCAATAAAGCGTTCGAACGGGCAGCGTTCGGAGAAATGACGGGTATTTTAGGTGTTTCCCAAGAACCGCTCGTCTCCATCGACTTTAACGGGGACGACCGCTCATCGATTATCGACATGGATTCGACGATGGTCCTCGGAGGAAATCATGTCAAAGTACTCGCATGGTATGACAATGAATGGGGCTACTCATGCCGTGTCGTGGACTTATTAGACATGGTGGCTAGCTATCTACAAATTGGACAACGAGAAACACACGTATAAAAAATATTACGGACAAAAAAATATTTCTAATTTTTTTAATCAAATGTCTTGTAACGATGTCCTAAACACGTTACACTCAGTTTCGTGAACTTCAATTGGTCTGACAAACGCAACTTAAAGGGTTAGGACCTCTTAGGACTAACTTTCCCCCGTGGTTGTGGGCGATTCAGGCACAAAGTGAGTGATCATCAACTACTTTGAGACCATTGATGTAAAGGGGGATCCACTAATATGGATACTATGGGACGTCACATTATTACAGAACTTTGGGAGTGCAATCCCGACAAATTAAATGATATCGACTACATCGAGCGTTTGTTCGTCGATGCTGCTCTTCGTTCGGGCGCTGAAGTCCGCGAAGTCGCATTCCACAAATTTGCGCCGCACGGCGTGAGTGGGGTCGTCATCATTTCAGAATCACACTTAACGATTCACAGTTTCCCTGAACATGGGTACGCGTCAGTTGACGTGTTCACATGTGGAGATCGAATCGATCCGGCTACGGCATCGCAGTATATCGCCGAAGGCTTGGATGCAAAAGTACGTGAAGATGTTAAACTTGAACGTGGAATGGGACCAATTCGTGTTCCTGAAGCACAAGTTGCATTAACTAAATAATTCTGAAGAACCTTTTGAGGCTGGCCGTTTGACGGTCAGCCCTTTTAAATGTTTTGTTGTCGCCTTAATTTTGATATGCTTAACGTATATAACTCAAGCGTTGAGGTGAATTATGGGACTGTTAGATAAGTTACAAACACATATTGAAACGAAAGACACTCATAAAAACGAGTCATTGCAGACACGCTACTATGCGGCATCTCCGAATGCCATCATACAGTGGCTAGAAGAACTCATTCAATCAAAAGGTCAGTTGGTACGTCGAATCGATACGAACCGTGGAGAACTTTCATTCATCGGAGAAGGATGGGATGGACTCGTCACAATCGTACAAGTTGACGGCGGGCGTACAGCGGTTGACTTCACTCTGAATCGTGAACAGCGACTCGGTGTAGACCTTGCACAAATTGTAGCTCACTATTACGAGGCACTCTCACAGCAATTCCCGCTACGTGCTATAGGAAATAAAACTGTCGAACGATAAGGAGGCTTGAGCATGCGTTGTCCGAAATGTGATCACAATGGAACGAGAGTGCTCGATTCCCGACCGGTGCAAGACCATTATTCGATTCGACGTCGTCGTGAATGTGAAAAGTGCGGTTATCGGTTTACGACATTTGAGACAGTCGAACAGACACCTCTCATTATTGTAAAGAAAGATGGAAATCGTGAAGAGTTCAGTCGTGAAAAAGTACTCCGCGGCATCATTCGGGCGTGTGAAAAACGACCGGTTACCTTAGAACAACTTGAAGGAGTTGTGACAAAAGTAGAACAGCAACTTCGAGCCCTCGCGCAGTCAGAGATTCCGAGTGAGCAAGTGGGGGAGCTGGTGATGAATGAACTGGCGCGTGTAGATGAAGTCGCATATGTTCGATTTGCCTCAGTTTATCGCCAATTTAAAGACATCACGGTGTTCTTTAAAGAACTTGAAGATTTAATGAAGCAAGAAAATTCGACCAACTAAAGGGCGGCCTGCTGGTCGCCCTTTTTCAAGGGAGAGAGCCATGGAGAAAGAACGTACAATTTTTGGGACAGACGAACTATTGATTATGAGTACGGGTCTTGTCGACCGTGAATCGTATCAGTCCCTCTATCACCTATATCAACCGGTTATCGGGGTGAAGGCGCTCGCGCTTTATCAGACGCTATGGAGCGAATTGAAGCCCGGTAAAATGAAATCGAACTATATGTCACACAGTGCATTGTGTGAGATGTTAGAGTACTCAATCAATGAATTGACCGATAGTTTATTCCGGCTAGAAGCAATCGGATTAGTACGTACCTACAAAACGAAAGATGCCCGATTAACTCAATACGTTTATCAGTTGCGAGTTCCGCTCGCACCGCACACGTTTTTAAATGATGGGCTGTTATCAAGCTTCCTTTTTTATAAAGTTGGAGAAGTGCGTTTTAAGCAACTGCAAGGACGTTTTACAATCGACCCATTGCCGGCCGGTATCGTCGAGGTGACGAAAGACTTCAATGAAGTGTTCGACGTCAAAGGAGTCAATCACCGGGCGTTCACTCAAAAAAATTACGAAAAACCGGATCGTGCGAAGATTGAAATTAACTATTCGTTCGATATGGGCATTGTGAAAAAACTGACGAATTTCCCAGTTGGCTTTTTTACAAAAAAATTAGATGAAACAATTACGAAACTTGCGTATGTTTCTCAACTCGATGAAGAGACGATGGCTGAGATGTTGAAAGAATATTTTGTCCACGAAGCATATCTTCCGCTCAGTGAACAAGAAAAACGGGACGGCTGTCGTCAAATGGTATTGCAGCTGAAGAAGAAACAGACCCGTCACCGAAAAGAGAAAACGGTGGAACTTGAGGAGACGAAGCTTGGGGATCTTCATGACCCAGAGGTGATGGAGTCCGCGCACCCTCATCAATACGTGTCTACTTTACGAAAGACGCCACAACTCTCTAAAAGTGATGAGCAGTTAGTCATCGAACTTGTCGATACACTCGGTCTCGCTCCGGGTGTCATCAACGCGCTCTTCTATTATTGCATTGAAGTGAAGAAGCAGACTCGTCTGAACGAGAACTACGTCCTTCGCATTGGGACAAGCTGGAAGACAGCAGGCTATACGAATGCGAAAGAAGCGTTAGAGCGTGAAGAGACACAAGATGCACTGATTGAGAAGAAACAGCAAAAACGAGAAAATGGGCAACGAACGACTGTTGGGTCACGTCGTAAGAACCACCAAGGAGACATGCCGAAGTGGCTCGAGGATGAAGCGAAACAACAACGGTCTTACGATCAGGCAAGGAAGAAGGAACTCGAATCGTCCGTCCCAGATGATGCGGAGCTTGTGAAACTATTGAATGAATTGAAAGAGAAGGGGTGAGGGGATGGAACGAATCAACCAGTCGCTGTCTCAGTTGATGAATCGAAAAGAAGTACGTGAGGCGTATGAGTCGATTCGCAAACGAACTTTAAATCACCCGGGTGTGATTGCCTTTTTAAACGCTCATCCTGAGTTAGAGGAGAAAGCGATTGAAATCGGATTCACGAAACTGAGTGAGTATGCTGAACAGATGGATGGCAAAACGTTCATCGACGAACAGGCTGTCATCCCGGGTCATCAACCTGTGCTTTATGTCGATTTAGGGCAGATCGCGATTCGTTATGAAGAAACGGTCGCCCATCGGCAAGCAAGACGACAAAAGGAGATGGACCGGAAGTTTAAGAGTTTATTTTTGCCGGAGGAAGTGCGCGAGGCGAGCTTCGAATCATTTGATTGGGCAGATGATGCACGTAAAATCGCACTTCGTGAAGCCATGCGCTTCGTAACGGGAATGAAGTCGGGACAAAAAGTGAACGGCCTCTATCTACATGGAAGCTTCGGCGTAGGAAAAACGTATCTACTCGCAGCAATCGCCAACGAGTTGAAAGTGGCGGATGTCGAGACGATTTTGGTCCACGCCCCTGGCTTTGTATCAGAAGCGAAACGGAAAATCCGCACAGACTCGTTCGATTCGTTTTTAACATCGTTTCAACATGTTCCTGTTTTGTTGATTGATGATATCGGGGCTGAGGCGATTAGTCCTTGGGTACGTGATGAGCTGTTTGGGATCATTCTTCAATATCGAATGATGCATCGATTACCGACGCTCTATAGTTCGAATTTTAGTGGAGAAGAACTTGAAACACATTTTTCAATCGATGGGTCCGCGCAAAATAAAATGAAGGCGCAGCGTCTCATGCAACGGATTTCAACGACGACGACCCAAATTGAACTAAAGGGTGAAAATCGCCGTCGGTAAAGGATTGTATTTATTGGCCGAGTTGACTATACTAAGAACCATATAAGTGATGCATAGAAGAGGATATGAATCATTGAGACGAGTTTTAGCGAGGGAAGGGCGGTGCAAGCTTCCTAACGACGACGATGTATTTACTCCCTCCGAGCACCGTACGGGCTAATCGTGCGGCGATTCACACTCGTTATCGTGTGTTCGAGCCAAGCATATTGCTTGGGAACGAGGGTGGTACCACGAGAATCAAAGCTCGTCCCTTTTTGAGGGATGGGCTTTTTTTATATTCTTTTTTGAGAGGGGACAAGATGTACATGATTCAATTAGCATTTCCAGATGGCGCCGTAAAGGAGTTTGAGGCCGGTATCACAGCAGAAGACGTCGCAGGCTCAATCAGCCCGGGACTTCGTAAAAAAGCAATCGCAGCAAAGATTGACGGGAAACTCATTGATTACCGTCGCCCGATTGAACATGACGGAAAAATCGAACTCGTCATGCCAGATTCAGAAGATGGGCTCGATTTGATGCGTCACTCTTCAGCACACTTGATGGCACAGGCAATCAAGCGTCTGTATGGGGAAGACAACAATATCTATTTTGGAATCGGTCCAACAATTGAGAACGGATTCTATTACGATATCGAAATGGACCGTCGAATCAACGAGGAAGACCTTCCTGAGATTGAAAAAATGATGAAACGCATCGTCGATGAAAACTTAGAGATTACACGTGAAGTTGTCTCTCGCGATGAGGCGCTCGCTCGTTATAAAGAGCTCGGAGATCCACTTAAGATCGAATTGATTGAAGACATTCCAGCTGAGGAGACACTCACAATTTATCATCAAGGTGAATTCTTCGACCTTTGCCGAGGGCCACACGTCCCATCGACTTCGAAGTTGAAAATCTTTAAATTGATGAGCGTGGCCGGTGCATACTGGCGTGGTGACTCTGACAACAAGATGCTACAGCGTATTTATGGAACGGCTTGGGCGACGAAAGAACAACTCGCAGAACACTTGCGTCTTCTTGAAGAAGCGAAAGAGCGCGATCATCGTAAACTCGGAAAGGAACTCGACCTTTTCTTCGTCTCACAAGAAGTAGGTCAAGGTCTTCCAATGTGGCTTCCGAAAGGAGCAGCGATTCGCCGTACGGTTGAACGCTATATCGTCGATAAAGAACTTGAACTCGGATATCAACACGTGTACACGCCGGTTCTCGGTTCGGTAGACTTGTATAAGACTTCTGGGCACTGGGACCACTACCAAGATGACATGTTCCCGAAAATGGAGATGGACAACGAAGAACTCGTCCTTCGTCCGATGAACTGCCCGCATCATATGACGATCTACAAACACGAGCCACGTTCGTACCGTGAACTCCCACTCCGTATCGCTGAGCTCGGGGGAATGCACCGTTATGAGATGTCTGGAGCACTCACAGGATTACAACGTGTCCGTTACATGGTCTTGAATGATGGGCATACGTTTGTCACACCAGAACAGATGAAACAGGAGTTTAAAGACATCGTTCATTTGATTCAAGAAGTATATGCTGATTTCGGTATTAAAGATTATCGTTTCCGTCTCTCGTATCGCGATCCCGCCGATAAAGAGAAGTACTTCGATAACGATGCGATTTGGGAGATGGCGCAGAGCCAATTGAAAGAGACGATGGACGAGCTTGAGCTTCCGTACTTCGAGGCAGAAGGAGAAGCGGCATTCTACGGACCGAAACTTGATGTACAAGTACGTACGGCGCTCGGGAAGGAAGAGACACTCTCGACTGTCCAACTCGACTTCTTACTTCCAGAACGTTTTGATTTAACGTACACTGGTCCGGACGGGAAAGACCACCGTCCGATCGTATTGCACCGGGGTGTCGTCTCGACGATGGAACGTTTTGTTGCATACTTGATTGAAGAATACAAAGGTGCATTCCCAACGTGGCTTGCACCGGTTCAAGTGAAATTGATTCCTGTCTCGCATGTTCACGACGAATACGTCGCTGAAGTGAAGGCAGAACTCGTCAAACGTGGCGTCCGTGTCGAAACGGATCTCCGTGACGAAAAACTCGGCTATAAGATTCGCGAAGCACAAATGAAGAAGATTCCGATGACGCTCGTTCTTGGAGACAAAGAGCGTGATGAACGTGCGGTCAACATTCGCCGCTACGGTCAGCAGGAACAAGTTTCTGCGTCACTTGATGAATTCATCGCATCGCTCACAGAAGAGATTGCGAATCGTTCACGCTAAGTGAGGGACCACCTTTCCAACCAGAAAGGTGGTTTTTTTCGGTCTATAGACGGATGTGTATTTGGTCATCTACACGTATCGTAAACATAAGGAGTGATAATTGATGAATTATATGAAGCCGGTATTGGCACTTACCATCGGGACCATCGTCTTTACGGGTGCGCTTCCGAAAGTCGGGGCGGAAGCGATCGTCAACGACACGATTGTGACGCTTGGTGAATCTTTATCTTCAGAACAAGAGAAATGGGTACTTGAGCGCATGGAAGCACCAGAAGGAATCGAACCGATTATCGCGACTGCCGCGGATGAAGAGAAATATTTAGGAGACTCCGTCCCACAGGCGCAACGTGGGGGCGGCATGTATTCTTCGGCCCGAATCAAATTGACAGATGGGACCGGCCTCGATATTCAAACGGAGAATGTGACGTGGGTCACGAAAGATATGTATGCGAACGCCCTTGTCACAGCTGGTGTAACGGATGCGGATATCTATATCACGTCGCCAATTAACGTGACGGGTACGTCCGCATTGACAGGAATCATGAAGGCGTATGACCAAACTGCGGCCGAAACGGGGATCAAATTGTCTGATGAACGAAAAGAGCTCGCGCAAGAAGAACTTGCGGTCACGTCTGAAATCGGTAAGACGGTCGGTCAAGAGGATGTGGCCGGTCTCATGAATGACATTAAGGCTGAAATCGCGAACCAAATGCCGGAGACCAATGTTGAGATTCGTGACATCGTCATTCAAGTATTGAATCAAAATAACGTTCAGCTATCTGAAGGGCAGCTCGATCAATTGACAACCCTGTTCGAGAATATGCAACAAGCAAATTTAGATTGGTCATCAATCAGTAATGGATTGAAAGATGCGGGACAAGACGTTCAGGCTTTCCTCGAGCAAGAAGAAGTAAAAGGATTCTTTGCTCGTTTGTTTGAGGCAATCAGTAACTTCTTCAAATCGCTCACGAACTAAAGGGTATTAAAAAAAGGGCGTTGCCCTTTTTTAATACCACCGTTTATGAATATAATTTTGTGCCGACTCGTGATCATCGACGATTTTCAATGTGATACGATTCATTTCTTCTAATAAGTCCGTTAATACAGCTTGCAATTTTTCGTTCTCTAAGCCGTGTGCTTGCATTGTTTTACTGACAATCTGCTGAACTTGCTCGTGATAGTCATGTTCTCGCGAGACGTCTTTTCGCCAATTCATGTAAATCCCTCCTTTGATATTTGATTATTCCCTTTGAAAAGGTATTGCGAAACGAGAGAATGACTGGTATCATCATAAAAGTGTGAGCTACCAATTATTCATGCGCGACATCTTGACATCTTTTCCTGCTAGTGCTAAGATGACATAGTGATTAAAAACAACAAAGTAGAAGCACCCGCTTTTCACCTCGTCTGAGAGTCATCAGGCAGGTCCATCAAGTTCTTGGTTCATTCGGCGTCGTGTGCCGTTTTATGACCTCAACTGATGTGTGGGTGGGAAACTGCCGACGCTTTTTTTATTGCCATGTTGTCTTGTCAATCTAAATCTCGTGCAATTGCACGATGGAGGTGCTAACCATTAGCAAAGAGCTCTTTATCAACGAAAACATTCGTGCCCGTGAAGTACGTCTCATTGGCGCAGACGGTGCACAACTCGGTGTACAATCACGTAACGATGCGTTACGTTTAGCTGAAGAAGCGGAACTAGACTTGGTCTTAGTCGCGGATAAAGCAAATCCACCGGTCGCTAAAATTATGGATTACGGGAAGTACCGTTTCGAACTCCAGAAAAAGGAGAAAGAAGCGCGTAAAAACCAAAAAGTTATCCAAATGAAAGAAGTACGTCTCAGTCCAACAATCGAGGACAACGATTTCCAAACAAAATTGCGTAACGCACGCAAGTTCCTTGAAAAAGGAAATAAAGTGAAGGCTTCGATTCGTTTCCGCGGACGTGCCATCACACACTCGGAAATCGGGAAACGTGTTTTGGACAAAATGGCAGTGGAATGTGCCGATTTGGCAACAGTTGAACAAAAGCCGAAGATGGAAGGACGCAGCATGTTCTTAGTGCTGGCTCCGAACAAAGAAGATTAATCATCGATTCTCAGTGGGGAGGAAATACTCATGCCGAAAATGAAATCGCACCGCGGTGCTTCAAAACGTTTCAAACGTACAGCATCAGGTAAACTCAAGCGTTCACACGCTTACACTAGTCACTTGTTCGCGAACAAATCGACTAAAGCGAAACGTAAGCTCCGTAAAGGCGCTATCGTATCAGCTGGAGACTTCAAACGCATTCGCAACATGATCGCGAAGTAATACAGAAACAATTTAGGAGGGAATCCATATGCCACGCGTAAAAGGCGGTTATACGACTCGTCAACGTCGTAAAAAGCAAATTAAACTTGCCAAAGGATACTTTGGTTCGAAACACATTCTATTTAAAGTAGCAAAACAACAGGTCATGAAATCACTCATGTACGCTTACCGTGACCGTCGTCAAAAGAAACGTGATTTCCGTCGTCTTTGGATCACACGTATCAATGCGGCAGCACGTACAAACGGTCTCTCATACAGCCGTATGATGCACGGCCTCAAGCTTGCAGGAATCGACATCAACCGTAAGATGCTTGCTGAGCTTGCTGTGACAGATGCACAGGCATTCGCGTCACTCGCTGAAACAGCTAAATCAAAATTGAACGCGTAATCGTTCAATCGACAGCGCCGAGACACTCTCTCGGCGCTTTCTTTTTTCTTAAAAATTTTTTAGAATGAAGAGAAGGAGGAACGTTTATGAATCAATCGATTGTGGCAATCGTTGCAATTGCGCTCATCGTCTTGAACATATACACCTATATCCAAGCCAAACGGTATACGCACGGCAATGGCGATTTCAACGTACTATACGCTTATGCGGGAGGAGCCATTGGTGCCTTGTTCGGTCTTCATTTGACTCGCAAAAAGACTGTTCATGCCCCAAAATTGCTCCAATTACAAGTATTGATTTTAGCGGTGGGCTGGTCTTTAATGATTTTAGTACTGCTATAAGTTGAAATAGGGGAGGAACATCCGGTGAACTGGACAACATTGTTTGATCGACAGCGCGAATTAGACGAGCGGATCAAAGAACAACATGGATTAACCGGTAATCAATTCGATGAACGGTTAGTGGCGCTGCTTGTCGAGCTCGGTGAACTGGCTAACGAAACACGTAGCTTTAAGTTTTGGTCGAAGAAAGGACCGTCGCCTCAAGATGTGATCTTAGAAGAATATGTGGACGGTATTCATTTCTTATTATCACTTGGACTTGCGCTCGGATATGAACGAGACGTCTTTCCTGCAGGAAGCTCATATCTTGATGCGACTGATGCTTTTTTAGATATTTATCGAAAAGTGACGAACTTTGGTCTTTCGAAAACAGAAGCCATGTACGAGACGCTGATGGCAGCTTATCTTGAACTTGGTTATACACTCGGTTTTAATGAGCAACTCATATTAATGGCGTACATGAATAAAAACGAAGTAAACCATGAGCGACAAAATCAAGGATATTAATATAAAGGAGCGGATGGGTATGAATGAATCGTTACATATGTTAAAGCGTTTGACGGATGCGACGGGAGTCCCGGGAAATGAGGGGGAAGTTCGTCAATTGATGCGTGAATACCTCGAGCCGCATGTCGAGTCGTTTGAACAGGATGGGCTCGGCAGTCTGTTTGGACAAGTGACAGGAGACGCTGAAGGTCCGCGTGTCATGATTGCGGGTCATATGGATGAAGTCGGCTTTATGGTGACGCGTGTGGAAGAAGGCGGTTTCCTTCGTTTCCAGGCGCTCGGTGGCTGGTGGAACCAAGTTCTCTTAGCACAGCGAATGAATGTCGTGACACGTGCTGGTGAAAAAATTCCAGGAGTGATCGGTGCGAAACCACCGCATGTGCTTCCGCCTGAAGCACGTAAAAAGCCGGTTGAAATCAAAGATATGTTCTTAGACATCGGAGCAACGTCTAAAGACGAAGTAGCTGAATGGGGAATTCGTCCGGGTGACATAGTCGTTCCACATTGTGAATTCACAGTCATGAAAAATGAAAACTTCTTGATGGCAAAAGCATGGGATAACCGCATTGGATGCGCGATTGCGATTGAAGCTGCGAAACGGTTGAAAGAAGAATCGTTCCCAGGTGTCGTCTATACAGGGGCAACCGTACAAGAAGAAGTCGGATTACGTGGAGCCGTAACGGCGGCTAACTTGATTCAACCAGATGTAGCAATCGCAGTCGATACGGGCATTCCAAGTGATACGCCAGGAATGACGCAAGCAGAAGGCTTATCAAAACTTGGTGACGGGGTTCAAGTCATCTTCTTTGATGCGACTACTATAACGAACCCACGCCTTGTCGATCTCATCGTTGACGTGGCCAAAGAGCAAGACATTAAGTATCAATTGGACTTAACGCCAGGTGGCGGAACGGATGCTGGGCGATTCCACCTTTCTGGAATCGGGATGCCAACCATCGCATTGACAGTGCCGGTCCGCTATTTACACACGAACGTGTCAATCATCCATCAAGATGATTACGAGGCAGCCGTACAACTCGTCGTCGCATTGACGAAACGTTTAGACCACGAGACGGTCCAATGGTTGAAAGAGGGATAATATGACGAAGATTACGTCTACGAAGAGCGAGACGATTAAGCGATTAAAACGACTCATGACAAAAAAGGGTCGTCAAGAAACGGGTCAATTCCTTGTAGAAGGAGAACATTTAGTAGATGAGGCCATTCGTGCCGGTCGACTCGTTCAACTCATCATGGCTGAGTCGTATGCACCAAAAGGAACGTGGCGACTAGAAGATATGCCGGTTCTCGAGTTATCCGATCACGTCGCCGACCTTCTTTCAGAAACGGAGAAGACACAAGGTGTGTTTGCCGTTGTCAAGATGACACCGGTTGAACGGAAGATGAAGAAAGTACTCGTATTAGACCGAGTACAAGACCCGGGTAATCTCGGTACGATGATTCGGACGGCAGATGCTGCCGGGTTCGATACGGTGTTACTCGGGAAAGGGACGGTCGATCCGTTCAACGCTAAAGTTGTACGCGCCACACAAGGGTCCTTGTTTCACGTGAACGTGACCTCGGTCGACTTGCTTGAAAAATTGCCCGAGCTGAAAGAGGATGGATTCCACGTATATGGGACAGCCCTCTCAAAAGCGACATCGTATGAACAAGTTGCATTCGAAGACAAGGTGGCCCTAGTCATCGGGAACGAGGCGCAAGGTGTGCACAATGATGTGTTGTCACTCTGTGACACCCGTGTGCATATTCCGGTGCTCGGTGACGCAGAATCGCTCAATGCAGCGGTCGCTGCCGGTATTTTAATGTATCGCATCGCGTTACAATAATCTTGTCAGCGCGTGAAAAACGTGATAGGTTAAACACATCGATGAATAGGATATGACGTTGAAAGAACATAGTAAGCGAATGACCGATTCCGTTCAGGGAGCAATGGCCGTGACTGAGAGCCTTTGCCGGATTCGTCGCTGAATTCACTCTGGAGTCGTGTTGGAGACAACACCGGTTTGGCATCACGATATCGATGCTGTTCAAGTGGGCCATGAATTGGCCAAGTAGGGTGGTACCGCGATGATTCGTCCCTTCAGTCAACGACTGAAGGGACTTTTTTATGTAGAGGAGGAAGCAAACACATGAAAGAACAATTAGAACAGTTACAGGTGGAAGCGTTAGAAGAAATCAAACAGGCATCCACACAAAAATCATTAAATGATGTCCGTATCAAGTATTTAGGTAAAAAAGGACCGATGACTGAGGTACTTCGTGGTATGGGCAAGTTATCTGCTGAGGAACGTCCTGTCATCGGTGAGTTGGCCAATACAGTTCGTACAGCGATTCAAAGCACACTAGATGCTCGAATTGAAGAAGTGAAGGCGATTGAACTCGAAGAGAAACTAAAAGCGGAAACGCTTGACGTAACACTTCCAGGGCGTACATCGACTCCTGGACAAAGTCATCTCTTACAACAAATCATCGACGAAATGGAAGACTTGTTCGTTGGACTCGGGTATACAATCGCAGAAGGTCCTGAAGTCGAGACAGATCTTTACAATTTTGAAATGCTCAATTTACCAAAAGACCACCCGGCACGAGACATGCAAGACTCGTTCTACATCACGGAGGAGACGTTGCTCCGTACCCATACGTCACCTGTGCAGGCTCGGACGATGTTAGAGGCGAACGGGAAGCCAATTCGTATCATTTGCCCAGGCAAAGTGTATCGTCGTGATGAGGACGATGCGACGCATTCGCATCAGTTCATGCAAATCGAAGGACTCGTTGTCGATGAATCCATCTCGATGGCAGATTTAAAAGGGACGCTTGAAGTATTCGTGAAGCAGTTATTCGGTGAAGCGCGCGAGATTCGTCTCCGTCCGAGCTTCTTCCCGTTCACGGAACCATCGGTCGAAGTGGATATCTCTTGCTTCAAATGTGGTGGGAAAGGCTGTAACGTCTGTAAAGGAACCGGATGGATTGAAATTCTTGGAGGCGGGATGGTCCACCCACATGTACTAGAGATGGCCGGCTATGACTCATCAATTGTGTCAGGATTCGCATTCGGAATCGGGGTTGAGCGTATGGCGATGCTCAAACACGGTGTCGATGACATCCGCCATTTCTACACAAATGACTTACGTTTTATCGAGCAATTCTAAGGAGGAAGACAGATGTTACTTTCAAAAAAATGGTTGAATCAATATATTGATGTATCCGATTTAAGCGGAGAAGCGCTCGGTGACTTGATCACGAAGAACGGGATTGAAGTCGAAAGTGTGACGAATCGCGGAGAGGGACTTTCTGGTATCGTCGTCGGTCGTGTCCTTTCATGTGAGAAACATCCAGAAGCAGATAAATTAAATGTGACGAAAGTAGACATCGGGGAATGTGACCCTGTTCAAATCGTCTGCGGTGCACCGAACGTACGCGAAGAGCAACATGTGATCGTGGCCAAAATTGGCGCGCGCTTACCAGGACTTAAAATAAAAAAAGCCAAACTTCGTGGTGTCGAATCACAAGGGATGATTTGTTCACTCGAGGAGCTTGGATTCGAGAAGAAACAAATTCGGGAAGACGAGCAGGACGGGATTCATACATTCCGTGAATCTGTACAAGTCGGTGCGGATGTACTCGATTTACTAGACTTGAACGATGAGGTCATCGAACTCGGTTTGACTCCGAACCGTTCAGATTGCTTGAGCCTTTATGGAATCATTCATGAGGTTGCGGCCATCTTGGAACGTCCATACACGTTGCCGACAGCAGATGTCACATCGTCATCACCATCTGATGTGTCCATCGAACTCGCTACACCGAACTGTCCGTACTATGCAGCTCGTGAAGTGAAAGGAGTAACGATTTCAGAATCGCCACAATGGCTAAAAAACATCTTGATTGCAGAAGGTGTCCGTCCAATCAACAACATTGTCGATGTGACGAACTATGTGATGCTTGAAATCGGGCAGCCGCTTCACGCATTCGATGCGAAAAAACTCGGCAACTCGATTGTGGTCCGTCAAGCTGAAAATGGAGAAGAGATAATCACACTTGACGACGTGACACGCACGCTTGATTCATCGATGATGGTCATCACGGACGGGCAAGCCCCGGTCGCAATCGCAGGCGTCATGGGTGGTGCCAACACAGAAGTGGATGCCAAAACGACAGATATCGTCCTAGAGTCAGCATACTTTGATTCGGCATCCGTTCGTAAGACAAGCCGTACGCTCGGTCTTCGTTCAGATTCAAGTGCTCGCTTCGAAAAAGGGATAGACCCAGAACGTGTCATGCTCGCGCTTGACCGCGCTGCGCAATTGATTGTGGAACTCAGTGGAGGGACCATTCAAGATGCGGTACGTTCGGGTGAAGCAGAATCACGTGCCCGCCAAATCGAAGTGTCGATTGACTATATCAATAAGCGCTTAGGAATGTCACTCGATCGTCAGACGATTGTTCAAATCCTGGAGCGTCTCGGTCTCACGACAGAAGGGGATGACGTGTTGACGGTTCACATTCCTTCACGTCGTCCGGACTTAGAACTTCCGGCTGACATTACAGAAGAAGTGGCGCGTCTATACGGATATGATAGTCTCCCGTCGACGTTACCTGCCTCTCAATCGAAAGGCTACTTGCCAGCAATCAACGGATTGCGCAGACAGACACGTCGCTTGTTGCAAGGTGTCGGCTTATCACAAGCCATCACTTACTCGTTAACGAGTGAGGCACATGCGACACGCTTCGGAGGAGAAGCCAGTCAGCTTGTTCGTCTGGCGATGCCGATGAGTGAAGAGCGCTCTGTCCTTCGTACGTCGCTCGTTCCAGGGTTGTTGGAGACGGCACGTTATAACACGGCGCGTCAACAATCGAACGTCACACTGTACGAGACGGGACGAGTCTACACGGAGCATGGCGATACGTTACCGCGTGAAAAAGAAAGAGTGGCTGGCGTTGTCACAGGTCTTTGGATGGACCATCGTTCGCAAGGAACACGGGTCCCGGTTGACTATTTCGTCGCAAAAGGGATTGTCGATACGTTAGTCCAAACGCTTCGCCTTGATGTCACGTATGAGGCCGTAGCGATGCCCGATATGCACCCAGGCCGTACGGCGAACATCTTGATGAACGGAGAGGTCATCGGATATGTTGGACAAGTACATCCAGGAACTTCGAAAGACGTCTACGGTATGAAAGAAGTGTATGTATTCGAACTCGACCTGTTAGCACTTCGCGGGGACGAAACGCTTCTTTATCAAGACGTACCACGGTATCCATCGATTTCACGAGACTTGGCACTCGTCTTACCACGTGCGATTCCGGCTGGGACAGTGGAACAAACGATCCGCCAAGCGGCTGGGCCACTCTTGATTGACCTCGTCTTGTTTGACGTTTATACAGGTGAGAATGTTGGAGAGGATGAGAAGTCGATTGCCTTCTCACTCAAGTTCCAAGACCCGTCAAGAACGTTACAAGACGAAGAAGTAACGGCAACATATGAAACGATCGTTGAGGCAGTACGTGCTGAGCACGGGGCTGAACTACGAGCATAAAAAATAAGGAGCGTTGTCCACATGTGACAACGCTCCTTATTTTATTGGATTTCGAGTGCGAGGTTACCGAACTTCGTCCATATTAGCTCATTTTTAACGAGAGTGCTTGAATCTGATCATCGATAAAGTTCATCGACAATGTATTGAATTGATCGGGCTGATCTACGTTTACGACATGTCCAGAATCTGTAACAATCTCAACATTTGCCGTAGGCTGATGTTTTGCCGTTCGTTCGACAGCTTCGAGGAACATATAGTCCTCGTCCCCCATTATATACAGAATCGGTACGTTCGTTTGTATCGATGTGAACTGATTCAATAATGGGTTGATATTTTCCGTCATCTTGAACCAACGGATAAATTCACGCTGACACAAGTTCGCTGCGTCGCGAACGAACATCATCCGTGATTTTTTATGACGTTTTTTAGGAAGTAAAATCCACGCAAATAACTTGTATAACCACATATAAGGGACGAAATTTTGGACGAGACTGCCGAGACGGATGAGCATCGTGGAGCGGACATTGAATTTGACGATCGCTCCTCCGAGGATGACTGAAGCGATGCGATCCGGATAATGTTCGAACATCGCTTGAATCACAATCGTCCCTAAAGAGAGACCGACCATGTGACCTTTCTCGATATCTAAGTGGTCCATGACTTCGATTACATCTTTT
Organism: Exiguobacterium sp. s89; assembly: GCF_018617735.1. Taxonomy (NCBI): domain Bacteria; kingdom Bacillati; phylum Bacillota; class Bacilli; order Caryophanales; genus Exiguobacterium; species Exiguobacterium sp. s89. The sequence continues at coordinate 58,612 of NZ_JACSKS010000001.1, forward strand.
GCAACGACATCAAATGTATAGGCGTTCAAGGGTTGATTAAGCGATTGTTCCTCATCATAAGAACCACCATGACCACGCAAATCGACGAGTAACACATTATATTTTTTACGGAATGGGCGAAGTTGACGATACCAATGTGACAAACTTCCACCGGCGCCGTGTATGAAGATGACCCAAGGATGGTCATCACTAATCGTATAGGTTTTATAATGCAACATGAACGCTATCCTCCAAAAATTTTAAGTTCATTTAACCGTAAAATGAGTATATCATATTTGATGCTGTACCTCTACAAGCGACGTTCGTTCAAGTTGATTGCTTTTTTTGTATTTGCAAAATGGACTTTGGCAATCTTTTGTAAATAGTCTTGGCCATGACGTTGGATGATTTTTGCGGCCACTTGATCGACTTTGGCGCCTGCTCCTTTGGGGAGAGTGACACCGACTTGTTTACTTAACTTGTCCATCTCTTTTAAGAAGAATGCACGAGCTAAAATCGAAGCGGCTGCGACCGAGACGTGAAGACCTTCAGCTTTCGTTGAAAAGTAAACATCATCGCGAACGACATCGTGTTCTGATCGCAGGTGTTGATAGTAAACCGGTTTTTCAGCAAACTGGTCGATTAAAATGGCATCAGGTTTTTGTTCGAGTTTTTCAATCAATGCATGAAGCGCAGCATTATGGGCAATTGCGGTTATCTTCCCTTGCGTCATTGTCCGTTGCATCTTGTTGTAGGTTGAATTATGAAGCGTAGCTTTCTGATAAGGAATCGTGGCGTGCAAATCTCTGGCGATGCGGATAATTTCCGGGTCAGATAACTGTTTCGAGTCTTTGACACCGAGTTCTTTGACGAGAGCGATTTGATTGCGTGAGACAAATGCTGACACGACCACGAGCGGTCCGAAATAATCTCCTTTTCCGACTTCATCGCTTCCGATGACTGACCAATCTGAAAATCCTTCAGGCAATATCGTGTTTGGTGCGGATGCTTTTTTCTTCTCGGCTGGCGTTCCCCATTTGACTGCCTCGGTCTCAGCATCTTTTCCTTGGAACATCACTTTACCCGACTGGTAAATCGTCACAACAAATCCGGGTGTCTTTGCACTGAATGTCGCATATGGTGGTGGCGTGACAGCATACTTATGATACAGATTTTTTAATTTTTCTTGTGATGCGGTTGATAGTTTAATGACTTGGTTGCCCAAAATGAGCACTTCCTTTCTTCCTGGCAAATTCATTTTACATTTTTTTATGTTTTTTTGAAACCGAAGATGAAGTTTTAACGTATATGAAAGTGATTAGAGAAAAGTGAGGTGAGGTGGACGTGTGGTGGCGCGATGACACGCATCAAGATGAGGTAGAGGAATTATACAAGCACATTCTCGAACTCGAGGCGAGGATTGCTAAATTAGTGGCTCATCAAGTGAGAGTGCGTCGGCTACTGATGCAAGATTCTTCTGAGGACGTGACGGAACAAGTTATTCAAGTTCAAAAAGAAGTTGAATATTTTTTAAACATGATGCGACTTGAACGTCAAGAACTTGTCGACCTTTACAATCGACGACGTATTGAACGGTCCATCGGTCGGGCTCGGGAAGCGAACGACTTATCCACGTCACCGCTTTCAGAATGGGATGCGATTGAAGATAAGCTCGCACTAGAAGTCGAACAACTTCGGCGTGTGTTGATGATGGAACGAAGACGTCGACAGGAGGAGTGGTAATGGAAGCAATCGATCAACTGTATTGGTGGGTGTTGATCATCGCTGGTTTTGGAACCTTTATTTACATGTTGTTCTCCGATGCGTTCGATATGTTTGAGGGATGGTTTAACCCTGCGGTTATCTTATCTTTCTTGGCGCTTGGAGCAGGAATCGGACTTATTTTAAATGCTTTGGCGCATGTCTCTCCGATGATTGGACTCGCTGTCGCGTTAGTTGGATCTTTCGCATTGACAACGCTGCTTTACTTGTTTGTCCTGTTACCACTATCAAATGCTGAAGAATCAATCGGTTTGACGGATGAGGCATTAATTGGACGAGTCGGTCGACTGACTGTCCCTATTCCTGAAGGGGGATACGGCGAAGTCATGATTGAGACGGTGACTGGATCTCTTTTGAAGACAGCCCAAAGTATGGACGGGACAACGATTTCGACTGATCATCGAGTAGTCATCATTGAAGTGAAAGGCAATATTGCAATCGTCATGATATATGACGAACCTACGATTCGAGAGGAGAAATAACACATGAATACGGCTATTTTAGTCAGCATCATCGTCGGGGTCATCATCCTCGCACTCGTGTTTGTATTCGTATTGAAATATCGCACAGTCGGACCTGATGAAGCTTTGATTGTAACAGGTAGTTATTTAGGCAAAAAAAATGTACATAGTGACGCATCCGGAAATCGTGTCAAAATTATTCGCGGTGGCGGTACTTTCGTCCTTCCCGTATTCCAACAAGCAGAACCACTCAGCTTGCTCTCGAGCAAATTAGAAGTCACGACACCTGAAGTATACACAGAACAAGGTGTACCGGTCATGGCGGATGGGACAGCCATCATTAAAATCGGCGGTTCAATCAGTGAAATTGCGACAGCGGCTGAACAGTTCCTCGGTAAACCTAAAATTGAACGTGAGAACGAAGCGCGAGAAGTACTTGAAGGACATTTACGTTCGATTTTAGGGTCAATGACGGTCGAAGAGATTTATAAAAATCGTGACAAGTTCTCTCAAGAAGTGCAACGCGTTGCATCACAAGATTTGGCGAAGATGGGATTGATCATCGTATCGTTTACCATCAAAGATGTTCGAGATAAGAACGGTTATTTAGAATCACTCGGAAAGCCTCGTATTGCACAAGTAAAGCGTGATGCCGATATCGCGACAGCGGAAGCGGACAAAGAGACGCGTATCAAACAGGCGGAAGCCATGAAAGATGCGAAGAAGGCAGAGCTCGAGCGCGCGTCTGAAATTGCTGAGGCAGAAAAAGAAAACCAGCTCCGGATTGCGGCTTACCGTCGTGAACAAGACGTCGCCAAAGCTAGGGCCGACCAGGCGTATGAGCTTGAAGAAGCACGTGCGAAACAAGAAGTTACTGAACAACAGATGCAAGTTCAAATCATCGAGCGTCAAAAACAAATCGAGCTCGAAGAGAAGGAAATTATGCGTCGTGAGAAGCAATACGATTCAGAAGTGAAGAAAAAAGCCGATGCGGACCGTTACTCGATCGAACAATCAGCAGCTGCGGATAAAGCGCGTCAAATCGCAGGCGCCGATGCAGAAAAATATCGCATTGAAGCCCAAGCGAAAGCGGACGCTGAACGTGTTCGGTTGGCCGGTCTTGCTGAAGCCGATTCGGAACGTGCGAAAGGTGAAGCGGAAGCTGAAATTATTCGCTTGACCGGTCTTGCTGAAGCGGAAGCGAAAGAGAAAATTGCCGAAGCCTTCTCTCAATACGGACAAGCTGCAATCCTCGATATGGTCGTCAAGATGCTTCCTGACTATGCGAAGGAGATTGCTGCGCCACTTGGTAACATCGATCAAATCACAGTCGTCGATACAGGCGGTGGTCAGAATGGTGGTGCTGGGAAAGTGACAGGATATGCTACCGATCTTATGGCATCGCTACAACAAACATTAAAAGCATCATCGGGCATCGATATGAAAGACTTGCTCGAAAACTTTGCCGGAAAAGGGAACGTTGCGAAGACACCAGTATCTGAGCAAGGGTTAGTCGATTCAACAGTCGCTGCATCAAAAGAATAAACAACATGAGTCATGGACAATGTCTATGGCTCATTTTTATTCCCACAACTTTTAAAAAAAAGCATGGAGAACAAAGCCCTCTCGGTCGATATAAGAGTTGTCAGACCAATAGAGAGGGAGAATGGAATACATGAAGAAAAACATAATGTTTAGTACGATCATGGCGAGTGCACTCTGGTTATCCGGCTGTCAGTCGGTAATTGACGACCCGAATGCCACTGTAGAGGAACGTCAGTCGATGGGTGTCGTCTTATCTGATGTGGGTCTCGGGGACCAATCATTCAGTGATGCTGCGATGCGTGGTATGGGCGAGTTACGTGAAACGGGCGGTTGGTTCGTTGATTATCGTGAATTATCAGAGACAGAGACGTATCAAGTCGGGTTCGAAGAGCTGGTAAAAGAAGGACATGATGTGATCGTCGGTCTTGGCTTTGCTTGTCAGGAAGAGCTAGAAACGGTAGCGGCAGAGCATCCGAATCAACAATTTGCTCTCATCGATGGCGTGTCAGCACTTCCGAACGTCTTGAACATCACATTTGAAGAAGGTGAAGGCAGTACGCTTGCCGGCGCAGTTGCTGGTCTTGAGACAGAGTCTGAGACAATTGGTTTTATCGGTGGGATGGATATTGAACTCATTCAGAAATTTGAAGCAGGATTTGAACGTGGGGCGAAATCTGTGAACGAGGACGTTGAGATACTCGTTGATTTCTCAAATGATTTTGCTTCACCAGAACTCGGTCGTGAACTTGCCGAGAAACAGATTGAAGAAGGAGCAGACGTGCTCTATGCTGCGGCCGGGTTGACAGGTGTTGGCGTACTCGAGACAGCTGAAAAATATGGGGTTAAAGCAATCGGGGTCGATAGTGACCAATCCATGATTGCCCCCGATGCGGTCGTCACTTCGATGTTAAAGCAAGTCGATTTGGCGATTGTAGAAATCGCTGGTCGTGTTACCGAAAAACCATTTAATGACCATATCATTCTTGGGATTGAAGAAGGCGGCGTCGGATTAGCCCCACTTCGCCGCATTCAGTGGGATGAGAAAGAAGCATCCGAGTATGAATCGGTAGAACGTCAGTTGAAGGAGGGGACACTGTAATGAGTTTGCGTAAACGATTTATCTTTTCAACCGTGTTCACTGTCGTCTTGATCGTACTTATGATGACTTATGTCTTGTCGACCTTGAACCGTTTACAGACTTACAATGAACAGTATGGAAGTCAAATGATTGAATTGTCCCAGCTAGAGACGTCGCTCTTACAGGAACAGTCGCTCTGGACGTCACTCGGAGAGCAATCGAATCAATCTACACTTACACAACTTGAACGCATCCGTGTGACGAACGCGGAGACGTTTGAAGACTTGAAACAATCTTACTTGATTCCGGCATTTTCGAATCATTTAGACCGTGCAACCATGAAGTATGAGAAAGCGAACGAAGATGTGGAATCTGCCCTTGAAGGGGGCATCGCTGCCCGAATTCAGGCAGCAAAATTGGAAGGCTTATTAAATGATGTGAATACGTTGATTGCGAAGAACGGTTCATTTTATGAAGCACTTCAAGTTGAAGCAGCAGATGAGACTGAACGTCTATTGTTGATTTCTGTTCTCCTGACAATCCTTGTCATCTTAACGCTCGGGATTTATAACTTCTTCTTTGCTCGTTCGATCACTCGACCGCTCAAGCGTAACGTGAAAGTGGCGGAAGCCATCGCAGCGGGACGTCTCGTCACGTTGCCTGAGTCTACTCGCAATGATGAAATTGGACGTCTAGAGCGTGCGATGCGCGATATGACGGCGTCACTTCAAACGGTAATCGGCTCCATTCGTGTCACGTCTATGAAAGTGAATGGCATGACAGAAACAGCAGCTTCTGAAAATGAAGCGGTCGTCAGTACGACCTCGAACATTACAAACGCGGTTGATGAAATGGCACACGGTGCGCAATCCATCGCCAATGAATTGCAGGAAACGCTCAGTTCAGTTCACACGATGGCGACTTCGTTTGAGACGAGTTTGAATCAAACGAAACAGACGACTGAAGAAACGTCAGAAATGACACGTGAAGTAGCGACGGGGATTGATACATTAACCGATCAAGAACAGATCTTAGACCGTTCAAGTGAACGAAATGAAGTGCTTGTCACGCGTATGGATCACTTTGCAAGACAAACAGCAGAGATTGAAGCGATGGCGAAGCTTGTCGAAGATGTCGCGGCTCAGACGAACTTACTTGCCCTCAACGCGGCAATTGAAGCGGCCCGTGCAGGTGAAGCGGGACGAGGGTTTGCTGTTGTAGCAAGTGAAGTGAAGAAGTTGGCGGAAGAGAGTAATAAGGCGACCCGTTCGATTTTCCATGTCGTTGAGACAATCCAACAAGAAGTTGTTCGTTTGACAGAGACGGTGAATGAGTCGAAGCGTGAGCAGGAAGCGCAACTCGAAGCGTTTGGATTGACGAAAGAAGCGTTCAATCGCATCCATGAACGTACAGATCATGTCGCTTCATTTGTCCGTACGATTGAACAAGAGATGCTCACATCAAGTAACGAAGTAAACAATGTCTTACGTCGTGTCGAAGAAGTATCTGGCGTGACGGAAGAATTGGCGGCTGGTAACGAAGAAGTGGCAGCCTCGATGAAAGAGCAACAAGCGAGCTTCGATCAAATCTTTACGTTAATGCAAGAGTTAGAAGGACAAGCAGCAGCACTCGCTGACCAGGTTCAGCATTTCGAAGAAGAATAATCATCCGTATGCAGAAGGACCGAAGACCACTCATTGGTTTTCGGTTTTTTGTTGTCTCGAATGTTTCGGGTCCTTAATTTATTGTAGTAAGAAAATGGATGATTATCTTTCAGATTGTATGAAGGTCGGGTACATAGCAGGCAGTCAAACGACTTTGTTGAGAATAGATTAATATCGAGAACGGGAAAAGTGTAGTCACTCTGGATTCGGCATACTAGATTCAATAGTCGAAACAGGGGGAGAATCGTCTTGGAAAAGTGGAAGCAGGTCATCATCGGTGTTGTCGTCGTCCTGTTTTTAGGTGTTGGTTATTTATTTTATAATAAAGAATCAGAAGAACGTGTCGTCGATGAATTCGTTGTAGAATCAGAAGAAGTGGTTCCGTCTGAGACAGTAGAGCGATTAGAAATCGTCGTCTATGTCACAGGCGCGGTCGAGTCTCCGAACGTCTATACCGTGCCAGAAGGCGCAAGAGTCGGGGATGTTCTCTCATTGGCAGTATTAACAGATGAAGCTGACCCGGAACAGTTAAACTTGGCGCAACTACTCGTGGACGGGGTGAAAATCATCGTACCGAAAAAAGGGGATGCCCCTGTTGCGCAAGAGGTACCAAGCACAGAGCTGGAACCAAATGGGGTACACGTGAATAGTGCCACGAAAGACGAGTTAATGTCGGTCCCTGGAATTGGTCCTGCTAAAGCAGACGCGATTCTGAACCACCTGAAAGAGAATGGTCCATTTAAATCATACGAGGACTTAGGTAATGTGAAAGGATTTGGAGAGAAGACATTAGAAAGTATGAAACCTTACTTATTGGTACCATGAGATGCCGTTATTTCCACTATTTGCGGTATTGATGGTGATCGGATTGACTGAAGGAGTCTACATCGTCACAATCGTCTCCGGTGTGTTATACGTTGCGTCACGAGGCGGACAACATCTGTACGCGAAACTCGGTGTTATTCTCTTCGTCCTGATTGCATGGTTGCACGCCGATACAGCGGAATGGACACCGACAGACAAAGTGGTGTTTTCGATTGAAAGTCGTAAAGAGAACGGGAAAACGACCCGATTATATGGGAACGTGGCAACTCATCAAGGTGTGTTGCGGGGGAGAGATCTCTCTATTGGTAGACCTGGTGAGACTTGTCTCGTAGAAATTGAACACGAACCGTTTCAGCCGCTACGGAACATCGGAGGATTTGACGAACAGAAATTGGCGGCAAGCGCGAACTTATCCTTTAAAGGAAAGATCAAGCGAATCGACGAGTGCCGTCCGACAGCAGGGATGGACGGTTGGATGCTGAGGTGGAAAGAAAGACGTCTCCAACAGATTGAACAACAATATCGCGGTGATGTCGCGCTATACATAGAGGCCTTATTGTTCGGTGAGAGTCGGATGCTTGATGAACAAACCTCTTTTTCATATCGAGTGACGGGTCTCCTGCATCTTCTCGTCATTTCAGGTTCACACATTGCCCTGCTGATTGTTGCCCTTCAAACAATGTTTCGACCAATCCCGATTCGACGAGAGACGAAGACGATGTTGACTCTATTGACGATTACGGCGTTCGGATGGCTGACAGGCTTCTCACCACCGGTCGCAAGAGCTGTCCTCGTGGCAGATGTGTTGCTAATCCTTTCTTTATTTGGTGTATCGGTAAGGGACCCAATCCGCCTGCTAAGTTGGTGCGCGACCGCCATGCTTGCCTTTCAACCACACCTTCTCTCAAACTTAGGGTTTCAATTAACGGTAGGCATGACTTTTTTCTTATTAGTCACGAGAAAAATCTGGACTGGGTTGTTGGAATTGTCTGTATTCGCGCAGTTGTTTGGTTTATTGGTCCTCTGGCAAGTTCAACCGATTTTATCTATCGTTGCACCGTTATTAAATATCGTGATGGCTTTTTGTATATCATGGGTAATGATACCTCTGGCTCTCGTCAGCTGGTTGGTTCCGAAGACCGCCCCTTTGTTCATGAGTGTTTTGGATGCGATAAACGGGATTTTCTCAATCCACAATGCTGGTCGACTGTGGACGCCGTTGCACGAACTCACATTCCCGTACCAAGTCGTTTTATGGGTTGGGATATGGATAAGCTTCATTATCATCGAACAAAAACGATGCATTGGATGGATAGTGGCGATTATGACGTGTGGATTAGTCGCTGGATGGTCCGACTGGTCAGAGTCTCCACGGGTGACATTTTTAGATGTCGGTCAAGGCGATGCGATTGTTGTAGAATCAGGGGAAACAATCGGTGTAATTGATGTCGGTGGAGTATTCCAAGACCCGAATGAGCAAAAGCGAACGGTATATGACCCAGGGGCAGACGTTGTAGCTCCTTATATATGGAAGCGAGGAGAGCGGTCACTCGATTTCGTCATGCTTACCCATGCAGACCATGATCACATCGGTGGTTTAGAGGGGTTATTAAAGTTCGTCCATGTTAAGGAAATATGGTTATCGAAAGAAGTGGTGAATGCAGAGAAACGTGAAGAGATTCTTCGGTTAGCGGCAAACTATGGATCGTCCATCCGCTATCTCGAGGCAGGAGATCGACCAATGTCTTGGATGTGGATTGTTGCACCGGATAAACCACATGAAGACGAAAACAGTCATTCGATCAGCCTTTATATGAACGTAGGAGGCATGAAATATCTATTGACAGGTGATTTGCCGATTGAGGAAGAGGAAGCACTACCAAAACTCGACGTCGATGTATTTAAGTTAGGGCATCATGGGTCGAATACGTCTTCAGGCGAAGCGTTGCTTGCACGCACCAATCCGGAATGGGTAATCGCGAGCGTCGGAGCAAACAATCGCTATGGCCATCCACATGAGGAGACGTTACAAAGGCTTGCGGGACGACGTTTATTACGAACTGACACAAATGGGATGATCGTCTGTGAAAAAAAGATGTGTCGGGGGATCATCGAGTAGCATGTGATTAAATGTGATACACTAAAAAACGATTGCTCCCCCGGGGCAATCGTTTGAAAACTTATAGGCTTAAGAATTTGATGATGACACCGATGAAGAAAATCGTAAAGAAAAATCCAAACGGGACGATGAAGCCGATCGCAGAGTCGATGGCGTCGTTACGTTTGCATTGAACGTCATTTTCAAACGGGTTTTCACTCGGTGGGCGAACTGAGTTAATTTGCATATTAGGTCCCTCCTTATCATACTTCCTTTATAAGTATAGCGAATCATGGGAAGATAATCTATGTTTAGATGAGAATAAATTGTGAAAGTGGTGTGTGTTTTGAATGAACCGTGGTTACATAATGGAAAACTGGCGAGCGTCTATGTTCTCCATGGCACCGAAAAATATTTGTTAGAGACGTGGGAACGTGAAATCATGAAGGCAGCCAACCCATCCGGTGATCAATTTGATGTCATGCAATTAGATCTTCAAGAGACGTCACTCGATACGGCACTTGATGAAGCGGAGACGGTCCCTTTCTTTAGTGAATATCGCACGGTTATCGTGAAAAATGCCCAGTTCTTGACGGGTACGAAAGAGAAGCAAAAGCAAAATGTTGATCGGCTGGCGGAATATGTTGTGCAACCGGCGACCTACTCAGTTCTTGTCTTGATCATCGAGTCGGAAAAACTCGATGAACGGAAGAAAATCGTGAAGCGTCTGAAAGAACGTGCCATCGTATTAGAAGCGAAAAAGCCGAGCCAAGCTGAATTGATGCGATACGTGAACGATGCTTTGAGTCGTGAACAACAAAAAATGGAGCGCGCGACAATGGAGCGACTTTTATTTTTATGTCAGGATGACTGGGGAAAATTAGTCCGAGAATTAGAGAAGCTACAATTGTATGCAGGGCCAGGAGCCATGATTCCGATTGATATCGTGAATGATTTGGTGCCAAGAACGCTAGAGGATAACGTGTTTCAGTTATCGGAGCTTCTCGTCAAACGTCGTGCCGATGCAGCACTTCGGTTAGTACGTGACTTAGAGAAGCAAGGGCAAGAGTTGATTGGACTTCTCGGCTTGTTGGCAAGACAATATCGAAACATGTACTTGGCGAAGCAGTTGACGGAAGCGGGGTACGGAGAGAAACAGATCGCATCAAAAATCGGTGCTCACCCGTACACCATCAAACTGGCGACACAAGCGAGCCGCGGCTTTTCTGAAGCGCAACTCGCCCAAGCCTTGACCTTGATCGCAGATGCGGACGAAGCGATGAAGACGGGTCGCGGCGACAAGCAAATCGTGTTCGATACGCTTGTTTGTCAGTTGGCTTTATTGTGAGGTGAGAAGATGGGATTCAAACAAGTAGCCATTGAGGATGTGATTCCGCTTCGGCATGTTGTGCTCAGACCAGGTAAAGGGATTGAGGCTTGTTATTTTGAAGGGGATGAAGCTTCGACGACTCGACATTTTGCTTGGGTGGTCGAAGGGCATGTACAGTCTGTTGCGACTGTCATGACGTCACCGAGACAAATTGATGGCGAATCGGTGCCGCTCCAGCTTCGCGGAATGGCGACAGATCCGTGTCTGGCAGGGCAAGGCATTGGCTCTCGTTTTTTACACGCTTTGCATGAAGAGTTAGATGACTCATGGTGGTGTAACGCCCGTGAAGTGGCCGTTCGTTTTTATGAGCGGAACGGTCTTGTGCGAATCGGAGAGGCGTTCGACATCCCTGGAATCGGTACACATTACGTCATGGTGTACAAAAAAACAGCCGGCTCCGGATAGGAGGCGGCTGTTTCGTGTGGTCTCTAATTAGAGAGCAGCGATACGAGCTGCGAGGCGTGATTTATCACGACCTGCTTTGTTTTTGTGGATAAGGCCTTTTGATGCAGCCTTGTCGAGCTTCTTCGTAGCGAGGACGAAAGCTTCTTGAGCAGCTTCTTTGTTTCCTTCGAGTACGAGAGCATCAACACGTTTTACTGCTGTACGCATTGCCGCTTTCTCATGTGAGTTTGCAACACGACGCTTTTCAGAAGTTTTTGCACGTTTGATTGCTGATTTGATGTTTGCCATTGTTTGTCACCTCCTGAAACAAGAAAGTGTATGTTCTTATTACTTCAAGTAATCATTCAACAGAACAAGCACAATTGTAGCAAACGGTTATATGAAAAGCAACCACTTGATGATTATTCTGAAAACTATCTGTGGTATTGTTGTAGTAGGTCGTACACATTACTTTAGGATTTTGATATAATGACACGGTATGTATGAGAAGGATAGGTGAACCCATATATGAACAAACAAGAATTAGAGAATCGTCAGAAGAAGATTCGTAACTTTTCCATCATCGCGCACATCGATCATGGAAAGTCGACACTCGCTGACCGTATTCTTGAGAAAACTGGTGCACTCACAGCTCGTGAGATGAAAGAGCAGACACTCGACGCAATGGATTTAGAGCGCGAGCGAGGTATTACGATTAAACTGAACGCCGTCAAATTGAACTATACCGCAAAAGATGGAGAAGAGTATATCCTTCATTTGATTGACACGCCAGGACACGTCGACTTCACGTATGAAGTGTCACGTTCGCTTGCGGCATGTGAAGGTGCGATTCTCGTCGTCGATGCTGCACAAGGTATTGAAGCACAAACACTTGCGAACGTTTACCTAGCACTCGATAACGACCTTGAAATCATTCCGGTCATCAATAAAATCGACTTGCCATCAGCGGATGTGGAGCGCGTTCGTCAAGAAATTGAAGATGTTATCGGACTTGACGCGAGTGATGCCGTCCCGGCTTCTGCAAAAGCAGGAATCGGAATCGAAGAAATCCTTGAACAAATCGTCGAACTTGTCCCACCTCCAACGGGTGACCCGTCAGAACCGTTACAAGCATTGATCTTCGACTCATACTATGATGCCTACCGTGGTGTTGTCGCTTCGATTCGAATCGTCAACGGCTCAGTCAAAGTAGGGGATAAAGTTCAAATGATGGCGACAGGGAAAACGTTCGAAGTGACTGACCTCGGTGTGTCGACGCCTAAGCCGGTCTCGGTCAAAGAATTGAATGTCGGTGATGTTGGTACGCTCTCTGCATCCATCAAAACGGTCGGGGATGTTCGGGTCGGAGATACGATTACATTGGCGAAGAACCCGTCAACCGAACAACTTCCTGGTTACCGTAAGATGAATCCGATGGTGTACTGCGGATTGTATCCGATTGATGCAGCCAACTACAACGACCTACGTGAGGCGCTCGAAAAGCTTCAACTTTCCGATGCGGCCCTCGAGTTTGAGCCTGAGACGTCACAAGCGCTCGGATTCGGTTTCCGTTGTGGGTTCCTCGGAATGCTCCACATGGAAATCATTCAGGAACGGATTGAACGTGAATTTGGAATTGACTTGATTACGACGGCACCATCGGTTATCTATCACGTGACGACGACTTCAGGCGAAGTCATCCATGTCGATAACCCATCAAAAATGCCGGAACAACAAAAAGTTGAATCGATTGAAGAACCATACGTCAAGGCAGCGGTCATGACACCGAATGACTATGTTGGTGCCATCATGGAGCTTTGTCAGAAGAAACGCGGGACGTTCATCGATATGCAATACATCGATACGACACGTGTTAAAATCACTTATGAGATTCCACTTAGTGAAATCGTTTATGACTTCTTCGATCAGTTGAAATCTAGCACGAAAGGCTATGCGTCTCTCGATTATGAATTGATTGGCTATCGTCAATCGCGTCTCGTGAAGATGGACATCTTGCTCAATAACGAAGTTGTCGATGCCCTCAGCTTCATCGTTCACCGCGACTTCGCTTATGAGCGTGGGAAGGTCATCGTTGAGAAGCTCAAGGCACTTATCCCGCGGATGCAGTTCGAAGTTCCGGTTCAAGCTGCCGTCGGTACAAAAATCGTGGCCCGTTCTACGATTAAAGCCCTTCGTAAAAACGTTTTGGCTAAATGTTACGGAGGAGATATCTCGCGTAAGCGGAAACTCCTCGAGAAGCAAAAAGAAGGTAAGAAACGCATGAAGATGGTCGGGTCGGTCGAAGTCCCACAAGAAGCGTTCATGTCTGTACTTTCCATGGACGAAGAATGATTATAGCCAGTCGCCTTGATCTCCGGATCAGGGCGTTTTTTTGTTTTAGGCAGGAAATAGCACTTCATTTAAGGAAGGTTACACCCTTAGACAGTCTATAGAGGAGGTAACACTGTGTCGACGTATACATATTCCGCGGGCCCAGGCATGCTACCAAAAGAAGTGATGCAAGAGGTGCAACAACATCTACTGACGTTTGAGCACGAAGGAATTTCGATTATTGAAACGAGTCATCGCTCCGAGTCATTTCAACAAATAGTCGACTCGCTTGAAGAGAGACTCAGAAGAGTCATGAAAATTCCTGAGAATTATGCGGTCTTATGGCTTCAAGGTGGGGCGACCCTTCAGTTTTCAATGATTCCGATGAACTTGCGGAAGCGAAATCGATTTGCCTATGTCGATACAGGCATCTGGTCTAAAAAAGCGATTAAAGATGCTCGACTCTTCGGACAGGTCGATCTCCTCTATCCACGTATAGACGAAACGGGTGAGATGTCATTTGACCAAAGTCTGGTTCAAGAGGTGGATTATCTTCATGTGACACTCAATAATACGATTGAAGGAACCCGGTTCACCGACATTCCGGAAACGAACGTCCCGCTCATCGCAGATGCGTCATCCAATATTCTCGCCGAACAGATCGACGTCGAACGTTTTGGCATCATATATGCCGGAGCCCAGAAGAATATCGGACCTGCAGGACTGACGGTCGTTATTATACGTCGAGATTTGATTCAATCCGCTGAATTACCAAGCTATCTTCATTATGCGTCGCATGTCGATACGTTATTTAATACACCGTCGACGTTCAGTATGTATGTGGCCGAACGTGTGTTGAAGTGGATAGAGGACTGTGGAGGCGTTGAAGCGATGGAACGATTGAACCGTAAAAAAAGCGAGACGCTCTATACGTTCCTTGAGCAATCGAATCTGTTTTCTTCTCTTGTGTCGGGGAAGCGTCGTTCGTTGACGAACGTCCCGTTCACGACAAGTGACAGTGAAAGTGATCGACGTTTCGAGCAATTTGCACGGGAACGTGGATTGCATGAACTGGGTGGGCACCGTTCCGTCGGTGGACTGCGCGCGAGTTTATATAACGCGATGCCAATCGAAGGTGTAGATCGCCTTGTCGAAGTCATGAAAGCTTTTGAGGAGGAGACGTATGTATCACATCAAAACATTTAACCAAATCGCTGCTGCCGGTCTGAAGCGTTTTGGGTCGAGTGAGTATGTCATCAACGCATCAGACCAAGCAGATGCCTGGGTGTTGAGAAGTCATAATGTACACGATGAAACCATTCCACCTCACTTGCTTGCCATCGCAAGGGCCGGGGCAGGTGTGAACAATCTTCCACTCGACCGACTCGCAAAACAAGGCATCGTCGCTTTTCATACACCAGGAGCGAATGCGAATGCCGTGAAGGAACTCGTCCTTGCTAGCATGGTTCTCTCAGTACGTCCCATTCTTAAGGGATTTACTTGGGTGAACGAACAAGTATCAGAGTCGCAATCTCAATTAGAGGAAGCGATGGAACGACAAAAGCGACAGTTCCTCGGAGCAGAGTTGAGGGGGAAAAAAGTAGGCATCATCGGTCTCGGAGCTATCGGTGCGTCACTTGCCAACGATCTTCTCCAACTTGGGGTCGATGTCATCGGATACGATCCCCATCTCTCGGTCGATGCCGCTTGGAATATCTCAAAACATGTAACACGTGCCAAACATTTGAGTGAGGTGCTCGGAGCGGTCGACTTGTTATCGATTCATATGCCATTGACAGAGGAGACGCGGTACAGCATTGATTTAAGTTGGTTTGAACGGATGAAACCAGGCATGACCGTCTTAAACTTTGCGCGTGGTGAGCTCGTGAAAGATGATGATCTACTAAAGGCGTTTCATCACCATGTCGGATTGTATGTGACCGACTTCCCGCGTCATGCGCTCATCGGTCATCCGCAAGTGATGGCACTGCCTCATCTTGGCGCATCGACAAGGGAATCAGAAGTTAACTGTGCAATTCAAGCCGCCGAAACGCTAAAATTGTATCTTGAGACAGGGAACATTCGATCATCTGCCAATTTCCCGAACGTTGAACTTCCGTATACTGGAAAACGTCGCCTTGGAATTTTACACCGGAATGTCCCGAATATGGTCGGTCAAATCACAGGTGAGCTCGCATCACACGGAGTGAATATTGATAATATGGTCAATCGCAGCCGTGGGGAAATGGCATATACGTTAATCGATTTAGACAACTTCGAACATGAACCGTTATCGATTCACGCACTGTACGAAATCAAGGGCGTCATTCGCGTCCGAGAATTTTAAGGAGGAAACTATGGTCGTATTTAAACCGTTCAGCCCATACATGCCAAAACATCCAGAAAATGTCGCCGCAGACCCGTATGATGTCGTATCGGTGGAAGAGGCACAAGCAATCCTTTCAAAAAACCGTGACTCATTTTTAGCTGTCGATAAGCCGGAAGCACTCCAGTCAGACCTTCCACTTGATGAATGGGGAAAACTTGCACGAGAAGAGTTAGAACGCTTGTATGAACACGAATTAACAGATCACCCAAACGGATTTTATGTGTATCGGCTGACATCAGAGCAGCATCAACAGACCGGGTTGGTCGCCACGTTTTCAGTGATGGACTACGAAGCGGGTCGAATCAAGATTCATGAACATACCCGTGAGACGAAGGAGCGGGAACGAATCGAGCATGTCCAGACGACAAAAGCACACACTGGACCAATTTTACTCAGCCATCCCTCTCACGCGAGCCTGAAACAGATTTTACATGGTGCGACAGAGGGTCCCCCGCTCTTTTCATTTACGGATGAGCGTGGTGTAAAACACGAAGGCTTCATGATTCCGAACCGCGAACTTGCGCGAGTCATGATGATTGGAGCGACGATTCCGTCCGTCTATATTGCAGATGGACATCATCGTGCGAAAGCAGCGGCAGTCGTGGCGGGGATAAATAAAGACGATGCGCAAAAAAACGAGCGGTCGCATTTCTTGGGTGTGCTGTTTCCGAGCGATGAGTTGATGATTTTGCCTTATCATCGACTGTTGTCGCATATTGCCCCAGAAGAAGTAGAGCATATGCTAGAAGGACTGTCATTTTCTTACGAGGTGAAGCCCGAGGATAGCCTTGTCCTTCCAAAGGAACACGGAGTATTTGGAGCTGCATATCGAGGGAAATTTTACAGGATAACGAAACGAAAAGAGGATGCGGCTCTCGATGTCGCAATCTTACAGCGTGATATCCTCACTCCATATTTCAACGTCGCAGATATTCGTACTGATGCCAGAGTCGACTTCGTTGGGGGGAACCAATCGATAACAGAGCTGGAGCAATTGGTGAAGTCACCAGATCGCTTACTCCTTACGTGTCATGAAACGACGATGTCTCAGCTGATGCGTGTGGCTGATGACGGGGGACAGATGCCTCCAAAATCGACTTGGTTCGAACCGAAATTGAAGAGCGGTCTGTTCATTCACCGATTCGATTGATGGTGCAGGCTGGAAAGAATGAACGAAAAGCGTTATAAATGGAATGAGAAGAAAGGGGTGGCCGTATTGGCTAAAGCCGTATATCTTCACATTCCATTTTGTGAACATATTTGTTATTACTGTGATTTCAACAAGGTGTTTTTGAAAAACCAACCTGTTGAGGAATATTTAGATGCATTAGAACGAGAAATGATGTTAACACTTGAAGCATTTCCGACAGAGCGAATCGATACGATTTTCATCGGAGGCGGGACACCGACCGCACTTAACGAAGCGCAGATGGTCCGGCTCATGGACATGGTCCGTCGACACCTGCTACCGCTCGCGTCGGATGACCTTGAATATTCGGTGGAAGCGAACCCGAATTTCGTAAGCGCGGAAAAACTTGATGCGATGAAAGCCGGGGGAGTCAATCGGCTTAGCTTCGGGGTGCAAACATTCGATGATGGTGGACTAGAACGAATCGGTCGAACACATCGGGCGGAAGATGTGTTTGAAACCGTGAACGAGGCGGCGAAACGCTTTGAGAATATCTCGATTGACCTCATGTTCGGCTTACCGGAACAGACGCTCGAGCAGATTGACCGCGATTTGACGTTAGCCCTTCAACTGCCGATTCAACATGTATCCTCTTATTCTTTGATTCTCGAGCCACATACCGTGTTTGCGATACAAGACCGAAAAGGCAAGCTCCGTTTACCGGGGGAAGACGTCGAAGTAGAGATGTATCTAAAGGTGATGGAGACGCTTGAGCGTCATGGGCTCAAGCAGTATGAGATTTCGAATTATAGTCTGCCTGATCGGGAGAGCCGTCACAACCAGGTCTATTGGCGAAACGAAGAGTACTACGGATTCGGTGCAGGCGCGCACAGCTACTTGAACGGGACGCGGCGTGCCAATATTGCCCCGATCCCTCACTATATTAAAGCAGAGGGAATCCCGGTGAAGCGGGCGAATGAGCTTGAAGAAGTGGAAAAAATGGAAGAAGAACTATTTCTTGGACTACGCATGCGCTCTGGAGTCTCGCTTCAGACGTTCGCCGAGAAATATGGTCGAACACTCGATGATGTGTTTGGTCACGTAATCGATGATTTAGTGAATAAAGCACTGATTGAGCGTACGGATTCACACATCCGTTTGACGGCGTCTGGTCTCCCGCTCGCCAATGAGGCATTCGCTGCCTTTATCGGGGAAGCGAAACTCGATCACGCCACTTCATAAAAAATGGACAAGTCCCTTATTTAAGAGGAACTTGTCCATTTTATTGTAGAATTATAAGACAAGGTCGCGATAGAGCGGTGTGAGTCGACCGAACGTATCTTCGACCAACGCAAGAAATGCATCCTCATTTTGAAGAATCGATGCATCGGCCGGTAGTTGTCGCCCGATTAAGAAATCAGCCTTTTTGACGTTTCCGAATCGTTCTAGTAATGCTTGAACGTCTTCATTTGACGTATCTTCAACGAGGAACGCCTCTTTTTTCATATGGTCTCCCGCGATGTGGAAATCGGGGAAAGTTGATTTGAAATCAACCTGCTGTAATCGCTTCGCAATCGCGTTTTTATTCGGCATCTCATAGATAAACGCGAGCCAGATGAACACACGATCGTCGAAGAGGCCGACTTGTAGGTGAGGATGCTTCTTGTAGCCGCGCTTATCATGGCAGATTGCCATCCATGTATCTTTTGGTGGATTCACAGTCCTGCGCGCATGTTTTGCGACATGCAAATAAAGAGGGATACCGATATCCGCCTCAAGCTCTGGCCCGACCTCGTCATAAATCCTGTGGAAAAGCGGTTGAATATCAGAACGAATTCCTGACATCCTCGAATCGAGTCCTTCACGCTTAAATACTTCAAATTGTTTTGTTGTAAACATTTTATCACCTCATATTCTATCATAACGAAACGGTTCTTCTTTTTCAGGTTTGCAGTCCAGAAAAAAGTGAAAAAATCGGAGTGTATGAATTGACAAATAGTGAGAACATGATAATATTTGAAGTGTGATTAGCACTCGTTAAATATGAGTGCTAATAAATCGAGGTAACTTTTATCAGAGAGGAGTGATGTTGTGCTGACAGATCGCCAATTGCTCATTCTTCGAGCAATTATTGACGATTACATTCAGACGGCTCAACCAGTCGGTTCACGTACATTGTCGAAACGAGACGACTTAACGTTTAGCTCAGCGACGATTCGGAACGATATGGCCGATTTGGAAGACATGGGGTTGATTGAAAAACCGCATACTTCTGCAGGTCGTATCCCGTCTGAAGTCGGATATCGATATTATGTGGACCATCTTGTTGAGAAGCGGATTATCGACGAGCGGGAGACTGGTCGTTTAGAAGAACGTTTAAAACAATCTTCAAAAGAGTCTGAGATTCTGATTCGCCAAGCTGCAGACCTCCTTTCTGATTTGACCAGTTACACAACGGTCGCCCTCGGTCCAAATAGCCAAATGGAGAGGTTGGCACGTGTGGACTTTATGCCATTAGATGAGCGACGAGGTGTCGTTCTCATTGTCACGGACCAAGGCCATGTCGAACATCGAACGGTCATATTTGAATCACGTGTAGCTCCTGAAGTCATCGAGGAAACGATTCGATTATTAAATGATCGTCTCGTCGGAACGTCGATTGGACAATTGAAAGTCCGAATCGGGGAAGAAGTTGCGAAATTGCAACTCGCTCAGCGACAACAATACGAAAATATGATGCAACTGATTCAATCAACCGTCGGTATTCAAACGCCGTCCTCGCTTTATCTCGGAGGCAAAAAGAATATCTTTAACCAGCCTGAATTCCAAACCATTGACACGTTACGACCGTTTCTGGAATGGATAGATGAGCAGGAACGGCTGACCCACTGGCTCGAATCGTTGCCAAATCGCGAGATTTATGTGAGCATTGGGAGCGAGAATGGAATTGTCGCCCTTCAGAATTGCAGTGTCATCACTTCGGATTACACACTCGACGGAAAAACATTCGGAACGATTGCTATGATCGGTCCGACTCGAATGGATTATCGTCATGGGGTCCAAATGATGGGGCAAATCATCGAAGCGTTGCGACGAACGAAACTAGATGAGTGACGGAAAGGAGTTTTACTATGACAGCAGATCATCAAAACGGGCGCGAGCAAGAAGACGTGCTTGAAGAAAAATCTGTAGACCCGACACAAACAGAAGAGAACGGGTCAACTGAATCAACGGAAGACGAGGTTTTAAATGCTGAGATTGTGGAAGAAAGTTCTGAGGGGACGGACTTACAAAAAGAAATCGAAGCGTTGAAAGCGAGCGAGCTCCGAATTCGCGCCGACTTTGACAACTTCCGTCGTCGGACGAACGAAGAGAACGCTAAGCGCGTCAAATTTGCTTCACAGTCTGTCATTGAAAAATTGATTCCGCTTATTGATAACTTTGAGCGAGCACTTCAAGTAGAGGCAACTTCAGAAGATGCGAAGCAACTTCAAGCGGGCGTTGACATGGTTCATCGTCAATTACTCGACGTCTTGAACGTTGAGCAAGTCGAAGCAATCGAGGCGGTCGGACAGCCGTTCGACCCAAACTACCATCAAGCAGTCATGCAAGAGCCTAGTGATAAGTATGAATCAGGCATCGTGACGATGGAGCTTCAAAAAGGATACACGATGCACGGTCGAGTTATTCGTCCGAGTATGGTAAAAGTTGCAGAATAACATTACTTAACGAGATGGAGGAATGAACGATGGGTAAAATTATCGGTATTGACTTAGGGACTACAAACTCATGTGTGGCAGTAATGGAAGGTGGCGAAGCGGTCGTCATCTCAAACGCAGAAGGGAACCGTACGACGCCTTCTGTTGTCGCGTTCAAAGGTGAAGAGCGCCAGGTAGGTGAGGTCGCAAAACGTCAGGCCATCACAAACCCGAACACGATCCAATCAATCAAGCGTCATATGGGAACATCACACACGGTTGACGTAGACGATAAGAAATTCACACCACAAGAAATCTCAGCAATCATCTTGCAAAAGTTGAAGAAAGATGCTGAAGACTATCTCGGTGAAACGGTAACGGAAGCAGTCATCACAGTTCCTGCATACTTCAATGATGCAGAACGCCAAGCGACAAAAGATGCAGGTAAAATCGCTGGTCTCGATGTAAAACGTATTATCAACGAACCGACAGCGGCTGCGCTCGCATACGGTTTAGACAAAGGTGAAGATCACACGATTTTGATTTATGACCTCGGTGGCGGTACGTTCGACGTGTCAATTCTTGAACTTGGTGACGGTGTATTCGAAGTTGTCGCAACAGCAGGTGACAATCGTCTCGGTGGAGATGACTTCGACCAAAAAATCATCGACTACCTCGTTGCAGAATTCAAAAAAGAGAACGGAATCGACCTCGGAAAAGATAAGATGGCGCTTCAGCGTTTGAAAGATGCGGCTGAAAAGGCGAAGAAAGACCTTTCAGGTGTCACAAGTGCGCACATCAGTCTTCCGTTCATCACAGCTGGTGAAGCAGGTCCCCTCCACTTGGAGATGACACTCACGCGTGCGAAGTTTGAAGAGTTGACGGCCGATCTTGTCGAACGCACGATGGAACCGACTCGCCGTGCTTTGAAGGACTCAGGACTCACACCATCTGATCTTGACAAGATCATTCTTGTCGGCGGTTCGACACGTATTCCTGCCGTTCAAAAAGCAATCCACGACTTTACGAAGAAAGAGCCGTTCAAAGGGGTTAACCCGGATGAAGTTGTTGCACTCGGTGCAGCCATCCAAGGTGGGGTTCTTGCAGGTGACGTGAAAGATGTCGTTCTTCTTGATGTGACGCCACTCTCACTCGGTATTGAAACAATGGGCGGCGTGATGACGAAATTGATTGATCGTAACACGACAATCCCAACATCAAAATCACAAGTCTTCTCGACTGCAGCGGATAACCAACCAGCTGTTGATATCCACGTCCTTCAAGGGGAACGTCCGATGGCGCCTGATAACAAGACGCTCGGTCGCTTCCAATTGACGGACATCCCGCCGGCACCACGCGGTGTGCCGCAAGTCGAAGTTAAATTCGACATCGATGCTAACGGAATTGTTCACGTATCGGCAAAAGACCTTGGTACGAACAAAGAACAATCGATTACGATTCAATCCTCTTCAGGTATCGATGAAGCGGAAATCGAGCGCATGGTGAAAGAAGCGGAAGCGAACGCGGAAGCTGATAACCAACGTAAAGAAGAAGCTGAGCTCCGCAACGAAGCAGACCAACTCGTCTTTGCGACTGACAAGGCAATCAAAGACCTTGGCGAGCAAGTCGAAGAGGCAGATAAAGAAAAAGCGGAAGCTGCGAAAGAAAAAACGAAAACGGCTCTCGAAGGTTCAGACCTTGAGGAAATCCGGACAGCCAAAGACGAATTATCAGCTGTCGTTCAAGAGTTGACACAAAAAGTATATGCTAAAATGGCTGAACAGCAAGGTGCTGAAGGTGCAGAACCACAAACAGAAGCGAAACAGGACGATGATGTCGTGGACGCAGAGTTTGAGGATCTCGACGACCGTAAATAACCAGCCGTTGTAAAGGAGAGCGCCAAAGCAGGTTTCTGCTTTGGCTCTTTCCATGTTAAGGTAGAATCGGTAAAATCGATACGAAGTTAGTGAGGATAGGAGCGATAAAAGTGGCGAAACGAGATTATTATGAAGTGCTAGGGCTCGACAAGTCGGCCTCAGCACAAGAAATCAAGCGGGCATACCGTAAGTTGGCCCGTCAATATCATCCAGACATCAACCAAGAGGCAGATGCTGCTGAAAAGTTCAAAGAAATCGGTGAAGCGTATGAGGTGCTTTCTGATGAACAGAAACGGGCTCAATATGACCGATTCGGTTTTGAAGGAGCTAATCAATTCGGAGGCGGTGGCGATTTCCAAGGCGGATTCGGAGATATTTTTGATATGTTCTTCGGAGGCGGCGGACGCCGTCAAGACCCAAACGCACCTCGACGAGGAGAAGACTATCAGTACGTGGTCGATCTTGATTTCATGGAGAGTGTGACCGGGAAGACTGAGACGATTGAACTCGAAATCGAAGTCGAATGTGATACGTGTATGGGAAGTGGGGCAAAACCCGGAACAAAACCAGAAACGTGTAACCGATGTGGCGGCAGTGGAGTCGAAACAGTCGAACAAAATACGGTTCTTGGTCGTATGGTCAATCAACGTCCTTGTAGTCAATGTCATGGTACAGGTAAGACGATTAAAGAAAAATGTTCGACTTGCCATGGTTCAGGTCATGTGAAGAAGAAGCAATCGGTTGAAGTTAAAATTCCTGCTGGTATCGATAACGGTCAGCAGATTCGTTTATCTGGAAAAGGCGGCCCGGGTGTGAACGGTGGACCAGCGGGAGACTTATACGTTGTTATTCGTGTAAGAGCCCACGAAATTTTTGACCGTGTCGACCAACACATTTCAATGGAAATGCCGGTCACGTTCGCCCAGGCGGCTCTCGGTGCAGAAATCGAAGTCCCGACTGTTCATGGCAACGTGAGTTTGAAAGTACCTGCGGGAACACAAACCGGTTCAAAATTCCGTTTACGTGGAAAAGGGATGCCGAGCCTACGCGGAGGCGCAAACGGTGACCAATTTGTCAGTGTCATCGTGATGACACCGAAACATATGACAGATCGTCAAAAGGAATTGCTTCGTGAATTTGAAGAAATTAGCGGTGAGTCTGGGGTAGAAGAGGAACATGGTATGTTCCAAAAAATGAAAAAGTTCTTTAGTCACTAAAAAAGGAGTGTGCAATCGATGAAATGGTCTGAAATTTGTGTCCACACGACACAACTTGCGGTAGAAGCCGTATCAAATTTACTACACGAAGTGGGGGCACAAGGTGTCGTCATCGAGGACGTCGAAGATTTTGACCGAATGATGGCCGAAGACCATTTCGGAGAGATTTGGGACGTTTCAGATCGTGAAACATATCCTACTTCTGGTGTACACGTCAAAGCATATGTGCCAGCTTCAAGTGATTTTCAAGATGTGCTTTCGAACTTGAGAAAAGAAATCGAACGACTTCGCAGTATGCTTGATATTGGTTCGGGTGAAGTCACGGTCGCTGAAATCGACGAAGAGGACTGGGCGCACTCTTGGAAACAATACTATAAGCCAGTCAAGATTTCACAACAGTTGACGATCGTCCCTCTATGGGAAGAGTATACACCGCAACCGGAAGAGAACGTGATTCTCCTCGATCCGGGAATGGCGTTTGGAACTGGAACACATCCGACGACAATGCTCTGCATCCAGGCAATCGAGAACTATATCCAAAAGGGTGACCATGTCATCGATGTTGGTACAGGTTCAGGAGTATTGTCGATTGCGGCTGCTAAACTTGGAGCAACGAGTGTAAAGGCGCTCGACTTAGATTCAGTCGCAGTAGAAGCGGCTCGTCAAAATGTAGAGACGAACGGTGCCGAACAGCTCGTTCAAGTGACGACGGGAGATCTATTAAAAGGTGTAGAAGGAGAGTACGATTTGGTCGTTGCGAATATTCTCGCCGACGTCATCCTTCTCTTCATCGAAGATGCTTACGCGCGTACGAAATCTGGTGGGCACTTCATCACTTCTGGAATTATCGGAGAGAAACGAGCTGAAGTAACGAACGCCTTGGTCGCTGCAGGCTTTGAGATTGAAGAGACACGCGTGATGGAAGATTGGGTCGCGATTATCGCTAAGAAGGGGTAAATCATGCAACGTTACTTTTTGACACGAGAATCATTTGCAGGTGAAACGGTGAGGCTTCCTCCAGATGTGGTTCATCATATCGGTACAGTCCTAAGGCAAGGTCCCGGATATGAGATGGTCCTTTTGGACGGTGCGGGGAATGAATATGCGTGTGTCGTGACATCGCTTGAGGGGAAATCTGGAGAAGCGAAGGTTCTATCGACACGACAGGCGACGACTGAGTTACCAATTGAGGTTACGCTCGCCTACGCGCTTCCTAAAGGTGATAAGGTCGAACTTGTCGCTCAAAAAGCGACCGAACTTGGCGTTCACCATCTTTTGTTGTTCGAATCGACCCGTTCTGTCGCCAAGTGGGACGGGAAAAAAGCTCCGAAAAAAGTGGAACGGATTCAAAAGATTATGCAAGAAGCGGCTGAACAATCATATCGTGCCGTGGTACCGACTTGCGCGTACATCTCTCCTAAAGAGCTCAATCAGAAAATCGATGGCTATGATGTCGTCATCATCGCTTATGAAGAGTCGGCAAAAGAAGGTGAACAGTCTGCGTTCGCGCAATTATTAAACCAACTGAAACCGAAACAACGCCTTCTCGTCATCACGGGACCTGAAGGTGGATTCGATGTGACAGAAATCAAGCAATTGATTGATGCGGGAGCGACAGCCTGTGCTTTCGGTCCACGCATTCTTCGGTCTGAAACGGCGCCGCTCTATGCATTGTCTGCAATCTCTTTCGCGCTTGAACTAAACAAATGACACTAAAACGGATGACCTCAATCGGGTCATCCGTTTTTTGGTGTCGCTTATTTTTTGTTGATCGTAATCACTTTCTTCGTGACGTTCCCACCAAGGTCGGTCACTTCAAATGTGAAGGTATTTGTTCCTTTTGTTGTCACAGGGAGTGTGATTGTTCCAGTTCGTGAGGAAGCTCTCATCGCATATGGTTCTTTCATGGATTGGCTCCATTGCAAGTCACCATTGACACGAAGTTTAATTTCATCAAAATTGTCAGTCACTTTGACTTTGACTTTTACAGAGTTCTGCTTAGCCGAAACGTTCTTCGGCACGTTTGTCACGGATAATTTTGCTTTCGTCGAATCGACAAAGATTGGACGGACGAAGTTTGTCATGTTTCCTGCAGTATCTTCTGCGATGAAGCGAACTTTATGGAATCCATCTTTATATGTTCGAGTCGTATTGAACGTGTATTGTTCTGATGTCGCATCATATTTGAGTGGCACTTTGACTCCGTCTACTGTAAACGAGGCGATTTCAGAGGCATCCTTGATTTGACCGATTAACGGTACAATTGATGTACCATATGGAGACAAGGCGAGTGGTGCATCGACAAAGACTCCAGGTTTGGCCGCATCATTTTCTGTAGAAACATTTCGAGTGATCACATTTCCAGCATTATCCGATACACGAACAGCGAGTTGGTCTGTTGATTCGATTGGAGTATCGAGTGTGAAGGTAGCTGTATCGTCCGCTTCTTTCTCAACGACTTCACCGTTAAGAAGGAATTCAATCCCATTGATTCCCGCAAAGTCATCCGATGCTTTTACGCTTGCTACGTTATCGTCCCAACGAAGGGTGAAGCGTGGGTCTGTGTAATCCACTTTGACAGGGATGCGCAATGTTTGAGCTTGTTTCTTCATGTAATCAATGCTTGCTTCAATCTCATAGTAATATGTGCCTTTTGGCGCCATCTTTCCATTCAATTTTCCATCCCAAGCGTTATCCGCTGCGTAATAGTAATAATCGCCACTTCCACCGTCGAAGTAATTCTTTCTCAATTCGTCTTCCATCTTGAGGGTGCGAAGGACGTTCCCTTTCTCATCTACGACCCGATATTTGATGTCTTTCGCATTACGTAATAGCGAGAAGACTGGAGTTGCAGTGTCTTTCGATCCGTCTCCATCTGGTGAGATGGCAACCGCTTCACCAGCCACAGATTCATCTAGTTTTTCACCTAAGTAGTTTCCTTCTGCATCGACCAATCCAGAGACGCCGTAGAATGCGCCTTCTCCATAAATCGTCTCGTCAAAGATCGGTGCTTTTCCCCAGTCTCCTTCGAATCCAACGAACGGAACGACGAGTGATGGATGACCGTCTGTCCCACGTGGGTCTGTCAAACGAAGGAATCCATCAACGAAATAGCCGTTCTCAAAGACGGATTTAGCAGATACGGCTCCGTCCAATGTTTCAGGGTTGAGTACTTTTGCTTTCGATACATCGATTGAGACTGTAATCTCTTTCTTCTGTTTTGCTTTCAACGTGACTTTACTCGTGTTGGCACCGTTGATTTTAATGATCGCTTGTTGAAGAGCCTGGGCTTCCATTGCATTTTGGATGACCCCGTCTTTGTTTTTGACAGCGAGATCAGTTTGCAGAGATGCTGCCACATCATACGTCAATGATTCGTTTGACATATTCTCAACGACGATTTTGAATGAGGCTTTACTCTTCGATAATTCTTTTAAAGCAACTTTTGCTTCTTTCGTCTTCTTCTCATACGCGACAGCTGGGGACGTGACGGCCGCATGAAGTTGCATGAGACCGGCTCCGGCACGACGTGGTGAGTACGGAAGAGACTGTTTCAATTCCTGGTTATATGGTCCGATATCCGTGACAGGCTTTGATGTGTTGAGTAACAAGTTCTTTGCCATCGTGACACGATTTTTTCCACTCAACTTGAAGTCGCGGTCCACACGCTCAAGAACGAGGGCTGCCCCTCCGGCAACGTGCGGTGCTGCCATTGATGTTCCACTCATCAACCCATATTGGTTGTCGTTGAACGTAGAGAAAATTTGACCGCCTGGTGCAGAAAGTTCTGGCTTGAAGTCAAGGTTTGGTGTGACACCCCATGAGGTGAAATCAGACATCGCACCGGCTGAACGGTTGTTGACACTGATCCGGTCACCGGCAAACGTCACTTGAAGTGGACCTTCGGCTAAT
The DNA here is from genome assembly GCF_018617735.1 of Exiguobacterium sp. s89. NCBI lineage: Bacteria > Bacillati > Bacillota > Bacilli > Caryophanales > Exiguobacterium > Exiguobacterium sp. s89. The sequence continues at coordinate 86,371 of NZ_JACSKS010000001.1, forward strand.
TTGTCTTTAAGTTCATTCCCATCCTGAATGCTGAGTGAAGCCATTGGGATTTGAGGTTGATCGAGTGCCATCGATACATAATCACCATGTGAGACAGCGCCTCGAACGATGACACCTGCTGCGCCTTGTTCCTCAGCAGTTTTTTGAATCTTCGAATAGAAGTATCCGCCGTCACGCACGGCGAGGACGAGTTTTCCTTTTACGTCTTTCCCTTCATAATTTTCCGATTGTCCGTCTCCGACATATACGATGTCATATGTACCTTCCTTGAAAGCAGGACCGTCTTGCTTCTTCCATCCGATTTTTTCATTCCCGACGCGAAATGCATCCAATTGAATTTGATCGTTCTCAAGAGACGCAACCGATGTTGACGCTTGACTGACACTTGGTGCCCCAACGACGCCCGTATCTGGGTTTGAAGCGGTCGGCAAGTCGAATCCGTGACCGAAGTATGCGGAGTTCCCTGCGGAAATCGACATGAAGATTCCGTTGTCGACGGCGCGTTGAACGGCTTGTTGCTCTGGAGAATCAGCATTCACAAATCCAGCGGTAGAACCGAGGCTCATGTTGATGACGTCCGCTCCGAGCTTGATTGCATCATCAATCGCTTTAATATAAATATCACCATATGTAGATGCGTAATTTGGATCGTTACTGAATACTTTCAAACCTAAGATTTGTGCTTCTGGAGCGACACCTTTGATGCCTCCATTTTCCAAGTCACCATTCGCGGCAACCGTTCCTGAGACGTGTTGACCGTGCATCGATGCGCCTGGAGAATCATCCTTAATATCATCGTTCTCATCGTAATAGTTATAAGCGTATGGAACTTTCTCGTTCACAAAAGCTCCAGGTAAATCGAATGATGCAATTGCCTGATTGACTTCTGATTTCGTCAATTCTGCCGTTTTTGCGTCTGTGATTCGGTAGTCACGATGCTCAGCGTCAATTCCTGAGTCGATGACAGCGACGACTGTCCCTTCGCCTGCAAATCCATAATCGCCCCATGTTTGCTCGGCTTGGACCATCCCGTTACTCGTGATCATATCTGGCTTCACTTCTGGACGCTCATATTCGTTGACGATGTGAACGGTCGAGACTTCAGGTAACGCTTCGACTTTAGCAATTTCACTTGTTGACAGGAACGTTGAGAAGCCGTTAAAGACAGTTGTGAACTCTTCAATCGGAGAAGCGGTCACCCCTTGTTTCTTGAGAGCAGACTTGGCCCGTTTTTGTTCGGACTCCACAGATTCTTGAGCCTTGTTTTGTTCCGATTTTGTTAATTCATTAAATTTTTTTCCTTTTTGAGCAGCTTCTGCAATCGCTGGGTCTCCTACGAGTTCAACCACGACCCTTACTTTTTTCTGCTTCTTTTCGAGCACAAGTTTTGGTTTTACGGATGCTTCTGCTGAAACAGATGATGTACCAGCTTGAATCAGTGCTGGTGATAATGCGATACATGTGGCGAGTGATGCGTTCAGATAGATTTTTTTACGTGACAACGTGTTAGCCCCCTGTGATTTGTTATTATCTGTAAAAAAAGCGATTCCTAACATTGAAGACTATCATAACGCTATTTAACATAATAGCAGTGGATTTTTTTGTAAAATAGGGGAGTGTTTTTGCACAAATTTTAATGTTCTGACAATTACTAAAGACCTAACACATAAGACCTATATCCTTTATAGATAGAAAAAAAATCTAGCTAATGACTTGATACGAGTAAAAAAACCTGGTAATCTAGCGTTAATGTTAAATGCCGATAATACATATCAAATTAGTAAGAATAAAGATTGGGGTGGCGCTATGAACTTACCATTCATGGACATCTTTAAAGATTGGGCAAAAGATTACGATACGGCTGTCGAAGGTCATGACGAGCAATATCATGAGGTGTTTGTTGAGTATGAACAAATGTTGGATGAAGTTGCGCTACATGTTGAAGGAACGGTGCTTGAGTTCGGTGTAGGGACGGGTAATCTGAGTAGTCGCATTCTAAAAGGACATCCGTTGATCGCGATTGAACCGTCTCCGGAGATGCGACAGATTGCGATTGACAAATTAGGTATTGAAGTTCAGGAAGGCGATTTTCTCCGATATCCAGACTTTTCACAAGTCGATACGGTCGTGTCGTCGTATGCTTTTCATCATTTGAAGGATTCTGAAAAGGAGACGGCGATTCGTCAATATGTCGGAGAATGGGTACATCCGAAGTTCGTGTTGCTCGACACGATGTTTGAATCTCCGGCATCCCGTCAGGACATCATCGATTGGGCGAAGGCTAACAATTACTCAGACCTAGTTGAAGACTTGAATCGTGAATACTATCCATATACGACAACGATTCGTTCTATGTTAGAAGCGAATGGTTATAATGTGATGATGACGCAAAAAAATAAGTTCGTATGGCTCGTAGTAGCCACTAAATATCGAGGAGGAATTACACATGGAAACATATAACGTTGAAAGTTTTAACTTAGATCATACGAAAGTTCAGGCTCCGTATGTTCGTCTGGCTGGCGTGAAAGAGGGGTCAGCTGACACGATCTATAAATATGATATTCGTTTCATTCAACCGAACGAAAGCCTCATGCCAATGCGTGCGGTTCACTCACTCGAACATTTGATTGCGGAAAACAGTCGTAATCATTCAAATGATATCGTTGATGTTTCACCTATGGGATGCCAGACAGGATTCTATTGGACGATGTTGAATGACGGGGATTATGACCGAATGCTCGATTTGGTGGAAGCCACTTTACGCGATGCGATGAACGCAGAGGAATTGCCGGCACAAAACCCCGTACAATGTGGAAGCGCAAACCATCATGATTTTGAAGGAGCAAAGAAGTTAGCTTCAGATATGCTCGCAAAGCGAGACGAGTGGCATATTATCTTTAAGGACGAAGCGTAAGATGATTGTCCGTGACGTCTACGAGCTCATCGGGGATACACCGCTCATTGAACTCCATTCACTTCCCGTACCCGCAAATGTCAAAGTGTACGGAAAGCTCGAGATGATGAATCCGGGTGGAAGTGTGAAAGACCGACTCGGCATGAATTTGATTGAACGAGCAATTGAGCGCGGAGATGTCGCACCAGGTGGCACGGTGATCGAACCGACAGCCGGGAACACCGGGATTGGTCTCGCCCTTGCTTGCCAACGGTTCGGGATTCGTCTTTTTACCGTAACCCCTGAAAAGTTTAGTCAAGAGAAACAAGCGCTCATGCGACTCTTGGGGGCCACGGTCGTCAACACGCCGACAGAACTTGGGATGAAAGGCGCAATCCATCACGCGGTCGAATTGGCGAAAGAGCATGACGCCTATGTCCCGGAACAGTTCTCAAACCGGGACAACCCGGACGCATACGTTGACATTCTATCTCGTGAACTTCTAAACGACCTGCCTCGGATTGACGTGTTCATAGCCGGAGCTGGTTCGGGAGGAACGTTCACTGGTGTCGCGCAAACGCTGAAACCTCTCGGTACGAAAACTGTCGTTGTGGAGCCGGTCGGATCGGTTTTAAACGGTGGTGAACCGGGCCCTCATAAAACGGAAGGAATCGGCGTTGAGAAATGGCCACCATTTTTGGAGCGGTCTTATGTGGATGCGATCCATACGATCACGGATGAAGAAGCGTTCTACTATGTGGCACATTTGGCGAAACAGGAAGGACTGCTCATCGGTAGTTCATCAGGTGCCGCCATCGCAGCGTGTGTAAAGGAAGCAAATCAATTGACGGAAGGCACGATTGTGACAATCTTGCCGGACAGTGCAGAGCGATATTTAAGTCAAGGAATTGTCAAGGAGGCAGAACATGCGTACAAAGACAGCACTCATTCACGGCGGTAAGACGACGGATCCATTGACAGGAGCCGTCACACCACCGATTTATCAAACGAGCACATACAAGCAAGACGGGATCGGGAACTTACGAGAAGGATACGAGTATTCTCGGTCGGCAAACCCGACGCGAACAGCGCTCGAGACACTCATTGCCGACATTGAAGGCGGTGTACAAGGCTTTGCATTTGGTTCTGGGATGGCAGCCATCTCGACGGTGCTCATGCTACTAAAATCAGGAGACCACGTCATCGTCGGATCTGACGTGTATGGAGGAACATACCGTGTATTCAATCGAGTATTTCAGTCACGAGGCTTGGAAGCAACTTTTGTCGATACATCCGATGAAACAGCGGTTCGGAATGCGCTTCAAACGAACACGAAAATGATTTATGTCGAAACACCGACCAACCCGCTTCTAAATGTGACGGACATTCGCGCGATGCGCACGATTGCAGATGAGGCAGACGTCCTACTCGTCGTGGATAACACGTTCATGACGCCTTATTTCCAAAATCCAATCGATCTTGGAGCAGACTATGTCCTCCACAGTGCAACGAAGTACTTGGGTGGACATAGTGACGTCGTGGCGGGAGTAGTTGTCGCTCGTACGGAAGAACAAGGCGAGGCTTTGGCCTTCCTTCAAAACTCTGTTGGGGCAGTACTCGGACCACAAGACAGCTTCCTTGTTGTTCGAGGCATCAAGACGCTGGCCGTCCGGATGGAGGAAATTGAATCAAATGCTCGTGCATTGGTCGAATTTTTACAATCTAAAAAGAGCGTGTCCCGTGTGCTCCACCCAAGTGTTTCAAGTGAAGAAGCGAAACGTATACATTTATCTCAAGCGCGCGGGTTCGGTGGGATGATTGCATTCGATGTTGGTTCAGCGGAAGCGGCGGAAATGATGGTCGCGAAGACGAAATACTTTACGCTTGCTGAGAGCTTAGGTGCAGTAGAGAGCTTGATCAGTGTTCCGGCCCGCATGACACATGCGTCGATTCCGGCTGAACGTCGAGCGGAACTCGGAATCACCGATGGGCTCGTTCGTATTTCGGTCGGACTCGAAGACATTGATGACTTGATGGAAGATTTGGCGCAAGCTTTGTCGGCGATCGAGCAAGTGAAGCAATAAACAGTCAGGGCGCGTTTTCGCGTCCTTTTTTCATGAGAAAAAAGTCTTGTATCGGAAGTCTTTCATCGACTAAACTGTTTTTAACTTGAAAGAGAGCGGGTGAACGTGTGAATAAGGGAGTGTTGACGACAATCGGGGCCTACGTCATGTGGGGCGTCCTTCCGATTTATTGGAAATTTTTACAAGAAGTGCCGAGCGGTCAAATTTTGGCGCATCGAATCGTTTGGTCATTTTTATTTATCTTACTCGTCCTGAGATGGACAAATCAGTGGAAAGAGTTCGGTTACGCCCTTCGACATCGTGCTACGCGAAACGCATTCATGTTAAACGGATTCATCGTTAGCGCAAACTGGTTTGTGTACATATGGGCAGTCAATCACGGATATATTATCGAAGCGTCCCTTGGGTATTACATAAATCCACTTGTCAGTATGGTGTTAGGGGTGCTCGTATTTCGGGAATCATTAAACCGAGTCCAATGGATAGCTGTCGGAATTGCCTCGGTTGGGGTACTCGTATTGACGTTAGGATACGGCTCGTTCCCTTGGATCTCATTCGTTTTAGCGAGTACGTTCGGATTTTATGGGATGGTGAAAAAACGACGCCCCCTTGCCTCGACAGTCAGCCTAGGGATTGAAACGTTAGCAGTCGTCCCTGTGGCGCTGCTCTTCCTCGGGAATCAAGTCGTCACCGACAACATCGCTTTTGATGTGTCTCCTGTGATTTGGGTTGCGCTCCTCGGGACGGGCGTAGTCACGGCGTTACCACTTCTTTTGTTCGGGTATGGGGCACAACAGATTCCATTCACTCTCGTCGGGTTTCTTCAATTTATCGCACCGACACTTAGCTTGATTATCGGGGTCGTCATGTACCATGAACCGTTTACGTCGTATCATATCTTTGCCTTCACCTGCATTTGGCTCGCTATTTTCTTCTTCAGTTGGAACAGTTGGGTCGTTGCCCGTAAACGTCGTCAGTTAATTTGAATTTGAAAGCTGTTACATCTCAAAAAAACATGGTAATATGTTAGATGTCAGACTTATATGTCAGAGGAGGAAATGAATAATGGAATTAGCCCGTTATATCGATCACACAGCATTGAAAGCTGAAACAACAAAAGACCAGGTTACAAAACTATGTGCAGAGGCGCTCGAGTACAAATTCGCGAGTGTTTGTGTCAACCCGACTTGGGTCAAGTATGCTGCGCAAGAGCTCAAATCAGATGATGACGTCAAAGTATGCACGGTCATCGGTTTTCCGCTTGGAGCGAACACACCTGAGGTGAAAGCGTTCGAAACAAAAGACGCGATCGCAAATGGTGCAGATGAGGTTGACATGGTCATCAACATCGCAGCACTCAAAGACGGCGACTACGATCTCGTAGAGCGTGACATCCGTGCGGTTGTTGAAGCGGCAAACGGTACACTTGTCAAAGTCATCTTTGAAACATGCATGCTTACTAAAGAAGAAATCAAGAAAGCTGCTGAACTTTCAGTTAAGGCTGGAGCAGATTTCGTGAAAACATCAACTGGTTTCTCAACTGGTGGAGCAACTGTCGAAGACATTCACCTCATGCGCGAAACAGTTGGACCAGACCTCGGCGTAAAAGCTTCAGGTGGTGTTCGTGACTTCGAAGGTGCAAAGGCGATGATTGATGCTGGAGCTACACGAATCGGTGCATCAGCAGGTATTGCGATTGTCACTGGTGGACGTTCAGACAGCGACTATTAATAAGTGGTTGACCACACGACTTAATTTCACTATAATATGATATGACGTGTGAAACACGTTTCCTTAGTCGTGTAATTCGGAGGGAGGGAAAACTAGTGGAAACTCGTGTCCGTAAAAACGAATCGCTTGAAGACGCTCTTCGTCGTTTCAAACGCGGTGTTTCGAAAGATGGCACACTTGCCGAAGTTCGTAAACGTCGTCACTACGAAAAGCCAAGCGTAAAACGTAAATTGAAATCAGAAGCTGCGCGTAAGCGTAAGAAATTCTGATTCCAGTTTCATTTGTAGAGAGGGTGTTGGCTCATGAGTCTTCAAGAACGCTTGACGGACGACATGAAGCAAGCCATGCGCGCTAAACAAAAAGATCGTCTTACGACGATCCGAATGGTGAAAGCGTCGCTCCAAAATGAGGCTATCAAACTAGGCCGTCAAGATCTTACCGAGGAAGAGGAACTCACGGTGCTCAACCGAGAGATGAAACAGCGCAGAGACTCCCTCCGAGAATTCGAAAGCGCTGGTCGTGAAGACCTTGCTTCCAAAGTAGCAGAAGAAATTGTCGTCCTAGAAGCCTATATGCCTGAACAACTCTCAGAAGATGAAGTGACTAAGATCGTCCAAGCAGCAATTGCTCAAACGAACGCATCTGCTCCATCGGATATGGGTAAGGTGATGGGCGTCGTCATGCCGCAAGTAAAAGGCAAGGCAGACGGTGGTCTTGTGAACCGAATCGTCAAACAACAGTTGACGAATTGATGAAAAAGCAGAAACTTTTTGGGAAACCGAAAGTTTCTGCTTTTTTTGCGTATTCTGAAACCACATTCAATCTTGTTTCGTATACACTAGAGATAGGAGATAGCTTTGAATTTGGAAGGGGGTAGCAAGACGATGACATTTGGTCTCGGAGTGATTCTGACAGTCTTTTTCGTCGGAGTCGTCCTTCTTGGAATTGAAGTGTTCGTAGCAGGCTTTGGATTGTTCGGTTTGCTTGGTATTGGGGCGGTTGTTGCCAGTTTGATTATGGCTGGTGCGACAATTGGTCAGCTGTGGCTTTCGGTTGGTCTGGCGGCAGCGGTGCTCACAGGACTTGGATTTTGGGCGTATCGCCGCTTGAGTACGAATCGTCCGCTCATTTATAAAGGGTTGATCTTAACCGATTCGACATCTACCGAAAAAGGTTACCTGTCCCATGAAGACCGAAAACAACTTCTCGGAAAGGTGGGTGTCACCTTGACCCCACTTCGCCCAGCAGGTACTGCTGAGATTGACGGAGAACGAATCGACGTCGTGACAGAAGGTAGCTATCTCGATCAGCAGACAAAAATTCAGGTATATAAAGTGGACTCAGGGCGAATTGTCGTTCGAAACTTTGTAGAACCGAAGGAGGATGTAACAGAATGACACCAGAATTACTGACGACGTTACTCATTACAGGTGGAGGATTAATTGCACTTGCCATATTCTTCACGTTCGTACCAGTTGGATTATGGATCAGTTCGTTTGCTGCAGGCGTTCATGTCTCAATCTTCACATTGATTGGGATGCGCCTTCGTCGCGTCGTTCCATCAAAGATTGTCAACCCGTTGATTAAAGCGGTCAAGGCGGGAATCGAGTTAAACACAAATCAGCTAGAGAGTCACTTCTTGGCAGGTGGTAACGTCGACCGCGTAGTGAACGCGTTGATTGCCGCACACCGTGCAAATATCGAATTATCATTTGAGCGCGCTGCAGCCATCGATTTGGCAGGTCGGAACGTACTTGAAGCCGTACAAATGTCGGTTAACCCAAAAGTCATTGAAACACCATTTATCGCAGGTGTAGCGATGGACGGGATTGAAGTGAAGGCAAAAGCACGCATTACGGTACGGGCCAACATCGACCGTCTCGTCGGTGGTGCAGGGGAAGAAACGATTATCGCCCGTGTCGGAGAAGGTGTCGTATCGACGATTGGTTCTCAAAACAATCATAAACATGTATTAGAGAATCCAGATTTGATTTCGCGTACCGTTCTTACAAAAGGATTAGATTCGGGGACAGCGTTTGAAATACTATCGATTGACATTGCAGACATCGACATCGGTAAGAATATCGGTGCGGTTTTACAAACTGACCAAGCCGAAGCGGACAAAAAGATTGCGCAAGCGAAGGCGGAAGAACGCCGTGCGATGGCGATTGCCCGCGAACAGGAAATGAAATCTTCTGTTGAAGAGATGCGCGCGAAGGTCGTCAGTGCGGAAGCGGAAGTCCCGCTCGCGATGGCCGAAGCATTGCGTCACGGAAAGCTAGGTGTCATGGATTACGTGAATTACTTGAACGTTCAAGCGGATACAGAAATGCGAAAAGCGATTGGATCACCTGTCGATTCTGAATCAGATAGCGAGTGATTGATATGGATGGACTTTGGGTACTTTTGTTAGCCGCCTTCGGTATTGCCTCGGCAGTGATGAAGCGGCTTGAAAAGTCATCGTCCTCTGACGACCGTCCTCAAAGCAGTGAACTGAAACGCTACTTGGATTCGGTCGGGGACGTGATGAAAGAAATTGAATCGTCGTTTGATGACTCCGAATCAGAGAAGAAGCCTGTATCACAAAAGGTGAGACGACGAGTGGCGCGAACGGAAGAGCGACAACTTCCTCGTGAACGTCAAGTCGAGATGCCGAAAGTGAGTGCTCAGTTCGAGCAAGCGGTTAAAATTCCACCGATTCCACAGGAAATAAAACCGAGAAAAACGAAAATTTCGAAAAAACGGATGCGGGAAGCTGTCATTTGGAGTGAGGTTTTACAACCTCCAGTCTCGAAACGAAAAAAGTAACAGGAAGGCAGTGACGTGATGTTACTGCCTTTTGCATGTGGAAATTACGCGGTCTTTCTTTCACGATAGGCGTGATAGTGCTAAAGTAAAAGAGGAATATCTGATTTTATGAGGGGGCAATGCATCCATTGATTATGACTGATAAAATACCATTCGTAATGGAACAAGCGAATGAAGCGCAAGCTTTACTCGGACCGAAAGATGAAGTGTTCCAGGCGGTTGAAACAGAATTAAAAGTAGCGCTCATCCCTAGAGGTGAGGAGTTGATTATCCAAGCCGATTCGAGTGAAGCGTTAGAGGTGACGAAACAAGTTATTCTTACTTTGCAAAAATTGGTGAAAAAAGGTGCGCGTCTAAATGAAAGTGACGCCATTAGTGTCATCCAACATATCCAAGTCGGAAAAGGGGATGAACTGCTCGAACATTATGAGCGGGTCGTCTTCACGACGAACAAAGGGAAACCGATTCGTGCTAAAACTGTTGGGCAAAGTCGGTATGTTCGTGCGATTGAACGACGGGACCTCGTTTTTGGAATCGGACCTGCCGGGACAGGGAAAACGTATTTGGCGGTCGTTCTAGCCGCTCGAGCGTTAAAAGAAGGCCAAGTCAAACGAATCATCCTGACACGCCCTGCCGTTGAAGCTGGTGAAAACCTAGGTTTTTTACCAGGAGACTTAAAAGAAAAAGTAGATCCATATCTTCGTCCATTATATGATGCCTTATTTGATGTATACGGGGTTGAACAGACGAACCGTCTGTTAGAACGAGGAACGATTGAAGTGGCTCCTCTCGCTTATATGCGTGGACGGACGCTAGAAGATGCGTTCGTTATCTTAGATGAGGCTCAGAATACGACAAAAGAACAAATGAAGATGTTTTTGACACGACTTGGTTTTGGATCAAAAATGGTGGTCACAGGGGATTTGACACAAGTCGATTTACCAAAAGGGAAGGCGTCGGGATTACAAGAAGCACTACACCTCTTAGAAGGCGTGGACGGGATTCATTTCGAACACTTCAGTGCCTCGGACGTAGTTCGCCATCCACTCGTCAAGAAAATTATCAATGCTTATAGTACAGATATCACATAAGCAGACAAAAGAGGTCATAAATCGTGAAAGGGGGGGCACGAATGCAGCAAGCTAAAAACTGGACCGTCGCGACCATCTCGCTTATTTTCTTCCTACTATTAGGTGCCATTCTTTATTTCACAGTGCGACCATCCATCATCAGTGTGGAACCGCTAGGGATTGCCGAACAAGATATTCGGTCTCCTATCACTGTCGAGGATCGAGTGGCGACCGAACGGTTGAAGCAGGAAGTGACGAACGGTGTGGGGAGCCAGTTCTCGCTGAGACGGGAATTCGCTGATCAACAAATTGCAAAAGTCGAGCAATTGTTCGCAGCTTTTGACAAAACCGATGACGAGACGGAACTTGCAGATATTAAGAATCGTCTGAATTCTACTGAGGCAAATGGGGCTCTCGCTGATGAAGAATTAAATTCGCTTCTTGAAGCCGACAAAAATACCCGTCAAACGGTCGAGGATGTGACGGTGACCGCACTACAGCAAGTGATGGACGATCGGATTGAAACGAGTTCCGAGGCGGTTGCCGAGGCTCGGGACCGAGCGGCTGCGATTATCGATCAATCGCCGCTCTCGTTTGAATTCCGGGCCATCTCAAAAACATTAAGCGATGAACTCATCGTGCCAAACTATGTATTCGATTCCGAGGCGACCCGTCAAAAGGAACAGGAAGCCGTCGATGCGGTCGATCCAGTCATCATTCAGGAAGGGCAACTTCTCGTAAACCAAGGAGAAGTCGTTACGCGAGAGGTGTATCGAAAGCTTGAACTCTCTGGAGCGATTGATCCGAACCGTTCGCTTGCACCGTTATTTGGGTCATTCTTACTCAGTGCGTTGTTGACCGGTGGATTTTTGTTTATGCTCATCCGTTCAAAGATTAAAGATCTATTGCTGAGTCCAAAAATCTTAGTAACGGTGTATGGGCTATTACTCTTACAACTCGGCATTTTCTTTGGTGTCGGATACATCGGGGTCGACTATACGACATACGCATATATCTTGGCACCGACCGCGTTCGTCGTATTATTGTTGCGGATTCTCATCGATGAACGAGTGGCGCTCGCATCGGCATTTATAACGATGATTGCCGGGAGTATCGTTGTCACTTTTGGACAAAGTACGAATTTCATGACCTTGGTGTACGTTGCGACAGGAAGTTTCTTAGCTGTCTTTTTGGTCGAACCTAAAATTCAGCGGAAGCGTTTGTTCTTGTCAGGTGTGTTGCTCGGTCTCGTGAACATCATCATGGTGATTGCCTTGCTCTTGTTGCGGAACGTGCAAATCTCATGGGAAATGGCGATGTATCTATCGGGATTTGCCGTAATCAGCGCCCTTTTATCCATAGTCTTGACGTTCGGGTTCTTACCTTTTCTAGAGCCGTGGTTTGGGGTCTTATCGTCTAGTCGACTCATCGAGTTGATGAGCCCGACGCATCCATTATTACGAAAATTATTAATGGAAGCACCGGGCACGTATCATCATAGTATGATGGTGGCGAACTTGGCGGAATCTGCCTGTGAAGCAATTGGAGCAGATGGCTTGCTCGCGAGGGTCGCAAGTTATTATCACGACCTCGGGAAGACGGAGCGACCGCTTCACTTCATTGAAAACCAGCAAGGTGGAGGAAATCCGCATGACCGGCTGACACCTGAAGAATCTGCGGATATCATCATGGCTCACCCTTACGATGGGGCCGATTTGTTGCGGCGCTATAAGTTACCGAAAGAAATTATCGATATTGCTGAACAGCATCATGGAACATCTTTATTGAAATACTTCTATGTGAAGGCGAAAGAAGATCAAGAGAAGGACGTTTCGGAGTCTCGCTTCCGTTACCCTGGTCCGAAACCTCAAACTCGTGAAGCGGCAGTCGTCATGATTGTCGACTCGATTGAGGCAGCCGTCCGTTCGCAAAAACAGCCGACACCGGAGAAAATTCGGATGCTCGTCCGATCCATCATCCGTGATAAGTTAGCGGATGGACAATTTGAAGAATGCGAGTTAACGACAAAGGAGATTTGGTTTGTCGGAGAAAGTGCGTGTGAGACATTGACCGGTTTGTTCCATGAACGAATTGAATATCCAGAATTAAAGAAAGAGGGAGAACTACATGCAAATCATCTCGAACGATGAACATGAACTGTTAACAACATCTCAAATTGAGCTCGTTGAATCGATTTTACAACATGCCGCTCAATTAGAAGAGGTGGAAGAGCCGAGCGAATTATCGGTCACTTACTTAACAAATGCGGAAATTCATGAGGTGAACCGGGAATGGAGAGGGAAAGATGCCCCGACCGACGTCATTAGCTTTGCCTTTGATGAGATGGGCGAAGATGAGTTGGACTTCACACTCGACGAAGACGAGCCGCACCTCCTTGGTGATTTGGTCATCTCGGTAGAACGTTGCCGGGAGCAAGCCGCTGACTATGGTCATTCGTTCGAGCGAGAGCTAGGCTTCTTGGCTATCCATGGATTCCTTCATCTATTAGGTTACGATCATATGACACCGGAGGATGAAGCGGAGATGACTGCAAGGCAAGAGGCAGTCCTCACTCACTTCGAATTGAAGCGGGGCAACGTGTGAGACCGTTCCGAGTGGCGTGCGAAGGAATTCTGCATGCCGTTCGCGCAGAACGGAATATGCGTCTTCATCTCATATCGGCCCTACTCGTATTCACCTTTGCGATATGGCTACAAACGTCGGTGCGTGAAAATTTGATTCTGCTCGGTTGGGTGGTCGCAGTCATTAGTTTAGAGCTGATGAATACATCCATCGAGCGTGCGGTCGATCTCGTCACGAAAGATGTCCATCCGCTCGCGAAGCAAGCGAAAGATGTTGCCGCAGGAGCCGTACTAGTCGCCTCTATAGGTGCTGCCGTAACGGCACTCATTATATTCGGTCCAAGGCTATGGAACGTGCTATACTAAGAGTTCTGAAATTGAGAAAGCAGGTGCACTATGTATCAAGAAGATTTTAAATCTGGATTCGTGTCGATCATTGGCCGACCGAACGTCGGAAAATCAACATTCCTCAACCACGTGATTGGTCAAAAGATTGCCATCATGTCGGATAAACCGCAAACGACACGAAATAAAGTACAAGGCGTATACACGACGGATGATTCACAAATCATATTCATCGATACTCCGGGAATCCATAAACCGAAACATCGTCTCGGTGACTTCATGATGAAAGTAGCGACGAATGCCCTTCGCGAAGTCGATGCGATTCTTTTCATGGTGAATGTGACTGAACCTCGTGGTGCCGGGGACGATTTTATCATTGAGAAGCTTAAAGGGCTCGATACACCAATCATCTTGGTTATGAACAAGATTGATTTAATTCATCCCGACGAACTACCAAAGGTGATTGAACAGTATACGAATGAACTGGATTTTGCAGCGTACGTCCCGATTTCGGCGCTACAAGGCAATAACGTCGAACCGCTCTTAGGTGAAATCAAAAAGTTATTGCCGGAAGGACCGATGTATTATCCTGCCGATCAAGTGACCGACCATCCGGAGCGTTTTATTATCTCTGAGATGATTCGTGAGAAAGTGTTGCATAAGACACGCGATGAAGTGCCACACTCAATCGCTGTGGCCATCGAATCGATTAAGAAACGTGAAAACTCCGAGATGATCGACGTCGAAGCCGTGATCATGGTGGAACGGGATTCTCAAAAAGGGATCATTATCGGGAAAAAAGGGACGATGCTTCGCGAAATCGGAACAGATGCCCGCCACGATATCGAGGCTCTTCTCGGTACGAAAGTGTATTTGAACCTTTGGGTCAAAGTTCAGAAAGACTGGCGTAACAAGATGGGTCAGCTACGTGACCTCGGTTTCCGCGACGACGAGTATTAAGCCATGTTACAAAAAGTCACGGGAGTCGTCATTCGTACCGTCAATTATGGTGAATCGAATAAAGTCGTGACATTGTTTACAGAAGAACTCGGCAAAGTTGCGATTATGGCACGAGGCGCAAAGAAACCGGGCAGCCGATTTCACGCTTCGAGTCAGCCGTTCGTAGAAGGTATATATATTTTTCCGTCTAGCCGGGGACTGGCTCAGTTAAAATCGTCCGATGTCGTCACCTCCTACCCGGAGATTCGAAAAGATGTTGTGCGGATGTCGTATGCGATGTATTGGTTAGAGCTTGTCGACCGCTCTGTGGAAGATCGGGTGCAGAATCGTCCACTGTTTCGAATTTTACAAGATGCTCTCCAAGCGTTGAATGCGGGGATGGATGCAGACGTAATCACCCATCATATTGAATTACGCATTTTACATCTGTTAGGTGTTTCCCCTGTATTAACGGGTTGTGTGCGATGCGGGGACGTAACGGACCCGATGTACTTCTCTGTTGCATCTGGTGGCTTTTTATGTGCAAGACATCAAGAAGAAGGAACGATTCGGCTGTCGGAACGACTGGCGAAACTTCTCTATTTGATGAGTAAGCACAATCTATCAGAATTTCGAAACGTACCGCTATCAGACGAGTCAAGAATTCTTTTACGTCAGCTATTTGATGCATATATGGAATCGTATAGTGGGTTGCGATTGAAGACAAAGCGTGTACTCGACCAAATGATTCGACTTCATCTGAATGAGGATTGACTTTTTATAGTGAATTCGATACGATGAGTTATGATTAGACAAATGAAATAGCGTGCGCGATGAAGGAAAAAAGTAACTCTTCCTGTCATGAGTTAAGCGAGTTCGGGATAGTGTGAGCCGAACGTCATGAGAAGGGTGAACGGCGATTCCAGAGCGCCCACATCTTTAAGAGTGGCCCCGATGTTGGGGCAAGTAGGGTGGAACCGCGGGAATCAATCCCGTCCCTATGTGCTAGGCACATAGGGGCGTTTTTTGTCGTTTCAATACTATTGGAGGTGTCATTTATGAAGCATATGACTATGCAAGAAATCATTCTCACGCTACAAAACTTTTGGGCATCAAAAGGTTGTTTGACGATGCAAGCGTACGATGTTGAAAAAGGGGCAGGAACGCTGAACCCAATGACTACGTTAAGAACTCTAGGTCCAGAACCTTGGAACGTTTGTTACACAGAACCATCACGCCGTCCGGCTGATGGACGTTATGGTGAGAACCCTAACCGTCTGTATCAACACCATCAGTTCCAGGTGATCATGAAACCTTCTCCAAGCAACATTCAAGAACTTTACTTAGAAAGTCTCGAGTTGATTGGAATCAATCCGCTTGAGCACGACATTCGTTTCGTTGAAGATAATTGGGAAAACCCGACATTCGGAGCAGCTGGTCTCGGTTGGGAAGTCTGGCTAAACGGGATGGAAATCACGCAATTCACGTATTTCCAACAAGTCGGTGGAATCGAGTGTGACCCGATTGCCGTAGAAATCACGTACGGACTCGAACGTCTCGCCTCTTACATTCAAGAAGTGGAGAGTGTATTCGATCTCGTATGGACAGACGGCTTCAAATACGGTGATATTTTCTACCAACCTGAATTCGAACACTCGAAATATACGTTTGAATTATCGGATGTCGACATGCTGTTCACGTTATTCGACACATATGAGAAAGAAGCGAAACGTGCTCTTGAAGAGAATCTCGTCTTCCCTGCGTACGATTACATTCTGAAATGTTCGCACACATTCAATTTGTTGGATGCAAAAGGCGCCATTTCGGTGACGGAACGTACCGGATTCATTCAACGCGTACGTAACATGTCACGTACATGTGCTGCTAAATTTATTGAAGAACGGGAACGCCTTGGTTTCCCACTTTTGAAACAAGAGAAAGCAGGTGACTTGAATGCGTGACCTTTTACTAGAGATTGGATTAGAAGAGCTACCGGCTCAATACGTCTTGCGTTCAGAGAAACAATTGGCAGAACGTGTTGATGCGTTTTTAAAAGAAGCTCGTGTTGAATTTGGGTCGATTGACGTTTATTCTACACCGCGTCGCTTGTCCGTCATCGTTCGTGATGTAGCCGAAACGCAACAGGATTTGAAAGAAACACTCCGTGGACCTGCTAAGAAGATTGCTCAGGACGCGGAAGGGAACTGGTCAAAAGCGGCGCAAGGATTTGCTCGCGGTCGTGGATTGACAGTCGAGGACCTGTACTTCGCAGAAGAAAAAGGGGTCGAGTATGTCTTCGCAGAACGTCATGAAGAAGGTCAGGAAACAAGCTCATTGTTAAACGGTCTCGAAGACGTCGTTCGTAGCCTGACGTTCCCAAAAAACATGAAGTGGGGAACGAGTAGTTTACGCTACATGCGTCCGATTCGTTGGTTGATTGCTCTATTTGGTAAGGACATCATCGATTTTACAATCGAAGGCGTGAAAACCGGCAACGTGACGCGTGGTCATCGCTTCCTCAGTAAAGGAGACGTTGTCGTCGAATCACCAGCAGCGTATGTAGAGACATTAGAGTCTGCGTTTGTCATGGCAAACTACGAGACTCGTAAAGCTGAAATCGAACGTCAAATTAAGGAACTTGCCACAAAACAAGGATGGACAGTTCCGCTTGATGCTGACTTACTCGAAGAGGTCACAAACTTAGTCGAATGGCCGACTGCCCTCTTCGGAGAATTTGAGGAGGCGTATCTCGACCTCCCTGAGGAAGTACTCATCACAACGATGAAAGAGCATCAACGTTACTTCCCGGTTTATATCGACGAAACGTTGAAAAACTACTTTGTCACGGTCCGAAATGGAAATGCAGAGCACCTAGAAAACGTGGCGCGCGGGAATGAAAAAGTCATCCGTGCTCGTCTTGCAGATGCCGTCTTCTTCTATGAGGAGGACAAAAAGACAAAGATTGATGACCAACTCGCTCGTCTCGATCGCATCGTATTCCATGAAAAATTGGGGACGACTGGAGCGAAAGCACGTCGCGTGACTGAAATTGCGCAGATGCTCGCACCTTTATTTGACGCAGATATCGAAAAAGTCAGCCGTGCCGGTGCAATTCATAAATTCGACCTGGTGAGTCAGATGGTATACGAGTTCACTGAGCTTCAAGGAATCATGGGTGAGAAGTACGCGCTTCAGCAAGGTGAGGATCAGGAAGTGGCGGCAGCTGTTCGTGAGCATTATATGCCACGCTTCGCAGGAGATCAGTCCCCGGAGACGGCAACAGGTGCTGTACTTGCTCTAGCGGACAAGCTTGATTCGATTGTAGCATTCTTCGGAATCGGCATGATTCCAAGTGGTTCGCAAGACCCGTTCGCCCTACGTCGTCAAGCTCAAGGGGTCGTTCAAATTCTTGGAGATTGGAAAATTGATCTCTCACTCGACAAGCTGCTTTCAAAAATTGTCGAATTACAGCTGAAGGCAGGACTCTTTGAAGCCGATAAAGAACAAGTCAAGGATCAGCTGGTGGACTTCTTCAAACTCCGGTTGAAATACCGTCTACAAGAACAGAAGGTCCGCTACGATGTGATTGACGCGGTATTGACGACGACATTGACGATCAATCGCCTTGATGCTCGTGCACAAGCAATTCAACACTTCGTATCGACGAATGCAAAATCTTTGATTGAGCAATTGTCGCGCGTCGTCAACATTTCGAAAAAAGGTGAGCCAGGAGATGTCGACCCTTCATTGTTTGAAAATGATGAAGAGATTGCCTTACATGAAGCGATTGAACGAATAGCTCCTGAAACGAACAACGCTGTTCAGGCGGGAGATTATCAAAAAGCGTTAGAGCTCCTTCAAATGCTTGAATCACCAATTATGATGTACTTTGAACATACAATGGTCATGAGTGAGGACGAGGCAGTACGCCAAAACCGTCTCCATGAAATGAACCGACTTGCTACGACGATTAAGAGTGTCGCAGACTTCAACGCGCTCGTACTCTAAACAAACTAGAGGGGGTTGGCTATGCAACTGAATGAACGCCAACAAAAGATTGCTGAGATTGTGAAGGAGAACGGACCGATTACAGGGGAACAAATCGCGCAAGAATTGTCATTGACGCGCGCAACCCTGCGACCCGACCTCGCCATCTTGACGATGACAGGAATACTTGAAGCTAGACCTCGTGTCGGCTACACGTTCGTTGGCAAACGAAACTCGTCAATGCTCCGAGAAAAGCTAGATTCCTTGACTGTAGGGGACTTCATGTCATCTGCAAAAGTCGTTCGGGATGAAATGACAGTATATGATGCAATTGTCACACTATTTTTGGAAGATGTTGGGTCCTTGTTCGTAGTTGGACGTGATCGAGAGTTGGTCGGTGTATTATCTCGTAAAGACCTTCTCCGTGCTGCGATTGGAAATCAGGATTTGGACCAATTACCGGTCAACGTCATCATGACGCGTATGCCGAATATTACAGTATGTGAGAAGGGTGAAACGTTAATTCGGGCAGGTATGAAATTGATTGAAAAACAAATTGATGCCATGCCTGTCGTTGAAGAGAAGGATGGAAAATTGATTGTTCTCGGTCGAATGACGAAAACTAACATGACGAAGGTGCTCATTGCGTTAGCGAACGATGAGTCAATCTGAGGAGGAAATCGATTTGACTATGAAACAACTCGTGTTCGTTGTAAGTGACTCGGTCGGAGAAACATGTGAACTCGTCGTCCGAGCAGCGAGTATCCAATTTCACGAGAATGCAATTGAGACACTTCGCATCCCGTTCGTTGAAGATGAACAGACAATCATCGATGTGGTCACACAAGCGAGGGCTCAACAGGCGATTATCGCGTATACGCTCGTCAATGAGGAACACAGGGCTCTTCTCATGAGACTCGGAAAAGAGCATCAAGTAAAGACGGTCGACTTGCTCGGTGATTTACTCGACGTATTATCAGGACAATTGAAAGAAGCCCCGCGAGAGAAACCGGGGCTCATCTATCGGTTAGATGACGACTACTTCCGAAAAATCGAAGCGATGGAATTTGCCGTCAAGTATGATGACGGTCGGGATCCACGCGGGCTGAAAAAAGCCGATATCGTGCTTGTCGGGGTTTCCCGGACGTCAAAGACACCGTTATCTCAATATTTAGCACTCAAACGATATAAAGTCGCAAACGTGCCTCTCGTCCCGGAATCACGACCACCTGAGGAATTGTTTGATTTACCTGCAGAACGATGTATCGGATTGATCATCTCGCCAGAAAAGTTGATTTCAATTCGAATGGAACGCCTAAAGTCACTCGGGTTGAAGCCGGAAGCGGATTATGCACAACTCGAGCGAATCAATCGTGAGCTCGAGTATGCACGCGGGATTTATGAACGAGTCGGTTGTGAAGTCATCGACGTGACAAACAAGGCTGTCGAAGAGACTGCGGGAATCATTCTGCGTCACCTCGAACAATCTAAAGACGTCTGAAGTAAATAAGTGTTTCAATTAGTATTCGTTGCTTCGAGAGGGTATAATAGAGTATTGACAGTACAGTGAAACGGAACGTGATGAGCGTTCCGTTTCGTTGCGAGATTGGAAACAGGGAGTGGTCAAGATGCCACGGATACCAGATGAAGTTATCGCAGAAGTGAAACAGGCAACCGATATCGTGGAGTTGATTGGCGAACGTGTCGAATTAAAGAAACAGGGACATCGATTGGTCGGATTATGTCCCTTCCATTCCGAGAACTCTCCGTCCTTCTCCGTTTCGCCCGAAAAAGGGATGTATCACTGCTTCGGTTGTGGTGCCGGAGGAAATGTATTTACATTTGTGATGGAGACCGAAGGGTTATCCTTTCCCGAAACGGTCGAGCGCCTAGCAACGCGCGCGAGCATTTCAGTAGACGGCATCCAAGGTGACGAAGAATTGACACGTGAACAAGTATGGCGCAAACAGATGCGGGATGCGCATCGACTCGTTGCTGACTTGTATCATGAAGTATTGATGAAAACGGAAGCTGGCGAAGTGGGATTGTCATATTTGCGAAATCGCGAGTTAAACGAAGAGACGATTGCGCAATATAAGATTGGTTTTGCCCCAGATCAACGACGCTTTACTGTCGAGTTGTTGGAGCGACGAGGGTTCGATTTAGAAGTGATGGTTGAAGCAGGTTTGATTTCGAAGTCTAAATCCGGTGAATATTTTGACCGATTTGAAGGACGGGTCGTCTTTCCGATTGCGGATCGAGACGGCACCATCGTGGGCTTCAGTGGCCGTGCGATTGATGATCGACAGCCAAAGTACGTGAATACGGCTGAAACACCGTTATTCAATAAAAGTGAACTGTTATTCGGTTTCTCCCAGGCGAGGGCATTGATGCGAAAGAAAAAACGTGTCTTCCTCGTCGAAGGAAACGTTGACGTTTTGCAAGTGGCACAAGCGGGGACAAAAGAAGTCGTGGCATCACTCGGTACCGCATTTTCTCCACAACATGCAAGAGCCCTGTCTCGTATCGTGGAAGAAGTGGTCATCTGTTATGATGGGGACCACGCGGGACAAGAAGCGACTCAAAAAGTCATTCGCCTATTAGAAACGTCTCCACTTGATGTACAAGTTTTGCCGCTACCAGAAAAGACCGATCCGGACGATTATATCCGTCAACATGGGGCAACTCACTGGCAACAGTTTGTCGAAACTGAACAATTGAGTGTTCTTGATTTTATGAATCGGATGCTCAGGCGAGGGAAAAACTTGAATCGAGAAGGAGAACGGATTCGCTTTATTGAATCTATGCTTGAAGAGATTGGTAAGACGAATGATTCGATTCGAAGAGATATGTATGTGAAAAAGCTGTCGGATGAGTTTGAAATTCCGCTAGAGACGCTTCGTTCGAGAATTCCTCATCCGACGTCAAGCGAATCAAATCCAACTCGCACAGTTGACGCTGTGGAACCGATACGAAAACGTTCGAGTAAAACAGGTGAGCCTCGTTGGATGAAAGCTGAAAAGTACTTGTTGCGTGCGATGTTGACGGGACCGGAGCAGGTTCGTTTCGTGCGTGACCGCTTAGGGCTTCGTTATCAAGATGAAACCCATCGTATGCTTGGCTCTGCATTGTATGAAGTTGTATCCGAAACGATGACACAAGATGAATTTGATCAAGTTACGCTTCCTTTTATGGAGCGTTATTGTGATCAACGCCCCGATTATGCGATGCGCTTTGCGGAAATTCGACTGATGGCTGGACCGGATGAACTGTCTGAAGAGGTTTTAGACGAATACATTCGGGTCATAAACAGTTATGAGGAGCAACGTCAAATCGAGCGTGCAAAAAGGGAAATCGCTCAAGACGTCGAAAGTATAGTAGACCAGGCGTCCAAGCTACAAGAATTGATTGCCCGTAGTCGTCGTCTTCGAGAACGATGATCGTGGATGAAGTTTGGAAGGAGTTGAACTGCTAGATGGCAGAGAAGAAGAAAGAGGATTTATTTAACGCCATAGAAGAGCTTGAAAAGTTAGGAAAGAAAAAGGGCGTCGTCTCAATGCAAGCGATTCAAGATCGCCTCAGTCATTTTGAGGTGGATTCGGATTTCATCGATAACTTCATCGAAGATTTAGAAGCGAAAGATATCCGTGTCACAGAAGATGCAGCTGACGCAGAAGAAACCCCTGCGAAAAAAGAGGATGAGGAAGTTGATTTAAACGATTTGTCAGTACCACCTGGGATTAAAATCAACGATCCGGTTCGCATGTATCTGAAAGAAATCGGTCGTGTCGATCTTCTGAGCGCGAAAGATGAGACAGAGCTTGCTAAGCGAATCGAACAAGGAGACGAAGAGGCGAAGAAACGTCTCGCAGAAGCAAACTTACGCCTTGTCGTATCGATTGCGAAACGCTACGTCGGTCGTGGGATGCTCTTCCTTGATTTGATTCAAGAAGGAAACATGGGACTCATTAAAGCAGTCGAAAAGTTCGACTATATGAAAGGGTTCAAGTTCTCGACGTACGCAACGTGGTGGATTCGTCAAGCCATTACCCGTGCGATTGCTGACCAAGCCCGGACGATCCGTATTCCGGTACACATGGTCGAGACAATCAACAAGTTGATTCGTGTTCAACGTCAATTGCTTCAAGATCTCGGTCGTGAACCAGCTCCAGAAGAAATTGCCAAAGAGATGGAGCTCACACCTGAAAAAGTTCGTGAGATTTTAAAAATTGCTCAAGAACCAGTTTCACTTGAAACACCGATTGGGGAAGAGGACGATTCACATCTCGGGGACTTCATTGAAGACCAGGACGCGATGGCACCACAAGATGCAGCTGCATATGAATTGTTGAAAGAGCAATTAGAAGATGTCCTCGATACGTTGACAGACCGGGAAGAAAATGTCCTTCGCCTTCGTTTCGGGTTAGATGATGGTCGCACACGTACACTTGAAGAAGTCGGAAAAGTATTCGGCGTCACACGTGAGCGGATTCGTCAAATCGAAGCGAAAGCTCTTCGTAAATTACGTCACCCTAGTCGTTCCAAACGCTTGAAAGACTTCCTCGATTAATTTCATATTTGTATAAAGTGTGAAGTTTTAGAAGAAAGGAAGGAAAATGAGTGATTTTCCTTCCTTCTTTATTATTTTTTGAGTAAAATAGTGTTGGATAGAAATTTGGAATGAACATGAGGGGGAACTACAATGCGTAATCCATTGTTACCGTTTGCGGCAATCGCAATCGTCGCAATTATTGCCATGGTATCATTATCGTATTTTGGTGTGAATCAGGCGCAACAAGCGGCTGAAGGTCCAGCAGTCACTGAAATGAACCCAGAAGAGTTATACGCAGCGAAGGGTTGCACAGGTTGCCACGGCGGAAACCTTGAAGGTGGCGTAGGTCCAGCGCTTACTGGAGTAGGTGATCGCCTTTCACCAGAAGAAATCGCAAACATCATCGTCAATGGACAAGGATCGATGCCAGCAGGTCTTGCATCGGCTGAAGAAGCAGAAGTGCTTGCGAACTGGTTGATTGAACAATAAGAGGTTGCGCACTCCATAATGGGGTGCGTTTTTTGTTGTCGAAGTGCGGAGAATTCGATACGCTAAAGAAGAAGTAGAACAAAGGAGTTGTCTTGAATGCAAGAACGTATCATCTTAGACCGCCGCTTGAAGCAGGTTGTCGATTATATCCCTAAAGGAAGTGTGCTCGCCGATATCGGGTCGGATCATGCATACGTACCATGTTATGCCCTTCAACAAGGAATCATTTCAAAAGGAATCGCAGGAGAAGTGAATGTAGGTCCGATGGAGGCTGCAAGAGCACAAGTGGACCTGATTGAATCCCTTGATGCAATCGATGTGCGACTTGGTGATGGTCTCGCAGTATTGAAAGAGGATGAGGCAACTTGTATCTCGATTTGCGGGATGGGAGGGAGTTTGATTCGTTCCATCCTTGAAGCAGGTAAAGAGAAATTGGGTGCGGTCGAACGTCTCATTCTTCAACCTAACGTCGACGGGCAGCACGTTCGAAGCTGGTTGCTTGAGAATGGCTATGTCCTCGTCGAAGAGGCGATTGTGGAAGAGAACGATAAGGTATATGAGATTCTTGTGGGCGAAAAAGGGATAGAAACGATTTACAGTGAAGAAGTGAATGAACGGAATTGGCAATTGTTATTCGGTCCCTTTCTCATTCAGGAACGACCAGAACCATTCAAGCTCAAATGGAGTCGAGAAGCAGATAAGTTGGAGTACGTTCTCGGTCAAATGGCAGACGGGATTCAGTCAGAGGCACTGATTCAAAAACAAGTCGAATTTAAGAAAATGCGTGACAAGATGAGAGAGGTGAGTCAGTAATGGCGAATGGCAATCAAGTGATTCAATTATTTGAAGAGTTTGCACCGAAACATCTGGCAGTCGAAGGTGATAAAATTGGTTTGCAAATCGGTACGCTAAATAAAGAGGTTAAGCGGGTTATGGTGACACTCGATGTTCTCGAATCGGTCGTTGACGAAGCGATTGAGAACGAAATCGATTTGATTATTGCGCACCACCCCCCGATTTTTAGCCCGTTATCTCAAGTTAATGATCGCTCCACGGCAGGAAAAATTACGATGAAGTGCATTCAACATAACATTGCGGTCTACGTCGCACATACGAACTTAGACGTGTGTGTCGGTGGTGTCAATGACTGGATGAGTGAAGCAATCGGGTTGCGTGACACGAAAGTGCTCGTTCCGACGTATGAAGAGCCGGTCTATAAACTATCTGTATTCGTGCCAGAAACACACGCCCAGGACGTCTCCCGTGCCCTAGGAAAGGCAGGGGCAGGACATATCGGAGACTATGCGGATTGTCAGTTTCAGGTTTCTGGGACAGGACAATTTACTCCGCTTGATGAAACGACCCCGTTCATTGGGCGTCCGCATGAAACCGAGCAAGTGAATGAGATGAAAATTGAAACAGTCGTTCGCGAAAGTCAGAAAAAGCGTGTCTTGAAAGCGATGAAAGATGCACATCCTTATGAAGAAGTCGCGTATGACTTGGTCCGTGATGAGATTGACGGACATGTGTATGGTCTAGGACGAATCGGACGACTCGAACGAGCGCTGACACTCGAAAAGTTCGCTGATCATGTAAAGACAAGCTTTGGCGTAGAAGGCGTGCGAGTCGTTGGTGATTTAGAGCGGTCAATTGAAAAAGTAGCCGTATTAGGTGGGGATGGGAATAAATATGTATCAGCAGCTCATTTTAGAGGAGCGGATGCATATGTGACAGGTGACTTATACTTCCATGTGGCCCATGATGCGATGGCTTTAGGGCTTGCGGTAGTAGATCCAGGTCATCATGTCGAGAGTGTCATGAAACGAGGAGTCGTCGATATGCTTAGCGAGAAATTTTTGAAGGCAAAAATTGATGTCGACTTGATGATTTCCGAAGTAAACACGAACCCGTTTAAGTTTAGATAACCTAAAATCCCCCATCCTCATATAAGAGAATGGGGGATTCCTTCACTTCCGCAATGCTTTAACTTTTGGTAAGATACTTCGAAGCTCGAGATACGGCGTTTTATCGTGCGTGCTCAAATCTTCAGGTTCGTACTGTGACAAGAAGTCGATCACTTTTTTAGTAATTGGAGTAGGTGTAGAGGCACCGGACGTCACGGCAACGGTCTCCACACCTTCGAGCCAATCCATATCCAGTTCGCTCAAGTCACCGATGCGATACGCATTCGTACCGGCGATTTCTTTTGATACTTGTGCCAAGCGATTCGAGTTATTTGATTTAGGATCTCCGACGACAATTAGTAAATCGCAGTCACCAGCCTGTTCAGCAACGGCTTCCTGACGTACTTGTGTCGCGTTACAAATTTCGTTATGCACTTCAATATGCGGATAACGTGCCTGGATTTTTTCAATCAATGTGGAAACGTCCCATTGACTCATCGTCGTCTGGTTTGTCACAAGAATTTTTCGTTCAAACAATCGACTCGGTAACTGATCGATTTCATGTTCGTATTGAATCAAGTGAACATGGTCAGGTGCAACCCCGATTGCGCCTTCCGGTTCTGGATGTCCATGTTTTCCGATGTAAATGACATCATATCCTTCTGCTGTTTTTTCACGAATCAAATCGTGTGTGACAAGTACGTCTGGACACGAGGCATCAACAATCGTCAACCCTTTCTCGATGGCCCGTTTGCGAACGAGTGGTGAAATTCCGTGTGCCGTGAAGACGACCGTACCACAATCAATTGTTTCGAGTGCCTGCATCCGATCATCACCATCGACCGTTTTGACACCGAGATCCTCAAATGCCTGTGTGACGTGACGATTATGAACAATCATTCCAAGTATATGAATCGGGCGTGGCAAATCTGGATTTGCGACCGCCTCATTTGCGAGTTTCATGGCATCGACGACACCATAGCAATATCCGCGTGGACTAATTTTTTTAACTTTCATATGAAGACGAAGGCTCCTTTCGAAGTGCTTTCATACGTATTAGTCTAACATTGTTTCGAAAATACGAAAAGATTTGCGTGTATTCATGCTATAATTTTTAGGTTAGAAAGGAGGGACGCCGTGAATCGCATGAAACAATTGCATGAGCTTAGAAAATCTTACTTTTTCCAAATCACGTTCATTATTATCATTATTTTAGCACTTGTCATTTCATCGCTTGCCTTTTCTGCTGATCGCGTCACGGTGTCTCGAGCAGAAGAACTTGCAAAAGAACAATTTGATTATGCGATTGATGACAGTATTGAAAATATTGAGTCCCGAATCGGAAAATTGTATGAAGATTTAGTTTACCTTGGTGCTTATGTAGGAAACGAACCATGGATTGAAGAACGAATCCGAACAGGTTATTTGAATCAACGGACGAGTTTTACATCAATCTTTTATTATGATGCTAGGCAAGATTCGTTTAAATGGTACTCCGAACGGCAGGTCTCTTCATCTATTATTAAACGCGATCCTAAATTCATGGAAGTGTTGACTGCTAGTGGAAGAGAATTATATATGAGTGACCCCATCATGATCAGTGGAGATATGGGAACTTTCTTATATGTTCCTGTCATCGAAGACAATCGACCGGTCGGAATCTTTGGCGGGAGTATCAGTGTCTTGAACTCTGATTTGTATCGTCGTTCGTTAGAATCTGCTAATGATGATATGATCTTATACTTGTTAGACAATCAAGGCGAAGTATTGACTACCTCATTCAATCTGGTCACAGATGCGGAGCGTCGTGTTTCGCGTGAAGTCATTGACGAAACGTTAGGACGAAACACGCGGACCATTCTAAGTACGGATGAAGACACGTTGATGTATGAACCAGATGCCCGTGTCAGTGGATGGAGCATGCTCGCAAAACATCAGAATGATTCGGTGTACGAGACAGTGTATGATACGCGTTGGCAATACTTGATGATCGCACTCGTCACATTTTTCTTGAGTATTCTCGTTGGGTTGTTACTCTCCCGTACATTGACAAACCCCCTTGTCGAGCTGGTCAATCGCATCAAAAAGCAACAATCCCTCGGAACGATCTCATTGGAACGAACTGGTTCAAAAGAAGTGGAAACGTTACTCGACACATATAACGATTATGCGCAGCGGATGGAAACATCTCGACGTGAACAGTTGAGCCAGCAACAGCTAATCTTACATCAAGAAAAATTAGCTTCACTTGGTCAACTGGCCGCGGGGATTGCGCATGAAATTCGAAACCCTTTGACCCCAGTGCACATCACGTTACAAATGGTACGAGAAGGACAGGGCAGCAAGGATATGGTCGACGTTGCCATTAAGGAGTTAGAGCGGGCAAACAGTTTAATTTCGACGATGTTGACGCTCGCTAAGCCAGATCAGGCGGGGAAGTATGAAGAATGGATTAATATGATAGACTTTACGAAGCGTCTCGAATTTTTAATGGATGCTGAATGTTATAAGCGCCCGACTAAATGGGAATTACTTGTACCGAACGACATGCCACCATTTTATGCGTCATTTGATATGCTCGTTCAAATCATTTATAACCTATTCAAAAACGCTGTTGATGCCGTGGAAACGGAGGGTGCAAAGGGAAGTGTGGTTGTTACGATTCTCTTTACGGAACAGGAGTATCGTTTCTTAATTGAAGACAATGGGGTTGGCATGAGTGAGGAACAACTTAAGATGTTCGGTTCCGCTTTCCATACAACGAAAGAGAGTGGGAACGGTCTTGGCATTTACATGATTCAAGAGTACTTGAAAAGTGTGAACGGTATGATGGAGATTGATAGTTCGTTAGGCAAGGGGACGGCGATTTTAATCAAAATCCCAAGGAGACAACCATCATGAAGGGACTTAAACATTATTGGCTCTGGTTGCCAATTATTTGGGCGATGACTATTCTTCTCATTACATCGATACAGTTACCGGAGAAAAAAATAAGGGAAAAAGAAGTTGGGTTTGTGTTTGTCAGTGATAAGCATGAACATGCGAACAAATTATTAGACTCATTTGTGCATACGGCCAATCAAAAAGGGTTTACTCCGATTCCGACGACGAGTGAGGACTCACGTGTCCTTGAAAAAGAAAAGCTAGATTCTTTGATTGACCGAGGTGTCGAGGCAATCTTTTTAACGACGTTAGATGATACGTTTATTCAACCTTCATTAGAACGCGCTAAACGTGAAAACATTCCAATTATTGCAATTGATCGTATGATTGATCATTCGAGTGTCTTGACATCGGTCGTATCTGACAATGTCGATATCGGACGAATGGCAGCAGAACAGATTGCTGCGAAGTATAGTGATCTCGAACGACCGATTCGCGTGGTAGAGGTAAGGGGAACCCCGAAAGTCCGCTCCACGATGGACCGCAGCCTCGGGATTCGCGAATATGAGAAGGCAAATGCCGATCATTTTCAAATCATCGCATCGATCACTGGGAATTACGATACGTTTCAAGCAGAAATTGAGATGTCTCGTTGGCTAGAAGAAGATATCCCTTTTGATGCCGTCTTTTCGCACAATGACGATAATACGTTCGGTGTCGTCCGAGCTTTAGAAAGTCACGGTTTGACGGACAAGACCATCGTATCGGTGGACGGCATCTCAGATATCTATCCCCTCATTCAAAATGGGAAAGTCAATGCGACTGTCGTGCAGTCACCGAATGAGATGATGGAAGTCGGATTCAAAGCGCTCGAACTACATTTAAATGGAAAGAAAATTGCCAAACACTATTATTCAGCAAGTTATTTATACGAAGGTGTGGCAAAAGATTGATTGACAAATCATTTGATTCCGCTATGCTAGGAAAAGTGGAAAGAAACAGGAGGTGTATCGATTGAACAGCTTCCAACAGTTCAAATTGCTACCGTTTATGATTGATGCCTTAACAGAAAAGCGCATCACAAAACCGACCGATATACAAGCACGGATTATTCCGGCTGCATTAAATGGTCGAGATATTATTGGAAAATCACAGACAGGAACGGGTAAAACACTTGCGTTCTTGTTACCGATCGTCGAAGCGATCAACCCAGAAGAAGCATCAGTTCAAGCTATCGTAGTCGCCCCGACACGTGAACTCGCTTGGCAGATTCATGAAGAATTGAAATCGATTCTTATTAAAAATCCGGATTATATCAAATCAAGTTTGATTGTCGGAGGAACAGACCGCGAACGTCAAATCGATAAGATGAAAAATCCACCACAACTCATCGTCGGGACGCCTGGACGAATCCTTGACTTGATGAAAGTGCAGGCTTTGTTCTCGCACAAAGTTACGCATTTTGTCGTCGATGAAGCCGACCAAATGCTCGATATGGGGTTCTTACCGGAAGTTGACCGCATCGCGCAGTCACTCCCGGAAAAACTTCAAACGATGGTCTTCTCAGCGACAATCCCTGAGAAACTTGAGCCGTTCTTGAAGAAATATTTGCACGATCCGCGCTTTGCTGAAGCAAGCCCTGAAGATCGTGTCGCACCAAAAATCAAACACCATGTCATTCCGGTCCGTCACCGTGACCGCAAAGACTTGACTGTTGAAATTGCAAAAGCAATTAATCCTTTTGTTTGTCTTGTATTCACAAATACGAAACAAGAAGCGGATGAATTGGAAACATCGTTCCGTGAAGCAGGATTAAATGTAGGTACGTTACATGGAGACATGCAAGCCCGTCGCCGTAAACAAGCCATCAAAGATATTAATGATGCCAAGTATCAATATGTTATTGCGACTGATTTGGCGGCTCGCGGAATTGATATTTCAGGAGTTTCTCACGTCATCAACCACGGCATCCCGAAAGATCTTGATTTCTACACGCACCGTGTCGGTCGTACTGGTCGTGCGGGCGCATCAGGTGAGGCATATACGCTATACGAGGACCATGAAAATGGGCCGATCAATCGTCTCGAAGAGCGTGGGTTCGAATTCACACACGTCGATTTGCGTAACGGTTCGATTCAACCGATTAAAACACGTCGTCGTCGCCAAACAGACCGGAAAATGAAAGTTTCGCATACGGCACATAGCCGTATGGCTGGTGAAATTAAAAAGGCGAAGAAAAAAGTGAAGCCTGGCTATAAGAAGAAATTTAAGTATAAGTTAAAAGAGACCGCATCACGCGAGCATATGCAACAACAGCGCACGGATCGTCGGGCTGCACGCAAAAAAAACAAACGTTAATCATTTGAAGAATCGACTTCTTGGAGTCGGTTCTTCTTTTTGTGTAAACTAAAGAAAGAAGCATATGAAGGGAAGATGATGATGTTAAAAATAGGTTCACACGTTTCGGTATCAGGTAAAAAGATGTTACTTGCAGGTAGTGAAGAGGCCGTGTCGTACGGGGCGAATACGATGATGGTGTATACAGGTGCCCCCCAAAATACACGACGTAAACCGATTGAAGATTTGAACATCGAGGCGGCCCTGAAGCATATGTCGGCACACGACATCGAGGAGATTGTCGTACATGCCCCGTATATCATCAATCTCGGAAATACGACAAAGCCAGAGACGTTCGAGTTGGCCGTTTCCTTTTTGACACAGGAATTAAAACGGGCTGAAGCACTACAAGCAGCTCGTCACGTTGTCCTCCACCCTGGGGCACATGTCGGCGCAGGAGAAGAAGTCGGTCTCGCCCGAATCATTGAAGGACTAAATGAGGTACTGACGGGTGACGAACAAGTGAAAATCGCGCTTGAGACGATGGCAGGAAAAGGTAGCGAACTCGGAAAGACGTTTGAAGAGCTTGCGACTATCATCGACGGCGTAACACATAATGATCGTCTGTCCGTTTGCTTTGATACGTGTCACGTTCATGACGCTGGGTATGATTTAGTCGGTGATTTAGACGGTGTAATCGAAGAATTCGATCGCATCGTTGGAATCAATCGTCTCGGCGTACTTCATGTGAATGATTCGAAGAACGTTCGCGGTGCGAAAAAAGACCGTCATGAAAACATCGGATATGGCGAGATTGGATTTGATACATTAAATCGTATTGTTCATCATGAGGCGTTCGCACATCTACCGAAAATTTTAGAGACACCATATATCCCAATCAGTGAAAAAACGAAAATTGCTCCATACAAACAAGAAATTGAGATGTTCCGTGCGAATCAATTTGATTCTGAATGGCGTGATCAATTCACGCTAGCTCATCAATAAGTGATGAACGTCCTTCAGGTCGACCCGAATCGATACGACGTCTGGAACGCATTCCCGACTTATTTCCTTGAGCAAAGTCCGGTTTATGTAAAAGGGAAGGTAACGACTCCGACAGCGTTTATCGAAGTGATTGGACATGGGATTGTGGCGGAAGCGGAGATTTTGTTAGAAGAAAAGATTATGCGACCGGATGATCCATATTGGCTCGGTGGTGGGGTAGAAGGCTTGGCAACGTATAGCTTGGTGGATCTGCTACAACTTCACTTTCATCATCCGCTATTAAAGGTTGGCATGTATCAGGTGGATGAACCGTACGAGTCGATGCGGAAAAAGTGGAATGACGGCTATCACGTACCGTCGTCTAAATGGACGAAAGAGACTTATGAAGCGCATATATTTCGAGAAAAGCTATTCGCACCGTTGCCTCAATCGACCATGTGCTCGATTTGTCAAACTGACCTCGCAGTGCGTTACGGGAGTGATGCGACAAAATTGATGGAGTATCACCTTTCAGATGAGCATGGTATATGGATATGTCCGACCTGTCATAAAGCAATCCATACACTGTACTAAAAAAGATGTCCCTTTTTGAGGGACATCTTTTTTAGAATGGCCAGTTTGCCATAGCGAATTGATAGACTTTCATTCCAAGGAAGACCCCGAAGATGCCGACAACTCCTGGTAATACCGGTGGTGCCGGAAGTGGCAGTTTGAGTGCTGTAAAAATAGCACCGCAAATCAAACCAGCGAGTAATGATAGTAAAATTTCTTGCATGTATAATTCCTCCGTCTCTTTTATTGAAAGCGCTTTATAATGACGTAACCGAATTCATTATACAATGACTTTCTTCTTTTGAGAAGTCTAACATCAGTCATCTGTCATTTTCTCATTTTCAGATCGCAGACGGAGGACTTCACGTTCGGCCCAATTTGAAGGTTCCCGCTCAAAGACGCTTGGAATGTTATTCCAACGACCACCTGTATATTGATGAATGATGATTTGTGATTGGATCTCTTCTTCTTTGGCCTCTCCTTTCACATATACATATCGTCCGTCAGAACGCTGTCTTCTTGCCTTAACGTTATCAACGAGTTGAAGAGCCATCATGTCTTTGATATACGTCTTGTGCGATGTATTCAGGATAGGGAAGAGAATCTCAATCCGCTTCTTCATATTACGGGTCATCCAGTCAGCTGAAGAACAGTACAAGTCTTCTTTGCCATTTTGATAGAAATAAAAGATTCGTGAGTGTTCGAGATAGCGATCGATAATGGAAATGACTCGAATGTTTTCAGAGACACCTTTGATTCCTGGCCGCAAGCAACAAATTCCACGTATAATCAAATCGATTTTTACTCCTGCAGAGGAAGCATCATATAGTTTAGTGATGATAGCTCGATCTGTTATCGAATTCATCTTGGCGACAATTCGTCCATTGCCATACTTCTCATGTAATTTAATCTCTTCTTCAATCTTATTGAGGAAAAAATCTTTCATATCATCGGGAGATGTCTCAAATTGATGCCAGGACGGTCTTTCTCCATAACCGGACAACCAGTTGAAAAAGTTTGTGGCATCCTCAGCGAGTTCCTCATTTGTCGTGAGGAGCCCAACATCGGTATACAATTTTGCTGTAGAGTCATTATAGTTACCTGTTCCGAGGTGGACGAAGCGCTGCAATACTCCTCCTTCTAAGATTCGAACGACGAGTGTGATTTTAGAATGCGTTTTGAGTTCTTTATAACCGTAAATCACGTGAGCCCCGGCTTTTTCAAGTTGCTTCGCCCATTGAATATTTTTCTCTTCATCGAAGCGCGCCTTCAATTCAACGAGAACGGTCACTTGCTTCCCGCTTTCTGCAGCATCGGTCAACGCTTTGATGATTGGGGAGTCCCCTGAGACTCGGTATAGTGTCTGTTTGATGGCTAACACATTCGGGTCTTTTGCAGCTTGAGCGATAAATCGGACGATCGGATCAAACGAGTGATACGGGTGATGAAGCAGATAATCCTGTTTGGCGATGCTTTGGAATAAATCTTTTCCGGATTCTAGACCTTCGGGGATAAAGGGAATCAATGTCTCATTGATCATATCATCGTATTCCATCCCGATTTGGCTGTATATACCGAATAAAAAGGTCAGGTCGATTGGACCATCGACGATGAAAATGTCACGGTCGTGTAAATCGAGGACATCTTGTAGCATGAACAACAATTCTTTTCGTAATGAACGTTGTTGCACTTCGAGTCGGATGCCAACCCCGTAACGTCGTTTTTTCAGTTCTTTTTCGATTTGTTTCAAGACGTCGCGACTGTCTTCCTCATGAAACGGCATATCAGCATTACGGGTAATTCGGAATGGCATCGTTGATTCGACGACGAATCCTTTGAAGAGCGAGTCGATAAATTGAATGATTAAATCTTCTAGTAAAACCAAATCTGTATGTTCCTCATCATCGGTAGGCAGTTCCAGATAACGAGGAAGAACAGATGGAACTTGAACGAGGGCGAGTCGTTTCTTTCCTTCGCTGTTTGAAGCGATTTCGACGGCGATATTCAACGATTTTGATAAAAGCATTGGAAACGGCCGATAGGCATCAATTGCAATCGGAGTGAGGACCGGAAAAACATGTGTGCGAAAATACTCTTTCACAAAGTCCTGCTGTGTCTTGTTCAAATGTTTCGTGCGTAAAAAGCGGACATTCTGGTTAGATAGCTGTTTCGTGATTTTTTTATAGGTCGCATATTGGGTCTCGACGAGTTCCTGTGCTCGCATCGAAATCGACTTAATTTGTTGTTTCGGAGTTAGTCCCGTCTTATCTTCTGGACGGTTAAACCCGGCGAGTACCTCATCCTTTAATCCACCGACACGCACCATATAAAATTCGTCAAGATTTGAGCTGAAGATTGCTAAAAATTTTAAACGCTCCATTAGCGGATTTCGCTCGTCCATCGCCTCTTCTAGAACACGTTCATTGAAATCGAGCCAGCTGAGTTCACGGTTGTTGAAATGGTCATACGTATAGTCGGACATGTTTATTCCTCCTCACTTATAACGATCTCAATCGATTGGTCGATTGCGCGTTCTAAATGCTTTTTATGTCGTGTACTTCGTTGCAACTCAAAACGAGCAGACCCATTCGTCTCAAGAGAGAGTATAAGTCCGTCTTTTGACCTAGAAACATGTAGATCGGTGACGATTTGGCGTTCGGTCAAATCGAAGGCATCGACGAGCTTTACAATGGAACCGAGCAATTCAAGACTCTTTAACAACTTTTGATCAAACCACTTCGGAAAAGCTTCGATATGTTGTTCTAATACTCGTTTTGATTTAAATGATGTGACGAGAGCAAGGGCGAGACGGTCTTCGTTGTTTAGCCCTTTAAAATCGTTTGTAGTGATTAAATGGAACGTGTGGTCGCTCTTGTT
Organism: Exiguobacterium sp. s89; assembly: GCF_018617735.1. Classification (NCBI taxonomy): domain Bacteria; kingdom Bacillati; phylum Bacillota; class Bacilli; order Caryophanales; genus Exiguobacterium; species Exiguobacterium sp. s89. The sequence goes on from NZ_JACSKS010000001.1 coordinate 121,409, forward strand.
GTTATGATCGATATACTCTCCGACATAAGCGAGGCGACAGGCCCCTTCAAGAAGCCCTGGTTCGAACGGTTTCGGTTTAATCACTTTTTCTTCAATCAATCCGGTATACAACTGACGGGCCAAGCGAATCAAGTGTTGATGGCGGGTGGGGTTCACATCATATTGTTTTTCAAAATGTCGGAAGCTCTCTTCTTTGACGTCGGCGAAACGGACTTTGTCGTGCTCATGTAAATAGTTTTCGTAGAAGAGGCCTTCACGAAGCCCATTGTTACTCATCGTAAATTCAGGAACTTTCAAATATTTTGCTAGTTCTCCGATTGCTGTGACAGCAGGTGCGATGATGTCGACGCGGTCTTTAGAGAGTCCGTCCAAGCGTCCGAGTTGCTTACTCGACATTCCGACGAGCTCGTCTACAACTTCCTCAAGTTGATCAGCAGAGATTGTATATTGATGAATTCCTTCAAGTGGAAAGTTAGATAGGGTCTGTTCAACACGAACTAAGTTTCGAGCTGTCCCACCAACACCGACAAGTGGGACGCCATGAGGTTCCAACCATTCAATTTCTTTGAATGCTTTCTTCAAGTATGAAATCAATGCCTTACGTTCGTCTTTCGTCATTGTATCGTCTTTCATAAACTCTTTTGTCAATGTGACGGCACCGAACGGGAAGCTGTGATAAAAGACGAGCTCTCGGTTCTGAAAATAGGTGACTTCCATTGATCCCCCGCCAATATCGACCGAGTAGCCATCTTCAACATAGGTCGAATTGACAATGGCTGAGTATCCGTAATACGCTTCTTCATAATCACTTAACAAACGGATGGTCATGTCAGTAGATAGCTTTACTTGTTGTAAAATTTCATCCGAATTATTAGCGTTCCGAATGGCAGCCGTCGCCACAGGGACTACATCGGTAACGGTGTGATAATCGTTTAATTCCTTAAAATGACGTAATGTATCGATGAGCGCAGCGATTCCTTCATCTGTCATTTCATTCGAATCATTAATATGACTGGATAAACGAGCGACCTCTTTCACGTTCAAACGCTCAAAGTATTGTCCTTCCTCGTTGACTTCAAAAATGACGTTCCGGATCGAGTTGGACCCGATATCAATGACTGCAAGTTTCTTTTCCATAAAACCATCCCCTTCATACTAATAGTGTAATCGACAAGCTTTTGAACGAACATATGATTTACGTGAATTTTAACATTTCGCTGAGGGGGAAACCGGTCTTGCTTGAAGACATGTCTAATATTTTGTATAATACAAACGCCTAGGAAGTAGAAATGATTACGATTTATCAAATGAGAGAAGGGATTAGATGACAAAATCCGTCGTCAAATTAAACGATGTGTCTTATTTCTATGATGGGACACCGGCCTTACAACACGTATCGATTGATATTCGACAAGGGGACTTTGTCGCAATCGTTGGAGAAAACGGTTCTGGGAAGTCGACCTTGATTCGAACCATTCTTGGTTTACTAAACCCACAACAAGGGTCTGTCGAACTTTTTGACAAGCCAATCTCGCAGTTTAAAGACAAGTCTCGTATCAGTTACGTTTCCCAAAAAGCGGCCTCGTTTAACTCGGGATTCCCGGTTACGGTGGAAGAGGTCGTAGCAATGGGAAGATATGGTCGCCTTGGTTTATTCAAACGTCTCAAAATAGAAGATCAAGCAGCGATTCAAAATGCTCTTGAAACGGTAAATATGTGGCAGTTTCGCCATCGTAAAATTGGAGAATTATCAGGTGGGCAGCAACAACGGGTCTTCATCGCACGGGCGATGGTTAACCAGCCCGATCTATTGATTCTCGATGAACCGACCGTTGGTGTCGACCAAAAGCATCTACAGGATTTTTATGAAGTATTGCATATGCTCAGAGAACATACGACGTGTACATTCGTACTCGTCACACACGATTTGAACGTTGTGACGGACCTCGTCACGAAAGTCGTCCATCTTGATCATGGAAAATTGGCGTGCAATTGTGGTTTAAGGGAATATAGTGAGCTCGGTGAACTGGCATCATCCATCAAACCATATCCTGTCAAAGTTCTCATTCACGAGGGTACAAGATGATTGCAGATCTCTGGACATATAGTTTTTTACGTTATGCGTTCATCGCGGCACTTGTCATCGGCTTCACTGCTCCTTTAATTGGTTCATTTGTTGTGGTCAGACGAATGAGCTTGATTGCCGATGCACTGTCACACATAACCCTTGCCGGTATTTCATTTAGCTTATTTCTTGGACAATATATTGCCTTGTTTGCTGGGCTAAACCCGCTTTATATGGGTACGTTAATTTCGGTGCTAGCGGCACTTGGGCTCAATTGGTTGCGCGGGAAATATATTCACTTTCAAGAACTGTCTATTCCAATTATGATGTCTGCAGGGATGGGACTCAGTGCAATCTTCATATCGCTCTCTAGAGGCTTCTCTATTGATTTATCATCACTCTTATTCGGATCGATTTCTGCAGTGAGCCAGTCTGATATATCATTGATTGTTGGTGTAGCAGTTGTGACCCTAGTTGTCATTATCATCTTTTATAAGCAATTGTTGTTCTTGTCATTTGATGAAGAGCAAGCAAAAGTCTCTGGACTGCCAAGTACGATGCTCCACACGCTGTTCATGTTCATCGTTGCGCTTGTCATTGCTGTGAGCATGCGAATTGTCGGTACGCTCCTCGTCTCTAGCTTGATTACCCTACCGGTCGCAGCTGCGTTACGTTTCACCTCAAGCTTCAAACAGACGATTCTTTGGTCCGTCATCTTTGGAGAGGTCGCGACAATCGGTGGACTTGTCCTTGCCTATGACCTCGATGTCGCACCAGGTGGGGTAATCGTGTTGATTGCTGTCAGCATTCTTGCCATCGTTATGTTACTTGAAAAAGTGATGAGTTTCAGGAAAAAGGAGGTATATCATGAATGAGACAGAAAGACTGGACCGACTTCGTTCGTCCTCTTTAAAAGTCACACCGAAACGTCTGGAAATGTATGCCTATCTCTCTGAAGAAGACCGCTATATCAGTGCGAAGGAAGTGCTTGAATATATGCGGGATAAGCATCCGACGATGAGTTTTGATACAGTCTATCGGAATCTCAAATCGTTTGCTGAAGAAGGTTTACTCGAAGCGACAGAGCTAGACGGGGAAAAGTCGTTCCGTGTCACGTGTAGTGCGAACCACCACCATCATCATTTGATCTGTCGAAATTGTGGGAAGACGAAGCTACTCGATTTATGTCCAATGAGATTCGTAGAAACGCTCGATCCTGAATTTGAAGTGGTCGACCATAAGTTTGAGATATATGGGTATTGTAAAGAATGTAAGCAAAAGGGATTGAATTGATTCAATTCCTTTTTTGTATCGAAAGGGGGGCTTCAAATGATTTATACAGCTGCAGAAATCAAACAGATTGATCAAACCGCTACTCAAAACGGGATGCCTGAGTCGGTATTGATGGAACGGGCGGCCTCGGCAATCGTGCCTAAACTTCCAATCGAATCGCATTCAACCATATTGGTGGTGTGTGGTACCGGAAACAATGGAGGGGATGGCTGGGTCGTCGCAAGAGAGCTCGCCGTAAAAGGACATGAGGTGAGTGTATGGTTACCACTTGGTGATAGTAAATCAGAGGCAGCTTCGACACACGCGGCATATGCGTCTTCGCTCGTTCGTGTGATTGAACAACCTGTAGCAACGGATATTGTCATTGATGCTCTTTTCGGAGTCGGACTGTCTGGTCCCGTGACTGGAAAAGCAAGAGACGTGATTGAATGGGTGAATCAACAAATGGCAATCGTCTTATCGATTGACCTTCCTTCAGGAATACCGAGTGACCATGCACGTGAGTTTGATGGTCTGGCGATTCAGGCAACACGCACATATTGTTTGCACGGATACAAACGTACTGCGTTTTTAAATCGTACGTCGACATATTACGGACAGATTGAACGAATTGATATTGGATTACCGCATACATCGGATTGGAGGGTGTTGACCGAATCCGATTTCAATCGGTCATTATTGGAGCGGGACCGATTTAGTCATAAAACAGACTATGGGCACGGTATACTTATCGGTGGAAGTCGTCATTTGTTAGGCGCACCATTTTTAGGAGGTCGTGCTGCGATTCGTTCGGGGATTGGTTTATTAAATCTCTCCATCCCACGAGAAGCAAGCCCGTTCATTTCAACATTGCCTGAAGCGATGTACAATCAACATTCGGATGTTCTAGAGCAATCATATGATGCGATTGCAATTGGTCCCGGTATGGTGGAAGGTGAGTGGATGGATACCATCTGGCAACAAGTGAAGCACCAGTCTTGTCCCATTATTGTCGATGCGGGTGCGCTCTCGACGAGACGTTTAGAAACACGAGGTCCGCTCATCTTAACGCCTCATCCTGGCGAATTTTCCAGACTGACCAATCAATCGGTTGAAGAAATCGAAGGGGACCGTTTCGCTGTGGCCAGCGAGTTCGCGAAACAACATCGAGTTCATTTGATTTTAAAAGGCACGTATACCCTCATCGTCACACCTGATGGGAAAGGTGCCGTCAATACCGTAGAAGCGTCTGCTTTAGCGAAAGGTGGGAGTGGAGACATATTGACGGGAATCTTACTTGCGCTCTGGTCAAGAAAAGGTGAGCTTCAATCTCCTAGTGAGCAAGCTGTATTGTGGCATGCGCTCGCCGCCAAATCGATTAGTCGAACGATACACCCCGCAAGTGTACTAGCAAGCGATGTGATCGAAGAGCTCGGACGAATTTAAAAAGGCAATCCCGATTGCGTCGGGATTGTCTTTTAACGTTGCTGTAGAACGATTTGTTTCTCTATTTGTGCGACATGATGGTACGCCTCGCGCCATGTCGAAATGCGGGTCACGCCCTCTGGTAACGTCTTACGATTATAAGGGGCATCGAATAGGAGTACCGGGATTAATGTTTCTTCATGAATCGAGATTGCATTCTCATATCGATCTTCCATAAACAGTTCGAGTGACAAGTCTTTGACGACATTGATTTTATCATGGGAACCGGTCATGACCAACGAATCGAGCGGAAGGCGATGCTGTTTGATCCATTCTTCCGTAACCGGTCGCACGGCCTCACTTCTGGCAGTGACGTAATGCAGATGATGTTGTCGCTTTAGCTCCCATAACACATTAAGCACATCGGAGTGCGGAAGGGAACGGCGGTAAATCGCTTCCTCATGCCCCTCTTCAATCATAAACTTCCAAAATTCATGTTGCTCCATTGTTGTATACGTATGCAACTCGTACTCGGTCGCACGATGATAATCAATCGAATAACCGAGTGATTCATTCATATATAGGAAACAACTTTTAGGATCTGTAACGGTTCCGTCCAAATCAATGCCGATTCGCATCTCATCACTCCTCCTCACATGCCCTCTATTCTATCAAAAACCCGTACGGTTGCAACCGTACGGGAATGAGATTTGTTAATTTGATTGATTTGCGAGTTCCTGTTCTTCGCGCTCACGTTCAGCCATTTTTTCAGCGGCGATGGCATCGATTTCTTTTTTCAATTCTTCGACCATCGTCGCTTCAGGCACTTTACGGATAATCTTTCCGTGACGGAAGAGGAGACCTTCGTTACGTGCGCCAGCGATTCCGATATCGGCTTCACGAGCCTCACCCGGACCGTTTACCGCACATCCGAGAACGGCCACTTTAATATTGACGTTAATATTTTGAATGTAATCTTCTACTTCTTTTGCAATCGAAATCAAATCGATTTCAATTCGCCCACACGTTGGGCAAGAAATTAGAGTCGCGGCATTCGCTGCAAGCCCGAACGACTTGAGTACTTCTTTTGCAACTTTTACCTCTTCTACTGGATCATCTGAAAGCGAGACCCGAACAGTTGAGCCGATACCGAGTGAGAGGATAGCGCCGAGTCCGGCCGCTGATTTGAGTGAGCCAGAGAAGAGCGGGCCAGACTCTGTGATTCCGACATGGAGTGGATAGTCGAATGTCTTCGCAGCGAGCGTGTACGCTTCGAGTGCGAGATTCACGTCAGACGCTTTGAGCGAGATGATCGTGTTGTAGAATCCGAGGTCCTCGAGAATCTTGACGTGGTGCATGGCACTTTCAACCATTCCTTGGGCAGTCGGATAACCATACTTTTCAAGGAATTGTTTTTCTAATGAGCCAGCGTTGACACCAATCCGAATTGGAATCCCTTTTGCTTTTGCTGCGTTTACGACAGCTTCTACTTTCTCACGGCGACCAATGTTACCCGGGTTGATGCGAATTTTATCGACGCCACTTTCAATCGCTTTTAAGGCAAGCTTGTAATCGAAGTGAATATCGACGACGAGCGGGATGTTGATGCGGCTCTTGATTTCAGCTAATGCGTCAGCTGCACGTTCGTCTGGACATGCCACGCGAACGACTTGGCAACCAGCTTCTTCAAGACGTTTGATTTCGGCGACTGTCGCCTCGACGTCATGTGTTTTCGTTGTGGTCATAGATTGGATAATGACTTCGTTAGATCCCCCGATAATCAAGTTACCGACACGAATCGGACGTGTTAATGAACGATGCAAAATTTCTGACATATACGTAATCTCCTTCTTTTGGAAAGAATCCAATCGATTTAAGATGATAAGGTTTCTTCATTATCATAACGAAAAGAATGTGAAAAAGCATCTAGGATGCGTAACGGATGTGTGCTCTTTACAAACTATAACGTTATCTTAACATCTACTTCATAATTTTCCACCGTCTCAAGACCGATATATAGGCGAGATTATAAAAAGAGGTGGCACACGTGAAGTGGAATTTCAAACGACATCTAATCAAAAAAGCCAGAAATGAAACCAAGAAAAATAAACGTCTAAAAATGGCACACCGTCTTCAATGGACACTGATGCCAATCGTCCTTCTTATCTTCATCCTCACATTTAGTTGGTTCGCACTAAAATCTGAACAACTGTTGTCAGCGGAGATTGAGCAACGTCTCCTGCGAGAAGTCACGGTTATGCGAGAATCAATTAAGACCTCATACAGTGCCTATGTCGCTAACGAGAAACAATTGAATCGTTCACTGAAGTCTACCTATATGCAACAAGCATCGATCTTATCGGGAGATGAGATGGATGCGGCTCAATTTTTAGTGAATGAGCAGTCGGTCGTGCAATTGACAGGGAAGAAAGGAATAACGGCAGACAGTTCTATAGAAGATATCTTTGAGAATTCTAAATCGGAAGTGATAGAAACAGAGCGATTATTAATTGCTTCCGTACCGATTCCTGAACTGAAAGCAGATTACGTTCTTGTCGTCACGAAAGAATCTGTTCTCGGTTCGATGAGTGAGTTACGGAGGCATATCGTTTACATCTTATTGATTGCGATGATTGGGATGACCTTTATGTTTACACGGTTCATTCACCGTGAAGTAAAGTCATTAAGTGTTCTAGCCAATTCGTTACGTCGCGCTGTCGAGTCGCGCCGATTCGACGATGTAATGCTTGGAGCAAAGTCAAAGGAAATACATATGTTAGAAACGGAATTCAATGCGTTCATTCATCTGTGGAATCAATCGATGACAATGATGGGGAAAACTGCAATAGCATTTAATAAGAGCTTGCCAGTCTTCAAACAAGAGCTATTGAACAGTCACCATCAAGTGGAACAGTTTAGAGAAGTCGCAGCCACTGTAGAGTCTACGAGTCACTCTTATCAATGTGTGACGAGCGGGTCTTCATCTAAAATGAGAGAAGTGACACAACAAATTGAAGTGCTCGAACAACAAATTACAAGTGTGGATGAACGAGGGAATCGATTAAAATCAATTTTACATGAAGAGCTTGAAACATTCTCTGCAGTGAAAGAAGTCAGTGCCTATGTCGAGCGTCAAGTTGAGTCTATTCAGCAAAAGCTTATGGAAAGTGAAGTGAACTCTTCAAAGGCAGATGAAGCGCTAAAGAGTATCCTCTCCGTCTCGACAGCGACAAAAATGCTGTCATTAAACGCATCAATCGAGGCGGCACGAGCTGGAGAACACGGCAAAGGATTTGCTGTCGTTGCGAATGAAGTGGGCAACTTGGCCAAAATGACAAATGAGGCAACGCTTCTAGCGGTCAGTGCCATTGAAGCGCTGAACATAGAACGAACAGACTTGCTATCTGAAGTCAATGACTTCATTGGGGAGATTCACCTTCTAAAAGATGCGGTCGATCGTGTCGAGACTGGTATCGAGACGATTGATTACGAGATTAAAGTTCAGCTAGACGAGTTTCAGGAAATTACTGTTCATACCTCTAGTACAGGGGAGCGGCTCGTTCAATTGATGGAATCGAATGAGAAGTTACGAGAAATCAGTTCATTGCTTGAGCGGAAATTGAGTGATTTAAATGAAGGGGTAGATCGTTGGTCGAATGTTCAACGCTCACTACAAGATGCTGGCACGAACTTAAGAGACCAAAGTGAGGCGCTGAATCAAACACCTGAGGAATTGTCACCGACATAAACAACGTCGAGCGTTCAAGAGGACGCCCGACGTTGTTTTTTTTGTGGCACTTTCGTCAGAGGATAGATAACATACCCTAATCCAATAATCAAACCAATAACTATGAAATTTGAATTGATATGATACAACGTGACTAACAGAACAGTCGGCACAAGAGTCGTCGACACGGCATATGGCCAAGATTGACGATAGGGTAACATATTTTTTGAATAGATTTTCGTAAACAATTGGACGAATAAAGCAGTGATGGATACCCAAATCAAATAGAAAAAGAAGATTGCGAAGCCGTGTAAAAATAGCCACATCGGAATAAAAAAGTCAGGACGAATTACTAAAAAATCTAACGTAGTGATGACAAGCGTCAGAATAAAAGCTGCGCCCATATAAGCATGTAGTGGCGCAAGACGAAGTCGTAACACTTGTTTTGAAGGGACTAGACTTGAGCGGAGAAACGTGAAAATCGTGGATAACATATAAAAACTCCAATCTGTTATATTACAAAGACTCATAAATAGACAATTTTGGTACAGCGTTTTAATAAAACTTTTACATAAAACGTGTTTACATGAAGTTGCCGATGAAGGCATAATGAGTAGGGCATTAAAAACCAAGCAAATCCAACCAATTCTTAATTAAAAGGAGTACAAAAATCGTGGAATACAATTTGCAAGAAATGTTATTCATGTTTTTTGGAGGTCTAGGGATCTTCCTCTTCGGGATCAAATCGATGGGAGACGGACTCCAAAAGTCTGCAGGGAATCGCCTGCGAGACATCCTTGATAAGTATACAACGAATCCTTTCCTCGGTGTACTCGCCGGGATTATCGTTACAGTATTGATTCAATCTTCTTCAGGTACTACCGTTATTACGGTCGGGCTGGTCAGTGCTGGCTTCATGACGCTTCGTCAAGCAATTGGAGTCATCATGGGTGCAAACATCGGTACAACGGTCACGGCATTCATTATCGGATTCGATGTCGGTGAATATTCGCTTCCGATGATTGCAATCGGTGCAGTCCTGCTCTTCTTCTTTAAGAAAGAACGTTTTCAACACCTTGGACAAGTCATCTTTGGTCTTGGGGCACTTTTCTACGGTCTTGAGTTGATGGGAGACGGGATGCGTCCACTTCGTTCAAGTGAGTATTTCATCGACTTGACACAATCTATGAGTGACAATCCGTTCCTCGGAGTCATCGTCGGTACAGTATTTACTTTCATTGTACAATCATCTTCCGCAACAATTGGTATCTTACAAGAGCTATATGCTGGAGGGTCAATCGACTTAGACGCTGCACTTCCAGTATTGTTCGGTGATAACATCGGAACAACAATCACAGCGATTCTCGCATCAATCGGTGCGTCAGTTGCCGCACGACGTGCAGCAGCAGCGCACGTCATCTTCAACTTGATTGGTACGACAATCTTCATGATTTTGTTAATTCCTTTTACAAATTATATCTATTGGATTACAGACTTCTTAGCAATTGAAGACAAGATGCAAATTGCATTCGCACACGGTACGTTCAACTTTGCCAATACATTCATTCAGTTCTGGTTCATTGGTTCGATTGCTTGGCTTGTGACGAAAATGGTGCCTGGCGAAGATTCAATCGTTGACACGAAAGCGCAACACTTAGATCCAATCTTCATTCAACAGTCACCATCGATTGCCGTAGAACAAGCAAAATATGAAGTCATCCGCATGGGAGATTTCGCAAAACTTGGTCTTGATGAAGCGCGTAACTATTTGACTACAGGCGACAAAAAACACTCTGAAAAGTCAGCTCATATCGAAGAAGCGTTAAATTCGTTAAATGCCAAAATTACTGATTATCTCGTGAAATTGGCCGCAGTTGATTTGACAGAACAAGAATCACAAGAGCACAAGACACTCATGCATGCAATCAACGACATCGAACGCATTGGTGATCATGTTGAAAACATCATTGAGTTAATCGATTATAAGACAGCTACGAAAGTCACACTGTCGGCTGATGCTCAAAAAGAATTGACTGAAATGTATGACCTTACACGTGAAACGTTAGAGAAATCACTTCAAACGTTGGCGAGCAGTGATATGGTCGAGGCACGTAAAGTCATTGAAATGGAAGCGAAGCTTGATATGCTCGAGCGTCAATTCCGTAAAAACCACGTCGTCCGCTTGAACAAAGGGACTTGTGATGGACAAGCAGGTATGTTCTTCGTTGATATGCTCTCAAACCTTGAGCGAATCGGTGACCATGCGATGAATATCACAGAAATCACACTAGAAGATGCAAACGAAGTAACCGTATAAGAACTGGGCACTCCAAATGAATTTTTGGAGTGCTTTTTTCTGTTCGGTAAGGAATTTCCCTTGACACTCTAAAATATATTCAGTATATTATTACTGTATAACAACATGGCGGTGTAGCTCAGCTGGCTAGAGCGTACGGTTCATACCCGTGAGGTCGTGGGTTCGACTCCCTCCGCCGCTATTTATAAGGACCCTTAGCTCAGCTGGTTAGAGCAGACGGCTCATAACCGTCCGGTCGTAGGTTCAAGTCCTACAGGGTCCATTTTCCGACAACTTTCATTTTGTGAAAGTTGTTTTTTTGTTTTCAATCTAAAAATCGTGGGTAAATACTCGTTAGCATTTTGTTTTTTGAAAAATATGAAATGAGGCGAACAAAATGGAACGAAATCACACCATGATGCAGTTTTTTGAATGGCATGTTGAGGCAGACCAAAAACATTGGAAGCGATTAAAAGAGAGAGCAGAAGACTTAAATAAAGCTGGAATCACGGCCCTTTGGTTACCACCTGTTACGAAGGGACAAAGTGGTGAGGACACTGGTTATGGTGTTTATGACTTATACGATTTAGGAGAATTTAATCAAAAAGGGTCAATCGCCACGAAATATGGAACGAAACAAGAACTACTCGAAGCAACAGCGTATTGTCAACAAGAGTTAGGTATGCAAATTTATATGGATGTGGTCATGAACCATAAAGCAGGCGCGGATGCAACCGAGAACTTTGAAGTATTAGAAGTCGATCCGAACGACCGAACAAAAGTATTGTCAGATGAGCCGTTTGAAATTGAAGGTTGGACGAAGTTTGATTATGAAGCCCGAGACGGGAAATATTCGAATTTCAAATGGGACTACACTCATTTTAACGGAACTGATTATGATGCGGCGACTGACCGTTCTGGTATTTACTTCATCGTTGGAGAGAATAAGCGGTGGAATGATAACGTTGATGACGAATTCGGTGTTTATGATTATCTCATGTTCGCAAATATCGATTATCACCACCCAGATGTGCGTGAGGAAGTGTTGAACTGGGGTAAATGGTTCATCGAGGAAACAAAATGTGACGGATTCCGTTTGGACGCAATTAAGCATATCAACTATGATTTTGTGAAAGAGTTCAGCCAAACGATGCGAGAAGAGAAGGGGGATGAATTCTATTTAGTCGGGGAGTTTTGGAAATCAGACCTCGATGCGTGTCGAGCATTCCTTGATAACATCGATTATCACGTCGACTTGTTCGATGTTCCCCTTCATTACAATTTGCATCGCGCATCGCAAGAAGGGGCTTCATTTGATATGCGAACGATTTTTGATGACACACTCGTTCAGTCACACCCCCTTCATGCGGTGACATTCGTGGATAATCACGATTCCCAGCCTGAGGAGGCGCTTGAATCGTGGGTAGAAGAATGGTTTAAACAAATCGCTTATGGTCTCGTCTTGCTTCGTAAAGATGGATATCCTTGTGTCTTCTATGGAGATTACTACGGTATTGACGGACCACACCCGACTGATGGCATGAAACTTGCTATTAACACGCTCCTATATGCTCGTCGTGAAAAAGCTTACGGCGATCAGGACGATTACTTCGATGAGTCGAATGTCATTGGATGGGTTCGCCATGGGGCAGAAGAGATTGAACGTTCAGGATGCGCCGTTCTCATTTCAAATTCCGATGAGGCTGAAAAGAGAATGTTCGTTGGTGAAGAGCGCTCTGGAGAAACATGGGTCGATTTGACGAATACCTTAGAGGACAAAATTGAGATTGATGATGAAGGATTTGGGGTATTTAAAGTGGCGGCGGGGTCTATTTCTGTCTGGGCGTTACCTGAAGAAGATGTCGAGTGAAGCATTAGAATTGAGTAGACCGTCACATATCTGTTACATTTAAGACGAACGTTGTTCAAAACACTTTTAAGGGGGATTTTAGTAATGGCTAAATTTGAATTACCAAAACTTAATTACGCATATGATGCACTCGAACCACACATTGATGCTCGCACGATGGAAATCCACCACACAAAACATCACAACACTTACGTCACAAACGTAAACAATGCACTCGAAGGGAAAGATGTAGAGTACTCTTCACTCGAAGACTTACTCCAAAAAATCGATTCACTTCCTGCTGACATTCAAACTGCTGTCCGTAACAACGGTGGCGGTCATTGGAACCATTCATTCTTCTGGAAGCTCTTGAAGAAAAATGAGAATGGTACGCCGTCTGGAGACCTGGCTTCTGCAATCGACGAGTCGTTCGGTAGCTTTGACGCATTCAAAGATGAGTTCACAAAAGCTGCAACAACTCGCTTCGGTTCAGGCTGGGCATGGCTCGTCGTGAAAAACGGGAAACTTGAAGTGACGTCTACACCTAACCAAGACTCACCGATCATGGAAGGCGTCTCGCCAATTCTTGGCCTTGACGTTTGGGAACACGCTTACTACTTGAACTATCAAAACCGTCGTCCTGACTACATCAATGCATTCTTCCATGTCATCGACTGGGATTATGTCGCGAAATTGTACGCTGACGCAAAATAAGTTGTTCTTACCTGGGACTCTTACATGAGTCCCGGGTTTTTTTGTGCTTTTCATTATTTTGTAAACAAATTATGATATAGTGAAAATCGGATAAAATGACAGGTTATGCTGTTCTCTATAATATAGAAGGAATCGATTGTGGAAGGAGTTAACGGACTTGGCTAAAAATCGTGTGAAAGTGCTGAAGAAACGGCGAAACCACTTACCGTTACGCTTGAATTTACTATTTTTTATCGTCTTCATTCTATTTGCGACTCTTATTTTTCGGTTAGGGGTCGTTCAAATCGTGAACGGGGAATTGATTGCTCGAGAAGTACAGAAAACGGAGTCGAGTAAAATCAAGTATGAGGTACCGCGAGGAAAGATTTACGACCGTAACGGTCAAGTGCTTGCGGATACGATTTCGAATTACTCGGTCATGTATCGCCGCTCGCAAGTGACGAAAACGGATGAACGGTTAGATGTTGCAAAAAAATTGGCAGAGATTGTCGATATTCCGAAAGAAGATCGTAAAATGACCGAGCGTGACCGCAAAGACTACTGGATTGCAACGAATCCGGAGTTAGCGCAAGAGCGCACTCAATCCTTGTTGGAGGCGTTATCGGAAGAGGAACGGGCGGCATTGTCTAACCAAGACGTGGATCGCCTTTTGCTTGACTCGATCACAGAAGAAGAGATCACGTTTGATGATGCGACAGAAGAAATCATCGCCATCAAGCACAATATGGAAAGCGGCTATGCATTAGACCCACAGGTCATCAAAATCGGAGCAAGTCCGAAAGAGATGGCGGTCATCGAAGAAAACCTAGAACGATTGCCAGGTGTTAGCGTTGAGCCATATTATCAACGTGACTATCCGTTCGATGAGACGTTCAAGAGCTTTTTAGGAAGTTACCGTCAAATACCGGCTGAGCAACGTGCTTCCTACCAAGCAAAAGGTTATGGGTTGAATGATCGGGTCGGAACATCTTATTTGGAACAACAATATGAAGACGTCCTTCGTGGAACGCCAGCATACGATGTGTTCACGACTTACAAAGGGGAACCAGTCGGGGAACCGACACGAGTCAGCGGAAACCCAGGGAAAGATATCGTGTTATCAACGGACATCGAATTCCAAAAAGAAATCGACGAGATTTTGAAGAAGGCTATTCGAGCAGGACGTTCTGGAAGTCCTCACTTTGATCGGGCTTTTGCTGTTGTCATGAATCCTCAAACGGGAGAGCTTCTTGCATTGTCAGGACAGGAACTTGATTTAGAGACGAACGAATTTAAGGACGTTTCGACCGGAACGGTGCTGCGTGCCAGCCAAATTGGGTCAACTATTAAAGGGGCGACGGTCGCCTATGGATTTGAAGAAGGTGTCGTCAAACCAGGTGAATATATTTATGATGCTCCGATTCGAATCGGATCGTCCGTCAAAGCCTCATATCGGAACATGGGGAACATCAACGACTTAGATGCACTCGCAATGTCATCGAACATCTATATGTTCCAAATTGCATTACGTTTGGCTGACTATTACTCGACAGGTCAAATCGTCGGAGAAAATGTCACACAAGCATTTGAAACGATGGAACATTATTATAAACAGTTTGGCCTCGGAGTCGAGACTGGAATTGACTTACCGTTTGAATCTACCGGATTTCGTAGCATCCCGGACCGTGTCACACTTCTTATGGATATGTCGATCGGGCAGTATATTTCCTACACGCCGATTCAATTGGCACAGTATACGTCCGCTCTAGCAAATGGTGGTTATCGTGTACAACCGCACTTGCTTAAAGAAATCATTGAGCCTGGTTCGCTTGATGAAAATAACAAGCAAGTCGTCAGCACGTTCCAACCAAATGCGTTAAATAAAGTCGATATTCAAGATGAGTACATTCAGCGAGTTCGCGAAGGATTTCGTCAAGGTGTTGAATCTTCATCAGGTTCATCTCGTATCTTGCAGCAGACAGGTATGACGGCTGCAGGTAAAACAGGTACAGCCCAGGCCATCGCTGAAGGTGAAGACGGTCAGGCGAAACGAAACGCCAGCGGGGAGCCGATTAAGACGCTGAACTCCAACCATGTTGGTTGGGCACCGTTTGATGACCCAGAAATTGCTTGGGCCATCATCATGCCTGGACTTGAGGCAGAGGGAATCAACACGCGTGTCGCTCATGACATCATGAAAGCTTACTTTGATTTAGAAGATGTGAATGCAATGCTTCAATGAAAGGGGTCACTTCGGTGACTTCTTTTTTTGTCTTTACAATTCTTTTACGTTCCGTTTATTTCTCGTTAATAGAAGTTCATTAGGATATTAATTGTAGGACATAACAACAGATCCACAACAAAAATCAAAGCAAACTCAAGGAGGACGTCACAAATGTCTTGGATGAAAAAATCAGCTGTACTCGCTTCAATCACTTCGGTCGCACTCGTAGGTGCTGCCTGTGGGAATAATGAAGAAGGTGGAGCTGCTGAAGGCGATGCGCTCTCAGGAAAAGTCGTCATGGACGGATCGTCAACTGTATTCCCAATCATGGAAGCAGTCGCAGAAGAATATTCAGCCGAACAACCGGAAGTTGAAGTGACGGTCGGTGTCTCTGGTACAGGTGGGGGCTTCAAACGTTTCGTGACGGGAGAGACAGACTTCTCAAACGCATCACGTGAAATCAAAGATGAAGAAGCAGCTGAAGCTGAGAAAAATGGTGTGGAATTCACACAACTTTCAGTCGCGCTTGATGGTCTATCACTCGTTGTAAACCCGGCAAACGATTGGGCACAAGATATCACGATTGAAGAATTGAAAAAAATGTGGACAGACACAAGCGTGAAAACGTGGAAAGATGTTCGCTCTGACTGGCCAGATGAAGAGATTTCATTCTTCGCACCAGGTAAGGATTCAGGTACGTATGATTTCTTCGACGAAAAAGTTCTTGATGAAGTCGATATTCGCCAAGACGCACAATTGTCGGAAGATGACAACGTACTCGTAACGGGTGTCGCAGGCACGGAAGGTGCAATCGGATTCTTCGGATTCGCTTACTACCTTGAAAACCAAGATACACTCCGTGCATTGAAAGTTGAAGGTGTAGAACCGACACACGATACAATCAACGATTTGTCATACCCGCTCTCACGTGAAATCTTCACGTACGTCAACAACGCATCATTGAAAGATAAAGAGCAAGTGGCTGATTTCGCACGCTTCATGAACGAAAACGCTGCTGATCTATCTGAAGAAGTTGGTTACGTGAAAATGGAGCAAGAACGTTACGATGAGAATATGAAAATGATTGATGAGATTGCTGGTGAATGATATTGACAGATGGCAGAAGGTGAGAGCTACTCTCGCCTTCTCGCCATGCTTTCTAGTATGAAGAGGTAGGGAGCGATACACGAGATGAACGAACAAAACAAAGAGCTCTCGATTCGAGAGATGATACAACAAAATAAACAAAAGAAATTCAGTACGACGAACGTGTTTGATAAAATCATGCCGTTCTTATTATTCTTGAGCGCATTCGTATCAGTCGTCACGACAATCGGTATAGCGTTCACGCTTGGTTTTGAACTGTTCAAGTTCTTTGAACGAGTGCCTGTCGCTGAATTTTTAGGGACGACAGAGTGGTACCCGCTTAGTGCAGATCAGCGCTTCGGGGTATGGGCACTTGTGATGGGGACACTCCAAATTACTGTAATTGCGATGCTTGTTGCGGTCCCGCTCGGATTGGCGTCAGCGATTTATTTAAGTGAGTACGCCTCAGAGCGAGCACGCCGGGTGTTAAAGCCGATTTTAGAAGTGTTGGCCGGTGTACCGACCATCGTCTTCGGCTTCTTCGCCTTATCATTCATCACACCAATTTTGCAATCACTTATTCCAGGACTTCAAATTTACAACGCTCTAAGCCCGGGGATTGTAGTCGGAATCATGATTATTCCGATGATTGCTTCCATCTCTGAAGATGCGATGAGTGCTGTTCCGAAGAAAATTCGAGATGGTGCGCTCGGTTTAGGTGCGACACGTCTTGAAGTGGCGACGAAAGTCGTCATGCCTGCAGCGACGTCAGGAATCATTGCCTCGATCGTTCTTGGAATGAGTCGTGCGATTGGTGAGACGATGATTGTGACCATTGCTGGTGGTTCGCAGCCAAACTTTGAGTTCAATCCGCTCAATGCGATTCAAACGATGACAGCTTACATCGTTCAAATCGCTAAAGGTGATGCAGGGTACGGCACAATTGAATATTACAGTATCTATGCGGTCGGTGCGTTGTTGTTCGTCTTCACTCTCTTGATGAACTTGCTCGCAAACTGGGTGACGCGCCGCTTCAGAGAGGAGTATTAAGATGGCTTTACCGAATAGTGAGTTCAAGAATAAAAAGAACCTGATGAATCGTGAAACGGTGTCTGAGCGAATCAAGCGTCGTTTACAACTGAATGAAATATTTAAGTATATCTTTTTGGCAGGGCTCGTCTTTGCGTTAGTCGTTCTGTCGACTTTGATTTATGACATCGTTTCGAAAGGGGCGGGGTGGGTCGACCTCGACTTCTTACGTAACTTCCCGTCACGTCGTCCCGAACAGGCTGGGCTATACCCCGCATTGATTGGCTCATTATGGTTGATGTTTCTCATCGTACCGATGGTGTTTATCATCGGCGTCGGTGCGGCAATCTACCTCGAAGAGTACGCACCAAAAAATCGTATGACTTCATTTATTGAAGTCAACATCTCGAATCTGGCTGGTGTACCTTCGATCGTCTTCGGATTGCTCGGTTTGACGATTTTCGTCCGCGTCATGGAATTGGGTAACTCTGTTATCGCTGGTGCCCTTACCCTAGGTCTCATGAGTTTGCCAATCGTCATCGTGGCATCACAGGAAGCGCTTCGATCAGTCAAAATGGAGTTACGCCACGCTTCTTTAGCACTTGGAGCATCAAAATGGCAGACGACGTTCAATGTCGTCTTACCATCGGCGCTACCAGGAATCATTACAGGGATTATCCTAGCTGTATCTCGTGCGATTGGTGAGACGGCACCATTGATCATGGTCGGTGCTGCCACGTTTATTTCAACAACACCTAGTGGCATTTTCTCTGACTTCACAGCGTTACCGATTCAGATTTATAACTGGACGAGCCGACCGCAAGCGGAATTCCAAAACTTGGCCGCAGCTGGAATCATCGTACTGATGACAATGCTCATTGCGATGAACTCGGTTGCAATTTATATCCGAAACAAATATACGAATCGACATTGAGTCGTTTTTGCAGATGAATGAGGAGGAAGCTCGAGATGATGAAACAACAAGAGCTCAATAAAGGAGATCAAAACGTGAACACAACTACGACAGAACCGACAATGACTGAGATGAAAAAAGATAGCGCTTATGTCGTCAACAATTTGAACTTGTGGTACGGAGAAGACCAAGCATTGATTGACGTCAACCTCGACATTAAACAGAATGAAGTTACGGCAATCATCGGACCGTCTGGATGTGGGAAATCGACATTCATTAAAACGTTGAACCGTATGGTCGAGCTCGTCCCGTCGGTTCGAACAAATGGTGAGATTCTGTATCACGGGAAAAACATTTTTGACCGCGGCTACAGAGTGGAAGATTTGCGTACATCTGTCGGGATGGTGTTTCAACAACCGAACCCGTTCCCAAAATCCGTTTATGACAACGTGGCATATGGTCCCCGTACGCACGGAATCAAAAATAAGAAAGTGCTAGATGAAATTGTCGAACGTTCGCTTCGCGGTGCTGCCATTTGGGATGAAGTAAAAGACCGTTTGAATGAGAATGCGTACGGTCTTTCTGGTGGACAACAGCAACGTCTCTGTATTGCTCGTACGTTGGCGATTGAGCCTGACGTTATTTTGATGGACGAGCCAACGTCAGCCCTTGATCCGATCTCTACGTTAAAAGTAGAAGAGTTAGTTCAGGAGTTAAAAGAGCAATATTCCATCATTATCGTGACGCATAACATGCAACAAGCTGCCCGTGTTTCAGATAAAACGGCATTCTTCTTGAATGGAGAAGTTGTCGAGTTCGATATAACAGATAAGATTTTCTCGAATCCATCTGACAAACGGACGGAAGACTATATTTCTGGCCGTTTCGGTTAAGGAGGAGACTAGATTGATGGCACAAAATCGTACATTTTTTGATATAAAGTTAACAGAGTTAGAAGATAAAGTAGTTCATTTGGCGAACTTGACGATGCGCCAAACGGCAACGGCAATCGAAGTGTTAGAAAAACATGATCTTGAATTGGCAAAAACCGTAATCGACAATGATAACGAGCTAGACGATTTAGAGTTAGCAATCAACGACGAAGCGATTCTATTGATTGCAAAGCAACAACCAGTTGCAACTGACTTACGCCGTCTAATTGTAACGATGAAGTCAGCCACTGATTTGGAGCGAATTGCGGATTATGCGACGAATATTGCTAAAGCAGTGACACGAATCGAGCATGTTCCGTATGTACATGACATCCAACCGCTTAAGCAGATGGCTGAACAGTTGATCGACATGCTTGAACTTGCGACTCGTGCATATCGGAAGGGTGAAGTGAGTCGTGTTCGTGAACTCAATGAAATGGACCGTGTGATTGACGAAATCAATTTGACGGTGATCAAACAATACATCGGTTCTCTTCCGGCTATGACGGTCGGTACGAATGATGTGTATGAATTCTCGAACATCGCTCGATACCTCGAACGCATGGGCGATCATGTGACAAACTTCGGAGAGCATTTGATTTTCCTTGAAAAAGGGAAACATTATGATTTGAACCAATAAGATTAGTGGTAAAGAACAACAAGACTGTTGTTCTTTATTTTTTTGGGCAGGAAAAGCAATCCAAAAAGCGAATAATAGTCTACATGGATTTTTACATGAAGGGAGCCTAACAGAGATGGAAGAGAAAATCGTATCCTTGAAACAACAAGGTTTTACGTTAAAACAGATTGCGGCAGAACTAGACGTCCCCATTGGCAAAGTCCAATACGCATGGCGAAAATGGAGAAATCAGCACCAAGAATCGGAGGACGTTATCCCTGTGAAACAAAAAAGCGACAAGAAAAAAGAAAAGACGTCCGTAACGGCATCACACAAACAAGTAGCATCAGCGAAAGAATCGGTTGATGTGAAGGCTTCACCACTCCTTGAGAAAGGTCCTGAAGGATACTGGCAGTTACCAGACCGATATAATGTAGACTTTTTACATGCGGTCGTCCAGTCTCCGAACTCAGTATATGTGTGCTGGGAAGTATCTGATTTGGTGAAAAAAACGTTAGAGCTTCAGTTCATGAGACGATGGGAAGAATTGCCGAAAGCGTTCCGTATATTAGATGTGACGTTGCTTGATTACGCTAGCGGGCACACGAACCGGTCCTACACGTTTGACCTCCCTGAGATGACGAATAGTTGGTTCGTTCGTCCTCTCGATCCAAATACGACATATGTGTTCGAATTTGGAATCCGCACGATGGAAGGGGAGTTTTTACCGATTGCGGCATCGACACCGCTTGATACGCCACGGGCAGAACCAGCCGGTGTTGGACGATTCGCAGAACCAGTAAGGCGTTGGCAATACGGAGAAGTTGATTCTCCAGAGTTATTGGATACATTACCAAAATATGCGGCATACCGTTTCGTACGTTAAGGAGGACTCTATACATGAAACCAGGATACTTTTCACTCGTCCTTCATGCTCATTTACCGTACGTTAGGCATGAAGAAAAACACCGTTTAGAGGAAAGATGGGTGTACGAGGCCATATCAGAGACTTATATCCCAATCCTTTGGCAAGTCGATCGATTGAAGCGTCCGTTACATTGGACAGTTAGTATTTCACCGCCTGTGGTAGAAATGCTTGCTGACCCACTCATTCAAGACCGCTACGCCGAGCATTTGGATGAAATGCTTGATTTGATTGCTTTAGAGCTCTCAGAAGGAAGAACGGATGCAGAGACGGCAACGCTTCAGTTTTATAGACAACGTTATCAAGACTTGAAAAACACGTTCCTTCATTGGAATAAAAACTTGAATGAGGCGTTCCGTACATATCGTGAGGCGGGCTATATTGATATGGTCACGTGTACAGCGACTCATGGATTCAACCCGCATCTGTTTACGGAGCAGGCTGCCCGAGCAGAAATCCGGACTGGCCTTAATTGTTTCGAACGTCATTATGGGTTCCGCCCTACAGGTATTTGGTTGCCGGAGTGTGCCTATACACCAGGAGTAGACCGGATTCTATATGAAGAAGGGGTGCGGTACACGTTCGTCGATGAGCATGCCTTATTAGAGGCTGATCCGACTCCTGACAAAGGGATTGGCGCGCCTGTTTATTCTCCGCATGGGGTCGCATTGTTCCCACGAGATCAAATCATCTCGGGCAAAATTTGGAGTTCGATGATTGGATACCCGGGTCATCCGGACTATCGTGAATTTTATCGTGATTTGGCCTATGATCGAGATTGGGACTATATTCAATCATTCATGCACCCTGAAGGTATTCGGTTTGATACGGGATTAAAAATGCATCGAATCACGGGCGACACGGATCAAAAAGATTTTTATGTCCGCGACTGGGCGGAACATCAAATTGAGAATCATGCGATGGATTTTGCGAAAACACTCGAATCACATCTTGAAGCCCATGGTGCTCAAACGTTCCCACCATTTTTAGTGACAGCACCGTTCGATGCGGAGTTGTTCGGTCATTGGTGGTTCGAAGGACCGGAATTTCTAGGGAAAGTGGCAGAGCGCCTTGTGGAATTTGGGATTGAGACCATCACACCGGCGATGTTCCTCGAACGTCACTTCAAAGATTTACAGACGGTTCACGTCTCGATGAATACGTGGGGGCGCAAAGGATACGGTGAAGTGTGGATCAATGAACGAAATGAATGGATGCTTCGCCACCTTCATATGATGGAGATGCAACTCGTAAAAGATGTGGCTGATTATCGCGGAAAATCTGATTTAACAAATCGTGCATTGAAACAATTGATTCGCCATTATGTGTTGGCTGTGTCGAGTGACTGGGCATTTATTTTAGATGGACAAACGACGGCACAGTACGCTGCTGAACGCTTCCGAGAACATACACGACTGTTTGCCGAACTTGAAACGGCGCTCTATCAGGATGAGCTCTCGGATCAATTGCTAAATGAACACTTCGCGGCCTACCCGTTCCTTCAAGACGGTGATATCGACATCGACTCATTCTTGTCACCCCATGATTATTACGTGACGACAGAGCGTGAACAAGAGAAGCCGGCAATCCTGCTGCTTACTCCCGAATATCACGGTCATATCGTCGGAGGACTTGGAAAGCGGGTCGTTGATGAGGTCGAAGCGAGAGCGAACGAAGGTGAAATCGTCTACGTGTTGACACCATACCACGATGAGTTACCAGCGTATGAGCGGCATGGGAACATACATGTGTATCGAGTGAGCCCGACTAGTACATTTTTAGAACATGTCATGAATCAGGTGGCCACGCAAAATATTGCGTATGTCAAACTAGTTCATGAATTGGCGAAACGGATCTCTTTCAAAGTGGTTCATCACTTTGATTGGATGACGATTCCTGCGGCAAGAGAACTTGCGCAATCCCTTTCGCTTCCGTTATACTCAACTATGTTGTCCTTCGAAGCGACACGCAATCCACACGGGCATGGTGGTTTATTCGATGCGATTCATCGCATTGAGAACAGTGTGTTCCCTGAAGCGGAGTGCGTTTATGTCGGTGAAGAGATTTCAATCCATGACTTGAAGCAATGGTACAAGGTGAGTGAGAATGTCAATACTTGCCTGCCTCTTGAATCTTCTCCGTATGGACAGAAACCAATGAAAAAGAACGTGAAATAACCTTGCTTTTTCAAAAGAAACTTGGTAGGATAATTGAGTATGCTTAGACTGTAAAGCAAAAGCACTTGATACAACATCATTGAGATGGGAGTGAAAGAAATGCGCGTTAAAATTACATTAGCTTGCACAGAAACAGGCGATCGCACGTACATCACGAAGAAAAACAAACGTAACAACCCTGAGCGCCTCGAGTTGCGCAAATACAACCCACGTCTCCGTCGTCACACGCTTTACCGCGAAGTGAAATAATGAGAGACCGGCCGTCACATATGTGGCGGCTTTTTTTATAAGGAGGGACGAGTTGTGGAAGAAAAAGCAACATTAAGACGCATCGTGCATCAATCCATCAAGCAAATGACGAATCGGCAACTCGTCGATCGAGCGATACACCAACGACTGTTTTCATCCTATATATGGAAAGAAAGTCAGACAATCGCAGTGACATCTTCACTTCCGCTTGAAATTGATACTTCTCCAATCATTCACGAGGCATTTGAAGCAGGAAAAACGGTTTGTGTCCCGAAAGTAACGAGGCAAGGACTTACATTTCACATCATTCATTCGGTCGATGATCTCGAGGCGGGAGTCATGAATATTTTAGAGCCGACGACTCTACCGACGACGAGGCCAATCGACCTCTGTGTTGTGCCAGGAAGGGTATTTGATCGGGCGGGATATCGAATTGGCTGGGGTGGAGGATATTATGACCGTTTTCTAAAAACATATAAAGGAACAACAATTGCTTTGGCTTACACGAATCAGCTTGTAAGTCATGTGCCGACTGAACCACATGATCTGCCTGTTGAATGGATCGTGACAGAAAAGGAGATGATCCAATGTTCGCCATATTTGTTGTAACTTGTATCGTCGCCTATCTCGGTTATCGGTTGCAGTCATTAACGTTTTTAGGAGCCATCTTGACAGTGCTGACAGGGACGTTGATTGGACTATCGTTTGGGTGGTTTGGGCTATATTTGCTAGGTGTGTTTTTCTCGACCTCCTCGCTCGCCTCGAAATATCGTTCACGCGATAAAGAAGGAGTGGATGATATCGTCGAAAAAACAGGCGATCGCGACGCCATACAGGTATTGGCCAACGGTGGAGTCGGTATTCTTTGTGCACTCGGGTATCTGCTCACAGAAAATTTTGTCTACGTTTATATGTACATTGTGTCTATTGCCGCGGCGACAAGCGATACGTGGGGGTCGGAGTTTGGTGTGCTCTCAAAAAATAAGCCGCGATTCATGTTCACGTTTAAGCGAGTCGAACCGGGGACAAGCGGTGCAGTTTCCACATTCGGCACATTCATGTCGATTATAGGGGCTTTCGTAATCGTGATCTCTTCTATCTTATTTGTCCAAATGGATGTGGCACTGCTCCTTATGTTATGGGGGATCGGGCTAAGCGGTAGCGTCATCGACACGTTACTTGGAGCGACTCTGCAACGCAAGTTTCGTTGTACTGTCTGTGGCAAATTGACTGAAAAAAAAGTTCATCACCAGGTCTCGACGACATACGTGTCTGGATGGCGCCTGCTCGGTAACGATGCGGTCAATTTCATCTCTATATTCGGAGCGACTTTGATTTGTTTTTTTGTGCTCGGATGAGGGTAGTACAGGAAATGAAGATGTTCCATTTGAATGTGAATATTGTCACAATATCGCCAAAGTGAAAACGGTTTCTATTGTAGTTAGGGTTTGTGAATGATGTTACAATCATGATGTAACAGAGATAACAAAAACATGAAACAGATTGTTCGAAGGGTGGAGAATCAATATGGAAACATTAAATCATGCTAAAGTAACACGTGTCGCACTCGTGGGTGCAGGTGCGGTAGGTGCGAGCTTCGCTTATCAATTAACAACAGCAAGTCTATGTGAAGAACTCGTCATTATTGATATCAATAAAGCAAAAGCAGAAGGGGAAGCGATGGACTTGAACCATGGCGTCTCATTTGCTTCATCACCAATGCGTGTCTGGGCAGGGGATTACACGGATTGTGGAGTAGCTGATATTGTCGTCATCACTGCCGGTGCGCCACAACGTCCAGGCGAAACACGTCTTGACCTCGTCGAAAAAAATGCGAAGATTATGAAATCTATGATTTCAGAGATTATGGACTCTGGTTTTGATGGAATCATTATTATTGCCTCAAACCCGGTTGACATCATGACACATCTCGCATGGAAATATTCGGGTCTTCCGAAACATCGAGTCTTTGGTTCAGGTACAGTACTAGATACATCTCGCTTACGTTATATGCTTGGTGACTACTTTAATGTAGATCCGCGCAACTGCCACGCATACATCATGGGCGAACATGGAGATACAGAATTCGCTGCTTGGAGCAACGCCCGCATTTACGGAAAATCGGTCGAGCAATTGCTTGAAGAGCATGACGAATATAACTGGCAAGATCTCGAAGATATTTATGTGAACGTTCGTGACGCGGCATATCATATCATTGAGCGTAAAGGTGCGACATACTACGCGATTGGTCTCGGATTACTTCGTTTGGTCAAAGCCGTCCTTCGTAACGAAAACACATTGTTGACAGTCGGTGCTCATCTCGACGGGGAATATGGCCTACATGATATCCATATCGGTGTACCAGCCATCATCAATCGTCAAGGAGTGCGGGAAGTCGTTGAGATCGAATTGTCAGAAGAAGAGCATCAAAAAATGCAACACTCTGCGAACGTGCTCATGAAAACAATGGAACCTGTCTTGTAACCTCTATATAGTGATGACCCGTAACCATCTGGTTACGGGTATTTGTGCATCCAGAACAAGTCCCGATTTTGTCGTGAGGTGCTCAGTGATTTACAATAGAATGGAGAGAATACTTGAGAGAGGAGGGAGTTCCATTGGCTACGACTTGTTTTTGGGAAGATATCTATCGGGCGGTTGAAAGCGGCGGGCGAATTGAAGGGATATTAGAGCCTTCACGCGCGGTCATTTTGTTCGACACGAAAGCGGGAGATAGCTATGATCTGTACATTCAGTCCGAAAAAGCATGGGCAAATCATGTCGGGACCGATATTCATGCTATCCTAAACGCATTTCGCCTATCTCGGATCGGACGGAAGCGATTGACGATTCATTTGTATGGCGAACGTCTCGTAGATGAGGAGAGGATTGATTCACTAACATTTCCAATCCCGGCAAAAGTAACAATATCTCGATCTATCTGCACGCCCACTATGGAAGAAGAACGGTTTCGAATGCTTGCTGTCTCCCTTGACCGCGAAAAAAAGTCTGAGTTAAAAAAGCGGTTCTCATTTGGTAAACCGCAAGTAGTATACGGTCTAATGTTTATCACATTTTTAGTCATGTGGTTAGCTGAATCTGTCGGCTCAACTCTTGACCCGAATACGTTGATCGCATTCGGTGCAAAAGTGAATCCACTCATTGAGCAGGGAGAATGGTGGCGCTTGATCACACCGATGTTTCTGCATATCGGATGGTTCCACTTTTCGATCAATATGTTTGCCCTTTGGTCACTCGGTCCACTCGTCGAACGAATGTATGGTTCGATTCGGTTCCTGATTATCTATGTGATTGGTGGGGTTTTGGCGACGACAGCATCATATGCATTCAGTGAATCAATTTCTGCGGGTGCCTCGGGTGCGTTATTTGGGCTTGTCGGTGCTTTACTTTATTTTGGACTACGAGATCGTTCTCTCTTTATGAAGACGCTCGGACCTCCGCTCTTTATTATGTTAGGATTAAATGTGGGACTAGCGTTTGTTTTAGGGGCAAGTTTGGATCATTTTGCGCACGCTGGTGGACTAGTTGGTGGATTTGTCGTCTCTGGAGTCGTAGGATTACCAGATGAAGATAATCGCGCACAACGAATTATATTTTCCGTGCTCACGATCATTTTATTTGGTCTACTATACGGGTACGGATCTTGGTGAGGAGAGATTTCAATGATTGATACACTAAAAACATTAGTAAACATTCCGAGTCCGTCTGGGATGACGGAAGAGGCCATTCGATTCGCAGAGCGAGAATTACAAGCACTCAATGTCAGCACGTCTCGGCTACATAAAGGGGCATTACTTGCAACATTTCCTGGGCGTTCAAAAGAGGCGCGGCTCTTGACGGCGCACGTTGATACGTTAGGTGCGATGGTTAAAGATATCTTGCCGAGTGGACGCTTGCGTTTGACGCAAGTTGGAGGATACGCTTGGACAGCGATTGAAGGTGAGAATTGTCTCATTCATCGAGAAGAAGGCGATGCGATTGAGGGAACGATCCTCATCCATCAGTCGAGTGTACATGTTTATAAGGACACGAACTCAGCTGAACGTTCTGCTTCGAATATTGAAGTTCGATTGGATGAAAAGGTGCATTCGCGGGAAGACGTGACAGCACTCGGAGTCGAAGTGGGTGACTTTGTCTCGTTTGACCCCCGCTTCAAGGTGACGTCTTCAGGATACGTGAAATCACGCCATTTGGATGATAAAGCATCTGTCGCCATTTTATTGGATCTCGCAAAAGACCTGGTCCGTTATGACTTACCGCACACCGTACACTTCTTGATTTCCAATTATGAAGAAGTCGGGTTTGGAGGCAACGCGGGCATCCCGGAAGACGTCGTAGAATACATTGCCGTTGATATGGGTGCGCTTGGGGATGGACAACATTCAGATGAGTATACTGTCTCGATTTGTGCCAAAGACTCTTCGGGACCATACGATATCGAACTTCGAAGAACATTTACGTCTCTCTGTAAAAAACATGAAATCGCTTATAAAGTAGATATTTATCCGTACTACGGCTCAGATGCGTCCGCTGCTATTCGTGCAGGCTATGATGTGAAACATGCATTGATTGGCCCGGGGATCGAATCAAGTCATAGTTATGAACGGACACACACGTCATCAATGGAAGCGACACGTGATTTGTTGTATCGTTATGTATTGACAACGATGGAGGAAGAAGCATGAAAAATTTTTATGATGTCCAACAGTTTTTAAAATCGTTCGGGACCATTATTTATATTGGGGAGCGGGATGCTGAAATCTCACTCATGATGATGGAACTAGACGAAATGTATGAAGGGGGCATCATCGAACAACGCGTTTATGATACGGCCAAAATCATTTTGACTCACGAATTGAAAAATTCAATAGATTGACAGAAATCCCCTTAGTGCAAAGGGTTGCACTAAGGGGATAATAGTGTACACTAGTCAATGAAAGCGATTTAGTTGAGATGAGGAGTGAACGGTATGAAATGGTTATTAGGTATCGACATCGGTGGTACAACGGTGAAGATAGCTGTTTTAGACATGAACGGCATCATTTCTGATAAGTGGGAAGTCAAAACGGATATTCGGGAGAATGGTGTACATATTCCAAAGGACATCGCAACGTCTTTTGAAACATATCTTGAGACATCCGGGAAGAAAAAAGAGGATTTCGCGGGTGCGGGGATTGGAGCGCCTGGATTCATTAACTTCTCGGAAGGAGTTGTCGAATACTCGCCGAACATCGGGTGGAAAGATTTCGCCCTTGTCAGTGAGTTCGAACAAGCGGTTGGACTTCCGGCTGTTCTCGAAAACGATGCAAACGCAGCAGCCCTCGGTGAAATGTGGAAAGGTGCCGGTGAAGGTGCATCTGAACTATTGGCAATCACGCTCGGAACGGGTGTCGGTGGTGGCGTAATCACAAATGGAAATATTGTTCACGGAACAGCGGGCATGGCTGGAGAAATCGGACATATTACAGTGGAGCGAGATGAAAATAAGGCTGTTAAGTGTGGTTGTGGTCGTCTTGGATGTATTGAAACGATTGCCTCTGCGACCGGTATTTCACGTTTAGCCCTACAGAAGCGAAAAAATCAAGACACCACGTTGAATGAATTGAAAGACGTAACAGCGCGTGACGTGTTTGAGGCATATAAAGCCGGTGACTCGATTGCGGCAGAAGTAATCGATGAGATGACCGAATATCTCGGATTGACCATCTCAAATATCGCAAACACACTCAACCCGAAAATGATTGTCATCGGTGGTGGCGTTTCTAAAGCGGGTCACGCGTTACTCGAACCACTTGATGCTCAATTCAAACGTTTCGCGCTCGAACGCGTATACGAGTCGACGTCGTTTAAAATTGCAGAACTTGAAAATGATGCCGGTGTGATCGGATGTGCTTGGCTAGCACGGAAACACTTCCTTCCAACACGCGTATAACACGAGCACGTCTGCACTTTGCAGGCGTGTTTTATTATGGAAAAGGGTATGGTAAATTGTAAAATTTGTAACGCCACAGTTGATTTTTTATTAAAAAAGGAGTAAGATTTGAACTTGATACTGGATCTGTACTATTCAATCCGAATTGTACAATATGTAAACAAATATAAAAAATAATGGCTAAATAAACCCATGCCGAAAACTGAAAAGAGGAGGAGACCGTCAGATGAATTCATCTCAACGCTTCTCGAAGCTATCAACGAGACTGAACGACACGGTCCGCGCTTCGTTTCAAGAATATCGTCTATTTTGGATTTTTACGTTATTGCTTTGGACGAAGACGTATATCGTCTATCAATTTTTCTTCAACATTCCGATCGAAAACACTGCACAAGCTTTTATCTTACTGATTAGCCCAATCAGTTCGACACTATTCTTGTTTGCCTTCCACTTCTTTTTTAAAGGGAACAAACAAAAATGGGTGCTTTACACGCTTTACGCAATTGCATCGTTTATCTTGTTTGCAGATGCCGTGTATTATCGGGAATTCACGGACTACTTGACGATGCCTGTCATTATGCAACCGTCGAACATGGAAACGTTATCGACTTCGTTCACTTCACTTCTTGAATGGAAAGATTTAATCGTTCTTGGTGATGTGTTCGTCTTACCATTCATCTTATGGCGGATGAACATGAAAGAGAACGCTGCCTCACACCGACGTGCGCTCGTCACATTCGTTGTAGCTGTGTCAGTATTCTTGTTCAACCTTTCGCTCGCAGAAACAGAACGTCCTGAATTGTTGACTCGTTCATTTGACCGTGAACTACTCGTGAAAAACATCGGTACTTTCAACTTCCACGTATACGATGCGATGCTCCAAACGAAAACATCGGCTCAAAAAGCGATGGCTGATGAATCAGAGCTTGCGACGATTGAACAGTTCACACGTCAAAATTATGCTGCACCGAATCCAGATTTGTTCGGTAAGTATAAAGGGAAGAATGTCATTGTCGTTTCGTTCGAATCGGCACAGAACTTCACACATAACATGAAGGCGCCAAACGGAGAGTATATCACCCCAAACTTAAACAAACTGATTGAGGAGTCTCACTACTGGCCGAACTATTACCACACAGTTGGTCAAGGGAAGACTTCGGACGCTGAGTTTGCACTCGATAACTCGCTATACGGTCTTCCACGTGGTGCCGTATACTTTACAAATGCCGATAATGAATACCAAGCACTTTCTGAGATGATCAAAGAAGATAATTATTATTCAGCTGTGTTCCACGCGAACAATAAATCGTTCTGGAACCGTGATCAAATGTATAAAAACGTCGGGGTCGATCAGTTCTTTGATGAGAAGAGTTATGACCTTGGGAATCCAGAAAATATGACAGAATGGGGTCTTTTGGATGATAGTTTCTTCGAGCAATCTATTCCAATGCTCCAAGAACTACCAGAGCCGTATTATGCGAAGTTCATCACATTAACGAACCACTTCCCATATACGATGCCAAGTGAAGACTATGAGCTCGTTCCAAAGTTTGAAACAAGTTCGACAACATTGAATAATTTCCCGCAAGCACTTGCGTACCAAGATTATGCACTCGGTCTCTTTATTGAACAATTAAAAGAGAACGATATGTGGGATGACACGATTTTTGTCGTCTATGGTGATCATTATGGAATCTCAACAAACCACAATAGTG
Source organism: Exiguobacterium sp. s89 (assembly GCF_018617735.1). Classification (NCBI taxonomy): domain Bacteria; kingdom Bacillati; phylum Bacillota; class Bacilli; order Caryophanales; genus Exiguobacterium; species Exiguobacterium sp. s89. The sequence continues at coordinate 152,558 of NZ_JACSKS010000001.1, forward strand.
CAATGGCAGAGTTGCTTGGAAAAGAAGAATTAACACCTTTCGATGTTGCGAAATTACAACAAGTACCATTCGCTATTCATTTACCGGATCAGAAGAATGGTGAAGTGCATGAAACAATCGGAAGTCATGTTGACATGAAACCGACAATCTTGCATTTACTTGGAATCGATACGTCGGACACAATCGGTTTCGGGAATGATTTATTCTCAGAAAACCGAAACAGTCGTGCAATCTTCCGTGATGGTACGGTCGTGACGGATGAATATGTCTGGACACAATCGACATGTTATAATGCTACATCTGGTGAAGTTGTAGAAGACACGTCACTATGTGGTCCGATCACAGAGGAAGCGGAAAAGATATTACAGATGAACGATGATTTAATCTATTCTGACTTACTCCGTTTTAAAGAGCAGACGAAAGAATAAGCGATTAGTTGATGAAGAACCGAATCACTTTATGTGATTTGGTTCTTTTTTTGTAGAGGACAGTGTTTCTATCCTTTTCTTAAAAATGAATCAGGTGAGTCAATCGAAAACTGTACATCAGGTTGATTTTTGACACAAAAAAAGCGACCGAAGTCGCTTGCTGATTTCTTGCTGCAAATCATTAACCTGGAATTCCGCCGTAAATCAATGTGGCGATCCCAAAGAATCCGAATACGAGTACAGTTAAAGCTGCAAATACGAGCGGAAAGAATTGGCGTTTTTGGAATGAACGAAGCATTCCCCATACAGCCACAATGGCGACGATGACGGAAATCCATCCGAACGGTTCATACAAATGCATGACGAGTTCCCCCTTTAATTATACGTCATGAAATTCATAAAAATTTCACTGAAATATCATTATTATTTTATCCGATTATTGGGGCGCTGTCGAGCAAAGGTTGACATCGATACAATTTTGCCACAATATTGTTTTGAACAAGAAGGGGATGAATCAAATGCAAATTAAGAAGATTACGTCTGGCTTAGCACAAGAGAATGGATATGTTCTTGAAAAAGACGGAACTGTCGTTGTAATCGATCCAGGAACAGATGATCCAAGGTATTTTGAAGTGATCGAACATTTCGGTAAACCTTCTGCGATTTTATTAACTCATGCGCATTTTGATCATATCGGTGGAATTGATGCACTTCGTGAGCGCTATCAAATACCCGTATACGTGCACCGTTTTGAAACAAGTTGGTTGACGGATGGAGAAAAGAATGGGGCGGCCGCATTCAATCTACCAGTTCCGGCAATGAAACCGGCAGAAAAGACATACGAAGGCGATATGCTGGTCGTTGGGAGCATCGCATTCCGGCTCTATCATACGCCGGGTCACTCCCCGGGAAGTGTTGTCTTGTACATGAAGGATGAAGAAGTTGCATTTTGTGGTGATTTGATATTTAAACAGTCTGTTGGACGAACCGACTTGTTCGGGGGGGATCAAAAGGCGTTAATGGGATCAATCGATCGGATGAAGCAATTGCTTCCTGATTCGACAGTTCTCTACTCTGGACATGGTCCTCGGACAACGTTAGAAGATGAGAAGCGGACAAACCCTTTCTTCAAACAGTAAAAAAAGATTGTCTCCGGTGAGACAATCTTTTTTTACATTTGGAAGTTGCTCCAATACGTAAAGACAACGAAGAAAATTGTCAAATACGCCCCAAAGACATATACATACGTTTTTTCAGTTAACTTTAAGTAACCTAGAGCGACAAAGAAAATCGTTTGTGCTAAGAAGACAAGTCCCATAACGATAAAGTCACCAGTATGTTCACTACTACTTTGGTCGCCGCCTAGTGCGCCTACGAAAGCAAGTGCCGCCACTAGCCCAGTCCAAAAGCCTAGGACACGAAACATTCTTGCCATGTTAATCCCCCCATGCGTGCATTATTCCATTCTCATTCACTATTTTACCAACACATTCGAAAAAATGCTATGGAAACGTGAGAATTGCGCAAAATAATCGTGAAAAATATGTGAAATCATTCTGATAAAAAAGTTGTACAAATTTTTAATAAAGTTGTACAAAACATATACAAAGTGGGTGTATAAGTGTATAATCAACTTATACAAACTGAACGAAGTAAAAAGTTGAATGAGGGAGGATTATAAAAATGTCATCAGAACTAATGTTTTATACGTATCCAAGCTGTACTTCTTGTAGAAAAACGAAAGCGTTTTTACAGGATCAAGAGCTTCAAGTGAGTGAACGTCATATTTTCAGAGATGCACCGACTGTTGATGAGTTGTTACAATTACTTGCAATTAGTGAAGAAGGTGTTGATTCCCTCTTAGCGACGAGAAGTCAAGCCTTCAAGCAACTCGACGTTGATGTAGAAGATTTGAAGTTAAGCGAGCTACTCAAATTGATGAGCGAAAATCCGAAATTGTTGAAACGTCCGATTCTAACGGATGGAAAAGAAGTGATTGTCGGATATGACAAGGTTTCAATCGAAACATATGCGCGTCGCCATAATACGGTTTCGGTTCAAGTTTCTTAAGACAAGCCCACTTTCGACATAGTGGGTTTTTTTTTATGCTTGAACCGAGGTGAACGAGATGAAAGAATTCATTGAAGAACTGATGGTCGCAGCCCGGCAAGCCGGTGCGACCGATCTTCATTTTTTACCGGATGCTCATCGGGTGAAGGTTCAAGTCCGATCGGCCATGAGATTAGTCGAATTTCAGTCAATGGACTTAGGTCAATACAATCGACTCACGTGGCATATGCGCTATTGGTGTTCATTACCTGAAACGAATCAACGGCTTCCTCAGTCAGGCGTATACGAATTAAATCAAGAAGTAATTCGTGTGACTTTTCTTCCTTCATTTGAGCAAACGTTGATGTCATGGAGGATTCCACATCAGACGTTCAATCTCCCTCAATTATTGCAATCACAAGATGTGGAACGTTTACAAAAAATGACTGCTTCACGAGAACGAAACGGACTTTTATTTATTGGTGGCTCTACAGGAGCGGGTAAGACGACAGTGATGTATGCATTGTTAAATTATTTAAAACAAGAACGGATTGTTACCATTGAAAACCCTCCTGAACAAATGGTCGACGGCGTGATTCAATTGGAAGTGAATACTAAAGCAGGACTAAGCCATCGACAATTATTGAAAGAAACATTGAGGGCGGATCCGGACATTATCGTGATTGGGGAAGTACGAACCGTTGAAGAGTTGACTGTCGCATACGATGCGGCACTAAGTGGACATTTGACAATCACCACTTTTCATACAGCGTCCATTCAAGATGGAGAGAGAAGAATTGAACAATTACTTGGGAAGACTTCCATCCAGAGACATTGGTGTGTGCTGACCCGGAATCAGGGGGTGACTTGTGAATGGGCAACTCATCAATGAATCCTCCGATTCAATTGATTCACCGCTTTCTGCGATTGCAATCCCGAGGTGTGTCACTGAAAGTGACGATGGAAACACTCGAATACCATGAAAAAGGAGCGAAAAAAGACAAGGTTCGGGATATGAGGGCGTTACTTGAAACAGGTACGAATTTGGCTGAAGTGTTCTCGGTAATCATCACTAATCCGCAAATGCGAGAGATTTTGAACACGGCAGAGCGAAGTGGTCGGTTTATTGATGGGTTACATCAAGTCGCCTTAGTGTTGGAGATGCGTCAACGACTGAAAGAAGAATTAAAAAGATTGATTCGCTATCCATTGATCATTTTTTTTATTCTCCTTTCTCTAGGGATGATTTACGCGCTATATATTTTTCCGAAACTGATGGGAATGGTCGATGTCTCGTTGCAAAATGGTGTAGCTTCGATTCTATTGTCACGGTGGTTCTTCCCAACACTATTTTGTGTAGTTTTAACGTCTGGGGCACTAATGTTCGGAATGTATCGACGAGGGATTGAGCTTCCCTTTTACACATGGAACCATGGAAAGACGCTGTATTTGACGTATGTATTTGTTAGTGAGTTATCACTACTCCAAAATACTGAAACGAACATCAGGCAGATCATCAGTCGTCTAGCAGATGAAGATGGGGAGATGGCTAAGATGGCTAAACGAATCCATTGTCGCATGTCAGATGGAGAAGGTCTTGAAGCCGCCGTGAAATGTGAGCCGTTTATTGATTATGAGGTCGTCGGTCTGTTAGGGGTAGGAGCGATGAGTGGTGAACTTGGTGAACTCATGTCGCTTCACCGAGAACTTGTATTCGAAGAAATGGAACTTTACAGTCGTAGTTTGATTGAAAAAGTGGAGCCGATATTGTATGGCGTAATTAGTATGATGATTGCAGTTTTATTTTATACATTGTATTTACCGGTCAAGCTCATCATGGCTCAATTATGAAGGGGGAAAAGGAAATGAAGGAAGAACATGGATTCACACTAGTTGAGATGGCGGCTGTCCTTTTGATTATATCGGTTCTGCTCTTATTACTCGTCCCATCCCTAACAGAAGGGAAATCGCGGGCAGACCAAGTTAGTTGTGAAGGCAGTGTACGTATCGTCGAGTCAGAAATCAACTTATACTATGCCGAGCATAAATCTTACCCTGCAACATTAGAAGTGATAAAACGCGACTCCTCAACAGACCCACTCGTATACAGCTGTCAATCGTCAGAGTATACATATTCACCTCTTGATGGTTCTCTCATAAAGCGATGAAAGGATATACACTCGTCGAAATAACATGGGTCCTTGTTATATTATCGTTTCTCCTACTAATCAGTATCCCGGTAGCAAAACCGTTTGAGCGACTAGAGCTCTATGATTTCACAGATTCCTTAGTTGCCAATATTCAAGAAGCGGGGCAGTACCCCTATATTTCTGAAAATGGGAGTTGTGTTCCGAAGTTGATTTGGATATCCCAACAGCAAACCTATCTGATCGTGTGTGGTCTGACGTTAATTAGAGAGGTAGACGTACCATCGGGAATAACTCTATATCTCCCGACGTATAATACTTTGACATTTTCACAAGCAACGGCTTCCTATGCAGGGCAATGGAAGTTTGTAAGTGGAAAGACGTCTGTGACGCTCAAATTTCGAATCGGAACGTATGAGCCGGAGGTGATTATTCGTGAGGAGGAATGAAGCGGGTTTTTCTTTATGGGAATTGAGTGTAAGTCTAGCAGTGATAATGGGATGGGTCTTCATTTTGACATCATTTGTCGTGCAGGGGAACGAGCGGATCGACCGAATGAGTGAAACGTTGTTCACCTATGAACGTTTACAAGGAGAGGTGCTACTTGAAGCTGCTGAACCGTCTGGTCGCGAGCAAGTGTGTGAAAAAGGATTCTGTTTGCCGACGTTGTGAACAAGGGTTTACTATGATTGAGATGACGGCAGTATTGCTGATTCTTCCGATATTTATCTTATTGTTAGCGGAATTGATGCTGCTTGGTCAAAAGCTCTACGAACAGCCTAAATGGAATCATCATACGACACCGCAACTGATTGTACGACGTTTGATAAACAGTGAAAATTGCCGTGTAGACGCCGGTCGCTTACGAGGAGAATTTGTTAAGTCGGATGATGAGGTATGGCCATGGACGATTAAACAGTTGAATGGGAATTTGGTCATGGTTGGAGACGGAGGGGGGAACTTGCTATTTTTAAGAGGAATCGATCAGTACCATGTCGAATCGATTGGAAAAGGATTTCGAATTTCATGGACCGATTCGTCGTTCAAAAGAGAGCGGCACGTGATGTGTATGAACGGGGATTCTTCCTCATTGTCACCTTGACAATCGTTGTATGGCTACTTGGGGCCGCGTTATTTTGGTATACTGATATTGAACGAACGACGAGACGAATCTCAGATGAGATATTGGCCATACGTTTTGAATCCCACTTGTTGTTGGCAAAAGAACGTTGTGGCAATCAACCAGTAACACTCACTAAACCGACGGGGACGGTGACATGTCGTCCGATTGCACCGAATCGAACGGAAGTGGAGATGGTGTTGACATCTGGTGAACGGCATAAAGAGGTGATGGCTTATGAATGACAAACCGTTTTACATTGTAGGATTTATGGGTACAGGTAAGTCTACCTTGCTTTCTTTTTTCAAAGAATCTGGTGAAGTGGCGGACCTTGATTCGGTAATCGAAGCCATGACTGGGATGGACATCGCTACATATTTTGACCGATATGGTGAGAAGGCGTTTCGTGATGTCGAAACAGAGGCACTGCAACGAGTTGATGCTGATTACGTTTTGACAGGTGGCGGAGTAGTTGAACGTCCTGAAAACATAAGTTGGATGCGCGAACGTGGCACGATGATTCATTTGAATCTGCCGTTTGAAGACTGCTGGGAACGCATCAAGGATTCTAATCGACCACTCGTGAAAAAAGGACAAGTAGAAGTTCAATCATTATATAAACGACGTGACGCGTTGTATCGGGAAGCGGACGAGTCGGTCGATGCGTCACGTACACCTCAAGACATCGCTGAACACATTATCCGTTTGAAGGAGGGAAAGGCATGATTTGGATCAATCTCGCAATTATTGTACTGTCATTAATCGGTCTTGGCATCTATGGTTATCTCTTGTTCAAAAAGCAGATGAAGTCAGAAATCGGTCGGTTGAATCGATTGACGGAACGGTTTAACATTCGAGCAGACGTGATTGGACAGCAAGTCAATGAGATTCAAGGACATGTGGATGCGGTCAACCGATCTATTACTCAAATAAAGGACTTCGGAGTTAAGGCAAAAGACGAATCAATCGAGTTGAAGCAGGCGGCGGTTGGGCTGACGCATGAAATCAAACGAACGGCGGGAATCGAACGCTCTGACGTTTCCACCGAGACAAAAATATGAAATAATGAGGATGAAAACGTTTTCGTTTTTCATCCTTTTTCTTTTTCTCTTTTTTAACTATGCAGATAGATTAAAAATTGTTAAAGTGAAATGGAAAACGAAAGATTTCAAATACAATATCATTTATGTTCGGGATTGGGGGATATTATGGAAAGGGTTACTTTGAAACGTACGCCTTTATTTGAATTGATTGAACCGAAGGCGAAGATGGTTGATTTTGCAGGATTCGAAATGCCGATTTTGTTCTCTTCGATTAAGGAAGAACATCTGGCTGTGCGTCAAAACGTGGGGATGTTTGATGTATCTCACATGGGAGAGATTCGGATTGAGGGACCAGACGCACTTGAACAAGTACAGAACCTCGTGACGAATGACGTCTCGAAAATTAAAGTTGGTCAAGCTCAGTACAACCTTCTGTGCCTTGAAGATGGTGGAGTGGTGGATGATTTGCTTGTCTATCGCTTAGATGAGGACGCCTATTGGCTCGTCGTCAACGCCTCGAATATCGAAAAAGATGAAGCGCATATTCGCAGGTACGTCAATGGTGACGTGACTGTGACAAATGAGTCTGACGAGTACGGTCAAATTGCCATCCAAGGACCGAACGCAGAAACAATTCTTCAAAAAATCACAAATGTAACACTCAAGGAAATCGGGTTCTTCAAGTTTATAAACGGTGATGTGGCAGGCGTCCCGTCTGTTATCTCACGTAGTGGATATACAGGGGAGGATGGTTTCGAAATCTATGCTCGGGCTGAAGGAATCTCTGCCGTTTGGGAAGCTCTTGAATCAGAAGGCGTTATCCCTTGTGGACTAGGTTCACGAGATACACTTCGTTTTGAGGCGTGCTTACCGCTCTATGGACATGAGCTAGATGAGTCGGTTACACCGTTTGAGGCGAATCTCAACTTTGCTGTTAAGTTAGACACGGATTTTATCGGGAAAGATGCGCTTGTCTCTCAAAAAGAGAACATTCCGACTCGATTAGTAGGCTTGAGATTACTCGGGCGAGGGATCGCTCGTCAAGGAGCGCAAGTCGAAGTCGATGGTGATGTGGTAGGTGTCGTCACGACCGGTACGATGCCTCCGACGGTTAATGAATCCATTGCTTGGGCACGAGTCGATGCACGCTATAAAGATGAAGAACGATTCGTCATCGACATTCGGGGCAAAAAGATTGAAGCGGAACGCGTACCGACACCTTTCTATAAACGGACGAAATGAAACAGGGGGATTCAGAATGAATAGAATGGAATTTCGTTATTTACCGATGACTGAACAAGACGAGCGAGACATGTTGCAGACAATCGGAGTGGATTCGATTGAGGGGCTACTCGCAGATATCCCAGAATCGCTTCGTGAAAAAGCATCACTTGCGGCAATCGGCTCACCACTTCCCGAGGTTGATCTCGTACGTCATATGACGAAATTGGCTGACAAAAACAAGCATACGAAATCATACCCGAGCTTCCTTGGAGCAGGGATGTATGATCACCTTTCGCCGACCGTAATGAACCATATGCTTTTGCGTTCTGAATTCTATACGGCATATACACCATACCAACCTGAGATTTCACAAGGTGAACTGCAAGCAATGTTTGAGTTTCAGACGATGATTTGTGAATTGACAGGTATGGATGTCGCAAACTCATCGATGTATGACGGAATCACTGCGCTTGCCGAGGCTACGTATTTAGCTAGTGCTCAAACGAAGAAAAAACGTGTCGTCGTTTCAGGAGCAGTTCATCCTGAAGCCAAAGATGTTATTCGCACGTACGCTGATGGGCCTGGTCTTTCAGTTGAATACACAGACGTAGTGAATGGTGTAACGGATCTATCTGATTTCGATTTGACGGATGCGTCATGTCTCGTCGTGCAATACCCAAACTTCTACGGTCGAATTGAAGACCTCGAGCAATTGGCGAAACAAGCGCATGACGCCGGCGCACTCTTTGTCGTATCAAGTAACCCGCTTGCCCTTGGGATTTTAGAGTCACCAGGTGCACTTGGTGCGGATATTACAGTCGGAGATGCACAACCGTTCGGGATTCCGCAAAGTTTTGGTGGTCCGTCATGTGGTTACTTCGCGGTGAAAAAATCGTTGATGCGTAAACTACCTGGTCGACTTGTTGGACAAACAGTGGACGAGGATGGAAAACGTGGATTTGTCTTAACGTTACAGGCACGCGAACAGCACATTCGGCGAGATAAGGCAACGTCAAACATCTGTTCGAACCAAGCGCTCAATGCATTAGCTGCTTCGATCACAATGTCGGCTTTAGGAAAATACGGAATTCGTGACATGGCCGTTCGAAACATCCAAACAGCCCATTACATGAAAGAAGCATTAAAAGCTTCTGGATTCAAAATCGTTGATGAAGGTCCAATGTTCAATGAGTTTGTCGTTGACTTCGGACATGACGCGGAGGAAGTGTCACGTCATCTTCTCGAACATGGAATGATTGGCGGTTTACCGCTTGGTACGTACGAAGCGGAACGTCAGACTCAAATGTTAGTTTGCGCGACGGAATTACGTACAAAAGAAGAGATTGATCAGTTTGTCGAAGTGGTCGGGGGGATGAAATGATGCAACATGAACAAACGCTAATTTTTGAAGTATCACGTGAAGGACGAACAGGATATAACTTACCGACTCCAACCGTTCCGGAAGTTGATCTCGAGTCATTATTGCCGGCGACGATGATTCGAAAAGAAGTAGCTGAACTTCCGGAAGTGTCTGAGCTTGATGTCGTCCGTCACTACACAGCGCTCTCGACACGAAACCACGGGGTAGATTCAGGGTTTTACCCGCTCGGTTCGTGTACGATGAAATATAATCCAAAGGTGAACGAAGATATGGCTCGTCTTCCTGGATTTGCGCATATTCATCCGTTACAACCGGCGGAAACGATTCAAGGTGCACTTGAACTCATGGTGGACTTACAGGAGCAACTCGCTGAAATCACAGGTATGGACGAGGTCACGTTGCAACCCGCAGCTGGAGCGCATGGTGAATGGACGGGTCTCATGTTGATTAAAGCATTCCACGAGCGCAACGGGGATACGGCTCGTACGAAAGTTCTCGTCCCAGATTCTGCCCATGGAACGAATCCGGCCTCTGCAGTAGTTGCTGGATTCGAGACAGTGACGGTCAAATCGGACAATCGTGGACTCGTTGATTTGGATGATTTAAAAGCGAAGGTCGGAGCGGATACAGCGGCGCTCATGCTTACGAATCCGAACACACTTGGACTATTTGAAGCAGACATCCTTGAGATTTCAAAAGTGGTCCATGAAGCTGGTGGAAAATTGTATTATGACGGCGCGAACTCGAACGCAATCCTAGGTATCGCGCGTCCGGGAGACATGGGCTTTGACGTCGTCCACTTAAACTTGCATAAGACGTTCACAGGTCCACACGGTGGAGGTGGACCAGGTTCAGGTCCTGTCGGTGTCAAACGCGATTTGATTCCATTCTTGCCAACCCCGATCGTAACTAAGACGGAAAATGGATATGGTCTAGATTACGACCGTCCACAATCGATCGGTCGAATCAAACCGTTCTATGGGAACTTTGGAATCAATGTTCGGGCTTACAGCTATATCAAGACGATGGGTGCCGAAGGGTTGACGCGTGTTTCGCGAGAAGCTGTACTCAACGCCAACTATATGTTCGCTCGATTAAAAGATGCGTTTGACGTACCGTACGATACGTATTGCAAACACGAGTTCGTTTTGTCAGGTAAACGACAAAAAGCACTCGGAGTTCGTACGCTCGATATCGCAAAACGTCTTCTTGATTTCGGCTATCACCCACCAACCATCTATTTCCCGTTGAATGTCGAAGAGTGTATCATGGTGGAACCGACTGAAACCGAATCAAAAGAGACACTCGATGCTTTCTGTGATGCGATGCTTCAAATTGCAAAAGAAGCGGAAGAAAATCCGGAAATCGTTCAGACGGCTCCGCATACGACGGTCGTCAAACGTATGGATGAGACGCTCGCTGCTCGGAAACCGATTTTAAAATACGAACGTCGCGAAGCATCGTCAGTTAAATAAAAATGAGCGGGTCGACTCAGTCGTCCCGCTCATTTTTATGCTTTTTTAATTTTGCCTTTCCAGTTTTTGAATCCACCTTCGAGCATGTAGATGTTGTTGTATCCGTTCTTCATGAGAAGCTTGGCTGCTTGGTTAGACCGTGAGCTTCCTTGACAATAAATAAGGATCGGTTGATCTTTACGCAATTCTTTCATACGCATTTTCATTTGTCCGACCGGGATGTTTCGTGCGCCGACGATATGACCAGCTTTATATTCTTTCGGTTCACGTACGTCGATCAATTGTCCTTTACGGAGTGAAGCGCGGAATTCTTCTTGTTTCATTTTTTTCAACCCGCGAGCTGGCATGAAGCGCCATACGATGTAGGCGATCAAGGCAACCCATAGGAGGATGACGAGGATTGTTTCGAGTCCCATAGATGTTCTTCCCTTCTCTTTCAAAGTTACCATCTCTCATTATAATGAATTTGAGGTCATGAGACAATGATTGACTCAATCAATCAATGCTTTCCCTTTCGATTTCATTCTAGTTAGGATAAAATAAAAAGTGGAAACCGGAACATTAGGGGAGGTCGTGCCCATGCCGACACCGAGTATGGAAGATTATTTAGAACGTATTTACTTATTGATGTCAGAAAAAGGATATGCGCGAGTATCTGACATTGCCGAACATTTAGGAGTACATCCCTCCTCTGTCACGAAAATGGTTCAAAAGTTGGATCGTGAAGAGTATCTCGTATACGAAAAATATCGTGGACTTATGCTTACGAAAAAAGGTCAAAAAGTAGGGAAGCGATTGGTCGAGCGTCATGCGATGCTCGAGTCTTTTTTACGTCTCATCGGAGTGGATGAGGCAGACGTCTATGAAGATGTTGAAGGAATCGAACACCACCTCAGTTCAAATACACTCGATTGCATGACTCAGTTTGTGGAATTCTTTGAGGATAAACCGGAGCTCATGAATCAATTTAAAGAGTTTCGTGAACAAGAGAGGGCTGCGGAAGAATAATTTAAAAAAACGCCAATTTTAATCGATTGGCGTTTTTTTTATCGCTTCGTTTCTTCAAAACACGAACGAATTATTGTTAGTTGCGAATGAATGTATATATTTTGGTTAGGAATATGTTAAGATAAATCGTGGATTGAATATTGAGGGGGTGGCGGCGAACATTCGCTGATATTATGGAGATTCAAATTAAAGGGAAGTTATTTGACGAACAACAAATTCGAGACCGGGTAAAAGAATTGGCAGAAGAAATTGAGAAAGATGCCAATGGGACACCGATTGTCATCGTTGCCGTGTTGAAAGGGTCGATGGTCTTTGCTGCCGATTTGATGCGCTACATGAAAGGCAGTGTGCAACTCGATACAGTCGCAACATCTTCATACGGGAAAAAGACCGTTTCGAGTGGCAGTGTACAACTTCGGAAAGATCTTGATTTAGATGTCGAAGGAAAGTATGTCGTCATCATCGAAGATATCATCGATACGGGGCAGACGTTGAAATTTCTGTGCAAACATATGGAACTCCATCAACCGAAACAGTTGAAAATCTGTACGCTTCTCGATAAACCGGCTCGCCGTCTCGTGCAATTAGACGCAGACTATGTTGGCTTTGAGATTCCGGATGAATTTGTCATCGGTTATGGCATCGATTATGCGGAGCAGTATCGCAACTTACCTTATATCGGGTATGTAGAAACAACCTAAAAAGGAGCGCCGCGGCGCTCCTTTTACATGTTCGCTTTCTTTTTCTTCTTGCCTTTCTTCCCTTCGATTACCGTCAAATGTGGAGGATTGCTTCGATGTACGTTCGGGCGTTTCGACAACTTTGTAACGTTCGAACCTGGTTTTTTGCTTTTTTTGATTTTTGCAGATGCGGAAGGTTTGACTTGAGGGCCGCGGTTTCCTTGCATCCGTTTCTTAGAGGCTTGTGCGGTTTTACGGTAACGCATATCCTCTGGAGACATACGTCGACCGATGAAGAAACGATAGATCACATAAAAGACTAACCCGAATATTCCGATGAACAACAACTGTCTAAACAAGCGACCTGGATCGGTGGCGAGCATATGTCCGACCCCGATGAAGCCAAGGATAAACACGATGGTTGCTGCGGTCGAACCAATTCTTTGTCTGATCATGGTGCTTCCTCCTCTTATCCCTCTCTCTGAACGACCGATTCTCCTAACTCTTTTCGTTCCCACGTTTCGAATGCTTCAATCGCAACTTGAATCTGTTCATCATTTGGTTCCCGGGTCGTCAATAACTGAAGCGAAAGACCTGGTTTTCCGAGGAATGACAAAAAGCGATGATCGCGGAAGCGATTGGTGAATTGAAGGACTTCAAACGAGATTCCGATGACGACTGGCAAGAGTGCGATTCGGCTGACGAGTCGCAGCCAAAGCGGATCGATTGGCACAATCATATACACGCCAATCCCCACGAAGACAGTGAACAAAATAAAGCTTGATCCACAGCGATAATGAAGACGTGAGCTTTGACGAACATGTTCGACTGTGACCTGTCGTCCGGACTCATAACAGTTGATGACCTTATGCTCAGCCCCATGATATTGAAAGACACGTTTGATGAGTGGCGTCAATGAAATCAAGTAGAGGTAACTAAGCAACAATACTAATTTTATTCCCCCTTCAAGGAGGTTTTGAATCACGTGTCCAGAAAATATCGGTACGTCTTGAAACATTGCGGCGAGCAGTGCTGGTGTCACGTTAAAAATCAACTTGCCGAAGACGTATGAAATGACGCCGATGATGGCGACGAAGGCAATCATCCAAATGCTCTGCTTTTGTTCATCGTTCGGGCTCGCGTCTTCACTTGGGTCAACGTCATACCGATCACTCGCAAAATTCATATGGGCAGACCCATTCTTTAACGACTCATAGAGTGCGACGATTCCTCTTAGAAACGGTACTTTTTTTAAGGACTGAACCCATGGGACGAGGATGCGTGCTTGCTCGAACGTTTCGATGGACCCATCTTTTCGTCGAATGGCAGATGCGCTCTCGGAACGGCCTTGAAACATGACCCCTTCCACAAGTGCCTGTCCCCCGACAGGGATAGTTTGTTTAGAATTCATTCACTTTCCTCGATTCTTACAGTGTTGTACTTGAATTATACCGTGATTTATCAAAAAAACGAAAGGGTAGAAGGCTCGATTCACGTTCTTTCGATAAATTTGTTACAATAGATAAGACTTGACGAACGAGGGGGAAGAAGATTGCGAATTTTAGTGTTGAATGGGCCAAATTTAAACTTGTTAGGTCGCCGTGAACCAGACGTGTATGGGAACGTGTCGTTAAAAGGCTTAGCTGCCGAATTAATGCTCGTCGCACCGGAGGGCGTCGAACTCACGTTCAAACAATCGAATCACGAGGGAGAGTTGATTGACGCCCTTCACGACGCCTACGATTTCGAAGGTGTTGTATTGAATGCGGGAGCCTACACGCATACGTCAATCGCGATTCGAGATGCCATCTCCGCTATCGCTGCCCCGGTCGTTGAAGTACATATCTCGAACGTGCATGCCCGTGATGTGTTTCGTCACGAGTCAAAACTCGCAGGCGTTTGCTTAGGAGTAATCACCGGATTTGGGCTCACTAGCTATACGTTAGCATTGCATGCACTAATCGAACATTGGAGGAATCGACATGATTGAACGCGTAAACAAACTGCAAGCACAGTTAGAATCAAACGAGATTGACGCATTGCTCGTCACAAAACGTGAAAACATTCGCTACTTATCTGGTTTCACCGGATCGAGTGGCGTTATCGTCATCACGTCGAAAACCGCAAGCTTTATCACGGATTTCCGATATACGGAACAAGCGAACGATCAAGTAAAAGGATACGACATCGTTGAATTGGATACATCGCTTATTAAATCGGTCGCTGACGTTGTATCACGTGACTCGATCACACGTCTTGGAATCGAGCAAGACGCAATGACGATCGGTCAGTATCGGACATATGAAAAAGAAGTAGATGCACATCTCATCGAGACGGCAGGAATCGTAGAAAAACTGCGCTTGATTAAGGATGAATCAGAGATTAAGATTATGAAGGAAGCTGCGGCAATCGCTGATGCAGCTTATGCCCACATCCAGACGTTCATCCGTCCTGGTCGTACCGAAAGAGAAGTTGCGAACGAACTCGAGATGTTTATGCGTTCAAAAGGCGCTGACTCGTCATCATTTGATATGATTGTCGCTTCAGGTCTCCGTTCGGCACTTCCGCACGGAGTCGCAAGCGATAAAGTCATCGAATCAGGTGAACTTGTCACACTTGATTTTGGAGCATACTATAAAGGGTACTGCTCTGATATCACGCGTACACTCGCGGTCGGAGAAATCTCAGATGAATTACATCAAATTTACGATACGGTTCTTCGCGCTCAACTCGCTGGTGTAGAAGGTACTCGTGCCGGTATCACAGGTATTGAAGCTGACGCGTTGACACGAGACATCATTAAAGAAGCTGGATACGGTGAATACTTCGGTCACTCGACGGGCCATGGTCTCGGCATGGAAGTGCACGAGGCACCAGGATTATCATTCCGTTCTGAAACGGTGCTAGAACCTGGGATGGTCGTCACAATCGAACCGGGTATTTACATTAACGGTGTCGGCGGTTGCCGAATTGAAGACGATGTCGTCATTACGGAAGATGGATGCTACCGTCTAACGCAGTCGCCAAAAGAGTTAATTACGATTGAGGCGTGAGTCTCGTCTGAATTTAGGAGGAAATTAACATGGTATCAGTTAACGATTTAAAAACAGGATTGACAGTCAAAACGTCTGACGGTTCGATTTGGCAAGTCATCGAATTCCAACATGTAAAACCGGGCAAAGGTGCGGCGTTCGTACGTACGAAGATGCGCAACTTGCGTAACGGTGCGATTCAGGAAACAACGTTCCGTGGTGGAGAAAAAATCGAACGAGCGCATATCGAACGTAAACGTATGCAATATCTCTATCCAATGGGTGACACGTATGTATTCATGGACAACGAATCATACGAGCAACTTGAATTGACAAGCGAACAAGTTAAAGCGGCTCTTCCTTACATGCTTGAAAACATGGAAGTTAGCATCGCAGACTATGAGGGTGAGATTCTTGGAATCGAACTTCCTACAAGCGTCGTCTTGACAATTGTCGAAGCGGACCCGGGCGTTAAAGGGGACACGGCATCAAACGTGAAGAAAAATGCGACAGTGGAAACAGGACATGTGATCCAAGTACCACTTTTCATCGAACCAGGTGAAAAAGTAACGGTTGATACACGTACTGGAGATTTCATGGGTCGTTACAACGGTTAATCAAAGAGAGTGTTCATTCGAATGAATGAACGCTCTTTTTTCTCGTTGCATTCATTGGTCTGACCAGTTATAGTGAAGTAGAGATTAGTACCAGGTATAAACAGGGGGTAAGAAAGATGCAAATCGATCAAATTAAAGAGCTCATTCAATTATTAGATCAATCATCTGTCCATGAAATGGAGCTTGAGACATCTGATTTCAAACTGTCATTGAAGAAAGAAACGCAACAAACTGGAAGCGTGCCAGTCATGCAGACACAAGCAATTGCATCACCTGCGCCTCAAGTAGAAGAAAATATAGAACAATTGGCGCCAGAAAAAGCGTCTTATCGTACAATCACATCACCGATGGTCGGAACATTTTATTCGCGTCCGGCCCCGGATAAAGAGGCTTTTGTCAACGTTGGAGAACGCATAGAGTCTGGGCAAGTTGTCTGTATTTTAGAAGCGATGAAATTGTTTAACGATGTCGAAGCGGAAATCAGTGGCGAAATCGTAGAAGTGCTAGTCACCGATGGCGATCTCGTCGAGTTCGGTCAACCGCTCTTCAGCGTGAAGTGAGGTCGTTATGAAATTATTAATCGCTAACCGTGGTGAAATCGCGGTTCGAATCATACGTGCTGCAAAAGAATTGAATATCCCGACGGTCGCCGTCTTTTCTGAGGCGGATCGTGAGGCATTACATGTTCATTTGGCCGATGAAGCCTATTGTATCGGTCCGAATCCTTCGAAGGACTCCTATTTGAACATCCCGAATATTTTATCTGTCGCATGTGCTGTTGATGCGACGATGGTGCACCCGGGATACGGTTTTTTAGCTGAAAATGCAGAGTTCGCCGAGATGTGTGAGGCGTGTGGCATTCAATTCGTTGGACCGAGTAGCTATGCGATTCGGAAGATGGGGATCAAAGACGAGGCAAAACGAACAATGATCGAGTCCGGTGTCCCGGTCGTTCCAGGTTCGAGTGGTGTCGTCACCGACGAAGAAGCCACCGAACTCGCAAGTGAGATGGGCTATCCGGTCATTATCAAAGCGACGGCAGGTGGAGGGGGACGCGGTATTCGTGTCGCCCGTGACGAAGAAGAACTGACTCAAGGGTTGATTGCGACACGTAAAGAAGCGAAGCAGGCTTTCGGTAACGGAGACGTTTATCTCGAGAAGTTCATCGAGTCGTTCCGTCATGTTGAAGTGCAAGTCCTTGCCGACCAATTCGGTAACGTCATCCACTTAGGTGAACGCGACTGTACGATTCAACGACGTATGCAAAAACTAGTCGAAGAGGCACCATCACCTGCGATTGATGAAACGACCCGGCAAATGATGGGAGATGCGGCCGTCAAAGCGGCAAAAGCCATTCAGTATTCAGGAGCGGGAACAATCGAGTTCATCTATGTCCCTGAATCGAACGAGTTCTACTTCATGGAGATGAACACACGGATTCAAGTCGAGCACCCGGTCACGGAGATGATTACAGGATTCGACCTCGTCCAAGCGCAACTAGAAGTGGCGCTCGGACATCCGTTAGCCATCTCCCAAGAAGACATCACCTTCTCAGGACATTCAATCGAATGCCGAATCAATGCAGAAGATCCGTTTATGGACTTCCGTCCGATGGCAGGGAAGATTGACCAATACATCGTCCCGGGAGGCATGGGTGTCCGTGTCGATAGCGGGCTATACGCTGGTGCGATGATCCCGCCATTCTACGACTCGATGGTAGCTAAATTAATTGTTCATGCGCCAACACGTGACGAGGCAATTTTGAAGATGTTGCGTGCATTGGATGAGTTCACGGTTTCAGGGGTCAAAACGACGATTCCGTTCCATCAGCAAGTCATGGCCCATGAACAATTCCGAATCGGTACATTTGATACGAAATTTGTCGAAAAAGAAATGTCATTGGCGAAATAACAACAACCAGGAAGCCCGAACATTATTTCGGCTTCCTGGTTTTTTGTACTGAATTTATGAGTGCTTTATGCTAAACTATCACAATGAAAGCATGTAAAAGGAGAGTAACTGAATGAAACGTCATGAAGCACGAGAGAAAGCGATTCAAACGCTTTTTCAAATCGAAGTATCAAAATTAGAGGTAGATGAAGCAATCGAATTCGCATTAGATGGAGAAGAATCTGATCCGTTTTACGAACAACTCGTCACAGGGACGCTAGAACATATTGAAGATATCGACGTATTGCTCGTTGAGAACTTAAAAAACTGGCGCTTAGATCGCCTCGGTAACGTCGAGCGTACGATTCTACGAATGGCAACGTATGAATTGTTATATGTCGAAACGATTCCAGAGAACGTCACAATTAACGAAGCGGTCGAACTCGCGAAATCGTTCGCGGATGAAGAGGCCGGTAAACTTGTGAATGGCGTACTCGGCAATATCATTAAAGAAGACTAAAAAATAGAGATAAGACACCAGACCAACTACAGAAAAACCTAAAGACAACGGGGGATGAGAGAGATGGCAGTAGTGATCGACGGGAAACAAGTGGCAGCATCATATCGAGCAACGTTAAAAGAGCGTGTAACGGAACTTCGTGCACGCGGCATCGTACCGAAATTGAAAGTAGTGTTGATTGGGGATGACCCAGCAAGTCATAGCTATGTACGCGGGAAGGAACGGGCGGCAGAGGAAATCGGAATCGATTCTCAAGTGCT
Source organism: Exiguobacterium sp. s89 (assembly GCF_018617735.1). Classification (NCBI taxonomy): domain Bacteria; kingdom Bacillati; phylum Bacillota; class Bacilli; order Caryophanales; genus Exiguobacterium; species Exiguobacterium sp. s89. Next base: position 171,432 of record NZ_JACSKS010000001.1, read on the forward strand.
CCGTTTTGATGAAACAATTAGCGAAACAGAATTGCTCGACTTGATTGACTTGATGAATGAGGATGAGGAAGTCCATGGTATTCTCGTGCAGCTCCCTTTACCGAAACACATCGACGAGTCGCGAGTCATCATGCGCATCTCTCCTAAAAAGGATGTAGACGGATTCCATCCCGAGAACGTCGGGAAGATGATGCTCGGTCTAGACACATTGCTCCCATGTACGCCTCACGGCATCTTACATCTCGCGAAGACACAAACCGAGATTTCCGGAAAACACGTTGTCGTCGTAGGTCGCAGTCAAATCGTCGGCAAACCGGTCGGGATGTTGTTCTTGAATGAATCTGCTACGGTCACGTATTGTCATTCAAAAACGGCTGATCTCGGTGCGATGACGCGGCAGGCCGATATTTTGATTGTCGCGGTAGGGCGCGCAAGTCTCGTCACTGCAGATATGGTCAAACCAGGGGCAGTCGTCATCGATGTCGGTGTCAACCGGGTGGAAGGTCGCCTCGTCGGGGACGTGGATTACGCGGCCGTGAAAGAAAAGGCGAGTGCGATCACGCCTGTTCCGGGTGGTGTCGGCCCGATGACCATTACGATGCTCATGCATAATACGATCGAGGTTGCATCACGTGGCTAACCCCCTTCCGGTTTCAGAGGTCGTTCGGTATGTGAAGCGACAACTCGATGATGATATACTGCTTCGACAAGTCGCAGTCATCGGTGAAATCTCAAATTTCAAACGATATTCCTCGGGTCATTGTTATTTCACGTTGAAGGATGACGCGTCTCGTATGAAAGCCGTCATATTTTCTCGCGATGCCAAACAACTTCAATTTGAACCGAAAGACGGGATGAAAGTCATCGCTGTCTCGAGAGTGACAATGTATGAGGCGACGGGTGATGTTCAGCTATATGTCGAATTGATGCGTCAAGATGGCGTTGGTCTGTTGTTTGAGCGGTATGAGGCGAGAAAGCGTGAACTCGAGGAAAAGGGTTGGTTCGATTCGGAAAGCAAGCAAGCACTACCCACATTTCCAGAACGAATCGGGATTGTGACGTCTCCTAAAGGTGCAGCACTCCACGATATCGCGACAACCCTTCGACGTCGTGCGCCTCATGTGGCCATTACGTTCGCCCCGGTTGCCGTGCAAGGTGAGATGGCAGCCCCGCAAGTTGCATCTGCCATTCAATGGATGAATGAGCGCACTGATTGTGATGTACTGATTGTCGGACGAGGTGGCGGTTCCATCGAAGAACTGTGGGCATTTAATGAGGATGTCGTGGTGGAGGCGATTTATTCGTCCACCATTCCGATCATTTCTGCTGTCGGTCATGAAACGGACTATACACTTTCCGACTTTGTCGCAGATGTAAGAGCAGCTACTCCAACGGCTGCAGCAGAACTCGCTACAGCAATGATTGATGCGCAACGTAAAGATGTGGAGCGCCTTCACGTGCATTTGCACAAATCGGTCTCGAACCAACTCGATGATCTTCGGAGCAGAGTCAATCGAATGGTCAACAGCTATGGGTTAAGATCGCCGCGTTATACCATTTCACAAAAACGTGAACGATTCGCACAATCTGAAATCCGACTCGAACAAGGGATGAGACGTCATCTAACCCAAGCCACGCATCAACTTCATCAAGTCTCACAACAGCTTGATTTGAAACGATTCTCGAAAACGTTGACACAGCAGGGTGAAGAGGTCAATCAAATGACCGCTCGACTCCGTCGTACAAAACCATTAGAACAGCCAAAACAACAGTTTGCTCAACAGGTGGGGCGATTGCATTCGGTCAGTCCGCTTGCTGTCTTATCACGTGGCTATGCGTTCATTGAGCAAGACGGTGCATATGTGCAAAATGTGAAACAATTACGCGATGGAGACATCTCGATTCGTTTTCGGGACGGTCATGCAGTCGCTGAAGTGAAGGAGAGGGTTGTCGGTGACAAAAAAAGAACAGACGTTTGAAGCCGCGCTAGAGCGACTCGAACAGATCGTCGCTCAGCTCGAAACCGGTGATGTGCCGCTAGAGGAAGCCATGACGCTCTATGAAGAAGGTGTCCGCTTGTCTGCTTTGTGTCAGACAAAACTCTCGGCAGCCGAGAAAAAGATGGACGAAATCCTGGAACTCGATGGTACCCTTCGTGAAAAAGGAGGCCCCTCATGAATCGTACCGATGATTTGAAGAAGTGGAAGTTGGCTGTTGAAGAAACGATGCAGGAACTTATCAAATCAAGTGACATGCCGACTAGACTCCGTGATGCGATGTCGTATTCATTAGAGGCGGGAGGGAAGCGAATCCGTCCTGCGCTCGTTTATGCAGTTCTTGAAACGTATGGCATTGCAATCGAGCGCGGGCGGGAAGTCGCTTCGACACTCGAGATGGTTCATACATACTCACTCATTCATGACGACTTGCCAGCAATGGATGATGACGACCTTCGGCGCGGCCGTCTGACGAACCATCGTCAGTTTGATGAGGCGACTGCCATTTTGGCGGGGGACGCGCTATTAACCGATGCGTTTCGCATCCTTTCGGAAGCGAACCTCCCTGCGGAAGCAATCGTCGAGATTATTCGCGCTTTCGGACTTGCCGCCGGAAGTACGGGCATGGTCGGTGGACAATTAGATGATATGCTCGCTGAAAAGCGGGATGATGTCACCCTTCAGGAACTTCAGTCGATTCATGAACGGAAGACGGGAGCACTGCTCGTCTATGCGCTTGAAGCAGGTAGTATTCTTGCAGGTGTGTCTAAAGAAGACCGGCTTCAACTCAAACAGTTCGGCCGCCATCTAGGTATTGCCTTTCAGATTCAAGATGATATTTTAGATGTCATCGGGGACGAACAGGCAATCGGGAAACGCGTCGGCTCGGATGAAGAGAATGAAAAAACGACTTATCCGAAATTACTCGGACTAGATGGGGCGAAGCGTGCACTTGATGCAGAGGTAGATGCGGCGACCTTTGCAATCCAGTCACTTTCGGTTCAAGCACCGTTACTTGTTGACCTGTTGACGTTTGTAGTGAAACGAAATTATTGACCTCGGTGACACGATGAGCACATCGTGTCACCTTTGTTTTGGGGAATGTGTGGCATCTACCGTCACATTCTTGTAAAATGTAAGGTACGAATCAGTAAAATGTGAGGAGAAAGGATGGTCATTATGGACTTGACATCCATTCAAGACCCGTCATTCCTGAAAAGGTTGTCTGTAACCGAACTCGAATCACTCGGTTCTGACATTAGACGGTTCTTGATTGAAAAATTGGCAGTGACGGGAGGGCATTTGGCGCCAAACTTAGGTGTTGTAGAGTTGACGCTTGCCTTGCACCGTGTATTTGACAGTCCGAAAGACCAACTTGTATGGGACGTCGGTCATCAGGCGTACGTTCATAAAATTTTGACAGGACGTACGGATCAGTTTGATACCCTGCGACAGTACAATGGATTATGCGGTTTCCCGAAACGTTGTGAGAGCGAACATGACGTTTGGGAAACAGGCCATAGTTCGACATCACTTTCGGCAGCGATGGGGATTGCAATCGCAAACGAGTTGAAAGGTCGCGCAAACGATCGTGCCATTGCCATCATCGGGGATGGTGCGCTGACTGGGGGAATGGCACTTGAAGCGCTGAATCATATTGGTGCCGAAAAGCAAAATGTCATCGTCATCCTGAACGATAATGAGATGTCGATTGCACCGAACGTCGGTGCCATGCACAACATGCTCGGACGTATTCGTGCATCACGAAAACTGAAGCATGCGCGTGAAGAAATGGAATCCATCATTAAGCACATTCCTCTCGTTGGCAACTCGCTTGAACGAAGTGGGGAACGGGTGAAAGATTTATTGAAGTCTGCACTTATTCCGGGCACTTTCTTTGAAGAACTTGGGTTTACTTACTTCGGCCCGACAGACGGACACGATTTGAAAGATTTGCTCGAGACGCTCGAGTATGCGAAGAAGATCGACGGTCCGGTTCTCGTTCATGTCATCACGAAAAAAGGCAAAGGTTACCGTCCGGCAGAACTAGATGGTATCGGAACGTGGCACGGGCTTGGGCCATATAAAATTGAGTCTGGTGAAGTCATCAAAGGGAAGCCGAAAGGACCAAGTTATTCGAAAGTGGTCGCTGAAACGATTACGAAAGTTGCGGAGTCTGATGAACGGGTCACGTTGATCACGCCGGCAATGAGCGTCGGATCAAAACTTGACTGCTTCACGAAAAAATTCCCGGAACGCATGTTTGATGTCGGGATCGCTGAGCAGCACGCGGTCACGCTCGCTGGTGGACAAGCGACACAAGGATTAAAACCCGTCGTCTCGATTTATTCGACGTTCTTCCAACGTGCGTATGACCAACTCGTCCATGACATTTGTCGTCAAAACCTGAACGTCGTGTTCACGATTGACCGGTCCGGACTCGTAGGGGCGGATGGAGAGACGCACCAAGGTGTGTTTGACATCGCCTTTATGCGTCATGTCCCAAACATTCGCATCTTGATGGCGAAAGACGAAGAAGAGTTGCAACGACTCGTTTATTCTGCTCTTCGTTACGATGGCGGGCCGATTGCGATTCGGTTCCCACGTGGTGAAGGAATCGGTGTTCCGATGAGTGACACGCTTCAGGAGATTTCACTTGATGATTGGGAAGTCGAGGCGGAAGGAACGGATGTCGCGATTTTGACGTTCGGTCCACAAGTTCAAGACGCTCTTGAAGTACGGTCTTTGTTAGAAGGCACGCTCAGCGTTCGGGTCATCAACTGCCGTACGATTAAACCGCTCGATGAGGCCATGCTTGCTTCATTATATGCAGAAGGTATCCCGCTCGTGACACTCGAAGAAGCGGCACTTGCCGGTGGTTTTGGAAGTAGTGTGTTAGAGCATGCGAATGAAGCTGGAACTTTCCCGCGGATTCAACGTCTCGGTATTCCGGATCGCTATATCGAACATGGAGGGGTCAACCAACTCTTAGAAGAGATTGGACTTCGACCTACCCAAATGGCGGAATCGATTGAACGATTCGTCATGGAAACAAATCGACAGAATGTGTGAGGGATTATGGAAAAAAGAACGAAAACTAGATTAGATGTATTGCTCGTCGAACGTGGACTCGCTGAAACACGAGAAAAGGCGAAGCGGTCTGTCATGGCCGGTCTCGTCTATAGTGGGACCGAACGCCTAGACAAGGCGGGCGATAAAGTGTTTGATGATATCCCTCTCGAAGTGAAGGGACAAGCCCTACCGTATGTCGGCCGGGGGGGCTTGAAGCTCGAGAAAGCGCTCGAAGTATTCCCGCTTGACGTAAACGGACGTGTCGGAATCGACATCGGGTCTTCAACGGGAGGGTTTACTGACTGTGCGCTTCAAAACGGTGCGAGCCAAATGTATGCGGTCGATGTCGGGTACAACCAGCTTGCCTGGAAACTTCGGAGCGATGATCGCGTTGTCGTCATGGAACGGATGAATTTTCGTCATGCGACGGCCGATCAATTCCCGATCAAACCAGACTTTGCGACGATTGATGTCTCGTTCATCTCACTACGCCTTATGGTGCCGCCGCTCAAAACTATTTTAAAGCAGGACGGCGTCGTTATGGCACTCGTTAAACCTCAATTTGAAGCCGGTAAAGCCGACGTCGGGAAAAAAGGGATTGTACGAGACCGTGGCGTACATGAGCGTGTGGCGAGCGATATGGTTCGCTATTTTGCATCGGAAGGGTTCTTCGTCGAAGGATTGGATTACTCCCCAATCACAGGTGGAGACGGAAATATTGAATTCCTCTTATTCGCCCGTTATAAGGGGATAGGTGGAGTCGAACCATCCCTACGAGTCGAAGACGTGGTGGATGCGGCACATACCAAACTAAAGGGATAAGCAATGGCTACAGACAGATTTGTCTGTAGCTTTTTCTTATCGATAAAGAAGAGATGGGGAATGGTGGAAATACCCACTGGAATGCTAGACCTTTTTTCGACAATACTTTAGAATGATAATGTGTATGTGAAACGAAAAATGAGGTGTCAGCGCTTATGAACAAAGGACAGCGATTGATTAAAATTCGAGACATCGTGACGAATCGTGAAATCGAAACGCAAGATGAACTGGTAGATGAACTACGTCGCTCCGGATATCCGGTCACACAGGCAACTGTGTCTCGGGATATTAAGGAGTTACATTTAGTCAAAGTGCCGTTAAACGACGGACGATATAAATACAGCTTGCCTGCGGATCAGCGCTTTAACCCATACGGTAAAATGAAGCGAATCCTTAGCGACAGCTTCGTCTCGGTCGATTCTGCTCAAAATTTGGTCGTCATGAAAGTGCTTCCGGGAAATGCTGATGCAATCGGCGTCTTAATCGACCATTTGTCATGGGATGAATTGATTGGGACGGTTTGTGGCGACGATACGATTTTAATGATTGCGCGCGATGAAGATAAAGCGAAGCAGATTATCGATCGATTAATCGGAATGTTATGAGGTGAAAGTACGTATGTTAGCAGAACTATCAATCAAACAGTTTGCGATTATCGACGAGTTAAACATTACGTTTAATCGAGGTATGACCGTTCTCACGGGTGAAACGGGTGCCGGTAAATCAATTTTGTTAGATGCGATTGGGTTGCTTGTTGGAGGACGAGGCTCGAGTGAGTTTGTTCGCTACGGTCAGGACAAGGCCGAAATCGAAGGGTTGTTCATGATTGAACCAAATCATCCCGTCATTGAAGCGGCCAATCAATATGGAATTGATGTTGAGGACGGGACTGTCATACTACGTCGAGACTTACATAGTAGTGGAAAAAGTGTCTGTCGGGTGAACGGGAAAATGATGACGCTCTCGACGTTGCGTGAATTCGGGCGACTTCTCGTCGATATTCATGGGCAACATGAGCATCAACATCTGATGGAAGCGGAATTTCACTTAGGAATTCTCGATCACTTTGCCGAGAAGGAAGTAGGCCCTCTATTAGAGGAATATCAAGCAGCATATGCAGCTTGGAAAAAAATCGCCGATGAACTGAAGCGCCTCAGCCAAAGTGAGCAAGAACTCGCGCAGCGGATGGATTTGTTGTCGTTCCAAACAAAAGAGATCGAGGCGGCAGAATTAAAGCCGGGTGAAGAACAGGCGCTGACGGAAGAGCGTGATGAATTAGCCAACTTTGAGCGCATCCATCAACATATCCGTCTTTCTTATGAGGCGGTTGCCGAGGACTCGAACGGACTTGACCAAATTGGCGTTGCGATGCGTGAAATGGGCGAGGCATCACAGCTTTCCACCTCTCTTGCTTCTGTATCCGAGACAATCTCCAACGCATACTATCTGCTAGAAGACGCGAAATTTCAATTGCGCGATCAATTAGATTCGCTAGAGTTTGATCCGATTCGATTGGATGAGATCGAGTCGAGATTAGCCCTTTTCCAGCAGCTAAAACGAAAGTATGGAACGACAATCGAAGAAGTCATCGCATATGGGGAACGAGTTTCCGAGGAACTTAAATCGATGACGAATCGAGAAGAACATTTGCAGACGTTGTCAGATGAGCTTGTTCGATTAGAGAAGGCTGCAAAAGAGACTGGAATAAAACTATCTACAGCCCGCAAAGTTGCAGCAAAGTCGCTGGAGCAGGCGATACATCGTGAATTAAAAGAACTGTACATGGAAAAAACAGCATTTGAAGTTCGTTTCCGCTCAACGTCTCTAAAACAAGACGGATTAGATGATGTAGAGTTTTACATGATGACAAATATCGGTGAACCGTTTAAACCGCTTGCGAAAGTCGCTTCAGGCGGTGAGCTTTCCCGCGTCATGCTCGCACTCAAGTCCATCTTTTCGAGAACCGTCGGAGTGGCCTCGATTATTTTTGATGAAGTCGATACTGGTGTATCCGGCCGTGTCGCCCAAGCGATGGGGGAGAAGATTTTCCGTCTATCTGTCGGGTCACAGGTGCTGTGTATCACTCACTTGGCACAAGTCGCCGCGATGGCAGATCAACACCTTTACATTACGAAAACAGAAACGGATGACCGAACGAAAACGAATGTCGACTCTCTCAATCATGAGAGCCGAATCGACGAATTGGGTCGAATGATTGCTGGAGCTCAAATGACGAACTTGACGAAACAACACGTTGAAGAGTTACTTGAGATGTCACAGCAAGTAAAACAGAAGTTCATCAAAGGAGTGTCATAAGTGATTACATTATGTATTGCGGACGACAATCGAGAAATCGTCGATTTGTTGAGCCGACAACTAGAATCTGAGCCTGATCTTCGTGTCGTGGGAACGGCGCACGATGGTGAAACGTGCTTGGATGTCGTCAAGACACACCAACCGGATGTACTCTTACTCGATATTATCATGCCGCATTTGGATGGAATTGGAGTATTACAACGTCTTAATGAAGAGTTCGGTGACGAGAAGCCGGAAGTGATCATGCTCAGTGCGTTCGGGAAAGATGAAGTGACGAAACAAGCGGTTCAACTCGGTGCCTCTTATTTTCTCGTCAAGCCATTCAATATCCAACAGTTGTTAACGAAGATTCGAGAATTGTCGGATGGGACGAATCGGGAGTTTGAAGGGATGACACCCGAAGAGATCGAGATTTCACTCTTACTGCAACAAATGGGCATTTCTCCACGAATCAAAGGATTCAAGTACATCCGTCAAGCGGTCATCTATGTGAGGGAGCGTCAAGACTTGCTCGGTCTAATCACGAAAGAGTTATATCCAATGGTTGCGAAAGAACATGAGACGACTTCGTCGCGTGTGGAGCGGGCTATGCGTCACGCGATTAAGACGGCCTGGGGTAACGGGATGCAGGACCATGAAATGTTTGAAGGACGACCGGAGCGTGAGCGAAGCCCGAAAAACTCGGAGTTCATCTCTTACTTCGTCACGTATTTATCGTTTAAGAACAATTAAAAAATTCGATTTGGACTGAGTCATGATCGGCTTAGTCCTTTTTTATTCAGTTTAAGAAAGAAAGCGCTTGCAAAATACTCGTTCTTTGTTATAATAAAGGTGTACCAAGTTACTTGGACAAGCGTCAGATGAACGCTTTTCAAACTTGTTCCGGAGCATGTTTGAAGAAATATAATCATCTCGGTTCGCTATCCGATTATAGCTCAGAGGTGGGGACGACACCTCAAGTCGTTAATGTCCCGACGTGAGGTCGCGACAGTCGCTCATTTGCGAGACGATTCTATCATCAGCTCGAAGCTAGGGGTTGGTATAGGGAAAACGAATCGTTCAGTTAACCAAAAGGAGTGTTGTCAACCGTTGAACAGTTTATGGCAAGCGCTCGACTTCACAATGGATGGTTGGACATGATCCGATAATCAAAAAGTTAGTAACTCGAATGGAAGCGTTCCGTTCACGCAAGACGGCAGTTACTAAAATTCTTTCATACTTCTTCATTAAGAAGACGTTGGATATCATGTCAAAGCAAGCAAAGTAGTTAGAAAGGAGATCATCCGTAGTGATCACAATTCAATACGAATAAAAGGTTCCGCACTTGAAATGAAGTCAAGTTAGGGAACCTTTTTTTGTGTACTTATGAGTCGAATCGTTGAACTTTTCCTGATTTCTTGTCGCGGTTAAAAATATAGCCAGCTACAAATCCGATCCCACCCATGGCGAGCAGAAGTCCAAAGGTCCCCTGCAACATAGAGGCGGCAGCGAGTGAATCAATCCATGTGAAGGGTGTGCTCGTCTTCAAAAAGAAGCTGTCGCGGAGCAATTTGATTCCGTAGACACCTAGTAGTCCGGGGATGATTAAGATTAGAAGTGCGATGAAACGCATGCAATCTCCTCCTTTACCATACATTATTTTAACAGAAATCATTTCGCTCGACACTGTCTATTTTTAGGCGACTTGCGAATCAACATAGGATTCAGTAGCATGAAGAAGAGAAGAGAGATGATGGGGGAATAAGTATGAATAAACGATTGATGATTGTCGGGGCCGGAAAAGGCGGGTCAGAGGTCCTTCATATGTTGATGGATTCACCACTTGCGACTATTGTGGCAGTCGTTGACTCTGATGTATCGGCTGAAGGAATCGCTCTTGCGAAAAGTTACGGCATCGCTGTGACAGATGATTGGACAAAATATGCTGAAGCTAAGCTAGACTTTGTCATCGAAACAACCGGACAGCATCAAACGTTCGAAGAGTTGAAAGACCATTTTAAAGAGGCGGTCGTGTTACCAGGAGAGTTTATTCGTATCGTTGTCGAGCGGTTGAAGCAGAATCAACAAATGCTTGAAGCAATCATTGAATGTACGAGTGAAGCCATTTCGGTAGCCGACCATCATGGGAACACGATATTGATCAACCCATCATATACTCGTTTGACGGGATTTAAAAAAGAAGACGTTGTCGATAAGCCGGCAACGGCTGACATTGGAATGCAAGAAAGTGTCCATTTGAAAGTATTGTCTACCGGACAAGGCGTCAGGGACATCAGAATGCAAATCGGTGCGACTCGACGGGACATTCTCGTGAACGCGGAACCAATCATCGTGGAAGGTAAATTACGCGGCTCGGTCGGGGTCATCCGAGATGTGTCTCAAATCCGTGCGCTTCGAGATGAATTACAGGAAGCGAAAACACGCATTCGGAATCTAGAGGCGAAGTATCAGTTTGCCGATATCATCGCGACGAGTGATGCGATGCGATTTGTCATTGAGCAGGCAAAACTTGCTGCGGTGACCCCTGTGACAGTATTGATTCGTGGAGAATCGGGAACTGGGAAAGAATTGTTCGCCCATGCCATTCACGGGGAGTCCCCCCGGAAATATAAGAAGTTCATTCGGGTCAACTGTGCCGCCATCTCGCCAACGCTTCTTGAGAGTGAGTTGTTCGGCTATGAGGATGGCGCGTTCAGCGGTGCCAAACGTGGCGGGAAAACGGGTTATTTCGAGGAAGCGGACGGTGGTTCGCTCTTTTTAGACGAAATTGGTGAATTGCCGCTCGATGTTCAAGTGAAACTGTTACGTGTCCTACAGGAAAATGAAATCGTGCGAGTTGGAGGGACAACGGCGATCCCAATCGATGTCCGCATTATTGCCGCAACGAATGCCGATCTTGAGCAAAAAGTGGGGGATGGGTCCTTCCGTGAAGATTTGTATTACCGGATCAATCGTATGCCAATCCACATACCACCTTTACGTGAACGGTTGAATGAACTCGAAGCGCTGTGTGACCGAATCGTACGGAAGTTGAATCAGGAATATGGTCGCAGTGTACGTGGGGTAGACGAAGATGCGTTGATTCTACTGAAAAGTCAGCATTGGAAAGGGAACGTCCGAGAACTTGAGAACGTGATTGGGCGAGCGATGATTTACATGGCGAGCACCGACCAGTGGATCGCGCCTCACCACTTACAATTATCAAATCGGTCTACAAGTCAAAAAGTAGTTGAGTCCGGGACATTCCATGAGGCCGTAGCGAAATATGAGCGAGATTTGATTGAACGAACGATTGAAGAAGCCGGTGGGAACAAATCAGAAGCAGCCCGCCGATTAAAGATTTCGATTCGGACATTATATAACAAACTAGACACCACGCAATAATCTGCATGAATTTTTCTGCATGGTAAGCATTAATCTGCATGGTCACCCGCATTATAAAGCGCTTACATTTTTGGAATTAAACTTGCTTATGATATAGTGTAGAGGTCAAGGGGGGACAATGATGAATTTTGAACGGATGCTGACGAACGCGAAACAACTAGAAGGTTGTACCGTGTCCATTGCGGGTGCAGCGGACGAAGAAGTTATTCGGGCCGTAAAACTTGCTACGAATCATGGCTTGTCTCGCTTCATTTTGTTCGGCGAAGCTAGAGAAATCCGGAAGTTATGTGAGCAGTATGAGATCGATGAGTCAAACGTCGATATTTTACATGCGAAAGGTGATGTAGAGATTGCACGCCGCGCCGCGCTAGCCGTGAAAAACAAAGAAGCGGATGTACTCATGAAAGGAATGGTGTCGACATCTACTTTCATGAAAGCCGTCCTCAATCGAGAGGCTGGTCTTCGGACGAAACGAACGCTCAGTCATGTGGCTTTATTTCAAATTCCGAATCGAGAGAAGCTGATCGGTGTGACTGATGCTGCGATTCATATTGCGCCGACGCTTGAAGAAAAAGTTGAAATCATCCACAATGCTGTCGAGGCGATGCATGACATTGGTTACGCATCACCAAAAGTTGCAGCAATCGGAGCGGTCGAAGTTGTCAATCCACAGATGAATGCGACACTCGATGCCGCGTTACTCAGTCAAATGAATCGTAGGGGTCAAATCAAAGGCTGTATCGTAGACGGACCACTCGCACTCGATAATGCGGTCGATATGATTGCGGCCAAGCAAAAAGGAATCAACAGTGAAGTAGCCGGTCAAGCTGACTTATTAGTCGTACCATACATAGAGGTCGGCAACGTCCTTTATAAATCAATCATGTATTTTGCAGAGGCGAGCGTAGCGGCGATTGTCGTCGGCGCATCAGCCCCTGTCGTGTTGACGAGTCGTGCCGATACTGCAGAAGCGAAACTATATTCACTCGCATTCGCTTTGTTACATGCCAAAAATTAATCGTATTTAACAGGAGGAATTAACCATGATGGAAACAAACACAGAACCACGCTTCCGTATTTTTGATGTTTTACAATCTGAGGACTATGAACAAATCGTATTTTGTCAGGACCAAACTTCAGGACTAAAGGCAATCATCGCGATTCACGATACGACACTCGGTCCAGCGCTCGGTGGACTTCGCATGTGGAACTATGAATCAGAACAAGAAGCACTCACAGACGTCTTGCGCCTTGCAAAAGGAATGACGTATAAAAATGCGGCAGCCGGTCTCAACCTTGGAGGCGGAAAAGCTGTCATCATCGGAAATGCGAAGACGGATAAGTCAGAAGCGCTCTTCCGTGCGTTCGGTCGTTACGTACAGTCACTTAGCGGACGCTACATCACGGCTGAAGATGTCAACACGACAGTTTCAGATATGGATTTCATTCATATGGAGACAGACTACGTAACAGGCGTTAGCCCAGCATTCGGCTCGAGTGGTAACCCTTCACCTGTAACAGCATACGGTGTGTATCGTGGGATGAAAGCGGCTGCTAAATGGAAGTTTGGTACCGACTCGCTCGCTGGGAAGACGGTTGCTGTACAAGGTGTCGGAAACGTCGCCTATAATTTATGCCGCCACCTCCACGAAGAAGGTGCGCATTTGATCGTGACAGATATTAACGAGGAAGCACTCAAACGTGCGGAGACTGACTTTGGTGCGACTGTCGTCAAGCCGGATGAAATTTACTCTGTCGAATGTGACATTTTTGCCCCATGTGCACTCGGTGCGGTCATCAACGATCAAACGATTCCACAGTTAAAAGCTCAAATCGTCGCAGGTGCTGCGAACAACCAATTGGCAGAAGATCGTCACGGTGATGTGCTCGACGAGAACGGTATCCTCTATTCACCAGATTTCGTCATCAACGCTGGAGGTGTCATCAACGTCGCCGACGAACTCGAAGGATACAACCGAGAACGCGCGATGAAAAAAGTCGAACTCATTTATGACAACATGATGCGCGTCTTTGAAATCGCAGAACGTGACGGTGTACCGACACACGTCGCGGCCGATAAGATGGCTGAAGAGCGTATTCAGATGATGTCGCGTTCACGCAGTCAATTCCTAAAAGTCGAAAAAAGCATTCTAGGGAGACGCTAAGATGACGAAACGGCTAATTCTTGCAATCAACCCAGGGTCGACCTCGACGAAAGTTGGATTGTTTGATGGGAAGGAAGAAGTGATGACTCGCACGGTTCGTCATGAGATTGACGTGACCGGCCTCACTCTTCCGGAGCAATTGCCTCATCGTGAGCAAGAAGTACGTGCCTTGTTAGAAGAGACTGGCATCGCGGTCAACGATTTGACCGCGGTCGTCGGTCGTGGTGGCTTACTTGCGCCAATGACATCGGGAACATATACCGTCAATGAACTCATGCGTGAGGATTTGACGAGCGGTCGTTTCGGTATGCACGCATCCAACCTTGGTGGATTGATTGCTTCTAAAATTGGTGAGCACGAAGGAGTCCCGAGTTTCATTGTCGATCCAGTCGTCGTCGATGAGATGCATGAGTTGGCCCGTAAGACGGGTATATCAGAGATTGATCGTCGGAGTATTTTCCATGCTCTTAACCAAAAGGCCGTTGCGAAGCGATTCGCATCTGAAAATGGAAGCGATTACAACGAGCTGAATCTCATTGTTGCGCATCTCGGTGGCGGAATCACTGTCGGTGCACATGCGGCCGGCCGCGTCGTTGATGTGAACAATGGACTGGACGGGGACGGTCCGCTTGCACCAGAGCGTGCCGGTTCAATTCCTGTTGGACAGGTAGTAGAACTATGTTATAGTACCAGGTATAAAGAATCGGAAATGAAGAAGAAAATTGTTGGTCAGGGCGGACTGTTCGCTCACCTCGGAACATACGATGCGATTGAGATTGAACAACGCTTAGAAACAGGTGACGATGAGGCGAGACTTTTGTATGAGACGATGGCTTATCGCGTCGCTCAAGAGATTTCTAAACATGGGGCGACATTATGTGGTCGTGTAGATGCCATCTTACTGACGGGCGGGATCGCATATTCCGACTGGCTGACTGACAAGATAAAGGAGCGTGTCACTTATCTCGCGCCGGTACACATTTATCCGGGAGAAGATGAACTAAAAGCGTTGGCTGAAGGTGCGCTTCGCATCATCGAGAAGGAAGAGACCGCACGAGTTTATGAGGGGGATACACATGGCACAAGAATTTGATGTTGTCGTCATCGGTGGAGGACCAGGAGGATATGTGGCCGCGATTAAAGCGGCCCAGGCAGGAAAATCTGTCGCAATCGTCGAGGCGAAGAAGTTAGGCGGAACCTGCTTACATAGAGGATGCATCCCGACGAAGGCGCTCTTAAAAGCGGCACACGTTTATCAAACGGCGAAACAGAGCGCGACGTATGGTGTGGAAACGGGAGACGTGACGTTCAACATGGAACGGGCCCAAACGTATAAGCGCGATCTCGTCGCTGGCCTAGAAAAGGGAATCGAGCATTTGATGAAACAAGGAAAGATCGAAGTGTTTCGGGGGAAAGCCTCCATTCTTGGACCAAGTATCTTCTCACCACAACCAGGGACCGTATCGGTTGAAGATGAAAGCGGTGAGTCGGAACTCATCTTGCCGAACCAATTGATTATCGCCACAGGATCGATTCCACGTGAGCTTCCTGGGTTACCGTTCGATCACGAGCGCATTTTAAACTCAGACGACTTGCTCAATTTCGAGACACTACCTGAATCGATTGCGATTGTCGGTGGTGGTGTGATCGGAGTCGAATGGGCATCGATGCTCGTCGATTTGGATGTGAATGTGACGTTGATTGAAGTAGGCGATCGTTTACTCCCGCTCGAGGACAAGGCGGTCTCCCGTGAAGTGGAGCGGTTATTGAAGAAGCGCGGTGTTCGTGTGAAGAAAAGTGTGACAGTCGATGCGGAACGGACATTGATTCATGAAGATGCGGTGGAACTTGCTGTTGGGGAAGACATGTTGAACGTTGACTGTGTCCTCGTCTCAGTGGGTCGTGTCGCTAATACAGAAGACCTGGGGCTACAAAATACGTCCATCGTCGTCGAGAACGGAATCATCCAAGTCGATAGTCAATATCGGACAAAAGAACGTCATATCTTCGCAATCGGTGACTGTATCGGGAAGCTACAACTCGCCCACGTCGCTTCAGCAGAAGGAGTGAAGGCCGTCGAGACGATTCTTGGTCTTGAGCCGACACCACTCGATTATATGCTCATCCCACGCTGTGTATACAGTGTCCCTGAAGTCGCCTCGGTCGGTCTGACAGAAGAAGCAGCAAAAGATGCGGGACATGACGTGAAGACAGGGACGTATCGCTTCAACGGTCTCGGGAAAGCGCGCATTGAAGGGCAAGCCGACGGATTCGTCAAACTCGTTTCGGACAAAGAAACAGATGACCTGCTCGGTGTCCATATCGTCGGACCGAAAGCGACTGAACTCATCACTGAAGGCGGGCTCGCACTCGTCTTGAACGCGACGGCTTGGGAGATGGGGCAACTCGTGCACCCACACCCTGCACTAAGTGAGGCTTTCCAGGAGGCGGCGCTCGCCGTCGATGGATTACCGATTCACGCCTAAGGAGGAACAAGGATGGAACAGATGACTGTAAACTCATATGAAGAGCTCGGCTTAACAAAACAAGATTTATTGGCGATGTACGAAACGATGGTCCGCGCCCGTAAAATCGATGAACGGATGTGGAAATTGAACCGCGCCGGGAAAATCCCGTTCGTCGTTTCGTGTCAAGGTCAAGAGGCTGCCCAGGTCGGGGCGGCGTTCGCCCTCGAAAAAGGTATCGACTATGTCCTCCCTTACTATCGTGATGTGGCGGTCGTCCTGCACTTCGGTCAAACTTCAAGAGACTTGATGCTGTCGGCGTTCGCGAAAGCGGAAGATCCGAACTCGGGCGGTCGTCAGATGCCTGGACACTTCGGCTCGAAAGAGCATCGCATCGTGACGGGTTCATCTCCGGTTACGACACAAGTCCCTCATGCTGTCGGAATCGCACTCGCGGCGAAGATGAAAAAAGAAGAGCTCGTCACGTTCGTCTCGTTCGGTGAAGGGTCTTCCAACCAAGGAGATTTCCACGAAGGTGCAAACTTTGCCGGTGTCCACAAGCTTCCGGTCATCTTATTCTGTGAGAACAACAAATATGCGATCTCGGTTCCACTCACGAAGCAGTTGGCATGTGAAAGAGTATCTGACCGGGCGAAAGGTTACGGGATGCCAGGTGTGACAGTCGACGGGACCGACCCGATTGCCGTTTATGCGATCGTGAAAGAAGCGCGTGAACGTGCTCTGCGCGGAGAGGGACCGACACTCATCGAAGCAGAAGTGGAACGCCTCGTACCTCACTCATCAGATGACGATGACAAGGCCTACCGCTCAGCGGAAGAATTGGCTGGATTGAAAGAACGGGACGGCATAAAACTGTTCCGTCAACGCCTCATTAACGAGGAGGTCGCTACGTCCGATGCGCTCTCGGAAATTGACGAGAAGATTGATTTAGAAGTGAACGAAGCGACGACGTATGCGGATAAGGCACCGTACGCTGCGCCTGAATCTGCAATGGATTACGTCTACGAGGAGGAAAAATGATGAAAACGTTTATCGAAGCGATCAACGAAGCGATTCATGAGGAAATGGAGCGCGACGAAAACGTCTTCGTCGTCGGAGAAGACGTCGGCGTTCGCGGCGGGGTATTCCGTGCCACACAAGGGTTGATTGAGAAGTACGGGGAAGGTCGTGTCATCGATGCACCGCTCGCCGAGAGTGCGATTGCTGGTGTCGGTGTCGGAGCTGCGATGTATGGGATGCGACCGATCGCAGAAATGCAATTCGCAGACTTCATCATGCCAGCAGTGAACCAAATCGTATCGGAAGCTGCGAAAATTCGTTACCGCTCGAATAACGATTGGACATGTCCGATGGTCATCCGTGCGCCTTTTGGTGGAGGAATCCACGGGGCCCTCTATCATTCGCAATCGGTCGAGGCGATGTTTAGTTCGACGCCAGGTCTTAAAGTCGTCATTCCATCAGACCCGGTCGATGCGAAAGGATTATTGAAAGAGGCGATTCGTTCAAACGACCCGGTGCTCTTCTTTGAACATAAGCGTGCCTATCGTCTTTTGAAGGCAGATTTGCCGACGGACGAATATACGGTCGAAATCGGTAAGGCGGCAGTCAAACGTGAAGGCGATGACATCACAATCATCACATACGGTCTCTGTGTACACATGGCACAAGAGGCAGCGAAAACGCTCGAAGAGGAAGGGATTAGCACGCACATTCTCGATCTTCGTACTGTCTACCCACTCGACCAAGAAGCCATCATTGAGTCGGTCAAGAAGACTGGTAAAGTGCTACTCGTGACAGAGGACAACAAAGAAGGAAGCATCATTGGAGAAGTCGCGGCGATTATTGCAGAGAAAGCGCTTTTCGAACTCGATGCACCGATTGAACGCTTAGCGGGGCCTGATGTTCCAGCTATGCCGTACGCACCACCGATGGAAAAATTCTTTATCGTATCCCCAGAAAAAATTGCCGAGCGGGCACGCCAGCTCGCGGCGTTTTAAGGAGGCTTCTCCATGGAACAAACGATTACAATGCCCCAACTCGGGGAGAGTGTGACAGAAGGAACGATTACGACTTATCTCGTCAAACCGGGCGACCGTGTGGAAGAATACGAGCCACTCGCTGAGGTCATGACGGATAAAGTCACTGCTGAAATTCCGGCGACTAGTGCGGGAACCATCAAAGAATTCCTCATTCCAGAAGGGGAGACGGTCAGCGTCGGGACACCGGTACTGACGATGGAAGTCGAAAGTGCCGAGGAATCAGCGGTTGAGACGAAGACCGAACCGATCGCAGAAACGACTCCTGCAGAACCCGTGGCGAAGCAAGCAGTCGCTGTCGCTCCGAAAAAACAAAGTGGCAACGGGCGTTTCTCTCCTGCAGTCATCCGACTCGCCAATGAGAACGACATTGACTTGAATGACTTAAGTGGGAGCGGTCTAGGTGGACGTATTACCCGTAAAGATATTTTACGTTACCTTTCGGATGGCCGCCCTTCGACTCCAGATCAAGCGACGCAGGCACCCGTTCAAGAGACGATGGTACAGACGAAGATGGACGTTCCGACTGAGGCACCACGTCCTGTCGTCGAGCCGTCGCAACCGGTCGCATCGACATCCACTTCTTCTGGACGCTATGAATCCATTCCGACAGCAGGTGTACGTCAAGCGATTGCGAACAATATGGTCCGCTCAAAACACGAGGCCCCGCACGCATGGCTCATGATTGAAGTCGACGTGACGAATCTCGTCGACGCCCGGGCAAAACTGAAAGACGAGTTCATGAAACGGGAAGGTGTCAAATTGACATTCATGCCGTTCTTCATGAAAGCGGCGATCGAGGCATTGAAGAAATATCCGATGATGAACTCAGAGTGGGCGGGCGATCATATCAAAGTTCACCAAGACATCCATCTTTCTGTGGCTGTCGCGGCAAACGACGCCCTTTATGTACCGGTCATTCGTCAAGCGGATGAGAAGAACATCAAAGGACTTGCTGTTGCACTTCAAGACGTGGCAACGCGAGCGCGTGAGAACCGTTTGAAGGCAGAAGAGATGCGTGGCGGGACGTTCACGATCAACAACACAGGTGCGTTCGGCTCAATTCAGTCGGCACCGATTTTGAATTACCCACAAGCTGCCATCCTATCGGTCGAGTCGATCGTGAAGCGTCCGGTATGGATGAATGGAATGTTTGCGGCACGCGATATGGTCAACCTTTGCATGTCGGTCGACCATCGCGTCCTTGACGGTCTCGTCGCAGGTCAGTTCTTGCAAGCAATCAAACAATCGCTCGAGTCGATTGACCCGAACACATATACCGTATATTGAAAAAATGGAGGCGCTCTCGATCGAGTGCCTCCATTTTTTATGAGTTATAGCCAATGAATAGCGTGAAAAAGAAACTGACGGCTGAGATCAATAGGAGAAGGAACGACAAGGACATGCCCATTGTGACGAGTCCTTTGGAGAGTCGTGGTTTGGATTTATAGAGTGAAAATGCAAACACGAGACTGAATAGGCCAAGCGTCGCGAATAGTGTAAGCGGGATTGCTCGGTCTTTTAGTAACTGAAGTAAATGCAACGTTGAATCATCCTTTCTAATCAAGCGCCTACTGAAATCGTCGTTGATGGACACGGTACGTTAATCTGGTAATCAGAACGAAAATGAGAAGGAGCACCCAATATACGAATATATAGTTTATTGCAAACCCGGGAATCCCATCGTGTCTGACTGAGGAAACCCAAAGCAGGCAGAGAGAGGCCGGGAAATGGAGGAAGAGTACAAGATAAGGTACGAACTTCAGGAATGATAAGGCATTTGTCGACGGATTACGCATTAAACCCATTGCAATCAAACCGATCAACACCTCGAGCCCACCAAGCGTGAAATAGGCGAGTGAATCAGTAAAACTAGTCTCTAGAATGGGTAAGGCAAATGGCGCAAGGCCGAAACTCCCGATCATTATTAAAGCGAACAAGATGTAGTCACCTCCTGAAAATTTGACTCCTTATAACGATTGTAAGATATTGGATGTAAGAACTCAACGTCCCACTAAAAAAACACGCCATTCCTATGAATGACGTGTCGGCTAGTTCCTTAAATCGATTGTTCGATCATCGTTTCGATGTCACGACGAACTTTAGCTAATGATAAACGTGCGACGTCGTAGCGCACACGATGAGTCGATTCGTCTGAACCCGTCAAGTCGGCAAAGAGACTTCCGAGATCGTGGACACTGCGGTCGACTTGAATGAGAAGTTCAATCGTGTCCTCGTTCTGTAACATCACGACTTCGACCTCATCTAACTGGCGACCGAAACGCGAACCGTTCGCTGAATACTCGAGTTCTTGTGCAATCGGAAGGCGACCGGACCGGTGGCGTGCCGGAAGCATCTCTGTATCGGCTTTCTTCAGGCGGAAACCGAGCTCGTCCATCGCATCTAAAATGACTTGTTGGGCGGCGTTCGGTTGCACGGTGATCGCATCTTCATCTTTCGGGTCTACGGCTTGGGCGATATCTAGCCCCGTCTCAATCCATGATTTCGATTGGCTGACAGAAAGAGGTGTGTTGAACGGGACGTTGACTGTGAATTGGATTTCTTTCACTTCCCTTGGTCCAATCATAAACGGCGCCTCATTCAATAAAATCTTTTCAATCGTAAACGTCGAGTGTGTGATTTTGTCGTTCACTTCATGTTTATATAACGTGTTGAAGAACAGATAGATACTATCAACCGATTGTTCGACAGAACCGCCTTCGATATGGACGACCCCGTTCAGTTCCCCGCCGGGCGTACAGTGGCTTTCATTCAGGCGCGTATCAACTTTTGCGGCACCGATTCCGATTGAAGATAAAATCTTTTTAAACATATGTGTGTCCTCCTTTGACGTAACGCCGTCTTCGTGTAATAGTATGTACGGACAGGTGAAACGATATGTTTCAAAATTTCTTAAAAAGGATTGAATCCATTGGAATATACAGCATTATTAGAACGTCTCGAAGACGTTATTCAATCAAATCATCTCGTGTCAGCGACCATCAGTCAACCCCGCCAAAAATCAAGTGATTTAAGACGGGTCAAATTGAAACCGGTCCTGATTCGGAATGCATATCATATCCAGTTCGAGTATCAGTATGAGCGTGTGATGAATCATAAAAATTTGACACCAGACGAGGCCGTATCGGAAATAATCGAGCTCCTCGAAACGTTCAGACAAGGTCAGTTTCAATTAAAAGAATCTGATCTTCAGTTCCAGTTATCGAAAAAGTTCAAAGTGACATTGAAAGAGAAACATACGGCTCAAAAAGAAGTTCAATTGAGCCATAATCGAGAAAAACAGTACGTGCTGCCACTTGACGAACCGGTCCCATTCTTGATTCGCCTAGGAATTCAATCTACAGACGGGAAAGTGAAACGACAAAAGTACGACAAATTCAAACAAATCAACCGCTTCCTCGAGTTCATCGAGGATTCACTCAAACATTTACCTACGGATCGCACTGTCCGTATTCTCGATTTCGGTTCGGGCAAATCGTATTTGACGTTCGCGCTCTATCACTTCTTACATGAGATGAAAGGGTATGACGTCCACATCACGGGACTCGATTTGAAGAAAGAAGTCATCGAAGAGTGTGCATCCATTGCGAAGGATCTTGGCTATGAACGGCTGGAGTTTTTAGTCGGGGACATTAATGAATATGAAGGGGAGACGGCCGTCGATATGGTCGTGACGCTCCATGCATGTGACGTGGCGACCGATATGGCATTGGCACGTGCCGTCCGTTGGGGCGCAAACGTCATCTTAAGCGTCCCGTGTTGCCAAAAAGAATTGAATCGTCAAATCCAAGCACCGAACTTGGACGTGATGCTCCAACATGGACTGATCAAGGAACGTTTCGCCTCCCTCGCGACAGATTCGATTCGGGCAGAACTGCTTGGACTTGTCGGGTATGATGCACAACTGCTCGAATTTATCGATCTCGAACACACACCAAAAAATATTATGATTCGTGCCTATTTGACGAACCGCGTGGCAACCGCTGAAACGAAAGCGCGTTATCTCGCCTTCAAGCAAATGATACATGCCGATCCGTTCTTAGAACGAGAATTGAGCGATAGACTTGTCCTCGAGGTGGAACAAGACGTAAAATAGGAGAGTATAGACGAATGTCGAAAGGGGAAACAACATGGATTTTCAATTATATTTTCAAGATGTAGTCGAACAAGCGCGTAACGAAGTACGTGCTGCAGGATACACAGAGCTCACGACACCGGAAGAGGTAGACGGGGCACTCAAAAAAGAAGGGAAGACACTCGTCCTCGTCAACTCGGTATGTGGCTGTGCAGGCGGCATCGCGCGTCCGGCCGCTGCGTATGTAAACAAGATGGAAGGTGTAAAACCTGACCACTTCGTTACTGTGTTTGCCGGTCAAGACCGTGAAGCGACTGACCGTGCACGAGAGTATTTTGAAGGATATGCACCGTCTTCACCGTCAATTGCTCTTCTTGAAGATGGAAACATCGTGACGATGGTAGAACGCAGTGAAATCGAGTCAGCTACTGCTGAAGAACTCGTCGATCAGTTGCAAACATTGTTTGACATCTATTTTTCATAATCACACATCGGCGCAAAGGCCCTGCCTTTGCGTTTTTGCAAAAAGGGGCAATGCATATGGAACCAGTCATCAAAATCATGACGGAGGCAGAATATATGATTGCCCTGTCACGCGGTGAAATCAATGAACCATCACTTCAATCCGAAGGGACAATCAAATGTTGTACACCGCAGCAAATAGGAAAAGTGGTAAAACAATCTTTTTTTGGAGAGTCGGTCGTGCTCGTCTCGCTCCACGTTAACCGACTAGGACAGCTGTTACATTATGAACTAGATGAAGACGGGGAGCGCTATCCGCACGTGTATAGTGCCATCCCTATGTCTTCTGTTAAACAGGTTCAACCATACGGGTCTCGCGACAATGGAACGGTCACATATTTCGCTTTCGAGCGGATGTGACCTTCTTTTTTTAAAAATGAAATGCATGAATATACTTTACAATTAATAATTATGTGTATATAGTGGTTGAAGATACAAGTTGGACAACTGATGTGTCATTAAACAGTTGAGCTGCAATGACACATATGTCATAATTTTTTTAAAGTTCTGATAATTGTCATTTAACTACGAAAGGAAGATGGAGATGAAAAAAGGTTTTCTAGCATTATGTTTAGCAGGACTAGCCGCGTTTTCGGTCGCATGTGGGACAGACGAGAACGAAGGAGGATCGTCATCGACCGATGGGGAAGATGACAAAGTCATTGTCATGGGAACGAGTGCCGATTACTTCCCATATGAGTTCGTCGATACGGCGAATGGCGACGACATCGTTGGATTTGATATCGATATCGCCAAAAAAGTGGCGGAAAACATGGGATATGAATTGAAAATTGAAGATATGGATTTTGGTAGTTTACTTGGAGCACTCAATGCAGGGCGTGTCGATTTCGTCATGGCTGGGATGACACCGACTGAAGAGCGTAAAGAGAATGCTGATTTCTCGGATATTTATTTCACTGCGGTGAACTTAATCTTATCGAAAGATGACTCACTTCAATCTCTTGAAGACTTGAAAGGCAAAAAGATTGGTGTCCAACTCGGTTCGATTCAAGAAGGAATCGCACAAGACCAGATTCAAGACGCAGAAATCGTATCGTTGAACAAGATTCCTGAGATTATTCAAGAAATCAAGACGGGACGTATTGACGCGATGGTCATTGAAGACACGGTCGCGAAGAAATACCTCGATCAAGACAGTGAGTTGACAACATTTGAAATCGTGGACGAAGAAGAAGCGGGTTCTGCTGCTGCATTCCGTAAAGACGATGAGCTCCGTGATCAATTCAATGAAGAGTTGAAGAAGATGATCGACAATGGAGACATTGACGAGTTAGCACAAAAATGGTTTGAAGAAGAGGCTGCACCAGCCGAATAATGAATCGTACGGGGCTGACTGAAGAGAACTCGGTCAGCCTTTTTTAGGAGGAACTTACAATGGATTTTAGTCGGATTTATGATTCTATCCCTTACATACTCGAAGGGATTCCAGTCATGTTCCAAGTCGTCATCGTCTCGGCATTGATCGGGATCACGCTTGGGATTGTTGTTGCTACGTTGAAGATTGTGCCGAACCGCTTGATTAACTTCCTCGGTCATGCTTATACGGCCGTGTTTCGTGGAACACCGCTCATCTTACAACTCGCCATCATCCACTTCGGATTGCCGCAACTGACCGGCTATATCACGACACCTTATCAGTCGGCGGTTATCGCCTTCTCACTGAACTCGGGGGCGTATATTTCAGAAATCATCCGTGCCGGTATCCAAGCAGTCGACAAAGGTCAATGGGAAGCATCGGATGCCCTCGGTGTCCCTTATGTGAAACAATTACGTTCCATCATCTTGCCGCAGGCATTCAAGAATATCTTGCCTGCTTTAGTGAACGAGATGATCACGTTGACGAAAGAGTCTGCCCTCGTCTCGACGGTCGGAGTGCTTGACATCATGCGCCGCGCACAAATCGTCGGTGGGCAGAAGGCAATCTACTTCGAACCGCTTCTATTTGCCGGTGTGATATACTTTACAATAGTGATGATCTTGACGTATCTTGGACAACGTCTTGAAAAACGGTTAAGAAAGAGTGATGGAAGATGATCGAGGTAAAAGACCTATACAAACAATTTGGTGACTTAGAAGTATTGAAAGGAATCACGACGACGATCGAACGTGGTGAAGTGGTCGCTGTCATCGGACCGTCCGGGTCTGGTAAATCGACATTTCTACGTTGCTTGAACATGCTTGAGATTCCAACGAGCGGGACGGTCAGTGTCGACGGGTTCGAGCTAACGAAAAAAGGTGCGAACGTCGCCAAGGCTCGTCAAAATATCGGGATGGTGTTTCAACAATTCAACCTGTTCCCACATATGAGCGTATTGGATAATTTGACGTATGCGCCGGTCAATGTGTTGAAGGTGAGTAAAGCTGAAGCACTCGAACGTGCGAAAAAATTACTTGAACGCGTCGGACTTTCTGAGAAAATCGATGCCTATCCGAGCCAACTTTCAGGTGGACAAAAACAACGTGTCGCGATTGCTCGTGCCTTGGCGATGGAACCGAACGTCATGTTGTTCGATGAACCGACGTCAGCACTTGACCCGGAAATGGTTAACGAAGTACTCGATGTCATGAAAGGCTTGGTTGAGACGGGAATGACGATGGTCGTCGTCACACATGAAATGGGCTTCGCTCGTGAAGTGGCGGACCGCGTGCTCTTCCTCGACGAAGGGATCCTCATGGAAGAGGGCAAGCCGGCTGACCTGTTGTTAAACCCGCAAACAGACCGGGCAAAACGCTTCTTGGAGAAAGTGTTGTAATCTGATCTCACGAGGGAAGGATGAATGCACATGAAAATCACGTATTATGGACATGCGACAGTAGGATTTGAGGTAGATGGTGTGAACGTGTTGATTGACCCATTCTTGACGAGTAATCCTCATACCGAAGTAGACCCTTCTACACTGCGGCCCGATTATTTGTTGCTCACGCATGCTCATTTTGATCATATCGAAGATGTCGAATTGATTGCGAAAGAGACGGGTGCGACGATTGTGGCGACGCATGAGCTTGCGAGCTACTATGAGAAGAAAGGGTATTCTGTACACGGTATGAATATCGGCGGCGGACACGATTTCCCGTTCGGCCACGTCACGATGACGCAAGCCTTCCACAGTTCAAGTTTGGATATGGGAGACACGCCGGTCTACATGGGGATGCCAGCTGGATTCATCATTGAAACGAATGGGTTGACGCTTTATCACGCAGGAGACACGAGTCTCTTCTCAGATATGAAGATGTATGGTGAACGTTTTGAAATCGATGTCGCCTTCCTTCCGATCGGGGACAATTTCACAATGGGACCTATAGACGCATTAGATGCGGCACAGTGGCTACAAGCGAAACGTGTCGTCCCGATCCACTTTGATACGTTTCCGCCGATTAAACAGGATGCTCAGGCGTTTTGTGACCAACTGCACCGTCGCGGTCTCTTGATTGAACCGAATACGACCATCGAGATTTAATCATGAATGTGATTCAGGAGACGAAGCAGTTCATCGAAACGATTCATGAAAATGACTCTTCAGGTCATGATGTTGCTCACGTTGAGCGTGTCGTTCGAATGGTGGAGCGTTTAATGGAGAATGAACCGGTCAATCGGACAGTTCTTCTCCTAGCGGCATATCTACACGACGTGGAAGATCATAAGCTCGGTCGTCCGAAGGGTCTCGTCAAACAGCATCTGTCCTCAATTGATATCACTGAGGAGCAAGCGAATTTAGTGATGGCGGTGATTGATGAGGTCTCCTTCTCAAAAGGAAAGACGCCGACGACCCGGGAAAGCGAAATCTTGCAAGACGCCGACCGTCTTGATGCGATTGGTGCTATCGGAATTGCGAGGACATTCCAATATGCAGGTTCTCTCGGTACGCCGCTTGATTTGGCAGAGACGAGTGCCATTCAACATTTTCAAGATAAGTTGTTGAAATTGGCGGGAAATATGCATACGGAAAAAGCCAAACGCTTGGCGATGTCACGCCATACTTTCATGCAGCAGTTCCTAGAACAGTTTCATGCAGAATGGGACGGGATCGATACATGAAAAAGACGACCGAGTATATTCGGTCGTCCTTTTGCTTAGAACGGATGTTTATTGAGCCAATGACCACCGTCAAGAGAGATGCAATCCCCGTTTAAATAGCGCATCTCGTCTGATGCCATCCAGTAAGCCAAGTCCGCAATCTCTTCCGGTGTTCCAAACCGTCCGAGTGGGACGTTACGGCGAATGCGCTCCACTTCTTTCACGTGGGAGACGAGCTTTTCAGCGCCGCCTGTCCGTTCAATCGGTCCCGGACTGATCGCGTTGACGCGAGCGCCGAACTGATAACCCCATTCGACTGCGAGCGTTCGTGTCAAGTTCAAGACCCCCGCTTTCGCTGCAGCACTCGGTGCGACACCAGGGCCGGCCTGCCACGCATACGAGGCGACCATGTTGATGATTGACCCGCCACGGAGTTCTTCTGCTTCCCAATGTTTCCCGAGAACGTGGGTGCAGTTGAATGTCCCGTTCAAGACGATGTCGATGACACTCGCCCAACCGTTTGGAGATAAATCAAGGGTCGGACACACAAAGTTTCCAGCAGCATTGTTGACGAGTGCGTGGACCGGACCGTAGGCGGATACGATGTCAGCGAGTGCTTGAGCGCATCCTTCATAGTCACGAACGTCATGTTGCACACTCATCGCCTGACCCGCATTGATTGCATTCAATTCGCTCATCGCTTCTTGCAGCCGTTCCTCGTTTCGACCACTGATGGCGACGTTCCACCCTTCCTGTTTAAATTTTAATGCCATGGCTTTCCCCATGCCAGATGATCCCCCGGTAATCCAAATCGTTTTCATCCTGTTTCCCCCTCAAAAATGAATGATCGTTCATTTTACATATTCGTCTAATGATGTAAAACTCCTTCTACAAAGTGTCATTCGATGTTGAAACATTCTTTTAACTCGAGACGTATACACAAGATGTAACGATTGATATTCAAAACCATGACGTGTATCTACAATAGGAGATGATGGAATATGAAGCGCATTACAGGATTGACCCTATTCATTCTTATCATTGTCGGGATGTTTGTACTCATCGATCGGTCTGATTCAAAGAAAATGTCTGAACAGGTCGAAAATGAGATGTTCACCCAAACGGAAACGAAGGTTTATCCTGAGTCGACGGTCGAAGAACTGAAGGAGATGCTTGCTGCGTTTCAAAACGATGTGGCTCCTCGAATCAATAACGATTTCGAACGAAAGTTGGCAGAACGGATGTACGTGGAGATGAAGATGTTTGATGAAACCATCGATGTGAAGCAACTTCTAATCCGCGCTAAAGACCAAGCTGATTTTGAACGTGCATGGTTGGACCATGCGAAAAGTGACTATGGCATCGTAGTAACGGGTGACGAAGTCGATGAATGGATTGAAAAAGGACCGGATGCGACGGTAGTCGAGTCACAAAGACGATATGCCGAGGCAAAAGAGATGAGCGTGTATGAGCTCAATCATGATTATTATCGCGATCAATACGTCAAATGGGTCGTATGGGAAGATTTGATTCCGCTCGTCACAGAACGGTACGAAGCGTCAAGTGAGCAAGTGCTCGACAACAATCGACTCATCGAATTGTACGAGCAAGAGGTGGAAAACACGTTATAATCGAACGAAGCGTCAAGTAGCCCGACTCATATGAGCCGGGCTACTATTCATTGGATTTGCTTCAACTGTTTCAAACCGAGCTCACGATCAATCGTATACATCGTACCGGCGACCTTCTCGCCCCAGTATGGGTCCGAAGCATAGAAGATATTGATGCCTTCCTGTTTGTTACCGGGGTAATCTCCGCGAGCGTATGGACCTTTGACATATTTAGTCGCAAACAGTTCTGCAGCAGCCTGAACGCTTGCATCGATTGTTTTAAACATTGTGGCATTCTCACTCGGGTTGTCGTCCGTCGCCCGGAATCCAAATAGGTTTCGCTTTTCCCGTGCGATGTCGGACGTTCCAAATCTTGACTCATGCCCGGCAACCGCAAGTAAGAACAGAGCATTGATTCCGTACGTATCCTCTGCCCGTTTAAAGGCCTTTCCTTCCCCTGCGAGCGGAGAATCGATGGACCGTAAATATTGATCAAACTCTTTCGTGGTATACGGAGAGGACGAACGAATCGATGCAAATTGATAAGGAGAGTCGAAGACGTCTTGGACGCGTTCCGTATAGTAACGATCATCCGAGCGCTTTTTCGTTGGTCCGACGAGGAACTTGCCGGCGAGATGACCGTTCGCTTCGACCGAATGGTAGACATCACCATCCCGGATTTCATAATATCCCCTTCTTTCCACGACTGCTTCAGGGAATAACGCCATCTGATCCGGTTTGACATAGACGTCAGCTCCTGAGATGCGAACTTTTAAATGACCGTTTCCTCGTTCGATTAACTGAAGTCGTGTACCGCCGGCGACATATGATTGTCGCTTTTTAAACGCCTCATCTTCATATAAATTTGTGATTGCATCACTTGGGGTGACGACGATCCCGGTACCCGTGAAATCGAGGACTTCACCGGAAGGAGAGAACAGGGTGCGGTTCTTACCAGAAGTCATGTATCGTTTCGCTTCATCGAGAGATTCGAATGACCGCGTGACGCGATCGCCATTCGTCATGGTCTCGACGGTATACATGTCTTCATGTCCGGATTGAATCCATAAAAATGCGGCGACTGCGATACTTAGTGTCGCGACCATCGGCCATATTGTACGTTTTTTCTTTCGTTTCAATTAGATCACTTCCAAACTTTTGAATTGCCAAACGAGTTAATTTAGTCAACAATTTGATGAAGAAGGGGGAAATGAATATGAAAATTGGAACGCGGACGTTGAAGACCGCGGTCGCAGCGGGTATCGCGATGCTCATTTCCGAGACGATCCATCTTGATTATTTTGTATTCGCAGCCATTATTGCCATCTTGAGTATTCAAGAAACACGAAAAAAATCGATTCGAGCATCCTATGAGCGCGTCATGGCGAGTCTCCTCGCTATCGGAATGGGCGCGGCGATGTTCACCTTACTTGGTTATTCGCCAGTGACACTCACTCTTTATTTTGTCATCTTCATTCCGCTCGTACAACAATTGAAACTGCAGGACGGATTGATCACGAGTGTTGTCATCTTGACGCATCTTTATACCGAAGCACAATTTTCAGTAGAGCTGTTCATTAACGAGCTCTTATTGATTGTCATCGGTGTTGGTGTCGGGCTCGTCGTCAACATGTATATGCCGACGCTCGACCGTGAAATCGAGCGCATCAAAGATAGTATCGACCGCTCGCTCGCGGTACTGTTTTACGATGTGGCGGCGTGTGTCGAGACCGGTGTGTATAACAATCATTCGATGATGCTCATCAAGACGCGAGACTATCTGAAGGAAGGGAAGGACTTATCCCTTCGACGTATGGGTAACTCGATTGGGAAGCGTAACGAAGACATGGATTATCTATACTTCCGGATGCGTGAGCGACAATATGATATTTTGAAGCGTGTCGCCGATAACGCAAGAGAGATCACGATGGTCGTCAATGAAGCGAAACCAGTTGCGACGTTTTTGCGTCGGGTCGGAGACCACGTGAACGAACAGGCGGACGCCTCGGTCTTCCTGCAAGAACTTGAAGAGATAATTGAGCACTATCGAAAAAACGTACCTCTCCCCACGACTCGTGAGGAATTTGAGGTACGCTCATCCTTATTGAATATTTTATCTGATGTGAAAAGTTACTTGATCTTAAAAGAGCGATATATCCTGCTCTTAAAAGAACATGGTCATGCTCGAGAGAAACGTGCTGATCAAAAAGATTGAGACGATGACGACGACGCCGATTTGAATGATGCGTTGTCGTTTTTTCTGTTTTTTCTTCATGGCTTGCCTCCAGAAACGTGTTTGCCATCATTGTACAGAATGGAAAAGATTCGTGCAATCTAAGGGAGTTTGTTATAATGGTCAAGAAATGTTTGGATGGAGGGATGTTGTTTATGGTAAACGAGACACGTGTGCTCGACACTTTCTTAGGGTTGGTCGGCATCGATTCAGAAACGAAGGAAGAAGCGGTCATCTGTGAACACTTGAAAGGTGTCTTCACTGAGCTTGGTTGCGACGTCTATGAGGATGACGCATCAACGAAGACGGCGCACTCTGGTAACAACTTGATCATCACGTTGCCTGCAACGAAAGAAAATATCGATCCGATTTACTTCACGGCTCACATGGACACTGTGACACCAGGTAAAGGAATCAAGACGAGTATTAAAGATGGGTATGTCGTCACAGATGGCACGACCATTCTCGGAGCAGATGATAAGACGGGACTCACGGCAATGATTGAACTCGTTCGTGTGTTGAAAGAAAAACAGATTCCACATGGCCAAATCCAATTCGTGATTACGGTCGGAGAAGAATCAGGTCTCGTCGGTGCGAAAGTGTTGGACTTGTCGAAGATCGATGCGAAGTTCGGCTTTGCGCTTGACTCGGATGGACCGGTCGGTGACATCATCGTTGCGGCACCGACACAAGCGAAAGTAAACGCGAAGATTTACGGAAAAACGGCTCATGCGGGTGTCGCGCCAGAGAAAGGCATCTCGGCGATTCAAATCGCAGCTAAAGCCATCGCGAAGATGCCTCTCGGCCGAATCGATGAAGAGACGACTGCGAATATCGGGCGCTTCGAAGGCGGACGCGCGACAAACATCGTGTGTGACTACGTCGAAGTACTCGCAGAGGCACGCTCGCTCATCCACGAGAAGATGGAGAAGCAGGCAGAAACGATGAAGCAGGCCTACATTGAAGTCGCTGAGTCGTTTGGTGCTCGTGCTGAGGTCGACATCCATATCATGTATCCTGGATTCAAGTTTGAAGAAGGCGACGAGGTCGTTGAAGTCGCGAAACGCGCGGCTCAAGCAATCGGACGCCCGACACGTATCTTACATTCAGGTGGCGGATCGGATGCCAACGTGATTGCGGGTGGCGGAATCCCAACGGTCAACTTAGCGGTCGGATATGAAGAGATTCATACGACGAACGAACGGATGCCGCTCGAAGAGTTGTACAAACTTATCGAATATGTCGTGACAATCGTCGAAGAAGTCGCATCAACCGAGCAATAAAAAAAGAGCCGACCATTCGTCGGCTCTTCGTATGTGTTCGTACTCGTTATGCTGCGAACTCCAATGATTCTAAAATCAATTCGTCTGTGCAATGAAGTTCGATCGCTATGTCGTGAATGCGGATAGAGGTGCCTTGTTCTTTTTGGTGCAAGCGATTCATCAAAGCTGCACGTTCTCGAATCGTTTCATAGATCGATTCGGTTTGTTCTGCCTTGGTCATCACAAATCACATCCTTTTCAGCGATTACTTTATTATAGCATGGAACGGCTTGGAGAAAGGACTAAAATATTTATGAAGTTACAGTTTTTAGGAACTGGTTCAGGAATGCCATCGAAACAGCGCAATGTGTCGGGACTCGCGATCGATTTACCGAAAGTCACCTGGTTGATTGACTGTGGTGAAGGGACACAACATCAAATGCTCTACACGAAGACCAAACCGAGGAAAGTGACGGCGGTATGGGTGACCCATCTCCACGGAGACCATGTTTTCGGCTTACCTGGATTCTTATCGACTCGCTCTGCCCTAGATGGAACGGACACTGTGACTGTTTATGGGCCGAAAGGATTGAAAAAATGGCTTGAAGCGACATTTCGTATCACGGGTTCTCATCTCGGTTATGAGTTGAACGTTGTCGAGTTCACGGATGGAGATACATTAAAACAAGACGGTCATCTCGTCACTGTGAGAAAATTAGAGCATCGTTTCCCATCTTACGGTTTTCGCATCAACGGTCCAGAAAAACGTGGAACGTTACGCGTTGACAAGGTGAGGGAGCTTGGAATCCCGAGTGGACCCATCTATAAAACAATCAAAGAAGAAGAACGGTTTGAATATGAAGGAAAATGGTATGATTCTAAAGAATATGTCACTGAACCGATTCCGGGTAAAGTCGTTGCAATTCTCGGTGATACGACCCCTTGTGAGAACGCTCGAATCTTAGCGGAAGGTGCGGACCTTCTCGTTCATGAGGCGACATTTATGGAAAATGAACAGGCGCTCGCACGCAAATACGGGCACTCGACGACACGTGAAGCGACAGCGCTCGCGAAAGCGTGTTCCGTCGGCAAGCTGATCGTCACGCACATCTCCGCTCGCTACGTCGGACGAGAAGAAGAGTTTGAACGAGAAGTCGTATCGGATTTTCCATCGAGTTTAGTTGCGACCGACTTTTTAGAATATACAGTGGGGGATTGATGTGACCATTCAACTCTATGTATGGGCCGCGTTTTTAGCAATCAGCATTCTGTTAGGGATTCGATTGAATCAATTAAAAGAGCCGGAAGCCAATTTCTTTCCGAAGTTCTTGTTTTATTCTTTGCTTGGAATCGTCTCCTTTCCAATCGGCGGTTTTCACATCCCGATCGGATTCTTATTGTCTTTTTTATTCTTTCCAAAGCAGAACAGCCGCTATAAATGGTATGGGGCGCTAATAGGCTTCTTCTTCTTTATCGTCTTACTCTTTGTCCCGTTGTTTGATCAATCGTTATTCCGAGCCGAATCCCAACAGATTGGTGCCGTCTCCGTCGCGGACGAATCATTTGACGACATGACAGAGAAATTATTGCAGCGGATCAACAGTGATTCGATTAAATTAGACCGGGGCAAGCTACAAATTGACCGGGTAGGAAACGTCAAGTCCATTGAATACTTACTGATGGTGGAGAGAGCCGAGTCGTTCCAACAGATTCGTGTGACATACGAGTCTGGACAACTCGCCTATGAGCAGGTTGATGAACTACGAAAAGAATCTGGACAGGCGTTCTTTGAAAAACTCGTTGAATTTGACCATATGTTGTCGACTTTACGAGAACCGTCATGGGAGGAATACACTGAAGTTGTAGCTGCGCCAATCTTACAACTCTCTTATGATGGATTGTACGATATGTACACGTTCGAAAACGAGTCGATGCTCATGCTCAATCGGGACGATGAGCTCGTCAAGTTCTGGCTACAGCGGGAACCAGTCCTTGCCAACAGCATTCAACTCGTTGGACTGACACAAGAAGGGCGTAGTTCTGGGGAACGTTATGCGATTCTATATAATTATTCGATACATCAACGAGAGGATTTGACAGAATGATAAAACCATATATAAGCATTTCTCTATTAACGACTGCACTCCTTGTCGGATGTGGCGGTGAAGAAGCGCAACGTGAGGCATGTGATGTAAGTCCGACCATCTCAGTATACAATGCAGCGACCGAAGAGACGATCTATCAGGAAAAAAGCGTCTGCCTTGAAGAGGACGCGACCGTGCTCGATGCGTTGAAGGCGACTGGGCTTGACCTCGAAGTGACAGGAAGCGGTGACATGTCATACGTGACGGCAATCGAGGGAATCGAAGAAAAATCAGAAGGACAATCGTCAGGATGGGTATTTGCTTTTAACGGTGCTCCGGGAGATGAAGGTGCCGGTGCGAAAGAAGTAGAATCGACCGATGTCATTCAGTGGCGGTTCGAAGAAGATGCGATTGCTTTCTTCGAATGAGGCAGATTGGGAGCGGAGACATCCTGTCACGCTCTTTTTCTTTCTCCTTAGCCACCTATACGTGCTGACGAATGTCGATGACATCATTATTTTTGTCATCGCCCTTGTCATTCTACTTATTCTCGAACGCCGTTTTCCTTGGGCGATGTTAGGGGTATTGATTGCTTTCGGATTGGTCTCGGTACTGCCTGGATTATTCGGATGGGACATTTCACTCTCGTACATATGGCGTCAACTAGTGAGCTTGGCCGCCTTTTTACTAGGCATGTTGTGGATCGCTCGCATTATTCGTCTGGAGCGCCTGCTTCCACTGTTATCCAAGTGGCCTAGATCATCGTCGCTATTGTATGGGGCGTGGGCACTCATCCCATCGATGGAACAAGCAGTGCGCCAATCGATTAGGAGTCATCCGAAAAAATTATGGCGAGAAGGGGTACGGATTGGAATCGAGAGTCAGCAACAGGAGCCGAGATTTGCCTCTGAACCGATGCGTCCCTTTCGAGTAGAGGATGCTCTTCAGATTATCTTGATTGTAGTGACTTGCTGGGTAGCGCTCCAGTGGACAATTATACTTTGGCTCATTTATCCGTACGTTACGAAAGGAGGTTTGCGTGATGCAATGGCTCTCTACCGCTGACGGGACGTTCGAAGAATATGTCGAACGCTACCGACCACGCGTCATCGAGATGAACCAACCGTTCTCAGGGAAAGTCGGGCATTTATTATCGAGTGGGGACCCGTTTCGAGGGGCAGAGCTTGCTACACTGTTACAAATCGATGCACTCTATCCGAAGCGGTTCGACACATGTTCGAGTGGTGAACAACAGATCGTTCGTGTTGCCTTTGCACTAGTGGACCGACCAGAATCAATTGTTCTCATCGAACCGTTTCGGCATCTTGATCAATTTCGTAAAGAACACCTTGAGATGTTGCTCCGCCGTATCTCCGGGCTCGGTGTTCAAATCGGCTATACGGAAAGGGCGCGTGAGCAGTCAGGCGATGTGACGTTCACATTCACCGAATCGAATAGAGCACCAATAATCGATGCGCAAGATGTATCTTATCGGCATCCGCTTCAAGCGGTGTATGCGATTGAGGATGTGACCATTCAGATGAACGAGCCAGGACTCACGGTATGTATCGGGACGAACGGGAGCGGGAAGTCGACCTTGCTCGAGTTGTTGGCTAAAAGCAGACGCCCGCTCAAAGGACGGGTGAAGCGAGGCGAACGAGCTGTCTATCTTTCTGCCGAACCAGAATACGGTCCAAGCCAGAAGGAAGAAAGACGACGGGTCGCGCAACTGCAAGGCGTGCTTCATGATCCGTCGAGCGTCCTTTTGCTCGATGAACCGACTGTAGATTTAACGGGGCAGGAACGTGAAGCATTCGTTGAAGCAGTACGACAGAAGGCTGAGACGGCAAGGGTCGTTTGTGCGACACACGACATGGAGCTGATTGACCGATCGACAGATGTCATTTACCTTGCGAGCGGTCGGGTCGTCTTTCATGGGACACGTTCACTCTTCCAAGAACGGAGTACGTTATGGTCACTTACGTCCTCGCCATCTTGATTGCCATCGCCGTCTTGTATCGATTCGAGAAATCCTCGCTTCCGATTCAACCACTTGTCCAACTTTTAGCGCTCGCGGTGATTGGTCGTTGGCTCTTTATGACAATCCCGAACGTTCAACCGACGACGGCGATTTTGATGTTGACCGCTCTACTCGTCAGCTTGAACGGTGCAGCCATCCTCGCACTCTTCGTGCCGATCTTGTCAGGACTCTTGCTTGGGATTGGACCGTTCGTCCTTTATCAATTTTTAGGGTGGCTCCTTGTCGTATTGCTCGTCAGCCTGTTTCGACCGCTTTTATTAAAGTCGCCCGTACTCTTCCTCGTACTAGGATTTCTATCTGGTTTTTTATACGGATGGACGACGAACGTCGCGTTTATCGAAGTGATTGGTGCAGACTTTTTGAAATTACTTTTGCTCAGTTTCCCATTTGATTTCGTCCACGGCATTTCTAACGTCGTCTTCCTCCTATTGATTCGTCCGTTATTTGAGCGCATATTCCTTCGTCAACTCGGGTAAATATACAATATTCCTATCATGTTGAGTGAGGTGAACGACGGATGGATGCTTATGTCAATGTCACGGAAGTCGGTATGTTTCTACTCGTAGGGTTATTGTTTATCGTGTTAAACCTTGTTCTTTTAGCGAAGCGTTACACGAGAGCCCGTTTTGCAATGCTGAGTATTCTGGCAACAAGCGTGTGGCCGGCACTAATGATTGTTCTTTCGGTAAATCAATTGAATGTGATGGATCAACTCACTTCGGGAGAATGGACGTTAAACGCTGTGATCGCGTGGGCGGTCGTCCTCTCGACTGCGCTCATGACGATGATTCCAGCAGGAGTCTTTCTTCATCGGCTTGTGACTGTGTCTCGATTGCATTCTGAATTATAAAAGGAGCGACCTACGCGGGTCGCTCCTTTTTCATGTCGTCGATTCAGCGGCTTTACCGTCTGTTGGCTTTTGAACACGACGTAATACTTCGAGACTGAGAGCCCGTGGCATCAACTTCGCGAACCCGACCAACAGCTGGTTCGAGAGGCCAGGTACAATCACCCGTTTGTTGCTCATGACACCTTTATATCCGAAAAAGGCGACGAGGTGAGATGGCATTTTTGAGAATGACAATTCACTTCCGGCGCGATCGAAGAAGTTCGTGTCAGTCGGGCCAGGGCAGAGGACACTGACGTGAACACCGCTTCCTTTCACTTCGGCATGGATCGCCTCGGTGAAGGAAAGGACGTATGCCTTCGTCGCGTAATAGACGGCCATATACGGTCCTGGTTGGAACGCGGCGACGGAGGCGACATTTAATACATGACCGTGGTCACGCTCGAGCATGCCAGGTAGATAGGCTTTCGTCAGTTCGGTCAACGTGTTGACGTTCAATCGGACCTCGTCCGCCTCCGTCTCGGCATCGAGGTCGGCGAATGCACCGGATGTACCAAAACCGGCATTGTTGATTAAAAAGTCGACGGAAAGTCCCGCCTCGGCGATCATACTAGTCAATCGGGCTGCGGCGTCATGCTTTGCCAAATCAAGCGCGAAGACATGGACGTTGATGCGATATCTCGTCTCCAGTACTTTTTTCAATTCGTGTAAGCGCGGCTCGTTTCGAGATACGAGGATACAGTCGTACCCATCTCGTGCGGCGAGTACGGCCAAGTCTAAACCGATGCCCATCGAGGCCCCGGTGATTAAAGCTGTCTTTGACAACATGATCCACTCCTTTGATGAAAAGTCATACATTGTTACTGAATTCTTCACGAGTTGTTAAAATCCTGCCTCGTTTACACATTGAAACGTATGCTAAAGTATAGCAAGAAAATGTGATTAGACTCACAAAGTAAGGAGAAAAACAATCATGATGATTCAGCTCGTCACTACGGCACAAAGCGTCGATCAAGCAGAAGCGTTAATTAAAGCGGGCGCTGACCGACTGTATATCGGGAATTCACGGTTCGGGTTACGACAAAAAGGAGAGTGGACTATCGATGCTGTGAGGGAAGTCACACAACTTGCCCATCGATACGGGAAAGAAGTGACGGTGGCCGTCAATAATTTGATGCATAACGACCAGATTGATGAGTTGCCCGAATATTTACAGGAACTGAGGGCGATCGGAGTCGATGATGTGACGGCTGGAGACCCTGGAGCGATCCGTCTGATTCGACAAGCGAAGATTCCTTATTGGTACGATGCCCAAACGCTCGTCACGTCCGCCAAACAAATTCAGTTTTGGGGCAAACGGGAGGCAATCGGAGCGGTCGTCGCACGCGAAGTGACGCTCGAGGAACTCGCTCTCATCCAGCAACAAATCGGACTGCCGGTAGAAGTACAGGTGTATGGTCCGACTTGTATCCATCACTCCAAGCGTCCGCTCGTGACGAACTATTTCAACGAACTCGGTCGCACTTCTGAAGAGGCGAAACAACGCGAGTTTTACATGAGCGAGCCTGCTGATGCATCGAGTCGATACCCGATCTATGAAGACGAGAACGGGACGCATATTTTCTCTGAAGATCTGACACTCATGGGGCAGCTGCCAACGCTAGTCAAACACGGGCTTCATACGTGGAAACTTGACGGATGGCATGCGGGCGACCAGTTTGTCGAAATCGTTAAATTGTTTACGTTCGCCCGTGCGAATCTATTGAACGGTCGATTTGACCGTGTTGAGATGGAAGCTCGTCTCAACGACCTGCAACCGGAAGGATTCCGTCTCGGAACGGGATTGTTGCTACGCAAGCCAGAAGAGATCAAGTGAGGGATAAACATGAAACGACGTCCAGAATTATTAGCGCCAGCAGGTAACTTAGAAAAATTGAAGATGGCGATTCACTACGGGGCCGACGCGGTCTATATCGGCGGACAGCAATTTGGTCTGCGTTCACGTGCCGGTAACTTTAGTTATGAGGAGATGCGAGAAGGTGTCGCGTTCGCCCATGCTCGCAATGCGAAAGTATACGTCGCCGCGAACATGGTGACGCATGAAGGCGATATCGAAGGTGCCGGTGAATTCTTTCAGACATTGCGAGATATCGGGATTGACGCGGTCATCGTCTCCGACCCGGCGATGATCGAGACGTGTCTCAGGGAAGCTGAAGGACTGCCGGTCCATCTGTCGACTCAAGCCTCGGCGACCAACTATGAGACACTTCGTTTTTGGAAAGACGAGGGCCTTGAACGGGTCGTCTTGGCTCGTGAAGTATCGATGGATGAAATCGTGCAAATGAAACAAGAAGTCGATGTCGAGATTGAGACGTTCGTCCATGGAGCGATGTGCATCTCTTATTCAGGACGCTGTACGTTGTCTAACCACATGACACTACGTGATGCCAATCGTGGAGGCTGCGCCCAGTCATGCCGCTGGAAATATGGATTCTTCGAAGAGGGTGCACTGTTGACAGAAGAGATGGAAGCGCGCGACGAAGAACCGTTCACAATGAGTTCAGTCGACTTATCGATGGTCCGGCATATCCCCGACCTCGTGGACGCGGGAGTCGACAGTTTGAAAGTCGAGGGGCGGATGAAGTCGATTCATTACGTCGCGACCGTATGTAACGTCTATCGTCAAGTGATTGACGCGTACTGTGAGGACCCGGAGAATTTTGTCTTCGACCCGGCATGGGAAGAAGAGATTTGGAAAGCGGCCCAACGTGAACTGGCGAGCGGATTCTATTACGGCATTCCAACCGAAAAAGAGCAGTTGTTCGGGAAACCGCGTTCGATTCCGCAGTACGCCTTTGCCGCACGGGTCATCTCATACGACCCGACGAGCGGGATGGCGACACTAGAGCAACGAAACCATTTCTCGGTCGGGGAAGAGGTCGAATTTTTTGGCCCCGGATTTAAACGCTTCTCGCAAGTCATCGAGGCGATTGAAAATGTGGACGGACAGCCGCTCGAGTCAGCCAATCAAGCGATGATGACGATTCGCGTGAAAGTAGATGAACCGGTCGCGACCGATTTTATTATGCGTAAGCGAAAAAGCGTACCCGCACGCGTAGTCGTCTGACACATCCTTCGAGCCAACATAGTCGCCCGGACCGTCCAATCCTGCTACCCTAAGAGGTAGAGACGGAGGGATGGAAGGATGAACCAAAACACAGAGCAATTACGGACTGAGCCCATCGGCCGACTCCTCTTCAAATTATCGCTTCCGGCGATGATTGGGATGCTCGTGACGGCGCTCTATAACATCATTGATACGATTTTTGTCGCCCGTGGGATCGGCGCCTCAGCCGTCGCCGCCATCGGGATTGCGTTTCCGATTCAGATGATCTTGATGGCCGTGTCCAGTGCGGTCGGACTCGGCGGGGCGTCCATCAGTTCGAGGAAGCTCGGGCGCGGGGACGATGCCGGTGCGGCCGTCACGTTTTTAAACGTGCTCGTCCTCGTCGGTCTGTTTGCGGCGTTCGCGGTCAGTTCTGCCTTCTTTATGCTGGATGAGATATTAATGGTGTTCGGGGCGACATCCGAAATCATGGAACTTAGCCGACAATACTTATCGGTCGTATTGATCAGTTCACCCTTCTTTATGTTCACGCTTGCTTCAAGTGCGATGGTACGTGCTGAAGGACAGGCGCCGTATCAAATGAAGGTCATGTTGACGACCGTCCTCGTCAATCTCGTGACGACCCCTCTTTTTATCTTCACCTTTGGGTGGGGAATGTACGGGGCAGCCATTTCGACGGCACTCGCACAAGTCGTCGGTTCCATATTGATGCTTCGCTTCTTTTTTGCCCGTAAACCAAAAACGGAACTGCGCTTCAAATGGCGACAGTTCCGGATTCGGTTTGATGAGATCAAGGAAATCATGGCAATCGGTTCGTCCTCATTCATCATGATGGTATCCCAATCGATTCTGTTCGTCGGCGTCAACGTGATGCTTGGGACGTACGGTGGGACGGATGAGTTGGCGACTTTCGCCATCATCAATAAGTTCATGGCGCTCGTCGGTATGCCGATCATGGGTATTGTCCAAGGGATGCAACCGATCGTCGGGTACAACTATGGAGCCGCCCAGTTTGATCGCATGCGTGAGACGATTTGGACGGCGATGCGTGCCGGAATTGCAATCGCCGTGGTCATCTGGCTCGTCTTGCAGTTGTTCCCGCATACGCTCATGGGATGGTTCTCGACGGATGATGCATTAATCGCAGGAGGCGTGACCGCGATTCACATCCTGTTCGCGGTCTCCTTCTTACCGAGCGTGCAGATGCTCGTCAACGGGATTTATCAGTCGCTCGGAAAGGCGCGAGTCGCCATGTTCCTCTCGCTTTCCCGTCAGACGCTCTATACGATTCCGCTCGTCTTCATCCTACCATCGTTTCTCGGGGTGTTCGGCGTCTGGCTCGCATTCCCGATTGCGGATGCGATGACGTTTTTGACGGCGGTCGCTCTGGCGTTTTGGGACCGTAAGCTGTTGTTCCGTCCTTCAGAAGAGGATGCAGAAGATCGTCCGGGGGACCCGAAAGCTACGAATCTATAATCAGACGTCCGCTCGAGTCGAGCGGGCGTCTTCTTTTAGGAACAGATAGATCCCTGCGAGGAGGATGATGGCACCGGTCCACTGCAACGGACCGAGCCGTTCTCCGAAAAAGGCGTACCCGAACAGCATTCCCCATAGTGCCTCACCGAGAATCGTGATGCTGACGACTGTCGCACTGACCCGTGCGAGCGCATAATTGAACAGATTGTGCCCGAGGATCGTCGGAAAGAATGCGAGTGCGAGGAAGTACCACCAGTTGACCGATTCGAATGCCGTGAACGACGTGTCGCGTACGAGCAACATGAAACAAAGAACGACCGTCGCAACAAGGTAGACGCTAAATGAATACGTGTTCGTCTTCATCTCGGTACGGACGTGTTGTCCGACGAGCCAATATCCGGCGATGAGGAGAGCGGCGAGCAAGGCGAGCATGTCCCCAAAGAGCGCTTCACGACCGAGTTGAACATCTCCTGCGGCGACGAGCATACCCCCGAGGACAGCGACGAGTGCGTAAGTGAGTCCTTGTTTGGTCGGATTTTTTTTGAAGATGACGGCATTTCCAATCAAGACAAAGATTGGGCTCGATGTGACGAAAAGAGTCGAACTGGCGACTGTCGTATAATCGAGCGATAAAAACCAGAGCCAAAAGTGAAACGCGAGAAGCGTCCCGCTAAGGAGTAAGGCATATCGAGTCATGAGACGTGTTCCGATGAGTGATTTGAAGTCAACGAACGGCAATAGCATCAGACACGTAATAAGCATGCGGTAAAAGGCGGCCGTCTCGGCCGGAGCGGACGTCCATTTGACGAATAGGACGCTCGTCGACAAGAAAAAGACAGCGGCGAACAAAATGAGATAAGACATGGCGACACTCCTTCACTTATGTATTTCTTAGTCTAATGATAGCGGAAAATAGTATACACGGGAATTTCATATTTCGTATACATGAAAGAAGAATGAAAATGGGATTGTTAGCTTAACGTATAAAGATGACGAGAATGCCGAAATCATTCAATCTGCTCTCGGTCAGGCAACGATATACTATAATGAAAATGATTTAGTGAAGAAAATCATTACACCGTGCAATGAAGAGTTCCAGTTCTCCTATACCACGTCGGAGTTAATCAAAAAAATCAGGGGACCGAGACTGACTCATGAGATGAATTATGGTCCGAATGAGAAGATGACCCAGATCCAGACGAATAAGAAGGACACGGAGACGGTCATTTTCTCTGAAACGTATGAGTATAACAAAGATGAGCAAATCATCAAGGCGACAAACAATGATTCCGAGCAAAAAACATATACCTATACGAAGGAAGGGTTCTTGCAATCTGTCACTCGAGGGAGCGACACGATAGACTATACGTATGACTTGAGCGGGAATATGCTGAAATCAGAATACCAGTCCGGCAAATTGATCTCTGAAAATAAGTACCTACAAGGAAACCGTATCGATACTTCAATTCAGTACGACAAAGAGACGAACACTTATCGCCACATCAGCTATGATTTTAGAGAGAATGGATCATTAGCAAAAGAAACGATTCGTAAACCGTCAAGCACATCGAGTAGCGCGAAACAGGCTGCGGTCGATGTGGTGAAAGAATATCACTATTCTTCGTTCAACCTGTTGATGAGTATCACAACGAAGCAAGGAAGTAAAGTCACCGAACGCATCGAGTATACGTACGACAGCGAGGACAATCGTTCTTCGAAGAAAGTGACGAACGCTGAAGGCGACCGTTTTGAGTTCTACTAGTACGATTCAAACGGGGATCTCGTCTCTGTATCGCGCAAAACGGGAGACGATTTGCTTGAGAACACGATGAATTTCTATCGAGATGCAAGTGGTAAGCTCCTTAACTTTGAGTATAAAGGGACGACTTTCGACTACGTCTTCAACCAACGTGGTGACGTTGTTGCAATCACGAACGAGATTCAGGAAGTGATTGCCCGCTACAGTTATGACGAGTGGGGAAATTTGATTGCGCTTGAGGGTCTGACGCCTCTCGGTCAAGAGGTGGCAGAAGAAAACCCGTATCGCTATGTCGGCCATTACGGCGTTTAGTCATTTCTAGAAACGGTCGTGGCTGTAAAGCGATACGTAGGTCTCGAAGGACGATGTGAGTCCGCTAGAGGCTTAGAGCTCACGCAAGTTGTACATCTCCACTTTCAGGGTATCTCAAAAGCCTCGAATGAGTCGTACTCGGGACAACGTCCGACCCGGGACATGTTGTGGGTCAGTCTCGCGTCTTCGATCCGTTCGAATCCTCTCTCGATGTGTCCATCTATGACTTGATATAGTAAAATATATTGAAGACGCAATCGAATCAGGTACGTCTTGACTCGAATTAAGAGGCGAAGTAAGGAGTTCTTATTATGAGACTAATCATCGCGGAAAAGCCATCACAAGCACAAAAACTGGCCGCTCCCTATCCATCTAAAAAGCGAAAAGAGGAGATCGAAATCTCTCCGTGCTCCCGTTTTCCTGAAGGGGCGATCGTCGTATGGGCGGTCGGTCACCTTTGTGAGCTCCAGGAACCGTCACACTATCGACCGGAGTGGAAGTCATGGAAATATGATGCGCTCCCGATCGTACCCGAGCGGTTCGACTACCGTATCTCAAAAGGCAAATCAAAGCCATTTTATGCAATCAAAAAATGGTTGCACGATCGCTCCATCACAGACGTCATCATCGCCTCGGATGCCGAACGGGAAGGGGAGGCGATTGTCCGTCTGATTTTAAGGCTCGCGGGAAACAAAAAACCGCTCGCTCGGCTATGGATTTCAAGCTTGACGGAACAAGCGGTCGACCGTGGGTTCTCTGAACTACTGCCGGGTGAGCAGACGGTCCCGTATTACCATGAGGCGATGAGCCGCGCCTGTGCCGATTGGCTCGTCGGGATGAATGCCTCACGCGCTTATACGACCTTATTGAAGACGATCGGAATCGAAGATGTCTTCTCGCTCGGTCGTGTGCAGACACCGACACTTGCTCTAATCGTCAATCGTGAACGGGAAATCAAACAGTTCGTACCGGAACCGTACTTCGAAGTCGAGGCGACGTTACTTAAAGGTCGAAGCACGTTCAAGGCGAAGTACACCATCGGAAAGACGACGAAACTGAAGACGCGCGATGAGGCAGATGCGG
The DNA here is from genome assembly GCF_018617735.1 of Exiguobacterium sp. s89. Taxonomy (NCBI): domain Bacteria; kingdom Bacillati; phylum Bacillota; class Bacilli; order Caryophanales; genus Exiguobacterium; species Exiguobacterium sp. s89. Next base: position 216,198 of record NZ_JACSKS010000001.1, read on the forward strand.
TCGTCAGGCGCGCTTCCGGCACCGCTACAGTCCAAGCGATCGACAAAGAAGAAAAAATCGAACAACCTCCATTTTGGTTCAGTCTATCCGGATTGCAGGCAGAAGCGGGGAAACGATTCGGTTTCGGGGCGAAAAAAACGCTCGATATCGCGCAAAAGTTATATACAAAAGGATGGATCAGCTACCCGCGGACCGATTCTGGATTTGTCACACCGGACGAAGCGACTCTGTTCCCTCAAACGAAGGCGAGGCTGCTGAAGTCGGATGCCTACGGCGGACTCCGTGAGTTGTTGACCGAGGACCCGTCCAAAAATCGTCGTTACGTCAACGCAAAAAAAGTGAGTGACCACTATGCGATCATCCCGACGGAAGCATGTGGCGATGTCAATCGGCTCGCTGGGGATGAGGCAAAACTGTATGATCTCATCATTCGGCGTTTCCTCGCGGCGTTCGCACCTGCTGCGACGCTTGAAAAGACGACGGTCGACCTGTTAGATGGAACGGATCTCTATCGGGCGAAAGGGACCGTCGTCGTACGTCCAGGCTATCGGGATGTCGTCGAAATGAAATCCAAAGACGTCGAGCTCCCTTTACTGACTGTCGGGGAAGTGTTGAAGGAGAAGACTGTCGATGTGCTGTCGAAACAGACGGAACCGCCCAAACGCTATACAGAAGGGGCACTCATCATGGCGATGAAAGTCGCCGGGAAACAGCTTGATGATGAGGCGTTGATTCACATCATGAAAGAAGTAGAGGGTCTCGGGACCGAGGCGACACGCGCCAATATCATTGACGGGTTGAAAAAGCGCGGATATGTCCAGCTTCAGAAAAAAGAGCTCGTCCCGACAGACAAGGGTCGTCTTTTAATCGATGTACTCGGAGACAGCATTTTGGCCTCGCCCGTCATGACCGCGAAATGGGAGAAGCGACTCCATGAGATTGGACAGGCGTCCGCATCTGCCGCAGAATTTATCGAACAAGCCAAAAAAATGTCGATCCATCTCGTCGAGGAAGCGAAATCGCGCGTTGAGGCGGCGAATCCTGAAGGATATACGATTGAAGCGAAGCGATATGGGAAGAAAGGGGCGGCACGGCCGAAAGCGTCGTTCGGGGTCTGTCCGAGCTGTGGCAAAGGACTTGTCGAACATCCTAAATTCATCGGCTGTAGCGGATATCGTGAAGGCTGTCGTTTCACCGTCTCTAAGCAGGTGCTCGGCGTCGGACTCGTCAAGGATGAGTTGAGACAGATGATCAACGGGGGGCAATCGAACGTCCATACGTTTAAAAAAGGCGAGAAAACGTTTAACGCTTCGTTATATTTAGAAAAAGGTGAGCTCCGATTCGAGTTCAAATAAAAAGAAGGGTCTTAGTGAACACCCCATAAAAGTCGGACATGACAATCCAACTTTTATGGAGGGAGTTCAGCGTGCCCCTTCTGACTGGTCTGTCTTTTCTTGTGTTTTTTCGGACTCGATCCGACGATTGATTTCGTCATAGTCGAGGACGATATCATCTTTATTGTCTTTATACGCGTACCCTTTTTGGATGACGACGATGGACGCGATAAGGACGAGTAAAATAATCAAGCCGCTGACGGCGAAGATCCAGGCCATAAAAATCCCCCACTTTCTAACTTAAGTATGCCAAATGATGGTCCGGTTCATCAACTGGAATGAACGGACGGTTGTGTCGTGTAAGGTCAAGAAGATATGGTACAATACGATATAGATTACTACATAGAGAAGGAAGGGATAGTCATGGCGATTTTGATTGTGGACGACGAACCGGTCAATACGCTCGTACTCGAGCAATTGCTTCACCAGCACGACTATGAGACGATTTCGGTCTCAAGTGGGGAAGAAGCGCTCGATTTACTGATGGCACCACAAGCCGCATCGCTGTATGATCTCGTCCTATTGGATGTCGAGATGCCCGGGATTTCAGGGATTGAGACGTGTAAACGGATTCGACAGATGGCAGAATATGAAGAGTTGCCGGTCATCATGGTCTCCGGACGTACAGATGAGAAGCAAATTGCTGAAGGACTTGACGCAGGAGCATCTGACTATACGACCAAACCGATTAAAGTGACGGAGCTCCTGGCCCGAATTCGCTCTGCGCTTCGCTATAAGGCAGCGGTCGACGAGCGGAAGATTTATGAGGCCCGTCTCCAGTATGATTTGGACCTTGCCCAAAAGATTCAACAAAGTGCACTCACTCCTCCCATCAGTAACGAAGAGATTGATGTTCGCGCCCTTTATTTGCCATCAAAAAAATTGGCAGGGGACATGTACGCCTGGTTTCAGGTCGCCCCGGACCGTTACGGGGTCATTATCTTTGACGTCATGGGACACGGGGTCTCATCGGCACTCATCACGATGGGAATCCGGTCGATTCTTCCGGGTCTTGTCGGAAACGTGCAATATCCGGTAGACGTCATGACCGAGTTGAACCGTCAGATGACGTTCCTGTTCTCGGGTGACGATATGCATAGCTACTTTACGGCGGTCTATTGCTACATCGATACGACGAAGCGTCGAATCGAATATGTGAATGCAGGTCATCCGCCGGTCATCGTGACGTCTGAAGCGGGGAATTGCCGACTTGAGACGACAGGGGTGCCGGTCGGCATGTTCGATGAACCGAACTATGAGTCGAAAGAGATTGCCATCACACGAGATATGAAGCTACATATGTATACAGATGGGCTTATGGAATGTTACAGCAAAGATATCGATGACGGGATTCGATGGCTTGAAAAAGATGTCGCCACATACGGGCTTGACTATAGTCGTCATGTTGCCGAACAACTCGTACCTAAAATTGAAATCGATGACGACCTGTGTCTCGTCACCGTCAAAATCACATGACAAGAGCCTGACGCACCCTGCGTCAGGCTCTTGTTCGTTAGAAATATCGTTTTCGCCAAAGGATATAAAAGGCGAGACCGGAAAATCCAATCATCATCGCAATCGCCATGATGAATCCGAACGGATCCCCTTCCCATGGGACTTGGACGTTCATCCCAAAGATTCCAGAGATCATCGTCGGGATACTAAGGACGATCGTGATCGATGCCAAAAACTTCATGACGAAGTTGACGTTGTTTGAGATGATCGACCCGAACGCCTCCATCTTGATGCTGATGATGTCGTTATAAATCGATGCCATTTCCATCGCCTGCCGATGCTCGACGAAGACGTCCTCTAATAGCTCCTCGTCCTCTTCATGTTTCTCCAAACTCGGCGTCTTGACGATTCGGTCAAGGACACTGTCGTTCGCCTTCAAGGAAGTCATGAAATAGACGAGCGATTTTTGTAGGTTCATCAATTGAAAAATCTCTTGGTTTCGCATCGAACGCTGCAACTCTTGCTCGAGCTCATCCATTCTTCGGTCGATTTGGCGCAAGAAGCGCAAATACGTCATACTCACCCGGTGTAAAATCTGAAAGACGAAACGGCTCCGATAGTTCGTTCGGAACAATCGTGCCTTCCCGTTAGCGAATAGATTCAAGACATCAAGGTCACGTGAGCAGACGGTGATGAAATGTCTTCCGGTCACGATGATACCAAGCGGGATCGTATTATAGGCACGACCTGTGTCATCTTCTTCTACATATGGAACGTCGATGATCATGAGAAGCCCTTCATCATCTTTTTCAAAACGCGGTTTTTCTTCGATATCAAGTGGGTCATAAACAAAGTCTTCTGGAATGCCGGACGCCTCGATGACTTGATCGGCCTCATCTTTTGTCGGATTCACGAGTTGAATCCAGCTCCCTTTATCAAAGTCTTCGATTTCATCCACATGGCCCGATGCGTCAGTACGGTAAATCGTCAGCATGCATCTTCCTCCTACCTTAACTCAATCTTATTATAGGTAGCCAAAACTTAGAGTGCAATCCAAAGCAGGAGTTTTTTTGTTTTCTCTCGAAAACGTGTTACAGTGAGAGGGAATGATTGGATGATTGTTTATTGAGGAGGGGTTATATTGACAAGAATGCCCGAGAACGCTCTGTTCAATGAAGATAAGTTAACGGAGCTCCACCAAATCGCAAACGGAAACATGGATTTTTTAAATAAAATTGCAACCACATATATTCAGCAGTTCGAGGCGAAATATCCCGAACTAAAAGCAGCTGTCGAATTGAAGGATTATGAGCGGATCGAACAGCTCGCCCACCTACTAAAAGGGGCCTCGTATTCGGTCGGCTTAGAACAGACTGCCCTTCTTTTCCACGATCTTGAAGTCGCAGGCGAGAACGCCCATCTGGACGGAGCAGACGAGACGTTGGCGACAATTGAGTCCCACAGTAAGCGCTTTTTAGCCGAATGGACCAACCACTTCGAACAGTTGACGTAAAAAAAGTTTGCACCCAGTTTGGGAGCAAACTTTTTTTATTAGCCTACAAATTCGTCAAGTGTCGCAATCAGGAGACCGATCTCTGGTTTCGTAATTTGGGCGTTCGCTCCGACCGCTTCACCTTTATGTTTCAAGTCGTCCGAGATGAGTGACGAGAAGATGATAATCGGAAGTGTTGCGTAGCGCTCCATCTCGCGAAGACGCTTCGTTAAATGGAGTCCGTCCATCTGTGGCATCTCAATATCCGTGATGAGAAGATCACATTCGACACCATCCTGTTCAAATGCATCAAGCGCCTCTTTACCATTATTAAAGACGGTCGTGTTGAAGTAGCCTGCATCATCTAACGTATCGAGAATAAGTGTCCGAAGCATCTCCGAATCCTCGGCGATCCAGATGTTTTTGTTCGAACGTTCACGAGCACCGAGACGTTTCACTGACTCACGCGCCATGATGTCTTTACGAGAAAGTTCTAACGCGATGCGCTCATAGTCAAGTAAGATAATCATCTGATCACCTGTTTTGACGACACCGTTCGTGATACCTTGGACACCGCGGGCGAGATCTGAAGGCGTGTCAATCTGTTCCCATGAGATACGTTTAATCTCGGTCACTTGGTCGACTCGAAGAACCGATTTCTCACCGTTGAACTCGCAGACAATCAAGCGGTCGTCACTGCCGACTTCACGCGGATGACTGATGACCATCGGAAGGTCGATGACGGTCATGACTTCTCCACGTAACTCGATGAGACCCATAATGGCCTCCGGTGTACCTGGGAGCGGAGTCAGTGGGAGCATCGTAATGATTTCGCGTACTTTCATGACATTGATGCCGAATAAGAATGGGCCAGCTTGGAAAATCACGATCTCAAGTTCGTTCGTTCCTGCTTCAAGTAAAATATTATGATCATTGTTCAATGGTAGTCCCTCCTATTTCACGTACTCTCTTCTTTACTATCGGTTTCGAATCATCAAATCTACAGTAAAAATATGTCGAACTCACGTCAGAATTCACAAAAAGTTTCATAGTAACCGTTTACATCTCATAAACTGAATCGTTATAGTTGTCCAACGCAAAAAAATCTGCATACAATGGGGTTGGCAACGAGATATTACAGCTTACTCAGGAGGCAGATAGAGATGATGAGTATGAACACGTATCCTTATTTATTGAATGGTCAATGGCAGGAATCTTCAAGTCAGGAAACGATTGAACTCGTTTCACCATATAAAGACGAAGTCGTAGGTCGCGTTCAAGCGATGTCACGTGACGAAGTAGACGAAGCCATCCATGGCGCCAAACGCGCACAACAGGAATGGGCTGCGCTTCCGGTCAACAAGCGCGCTGAACTGTTGTATGCATGGGCAGAAAAACTCGAAGAACGCGTTGATGAGATCGGTCAAATCATCATGCAGGAAGTCGGGAAAAACTTGAACGACGCGAAGAAAGAAGTCGTTCGCACAGCTGAAATCATTCGTTACACGGCAGAAGAAGGAATTCGCTTCAACGGTGGATTCATGCAAGGGGACTCATTCCCTGGTGGCTCGAAAAACAAGATGGCCATCATCAAGAAAGAGGCACTCGGTGTCGTTCTCGCTATTTCACCGTTCAACTATCCGGTGAACTTAGCGGCTGCGAAGATTGCACCTGCGCTCGTTACAGGAAATGCGGTCGTCTTCAAACCAGCGACTCAAGGTGCAATCAGTGGAATCAAGATGGTCGAGGCATTACATGATGCAGGTCTTCCGAAAGGTCTCTTGAACCTTGTGACAGGACGTGGTTCGGTCATTGGAGATTACTTGACTTCACACCCTGGTATCGACATGATCACGTTCACAGGTGGGACAGGTACGGGTCAACACTTGTCGCAACAAGCGTCGATGGTACCGGTCGTGCTCGAACTCGGTGGGAAAGACCCAGCCCTCGTCTTAGAGGATGCGGATTTGACGTTGGCTGCAGAGCAAATCATCAGTGGTGCGTTCTCATACTCGGGTCAACGTTGTACGGCAATCAAGCGCGTCTTCGTGCTCGAAGACCAAGCAGATGAGCTCGTTGGCATGTTGAAAGAACGTGTCGAGAAACTCTCAGTCGGCTCACCGGAAGACAACAGTTTCATCGTGCCGTTGGTCGACGAAAAATCAGCGGATTATGTCCAAGGTTTGATTGACGATGCGGTCAACAAAAACGCAACCGTCATAAACGGCAATGAACGTGTCGGAAACTTGATTCACCCGACGCTACTTGACAACGTGACGACAGACATGCGCGTCGCATGGGAGGAACCGTTCGGACCAGTCCTTCCAGTGATTCGTGTGAAATCGCTCGACGAGATGGTCGCGCTCACGAATGAATCAGAGTTTGGTCTCCAAGCGAGCGTATTCACACAAAACGTGAATAGCGCCTTCACAGTCGCTGACAAGTTAGAAGTCGGTACGGTTCAAGTGAATGGACGTACGGAACGTGGTCCAGACCACTTCCCGTTCATCGGAGTTAAACAATCAGGGCTCGGCGTTCAAGGAATCGGCCGTAGTCTCGAGACGATGACGCGAGATAAAGTGACGGTCATCAACTTATAAGAATCATTTTTGTGAGGGGGAGATGTCCCCCTCTTTTTTTGTTTGATTGAAAACGCATCTTTCAGACGGGTATAATAAAGAAAGAATGGATGAAAAGGTGGTGATGACGTGGCGAACTGGATTTCAAGTCAACTGGCAAGACTCGATATTCCGACACCGTTCGAAGTAGGGAACGTGAACGTCTATATCGTCGAACATATGAACCGATTTTTCATGGTCGACTGTGGACCGGATACAGAAGAAGCATGGACCGCGTTGAATCTGCAACTTGAAGAGCTTGAACTCTCGTTGTCTGACATCGACTTTTTATTTTTGACACATCATCATGCCGATCATGCGGGGCAGGCTTGGCGTCTTCGTGACGCATCGATCCCGGTATACGGACACGAAAAGCTTGTTCGATACTTAGAACAAACTCCGAATTTTTTGAAACGCGGCAACCATTTTTTACATGAATTGGCCGTCTCGTTCGGGGCACCGGCTCCACTTGTAGAAAAGTTACCGGATTACCGTGAAGCGCTTCGTTGGATCGGACCGACGACCGTCACGACGACTTTCAATGACGGTCAGGATATCACACCAGACGGAGCGTGGCAGACGATTCATTTGCCGGGTCATGCGAGTGATCAACTTGGATTGATTGGACCTGGGGGTGTCTTGATTGCGGGTGATCATTTGATTGACAAAGTTGAACCAAATCCTCTTATCGAGCAACCGTATGAAGATGAAGGTTTCGCCTCACCCGTCCTCCTCTATATCGACTCGCTCAAAAAATTGCAGGGTGTCGATTTGAAACTTGTCGTCAGTGGACACGGTGAACCAATTCACCACCCGAACGATTTAATTGAGAACCGGATTCGTCAACGGTATGAGCGTAGTGAGCAATTGCTCGTCGATTGGGAAGACGGACTTAGCGTGTTTGATTGGTCGATGAAGTTATATGGAAGAAAGATGCGACGAGGGATGCCGCTCGTCTTCAGTGAGGTGTTTGCGCGCCTCAGCTTACTCGAAGAGCGAGGCGACATCGAGAGACGCCGCGATGACAATAAATGGATCTACGTAAAGAAAGAAGCGATGTTATGAAACGGGTAGTCATTACAGGTGCGTCAAGTGGGCTCGGGGCCGCATTGGCGCATTCTTTTTATGAACAAGGAAATAAAATTTTATTGATTGGACGAAACGAAGAACGATTGAAGAAGATGGCGGAAACGTGCGGTGGCAACTGGATGTGCACGGATGTTGCGAATTCAGATACCCTAGTCGAAAATGTGTTGAAGCAATTTGGGACGTTTGACATATGGATCAATAATGCGGGCATGGCCGAATTCGACTTGGTCACCGATCAATCGACTGATGTGATGGAAGAGACGATGCGGATAAATGCAGTCGCCCCGATGCTTTTATCGAGAGATTGTGCCCGCATCATGAAACAAGGAGATGTCATCGTCAATATATGTTCGCAAGCAGCTAAAGTACCGACACCGAAGTCTGCCGTCTATGCGGGGTCAAAGGCAGCGCTCTTACAGTTCTCGAATGCTCTACGATTAGAGTTGAAACCACGTGGGATCCACGTCATGACCGTCAATCCGGGACCGATTGCTACACCATTCTTCGATCGGGCCGATAAAAGTGGTACATATACCGAAAGTGTTCAGGGAATTATGCTTGACCCGAAGCGATTGGCTGACGCGATTGTCAAAGGGAGTTTTACGCGCAAACGCGAAATCAATGCACCGTGGTGGATGAATATCGGTGCGAATGTGTATGCAATCTGCCCAAATATGTTCGAAATGCTCGCGAAACGGGGATTTGAGAAAAAGTAAAAAAGGGGGAGAACGATGAAGGCAATCAAATTATTTTTAACGACGGTATTACTGATCTTTGTTGCAGCATGTGGGAATGAACAGGCGGTTGAGTTCTCGGATTCATTCGATGCTGCGACTGAGTCGGCAAAAGGATCGACCGTCAACCTATATATGTGGGGTGGAGACGAGGGGATCAATAGCTATATTGATGACTATGTGGCACCACGACTCGAAGAATCGTACGAGGTTGAGTTGAACCGGGTCGCGATGGATGCGGCCGAATTCGTGCGCCAGCTGTCACTCGATCAAAAAGCGGATCGAGAGGTCGGGACGATTGATGTCGTTTGAATCAACGGTGACAATTTCCGAAATGCAAAAGAAGCTGAATTACTCCGTGATGGATTGATGGAACGTATCCCGAACGCCAAGTTGTTGAATGAGACGGCTCAACAATCAGATGCCGGCACCCCTACGGATGATATGGAACTCGCTTGGGGAAATGTTCAATTCATCTTGCATTACGACGCAGCGAAAGTTGACAATCCTCCACAATCGTTTGAGGAATTACGTCGCTGGACCGAAGACAATCCGGGTCGTTTCACGTATCCTGAAGTCACTGATTTCACCGGTAATGCATTTATTCGTCATCTTTTATTTGAACGCTACGGTGCTGAATTAGAAGAGAATGCGACCATTGAGGAGTCGTTCTGGGATGACTTGAAAGCGTGGTCCCCGAATTTATGGAAAGAAGGACGGACATATCCAAAAACGCTTGAGCAGCTCGATCAGCTCTACGCTTCGGGGGATGTGTGGATGACGATGGGATTTAATGAACGCCGAGCCGAAGCAGAAGTGGCAAATGGCATCTTCCCAAAAGAGACACGTGCCCTCGTCCTCGATCACTCGATCGCGTCGACACACTTCTTAGCGATACCGTTCAATGCGCCGAATCCGGACGGAGCGCTCGTCCTCATCGAAGAACTGCTATCACCGGAAGCCCAACTCGTGAAACAAGGGCCTGACTATTGGGGAGACGGGACATCGCTTGACTTGACCAAACTGGATGAAGCGGACCAACAAGCATTCGAAGCACTTGGAGATGGCAAGACGTATCCGGACACAGAGCAGTTACAGGAACGTTCCATTCCAGACTATGGACCGGACGTGATTGATGCCGTACGTGAGGAATGGTCACGTGTTGCGAAGTAGTGTCGCATTGACGATTGTCCTATCACTTTTATCACTCGTATCCATCGTCTTTTTGGGAATGGAAGCGGTTGGTACAGATTGGGCATCGCTTCTGACGGATGAGACGTGGCGGGACAGTCTGTTCATGACGCTATACGTTGTCAGTGTATCGACCATCCTGTCGCTCATCATCGGGACATGGCTTGCGAGGACCGCCGTTCAACAGAAGTGGCGCATCACGTCGTCGGTCATCCGAATCCCGATGTTCGTCCCTCATATTGCCGCTGCTTATTTGATCTTATTATTTTTCAGTGGACCGTTCGGCAGTGGCTGGATCGAGGCGAATGAAAGAGACTATGTGACGGTCATCCTGACATACATATGGAAGGAGACCCCGTTTGTCTTTTTGATGATGCTCGGTACGTATGAACAATTGAATCGGGGATATTTAGAGACGGCGAAGACGCTCCAACTCTCCCCAGTCGAACAATTCAAGCATGCAGAATTTCCATTTTTGATTAAACCACTGCTTGATGCGACTTGGATTATGATTGCGTTCGTTTCGTTCGCGTATGAAGTACCTGCATTACTTGGAGTGACCTATCCAAAACTACTTGGAGTACTCGCATATGAACGGCTGTCGACAGGCCTCTATTTGGAAGCGAGTGAGCCGTATGCTGTGGCGCTTGTCTGGACATGGGTTGTCGGATGTGGTGTGTGTATTTCATATTGGCTGACCTCTTCCATTCGTCGTCGAATTGAACGCGGGGTGAAACGATGATTCGTCAGCTTATCATCATCTGTTTCATCTTGATTCCGTTCATCACCCTATTCCAAGCGGTACCGACAGCTGAAATCGGGAACGATATGACGATGCTAAATACGATCGGGTTGACGGTCATCTTATCCGCGGTCAACGTGTGGTTATCAATGGCATTCGCCTGGTGGCTTCTTTGGACAGAATCGAGATGGCGTCACGTTCTAGAGTGGCTCGTTTTTTTACCACTGTTCATCCCAATGCTCGCGATGCTGTTCGGTCTTTACTTGATCTTGGCGGAAGCGGGTTTGATTGGGACGTATATCGGTGTCGTGATTGCCTTACTTATCGTGACATTGCCGTATTCAATCCGTCTCGCTTATAACGGGATGGCGGTCATCGGTCGTCCACTCTTAGAACAGGCACGGCTTTTGACGGTAAAGCGTCGTCTCGTTTATGTACTATTTCCGCTTTTCTCACAAACGATGCGAACCATCGTATTATTTACGACGGTCATTCTGCTCAGTCAATTCGCGTTAGTCCAATTGATTGGTGCAGGATTGATTCCGACGGTAACGACTGAACTGTATCAATCTTATGCGGGGAATAACCGAAACCTCGCGCTCTCGAACACTTGGATGCTCATCATTATCCCTGTTCTCCTCTATTTCCTGCTCTCAGGATTGAGTCAGTGGACGGTGCGCTTCCTGAAAGGACGTCTTCAATGAGTTTGAAAGTACAAGCATTACGTAAACGGTATGGAACGAGACAAGTGTTAGATGGTATTGATTTTGAAGTCATTCCACATGACATCCACGCCATCGTTGGAGTCAGCGGCTCTGGGAAGTCAACCATTCTACGAATCATTGCAGGACTTGATACGAGTGATGAAGGAGAAGTGTTCTGGAATCACCGTTCTTTGTTAAAGGTTCCTGCACACAAGCGGCGTGTGACGATGTTGTCCCAGTCCGCTTTATTGTTTCCGCATTTGACAGTGGGTGAGAATGTCACACTCGCGACCCGTTCGCGTTCCCGGGAACAGGCAGAGAGGTGGTTGAACGTTGTCCGTCTCGGTGACCGTTACGATGCGGAAGTTCACGAATTATCAGGTGGTGAGCAACAACGCGTCAGTCTCGCACGTGCGCTGGCTGCTGAGCCGGAAGTCCTTTTATTGGACGAACCGTTCACGAACCTCGATCCAAACCTGAAGTTCGACCTGCAACGGTTCATTCGTGATTTGGTCAAGGAGCTCGACCTCACGGCGGTTTTGGTCACACATGACCGTGAAGAGGCGATGCTGATGGCTGACCGAGTGACACTACTTGAGTCAGGTAAAGTGACATCAACAGGGACGGCGAAAGAGTTGTATGAAAGCGCACCAGGGTTTGGTGACTTTCTCATGATTGATGGGGAATTGCGGCCACTGTCCGACGTCATGGTGTCGGAAGCGGTCGGTGAGCCCGTACGATTGATGAAAAAAATCTATCGGTTCGGTCAAAGTTTTGGTGAATATCATTTCGAGGATGGACGTTCGGTCATGTTACCGACGCACGAATCATTCCAAGTCGGGACGATGTACCGAATTAAACGAAAGGAGGGATAACATGCTCGATACTTATGGAAGTCGATACGTCAAACCGGTCATTGAACGAGGAGCAGACCGATTGCTCAAGTGGAATTTCACACCGAACGAGGTAACAATTCTAGGGGGAATTATTGGGATTTCAACAGGCATCTTTATTTACAACGATATGCACTGGACAGCCGTGATTCTACTGTGGATTTCCGGACTATTTGACGTCTTAGATGGAACGATGGCTAGAAAGTCGAAAACGAGTGGGTTTGGGACAGTGCTTGATCTTGTGCTCGATCGATTCGTCGAGTTGTCTGTAGTGATTGCGCTTGCACTTCGATATCCGGAATATATGCCGATCTTTCTCATTCTGATCGCTTCTTTTGTGATCGCAATGACGCTATTCCTCGCAGTAGGAGCGAGTAGTTCGAGGCGGTCGGAAAAGACGTTTTATTACCAACCTGGAATCATTGAACGGACGGAATGTTTCATCCTATTTACCTTGATGATTCTCTTCCCGAACTGGGTCGGTGGGATTGCCCTCATTTTTCTCCTACTCGAAGTGATGACGATTACACAACGATTCATTGAGGCGCGGAGGATTTTGCGATGAAACCGACATTGGTATTGGCCGGGCTCGGTCATGGTCAGCTTGAAATTCTCGATCGGATTGAGGAGATTCGTGAACATTATGAAGTTCTCTTTATTGGAAAATGTCAAACGGTGTACACAGGAGCGTTTCCGCAAGTGATCGCCGGACTCATGAATTCCGCAACGGTCCGACTGCCTCAACTTGAACCGGCCGCAGAACGGATTCTCGCGATCGATCCTCATTTACAGACCGTTCAAACAGAAAAGGGGCCGTTTCATTACGACCGACTTGTGCTGGCAACTGGTGCAGTGAGCCGAGGAATCGGGACCCCGCTTAAACCGATGTCACAAGCTTTACTTGACCGCATCGATTCGAGTTCACAAGTAACCATCGTCGGCGGTGGAAAAGCGGGCGTTGAATTGGCATTTACGTGCGTCCGGACGAAAAAAGTCACGCTGTATGCGAAGCGAGTCTTACCCGACGTGTCGACCCGCCGACAGAAACAGATGGAACGCTTATTGGTAAGGTCTGGAGTAGTGGTCATAAAACAAAGGAAAAACGATGAGTCCTCTGAAGGACTTGTGCTTGATGCAACAGGGGTCGTTCCAGTGAACTGGTGGTCTGAATCGGGCCTCGCAAAACAGGATCAATTTATTGAGACAGACGCGTATTTGCGTCATCATCAGTTCTCAACGATTTATGTGACGGGAGACATGTCCTCCACTTTAAACGGTGGGGTCGATGCTGTCCGATCTGGTCGATACGTTGCGGAACGATTGCTCGGTGAAACGACGCGACCGTTTCGGAAACGTCAATCGATGAACATTTTATTGACGACAACGGGACACGCACTGTTGACGTTCGGACGTTTCAGTTGGCATGGACGACTTCCATATTATTTGAAGCGATTCATCGACTCGCGGTATGTACGTCATTACAATTGAAAAACTCCTGCAGCCGAATGGTCTGCAGGAATCAGTTCATGCTTGAATCGTATCGAGGAATGAACGGATTTGCATCTCCGTCTTGGCGTTTGCCGAGTGGAGGTGTTCTTGTTTTGCCCCGTCTTTATAGTAGAGAAGTGAAGGGATGCCGCGAACTTCTTGTGCATCAGATAAATCTGGGAGTTCGTCGCGGTCGACGACATGCCAGTTGAACTGTGGATAGTCTTTGACGAGCTCGTCGACATACATGTCCAGACGTTTGCAGTCCGGGCACCATGATGTGGTGAAGACCACCATTCCATGATCTTTTGTAGCTTCGTCAAATTGTTGTGATGAATGAATCGGTTGCATAGACAACTCTCCTTTCTTCTATCTATTTTGTCGGGTTTTAAACAAGTCGTCAACAGATTGGCATTCTCGAATCCGTGAGAGAATGTGATACACTTATAAAAATAGTATGATAAGGAAAAGGTGATGGATATGGCGTTACGTCACGCATTGCTCGGGTTATTGACCCATCAGCCTGCGACCGGGTATGCCCTGAACGCGACGTTCAAGGCGCAGATGATTCATTTTTGGAACGCACATCATACACAGATTTATCGGGAACTGTTGAAGATGGAAGACGACGCGCTCGTCTCGGCGGAGCACATTTCACAGCAAGAGTTACCGGATAAAAAAATATACTCCATCACGGATCAAGGACGAGAAGAGTTGATCAATTGGCTGCGTCAACCGACGTCTTTCCAGCCGAAAATGAAGGATGAGAATTTGTTACGAGTCAGTTTGCTTCAATTGTTGCCAGTCGAGGAAGCGGTCCGGTATATCGAAGAAACGAAAGCTCATCACGAACAAGTCGCGCAACAGATCCGGATGTTTCAGGAGGAACATCAATCAGACGAAGATACGCTCGGCTACTTATTGACGAGTGAATATGCCATTCGAATGATGGAAAACTATGCCGGATGGGCAGACTGGGCAATCGAACAGATAAAAGCACGCAGTGAAAAACACGTGACCTGAATGAATCAGGTCACGTGTTTTGTATAAGGATGAATCGGTAAACGGGCGAGTAATCGGCCAAGTACGTCCTCATCAATTTCAGTCTCGAATGCACGGATCGTCTGTTGCAACTGTTCGACTGAAGATGCGCCAGGTAAGACGACGTCGCAAAACCGCTTTGCGGCTCCGAGTGCATATGCCTGAATCGGTTTAGGCATCATGGCAAGCTCGCTTGCAAGGTCCTCTTTTCGCCATGCCTCGAAACCTTTGTCACCAAGGCGTGCCTCCCATTCATCTGTCAAAAGTCCTTTGGCGAGCACGCCACGACCGACAATCGATATGGAGTAGTCAAGCGTTTCCGGACGCCGATCGAGAAGCGAGTATGGGGTCATGAGCATATCTAGAGCATTTGACTCGACCCATCGTTTGATGACGTTCGGCCGAATCGAGGAGAGGCCGATTTGGCGGATCACACCGTCTCGCTTTTGTTTTTGTGCCCATTCAATCGTGGCGTCGAGGTCATCCTCGAGCGTACCACCGTGAATATAGTACAAATCGAGATAATCTGTACGCAATCGCTCAAGCGACCCGTGGAGTGCTACGTCTAAGTAGGATGGATTTGGATTCCAGCGCATCCCCTCCTCAGTCAGCTCATTCCCCCCTTTACTCGTCAAAAAGAGGTGCTTTCGTTCGTGACCTAACGTTTCGCCAATAACGCGTTCGACATCTTGTCGTGCATAGACATCTGCTGTGTCGATATGGCGAATCCCTGATTGAATGGCCGTCTCGAGGATTCGCTTCGCCTCGTTCTCACCATGTTTTAAAATCGTCATCGTCCCGAGCCCGAGTTCGCTCATCTAGATTCCTCCTTGTTCGAAATGTAGGTTTGACTCATAATCAGAGTATATCGAAAAGTGAGGAGTAATCATATGGAAGAAACAACGATTGAGCGGGAAGTCATCTATCAAGGCAAAATCTTCGACGTAGAAAAACATGTCGTCTCCCTTCCGAATGGAAACACATCTGTGCGAGAACTCGTCTATCATAACGGGGCGGTCGCCGTCCTCGTCGTCGATGAATCAGAAAAAATCGTCATGGTGGAACAATATCGAAAGGCGTTCGAATCGATGTCACTCGAAATTCCTGCCGGTAAATTGGAAAAAGGAGAGGAACCTCTAGCGAGTGCCAAGCGAGAATTAGAAGAAGAGACGGGTTATACCGCCGAGTCGCTTGAAAAAATCTTTTCGTTCTACGGGGCACCGGGATTTTGTAGTGAACGAGTTGACGTGTTTGTCGCAAAAGGACTATCTGCGGGTGAGATGAACTTGGACGAAGATGAATTTTTAAATGTGAAACGATACACCTTTGACGAAGCTGTCGATTTGCTTGACCGAGGCATCATTACCGACGCGAAGACAATCATGGCGATTCAATGGTGGCAATTGTCCAGATTGAAATAATTCTAATCTGTAATTTTATATGGTAAACTTACATAGTAATGATTTTAAATTGAAAATTGCCTAAAACTTCGGTATGCTTTGAGTAGTGAACTATGTAAAGAGGGGGCGCCTTATGGAAACGCGAATTGAACGAATTAAACAGCAATTGAGCGCCAAAGGATATAAACTGACACCACAGCGTGAATCGACGGTACGCATCTTACTCGAGAATGAGAGCGACCATTTGAGTGCGGAGAACGTGTTCATGCTCGTCAAGAGCATCGCGCCAGAGATCGGACTTGCTACTGTGTATCGGACACTTGAGTTGTTAACTGAGCTTGGTGTCGTCGATAAAGTCAACTTCGGTGACGGGGTCGCGCGTTTTGACCTGAGACCGGAAGGGGCGAACCATTCGCACCATCATCTCGTCTGTGTCGAATGCGGCTCGGTTGAAGAAATCATGGAAGACTTGCTTGTCGACGTTGAGAAGAAAGTCGAGAGCAAATATGAATTTTTGATTAAAGACCATCGCTTGACGTTTCATGGCATTTGTAAAGTATGCCAAGCAAAAGGCGTCACGCTTGAAGGTCATAAAGCAGTCATCAACGGTTAACCTTACATGCAAACCATCCTTGAATGAGGATGGTTTTTTATTGTCATCATAAGAAAAAATAGTCACTGTTATTTTGTCACAAAAAAGTGATAAAAAAATGAGGTCAGACATCTTCACAACGGTTTACATAAGTGATATGCTGTAAGCGTATTCAGGTGAAACGAGGAAGGAGGAGGGTATGATGCGTTCGCATATCGAGTCATTTCTTCAATATATGACTGTTGAAAAGCGGATGTCCGCAAACACGAGACAGGCGTATGCGAGCGATTTAACGCAATACGCATCGACTTTGACCCAACTCGGGGTGGAAGATTGGAATGAAGTGACGCGTTCGCATATCGTCAAACATATCGAAGAATTGTCTCAAGCCGGACGTGCTTCCTCGTCTTTGAGACGGGCTGTCAGTTCAATCCGCATGTTCCATCATCATTTAAAGATGACCGGGATCACGACGACCGATCCGTCCCTCTATCTAGAGACGCCAAAAGCAGAGAAACAACTTCCGGATACTTGGTCACAAGCGGAAGTCGAACGTCTATTGGATAGTGTCCCGACATCCGACCCGCTCTCGTTACGAGACCGGGCGATGCTTGAACTCTTGTATGGGACCGGGATGCGGGTCAGTGAACTTTTAGGTCTTGATTTGGATGATTTACAGTTCGAATTGGGGTATCTACAATGTGAAGGGAAAGGCGAGCGCGCACGAATCATTCCGGTTTCTTCGGTCGCCCAAGGGTTTGTCGAGCGCTATATTCAACAAGCTCGTAACGGACTCGGCGGCAGAGAGACAGAGGCGCTCTTTTTAAATGGCAGAGGAGGCCGGCTCAGTCGTCAAGGATTTTGGAAGATAATCAAACGACGTGCCAAACTTGCTGGAATTGACAAAGAGATCACACCTCATGTACTCCGTCATTCCTTTGCGACACACCTGCTCGAGAATGGAGCGGACTTACGTGCCATTCAACAGATGCTCGGTCATGCGGACCTGGCGACGACACAAGTGTATACACACGTCAACAAGTCGCGCTTGCATGATGTGTATCGCAAGCATCACCCTCGTGCCTAGACATCGAAAAGGAGGAATTTTTTGTGAAGAAGTTTAAACGTATTTTCTTAGTAGTCATGGACTCGGTCGGCATCGGTGAAGCACCGGATGCTGAACAGTTCGGTGACAAAGGAGCCGACACGCTCGGACATATTGCACGTGAGCATAACGGATTGAATATGCCGAATATGGGTAAACTCGGACTCTCAAACATCAAACCGATTCAAGGGATCGATGTATCTGATGCACCAAGTGCATATGGTCGTATGGAAGAAATTTCAGCTGGTAAAGATACGATGACGGGTCACTGGGAGATCATGGGCCTTCATATCGAGACACCGTTCCGTGTCTTTGAAAAGTTCCCGGACGATTTGATTCATCGCCTAGAAGAGTTCAGTGGCCGTAAAGTAATCGGGAATAAACCGGCATCAGGTACAGAGATTCTTGACGAGCTCGGTGAAGAGCACGTCAATACGGGAGCTCTGATCGTTTATACATCTGCAGACTCGGTCCTTCAAATCGCTGCACATGAAGACATCGTGCCAATTGATGAGTTGTATCGAATCTGTGAATACGCGCGTGAAATCACGCGTGAAGACCCGTACATGCTCGGCCGCATCATCGCCCGTCCGTTCATCGGGACGCCTGGAGCGTGGGTCCGTACGGCAAATCGTCATGACTATGCACTCAAACCTTTCGGGAAGACGGTCATGAACACACTTGAAGAGGATGGTAAAGACGTCATCGCCCTCGGGAAGATCAGTGACATTTATGATGGGGAAGGCGTAACGAAGGCCATTCGTACGAAATCGAACATGGACGGAATGGACAAATTGGTCGATTCGCTCGAAGAAGACTTCGAAGGACTTTGCTTCTTGAACTTGGTCGACTTTGACGCCTTGTTCGGTCATCGTCGTGACCCAGAAGGCTATGCGGTCGCACTTGAAGAATATGATGCTCGACTTCCTGAAGTGATGGAGCGTCTTCGGGAAGATGACTTACTCATCATCACAGCGGACCACGGGAATGACCCGGTTCATGCTGGGACAGACCACACGCGTGAATACGTGCCGCTCATCGTTCACCATAACGGGGCGAAATCAGCGGACTTAGGCATTCGTGGTACGTTCGCAGACATCGGCGCGACCGTTGCTGAAAACTTTGACGTCGCGGCACCATCAAACGGAAAGAGTTTCTTAAACGAAATTTGAGGAGGCAATATTCATGGTAAATTGGAATGAAACAAAAGCGTATTTGCAAGAGCGTATGGGCGATACACCAGAAATCGGACTCATTCTCGGGTCGGGGCTTGGAGTCCTCGCGGACGAAATCGAGAACCCGGTCGCAATTCCATATGAGGAAATCCCGCACTTCCCAGTATCGACTGTCGAAGGACATGCAGGACAACTCGTGTTCGGAGAGCTTGAAGGAAAGCGCGTCGTCGCGATGCAAGGACGATTCCACTTCTATGAAGGATACTCGATGGAACAGGTGACGTTCCCGGTCCGTGTCCTCAAATTGATCGGAGTCGAAACACTCATCGTCACGAACGCAGCAGGTGCATGTAACGAAACGTTCAACCCAGGAGACTTGATGATTATCACAGATCACATCAACTTCTTTGGGACTAGCCCGCTCATCGGGAAGAACGCGAGCGAATTCGGGACACGCTTCCCGGATATGTCAGAAGCGTATGATAAGGAACTTGTGAAATTGACGGAACGCGTGGCATCAGACCTTGGGCTCTCTGTACAAAAAGGTGTTTACTTCGGTAATACGGGTCCAACATACGAAACGCCAGCGGAAGTCAAAATGGCACGTCATCTCGGTGGAGACGTCGTCGGAATGTCGACGGTCCCGGAAGTGATCGTCGCGCGTCACTCGGATATGCGTGTCCTCGGGATTTCATGTGTTTCGAACATGGCTGCGGGAATTTTAGATCAACCACTCAATCATGAAGAAGTCATCGAGACAACAGAACGTGTTCGTCAAGACTTCCTGTCACTCGTTCGTGGCACGATTAAAAACATGTAAGTAACTTTATTTTAGGAGGACGACAGTTATGCGTATGGTCGATTTGATTTTGAAAAAACGTAACGGTGGAGAATTAAACGAAGAGGAGATTCGCTTTGTGGTCGAAGGATTCACGAACGAGTCGATTCCTGACTATCAAATGTCTGCATTGTCAATGGCCATCTACTTCAATGGGATGACTGAAAATGAGACGGCAGCTTTGACGATGGAAATGGTCAAGTCAGGGGACACGATTGACCTTTCGAATATCGAAGGGAAGAAAGTCGACAAACACTCAACAGGCGGAGTCGGGGATAAAATCAGCTTGATTGTGGCACCACTCGTCGCATCAATCGGTATCCCGGTCGCGAAGATGAGCGGTCGTGGACTCGGCCACACTGGCGGAACGATTGATAAGCTCGAATCATTCCCGGGGTTTGACGTTGAATTGACAGAAAAACAATTCACGAAACAAGTGAACGATATCAAGATGTCAATCATCGGTCAGACTGGAAACTTGACGCCAGCGGACAAGCGTCTCTATGCGCTTCGTGATGTAACGGCTACAGTCGAGTCGATTCCACTCATTGCAAGCTCAATTATGTCGAAGAAAATCGCAGCGGGTGCAGACAGTATCGTCCTTGATGTCAAGACAGGTTCTGGTGCATTCATGAAGTCGTTTGATGATGCGAAAGCACTCGCAGAAGAGATGGTCGCGATTGGGAAGAACGTAGGCCGTAAGACGGTCGCTGTCATCACGGATATGGACCAACCACTCGGGTTTGAAATCGGCAATGCGAACGAAGTGAAAGAAGCGATTGAAGTTCTGTCTGGTAAAGAAGTTGAAGACTTGAAAACAATCGCTCTCACAATCGCAGGACATATGGCAGTACTGGGTGATTTCTATCCAACTTTTGAAGAAGCGTATGCGGACCTCGAGAAACGGATTGCGGACGGTCATGCCCTCGAGGTGTTCCGCAAATTTATCGAAGCCCAAGGTGGAGACGCGTCACTCGTCGATGACGTGACCAAATTGCCACAAGCTTCGTACGAGGCGACATTCGTTGCGAAAGAGGCTGGATACGTCGAGTCGATCATCGCAGACGAAGTGGGTGTCGCGGCGATGCTCCTCGGTGCAGGACGCGCGACGAAAGAAGATAAAATCGACTTTGCGGCAGGCATCACGCTTGAGAAGAAAGTCGGTGACCGTGTCGAGGCGGGAGACGTAATTGCAGTACTTCGCTCGAACATCGAAGACATGTCTTCAGCTGTCGAACGTTTAGACCATGCGTATACGATTGGTGCGACGAAACCAGAAGCCCGTCCACTCGTTCACGCTGTCATCCAATAAGACAGAACGTCTGTTTCCACAAAAAAAGTGGAGACAGACGTGTTTTTTTGATAAGATGGGTAATGTGAATGAAGAACAGCAGGATACATATACGAAAAAGGGGTTGCTTGACACATGAAAAAAGGCTCAATGAAACTTGAAAATGGCGAAATGATTGAATTTGATTTATTCCACAATGAAGCACCGATCACGGTTGAAAACTTCGAAAAACTTGCGAACAGCGGCTTTTATAACGGATTGACGTTCCACCGTGTCATCCCTGGGTTCGTCAGCCAAGGCGGTTGCCCACAAGGGACAGGAATGGGCGGCGCTGGCTACACGATTCCATGCGAGACATCGACATCGTTCCCTCACAAACACGAAGCAGGGTCACTGTCGATGGCACACGCAGGACGTGACACAGGATCTTCACAATTCTTCATCGTCCATGAGCCACAGCCACACTTGGATGGGGTTCACACCGTATTCGGTAAAGTGACATCTGGACTTGAGCACGCAGTCAAGCTTCGTCAAGGAACGAAGATGGCTGAAGTGAAAGTTTGGGACGAGAATTGATTTTTGCCTGAAGGTTATGGCACAATGAACCATGTCTCTCACGTGTTCACGTCGTGAAACTTGAATGACTAAAGGTGGTGAACCCAGCGATGCTGGTAAAATATAAACGTTCTCATGAAAAGACGGCGATGGGTCTACTCGCATTCTCATGTAGTGACAAATCTCCGCTCAGCTTGCTTGAACTCGTCCGATTGTACGACGAGGAGGAGTCGAAGTTCCTCTACTTGTGGAAAGTCGGTGAAGACTTCGTTGGCATCATTGGTATGGAGCAAAAAGGCACGACGATGGTCATCGACCATATCGCCTTGTCGCCATCATTCCGTGGCGAGAAACGTTCTTACGAGCTTCTAGACGAGGTAAGAAACGTCCTTCCACTTGATTTGACGTTAACCGGTACAGGCAAGACGGGCGATTTATTGGACAAATGGAATCAATTGGTCGTCTGATGACAAAAAGCCCCCGCAATCACATCCGTGACTGCGGGGGTTTTACACGTCGTTATAAGTTAATCGAAGCAATCTGGAGAGCTGGTTGATTGAGTTCGAGCTTTTGAAAAAACACAACGTATGATTTGTCAAAGGCTCAGGATCATCCTCTCGCGCGTTGCCGTTCTAAAAGCGCTAACTCCCGTTCCGTGATGACGTCACTGCGGTCACGATGAAGATGCTTGTGCACGAGCTCCTCGAACGACAGCTCCGTTGTCGGGAACGACGGTTTCAGTGATTCGACCGTCTTACGAACTTCTTGTTGCAAGGGAAGTGTCGTTATTAACGGCCATTCATCAAGCTGTGAGATAAATGCTTCGACATCTAGACCGAGCTCATTCAAATAGGGAGAAGCGACGTCCACTTTTTGACGTAAGAGACGCAAGCTCTTTTTCGCACCGATGAGATTATCGCGCCGAAGATGATAGTGAATGACGGCGTATTGAATGAGTGCCGCATAGCCGTGATGTTGTCGTCCACCTTCCTGCCATGCCTCTTCTAATACCTCATGACATTCGAAATAATCGGCATGACATTCAAAAAGCAACGTATAATGAATAAAAGGGGTCATGAATCAATTTTCTCCTTTCGTGTCCACGGTGTTATAAAACATGTTATACTAAAGCGCAAAAATGTAAAATGGCAGGTGTCTCTATGGAAGCCTATAACGTTAAAATTGATACGTTCGAAGGTCCACTCGACCTGTTGCTCCATTTGATCGGAAAAATGGAGATTGATATCGTCGACATTTCCGTGGCAGAAGTCACTGACCAGTATGTCGGCTATATTCGCACGATGCAAAAATTTGAACTCGACGTGGCCAGTGAATACTTGGTCATGGCGGCAACGTTGCTCCAATTGAAGAGTAAGCAGTTGCTACCGCCCGTTCCGGTCGAGGATGACGAGGATGTTCCAGATTTCAGTGATGAACCGACGCGTGAAGGACTCATTCGTCAATTGATCGAATACAAAGCTTATAAAGAAGCAGTCGTTTTTATGCGCGAACAAGAAGAAAACCGTCTTGAACTGTATACGCGACCAGGTGAAGATTTGACGACGTACATGTCAGACGAGGTGTCGAAGTATGACGGCCCCCTCAACTTTTCGGATCTTCTCCACGCCTATTCAAAGATGATTGAACGTAAACGTTGGAAAGAGCGACGCAAAAAGACGATCAAACGTGAAGAGCGAACTCTTGAAGAACAGATGATACGACTTCATGACCACGTGTCCTCGACGCGACAAACATCGTTTTTCGCCTTCTTTGTAGAACGACCGAACATCTCGGATCTCGTGGTGACGTTTATGGCGCTCCTTGAGTTGATTAAGCTCAGGGTCGTCGAGACGAAACAACTCGACCAAGACATTCAAATTTCGTTCATCGAATCATCAAAGAAAGGGGATGAAGCGGTTGTTGTCTTATGAAACGATTATCGAAGGATTGCTATTCGTCGTCGGTGATGAGGGAATGGAAGTGCGTGCTCTCGCCGAGACACTCGATATCTCAGAAGCCGCGGCACGCGAACAGCTCAGTAAGCTAGAGATCTCATTCAACAAATCGAATCGACCGTTTCAACTAATGGAGTCGGCAGGAGTCTACAAGCTCGTGACCATTCCTGACGTTGCTCCCTACATTCAAAAGTATGTCGGGACGATGGCTGAGCAGGCGCTCTCGCGTGCGGCGATGGAGACTTTGGTCATCATCGCTTACAAACAGCCGGTCACACGGGCAGATATCGAAGAAATTCGTGGTGTCAAAGTGGAGCGTGTCATTCATACGCTACTGTCGAAAGGGTTAATTGAATCGGCAGGACGTGCAAAAACGATCGGCCGTGCCAAGTTATATCGCACGACTGAGCACTTCCTCGATCACTTCGGATTTAATTCACTCGAGGAATTACCACCATTAACATTTGAAGATGAACTGACGGACGAAGGAGATTTGTTCTTCGGTCAGGAATCATCGAAGCAAGAAGAGAGATTGGAGAAGGATTAATGATATGGAACGTTTACAAAAAGTAATCGCACAAGCGGGGATCGCCTCACGCCGGAAAGCAGAAGAAATGATTTTAGATGGTCGCGTCCGCGTCAATGGGAAAGTTGTCCGGGAACTCGGGACAAAAGTTGGGCCGAAAACGGAGATTGAGGTCGATGGTGTCAAAATCGAACAAGAAGAACATGTCTATTACTTACTATACAAACCGAGCGGCTATGTATCGACGGTAGAAGATGACAAAGGGCGCAAAGTCATCACAGACCTCGTACCACCAGGGGCACGTGTTTTCCCTGTCGGACGTCTTGACTACAATACGACAGGTCTCATCATCTTGACGAACGATGGAGAGTTCTCAAACATGATGACGCACCCGAAATATAAAATCCAAAAGCGCTATGTGGCGAAAGTGAAGAATGTCCCGTCATACTTGGCCATTAAACAACTTGAGTCAGGCGTGGAGCTCGATGATGGCTTTAAGACAGGAAGCGCGAAAGTGAAGATGAAGTCTGTGGACCACAAGAAGAACACGGCGATTCTTGAAATCGTCATCTCAGAAGGGCATAATCGTCAAATTCGTCGCATGGTCGAGGCAGTCGGTTCCGAGGTCATTAAACTCAAACGTGAACAGTTCGGTTTCTTGACACTGGACGGTCTCAACACAGGTGACTGGCGTGAGCTCTCACACAAAGAAATCAGTAAGCTTCGTGAACTCGCGAACCCGACTGTTCCGCCGAATCCACGAGGCAAAAAGAAGAAAAAATAACAATAAAAAATCGTCCTGAAATGGGATGATTTTTTTGATTGTGTAAATTGTGTGACAAAAAAATGAAAAAAGTCTGTTAATGTGCGTTTTTAATGTTTTTTCAGTACAATAGCAACTGAAGGATGGTGTGAAAACGATGACAAAAGATCAAAACAAAGACGACCGGATGGAACAAGCGGTCGCAAAAAAGAAAAAGAGGTCATTTTGGCGATTAATGATCATGACGGTCGTTCTCTTTGCGGGAGCCATTACCGTCATGCAACTGTTCGACCAGGCCGGTAACGACGGACGCATCGAGGCGGGAGACGAGGCACCGAACTTCAAACTCGTCACACTCGACGGCTCGACCCTTTACGAACGAAATAACTACGAAGGAAAGGGTATGTTGTTGAATTTCTGGGGCACATTCTGTGAACCATGCAAGAAAGAGATGCCTGTCGTTCAAGAGAATTATGCGACACTTCAGGATATGGGCGTCGATTTTTGGGCTGTGAACGTGGGCGAAACGCCACTTCGCGTCGACAACTTCATCAACGACCTCGGTGTAGGTCTCGATTATCCGATTTTGATGGATACGAAGAGTGAAGTCGAGGGAGCCTATGGCATTTATAATTTACCCGTCACATTCGTCATCGATGGTGAAGGGATTGTAATTGAAAAGTATGAAGGTGAACTCTCGAAAGAAAAATTGATGGAGCTAGCCGAGAAGTCATTGTAAGCGAACGGGGGACGCACTGATGCTAGATATGAAATATGAAGGCGCCGATTTACGATCGAAACGTCGTCCGAAATCGATCATTGACCGCGTGTGGAATTTTTTTGCATCGGTCAAAGTGGGGTTGTGGTTGATTGGTTTGATTATTGTCGGTTCGGCAATCGGAACAATCTTTCCTCAAGAAATGTATATTCCGCAACAGTTACCTGCTGAACAATACTATGCGCAGGAATACGGGACACCGGGATCCATTTATCATGCGCTCGGATTCCATAATTTATATACGTCATGGTGGTATATCAGCTTAATCGTCATGCTGACACTCTCGCTCATCGTTGTGTCGATTGACCGTGGTATCCCACTTTATAAGGCGCTCAAGAAACAACCGGTCAGACGGACAGAACGCTTCATGAAAGGTCAACGTCTCTTCGGTCAAGGTAAAGGGACAGAAGCTCAAATTGACGAAGTCACAACTTTACTCAAAAAGAAACGATATACCGTCAAACGTGACGGCGATGCCCTGTTAGCGGAGAAACACCGCTTCGGTCGTTGGGGTCCGTATGTCAACCACGTCGGACTTGTCATCTTCTTCCTCGGGGCGATGCTCCGAGTATTCCCTGCTTTTCATACAGACACACTCGAGTGGGTGCGTGAAGGAGATACGGTCTCACTAGAAGCGACTGATGGGGAGTATTATTTACGGAACGATCAGTTCATTCTTGAGATGTACGACCCGGAGAACAATGAGGAGGATGCGAAGTTCGCAGCCGCCATTGAAAAAGCGGGGGCCGTTCCGAAAAACTATGAGACAGAACTGACGTTATTCAAAAAAACGGGAACGAACGAGGACGGATCGCCGCAACTAGAACAAGTCGATGTCGGTTCGACGAAAGTCAACCACCCGTTTAAATTTGATCAATTTGAAGTGTATCAGGAACAATATTCGAGCCGTCCGGAATTCTTATCGATGTCGTTCATGTTGGCAGATAAAGAAACCGGCGACGAATATGGTCCGTTCAAAGTCGATTTGGAGAATCCAGAGAAATCCTATGAGGTTGATGGGGTCACTGTCACCTTGAAAGATTTGTATCCGGACTTTGAAGTGAAAGATGGGCAACCGAACACGAAATCACCTCGTGCTCTGAACCCTGCCTTCTTCTTCAATATCGAATCACCTGAAGGAGAGACGGAATCAAACTTGGTCGGTATTCGTCTCAACGTCGCCGATGAAGAGAACCGTTATGATGTCCAGTTTGCAGGTACAGAAATGGCGAGCACGAGCGGACTCCGTGTGAAGAGTGATTCCACGTATCCAATCTTAATTGTCGGTGCCACCATCTTCATGATTGGGATTGTGATGGGCATGTACTGGCCGCATCGACGCGTATGGGTTCGCCGTCACGAAGACAGCGTGCTCGTTGCAGGCTTTACGAACAAAAACCCGTCTTCGCTCCGCCGGGAAGTTTCGCCGTTATTAGAACAGACAGGCTTACCGATGTGGGAGGACCAGGCGAGATTCACATCGGAATCGGAGAATGAGTCAACAGATGAAAGAGGGGAATCTTGATGGAATGGATTGAATGGAGCAGCCGGATGCTGTTTATCGCGTTCTTCCTTTATGCAATCTCAACGGTGCTCTTTACGATCGCCGTGAGTGGAATGCGTAAAGATCGGAACGTCAACCGAGTCGCCTATGGGAAATATGCATTCAGTTTGGCGGTGATCGGCTTTGTTGCTCAATTGACGTATTTCTTTATGCGTTGGGCAGGTGTCGGTTATGCGCCTGTATCAAACCTGTATGAATATACGACATTCTTTGGAATGATGATGGTGCTAGGGTTTCTTGTCGTATACGGTATTTATAGAAATGATGTACTTGGATTGTTCGCGATGCCGGTGGCGTTACTCGTCATCGCCTTCGCCTCGATGTTCTCGAGCGAGGTCGCACCGCTAATCCCTGCACTCAACAGTGTTTGGCTGAAAATCCACGTTACGACGGCCGCACTCGGTCAAGGCATTTTGGCGATCAGCTTTGCATCGGGTCTTATTTTCTTGTTAAATGAGACGTCGATGAAAGAACAGTCAAAATCGCGGACGTGGCTTGAAGTGACAATGTTCGTCCTCATGTGTACGCTTGGCTTCATCATCGTATCGATGCTCTTTAAGGGAATTGGTGCCGGTGGGGTCGTCGAATTTACGAATGACCGTGGTCAAGTAGAAACGTATGAATATTTCATGCCAATCTTGTTCGCCCCAGAAGGAGCACAACTGTTGTCTGGCGCAAGCGGATTGTCGCTTGAACTTCCAAACTGGATCAACACACTCAAGTTGAACACACTTCTTTGGTCGGTCATCGGCGGTGTCGTGATTTATGCGTTGCTTCGCTTCGTCATTTTGCGGAAACGTGTCGCAGAAGCGCTTCAACCGCTTGCGAAAAAAGTCGACCTCGACCTTGCTGATGAAATCAGTTATCGCTCGGTTGCGATTGGATTACCTGTCTTCATTCTCGGCGGCCTCATCTTCGCGATGATTTGGGCACAGATCGCCTGGAACCGTTTTTGGGGCTGGGACCCTAAAGAAGTGTGGGCCCTCATTACGATGCTCATTTATATATATTACTTGCATATGCGTATTCAGCGCGGCTGGACAGGAACGAAAGCAGCATGGTTATGTGTCGGTGGATTTGCCATCATCATGTTCAACCTCGTCTTCGTCAACTTGGTCATTGCGGGCCTACATTCGTATGCTTGACTTAAAAGAAGTCACGATTGTGACTTCTTTTTCATTTGGTCCATCAAATCATCGTTGTGAAGCGAAATAATAGAGTGGTATAGTTATGGCAGAGAGTAGAATGTTCACAAATGTGCAACATTCTCTACAACTCGTAATGGGTCTTAGGAGGGTTTCAGGAATGGCTGAGAAAACGAAAATTTTAGTAGTCGACGACGAAGAAAGAATTCGCCGACTTTTGAAGATGTACTTAGAACGCGAACAATATGTGATTGAAGAGGCAGTCAATGGCGAAGAGGCACTCGCAATCGCCCTTGAAAACGAATACGATGTCATCTTGCTCGATTTGATGATGCCGAAGATGGATGGTGTTGAAGTGTGTACAGAGCTTCGAAAAACAAAAGCGACACCCGTCATTATGCTCACGGCGAAAGGTGAAGAAATCGATCGTGTTCAAGGATTTGAGGTCGGAGCGGACGATTACATCGTCAAACCGTTTAGCCCACGTGAAGTTGTGCTTCGCGTCAAGGCGCTCCTTCGTCGTTCAGGCTCAACAAAATTCATGCAGACGAGCGAAAAGTCAAAAGATTTGATCGTCTTTCCACACCTGACAATCGATAACGATGCTCACCGCGTCACGGTAGATGGGGAAGAGATCGCACTCACACCGAAAGAGTACGAATTATTATTCTTCCTCGCAAAACAGGTGGACAAAGTCTTTTCGCGTGAACAGTTATTGAAAGAAGTATGGAACTACGAATTTTTCGGAGACCTTCGGACCGTCGATACACATGTGAAACGTCTTCGTGAGAAATTGAATCGGGTCTCTCCAGACGCCGCTCATATGATCACGACTGTATGGGGTGTCGGGTACAAGTTCGAAGCTGCCAGTGAATGATGATTCGTCGAAATAGTATCGTCACGAAACTGTGGCTGACGATTCTCGTTTTGGTCAGCGTAATCTTATTCATTGTCTCGGTATTGATGCTTGAATTTTTTAATTCCTTTCACATCGACCAAGAACGAGGGCATCTCGCCAAACTCGGAGGTCAGGTTCAATCGGTATTGTTGAATGAAGGGGATACGTCACAGACGATTGATCAAATCATCGAAGTTTATGGTGCGAATTATATTCTCGAAAACGGTTCGGTTCGATCCAACTTTGGCAATCAAGTGGACGGTTTGATGGTTGAACTTGAGCGACAAGATTGGGAAACGTACCAGGCGGTCGGGGAAACGGCCATCGGGAACTTCTCATCGTTTAACGATCAAGCGGCCCTTGCTTACCGAACGACATTCTCGTTATCAAACGGTCAATATACGCTGTACTTACTAGAACCCCTTGATGCAATCTCGAGTGCGAATACGGGTGCGCGGACCATCATCTTGTGGACCGTCGCCTCGGCAATCATCGTCACGACCGTGTTCGCGTTCTTCTTATCGACACGGATCACGGCGCCTCTTCGAGAAATGCGGGACGCGGTCAACAAGACAGGTGAAGGGCAATTCGATTTACGTCTCGAGACGAAGACGCGAGATGAGATCGGTGAACTCGCCGCTTCCTTCAATGCGATGAGTAGCCAGTTGGCGAAGTATGTCGATGCCCTTGACCGCGAACGATTGCAACTTGCATCGATTCTACGTTCGATGGCGGACGGCGTCATTACGCTCGACCGTCATGCGAACATCATTGTCACGAATCCGCAAGCGAGTCCGTTGCTTCAAGACGGGCAGCCCCATGAAGTCGTGCTCTCTCTTTATGAGGAAGTGATGGATGGGACATCTGAAAAGACGATTGAAGTGAAACAGGATGACCGCTACTACACTTTGACGGTCACACCGCTCGT
This sequence comes from Exiguobacterium sp. s89, assembly GCF_018617735.1. Lineage (NCBI taxonomy): Bacteria > Bacillati > Bacillota > Bacilli > Caryophanales > Exiguobacterium > Exiguobacterium sp. s89. The sequence continues at coordinate 246,552 of NZ_JACSKS010000001.1, forward strand.
CGGTGAGGATGATTTTGAAGGGGCCGTCGTCGTCATTCGGGACACGTCTGAGAGTCATCGACTCGATAAGATGCGGACCGATTTTGTGGCGAATGTCAGTCATGAACTCAGGACACCGCTCGTGACGCTTCAAGGGTATTCAGAGGCGATTATCGACGGCATGACAGAGAGTGACGAGGCAACGAAGGAGTTCGCCTCAATCATCTACGATGAATCACTACGCTTGGCCCGACTCGTCAACGATTTGCTGGATTTGGCACGCATCGAATCGGGTAAAGAGACGATGCAGTTCAGCTCGTTCGATATCGGGGAGTTCTTGCCGCGCGTCATGCGGAAGTTTAACCAAATGGCGTCTGAGAAGGGAATTCAATTACAGACAGACGTACCGCATCGACTCATCGAAGCGGACGGCGACCGACTCGAACAAGTGTTCACGAACTTGATCGGCAACGCCATCGCCCATACCGACTCCGGAGAGATTCGAATTGAGGCGACCGAAATGTCCGACGGGATACAGATTCAATTGACCGATACGGGTCACGGGATTCCGAAAGAAGACTTACCGTTCGTGTTCGAGCGATTCTACAAAGCCGATAAGGCGCGGACGAGTGGTTCGAAAACAGGGACCGGGATTGGTCTTGCCATCGTGAAGAATGTGGTCGACGCCCATCATGGGACGGTCAACGTATCGAGTACAGCTGGTGTCGGTACGACATTTGAGATTTACTTACCATTTGAACAACCACACATCTCGTAATGGTGACTCGTTTGAGTCACCATTTGTGGCATTTTAAGGGGGGAGTCGTATGAAAAGATATACACGAACTGGCGACACGGGTGAAACTTCTTTAATCGGTAGCCGTGTCGACAAACATCATCCTCAAATCGAAGCGATGGGTCATCTAGATGAGTTGAATAGTCACATTGGTTTGGCGATTGCCCATCAAGAGGACGAGTCACTTCGTGGACAGCTGACGAAGGTTCAACACGACCTATTCGATCTCGGGTCGGAACTGATGTACACTGGAGAACCTCCAAAAAAGGTCGATCTGTCAATCGTGACGGAGCTTGAAAACTGGATAGATGAGTGGGAGACGTCATGCCCGGAGCTCATACGTTTCATCCTTCCGGGTGGCAGTGTTGCCGCAGCGAGCCTGCATGTGGCCCGTTCTGTCTGCCGACGGGTCGAGCGTGACTTGACCGCACTCGGTGTCGCCGACCGGCAGCTTCCGTACTTTAATCGATTGAGTGATTATTTATTCACGGTTGCACGTTACGCGAATGTCGTGGCAGGCATACCGGACCAAGAATATGCACGCGGCGCTGCCGTGTTCCAACCAAAACGAAAAAAGGAGTGATCGGCTGATGAAAGGAATCGAGCAGTTCGAGCATCAATTGCACTACTCGGTCTATCCGACCAAGAAATTTAAGACGACGACTTGTATCGTCTCATTCGCTGCACCACTTTCTACAGATACGGTAGCAGATCGAGCCCTACTTCCATTCATTATGGAAAAATCGACGGAGACCTATCCTTCGATTGAGTTATTTCACACACCGCTAGAAGATTTGTATGACACAAACTTGTATGCAGGCGCTTCAAAAATTGGAAAAGAGCATGTCATCCAATTCCAACTTGAAGTCGTCAACGACAACCTTGTCGGGGAAAACGTCCTGAGCCAAGCAATCAAATTGCTTGAAGACGTACTGCTTCGTCCAAACGCCTATGACGGTGCATTCCAACCGCTCATTGTGGAGCAAGAGCGCCGTCTACAACGCCAGCGCATCGAATCGGTCTATGATGACAAGATGCGATTCGCCCAACAGCGTCTACAAGAGATGCTCGGAGGAGAACTCGCAATCCCGTCACTCGGTACGCTTGAACAACTCGACCATGTCACGCCAAAATCGTTGTACGATGCCTATCAATCGATGATTCAAGACGACCGTGTCGACATTTATGTCGTCGGGGATGTCAGTCGTGAACAAGTCGAACAGGCCTTTAACCCATTGGAATCTCTTGGGACACGTCAACCACGCCTGTTACCTGAAGCGAGTCGAGGTGAGTTTAAGCGGTTAGAGGAGCATCAAGACATCAAACAAAGCAAGCTTCATCTCGCCTATGCGCTCGATGTCGACCCACGTACAAAAGACGCGATACGTATGCAAATTGTAAACGGGTTATTCGGTGGATTTCCTCATTCGAAACTGTTTATGAACGTCCGTGAAAAAGAAAGTTTGGCATATTATGCTGCTTCACAATATAGTTCACTCAGCCGAAAGTTATTCGTATACGCAGGAATTGATGCGACGAATCAGCAGAAGACTGAACAAATCATCGAAGAGCAATTGAAGGCTTTACAAGCGGGCGAGTTTGAAGATGAAACGCTACAACAGACGAAAGAACTCTTGTTCCACCAACGTCGTCAACTCGGAGATAGTCCGCGTCAGTTGATTGCTTGGATGAGCGGAGCGGACGTTCGTCCATTCTCGCTAGACGAAGAGATTGCGATTATCGAAAACACGACACGCGATCATGTCATCGCCCTTGCGAATGAGATAGAGCTTGAAGCTGTCTATTGTTTGAAAGGAGGAGAAGCATGAAACTAGACTTTCCAAACGTCGGAGAGACATTACATCACCACGTGCTCGACAATGGCCTCTCCGTTTACTTGTTGAAAAAGACTGGATATGAAAAAACATTCGCGACGTTCACGACCAAATATGGATCGATTGACCGACGCTTTAAACTAGAAGACTGGATCGAGGTTCCCGATGGTATTGCGCATTTCTTAGAACATAAGATGTTCGAAAAAGAAGATGGCGACGTCTTCCAACAGTTCGGACGTCAAGGCGCTTCGGCGAACGCTTTCACCTCTTTCACACGGACGGCGTACTTGTTCGGTGCGACGTCGAACATTCAGAAAAATGTTCAAACGTTGCTCGACTTCGTTCAAACTCCATATTTCACGGAAGAATCGGTGGAGAAAGAGAAGGGCATCATCGGTCAAGAGATCCAAATGTATCAAGACAATCCGGGATGGCGTCTTTATTTCGGTTTGATTGAAGCAATGTATGAGACACATCCCGTTAAAATCGATATTGCGGGCACTATCGAATCGATTTCGAAGATTACTGCAGAAGATTTATACGTTTGTCATCAAGCGTTCTACCATCCGAGCAATATGACGTTGTTCGTCGTTGGAAACATTGAACCGGATGAGATGCTCGAATTGATTCGAAACAATCAGTCGACCAAATCATTCGATGCACCGAAGCTGAGTGCCCGTGAAACGGTTGAAGAGCCGATCGCGGTTCGTTTGTCGGAACGAGTCATCGAGATGGATGTCTCTGTCCCGAAAGTGATGATTGGCTATAAAGATGCCCCGCAAGCTGGCGAAGCGGGTCTGAAGCAAGAGTTGACGGTAGAATTGCTTATGCATGCACTGTTTGATACGACAGCCCCTCTCTATACTGAACTGTATGCTGAAGGACTGATTGACGATGCCTTTTCGTTTGACTATACGTCAGAAGAAACATTCGCCTTTGCTGCGTTGTCGATGGAGACGTCGGAAGTCGATGCGTTTGTCGGTCGTGTGACGGAGGCACTGGAACGTCCACTTCAACTCAATCAGGAAACGCTTGACCGTAAGAAACGCATGATGCAAGGACAATTTTTAAAAGCACTGAATTCACCGGAATTCATCGCCAATCAGTTTTCTCGTTATGCGCTCAATGACGGAAACTTGTTCGAGATTCCGAATTTGATTGATGACATCACATTAGATGAACTATACGAAGCGTACGAGCGGTTGTTCCGTCAAGAGCAACGGACCGTATGCATCGTCAAAAAGCCATGAAGACGTTGATTGTTGGAGCGAGCGGTGCCATCGGACGTGCCGTCTCGCTCGCTTTTCGTGAAGATGAATTGATTTTGCATGCGAACGAGGGTCACGAAAGACTACGTCATTTGATTGATGAAGAAAATCTTTCGGCAGAACTTTTCCCTTGTGACCTAACAGACCGAGGTGCCGTTGAGTCGTGGGTACAAGAAATGCCGAACGTCGACCGAATCGTCTACGTGGCCGGACACGCTCTTCATGGTCTCGTCGTCGACCAAGCAATCGATGAGCTCGACCGTCTCTATGAAATTCATGTCCGTGCGATGATTCGATTGGTCCAGTCCGTTGTAGCTAAGAAGCCGTATGATCATCAACTCGATATTGTCATTGTCTCAAGCATCTGGGGTGAGGTCGGTGCGGCCGCCGAGGTATTTTACTCCACAGTCAAGGCAGCCCAGCTCGGCTTCGTCAAAGCGTTTGCCAGAGAAGTGGGACCGTTCAATGTTCGAATCAATGCGGTGACACCAGGGTGGATTGATACGCCAATGAATGATACGGTAGAAGAGTCGAAGGAATCCGTGATGAACGACATTCCACTTGGACGACTCGGGAATACTGAAGATGTTGCTAAAACCATTCGTTTTTTATGCTCAACGGACGCCTCCTATATGACAGGAACGGTGTTACGCATCGACGGTGGCTGGCAATGATCTAGTCACTGTACATAAACGAGTTCTTTTCAATTCTTCTAAAATAATTTAAAATAGGCTAGGTAGTGAACTCGCTCGAAAGGATGGTTGGGGATGGAACATAAATTCGAAGAGTGGTATCTCGAGTATGAACTGTGTCAAAATCGACCGGGTATCCTCGGAGATATCGCGTCTCTCATGGGAATGCTTCAAATATCCATCGTCACCATCAATGGAGTCGATCTACAGCGCCGTGGGATGTTGTTAAAAGCCCCGGCTGCTGATCATGTCCATCGGCTCGAACATATTTTGAAGCGAATGGAAGCTATCGCTGTCATCAAGTTACGGCGTCCCAAATTAAGGGATCGAATAGCGATTCGACATGGTCGATACATCGACCATGACAGTGATGATAAAAAGACGTTCCGTTTCGTGCGAGAAGACTTAGGGATTCTCGTCGACTTTGTCGCAGAGTTGATGAAGGAAGAGCGTCATTTATTGATTGGCGTACGCGGTAATCCTCGCGTCGGAAAGACGGAATCTATCGTCGCGGCGAGTGTGTGTGCAAACAAACGATGGCTGTTTTTGTCATCAACACTGATGAAACAGACCGTTCGAACCTCATTATTTGAAGAAGAACGGGAAGGCGATCACGTATACATAATTGATGGAGCCGTCTCCACTCGTACAATGGATGAACGACATCGACAGCTCATCCGTGAAGTCATGCGATTGCCTGCAGTGAAGGTTATTGAACATCCTGACTTATATGTCCGAAACACCGATTGCGTGTATGAAGACTTTGATTATATTATTGAATTGAGAAACAACCCGGATGAAACGATCATCATCCCACAAGAAACACATCGTGAGTCAGAATGGTTTGAATAATAATGTGAATGGAAGGTGTGGACCCCTGTGACAGAACTAGGGACTTTTTTGAAACAAAAGCGTGAGGAGAGCGGATTGACGCTCGACCAAATCCAACAGACGACGAAAATCCAAAAGCGCTATATCATCGCGATCGAGGAAGGTGATTACAAAAATCTCCCTGGCTCTTTCTATGCACGGGCGTTCATTAAAACGTATGCGGAGTCACTCGGTCTAGATGTAGATGAACTGTACGGAACATATGCAAAAGACTTACCAAAAATCGAGGCACAGCCGACCGCTCAGTTATCTCGGAAGAAAACGTATTCCAAGGCTTCGGAGTCTACGAGCCGGGTTTCAAGGTGGGTTCCAAAAGTACTGCTTGTCCTCACTGTCTTTTTGCTCATCACTGCGGTTTATTTTGCGGTGAGAAGCATCGACTTCGGTGGGCAGGATGCGAGTCCTACTGAACCGCCAAGTTCTAGCGTTACGGTCGACCAAAACGAGGATGTTCCGGCAGATGAGCCTGTCGAGGAAGAACCGTCTGAAGAGAATCCGGCTGAGGAAGAACCGCCTGCAGAATCCGGTCCGGTTACGGTGACAGAATCGAACGGTGCGGATATCACATATGAACTTATGACGAGTGAAAAATTATCAACTGAGATTTATGTAAAAGAGTCCCCGGCCTCATATGTTGGCGTACGTGATACATCACTTGAAGGAGCATTCCTAGCGCCTGAATATCCAAATCAATCGAAACAAAACCCGATTGTCATTGAAGACGCTGAGACGGACACGCTACGTATTCGAATCGGGCTCATCGCAGGTGTTGAGAAAATCGTCGTCAACGGTCGCGAGCTCGAGCTTCAAGAGTCTCCGGTCACACAAAATATTTTTGTAAAGAGAGTTGACACTGAATAAGTCGACTCTCCTTCTAAGAGGAGGCGTTCTACATGAACCTACCTAACCGATTGACGATGTTACGCGTGGTACTCATTCCCGTATTCGTCGTCTTACTCGCTATTGATTTTGATTGGGGCAACATCGCCTTTTTAGGTGCTGACATCCCACTTCACCAATTTATTGCTGGTGTGATTTTTACGATTGCGGCCATTACGGACTGGCTGGATGGTCACTTGGCCCGCAAACACAATTTGGTCACGAACTTTGGTAAGTTTATGGACCCGCTCGCAGACAAACTTCTCGTTACGGCGGCACTCGTGCTCCTCGTCGAGATGGACCTCGTTGCGGCTTGGGTCGTCGTCGTGATTCTTTCACGCGAATTCGCTGTCACTGGCCTTCGCCTTGTCGCTGCTGACGAAGGGATTGTCGTCGCGGCCGGAAAATCTGGGAAGGCGAAGACGTGGGTGCAACTCTTTGCCATCATCTTCTTGCTATTCGGTAATCCGATTTTCAGCTATGTCGGAATCCCATTTGGCGAATGGGCGATGTGGTTGGCACTCGCGCTGACGATTTATTCAGGTGCTGAGTACTTCGCACAAAACTACAAGATAATTGTGAAGTCGATGTAAGTCGACAGAGACGAGTTGGTTGATCTAGCTCGTCTTTTTTTTTGAAGTCGAGGAGGAATTAAGATGAAACGAGCCGAAATCATTGCGGTAGGAAGCGAGTTGCTCTTAGGAGAAATCATCAATACGAATGCCAGTTACATATCAGAACAACTGTCGAAGTACGGCGTGCCGGTCTTGTATCATCAAGTTGTCGGGGACAACGCGGCACGAATGCGAGAGACTTTTGAGATCGCCCGTCGTCGTTCTGACTTGGTCATCGTCACAGGTGGGCTAGGTCCAACAGCGGATGACGTCACGAAAGAGGTCCTTTCTGAACTGCTCGAACGTCCGATCGTACGGGATGAGGAAGCGTTTGAGACGATTCAACGATTCCTTCGCTCGCGTAATCGCCCGATGAATGAGGGGGATGCACGCCAAGCCGATGTGTTGAGCGGAGCAGACGTGCTACAAAATCCAGTAGGGCTTGCTCCGGGTATGTGGATTCCTGGTGATACGACATGGATGCTACTCCCAGGTGTACCGCGTGAGATGCGAGCGCTCGTCGATGAGACGTTTCCGAAAAAGTTTTCAGGTGCGACGCTCGTCTCGGAATCGCTACGATTTTATGAGATTGGTGAATCCGCCCTCGACGATGCAGTGAAAGACTTGTTGAACGGTGCAAATCCAACCGTCGCGCCATATGCCGAGACTGGAGAGGCAAGACTCCGAATCAGCGCTCGTGCTGTCGATGAGATGACGGCGAGAGCGATGATTCAAGAAGTGAAGTCTAAAATTTTAGAACGGGTCGGTTCATATTATTTCGGATCGGATGAAGAAACGATTGCCTCGCATCTTGTTCAATTGCTGACTCGCATGAATCGAACGCTCGCTGTTGCCGAGTCATTGACCGGTGGTGAGGTCCAGTCGATGATCACATCGACACCGGGTTCGTCAGCTGTTTTTTTAGGAGGGATGGTGACGTATTCGGATGAGCTAAAAAATAGGTATTTGGGGGTCGCCCTTGATACAATTGAACAGCACTCAGTCGTCTCAAAAGAAGTTGCCTATGAGATGGTCGTGGGGTTGGCTCATGAATCGAAAGCCGATTATGCCCTTTCATTCACAGGTGAAGCTGGACCGACATCAAATTCGGGTCGTCCGGTCGGAACGGTCTATATCGGCGTGAAAACGCCAGGGGGAACCGAGGTCATCGAGCGAACGTATCCACATCAGGAACGTAATATGATTCGTATGAGAGCTGCAAAAGACGGGTTGTGGGCCCTCATCCAGCGAATTGAAAAAGGCGAATAAATGTTCGTAAAAAACTTGTGTATCGCCAACTGTTCACGTATAATGAAAGTATCAATTAAAGGAGGCTCATTTATCTATGAGTGATCGTAAACAAGCGTTAGAAATGGCATTGCGCCAGATTGAAAAACAATTCGGTAAAGGCTCGATTATGCGCCTTGGTGAAAATACAGACCAACAAGTGTCGGTCATCCCTTCAGGGTCAATCGCTCTCGATGTCGCGCTCGGAGCAGGTGGATATCCACGTGGTCGTGTCATTGAAGTATACGGACCAGAATCTTCAGGTAAGACGACTGTCGCCCTTCATGCGATTGCGGAAGTTCAAAAACGCGGAGGTCAAGCTGCATTCGTCGATGCCGAGCACGCGCTCGATCCGAAGTATGCTAAAAACCTTGGTGTCAACATCGATGAGTTGCTTCTCTCTCAACCGGATACAGGGGAGCAGGCGCTTGAGATCGCTGAAGCGCTCGTTCGCTCTGGTGCGGTTGATATCCTTGTTGTCGACTCGGTTGCGGCACTCGTACCAAAAGCCGAAATCGAAGGGGAAATGGGAGATTCACACGTTGGTCTTCAAGCCCGCTTGATGTCTCAGGCACTTCGTAAGCTGTCTGGTGCGACGAACAAGTCGAAGACGATTGTGATCTTCATCAACCAAATCCGTGAGAAGATCGGTATCATGTTCGGTAACCCGGAAACGACTCCAGGTGGTCGCGCCTTGAAGTTCTACTCTTCGGTGCGTCTTGAAGTTCGTCGTGCAGAAACACTCAAACAAGGTCAAGATATGGTCGGGAACCGTACGAAGATCAAGATTGTTAAAAACAAGATTGCGCCACCATTCAAAACGGCAGAAGTCGATATCATGTATGGAGAAGGAATCTCACGTGAAGGGGAGCTCATCGACATCGGTGCAGACCTCGATATCGTTCAAAAGAGTGGAGCTTGGTATTCATTCAATGAGGAACGTCTCGGTCAAGGCCGTGAGAACGCGAAGCAGTACATGAAAGAAAACCCAGCAATCGCTGCCGAAGTGGAACGACAAATTCGCGACCACTACGGCTTGAACGGAGAAAAAACGGTCACAGTCGAAGGAGAAGACGACGAAGTTATTTCACTTCTCGATGACGAATAAGCAGATTGTCTCACTTGGAATCATCCGAGTGAGATTTTTTTAGTATAATTTTTAGACAATTGGTAGTTCTATCCTGTCCGTGCATTGCATTCTCACTCTTAAATAAGTACAATAAAGTTATGCGCGGGCTTGCCCGTGCTACTCACTTATTAAAAAAATAAAATAACCTTGCGAAAGGGAGGTGAACATGATGGAATGGCTATACTGGCTTATTCTGATCCTCCTTTTGCCGATAGCTTTTGTTGCAGGTTTTTTTGTGCGTAAATCGATCGCCGAAGCGAAGATTCAAGGTGCCGAGACGGAAGCGACTAAGATTGTGGAGCAAGCCAAACAACAATCGGAAGCGATGCAAAAAGAAGCACGGCTTGAAGTAAAAGAAGAGATGATTCAACTTCGTAATGAGACGGAACAGGAATTACGTGAACGTCGCGAAGAACAGAAAGTAAAAGAGAATCGCCTCGTTCAAAAAGAAGAGCTTCTCGACCGCAAAGCAGACATGCTCGAGCGGAAAGAAGACTCACTTGATGAACAGGAACGAGGACTCGAAAAGCGCAAGCGTGAAGCAGAAATGCTTGAAAGCAAAGTGGAGGACTTATACGCAGAGGCACGCCAAGAACTTGTACGCGTGGCATCCCTCTCGAAAGATGAAGCACGTACCATCATCATGGACGAAGCGAAGCAGGAAGCGCTTCACGATGCTGCTCTCCTTCAAAAAGAAATCGAGCAAAAAGCAAAACAAGAAGCGGATAAAAAAGCGAAACACCTCTTATCTCTCACGATGCAACGATACGCTGCTGAACATGTCGCTGAGACGACGGTATCCGTTGTTAACTTACCGAGTGATGAGATGAAAGGTCGCATCATCGGGCGTGAGGGTCGTAACATCCGGACGCTCGAGACGTTGACTGGGATTGACCTCATCATTGATGACACACCAGAAGCCGTCATTTTGTCAGGATTCGACCCGGTTCGCCGTGAAATCGCCAAAATGACGCTTGAAAAACTCGTTCAAGACGGTCGGATTCACCCGGCTCGAATTGAAGAGATGGTCGAGAAATCGCGTCGGGAAGTGGATGAGCGCATTCGTGAGTACGGAGAAGAAGCAACGTTCGAAGCCGGGATTCATGGACTCCATCCAGACCTCGTCAAAACACTAGGTCGCATGCGCTATCGTACGAGTTATGGTCAGAACGTCTTGTCTCACTCGGTCGAGGTGGCACACCTTGCCGGGATGATGGCAGCCGAACTCGGGGAAGACGTCACGCTCGCGAAACGGGCAGGGCTCTTACACGATATCGGTAAAGCGATCGATCACGAAGTCGAAGGTAGTCACGTCGAGATCGGTGTGGAACTTGCGACGAAGTACAAAGAACATCCGGTCGTCATCAACTCGATTGCTTCCCACCACGGGGACGTCGAGGCGACATCGACGATTGCGGTACTTGTGGCAGCGGCCGACGCCTTGTCAGCAGCTCGTCCTGGAGCTCGCCAAGAGACACTTGAAAGCTACATTCGCCGTCTCGAACGACTCGAGTCAATCTGTGAGTCGTTTGAAGGTGTCGAAAAATCGTATGCGATTCAAGCGGGACGTGAAGTCCGAATCATCGTTCGTCCTGATGTCGTCGACGATGTCGTCGCCGGCAAGATGGCACGCGATATTTGTAAGCGAATCGAGGATGAACTCGATTATCCTGGACAAATTAAAGTGACGGTCATTCGTGAAACACGTTCCGTCGATTATGCGAAGTAAACGAAGCGGAGAATTTCTCCGCTTTTTCTGTTTGAGGGAGGATTTTATATGAAAATTTTATTTATCGGTGACGTGGTCGGTAAACCAGGTCGAGATATTTTAAGCAATCAGATTGGTCGGTTGAAAGATAAATACAACCCGACGTTCATGCTCGTCAACGGGGAGAATGCGGCGAACGGACGCGGTCTCACGAAAAAGATTTATCAACAGTTTTTGGAGCTCGGCTTTCATGGGGTGACGATGGGGAACCACACGTGGGACAACCGCGACATCTTTGATTGGATCGACGATGCCGACCGGATCGTTCGTCCGGCCAACTATCCGGATGGGACACCGGGTGTCGGGATGATGAAGCTAAAGCAGAATGGGAAGAAATTGGCCGTCATCAACGTCATGGGAAATGTCTTCTTGCCATCTCTTGACTGCCCGTTCCGGACTGTCAACCGTCTCATTGAAGAAGTGCGGGACGAGGTCGATGCGATCTTCGTCGATGTCCACGCCGAGGCGACAAGTGAAAAGATTGCGATGGGGTATCATCTTGACGGCCGCGCTCAAGCCGTTGTTGGGACACATACACACGTGCAGACAGCGGACGAGCGTGTCCTACCGAACGGAACGGCCTACATTACAGACGTCGGCATGACCGGCCCACTAGACGGGGTGCTCGGGATGGATGCATCGGTCGTCTTAAAAAAATTTATGACACAACTCCCAGTTCGGTTTGAAGTTGCCGAGGGACGGGAACAACTTAATGGAGTTTTCATTACAATCGATGATCAGACGAAACGAGCGACAAAAATCGAACGAATACACCTAGATGATCAGACCGTCTGGTTTGATTGAACAACCTACCCGAGGGGGAAACAAGAATGGACGTACTCAAAGTTTCGGCAAAATCGAACCCTAACTCCGTTGCGGGTGCTTTAGCGGGTGTGCTACGTGAAAAAGGAACGTGTGAGATACAGGCGGTTGGGGCAGGTGCGCTGAATCAGTCCGTCAAAGCCGTCGCAATCGCCCGAGGCTTTGTCGCGCCAAGCGGTCTCGATTTGATTTGCATTCCAGCCTTTACGGATATTATGATAGACGGTGAGGAACGTACTGCCATCAAGCTCATCATCGAGCCACGATGAGCAGTAGGGACATAGGTCCTATTCTTGTTAAGAGGAGCCATCGGCGCGGATGGCTCCTCTTTTTTTATGAAAATCGGACGTTCCATCTTCTCAGTTTCGTCATTTTATGACAAGATGATAAAGAACGTATCGTTCGATCATAAGAGACAAGAGGGGGACGTTTTCAATGGAACAACTCGTGTCAACCACAGAGAAGGAAACAACGACACCAGTAATGAAAGCGATTCAAAAACACACGGCCGGTTTTGGGGCAAAACTGGTCGACGTACCAGTTCCGACACCAGGGCCTGGAGAAGTGCTCATTCAAGTAAAAGCGACATCGATTTGCGGGACCGATGTCCACATCTATGAGTGGGATGAGTGGTCACAGAGTCGCGTCAAACCACCGTACGTATTTGGTCATGAATTTTCGGGAGAAGTCGTGGCGCTCGGGGAAGGGACGAAGCGTATCCAGATCGGACAAACCGTGTCTGCAGAGACGCATATCGTCTGTCATCAGTGTAAACAATGTTTGCGCGGACAGTATCACATCTGTAAGAACACAAAAATCATCGGCGTGGACACGCAAGGCTGCTTCGCAGAATACGTCGTCATGCCTGAAGAGAACTTATGGGTGAATCCGGAATCGATGCCGGCAAAACTCGCCTCGATTCAAGAACCACTCGGCAATGCGGTCCATACGGTGTTAGCGAGTGACGTGTCTGCCAAATCGGTCGCCATCGTCGGTTGTGGACCGATCGGACTCATGGCGGTCGGCGTCGCCAAAGCAGCAGGTGCAAGCCGAGTATACGCGGTCGACGTCAATCCGTATCGCTTAAAACTCGCTGAAGAGATGGGGGCGGATGTCGTCATCAACAGTTTAGAAGAGAATCCGCTCGAATTGATCGAGCGTGAGACAAACGGAGACGGGATTGATGTCGTCTGCGAGATGAGCGGACACCCGATTGCGATTGATCAGGCGTTCAAGATGGTCACGGCAGGTGGAGACGTCAACGTCTTGTCACTCCCGGCTCGTCCGGTCGCCATCGACCTCACGCGGGACGTCGTCTTTAAAGGGGTCCGTGTCCAAGGGATCACAGGACGAAAAATGTATGAGACGTGGAGCCAAGTCTCGACGATGCTTGCGACGGGTCAGTTGAACGTCGAACCGATCATCACGCACGTCTTTAAGCTCGAGGAGTTCGAGAAAGGGTTCGAACTCATGCGGGCAGGGAAATGTGGAAAGGTCGTCTTAATACCTTAAAGGGGGAAACAACATGGCATTTGAACATATTACACAAGCAATCAATGAGATGAAAGAAGAGGGGACGTTCCGTAAGCTCGTCCCACTCGAATCGGCACAAGGGAATGAAGTGACAATCGATGGGAAATCACTCGTCCAGTTGTCCTCGAACAACTACCTCGGACTCGCGAACCATCCGCGATTAAAACAAGCGGCGATTGAAGCGGTCGAGCAATATGGGGCAGGAACGGGATCGGTCCGGACGATTGCCGGGACGTTCGAGATGCACGAAGCGTTTGAGCGCGAGCTCGCCGAGTTCAAACATACGGAGGCCTCACTCGTCTTCCAATCAGGATTTGCGACGAACCTCGGGGTGTTGTCTGCACTGCTCGGACCGGAGGATGTCGTCATTAGTGACGCCCTCAACCATGCGTCCATCATTGATGGGATTCGTCTCACGAAAGCGGCGCGTCGTATTTATAAGCACGTCGACCTTGAAGACTTGGAGAAGGCGTTGAAAGAGACACAAGATTATCGCACGCGTCTCGTCGTGACGGACGGTGTATTTTCGATGGATGGGAACATCGCACCGCTCCCAGCCATCGTCGAACTCGCAGAGAAGTATGACGCTGCGGTCATGGTCGATGATGCGCACGCATCAGGTGTCCTTGGGAAAAATGGTCGTGGGACGGTCAATCACTTCGGTCTGGACGGTCGTGTCGCGCTACAGGTCGGGACGCTTTCAAAAGCAATCGGGGTACTTGGTGGTTACGTAGCCTGTTCACAAGACGTTCGCGATTACTTGATCCATAAAGGTCGCCCGTTCCTCTTCTCGACATCACATCCACCGGCAGTCGTGGCGGCGAACCGTGAAGCGATCCGTGTCATGAAAGAAGAAGAGGAGTTGTTTGACAAGCTGTGGGTGAACACCGAATTCTTCAAGAACGGCTTACGTGATCTCGGTTTCGATATCGGACATGCGACGACACCAATCACACCGGTCATGCTCGGCGAAGAGACGCTTGCGCATACGTTCTCGGACAAGTTGAAGGAGCATGGTGTATTCGCACAAAGTATCGCCTTCCCGACGGTCGAGCGTGGAAAAGCCCGTATCCGGACCATCGTCACAGCGGAACATACGCGAGATGACCTCGAACGGGCACTCGAAGCGTTCAAAACGGTCGCGGAAGAGTTGAATGTGACACTTCACGCATAAACGAGGACTGCAGACAGATTGTCTGCAGTTTTTTGATGGAAATGTATGTGAAATCTAATCAAGCTGAGAGACTAGTTATTATTATTTCAATTACCGTATTTGAAAAAATTATATGAATCCTAAAAGTTAAGAAATTATATTCTTCACCCTTCGATTTTTTCAAGTGAGTCGAGTGTTAAAAGCTGACTTTTACCATCATGACAAGTTTTTCTTAATGTGTCTGCTCTTTCTACAATAAACAAGATATAACGCCTTGCTTAAATCATGAACATCCCTCTGAATCCTCGAGCGGCATAATAAGAATCTGCACCATTATGGTAGACGAATATGTGTCCATAGCGACGGTCGCAAAACAGCGCACCGCCTTTTTGACGGATTGTGTCCGGTGTCTGAATCCAACTCGATGTCTTCGAATCAAAAGTTCCGAGCGTTTGTAAGTGTCGGTATGCTTCTTCATCGAGAAGGGTGATACCCATCTGGTCAGACATAGCGATTGCACTTCTAGCAGGCTTGTTCTTCTTTCGCGCTTCGAGTGCGGTGTCGTCATAACAGAGCCTGCGACGACCGCTTGGACTCTCCGCTGAACAGTCGCAAAAAGCAAGGCCACCACTAGGTAGACAAATCACGTCCGGTTCTCCTCCGGTTTGTTCCATTTGAAATAAGGACAGAAGTTTTTCTTCCGCAGCTTCAATTTTTGTTGAAATGTCAGACCATGACACATGTTTATGCCGCTCTGGATGGTCATCAAAACGCAATTTCAGCGTGCTTAGTAGATCAAGAACTTGTTCTTTTGAAGGGTTAGGCATAAGGCATCGCTCCTTATTAATTGTTTCTTTTAGTATAAGCTATGTATATGATTAATACTTCTTGATTCAAAACCTTTGAAACTAGTAATGAATAGAATCCGGTTGAATGTCATTGCGAGTGTCTGCTCTGGAGGTGGAACATGTTTTGATTGAAGCAATAGCGATCTCGATTAGCATCGATGTAGAACTTTCTTAGTTTGATAAATTGATTTAACTGATTCGATTTTTCACTACCTTGGAAAGTGGTAAATGAGAAGATGCGGCTACGCTCAATACTTGGCGATCGGTTGATTTCTTTTTATGGACTACAAACGCATAGTGTTTGTTCTGCAGAGAAAGCGTTTCAGGGTCTGCTAAAAGTTGCAGTGACCTATTAAAAGTGAATACATAATTTGATGATTGAGAAGGAAGGGTCTATATGCTTGAATACAAAATAAATGACGATCTCACGCTAAGAATGTTTAATGTAGACGACGCTGAAGCATTATTTCAACTGACGATGACATCGAAGCCTTATCTGCGAGAGTGGCTCGGGTGGCTCGATTATATCGATTCAGTGGAAGACTCAAAGCAGAACATTGAGGGACGGATTAAAGGATTGATTGAAACGGGCGGGCGCCCAAAATCGTTCGCTTTGATGTATAAGGGTACACTAGCGGGGACAATCGGATTTAACGAAATCAATCGTGGAATCCAATGTGGCACGATCGGGTATTGGCTCGGACAAGATTTTCAGGGAAAGGGCATCATGACTCAATCACTCGGGACCATCATCGAGTATGGGTTCGGAGACCTTAAACTAAATAAAATTGAGATTCGAGTCGCGACAGAGAATGTAAAGAGTCGGGCACTTCCGGAACGATTTGGCTTTAAAGAAGAAGGGTTCATTCGAGATGCGGAATGGTTATATGACCGTTATGTCGACCATGTCGTCTACGGGTTGTTGCGGGATGAATGGGTAAGATAACGATAGAAAGGACATTCTCTCATGATGGGAGAATGTCCTTTCTGCAAATCAATAATCGATTTGGATGATAATCTCTAATGATTTTTTTAAAATTTCCACATCTCGATCCGATAAACTTTCGAAAACTTTTTCATTCAGCTCGACTGTCGCAGCTTCGATTCCACTTCGCAATTCTTCAGCTTTTTGAGTAGGTACAACCAATACGTTTCTACGATTATCAGGATCAATCGAACGCTCGATCAGTCCTGATTTTTGCATTTTATCAAGTATTCCTGAAATCGTAGGAGCTTCAAGATACAACTTTTCTCCAATCTGTTTCGGGGAAAGCTGTCCGTCTCTCCACAAACAGTTTAATACACCATATTGAGCTGGAGTCACTTCATACTCTTCTAGTAGCTTGCTGAAATATTTAAAAACCTTATTCTGGCTAGCGCTTAGTAAAAAGTTAATACAATCTTTCAATTCCATATCGTTCTCCCCTTATCTTGACACTGTTCATCATAGCATGTTAAATTTCGTGGTGAAACAGTTTTGTTACAAAACAATTTTGGTTACGAATTCTAGCTTAAGGTTTTAATGAAAGAAACCAACGCTTAAATGCAATCTAAAATGAGGAGGAGAACAAAAAAATGAGCAATGAAAAACAATTTTCAAACATCAAAGTAAAAGTAGAAAATCATGTGGCTTATTTATTCTTAAATAATCCACCGGCAAACGTAATCAGTTCAGAAACGGTTAACGGATTGTCAGAATGCGTTGATTATGTCGCGAATGATTCAGAGATAAAGGTAGTCGTGATTACAGGGGAAGGGAAATTCTTCATTGTAGGTGCTGATATCAAAGAATTTGTATCTGCGTTCGATAGTGAAGAACAAGGGAAGTCACTATCTGTAAATGCACAGACTGTCTTAAACAAGATTGAACAATTACACAAACCTGTCATTGCTGCGATTAATGGGGCTTGCTTAGGTGGAGGTTTGGAACTTGCGATGAGTTGTCACATGCGGATTGCTGCAGACGAAGCCAAACTTGGGCAACCCGAACTGAACTTGGGATTGATCCCGGGCTTTGGAGGTACGCAGCGTTTGGCACGTCTTACGAATAAGTCAAAGGCTCTTGAAATGATTTTGACTAGTAAAATCATTGGGGGGAAAGAAGCGGAATCAATTAGATTAGTGAACAAATCAGTGCCTCTTGCTGAATTAATGGATGAAGCGAAACAACTTGCCGAAACTATTGCTCTTAAAAAGAGTCGATCATCGATTGCGGCAACGATGGAGGCGGTAAATAAAGGTTTGGAAACAACATTAGAAGAAGGTCTGGCGATTGAAGCAAACCTTTGGGCAGGGTTGTTTACAACGGAAGACATGAAAGAAGGGGTCAATGCTTTTATCGAAAAGCGTGAGGCGGAATTCCAAGATAAATAATGATTGGATCATTTCAACCTGTTCTCAGTAAGTGTACTTTGCGTTTAAGTCATAGCAACTTATACAATCATCAAGGCGGTGATCGATAGTGGACGCTCGAGAAAGTGTCGTCACAGAAGTTCAAAATGGAATTGGGTGGATCAAGCTGAATCGCCCCCGTGCGTTAAACTCTTTAAACGTTGATATGGTAGATACGATGAATGAACAGCTAAAAAAATGGAAGCAAGATGACAGTGTATCATTCGTATGTATTTACGGAGAAGGCGAAAAGGGTCTGTGCGCAGGTGGAGATATGCGCGCCTTATATGATTTAAAAGAAGATGATATAGAAGCATACGCCAAACAATTCTTTTCGATCGAGTACGAATTGGACTATGAGATTCATCATTATCCAAAACCAGTCGTCGTATTCATGAACGGTATAGTCATGGGTGGTGGCGTCGGACTATCAATAGGTGCCTCACACAGGATTGTAACTGAATCGTCCAAATGGGCAATGCCAGAAATGAACATCGGTTTTTTCCCTGATGTCGGGGCAAGTTATTTTTTAAATCAGATGCCTGGTTCAGTAGGAAGATATCTTGCTTTAACCGCGACCGGTATCCATGCACAAGATGCGCTCTATATCGGAGCAGCTGACCATTTCATTGAGAGCAAGGATTGGCCCAAATTAAAAGAAGGCATGATGGAAAAACGTTGGACGCCTGATTCAGTTGAAACGGACCTCAATCAGCTATTGGATTCGTTCCGGAGACCTGTTTCTCTTCCTTCGTCAATATCATCCGTACAAGACAAAATCGATCAGTACTTTCGGTTTGAAACAATTGAAGAGATTATTTCATCGCTTAAACAAGGTGCGAGAACAGGCGATGAGTGGGCAGAGAAAACGATAGAGACACTCCGATCTATGTCACCCACGTCATTGAAAGTGACCCTTCGTCAAATGCAGAAAGGGAAAGAGCAATCTCTTCAAGCGTGTTTTGATATGGAACAAAACCTCGCATTGCATTTTATGAAATGTCATGATTTCTATGAAGGGGTTCGTTCAGTTCTTGTTGATAAAGATCGTACTCCGATATGGAATCCTTCTACACTTAGCGAAGTGACAGAACGGCAAGTTGATTCTTTTTTTGAAACGGTATAGCGATGGATTGTTTACGTTTAATAACAGTACTAGACCCGCCCTTTACGAGAGGGCGGGTCTTTCGTCTGAATCGAATAATTCGGTTCCGAACTCCTCATACGCCTGCTCGTACCGGCGAAGGGAAGACTCTTTATGCATACACGTGATGTTCATCCGCTCGATTGGCGTCATGTCGGTCGCATATGTCTTTAACACGTGGGCGTTCCTGAGCATCGACGGGGTGACGGAACGTGCGAATCCGCTCCGTTCATTTAATTGACGCATCATCTTCGTGATCATGACGATCGTCAATTGCTTCGGTTGATTTTTCGCGTACACCCAGCGGAACGTCATCCGTGCGAAATCGAATGAAACGAAGACGGGGTCTTCTGAATACCAGCGTGGTCTTACTGGCGTCGGGATATCGGCCAAGTAGTTCATGAGTAACGATTGGTCTTCTTGGGACAGCTTCAACGTGAACTGGTTGCCAAGCCGGTCATACACATCAAAGGTCTGGTCGGCCAAATGTAAGTCGCTCATTCGCAAACGAATGATGTGATGGACACGTAATCCATATTTATAGAAGAGTGTCACAATCAGTTCGTTCCGATTGACAAGATAGGGATGAGCTTGGAGCTGATTCTCACTCAATCCTCTCGTCGATCGAATCGTTTGAACGAGCCGGTCGAATTCAGACTCGAGTGCGATTTGATCGATTGTCAGCGTATGCGCCGGCTGTGAATAGGCAAGCATCTTTTTCCGAAGCGGATTTAAAAAGTGGGTCAGGCTATTGATGACCGTGACGATGCGGGCGACGGTCGCCTGTTGATAATGCTTCTCTTCGATTAAGAAGTCGTTCACGAACGTCTTCCACGATTCGATTGGGACGTCTAGCCAGTCCGTCGGTTCGTTTAGTTCGACATTGTGGTCGTGAAAGTATTTATGCACGTCAATCAAGTCGTAGCGATATCGTTTGAGCGTCGAGGGTTGACGACCGCTTGCACCGAGATGATACAAGTAAGTTTCGATAAACTCGGGAAGCGGATAGTCTTTTCTACGTTTCGTCATGGTCAAGCCTCCTTCTTCTTTTATCCTACCACAAACGGACGTTCTCTATGCGCTGATTCGTGGTAAGATGAAAGGTGAGACTTTATGGAATGAGGGATTACATGATTGAACGTGAAAAAGTTATTATCGTCGGCTGTCAGTTACCGAATGTCGATGATTGGACATATGAACAGTCGATGAGCGAGCTCGTCGAACTCGTGGACACGGCGCAAGGTGACGTCGTTGCCCGGCTCGACCAAAAACGCCAACAAATCGACCGTCGTACCTTTATCGGGAAAGGGAAAATAGAAGAACTTGCGATGCTCGTCGAGCAGTTCGAGCCGGACCTGTTGATTTTCAACGCCGAGTTGACGCCTGCGCAGTCGAAGAACATTCGCATCGCCCTGAACGACCCGGACGAGATGAAGCTGATCGACCGTACGCAACTCATCTTAGACATCTTTGCAAGTCGTGCCCAGTCACGTGAAGGGAAGCTACAAGTCGAACTCGCGCAGATGAACTATTTGCTTCCCCGTCTAATCGGACAAGGGACACAGCTCTCACGGCTCGGTGGAGGGATCGGGACACGTGGTCCTGGTGAGACGAAGCTTGAGTCGGATCGTCGCCATATCAAGCGTCGCATTGATGAGATCACAAAACAACTCGAAGGAACAGTCGCGCACCGTGATCGTTACCGAGAACGCCGGAAAGAAAATCGTGTGTTCCAAGTCGCTCTTGTCGGGTATACGAACGCTGGGAAGTCGACAATCTTCAACCGGTTGACGGATGCGGACACGTATGAGCAGGATGAATTGTTCGCGACGCTCGACCCGTTGACGCGTGAGCTCGAACTCCCGCGTGGTGGGAAAGTGCTCATCACGGATACGGTCGGATTTATTCGCGACCTACCGACTAAGCTTGTCGCTGCGTTCCGTTCGACATTAGAAGAGGTGGTCGGTGCCGACCTGATTCTCCATGTGATTGACGCATCGAATCCACATTACTTGAACCAAATCGATACGACCAATGCGGTACTTGAAGAACTCGGTGCGAGTGAGGTGCCCCAACTCGAGGTGTATAATAAAAAAGACCGTCTCACGACAGACTTTGTCGGCGGACCGTTGTTAATCTCGGCAATCGCACCAGAAGATATCGAGACGTTGACAGGTGCGCTCGAGGATAAGATTGCGGACATTTTGACAAAAGTTCATGTCATCCTACCGGTGACGGCTTTTGAACATTATCATCCAGCCAAAGAGGTGATGTATCGTCTTCAAGAAAACTTCTTAGAGGATGGCTCTGTCGAATTGGTCGGTTATATGAGAGAAGACACGCGTCTATACGCGACGCTAAAACAATTTGAGGTGTAAGTATGTGGCAAGAAAAGATTGAACATTATGATACGCTCGCGCCGTTCGTGAAAAAAGCGGAGGCGCGGGTCAAACCATTTTTTGAGAAGATTGACGAGACGGCCGAATACAACCAGTATCGCATCCTTGAATCTTTTAAGAAACACAAGGTGTCTGATTTCCACTTCAATCCGACGACGGGGTACGGGTATGATGATATCGGTCGAGACACGCTCGAGTCGATTTATGCGGATGTGTTCGGAGCCGAGCTCGCGCTATGTCGACCACAGATTATCTCTGGTACCCACGCGATTGGGATTGCCTTGTTCGGTGTCCTTCTACCAGGTGATGAACTGCTCTATATCACAGGGAAGCCGTATGACACGCTCGAGGAGATTGTCGGGATCCGAGGCGATGGTCGCGGCTCGTTGAAAGAGCTCGGTGTCTTGTATGACACAGTGGAATTAAAAGAAGGTCGTGAAATCGATGTCGATTGCGTCATCGAACGGATTCGTCCCGAAACGAAACTTGTCGGGATTCAGCGTTCGAAAGGATACGCGAACCGTCGCAGTATCCCGGTCGAAGAGATCAAAGTTGCCATCGAGCGCATCAAAGCGGCGCATCCGCATGTGTATGTGTTCGTTGACAACTGTTACGGTGAATTCGTCGAAACGATGGAGCCGACACATGTCGGGGCAGACTTGATGGCCGGCTCCCTCATCAAAAACCCGGGAGGTGGATTGGCGAAGACGGGTGGATATATCGCCGGTACGAAAGAGTTGATTGAACGCTGTTCGTTCCGGATGACGACCCCAGGTATCGGAAGTGAAGCCGGACCGTCACTCTACTCGCTCCAGGAGATGTATCAAGGCTTCTATATGGCTCCTCATACGGTTGCGCAAGCGCTGAAAGGGGCACACTTGACGGCCAGTCTCTTGTCACTAGTGGGGTTTGAGACCGATCCGCACTATACGACTGAACGAACGGATTTGATTCAGTCGGTGACGTTCCGTGACCGTGACAAAATGATTGCGTTCTGTCAAAGCATCCAAATGGCATCTCCTGTAAATGCACATGCATTACCTGTGCCGGCCTATATGCCGGGTTATGAAGATGATGTCATCATGGCGGCGGGGACATTCATTCAAGGCTCGTCCATCGAACTTTCGGCTGATGGACCACTTCGAGCACCATACACAGCGTACGTCCAAGGTGGTCTGACGTATGCTCACGTAAAGGTCGCTTTGATGTTGGCGTTGAGCCAATTACACGGCAAGGGCTTAGTAGCATTCGACGAGCAAAATCAGTCAACGCTTTTGTAACTGTTCTGTCATGTTAACTTTGTTAACATCTATTGACAGGATTGTTGTCATGTATTATTCTCACATTGTGAGACAGAAAAGGAGGGGTAAGGATGGCCGATCAATTTCGTCGCTCCAACCCGTTGTTTCCGATTGGAATCGTCCAAGATTTGACGCAGCTGACTGGTAGGCAGATTCGGTATTATGAAGAACAGGGTCTGGTTTCTCCTAGTCGGACAGAATCGAAACGACGACTTTATTCCTTTAATGATGTCGAACGTCTACTCGCAATCAAGGATTACATTGACCAAGGTTTTAACTTGGCAGCGATTCGCCATATGTTAGAGCAAGAAGGTGGAAAAGGAGCAGAAACGTCCGCTCCGGCTACACCGGTTGATGAAACTCCGAAGATTTCAGAAAAAGAGTTACATCATTTGTTGAAAACACAGCTTCAAGAAGCCGGTCGCTTCAATAAGACGTCGCTCATTCAAGGCGAGCTTTCTCGTTTTTATCGATAACGCCGCACACATCAACCATTACGCAATGTGAGAGGGGACATTTTACCATGGCCAGAAAAACGTTCACAAAAGAAGACATCAAACGCATCGCACAAGAGGAAGACGTACGCTTTATTCGTCTTCAATTCACGGACATCCTCGGAACAATCAAAAACGTCGAGGTGCCGATCAGCCAATTGGACAAAGCACTTGATAACAAAATGATGTTCGACGGATCGTCAATCGAAGGATTCGTCCGCATCGAGGAATCAGACATGTACTTGTATCCAGACCTCAACACATGGGTTGTCTTCCCGTGGACAGATGGCAGCGGAAAAGTCGCTCGCTTAATTTGCGATATTTATAACCCAGACGGTACACCATTCAGCGGTGACCCGCGCGGTACACTCAAACGTAACCTTGAGAAGATGCAAAAACTTGGATTCACAGCGTTCAACGTTGGTCCAGAGCCAGAGTTCTTCTTGTTCAAGAAAGATGCATCAGGCCGTCCGACACTTGAACTCAACGACCAAGGTGGATACTTCGACTTGGCGCCAGTTGACCTCGGTGAGAACTGCCGTAAAGAGATCGTCATCGAACTTGAAAACATGGGCTTCGAAATCGAAGCGTCACACCATGAAGTCGCACCAGGACAACACGAAATCGACTTCAAATACGCAGATGCTGTCACGACGGCAGATAACATCCAAACGTTCAAGCTCGTCGTCAAAACGATCGCTGCAAAGTATGGTCTTCACGCGACATTCATGCCAAAGCCACTCTTTGGGGTGAACGGTTCAGGAATGCACGCGAACATGTC
Source organism: Exiguobacterium sp. s89 (assembly GCF_018617735.1). Taxonomy (NCBI): domain Bacteria; kingdom Bacillati; phylum Bacillota; class Bacilli; order Caryophanales; genus Exiguobacterium; species Exiguobacterium sp. s89. The sequence continues at coordinate 270,556 of NZ_JACSKS010000001.1, forward strand.
ACTCTTCAAAGGCGACACGAACGTCTTCTACGATCCGAATGGCGACATGGAACTTTCAGACACAGCTCGTGCATTCACGGCTGGTATCTTGGAGCACGCTCGTGCCTTCACTGCAGTATGTAACCCGACTGTGAACTCATACAAGCGTCTCGTACCAGGCTACGAAGCACCTTGCTACGTTGCATGGAGCGCACGTAACCGTTCACCACTCGTACGTGTACCGGCAGCACGTGGTCTCTCGACTCGTATCGAAGTACGTTCGGTTGACCCGGCAGCGAACCCGTACCTCGCACTTGCTGCGCTCTTGGCTTCAGGTCTTGACGGAATTGAAAAAGATTTGAATGCTCCAAAACCAATCGACAGCAACATCTACGTGATGGACAAGCCTGAGCGTGTAGCGAACGGAATCGACGATCTCCCGGCGACACTCTTTGACGCACTCGAAGTCCTTCGTGCAGACAAGGTCGTCATGGAATCGCTCGGTGAACACATTGGGGAGCATTTCCTCGAGTTAAAAGAAATCGAGTGGGATATGTTCCGTATGCAAGTAACAGAGTGGGAACGCGATCAGTACTTGACGCTCTACTAATAGAAGAAATATGCTAAAGAGCAATGAATGACCTTCTTCAGAAGTATCGTTCATTGCTCTTTTTTGCTGAGTTTCAGATGAAGCAGAAATGCAAAAGGATCACCTCCACGAGCGTGGAAGTGATCCTTTGTTAGTTAAAACGCTTTTTTAAAAAACGTTGATGTATAGTCGAGTGTCGTATGGAGTGTCGTCGCGAAGACGAGTCCTAGAAAGAAAGACATGCCATGAACGTCCACCCATGAGCGAATTTCCGTTTCGTATGCCGTGAATGGTAAGAGAAGTACCAGTGGGAAACCGATATATACAATCCGAATCACATCGCTCAAACCAGGAAAATGTGATAGTAGAGAGCGATGCGGCATAAGTTTCACATATGGGAGCCAAATCAATTTGAGTGGTCCCCATCGATAATACGCATCTGATTTTAAATCGAGGTCCGGGGAGAGCCAGAGCGTTCCAATAATCGCACCGATTATGAATGCGAGCGGGACGTCTAAATCAATAAAAGGCGTGGCAACCGCAAGTGCGCCGGTTGCCACGAGATTCGTACGGGTATGGGTCTTACCGCTAGCCATTAGTGAATTGTCCGGTATACGCCGATAACTTTCCCTAAAATTGAGACGTTGTCAAAATACATCGCTTCTAACTCGTCGTTTTCCGGTTGAAGACGGACTTTTGAAGCTTCCTTATAAATACGCTTCACAGTCGCCTCGCCCTCTTCTGTCATGGCGACGACAATCTCTCCATTGTCGGCAGTGCTCTGTTGGCGGACGAGCACACGGTCTCCGTCCAAAATCCCTGCATTGATCATTGAATCTCCAGAAACGGACAGCATATAGACGTTATCTGAACCAACGATATGTGCCGGAAGAGGGAAGTGCTCTTCCACGTTTTCGATGGCGGTGATCGGTGTCCCCGCGGTGACTTTCCCGATGACCGGAACGTACATGACGGACTCTTGCTCATCCATTGTGGATGCATCTTCACTCAGAATTTCAATTGCACGGGGCTTCGTCTTATCCCGACGAATCAAACCGCGTTTCTCTAGGCGATCTAGATGACCATGTACGGTCGAACTAGAGGCAAGACCGACTGCTTCTCCAATCTCACGAACAGAAGGTGGATAGCCTTTTGCCCGAACTTCGTCTTTGATGAAATCAAGAATCTGTTGTTGTCGCGCTGACATTTTTTTCATTATGTTCACCTCGATATAATCGAATAAACTGCAATCGCATCCTATTCTTTATGTATTTAGTGTAACACAAGAACACATGAGCGTACAAACATTCGTTCGTTATTTTCCCTTGACCGAACACGAGTTCTTGTTTTATGATAAGAACAGATAAACGAACAAATGTTCTAACGAACATATATTCTTATACAGGAGGTAAGGGAATCATGAAAGATACACTCAACGGAATCATTTTAGTCGGAATGCTCTTAGTCGGGATGTTCGCCTTTTATTTATCTGGGGAGGTGCGTGGGGGAACGACACCAGTTGAACCGATCATGACATCGGAACGTACGATTGAAGAAGAGGTCGCCAATGTCGAGGCAGAGTCGATTGAAGCGCAAATCATGGCAGAGCGAGAAGAACATAATGAACGAAAAACAAAATGGTATGCCGCTGAGTGATCGTTCAGCATTGCGAACCGTTCTCAAACTGTGTATCGTAAGGAATGAATGCGATGAAAGGGAGTGATGCGATGCGAGTCGTCATCTATTGTCGGGTATCGACGAACAAGTCTACCCAAGAGACATCACTCAGTCGGCAAGTCGAAGAATTACAAGAACTAGCTTCGCGTTTAGGGGCCGACATTATAGATGTCATCACAGAACAAGAGAGCGGTTATGAAGTTAATCGACAGGGGCTGCTCAATTTACTTGACCACGTATCGACATCTCAGTTGGATGCCGTGCTCGTCACCGATGACAGTCGTTTAGGACGAGGAAATGCCAAAATTGCGATACTACACACATTAATGAAGCATGATGTGCGATTGTTGACGATGCAGTCGACTTCGGATTACGTTGTTTCTGATGCTGAGAAGATGGTGTTAGAGATTGTTAGTGTCGTCGAAGAGTATCAACGGAAAATTCATAACGCGAAGATTTCCCGCGGAATGCGTCGTGCGGTCGCCAACGGTTTCAATCCACAACGTAATATTGAGAACAATGATCAAGGTGGCCGACATCGGATTGAAGTTCCGATTGAAGAGATTATTCAATTGCGCGAGCGGGGGTTGACGTTTGCCGAGATTGCGGCGACACTTCGCGGATTCGGATACGAAGTATCAAAAGCAACGGTCAACCGACGCTATCTCGAACACCGGTCAGTTGCTGAAACTTGATTCTTCCTCTCTGATTTTGTAAAGTAGAAGAACAAATTCACGAGAGAGGGGGCGAGTCATATGTTAGCACCCGGACAATTGGAGCGAATCAATTTCCTCGCCAACAAAGCGAAGACGGAAGGACTATCTCAAGAAGAGATGAACGAACAACAAGACTTGCGTCAAGAATATTTGAAGGCGTTCCGTCAATCTTTCAAGTCTCAAATGATGGGCATGAAAGTCGTTGACCCAGAAGGAAACGACGTCACGCCAGAGAAATTGAAAGAAGAACAAAAACGCCATCGTGGTGAGTGATGCTGAATGCACATCCTATTTCGCATAGGATGTGCATTTTTGTTATACACGAACAATCATCAGACGAACGGATTGCGTTCTTTTTCATGCAATTGAAGGAAACGATTTCATGTAATGTGTTATACTAATTAATTAGTTGTGACACACGAATGAGTATGATAGAATATGACGGGTAGAAAACCTTCTTAACACAGAGAGGATGAAATTAGTGGAAACAACTACTAAAGAATTATTAGCGATTAACTCGATTCGGACGCTCTCAATCGATGCGGTCCAAAAAGCAAACTCTGGTCACCCAGGAATGCCGATGGGTGCTGCACCGATGGCGTTTACACTTTGGACAGACAAAATGCGTCACAACCCGAAAAACCCGAACTGGTTCAACCGCGACCGTTTCGTGCTTTCTGCGGGTCATGGATCGATGCTCTTGTACTCGCTCCTTCACTTGTCTGGATATGATTTGTCAATGGACGACCTTAAATCATTCCGTCAAATGGACTCGAAGACACCAGGTCACCCAGAGTATCGTCACACGGCTGGGGTAGATGCGACAACGGGACCACTTGGACAAGGGATCGCGATGGCTGTCGGGATGGCCATGGCAGAGAAGCACTTAGAAGCGACTTACAACCGCGACAAGTTCAACGTCGTTGACCACTACACATTTGGAATTTGCGGAGACGGGGACTTAATGGAAGGTGTCTCGGCGGAAGCGGCATCACTCGCTGGTCACTTGAAACTTGGTAAACTCGTTGTCCTTTATGATTCAAACGACATCTCACTCGATGGTGACCTTCACAAGTCATTCTCTGAGAGCGTTGAAGACCGTTTCAACGCCTATGGATGGCAAGTCATTCGTGTCGAAGATGGAACAGATATCGATTCAATCGCAAAAGCAATTGATGCAGCGAAAGCTGAGACGTCGAAACCGACATTGATTGAAGTCAAGACGGTGATCGGATTTGGTTCACCGAACAAGTCAGGGAAGTCGGCTTCGCACGGGGCACCACTTGGAGATGCTGAAATCGAATTGACGAAACAGTTCTACAAATGGGAAGGCGAGTCGTTCTACGTTCCAAACGAAGTATACGACTTGTTCAATGAGAAAGTGGTCGAGCCCGGCGCGAAGTACGAGTCAGACTGGAACGAGCTCGTTGAAGCATACAAAGCGGCCCATCCAGAGCTTGGTGCACAGTTCGAACTTGCGATGAACAATGAGCTTCCTGAAGGTTGGGACAGCGAGTTGCCGACATTTGAAATCGGTTCGAAAAAAGCAACACGTCAAACGAGTGGCGAAGTGTTGAACGCAATCGCGAAAGCAGTACCGACACTCTTCGGTGGATCGGCTGACCTTGCAGGTTCAAACAACTCGATGATCAAAGGTGCAGTGGACTTCGATGAAGACCCGGCCGGTCGTAACATCTGGTTCGGTGTACGTGAATTTGCGATGGCGGCAGCTGTAAACGGTATGGCGCTTCACGGTGGAGTACTTCCATACGGTGCGACATTCTTCGTCTTCTCAGATTACCTTCGCCCTGCAGTTCGTCTTGCTGCGCTCATGGGACTCCCATCGACGTTCATCTTGACACACGACTCAATCGCAGTTGGTGAAGATGGTCCAACACACGAGCCGGTCGAACATTTGATGAGCTTCCGCGCGATGCCAAACCTTTCTGTTCTTCGTCCGGCAGATGGTAAAGAAACGATTGCTGCTTGGAAACAAGCTGTGACATCGAAGACGGCACCATCGCTTCTCGTCTTGACTCGTCAAGCATTGCCTGAACTCGAAGGCACATCGATTGAAACCGCAGCAAAAGGTGCTTACGTCGTTGCAGGTGAATCGAAAGATGCAGACGTTCTCTTGCTCGGTACAGGTTCTGAAGTACACGTCCTCGTTGAAGCGCGTGAACAGCTCGCATCAGAAGGTGTGAAAGCGGCAGTCGTCTCGATGCCATCATGGGAACTCTTCGAAGCGCAATCTGCTGAGTATAAAGAATCTGTCCTTCCGTCTTCAATCACAAAGCGTGTGTCACTTGAAGCGGGTGCGACACTTGGTTGGTACAAGTATGTCGGATTTGGTGGGAAAGTACTCGGAATCGATAAGTTCGGAGCTTCAGCGCCTGGAGATCTCCTCATGAAAGAATACGGCATGTCAGTCGACAACGTCGTCGATGCAGTAAAATCACTTTAATCTTAAATTGATTATTTATGACGGCCATTCATTTGGCCGTCACTTTTTTTCTAGACGACTAGCGAAGTTGTTCGATTTAGTGTATAGTAAAAAACGATGTTTCATATGGTAGAGGAGGTAAAGCCTTGAGTACATTATTTTGGATTCTTCTTGTCGTGGCAGCACTCATCGGGGGTATCGCGATTGGATTCTTCATCGCGCGTAAATACATGATGAACTACCTTGAACAAAACCCGCCAATCAATGAAGATATGATTCGTACGTTGATGATGCAGATGGGTCAAAAGCCATCACAGAAGAAAGTCAACCAAGTGATGCGCGCCATGAACGTGCAGATGAAAGATGAAAAGAAGTCATAATGAGTCGTGAAAGCACTTCGGTCCTCGAAGTGCTTTTTTTGTCTCCTCATTTTGTTAGACAATCGAACAAACTTTCGCTACGATTAAGAAATAATCTTCATTTGAACTACCTCCACCTACGCTTCGCTTAGAGGTGGAGGATTCCTGAGTCATCCTCTCTAACGAGAGAAACGTGATCAGGCTAACCCCGTCGTCCCGACGGTTGAAGAAGCTAACATGCGTTCAGCTTCTAATTTCAAGTTCATACCTGCGTTCACATCACGGTCATGATGGAGTCCGCAGTTCGGGCATGTCCATTCACGCAAGCCAAGATGCTTCACGTCTTTGTGTCGATGGCCGCAACTCGAACAGAGCTGGCTCGAGGCGAAGGTCTTCCCGACCCTCACGACGGTCTTCCCGTACCAGTCGGCCTTATACTCGAGCATGCGAAAGAACTCCGACCAGCTGACCTCGGAGATCGACTTGCTCAACTTGCGGTTCTTACGCATGTCCTTCACCTGCAGGGTCTCGATGCCGATGACGTCGTGGTTTTTGACGATCTCGGTCGACACCTTGTGCAGGAAGTCGGTGCGTCTGTTGGCGATCTTCTCATGGATGCGTGCGACCTTCCGCTTCTGCTTCTGGTAGTTCTTCGCCTCGGAAAGTCTCACCTTCTTGTTCAGGGCGATGAGCTGACGACGGGACAACTTGCGTTGCTCCCGCGCCAGTTTCTTCTCGAGCGTACGGAAATAACGGTCGTTCTTGTATAATGTGCCGTCCGATAGAATGGCAAAATTCTTCAGCCCGACGTCGACGCCGACCGATGAACCGGTCTTCGGCAGTTCACCGATCTCCTGCTCTGCGAGAAGGGAGACGAAATATTTACCCGAAGCTGTTCGTCGGATCGTGGCGTTCAGGATGCGACCCTCGACGTGTCTCGAGTTGGCGAAACGCACCCATTTCAGCTTGGGGAGTTTGAGCTTGTTCCCGACGATCGAGACCTCGGGGAGCTGGGACTTCCCCTGGATGTTCGCCGTATAGGATTGGACGGGGTTTCGCTTCGACTTGAAACGGGGATGATTTCCCTCCTTCTTGAAGAACTTCTTATACGCGTCAGCCAGGTGTTTGACACTGTTCTGGACGGCCGTACTGTCCACTTCCGTCAACCAAATGAATTCTTGCTTGAGTATGGGAAGTTCTTTCGAGCAGGCATCATACGACAGTCCCTTGCCGGTCGCTTCATGGGCCGCGTCCCATTTCGACAGGAAATGGTTGAACACGAACCGGGAACAGCGGATCGTGTTGGCGATCAGAATTTCCTGTTCCTTCGTAGGATAGATCTGGAATTTATAGCCCTTGTGCTTCACCATGTGACGTTCACTCCTTTTGAAGATATTTTACCCGAAAGAGAGGTTGGCGATTCATCGCCCACTTTCACGCAAGTCCTGTCCTTAACGTTTAGAAGTGGGAGTATTCTCGCATAATTTTGATAAAGATAGAAGGGGGCGTTTCTCATTCGTGTATTTAAACAATTATCTTGGTTTTTGCGTCTCGAGTGGAAGACGTATGCAATCGGTATCGTCTTACTCATATTCGTGGCAGGGTTAGAGTTGATTCCTCCACGCATCATCGGACGAGTCGTCGATGAAATCAACAGTGATTCACTCGCATCGAACACGCTTTGGATGTTACTCGGAGGACTAGCTGCGGTCGGGATTGGGAATTATGTTGCCCGCTTCTTTTGGCGCTATTTCATCTTTGGTGCTTCGATTCGTCTAGGTAGAAAGCTTCGCAGTCAATTGTATCGGCACTTTACGGACCTCGACCAGCGATTTTACAAAAAATCACGTGTCGGTGACTTAATGGCACATGCGACAAATGATGTACAGGCCGTATCGATGACGGCCGGAGCGGGGATTTTGACGCTTGTTGATAGCGTGACGCTCGGAACGTTCGTGATCATCACGATGATTACGACAATCAGTTGGAAACTGACGCTCGTCGCCTTACTGCCACTCCCAATCATGGTCGCTTTGACGACACGATATGGAAAGATGTTACATAGTCGATTCGGGGTCGCTCAAGCGGCATTTTCAGAATTGAATGACAAAGTGCAGGAAAGTGTCAGTGGGGTTCGTGTCTTAAAGTCGACCGGGGAAGTCGAGCGGGATGTGGATTCATTTGAAAACTTATCGAGTGAGGTCATGGCGAAAAACGTCCGTGTCGCTAAAATCGATGCCTTATATGATCCGACAATCTTCGGAATTGTCGGCCTTTCCTATATCCTTTCTGTCGGATACGGGGCAGTCTTAATCGAGCAGGGCGAATTGACAATTGGACAGATTGTCAGCTTCACTGCCTATTTGGCACTCTTGACGTGGCCGATGTTAGCATTCGGTTGGCTGTTTAACATTGTGGAACGGGGGCGTGCCTCATACGACCGCATCGAGCGAATGCTTGCCGTCAAGCCTGAGATTCAAGACGATCGTATGGCTGCGACGACTCTGGCGCACTCAGAGGTGGAAGTTGCCGTTCGAAAGTTCGCTTATGATGAAACTATCGTACTCGATGACGTTCATTTCCGAATCGAGCGTGGGAAAACGATTGGGATCGTCGGAAGGACGGGGGCAGGCAAGACGACAATTGTACGCTTGTTGACCCGTGAGTATGATGTGAAAGATGGCAAAATCAAAATCGGTGGAATCAATATCCGCCAAGTGAAAAAGTCACTTCTCATGGATAAAATTGCAGTCGTGCCGCAAGACCACTTCTTATTCTCTGATTCTATCGCAAACAATATCGCATTCGGAAGACCCGATGCCAGCATGGAGGAAATCATCGAAGCGGCTAAGGTCGCAGAGGTACATGATGATATCGTCCGCCTCCCTGAAGGGTACGCGACGCTCGTCGGTGAGCGCGGTGTGACATTATCAGGAGGACAGAAGCAGCGTATCTCCATTGCGCGGGCGCTCATGACAGAGGCTGATGTGTTGATTTTAGATGATGCGCTATCTGCCGTTGATGCGAAAACCGAAGAATCGATTATCGAGCATTTTCGTGTCGGCAATCCGGAACAGGCACGAGTCATCGTCGCACATCGACTTTCCGCAGTCGAACATGCCGATGAGATTCTCGTCATCGAAGACGGTAAAATTGTACAACGTGGACGGCATGAGTTACTCCTTCAAGAGATAGGCTGGTATCGAGAAACATATGACCGTCAACAGCTTGAGGCGATCGTAGAAGGGGGTGGGCACGATGAAGCATGATATTCAAGAATGGCAAGTCATCAAACGATTGCTGAGTTACGCGAAACGGTACGGTAAACCTCTCGGTATCGCCTTCGTTTTTCTATTGATTGCGACAGGTGCCAAGTTGGCCGGTCCATTTCTCATTAAAGTGTTCATCGATGAGTTTGTCACGCCAGGTGTCTATCCGACGAACTGGGTGATTGCCCTCTTCACTGTTTATATGATTCTGCACTTGTCAGCTATTCTGTTTGACTATCTGCAGTCCATCTCCTTCCAAAAGATTGCATTGAAGATTGTCCAGAACATTCGAATGGATATTTTTCGTCACGTCATGGGGATGCGTCTCGCTTATTTTGATCGTACCCCAGCCGGTGTCCTCGTATCCCGCATCACGAATGATACCGAGGCCGTAAAAGAGCTATACGTCGGTGTCATGAGTACGTTCGTTCAGTCGGCTGTCCAATTGATTGGGACGTATATATTCCTATACATACTAGAGCCGCAACTTGCGACGATGGGACTTGTCCTACTGCCACTCTTTTGGCTCATCATCTGGGCGTATCGTCGTTTCTCGACGAAGTATTTTGCTCAAGTTCGAGACCTGTTGTCTCAACTCAATGCCCAGTTGAACGAATCCATCAATGGAATGGGAATCATTCAACAATTCCGCCAAGAAGAACGACTCATCCGTCAGTTTGAAGAAACGAATGAGGCGCACCAAGAGGCACGATATCGGAACTTAAAGCTCGATAGTATGTTACTCCGTCCAATTATTGAGTTGTTGCTCGCATTCTCCATCATTGGACTTCTCGGGTATTATGGAGTCCTCTCGATGACTGAGCAAGTTCAAGTCGGGGTCGTCTACGCGTTCATCAGTTATATCGAGCGTATTTTCCGACCGGTGCTTGACATCATGCAACGACTGAGCGAATTTCAACAAGCTGTCGTATCTGCGGACCGCGTCTTTAAAATTTTAGATACAAATGAGCCATCTCCAGGAAAACAGTTGCCAGGAGAAGCTCGTGTTTCGGAAGGGGAGGTGCGATTCGAGGATGTGACGTTCAGTTATGACGGTGAAGTCGATGTGTTGAAACATATCTCGTTCGTCGCCAAGCCAGGAGAAACGGTCGCGCTCGTCGGTCATACCGGTAGCGGGAAAAGTTCGATCATTAATTTATTGACACGTTTTTACCCATATGGATCTGGCAAAATCACGATCGATGGACAGCCACTCGAACAATTTGAAGAACAAGAACTTCGTCAGCAAGTTGGACTGGTACTTCAAGACCCGTTCTTGTTTACGGGAACGATTGAAGAAAATTTAAAACTGTTCAATCCGAACATCGATTCAGAACGGACGCGTGAGGCCGCTGAATTTGTTCAGGCACATACGTTCATCGAGAAGTTGGATGCCGGATATGGACATATCGTCGGGGAGCGTGGGGCTACCTTCTCGAGTGGAGAACGGCAATTGCTTGCATTTGCACGCACGGTCGCGCGAAATCCAAAAATACTCATTCTCGATGAGGCGACGAGTTCAATCGATACCGAGACGGAAGAACGTGTTCAAATTGCACTCGATCGGATGCGCCGTGGTCGTACGACAATTGCGATTGCCCATCGCCTGTCGACGATTCAAGATGCCGATTTGATATTGGTTTTGCATCGAGGGGAAATCGTGGAGAGGGGAAATCATCAGGAGTTGTTGAAACAGGATGGTCTTTATAAAAAAATGTATGAACTTCAGTCTGGTCAACGTCTGATGTCTTGAATTGGAAAGGATACCTACCTAGGTGTCCTTTTTCCATGGAAAAAAAGCTCGCCACCCAAGGTGACGAGCCAATAAAATTAAGTATTGAGCTGTTCTTTTTTATATTTTGGTAGGACGTGATGAGTAATCAGCGAGTCAAGTTCTTGACTGACCAAAATGACTTCTGGCGAGGTCCAAGATTGCTCTGACGCGATTTCATACAGTTCATCACGTTTTTGTTCAATGGCTTGGTGTAGTGTATCTGCTGCGGTGACTGCCACGTTCGTTCCCCCATCATGTAAGTTAGAATTTTGTGAACTAGAATATCCAAATCTTAGCACCTTCGTTTACAGATGACAAGTTTCATTTCCATTTCAAAAATTACAAAATGATATTGAGATGCGAAGGAAAAGATGCGAGCAATTTAAATAGGTTTTCGCTATAATGGTCGTGAAAGGTGGAAATCGTCATGGAAGTCACATTATGGCTCGCATTTGGGGCGGGCGTCTTATCGTTTTTATCACCATGTACGCTCCCGTTGTATCCGGTTTTTCTATCGTATATTACCGGGGTTTCCGTATCTGAATTAAAAAATGAAGGATTGAAACAGCGTACAGCTTGGTTCCACACATTTTCGTTCTTATTCGGCTTTTCGATTGTCTTTCTCGTACTTGGATTATCGACATCGTTGATTGCAGACGTCTTCATCCAGTATAAAGATAGTCTACGGATGTTCGGAGCCATCTTGATTTTCGTATTCGGCGTTTTTTTGGCGGGCCTTTGGCAACCGCAATTTATGATGCGCGAAAAGAAAATGGATATCGGCGAACGAAAGAGTGGGTATTTTGGAACCGTATTAATCGGAATTGGGTTTGCAGCTGGTTGGACGCCTTGTACGGGTCCGATTTTAGCGGGCGTGATTGCACTTGCCGCAACGAATCCGAGCCAAGGTCTCGGCTACATGTTGGCGTATGTCATCGGTTTTGCGATTCCGTTTTTAGTGATGGTCGCTTTCGTAGGCAAAATTAAGTACTTAGCACGAAACAGCGCGAAAGTTGCAAAAGTTGGAGGCTATTTGATGATGGCGTTCGGCGTACTATTATATTTTGACGGGATGAATCGATTCGCGGCCTGGATGAGCGAACTTGTCGGATTCACCGGATTTTAAGGGGTTGATTGAGATGTCAATGTTATGGGGATCGACTCTTATTGCATTATTGATGGGGATCGTGGCAAGCTTCGTTCGTGTGAAAGCATCGGCGAAACCGACGAATGCAAAAAAAATCTTGATTCCACCGCTTGCGATGACAACAGGGATGATTCAGTTTTTAATTCCTGCGTTTCGCTTGTCATGGATTGAAGTACTTGAAGCGCTAGCGGTCGGACTGATCTTTAGCCTTTTCTTAATCAAAACATCAAACTTTGAAAAACGGGATGGGGAAGTGTATCTGTCCCGCTCGAAAGCATTTTTTATCGTGGTTTTTGCACTACTTGCGATTCGCACGGCGATGAAAGTTTGGGTCGGGCATGAAGTTGATATTTTCTCCACTGGAGGATTGTTCTATTTAATTGCGTGGGGGATGATTGTTCCGTGGCGAATTGCGATGTATCAGAAGTATAAACGAATCGCAATCACATGAAAATGGAGTGGCTCAAAGCCGCTCCATTTTTGTTTACCTCTCTTTTAGGATGGCGACTTCTGTCTCCGTATCGATTCTTATATTTGTTAAGTTTTGTTGCATCCTCTATTGATGATGTGTTCAAAAAAGTCATGAGTGGATGAGGAAGCGGCTGAGAAGACGAGTCCGGCAACGATAGTTACGAGCGTTCTCAATACTGTCTGGGAATTGAACGATGGGCTTAGGTCATATAATTCGGGAGAAAAGTTACTATTTCCAAATAGTCAAATCGCCCAATTTGATAAACAAAAAAACTCTAGCCGAATCGGATAGAGTCTACTGCTGAAAATAATGTTCGTAAGGTGTCCAGTCAATTTTTTCTTCGGCCAGTGCTTTCTTTAGAAACTTGTGATCGCGTTTTGGCGTTGCAGCGATATATCCTTTTACAACGAGTTCGGTCGTCATCTTTTTAGCCCGGGATTCAAGTGCGAACTGCCCAATCTTCCCGGCGATTTTTCGGATGGCGACGTCGCGGAACAACTCGGGAACCGGTGAGACGAGCCGGTCTAGTAGCGTCCGAGTTTCCGGGGTCCATAGGTGAAGCGTTCTCTCTATATAATCATCTTCAATATCAAGTAGGGAACGTCCATCTTCTTTCGGCATTCGTTTTAAAAACTTGCGGAACATGAAGTACCCGCCAATCGTCATGAGACCAATCATGACGAATCCCCAGAATATAATGAAATACATCATCAAGTTTTCTGGCATCGTCTTTCCCCCGTTCTATTCATTCACTTACTTTCATCGTAAGTATACAAAAAAGAATCAAATTGCAAAAGGCGCACGTCCTGTTAGGATAGACGAACTGAATCGATTTCGTTAGAATAGAGAGCGTTGCTACGAGAATAAGCATGATCTGAGTCGAGAAAGGAAGGGTCTATAGTATATGAGCCAATTGAAACAGGAAGTTGAGAGACGTCGAATATTCGGCATCATCTCTCACCCGGATGCGGGGAAGACGACATTAACAGAAAAGTTACTTTTGCACGGTGGTGCGATTCGTGAGGCGGGTACGGTCAAAGCACGAAAAAATTCAAAACACGCCAAATCTGACTGGATGGAAATCGAGAAACAACGTGGAATTTCGGTTACATCGTCCGTCATGCAATTCATTTATCAAGATAAAGTCGTGTCGATTATGGATACACCTGGACACAATGACTTCGGTGAGGATACATACCGCGTGTTGACATCGGTCGACAGCGCGGTCATGGTCATCGATGCAGCGAAAGGTATTGAGGCACAGACGAAAAAACTATTCCAAGTTTGTCGTATGCGTGGGATTCCGATCTTTACATTTATGAACAAGTTGGACCGTCAGGCAAAAGATCCGCTTGAATTGATGGAGGAACTTGAAGAAGTGCTCGGCATGCCTTCTGTTGCCATCACATGGCCGATCGGGAGTGGGATGCAGTTCGAAGGTGTGTATGATCGAATGAAAAATGAAGTTCATTTGTTCCGTGGTGAGAAGTCGACGCTTCAACTGGGCGAGGATGGGGTGAACGACCCGGTGCTCGCTGATCATCTATCAGAAGAGAACTTGACAAATCTTCGCGACGAGATTGACCTTCTCGACGGAGCCGGGAACGAGATTGATGTGAATGAGATTCAAAGTGGTAAATTGACCCCAGTATTCTTCGGGACAGCACTTGTCGACTTTGGCGTGACTGCATTCTTGAATCATTATTTAAAGATGTCACCAGCCCCAGAGGCACGTAAGTCGAACGTTGGTCCAATCAATCCGACGTCAGAAGACTTCAGTGGATTCGTCTTTAAAATTCAAGCGAACATGAACCCGGCACACCGCGACCGGATCGCATTCGTCCGCATCTGTTCTGGCGTTTTTGAGCGTGGAATGGACGTGACGCTCACACGGACTGGAAAGAAAATTAAATTGAGCCAGTCGACACAGTTGATGGCGAACGACCGTGAGACAGTCGATCAGGCATTTGCCGGTGATGTCATCGGGATCTATGACTCGGGGACGTATCAAATCGGGGATACGATTACGACATCGAAACAAAAGATTGCGTTCGAAGCGTTGCCGACTTTCCCGCCTGAATTATTCATGCGCGTATCGCCGGTCAACTCACTCAAGTCAAAACACTTCCACAAAGGTGTGGAGCAGCTCGCACAAGAAGGGGCAATCCAAGTCTATCGTAACGAGTACAACGAGATTTATCTCGGTGCTGTCGGACAACTTCAATTCGAAGTGTTCGAATATCGCTTAAACAACGAGTACGGCGTAGATATCCGAATGGAGCCGGTGTCATACAGTGTTGCACGTTGGGTGAAAGACAAGGAATTGAAAGCACTGAAACCGTTCCAAGACTCACGGAATATGCTCGTCACTGACCGTTGGGAACGTCCGGTCTTCCTATTCGCGAACGAGTTCACGTTTGAGCGTTTTGCAGAACGTCATGCCGATGACTTGACTCTCGTCGAGGCACTTGACGTCAATGAAGAGATTGGTACAGAAGAATAAGTTGTAAACACCTCGTTTTTGAGGTGTTTTTTTGTGTTTAACTCCTAACGAATAACGTAATAAGTTTTACTTATGACTAATTTGTGACGGAATGTATTTTACGTCACGCTATACTTGTATTATGATAAATATGTGAAAAGTAAGCGATTACGCATTGTCGTGTGGTCGGCGCTTTCAAAAAGGGGGAAATTGCAATGGAACAGACGAATGTTTTAGACGCCTTCTCATCTCGGACTAAATTCGAGGTGAACGGGCAATCGTATGATTTTTATCGATTGAAAAAGTTAGAAGAAGAGGGATTAACGGACATCAGCCGTCTTCCTTATTCGATTCGTGTTCTGCTCGAATCGGTACTCCGTCAACAAGACGGTCGTGCCATCACGAAAGAACATGTCGAGAACTTGGCAAAATGGGGTACTGCCGACGTCTCGAAAGATATTGACGTACCGTTCAAGCCGGCACGTGTCGTACTTCAAGACTTCACTGGTGTTCCGACGGTTGTAGACCTCGCTTCACTTCGCAAAGCGATGGCAGACCTTGGCGGGGACCCAAACAAAATCAACCCAGAAATTCCTGTCGACCTCGTCGTTGACCATTCTGTTCAAGTAGATGCGTACGGCTTTGCTGGTGCATTGATGAAAAACATGGATATCGAGTTCGAACGTAACGAAGAACGTTACAAGTTCTTACGTTGGGCACAGACAGCATTCGATAACTATCGTGCCGTTCCACCAGCTACAGGAATCGTTCACCAAGTAAACTTGGAGTACTTGGCATCAGTCGTGCTTGAGAAGAGCGATACGGAAGGTACAGTAGCTTACCCAGATTCACTCGTTGGAACTGACTCTCATACAACGATGATCAACGGTCTCGGTGTTCTCGGATGGGGTGTTGGAGGAATCGAAGCAGAAGCGAGCATGCTCGGTCAACCTTCATACTTCCCAGTACCAGACGTCGTCGGTGTCAAAATCATCGGTGAAGTCAACCCAGGTGTGACGGCAACCGATGTTGCGCTCGTCGTGACAGAGATGCTTCGTCATGAAAAAGTTGTCGGGAAATTTGTTGAATTCTTCGGTCCATCACTTCACACGATGCCACTTTCAGACCGTGCAACAATTGCAAACATGGCACCTGAATACGGTGCGACATGTGGGTTCTTCCCAGTGGATACGGAAACACTGAACTACATGCGTACGACAGGCCGTTCTGAAGAGTTGATCACACTCGTTGAAGAATATTCAAAAGCGAACGACCTCTTCTATACGCCAGATCAAGCGGATCCAACGTTCACGAAAGTGTTGACGCTCGACTTGTCAAAAGTTGAACCTTCACTTGCGGGTCCCAAACGTCCACAAGACCGAATCAACCTTTCAGACGTTCATACATCCTTCATCGATAGCTTGAGCGCTCCTGCAGGAAATAGCGGTTTCGGTCTCGACCGTTCAGAACTCGACAAAAAGGCGACAGTTAACTACGAAGACGGCGCAGTCGACATGAGCACAGGAGATGTCGCGATTGCTGCCATCACAAGTTGTACGAACACATCAAACCCATACGTCATGGTTGGTGCCGGACTCGTGGCGAAGAAGGCTGTCGAGCGTGGATTGACTGTTCCGAAGTATGTGAAGACGTCACTCGCACCAGGCTCGAAAGTCGTAACGGACTATCTCGATAAGGCCGGCTTGACTTCTTACTTGGACGAGCTTGGCTTCAATACGGTCGGATACGGCTGTACAACATGTATCGGAAACTCCGGGCCACTCGACCGTGAAGTGGAAGAGGCGATCACAGACAACGACTTGCTCGTCTCATCAGTCCTCTCAGGGAACCGTAACTTCGAAGGACGCGTTCACCCACTTGTGAAAGCGAACTTCTTGGCATCGCCACCGCTCGTCGTCGCCTATGCTCTTGCGGGAACTGTTAACTTTGACGTCATGAATGATTCATTCGGTACGGATAAAGATGGAAATGAAGTCTACTTCAAAGACATTTGGCCATCGAATGATGAAATCAAGATGGTCGTTCAAGACGTTGTTTCCCCTGAAGCGTTCCGTAAAGAATACGAAACCGTCTTTACTGGAAACGAACGTTGGAACGCGCTAGAAGTGCCAGAAGGAAACTTGTATGATTTCTCTGATGAGTCGACATACATTCAAAACCCACCGTTCTTTGAACAACTCGAACCGGAAGCGGGTGAGGTGCACGCGTTGAATGGTTTACGCGTTATCGGGAAGTTCGCTGATTCGGTCACGACGGACCATATCTCACCAGCAGGGTCGTTCTCGAAGACGACACCAGCAGGTCAATATCTCCTTTCAAAAGGAGTGGAGCCAATCGATTTCAACTCGTACGGTTCGCGACGTGGTAACCACGAAGTGATGATGCGCGGTACGTTCGCGAACATCCGAATCCGTAACCAAGTCGCTCCGGGTACAGAAGGTGGATTCACGACTTACTGGCCAACTGGAGAAATCATGCCGATGTACGATGCGGCGATGAAGTATAAAGAGCAAGGTACTGGTCTCATCGTTCTTGCTGGAAACGACTACGGAATGGGGTCGTCCCGTGACTGGGCAGCAAAAGGAACGAACCTTCTTGGAATTCGTGCGGTGGTCGCGCAAAGTTTCGAGCGGATTCACCGTTCAAACCTTGTCATGATGGGTGTACTTCCACTTCAGTTCTTAGATGGGGAATCTTCAGAATCACTCGGTTTGACTGGTGAGGAAGCGATTGATATCCAAGTCGATGAGTCTGTTCGTCCGCGTGACATCTTAAACGCTAAAGCAACACACGAGAACGGAACGGTGACAGAATTCAAAGTCATCGCTCGTTTCGACTCGGAAGTTGAAATCGATTACTATCGTCACGGTGGAATCTTACAGATGGTTCTCCGCAACAAATTGAAATAAGCTGCACACCTTCCTTTGAAAAAAGGAAGGTTTTTTTCATGAATATGCGATTTTATGGTGAAAGTTTTAATGGAATCGGGAACAGGAAGAGAGGGAGGGGTATGCACATGGATCGAGATGAAAAAGTTGGAAAAAGTTGGTGGAAGCGGCTGATGCAACAAAAAGAAGTGGAGCCTGATCACGAGATTGATATCACGCTCTCTGAATTACGGCAAGCGATTCACGAATATGAACAAGCGTTGCCAAAAGGGGTAAATCGCACCGTCCTGTTGGATGACACGCAAGAAATCGACACGAAGCGATTGAAACATCATTTATCCGGAATTCCGAAACAACGCTTTTATATGTCAAAAGAAACATTTCATATCGTGCCTGAAGAAGAACGAGACGTCATATACGAGATGGATCAGGTGCAACGTGCCCTCGATCTGTATATGGATCAAGAAAAAAAATTACCGCTACGAAAATTTCAAGATTCATTACAACTAGATTTATCGCGATTAAGAGAAGGTGGTTATTTAAAAACGTTACCAAAACGACCGTACTACGTGGTGGACGAAACATTGATTGTCTCACTAGAACCTAAAGAGTCTACCTCTTGACAAGACACCTATATGTTTTGCGGTAAATGACACATTTAATGACAGATGGGGTTGTTACTTGTTTAAAAAGTATGTTAGGGTGGAAAACGTATATGAAAATAGAAAATTAAATAGGAGTGATTTTTATGGAACGGAAAAGCCGTGTGACGACCGTGTTCGTCGTATCTGCAATCATAACAGGCTTATTCACAATCTGGGGACTCTTCCCCGAGAGTGTCATTGGAAATGCGAGTCTACTCAATATAACGAGCACACTTCAAGGCTGGCTCTCAAACGGGATGGGTTGGTTCTATCTTTTGAGTGCGACAGGATTCCTGCTCGTTGCTATCTTTTTAATCTTTTCACGGTATGGCTCGATTCGTCTTGGGAAAGACTCGGACCGTCCAGAGTTTAGTTATTTGTCGTGGTTCGCGATGCTGTTTAGTGCCGGAATGGGGATTGGCCTCATCTTCTGGGGAGCAGCAGAGCCGTTACTTCATTTCCACTCACCACCATTCTCATCATTGACGCCTGAAGGAGACGCAAGGATAGCAATGCGTTATGCCTTTTTCCACTGGGGATTCCACCCATGGGCGATTTATGCGATGATTGCACTCGCCATCGCCTACTCGACGTTTAGAAAAGGACGTCCGGCGACGATTGGGGAAACGATCGGTTCGCTCGTCCACAATCGTTATGAAAAACCTGTGAAACAGACAGTCGATATCCTTGCAGTCATTGCGACGGCGTTCGGGGTAGCGACATCACTTGGTTTTGGTGCTCAACAGATTGCCGGGGGCCTTCATTACCTCATCCCTGGGGTACCGAACGCCTTCGTGACACAGTTGATCATCATCGCCGTCGTAACGGTTCTTTATATGATCAGCGCCTCAACAGGTCTCGACAAAGGAATTCGGATTTTAAGTAACACAAACATCTTCCTCGCCATCGTCTTACTCGTTGCAACGATGTTTGCTGGACCGACGGCGTTCATTTTCGACTTGTTTACGCAAACTGTCGGTACTTATTTGCAACAACTACCGGGTATGAGTTTCCGTACCGCCGCGTTTGAGCCGATTGAACGAGAATGGATCAACGGTTGGACAATCTTCTATTGGGCATGGTGGATCTCTTGGTCACCATTCGTCGGAACATTCATTGCGCGCGTTTCGAAAGGACGTACGATTCGTGAATTCATCATCGGAATCTTACTTGTCCCGACATCGTTTGGGCTCATCTGGTTCTCTGTCTTTGGTGGTTCAGCGATTTGGGCTGACTTGTTCGGTGGATACAACTTGATTGGTCAAGTAAACGAAATCGGTACAGAAATCGGACTTTTCGCACTGTTTGACACGTTCGGTGGATTTGGAACGGTACTGAGTATTGTCGCTGTCTTCTTGATTTCGACATTCTTTATCACATCTGCGGACTCTGCAACTTATGTATTAGGAATGCTCACATCGAATGGTAAGCTCGTTCCTCCAATGCGTATTAAAATGACGTGGGGGATCATTCAATCTTCAATCGCGGCCGTACTGCTTTATTCAGGAGGCCTTGCCGCCTTACAAGCTGTAGCGATTCTTGCGGCATTCCCATTCGTTTTCGTACTCATCTTTATGATCGTCGCCTTGTTCAAAGATTTGGCCGATGAACCAGATGAGCGAGACAAATGGCTCGAAATGCAAAAGAAAGATGAAGATAAGTTAGGTTAAACCAGTTAGGGTCTCTATGGAGGCCCTTTTTTAGTTAAAAATATTTTGCTTGTCTTCTTCGCTAGTGTAGGATAGTAAGTGAAGAAACGAGGAGGATAGGCTATGAAACAACAGATGAAAAAACGGTTGAGCTGGGTGATATTGGCCGGCATCCTCATTGTCGGGGCGTTACTCGCTTATAATTTTTACGTTCTCTTTAATTTAAATGGTGAAGAGAAAGAACAGGTCGAACCTTTTTACTCAAATGTCGTGATCGGATACCAAGAGCGTAAACTTCCGAAAGAAGGAGAAAAACTCGAAGAACGGGAATATCTTGTCACATATGACGATGACGGACATTTTGTCTCGGAAGTCGTTACAGGTCCGAATGTCGGTGCAAAAGCAGAATGGGACGGAGAGACGTACTTGGAGTTTAACCCGGATGGGGAAGAGGTTCTACGCCAAGAAACGAATTCAGGAGCAGTTGCGCCACACCCGTTCTTGTCACGTGCCACGAACGAACAGATTCGTAAATGGCTTGATGATGGTACTCTTGGTTCAAGTGAAGGAGAGACGAATTTAGTTGGACGTACTGCGCAAGCTTACGTAAAGTCCGAAACAGCTGAAGCGGTTCCGAAAGAATGGATTGAAAATTATCCATCGATTTTCAGTGAGGAAGAAAATAAAGAAACAGTCACATATTATGTCGATGCGAACGAACGAATTTTGCTCGCGGCAGAATCGCGGAATAACGGGAAGTTATTCCATTCGATTCGGATGACATCTTTTGAATCAAGATAATCCGATGGGGAGCAGACATGATGTCGGCTCCCTTGTCGTCTGAAAGGGAGAACAGGATGAAACAAATTCAAGTAGAACAAGTTCAAACGGATTTGGCGAACTGGGAAGCGGGCGAAAAAATCAATGAAGCAGCATTGTTATCCTATGCACATTGGTCTCGAGCGACTCAGCATCAAGAAGAATTGATTCGTTCGTTGACCTTACTCGCAACGAATCGGCTCGAACAAAGGGAGTCGATGGACCCGTTACTAAACCGTTGGGTAAAAGAGTTGGAGTCGATGAATGCGTTACCCAATGAGTTGCGTTTATTTCAATTGAATGAGCTGTTGCGCCGTTCGAAGCAGGCACTTCAAATCGATTGGCCGACACTACGGGAAGCAGATTATGCATCGATGAAGGTACAAATTTTGACGGAGTACGAGTCTAAAACATCAGTACTACTCGACCAACTCGACCAACTCCATGATGAAGTAGAGACTGCAAAATCGGATTTGCGTGATTCCGAATGGCGAGGTCAGCTCGAGAAATTGTTTGAGGCGATTATCGAGGCAATGCAAGAAGTCGCATCTCTCGAAGATGATACGGCGTCCTTGCTTGCATCGATGCAAGGGAACTATTTCAGTCGGGAAGCGTTTCGTCGGTTCGGGGAACGTGTGGGATTCGTTAAGGAGCGACTGGACACAATCTGCAATCTGTTACCGGAACGTCAGAGCGAAACTCGGTCGAGTGCAATTGAATCACTCGAGGAGATGATTGGACTCGAGAACATTAAAGAGCGGGTGAAGGCGTGGTATCGCTTTCTTCTCTTCCAAAAAGAACGAGAGAAAGCAGGCTTCTCTTCGAAGCATCAGCCTTCCCTCCACCTCGTTTTCACAGGAAACCCGGGAACCGGCAAGACGACACTTGCAAGGCTTATGGCAGAAATCTATTTCGAGCTCGGTTTGCTCGGTCGTCCAGATCTCGTTGAGGCGGATCGCTCGAGCCTTGTCGGGGCATATGTCGGCCAAACAGAGGAACAAGTGATGAATAAGGTGAAGGAGGCAGAAGGTGGCGTCTTGTTCATTGATGAAGCGTATGCGTTAAAGCGTCAAGATGCGAGTGGAAGCGATTATGGACAAGCAGCCATCGATACACTTGTCGCAGCAATGACGAGTGGTGAATATGCCGGGAAGTTTGTCGTCATCCTTGCCGGTTATCCAGAGGAGATGCGCCATTTCTTACTCGCGAACCCGGGCTTGCGTTCAAGATTCCCTGAATCGAATCATTATGAGTTACCGAACTATCGTGACGAAGAACTGGTCGCCATCGGAGAAAAAGTGGCGCAAGAGAACAATTACGTATTGACCGAAGATGCAAAACGTGCGCTACTCTCTCGAATTGACCGGGAACGAGTCGATTTGACATTCGGGAACGCCAGAACCGTTCATAACATTTTACTTGATGCGATGTTTAAAAAAGGCTCACGATTTGGCGCAGATGCCCCTCTAGACGAAATGGCCCTATTGACGGAAGAAGACTTCGAACAGCCGATGGATGAATCGTCTCCGACTTCTTTAGATGACCTTGTCGGTATGGAGGAAGCGAAAACGCAGTTGGCAGAGATTGAAGCGCTCGTAAAGGTTCAGAAGAAACGAAAGGCGCTCGGTTTGAAAGCTGCACCCGTCCAACTCCATATGACGCTTACAGGAAACAGTGGAACTGGGAAGACGACCTTTGCTTACTTGTATGCACAGATGTTGAAACGCACAGGATACTTGAAGCGGGGACATGTTAATGTCGTCAGTCGAGCCGACTTGGTCAGTGGCTATGTAGGACAGACAGCTCAAAAAACAAAAGAAGCAATCCGTGACGCACTTGGTGGCGTATTACTCATTGACGAAGCGTATAGCTTGAATGGAGGAGTGAATGACTACGGTCGGGAGGCGATTGATACGCTTGTTGACGAGATGCCTAAACATGGTGAGAACCTTGTCGTCGTCCTTGCGGGATATGAAGGGCCGATGCGCAGGTTGATCGAATCGAATCCAGGGCTGAGCAGTCGGATGAAACGCACGATCCATTTCGCTGACTATTCACAAAGTCAATTGGTGGAGATTGCTATAAATTATGCGAATCAGTTCGGATACGTGATAGACGATGAAGCGGTTGAAGCATTGGCGACTCGATTGGGAGAAATTAAGCACGCGAATGCACGAACTGCTCTTTCCGTCATTGATGAGTCGATTGCGCGTCAATCGTATCGTATCGTTTCGAATGAAGAGGAAGAAGCGTCTCTTCAACAGTTATTAGTAGTAGATATTAAGAGTAAGTTATAATATACTGGCGGTAGGAAAGAAGGATGATTCAATGCATACGATTCAAATTCCAGTTAGATATCAAGAAACGGACATGATGGGAATCGTCTATCATGCCAACTATTTGGTTTATTTAGAGATTGCGCGTACTGAATTGTTACGACAACTTGGGGTCGAATACAAAGATATGGAAGAGGCGGGATTTGTTTCACCCGTGACGAACGTTACTGTCGATTATAAACGGAGTGTGACATTCGGTGATACGGTCCATGTCCGCGTATGGGTTGATCAGTATTCGAAAGTCAGAACGATTTATGGGTATGAGTTGACGAACCAACAAGGCGAACTTGTCGGTAAGGCAACGACTACACATGTGGTCGTCAAACGAGGTGATTTTAAACCGATTCGCCTCGATCGTGAATTTCCAAAATGGCATGAGATGTACATGAGCGTCATGAATCCTGTCTAAGAATCTTCTGTCTTCGTACCGTCAGTGTGGTATCATATCTTGACGGTACTTTTTGATATTTAGAAAGGGGAAGATCGCATGCGTTATCCATCATTCCTGATGGTTTGCGGCGCCTTGACGTTTACATTGGTCGGTTGTACGACAAACGAGCAAGTTGAACCGAAAGAACCAACGACACAGTCACCAACAATAGATGAATCACAGACATCACCAAACTCAGATCGTGAAGACGATGTGGATACGGAGTCACCAACTGACGAAGAGTCGACAGATGATAAACCAGAAGTCGACGGACAGCCAACTGAACCGGATCCATCTACAGAGATGGAACCAACGATACCTGCCCAACCGATTGAGATAGATGGTGTGGCAAACTTGGAATTAGATGAATTAATTCTTGTGAATAAACAGATTGCACTACCGGCAAATTATCAGCCCGCCGATTTAGTTGAAGCGAATATTGATTTTGTTGATTCGACGGTCGGTGAGCGCCGGATGTTGCGTAAAGAGGCAGCAGTGGCGATTGAACGTTTGATGAAAGATGCGAAAACGGAAGGGATTGACTTAAAGGGGACAAGCGCATTTCGTTCTTACGCCTATCAAGTGAATCTATTCAATGCTTACGTCGAACGCGATGGAAAAGAACAAGCCATGAAGTATTCCGCTCCTCCAGGTCATTCTGAGCATCAGACTGGCCTTGCAATCGATGTATCGAGTGCATCTGTGAACTATCAACTCACTCAAAACCTTGGCGAAACGGTTGAAGGGAAATGGTTAGCGGACCACGCCCATGAATATGGCTTTATCATCCGCTATCAACGAGCGTTTGAGGAAGAAACAGGGTATATGTACGAGCCGTGGCACTTACGCTTTATCGGTATGGAACATGCCAAACAAGTGCATACTTTAAATAAACCATACGATCGTTATATTCAGGAATTTATGAAGTAAGGGGAATTGCGATGCCATATATGATAGAAATCATGATTATACTTTTAAGCTATTTACTCGGGGCGATCCCGTTCGCACTCATCATCGGCAAGATTGGCTACCGAGTAGATGTACGTGAACACGGAAGTGGCAACTTAGGGACGACAAATACGTTTCGAGTCCTTGGAAAGAAAGCCGGTATCCTTGTTTTGCTCGGAGACATGGGGAAAGGGTTCGCAGCGGCGCTGTTACCACTTTTATTTGGTAGTGAGATGAGTTTGCTCCTAGCGGGGATTCCTGCGGTCATTGGGCACTCTTATCCGATTTTTGCGAAATTCAAAGGTGGTAAATCAGTCGCAACGAGTGGTGGAGTTCTCCTAGCGGCATTCCCGTGGTTCTTCTTTGTCGTTGTCGGTACGTTTATTGTGACACTTCTCATCTCTCGAATGGTGTCCCTCTCTTCCATGGCTGCGGCGGCGGTCGGACTCGTGACGGCAACGACGTATAGCTTATTGACGAAAGATTGGTTACCGTTAATCGTTATCGTGCCACTGGCATTATTTATCATCATCAAACATCGTACCAATTGGCAACGTATACGAGCGGGGAAAGAACCGAAAGTTCCACTCTTTCAAAAAAAGCCTAAGTCTTGATTCATACAGGCGCGTCTATTGAGGACGTGCCTTTTATTGTGTATTGTTGTTGATTTACATAAAAAAGAAACAAAATCATGTTGGATTTGCTCGTTCTTTACTTTCACTTTACGTTAAATTTACATCCGTTCGTTACACTAGAAAAGGAATGATTTTAGTGGAGGAGGCAGGGATGTGTCTTTAATCGGTGAAGAGCGTAAACAAAAAATTGTCGAATGGGTTGAACGGGAAGGCAAAGTGAAAACGAGTGAGTTGATTGAACGTTTGAACGTTTCTGGGGAATCGATTCGACGTTATTTAGAAGAGCTAGAGAAAGAGCATCGGATTAAACGCGTATATGGGGGCGCGGTCCTTCATCAAAGTATGTCCTTTCAGCCCATTGTCATTGCAAACATGGATGGAATTCGCCGCATCGCCTATACAGCATTTCAGTTAATTCCAGATGATACATTATTATATATCGGGCACGGAGTCGCGGCCGAACAAGTGGCATCCCGGTTGCGTGGACGCAATGTGACAGTCGTTACCCCATCTTTGACGGTGGCGAAAGCGCTATTTGAACAGCGAGCAAAAGGTGTGCTCGGTGGCGAGATTCAGTTATTAGGTGGTACAATCGACCCGAAACATCTCGTGACGACCGGTGAACAAGTTCTCGCACAACTCCAAACGTATAGGTTTGACCTTGCGGTTATGTCTGTCGAAGGGGTTGATGCATCGCTCGGTTTGACTTGTGATGCCTTCGGACTCACTAGTATCACCCAAGCAGTGATGTCTCAGAGTCGCGAGACGTACTTATTGACAGATCATACTCAATTAAACCAACAAAAACGGTATCGGGTTTGTGATTTTTCAAAGGTGACGGCCATCATCTCTGATTTTCCGGAGCCACAAGAATTTAAAGGCGTCTTAGCCGAACATGGTGTGGACTGGAAGTTCGCGCCTTAAAAGGAGAGATTACATGAAAATAGAAGTGATTGTCACGACACTATCAGAAGCCATTCAGGCAGAGCATCTTGGGGCAGACCGACTCGAACTCATTGCTGATATGGGAAATGGGGGGATCACCCCTAGCTTTGGAACGATTCGAAATGTTGTCGAACACGTATCGATTCCCGTACATGTCATGATTCGACCTCATACACGTTCGTTTCATTATAACGAAGACGATGTTGAAACGATGCTTGCAGATATCGGTCTATGCCGCGAACTCGGAGTGGATGGGATTGTGTTCGGTGCATTGACAAAGGACGGAGCGATTGATGAGCGAATCTTAGGTGAGGTTATCAAACATAAAGGGGAGATGACGCTCACCTTCCATCGTGCTTTCGATGCATCTCGAGATGTGTTTGAATCAATCGAGGTACTGAATGAATATCCCGAAGTGGACATTTTGTTGACATCCGGTGGTGCAAATACTGCGATTGAAGGAATTGAAGTGTTGAATCGGCTTAAAGAACAGGCAGGAATGACGATATTGCCTGGTTCCGGCATTACGTTGAAGACAATGCCTTCTCTAAAAGAACGACTCGTTGTAGATATGGTACATATCGGGAACGGCGTGCGAACAGATGGACAGTTCGATGAATCGAAATTCAAACAACTACGAGGGTAACACGATGGCAGAAAACAGTCGAAAGACTGTTTTTTTGCTATAATGAAAGAAAATGATAAGTGTAGGTGAAGTCATGCAATCTTCTGTTTACAAACAATACGCTCTTCGAATGCTCTCTGGGAAATGGGGTGTGTCTTTACTCGTTGTGTTGACCGTCATGGTCATTCAGGCGATGATTACGACACGTCTCGACCTCTCGACGAACAATCCCGAAGTCCTCATGAGCTCGGTTGCACTCCTGTACGGGGCGACGGTCTTGCTTGCGCCGATAGAGCTCGGAAAGAACTGGGTCTTTCTTCAGGTAGCCAAAGATGAAAAGCCAAGTTTTGGTCTATTGATTGAATCGTTCGGTTCGGTCAAAGAGTACGGGCGAGCCGTGTCGTACTATGCCGTATTCTATCTGGGACTCAATGTGCTGATGTTGTTCCTCATCGTGCCGGGAGTCTGGTTTTATTTGACGTATCGTATCGTCCCATTCATCCTACGGGACGAACCGAAGCTATCTGCATTTCAGGCGATGCGAAAGAGTCGTCAGATCATGAAAGGACATAAACGGACGATGCTGAAGTTGTTCGCAAGCTTCATCGGGTGGTATGCGCTCGTTCTTCTCACAGGAGGACTAGCATATATCTTCGTCACTCCGTATCTACAGACGGCTATTTCTGGCCTTTATTTAGAGATGAAAGCATCCTATCAAGCAAAACAACCGGTCGGGTAATCCGACCGGTTGTTTACGTTCAATGCTGATCTGTCTTTTTAGGATTGGGGGCATCTTCAAAATCATGTTTTTCCTCTTCCGAAGCATCCGCATGCCACTTCTTCGCTTGTTCAGTGGCAATTGGTATTGCTTTAGTTTCGGAATAGCCTTGCGCGAGCAATGCATTCGCGATATCAATGGCTTTCTTTTTTACGAGTGGGTCGAAGTTTTTCAGTGATTCTGGATAATCTTTCATGTTCCATGGCACGAAAATCGCCTCCTTCACTCCTACTAATTCCACAAATGCTTGGTTTCAAACTTCTTGATGGATGTAGTAATCGATGAGCGCTTGGGTACCGTTCTCTCCGTAACCATTCTCCTCGAGGATATTATAGAGTCGGTGGGCAAGCTCGAGTCCCGGCAATTTCAAGTGAAGATCATTTGCACTCTCGATGGCGAGGGTCATATCTTTGATAAAGTGTTTAATAAAGAAACCAGGAGCGTAATCTTCAACAATCATGCGGGGAACAAGATTCTCGAGCGTCCAGCTTCCGGCTGCTCCTCCACGGATCGTACGGATGAGTGCTTCTGGGTCAAGACCTGCCTGCTTACTGAACGCCAGCATTTCTGCGTTCCCCATCATGATTCCAGCGATGGCAATTTGGTTGGCGAGTTTAGCGTATTGACCGCTTCCGGCATATCCCATCCGTTCGATTGCTTGCCCCATCGCTTCAAATAATGGCTTTGCTTTGTTGAAGGCAAACTCACCACCGCCGACTAGAATGGAAAGTGTTCCATTTTTGGCCCCGACGTCCCCGCCTGTGACCGGCGCATCGAGAGGGAGAAGACCCCGGTCGATGGCAGTTTCTGCGATTCGTTCAGCGAGCTTTGGCGACGAAGTTGTCATGTCAATCAATATTGTACCCGGTTCGGCTGAGTCGAGAATATTCCCATCTCCAAAATAGATGGACTCGACATCTGACGGATAACCGACGATTGTGATGACGGCATCGGCGCCTTCGCAGACGTCTTGTATCGATTCGCACCATGTCACACCCTCGTCGAGGAGATCTACCGCTCTTTCTTTCGTACGTGTAAAGGCCTGCACGTCAAATCCATGTTTCATCAAATTTCGTACCATCGATTGTCCCATGACCCCTAGTCCGATAAAACCAATTGTCTTCACGTTGATTGTCCCCCTAGTAATTGTTGTGAAACGAGTCGCTTATAAAGTTCGTTCTCATTTAAGAGTTGTTCATGTTGCCCGATTCCGCTAATACGACCGTCTTCTAAGACGACGATTTGGTCAGCGTGTCTGACTGTTGATAGACGATGGGCAATTACAAGTGTAGTTCGTCCGACCATGAGACGGTCGAGGGCTTCTTGAACGACACGCTCAGATTCTGAATCAAGACTTGATGTTGCTTCATCGAGCAATAGAATTTGCGGATTACGTAACAACGCCCGCGCAATCGCGAGACGTTGTCGTTGCCCACCAGACAATCGAATACCTCGCTCTCCAATTTCTGTATCGAGCTGTTTAGGCATCGCCTCAATAAATGACCACGCATTCGCCATCTCGCACGCCTCTCTGATTTCTTCATCGCTTACATCCTGTTTAAGTCCATAAATAATGTTTGTTCTTACGGAACCGGAAAGGACAGGAGAGTCTTGTGCGACATAACCAATGATTTGACGCCACATATCACGTCCGTATGACTGAATCTCGCGTTTTCCATATCGTATCGTACCTCCTGTAGGTAAATAGAATTGTTCAACGAGGGAAAAGAGAGTCGTTTTTCCGGCACCGCTGCGTCCCACGATGGCGGTCGTCGCTCCAGGCGAAACGTGAAGGGTCAATCCTTGAATCACCGGTTCCGTACCATAGTGGAATGCTACATTTTCAAATGAAAGTTCGGCTTGCTCGATCAGTTCTTCACGCGCGCTATACGGTTCAGGACTGACATCAAGCAATTCAGCGATTCGTTCAGTAGCACCACGCGCCTTTTGGAGTCTCGTCAGAAATTCACTCATTGTGATAAGTGGCGTGATGATTTGGAACAAGTACAACATAAACGCGAGCAGTTCGCCTGTCGATAATGCTCCGGTCGATACACGATAAGCGCCGAAACCAAGAATGGTAATCAACATTCCGGTCAATGTGACATTAAGGAGCGGGATAAGAATCGCTTGAATGCGCCCTTCCTTTACTCCATAGTCGAACAGTGTCTCGATTTTGGCTCTACCAGTTTGCACTTCCGTCTGTTCCGTTGCCTGTGATTTCACGAGTCGGATTTCACCGAGCAATTCGGCAAAGAATCCGGAAAGATTTCCAAGTTCTTGTTGTGTCTCTTTCGCAATGATTCGAAGTTTACGACCGAGCGGAATGACGATGATTAGTGTAGTTGGCACTGAGAACAAGATGACGAGTGTCATTTGCCAATCAAGTGTGAACAGTATGGCGACAGCACCGACGACCGAGACGAGAGAGGTCAATAGGCGCACGCTTTGCTCGGATAATAGCTGCTGAAGCGTTGTCGTATCATTGTTTAATCGGGAAACGAGTTCACCAGACTTGATTCCATCGTAGAAAGGAACGGGCAATTTAACAAGATGGGTCCACAATGTCGTCCGCAAATTGGCGACAACACGTTGACCGACAATATGTAGCCAGTAAATCGAAACAGCGCTCGTGATGACTTGAATGAGAAAAGCGATGATGAAGTACGCAATCCACTCGGGCGTCAACAGGTCGCTACTCCAACGGTCGACCACACGTTGCAGAATAAGCGGAATGGCCAGTGATGCAGCTGCTTGAAGGAGCGAAATAAGAATGGCGCCGACAAACAATCCTTTCGGAGGATTCGCAATTTTAAAGAGTTGAAAAAAAGTTTGCCATGTAGATGATTTCATTTTTGGAACATCCTCCTCTCCTCTTACTTTCGCTGTTTCAAAAACGGGTGTCAAGACGTCGAATCGAACGATTGAGTCATGCTAGAATAAGAAGAAGAGGTGATAGGTGATGAAATGGATTCACACGGCCGATTGGCATCTAGGAAAGATTGTCCACGGCCGTCATATGACACAAGATCAACGGAATATATTATTCCATTCGTTTTTGAACATCGTTGACGAGGAACAACCGAATGCAATCATCATCGCAGGTGATTTATATGACCGTGCCGTCCCACCGGTCGAAGCTGTCGATCTACTTGATAAAATGTGGCGGGAGCTCGTATTGAAGCGGGAAATTCCGGTTGTCGCTATCGCGGGAAACCACGATTCGGCAGAACGTCTTGAGTATAGTTCTAAGCTGTTGAGACAGGTGGGACTTCATATCGTCGGTAAACTAAATCCAGATGAAGGTCCTCTTGAAGTCGCCGGGGTTCCGTTTTATCCAATCCCGTTCCTCGAACCGGCTCGAGTGCGTCACATTCTTGGCATCGATACGATTCGTACGCATCATGACGCATTACAGGCAGTCATTGAAGCGTACGGAGTAATCGACAAAAGGGCGGTGTCGGTCGGGCACAGCTTTGTGGCAGGTGGACTTGAGACGGATTCGGAACGACAATTATCGGTCGGTACCGCCGGTCAAGTCGCGAAAAGCTTGTATGAACCTTTTTCATATACAGCTCTAGGTCATCTACATAATCGTGATGCGATTCAGGCGGAAGGAATCGCTTACAGTGGTTCCTTAATGAAATATTCATTCTCTGAGGTCAACCATGAAAAATCAGTCGATGTCTTGGAATGGGACGGGCAATGGAAGCGGCGACGCCGGACGTTGACACCAGAGCGAGATATGCGACAACTCACTGGAACACTGAATGAACTCCTTTCGCCATCTTTTTATCAAAAGCAACAAACGGATGACTACCTTAAAATTGTTTTAACTGACGATAAAGCGCTATTTGACCCAATGGCAAAACTGCGCACTGTATATCCAAATATTTTACATCTCGAATTGGAGCTGTTACGACGTCAGGAACAGACGTCCACGTTTAAACGAGAAGCACTTGAACGGCAATCGGTTGAAGAAGTCTATTTGCAGTTCTTTGAAGCTGTACATGACCAGGGTGCTTCCGATGCCGTGAAACAAATGATTGAAGAAGGTGATGTCACATGAGACCGGTTGAGTTGAAGATTCAAGCATTCGGTCCGTATGCGGAACGCGAAGAAATTGACTTTACACAGTTAGTTGGTCGCTCGATGTTTGTAGTGAGCGGTCGGACGGGTGCTGGGAAGACAACAATTTTTGATGCGATGACATTTGCGCTCTATGGTCGGGCGAGCGGAGCACTTCGAAACGCGAGTGACTTTAGAAGCCAATATGCACAACCTGAAATGAGGACAGAGGTGGACTTTTCATTCACGATTCGTGGTGACCGCTATCGAATCGTACGACAACCTCAGCAACCCCATCCGAAAAACAAGACACCAATCCCACATGAAGCGGTGCTGTACGAGTGGGAAAATGGATGGAAACCGTTGGCGACAAAAGTAAATGAAGTTCAAGAACAAATCGAATCGATTTTACAACTATCGTATGAACAATTCAGTCAAATCTTATTGCTTCCTCAAAATCAATTTAGACAATTACTTGATTCGAACTCAAACGAGAAGCAACAAATTTTACAATCGATCTTCAAAACAGAGGCGTTTCGTGCCTTTCAAGAGAAATGGGCAGAGCGATATAGCGTTTACCGAAAACAAGTCGAATGGTCGGTCGAACGGACACGACTAAAGTTATTGGAACTCGAAGACGATTCGATTGAAGAAGTTTCGACGAAATCGATTGATGAGATTGAGCGATGGCAAAACGAACGGGAAGAAAGATTGATTGAAACATGTGATGCTGCTAGTAGCACAAAACAGATTCATGCAAAAACGCTCAATCAAGTTCGGAACGAGTTCGAAGAGGCAAAAACACTCATCAATCTGTTCGTGGAGCAAGAACAGACAAAGCAGGCACTTGAAGCTTTTTTAAGTGGAGAATCGCTTCGAAACGAGCGACGGGAACTGCTACAGAACTTAGAAGCTGCAGCGAGCATTCGGCCAGTCTTTGAACGTTTATTGGAAATGGAGCAGCAAGTTCACCGGCTGACCATGGAAGAGCAAAATTCCTCGACGAAACTTGAAAAGTTGAAAGCCACTCAATCGACTTTAATCGAACAGCAATCAGCTATTGAAGCGGACAAACAAGAAGTCATCACCCATCAAGAGCGACTTCGGGTAATTGATGAGATGATGCCCCGAATCAAAGAACGTACGTCTCATATGACGCTTCGAGATCGATTGGCGCAACGGGCGCATGGTTTGGCTGACTTTTCAAAAGAAGCTCGACTGCAAGAGCTTCAAGAGCAAGAACAACAATTAGTTGAGGGACTGAAGACCGAGCCTACCGAACGCGCGGTTGATGTTGAACGGCATGTGGACCGATTGATGCAATTGGTATCACTTGAAACGAAGGTGGAAGGGTTATCGAAGCAACTCGCCGAGTGTGAACGAACGGGTAAAGACATTCAGCGACAGCATGCGACCCAGCAGGACGTGGTGTCCACTTATAAACATCAGGAACGACTGATGTTAGCAAGACAACTTAGCGAATCGCTCGTAGACGGAGAACCGTGCCCGGTATGTGGTTCCCGTCATCATGAAACCCCACAGCACGAGGAGACATCTGTAAACGTTGCTGAGCAGAATGAAGCTTTAACGCGTCTCGAAGAACTGTCTACACGTTTGATTGAGGCGAGAGCGGACTATCGTTCGCTCCATCAACAACTCGAAACAGTTCAAAGAGAATTTGACGAAGTGTCTAAAGGCGTAAGATTGGATAAATCGTTAACGGAAGAAGTCAAGAAATGGAGTGTTCATGCTGAGACGTTGCAACGTGATGAACGAATGCGTCAAGAGCATGAACGGACGTTACGTCAATTAACAGTCGAAATCAGACAGCTTGAGCAAGAGCGGCGTAATCAATTTGAGGAGCGTCAACGTGTCCTCTCCGAACTTGAAATGACCCAACAAAAGCTTCACGCTTTAGGTCAAGCAGAAGAAACAACGCTTGAAGCGTTACAATCAGAACGCATTGATCGACAAAATCGTTTAACGGGACTCATGAAAAAAGTAGAAACGTATGAGCATGAGTTCGAAACTGGGAAAAAAGCAATGTGGAAAGAGGAAGAACGACTTTCTGTGACGCGTGAACAACTGAACGAGGCGAATAAACAGTATGGTGTGCAACAAGCGCTTTGGTTCAAACAATTAGATGCGACACATCTGACTCGTGAACGCTACGAAGAGCTCGCCAATCAAATCGATCAACGAACGATAATTCGTGAAGAGCTACAACGTGAAGAGGAAGAAGGAGTTCGACTTCGACACTATAAACAAATGATTGAAGAGAAACTCGGAAGTGTGGAGCGGCCAGACTTACAATGGATTGAAACAAAAGTGAAGGAAGCCGCTGAATTGTATGAGCAAGCATCGGAACATTTGATCACCGCTCAGGACACCTTGTCTCGACATCGTCAAATCGTTTCAGAATGGAATGCCCTTCTTGAGGATACGGCGCTTGAAGAGAAGAAGTTAGAAACAATCAAGTTAATTGCGGATACCGGAAAAGGAATTAATCCGCAGAAAATGACGTTTGAGACATATGTACAAACAGCTTTCTTTGATCAGATTCTATATGCTGCAAACATTCACTTGGATCAAATGACAAGCGGGCAGTTCCGACTTGAACGTAAGGTAGAGACTGCGAAAGGAAATGCCAAATCCGGACTCGAGTTACTCGTTTTTGATGCGTACACCGGTCAATCAAGACGCGTCCAAAACCTTTCGGGAGGGGAAGGGTTCAAGGCGTCGCTCTCTCTCGCCCTCGGACTTGCGGAAGTAGTGCAACATTTGAGTGGGGGTGTCAGTCTCGAAACGATGCTCATCGATGAAGGATTTGGGACACTTGATGCCGAATCCCTTGACCAGGCGATTGAATTATTAATGTCTCTGCAGGCGACGGGTCGCCTCGTCGGGGTCATCAGTCACGTGCAAGAATTGAAAGATCGCGTCGATGCCCGAATCGAAGTGAAAAAATCTAGAAGCGGGTCATCGATCCAGCTGATTGTGGAGTGAAAGTTGTGAAACAGATGGTCACGAAATCAAGTATCATAGATAGTCTAAAAATAGCCGGTATTAAGCCGGGAGAGGCTTTGTTTGTCCACACGTCGCTTTCTAAACTCGGGTGGGTATGTGGTGGTGCCCAGACTGTGATTGAGGCGTTGCAAGAAGTGGTAGGGCCAGCTGGACTGATTATGATGGCGACCCAAACCGGAGACAATTCAGATCCGGCTGAATGGGAAGCTCCCCCCGTCCCGGTTGAATGGTGGCAGACGATTCGTGCCGAAATGCCACCATATGAAAAGGGGAAGACAGCGACTCGTGGAATGGGACGTGTTCCGGAGCTCTTCCGAACACACCCGGACGTTTATCGCAGCTCCCACCCGATGTGGTCAGTCGCCGCATGGGGAAAAGATGCAGAAGAAATCGTTTCTGGTCACACGGTCGACGTCGGTTTTGGTCCCGGCTCTCCAATCGAACGAATGATTGAGCGAGATGCACGTGTCCTTCATCTCGGCTCACCGCTCGATGCGACGACACTTTGGCACTATGCCGAGTACGGAATCGATGGACCGACAAAATCGTTTGGTTGCGCCGTCCTTGATCGCGATGAACGTGAATGGATTACGTTTGACCACATCGATGTAAACAGTGATCCATTTGGTGCGATAGGCGAAAATATTGTCAAACAAAAAGGTGTTCGAACGTTTACGATCAACGAAGCGACATGCTATCTGATTCCATCTAACACATGGGAACCGGTGCAACATGCTCTCGTCGCGCTTCGAAGTTGGTTGAGATAAATGAACGCAGAATCGAGGGGAAGAAACAGATGAGTCGTTGGATGAAAATATTGAGTATTTCTGTACTTGTCATCTTACTCGTTGCCGGACTAGTGATTGGCGGGATCTCAGCACACATCGGCGATCAATTGACTTCGCCTGAGCGTGAAACTTTGACATACACGCCGAAGTCATTAGGGTTAAAGTACGAGAATGTTACGATTCAATCGGAAGAAGAGTATGATTTATATGGATGGTGGATTCCACATCCTACGCCGCGTGCGACAATTGTTTTCGCGCATGGGTATGGTAAGAATCGAGAACAGGAAGATCTGCCGCTTAAAGAATTGATTCCTGAATTTCATGAACAAGGATATCAATTCTTAACATTCGATTTTCGTGCATCGGGCATTTCTGAAGGGGACCGTGTGACGGTTGGTGCCAAAGAACAATCGGATTTACAGGCAGCTATTAAGTATGCACAAGGCCGCTCAGAGGGACCAATTGTCCTGTATGGAATCTCAATGGGAGCGGCGACAGCACTTTCTACAGCAGATGATGTCGAAGTTGCGGCGGTTATCGCAGATAGTCCATTTAGTGATTTAAGGAACTATCTCGAGACGAATCTACCCGTGTGGAGCGATTTACCAAATGTTCCGTTCACGCCCGTCATCATGACTGTGACACCTTGGTTTACCGGTCTCGATGCCGATATTGTCTCTCCCATCCATGACATCAAATCAATTGATGCGCCGATTCTTTTAATTCATAGCTCAGGTGACGATGCAATCCCTGTCTCAGAAAGTGAAGAACTGGCTGCAGCTCAAGAGCAAGTCGAGCTCTGGGTGACCGATAACGACGGACACGTTGGATCTTATCGGTCATTCCAAACAGAATATCGTCAACAGATTTTCGATTTTTTAGAACGTTCATTATGAGTAAAGGGGCGCATTTGACGCCCCTTTTTGATATGATTGCAGACGAGACCAATGAAAGAAGGGTATAACATGGACTTTTTGCAGTTAATACAGTTTCTTTTGCTCGGGACGTTGATTGGAATCTTGAGCGGCTTCTTCGGAATCGGAGGCGGAATTTTACTGACACCACTACTCCTCGTTTTCGGGTATGAGGCGAGTGCGGCAATCGCCCTCAGTCTCATGTTGACACTCGGATCAACGACGGCAGGAACGATCTCGCACATTCGTTTGCGTAACGTGAACGTGCCTCATGCTTTATGGATTGGTGTATTTGGGATACTCGGTACATGGGTTGCGACGCCACTCGTCTTTTATTTAGAAGGGGTAGACGGAGCGACGCTGATCATTTCTCTCGTTTACATTGCGTTACTTACGTACTTCGCGATTTCTTTCTTCCGCTCGAAACAGCACGTGGAAGGAAGTGTTGGTACGGGTTCCGTGCCACGTCTAGGCATCATCGGTGTCTTTGCCGGTTTTATTTCCTCATTGATGGGTGTGAGCGGGGGGTTCGTATTGACTCCGCTACAAGTCAAATTACTCAATACTGAAATGAAACGTGCGGTAGGAACGAGTATTTCAGCGGCACTTCTTATCGTCATTTCCGGCGTGATTAGTTACGCCGTAGCTGGCGCAGAAACGAACTATTGGCATGGAATCGCCCTGATTGCTGGTGCCATGATTGGGTCACCGTTCGGAGCAAAACAGTTACAGCGGTTCAGTTCACAACATGTCAAAAAAGCGCTCGGTGGATTTTATGTTACGGTCGCATTCAGTGTGGCGCTCAACCTGATAGGATGGAATACCGCATCACTCTCACTTCTTGTGTCATTGGCGCTCCTCTTCATCATTACGCTCATCATTCGAGCCCGAAAAAAATAAACCCCGTCTACGGACGGGATTTTAACTGAATTTAGCGAGAGTTCTCCCACCTCTAAGCGTCTCGGGGCACAGCCGAGCGTAGGTGGAAGATGGATCGCCTGGTCCAAAATTCTATTCTCCCTGTGATGGATATAACGAACAAAAGTTCGTGATTCCGTCAGATTCCTATTCCCATTCGGCGGGTATCGGATGAGGAAGACACATCACGATCTTCTGGAGGGAGGAGGGACAGACATGCTGAAAGGCTACACATACCGGCTCCACCAGCCTCAACCTATTGAGGCTGGCAAACTGAAACCCCTTCAGGGCAGGGACTGCCCGGCGAGCTTGGTCAACAACCGTGGCTGGTAAGAGCACGGTCTTCCCAAGAAGCTCCCCCTTCAATGTACGAAGCACATAAGTGGTGAGTAGTTCACCGTCTAGAAATATGATCAATGTTTTCTTGGATTTCACCGACTTTGCCTTTTGCCTCGCGGAGTCTGCGCTCAAAAGCTTCTGTGTCACGTTTCTCATGAGACGATTTGTCGACTCCTCGATGTTGTCCTTTATCAGAGCGTTTATAAAAGTGGGTCGCTTTCTGTAATCGTTTTTTAAACGTCGAATCGCTCATAAGGACACCCCCTTCCATATAAACAATATTCCACATAAGGAAACCAGCGAAACGTTCAAACCTTTAAGAAACGAGCGAACGTCGCACTTGGACATTTTCAGAAATCTTGATTGCCATAATTCCTGCGAGCACAGCCTTGATTGAATCTCCGAAAACAAATGGGATATTCACTTTGAGCGCATCAATGAATGACATGCCAAGCATGAATTCAAGACCGATGCTGCCGAGTAAATAGACGAGTCCTAAACCGAATAAGAAGTTGTAACCAATTAATCCAGGAATCGAGCGATGGCGTTCGCTGAACCAGCCAATCAGAAAAGCCGCAATAGGGAAGGCAATCAAATAACCGACTGTCGGACCTACGAATGGTGCGAGACCACCTTGACCGCTCAGTAC
Source organism: Exiguobacterium sp. s89 (assembly GCF_018617735.1). Classification (NCBI taxonomy): domain Bacteria; kingdom Bacillati; phylum Bacillota; class Bacilli; order Caryophanales; genus Exiguobacterium; species Exiguobacterium sp. s89. The sequence goes on from NZ_JACSKS010000001.1 coordinate 308,884, forward strand.
CGGAAGTCCGATTAATCCTAGTAATAGATAAACTATCACTGCCAGTGAGCCTTTACGTGCCCCGAACACACCGGCGATTGTCATGATGGCAAGTGTTTGAAGCGTGATGGGAACCGGTCCGATCGGTATTTCAATAAATCCGACACTCGCGATGAGTGCAGCTCCAAAAGCGATTTGTGTCATGTCTTGAATCTTCATATGTAAACCCCTTTCAAGTTAACGTTAACATAATAAAAGTTAACATCTTAGGAAGAGGTTAGCAAGAATTTTTTTGACAAGAATAAATTAGTAAAAATACACCAGAGATATTTGTCTCTGGTGTATTTTTTGTTAAAGTCCATTTTGACTTAGAACTGTCTGATATGCTTTTGTATCAGCATAGATTTCATCCTTGAGTGGATGAAGATTACGTTGGCGGATTCGATAAAATTGGTAAGACACAAGTGCTATATTCGAAATAAGAGAGATAAGACTAACGATGAAAAATGCTCTCGGATTATGAGTGGATGGAACAGGTGCCAACCGGTCGACAAAAGATGGGACAGTCATGACAAACATGATCCATAAAGCGAGTGTATGTGCACGGTGCTGTAACCATGCTCCTTTTTTGATAAAAAATGAAGGAATCGTACAAGCGAGTAAAAGTGCAAATCCCGCATAAAATGAATGGTCAGATATACAGTTGTAGACGTATGCAAAGTTCCAAAGATCATAGGCGATAATCCATGGCCAAATCATGTCAGGCCATATCATATCTTTTGATTGGTCTTTTGAAATCTTGATTCCAACCCATCCACAAATCGCAATGATATTTAGTAGTCCAGCGACCCCGTTCATTAAGTTCCACGGACCAGACATGACCCACAAGTTATCAATATATGCTCCGTTCGGGACGTTATAAAAATAAACTTGAAAGTCACGAATGCATGCTTCTAATATGTTTAGCGCCAATATACCAGGAGGGAATAAAAGAATCCATTTATTGTTTAATAAAGTAGGGCGATAACGAATTAGCATAAAGCCAAGGCACCCCGCGAGTGCAGAATAAGTCTTCACCCAGTTGAACCACGTACCTGTTCCATATTCATTTCCCGGTGACGCTGTCGTTGGCCAAACAAATATAGTTAAAACGACTGGAACAATCAAAAATAGAGTCAATCCACCCCATTTTGTCGTCCGACTGAATTCATTGAAAGCCATGAGCGCAAATAGAACAAATAACCATATTCCCCAGCCTACAAGATCTGTTTGCTCGTATAGTATTCCCATGATAAGTGACTCCTTTATAAAAAATATTGTTCAACATTGAGCAATTGAAGGCAAAAATTGATACGCAATACGAACGTTAACTCGCTTTAACTCTCTTAAAACTCAAGGTCGCTTTATTATTATGAAGTTGCCACATATGCCAAAATACATAAGGAACAATAATGACAAAATTAATCATTCCCCACGTTCTCAATACTTCTGGATTGAACCAAGTCGAGGAATTCATAACAGTCGGGAAGACATCATAGCATGCTCGAATTAGCAGATGAGCTGCTAACGTATAGATTCGGGCAGTGATATATAATTCTGGTCTACCTTTTAGCACTGGATAAAGTTCGGCAGCAATCAAAATACAGAGAGAACTTGCAAAATAAGTTGGTGATTCGGCATATACAAAACAAGCATTCCATGTCGTATAGATAAAATTCCAAGATCCGGTCGTATATGCGACGAGATCAGCATAACCTTCTTTTGCAAACCTCCAAAAAGTCGGAGCAAACGGAATCGTGACACAAAGTAAAAACCCACAAGCGGCATTAAAATAGTTTCCAAGTGTTGCATCCTTGATGGTTGCTTCGGCAATATTCAAAAACAGAATTCCATAAAAGAACCATAAAAATTCATCTCGCTTCAAGAAATCCCAGATGCGACCTTGTTTATTTTCATATATTGCGATTCGAGAAAAACCAACGATGATCGTCGGAATGATAACGCTTACAATTTTTGCCCATCTAAACCATCCATCTACATTTCCCATCATCCATAACGGGATCGTCAACAGCGAAGCGAGCCAAAAATAGGCGGACAATTTGTAGTGTTTACGAAAGAAAACAACGATTCCTAACAGTAGACCTAAATAGAGTGGCATTGAGATTACATGAGGCCATACGTTCATTAATTTCACCTTCTCATTTGAATTTAACAAACATAACGTTTGTTATGTTTTTAGTATAGGCTGATATTTATCAATAGTCAATGTGAATTTATTCACAATATTGAAGCGAAACCTAGTTCGGGCTATGTTATTCTAAAGTGGAATCGAAAGGGGATAAATTGAAAGTGGATGGAAAAACAATAATTCTTGCTGCTGCAAAAAATGTGATCATACGACATGGTGCCAATGGGGCGACGGTTAGAGCGATTGCCGAAGAAGCGAACATGACGACTGGAGCCATCTATCATCATTATAAAAATAAAGAGGATTTATTATATGATCTTTTAGATGAAAGTTTGTCAGTTTCCTCTCAAATCGCTAAAGAAGTAACTAACGAATCATTTTCGAAAGAACTAGTGAAGGAAGAGATTGTACAAAACACGGCCAATCGATTTTATAAAGATGCAGAGAATCGGCTTCAATATCATTTCGCTCACGACGTATTACTAGGAAATATGGATGCGCAAGCAAAATTGAAAGTCAAATACTCTGAATGGACGAAACAAATCGAGCAATTATTGATTCATTTGTATGGGTTAGAAAATACCCGTTTGAATCAGGCCTTTAGTTCATGGTTGATTGGCGCAATTGATGGAGTAGTTCTCCAATATTTACTAGACGTCAACGAGAACTCGATTGATGAGATGATGGAAGTGTTCGAAATTTTACTAGATGAGGGTCTCGAATCATTTGTTGAGCGATTGAACGAAAAAGGAAAGTAAAAGATCCGCCACTCGATAGAGTGACGGATCAAATCTGTTAGGAAGAAGTCATCATTTTCATACATTCTGAAGCTTCCTTCAACTGTTCGCGGACGGCATCAAATCCTGTGCCACCATAACTGTTCCGACGTTTAACGGCCTGTTCAGGGGTGAGGGCGACATACACATCTTTTTCAATCAAAGTGGAGTGGCTTTGAAACACTTCAATCGGAAGCTCACATAAATATAATCGTTCATTCACGCAATGCTTGACTAGTTTTCCTGTCACCTCGTGCGCCTCGCGGAACGGCAACCCTTTTGCTGTCAAATAATCGGCGAGCTCGGTCGCATTAGAAAAATCACGTTCGGTCGCTTGTTTCATAACGTCCGAATGGAATGTCAATTCATTCATCATCCCAGCCATGATACTAAGAGAGCCTTGAACGGTCTTGACCGTATCGAACATTCCTTCTTTATCTTCCTGTAAATCTTTATTATAAGCGAGTGGAAGTCCTTTCATGAGCGTCAACAATCCCATCAAGTTTCCAATCACACGACCCGATTTTCCACGGACAAGTTCGGCCATATCCGGATTTTTCTTTTGTGGCATCATACTTGAACCGGTAGAGAAGGTGTCTGACACCGTGATGAAGCGATATTCTTCACTCGCCCAAAGAATCAATTCCTCGCAGAATCGGGAGAGGTGCATCATGAGCATCGACGAATTTGAAAGGAACTCGAGAATGAAGTCACGATCGCTCACGGCATCGAGACTGTTCGGGTAGACCCGATTGAATCCGAGAAGTTCAGCTGATCGGGTCCGGTCAATTGAGAAAGTTGTTCCGGCAAGCGCGCCTGCTCCAAGCGGTGACCAATCGATTCGTTTCAAACTGTCGGTGAAGCGTTCTTTATCCCGCTCGAGCATCCAAAAATAGGCGAGCAAGTGATGAGCCAGTGAGATTGGTTGCGCGCGCTGAAGGTGCGTATAGCCAGGCATGATCGTCTCGACATGGTCTGAAGCGTGTGCATGGAGTTCCTGCTGAAGGGATTCAATCAATTGAATCACTTCATGCACCCGTCCCTTTAAATAGAGGTGCATATCCGTCGCGACTTGATCGTTTCGGCTACGTGCCGTATGCATTTTCCCGGCAACCGGTCCGATCGCTTCATGAAGCAGAGCTTCTAAGTTCATATGAATATCTTCGTGATATACTTCGAATTTTAATTCACCTGCATGTGCTTTTTGCTTAAGTTGTTGTAATCCATCAAGGATTTGAGTGACCTCCTCTTTTAAGAGGATGCCCTGGTCACCTAGCATCGTCACGTGAGCCATGCTACCTTCTAAATCTTCAAGGACGAGTTGAGCGTCAAATTCAATCGATGCACCGAACGCATCGACCCAATCACTCGCCGTTTTCTCGAAACGGCCTCCCCATAGTTTACTCATTGACGAACGCTCCTTTTTCCATCAACACCTCTGATTGAACTTTTGTTGGCAAACCCCATAACTTGATGAATCCGACAGATGCTTGCTGATCGAACGTGTCCGCCGATGTATATGTCGCAAGTTCCTCATCGTAGAGTGAGATTGGGGACTTGCGGCCGTCGACGATGGCGTGCCCTTTAAACAGCTTCATCCGAACCGTGCCTGTGACGGTTGCCTGTGTCTCATCGATAAAGGCAAGGAGTGCCTTCGTGAGCGGAGAATACCAAAGTCCGTTGTAGATCGTCTCCGTTAACTTTTGCTCGACAATCGGCTTAAAGTGCGCGACTTCACGCACGAGTGTCAAGGCTTCAAGAGCTTTATGGGCCGTAATCAATGTCATGGCACCAGGTGCCTCATACACCTCACGTGATTTGATACCGACGACACGGTTCTCGATGTGGTCAATCTTACCGACGCCATGCGCACCAGCGACGATATTGAGCTCTTTCAAGATATCAGTGAACGGTTGGCTCTTCCCATCAATGGCGACCGGCACCCCGTTCTTGAATTCAATTTCAAGGAAAGTCGGTTCGTGTGGTGTATCCTCGATTGCTGCAGTTAACTCATAAGCGCTCTCAGGTGGTGCCGCCCAAGGATCTTCTAAAATGCCGCATTCGATGGCGCGTCCCCAGATGTTCTGATCGATCGAGAAAGGCTCTTCTTGAACGATTGGAATAGGGATATGGTGTTGAGCCGCGTACGCAATTTCTTCCTCACGTGACCACTTCCATTCACGAACGGGTGCGACGATTTCCAGTGAAGGGTCGAGTGCGTGAATGGACACTTCGAAACGCACTTGGTCATTTCCTTTCCCTGTACATCCATGAGCCACAGCGACGGCTCCTTCTGCTTGTGCGACCTCGACCAATTTCTTCGAGATGAGAGGACGAGATAGTGCCGAAACGAGTGGATATACGCCTTCATATAATGTATGGGCCTGCATCGAATAACGAGCGAACTCGTTGACGAATTCATCGACCGCATCAATGACGATGGATTTTTTCGCTCCAACTTTCATTGCTTTCTGCTGAATCTTTTCTAAATCTTTTCCTTCCCCAACGTTTAAACATACCGCAATGACATCATACCCTTGTTCATCCAACCATTTAATTGCAACCGATGTATCAAGTCCACCTGAATAAGCCAATACGAGTTTCTGTTTCAAAATGTGAACACCCCTTATGAATAATTATTAGTTTTTATTTATAAATATACGATTTAGTGTAAGGGATAATAATTTAAGTAGCAACCTTTTTTTGAAAAAAGAAAAACCACGAACTTTTTTCGTGGTTGTCATTGTTCAATCTTGAGTTGTGGTAACCACTGAGACATGTGATTACTGATAGGGGAGATGAGTTTAGGGCGAGCAACTTCTAATGGGACGACTTCATACGGTCCACCGATAGATTTTCGAGCAAACGTCGGATAGAACATGGGATTCTTCAATTCAAAAGTCACACTGTTATCTTCGATTGTTTTGACGACATCAATCCCGATGATCCCACCTGTATTTCGATCATCCCCTTGTTGACCTGAAAGGAAATTACCGAGTGAGTAGACAACAAATGTCTGATTGCCGTTGACTCCTTCTAGCATCGCTGGAGGTTGCAGCACATGAGGATGGTGACCGATGATGATGTCGACCCCAAGGTCTGCTAACGCTTGTGCGAGTTCGGTTTGACCCTCATTCGGTAACGGTTCGTACTCCGTTCCAAAATGGAGGGAGACGACGGTCATGTCAGTCGACTGTTCCGCCTTCTCAATCTCTGGTTGCATCTGCGCGAGGTCGATATAGTTCACGTGATATGGCTGCTTCGGAACGACTCCATTCGTCCCGTACGTGTATGCGAGGAAGGAAAAAGAAATGTCATTGGCTGTCAACGTACGAATGTTTGCTTTGTCTTCAGCGGATAAAAAGGATCCGGTATAAGGCATCCCGATTTCATTCCAATACCCGATTGAGTTCTCGATGGCACGAACCCCGCGGTCGAGCGTATGATTATTCGCGGTCGTGACCAAATCGATTCCCGCCCGTTTCAAAGCATCTCCAATCTCATACGGGCTGTTAAATGCCGGGTAGCTCGACAGTCCGATTTCACTTCCACCAATCATACTCTCTTGGTTGGCAATTGAAATATCGGCGCGACTCAATATCGGAGAAATCTGTTCGAACGCAGAATCAAAGTCATACCCGTCATCGACACGAGCCGCGTTGTATACCGAGTCATGAAGAAGTACATCGCCGATCGCATAGAGAGAGGCCGTCGTAACAAGCGGCTCAGGTTCGACGGGCGGTGCTTCTTCAGGAACCTCGACAATGGGTTCTTCTACTTCTGCTGGTACTTCTTGATTTGTTGCTGGAGTCGTACTACAAGCAAATAATACAACTAAGCTAGGCAGGAAGGTAAGGCGAGAGACGATTTTGATTGGTTTCATCCCGATTCTCCTTTTCACGACAGATTCGTTCGATAACCATAAAATTCGTCGATAATTAAGAAAAATCCTGCTTATATAAATAAAGACAGGTCGTTTTTGACCTGTCATGAGAATTATTTGATATGTTCCTTGACCATGTCTTGCATGTGGTCAAACTCACGTTGAACGACCTCATTTGATGGCGGCGTCATCAAGCTCACGATGTAGATGGCGAGCGCCGACAAGAAGAATGCTGGAATCATTTCATACAATGTCCCAAACGTACCGAAGAGAGAAGCGGCATAGTTCTTCCATTGAAAAGACGACCGCCGGCGACGAATCCGCTTGTCGCATACAGTGTGAAAAAGATGAGCGTGACAGCTGCTGAAAAAGAACGTAACACGCCTTTTGTGTCTTTGAATCGTTTCTCAAAGAAGTCTGGGATTGTGATTGCATCGTCTGATATATATGAATAAATGCGCAATCTCGGAGCGACCAATAACCAGTTTAAATACGCGCCGATGGTCAATCCAATGACAATCCAACCGCTTGATACACCTGTTGCATACATGGCTCCCGGCAAGCCCATTAAAAGCCATCCACTCATGTCCGAGGCACCGGCAGATAAGGCGGCGACCCCGGGACCTAACGCCCGTCCACCCAACATGTAATCTCCGATGCTGCTTGTTCTCCGATACGCGATGATCCCAAGTAGGACCATCAGTGCCATGTACACGACGATAGACACTAAAATTCCGTTCATCAACATCCCCCCGAGAGATAAAAAATATGAAAATAATTTCAGTGATTGAGTATCACTTTGTCAAAATATTGTCACAACAAGTGGGGAAATGTAAAAATGTTTTTGATAGCTGGTCTTAAATTAACGGAACGTGCAAGAGGTGAGGTGATCATTGACGAGACCGGTCGCTTGTAGGTGGGCATAAACCGTTGTCGGTCCTAAAAACTTAAACCCGCGTCGTTTGAGGTCTTTACTCAATTGTTCAGATAGTTCCGTCGTTGCGGGAACATCTTCAAGTCGATCCCATGCATTGATGATAGGTTCATGATCGACGAATGACCAGATGTATGAATCAAACGAGCCAAACTCTTCCTGTATTTTGATAAACTGTTTTGCATTATTGATCGACGCCTCGATTTTTCGACGATTCCTCACGATTCCGCTATCGGATAGAAGTCTTTTCACATCCTCATCGGTAAAGCTGGCAACTCGTTGTACCTCAAAGTTAGCATAGACCAATCGATAATTTTCTCGTTTTCGTAAAATCGTGATCCAACTCAGTCCAGCCTGCGCACTCTCAAGGGTCAAACATTCAAAATGTTTCGTATCATCGTGTATGGGCTTTCCCCATTCCTTGTCGTGGTAGCTGACGTATAACGGGTCGGTACCGCACCACGGACAGCGAAAGATTCTTTCCAAATTCATCAGCTCCTTTTATGTAAAGTGTAGCATGTCTTGGCGGTTATGCTTGCGAATCGACGGGTATAAAGAGTGGGAATGGGGGACATTTAAAATGAGCGACTGGATGATTTCAGTAATCGAACAATATGGATACATAGGAATCGCGTTCATGATTTTTATTGAGAACGTATTTCCGCCAATCCCTTCTGAAGTTGTTTTATTGTTTGGCGGTTTTTTTGCTGTGAAGACGAACCTTTCAATTATACTAGTCGTCGTAGCCTCAACGACCGGAGCTATACTTGGAGCAATTCTGTTATATGGAATGGGTCTATTATTCGATGTTGAACAGATTGAGAAATGGACGAAGCGATACGGAAAGTGGTTGCGTCTTGATATAGAGGATGTCAAAAAAGCAGATGCCTGGTTTGACCGATACGGGGGATGGATGGTGTTCTTTGGGCGATTGATGCCTGTCGTCCGAAGTCTCATTTCAATACCTGCGGGGATGTCGAATATGCCGTTTTTGAAATTTTTACTCCTCAGTACTGTGGGGACAGCCATTTGGAACACGATTCTCATATTGATAGGAATGAAGGTAGGGGAGAACTGGAAAGAAATTCTCACGTATCTTGATGCTTATTCCTACACGATTTACGGTCTGTTGCTGATCGGTATGGTAGGATACCTGATCTGGCGAAAAAAACGTCAACATAAAAAGACGGTAAAAGATTAACGGAGACGATAAAACAGGCGGACCGAGTCACGGTTCGCCTGTTCACTCTTATTCTTTTTTCTTGTCCGGCAATACTTTCGTGAGTGTCCGTTCCGTCTTTTCTGCCAAATATTCTGAGAAACGGAATAAGATGATCCCGACAATAGCGGATACAAAAATATAGAGACCGACAAACAAGTTGATGGCTCCGTTCGAAAGCGCGGTAAATAATATAGAGAATTCGCCACGTGGAGCGAGCGAAAATCCGGCCTCATTGGCCTGGATTCGTGTCAGACCGTATATTCTTCCACCGACACGACCAACAATCCACTTCGATAAGACGCCCCACACAATCAGGACGAAGAATAGGGCGTTTACGATGACACCTTCCTCTAGATTGATTGAGATGCCAAATGAGATAAAGAAGATGGGTAAAAATAAGTCGCGAACCGGTACAGTCAATCGCTTGAGCGGTCTGACGTCGTGGATGTCCGCTAACATGATTCCAGCAATGAACGCACCTAAAATTTCGGACAAGCCAAACATCATCCCGATTCCGGCGAAAAAGAGAATAAGTCCGATTAAACCGATACTAGCATCATCCTGCCTAAGTAAATGTTTAGAAAACTTTTGCTGTCTAGATACGAAGTTTGATCCAATGAACAGCAGTACCCCGAATATGAGAAATCCTGTGAATACTCTTCCGATGTCACTCAGGGCCACTGGTTCCTCTTGAATAATGAAAGGTGCAATCGTTAGTAATAGCGGTGCAAAAATATCCTCGAATATGAGTAAAGCGAGAACAAAGTCTTTAATATCTTCATGTTTTTCGGAATGGCGCTCAAGTAGCTTCGCCGAGATGGAAGAACTTGTCGCATACAATACGGCGCCGATTAAAAAAGCACGAGGGAAATCCAAACCAAACAGTAAGGCAATCCCAAATGAGACACCGAACGAGAGGATGATGTCAAGGACTCCTGCTTTCCATACTTTACGCATCCGTTTCCATAGCTGACGTAGGGGAAACTTAAGACCAAGCAAGAAAAACAAGAGGACGATTCCGATTTCACCCGCGACTTTGAATACCTCGTTTCCATCCCAGAAAAATCCAACGCCTACCCCGATGGCGATAAACGCCAAAATGCTAGGGAAGTATAGGCGTTCAATCAGAAGGCTGAATACGGAAATCAGAGTGAGCGACAATCCGAGCAACACGATGATGTTTAATCCATCCATAAGTCATCTCCTTTAACGATGGGGTTCAACTGTTTGCTTGATTCCACTGATACTCCATCCCTACGGATTCAGGTCTTGAGTAATCAAAGCCGAACTGTCGATATAATCCATCTGCAGGGATATCCGCAATCAGACTGATGATGGCTGTTTCGTCTGCTTCAGTTAAAATCCAATCCATCATATGCTCCATAATCAACTTTCCAAGACCGAGTCCTTGGCATTCAGGGTCTACGACAATATCAACTAAATGAAAGACCATTCCGCCGTCACCTACGACACGCCCCATCCCCACAATCTCGTCATCTAAGTATAAACAGATCCCAAAAAGCGTATTCTTAAGTCCTTTGACCGTACTTTCATCAGACCGACGAGGCATTCCTGCCTTGACGCGCAACGCTTGATGCTGTTCCGGTGTTGGCGTTTCGACCTTTACTGTGACTTCATTGACCATACTAAAATCCCCCTCAACACAAGTTAATTTTACTTTCCCGATATATTGAATGAGTAAACCTTGATTTCTAAAAACGGCTGTCTGCATAATGAGAGAGGAGATAGGGGGAATAGCAGATGTTAAACGGTCAATCACTCTTGCCGGCGATACGGGACATGCGTGATTTAGAACGCTTTTTATCAAGTGATCTCGAATTAGGCGTGTTATTGGAAATTCATATGAGTCGATTGGAATCCATCTTTAAATTACTGGGGAGCCATCACAAAAAGGTATTCATTCATATGGATCTGATACAAGGAATGAAAGCGGATGAATTCGCGACTGAATATATATGTCAAACATATAAACCGTTTGGCATTATCTCGACGAAAGGAAACGTAATCGTGAAGGCGAAGCAAAAAGGTGTCGTGACCGTACAACGCTTGTTTTTAATTGATTCACTCTCACTTGAAAAGAGTATTCGTCATATTGAACGTTCAAAACCGGACTATATCGAAGTATTACCTGGAATTGTGCCGAAATATATACAGCGTGTTCATGAAAGGACAGGCATTCCGGTATTCGCAGGCGGCCTAATCGAGACAGCGGAAGAAGTTCAAGCAGCTCTTGATGCGGGAGCGAGTGTTGTTACGACCTCAAATCGAAAACTATGGTCCGACTAATCAGGATTTGGGTATACAGTCCTTTAGGAGGGATGAATGATGAAAGACGTGATGATTGTGACAGGTGTTAGTCAAGGCATTGGTTATGCGATTGCTCAAACTTTCGTAAATCAGTATGAAGTGATTGGGCTAGACATTGGAGAAGACCCAAACGTTGAAGGTATACATTTTTATCAGGTTGACCTCGGTGACAAGTCTGAACTCAAGCGTGTCTTCGAAGAGATCTATAACCAATTTGGTCGAGCCCATGTCTTGATTAATAATGGAGGCATCGCTTCACTGATCAAGCCGATTGATGAACTCGAGGTTGACACGTTTAAACGAGTCATCGATGTCAATTTAGTCGGGACATTTAGTTGTTCAAAATACTTTTTAGAATTGAATAAAGATGAGTCGTACGGAAGAATCGTCAATATGGCTTCAACAAGAGCATCGCAAAACGAACCTCACTGGGATGCATATGGGGCTTCAAAAGGTGGAATCGTCAGTCTAACGTACTCGCTAGCCATCTCATTGAGCGACCGACCGATTACAGTAAATGCAATCAGCCCGGGGTGGATTCACACGTCTGATGAGTCGTTACGTGAGATCGATCATGAACAACATCCATCGGGTCGGGTCGGTGAACCGGAAGATATCGTCCGTGCGGTGCGCTATTTGATTGACCGACAAAATGATTTTGTGAATGGACAAAACCTCATTGTTGATGGTGGTATGACGAAGAAGATGATATATGAAGAGTGATGAGACTTTTCACCTAATACCAATTTGTTTTTTAGGTTAATTATGCCTAATTTCGGGTAATAGATATTGGAGCTTTTATCCGAAAGAAGGGGGTACATGATATGAACCCGCTCATAGAAGAGGCCATTCGCTTTTCGTCTATACGTCACGGAGGACAGGATTGTAATGGTTCATCCATTCCATATTTGTCTCATCCCTTTTCGGTTGCTTTGTTACTCGAAACAGATCAACAACCACCGGCTGTCGTTGTAGCAGGTCTACTCCATGATGTGATAGAGAAGACCAATACGGAACCGCACGAAATTTTATCAAAGTTTGGTCCTGATGTACTTCGCCTCGTTCTTGCGGTCTCAGAGGGAATTCGAGACTTGACCTGGGAACAACGAAAGCAAATGACCCTTCAACGCCTGTCAACGCTTCAATTCGATGAAGTTGCTCTGTTCGTGGCGGACAAGCTACATAATCTCCGTTCCATTCGCTATGATTTAGAAATGGAAGGGATGAAGGTGTGGCAACGCTTCGAACGTCCGATGAGAGACCAATCTTGGTATTATCATGAGTTGTTATTAGCGCTTGAACCATTTCGGAGCTCGACGGATTTGATTGGTTTATATGAACAAGAACTTCATTTGTTATTTTATGGTGAGAAGAATGCGAAGGATCGAAAAGTAAGACAATTACTCGAATCGATTGTCATTAATTTCGATGAGGACATCTGGATCCAGGAAGTGGCACCGCTTTGCCAGACCGCGTATGAGTTAAGAGAAATCGTTGGACGTGAGACATGTGATGAAGAAGAAGTTGCACGTTTCAGACAGCAACTGTACCAATCCGGTTGGACGGAACTTTCGTCACCATCAACGCTTGCTGGCTTGAAGGAACTCAGTTATCGCACTGCACTTGATGTGAAGGATTTAGTCATTCTCATGCGTCACTCGATTGTCAACTAGATTTGTTCATGCTATAGTCAAATGGAAGATAAAAAGGGGAGTAGCGACCACATATGTGGTCGATGGGTCGTCATTACAGTGCGTCTGCACTCGGTCCATCGAGCTTTTACAAGTACGCAAGACCTTTTTATGGGCGTTTTTGTCGTCCATAAAAAGGTCTTTTTTGTTTATCCAAGGAGGAGAAAAAATGGTATTTGTTTATTTTTTATTAGCTGCGGCTATTACGGTCTTTGCCGCGATTAAATTATCCACTTACGCTGATGTCATGACAGAGAAGTCGAAAATGGGTGGGATGCTCATCGGAACCGTCCTATTGGCAGGGGCGACGTCGTTACCTGAAGTGACGACGAGTATTTCGGCCGTCATGATTAATAACCCCGATATCGCGATTGGGAATATGCTCGGGTCCAACTTATTCAATATTTTCATCTTGGCGATGTTCGACTTATATTTCCGTCAAAAACAACTGTTTAACTATGCGAGCCGGGACCATTTATATACGGCGGGGCTCGGCTTATTATTGACCTTCACGACATTGGTTGCTTTGATCGTCCGTGTTGATATGACGTTCATCGGAATCGGAATCGACGCGCTCTTGATTGCCATTCTCTATGCGATTGGAATTTACTATATCGGTAAGCAGCCGAAAGATCCGGTCGCTGAACAAGAAGTGGAGGAAGAAGTTGTCGTCAGTAAATATGAAGACATCACGTTAAAACGGGCAGTCGTTGGTTTTCTGATTGCTGCTATCATGATTATGGCAGCAGGTACAGCCCTATCGATTACAGGAGATCAGATTGCCGTCGTCACGGGACTCGGTTCAAGTTTTGTCGGAAGCTTTTTAATCGCCGCATCAACATCGTTACCAGAAGCAGTCGCTGTCTTCATGGCACTTAAACTTCGAAACGTAAACTTAGCGTTCGGTTCGATTCTCGGTAGCAATATTTTTAACATGCTCATCATCGCTATGTCAGATGTATTCTATCGCAACGGTTCGATTTTGGCAGATGTCTCGACGTCTCATCTCGTCTCTGCGGTCGGAATCACGATTCTGTCCATCCTTGTTATGTATAGTGTGCTCCGTCAAAATGTCACGTCGAAAGTTCGGTATGCGATACCTTCACTACTCGTCTTAGTCGTTTATTTTGTTTCTTCCTATTTGATTTTCATCGGATGATTTTGTAGCATCAGCCTCGTGCTGATGCTTTTTCTGTTGGCATGCGAATCCGTTCCTTCGGGTATAAGGGAAGGGAGAGGAGGGGTGGCGATGCAAATGCATAAAGTAGAAGCACGTCAAGCGTATACGATTTTAATTCCTGCCTATAACCCTGATGGTGCACTCGTCACACTCGTTGAGAAGTTGAGAGCAAATGGATTTTTATCGATTATCGTCGTCGATGACGGTAGCGGTGCTTCAGCACAATCGACCTTTGATGCAGTGACACCTTTAGTTGATCAAGTATTGACCCATGATCAGAATCAAGGGAAAGGGGCTGCTTTGAAGACAGGATTACAATATATTGTAAATAAGTATCCTGACCATTTAGGGGTCATCACAGTCGATGCCGATGGACAGCACCTGCCTGAAGATGTTGTCAACGTATATGAGGAAGGTGTGAATAAGCCACACCATCTCATCATGGGATGTCGTGATTTTAGTGGGGAGGAGATTCCGTTTCGAAGTCGATTTGGGAATCAGGCGACACGGCTCGTTATGTTGATTGGGAGCGGATTAAAACTGAAAGATACACAGACCGGGTTACGTGCCATCCCGATGCGATACGCGAGACAATTATTGGACATTCCGGGAAGTCGATACGAGTTTGAGATGAATATGCTCACGTTCACAAAACGGCTACAGGTGCCCATTCAACAAACGACCATTCAGACGGTTTACGAGAACGAAAATGATTCATCTCATTTCAGACCGGTACTCGACTCGATTTTGATTTACCGGATGTTCTTGATGTATTCGATATCGTCAGTCGCTTCGTTCCTTGTCGATGTTGGAGTATATGCAGTCTTCATCTATTTATTATCCCCGTACTTCGATACAGCCCATGTCATCGTTGCAACGGTACTCGCACGAGTCATTTCCTCTCTATTCAATTATTTTGTCAATCGAAAAGTAGTCTTCCATTCGAAGGCACGTCGATCACTTTCCAAGTATTTTGGACTCGTCGTTCTCCAAATGGCGATCTCGGCACTATTGGTTTATCTTCTGTTTCTCCTATTTAGACAAGGAGAAGTCGTCTTGAAAATTATCGTGGATAGCTTTCTCTTTTTCATCAGTTATTATGTTCAAAAACGATGGATTTTTAAAAAATAACCGGTCATGATTTCATGACCGGTTTAATATGCGAGCGTTCCCGTTTTGACGGACGTATAGCGATGTAACTCTTTCGGATTCGTAATACTTGTCTTGTGCATCATATCACGCATGAGTAGGGCGCATACGCGAGCATCTTCCGCGGCATCATGGTGAAGAAATGGTACATTCAAATACTCGGCCATCGTGTTCAACTTATGGTTTGGTAACCCGGGATATAGTTTGCGTGACAGTTTGACGGTGCAGCCGTACTCGATTGTAGGGAAATCGAATAAATCATATTTCACAATCGCCTTTCTCAAGGCACCCATATCAAATGAGGCGTTATGTGCGATGACGAGGTCCACTTCCCGTAAAATCGGGTAAAGAGAGGAAAGTACTTCTGGTAATGCCGGCGCATCCCAAACGTCACTCGGACGAATACCATGAACGCGGACGTTGCGCATATCGAATTCTTCTTCCGGGTTGACGAGTCGTTGATCGGTTTCGACGACTTCTCCATTCTCAAGAATGCTCCATCCGACAGAACAGATGCTGCGACTGTCGCGGTTCGCGGTTTCGACATCAAGAGCGAAAATTGAATATTGCATGGTCCACCTTCTTTCTAAGCAATAAAAAAAGTCTAACAGAAAGTTAGACGAATGTCGTGTTTAGGCAGCGACGAGTGTACGGCAAGCTTCCGAACAACGCTCACACGCTTTCGCACAAGCCTGACAATGGTCATGAAGATGGCGGCCACATTCGACGGCACATGTGTCGCATATTTGGGCACATAGAGAGAGAATTGGTTTAGAAAATGCGGAGTCTGATTCTAAGGCGTTTAAAGCTAGCGTACAAATGTCAGAACATTCCCTAGTTAGTCGGATGCATTCGGTGAACATGTGTAAATCCTCTTCTTGTAAACTTTTTGAGAAACAGTGGTTGCAAGCCCGTAAGCATTCAATCACGCTCGTCAATGTTTCTTCTACAGATGTGCGTTCCATCGGAAGTCCCCCTTGTATGAAAAGTCTATCTACCATTACCCGTTCACTAAGTGGTTGAATCGCACCAGGTCAATAAAAAAGTCACACCTCATCCGAGATGTGACAAATTAATGGAGCATAGGGGGCTCGAACCCCTGACCTCTACGCTGCCAGCGTAGCGCTCTCCCAGCTGAGCTAATGCCCCGTTCGAAATCATTATATCATCCTAGTATTCGCTATGGCAATTCTCTTTTTCATTTTAGGTTTATAAAATTAAAAGCCTGGGAATTTCATGTTAGACGTTATATTAAGAAAGCAGGTGTGCTCTATGGAAATGATTCTTTTGGCACTCTTACCGGCACTCATGTGGGGAAGTATTCCGCTCATCGTGTCGAAAGTGGGAGGCAAACCGATTCAGCAATTGATCGGAACGACCATCGGGGCGATGATCATGGCGGCAGTGATTGCCCTCGTCTTCCGACCGGAGTTCACGACACTCGCCATCGTGACCGGGTTTATCTCAGGGGCGTTTTGGGCGCTCGGTCAATACTTACAGTTTCAATCATTCCAAATCTTAAGTGTCTCGAAGGCGATGCCAATCAGTACGGGCATGCAGCTCGTCGGGACGTCTCTCTTTGGAGTTATCGTTCTCGGAGACTGGCAGACGACGACGGAGCTATGGTTAGGGTTCTCGGCGCTCGTCTTGATCATCATCGGGGCGACGATGACTTCGTATCAACAGAAAAAAGACAAAGATAGTGCCGGCGCCTTGAAAAAGGGACTACTCGTCCTCTTCGTTTCGAGTATCGGTTACGTCACGTATGCCGTTTTGACGAACTATTTTGAAGTAGAGGGAATCACGGCAATCCTTCCACAATCCGTCGGAATGTTCATCGCAGCCCTTCTCTTTAGTCTTCGTGAGAAAGACGTCAAGAAACTGGATCCGCGTACGTTCAAAAACATCTTGGCGGGGCTTGCCTGGGGGATCGGGAACTTTGGACTTTTCGTCTCGAGCGGAGAAGTCGGGATTGCGACCTCATTCGCCTTATCCCAATTAAACGTCGTTGTGGCGACACTCGGTGGAATCTACCTCTTGAAAGAAGAGAAGACGACAAAAGAACGTGTCTTCGTCTTTATGGGAATTGGTTTGATTGTCGTTGCCGGATTTATGCTTGGGATTGCCAAGAGTTAATTTTCAATTATGGACTGAAAAGAACCTTGAATGCGCACTCGTGCTAGAGTGCCATTCAGGGTTTTTGTTTTGAGTAAATTTTAATCGTTGAAAGGAGAGCAGGAGATAATGTAATCGATAGGGAAGTAATCCCATGTTGCGTTCGTTATATTGGACGTGCAACGCATTCGTGATTGATCAGAAATTTGTAGAATAAAGGGGAAACGAATCATGGAATCAAATGTAGTGACGATATCAGCTCTCGTCGATGCACCAATCGACACAGTATGGAAACTCTGGACAGACCCTGACCATATCAAACAGTGGAATCATGCGTCTGACGATTGGCATACTATTGAGGCTGAGAACGACTTACGGGTCGGCGGGAAGTTTCGTAGTCGGATGGAAGCAAAAGATCAGAGCATGGGCTTTGATTTTGAAGGAGTATATGAAGAAGTTGAAGTAAATGAGCTCATTCAGTATCGCCTTGAGGATGAACGGAGAGTCAGAATTTCATTTGCTTCAGAAGGGGATCAGACGAAGATGGTCGAGGTGTTTGATGCGGAATCGATGAATCCGGTTGAAATGCAACGACAAGGCTGGCAGGCGATTCTCGACAATTTCACTCGATATGCGAATGGGAAGAGTGTATAAAAGATAAACGGAGGCTTTGAACAGCAGGTCGCTTTTCAATTAAAGTGGACGCTGCTGTTTGTCATGTTAGGCTAAATGATTGTCTTAGTGCGAGACGAAAATGAGTTAAAGGTGCTGGCTATATGTATGACTACACGTTACTAGAGAGATTTCTATTTCGATTTCCTTCCTTCAATCATCAGAAAATGAAATTAGAGTTAGATCGGAAAACGATATTGATTACTGGAGCGAGCTCAGGAATCGGGCAGGCGTTCGCTTATCTACTAGCGGATACAACCGCGCATCTGATTCTCGTTGCCCGAAGAGAAGCAGACATGAACGTCATAAAGTCTGAAATCGAAAAGGGGTCAGCCAAGGTGACTGTGTTCCCGGCAGATCTTCGAAATGAAGAGGAACGGAAAGGATTGCTGGCGTATCTCCATCAACTACCGGACGGATTGGATATTGTCGTCAGCAATGCAGGAATCTCCATCAATCGCCCCATCACCGAGTCGCTCGATCGGTACCATGACTTCACACGGACGATGGCAATCAATTATTTTGCTCCGGTACAATTGATACTATCGCTCATTCCGTTGCTCGAAAAGAAGAACGGGCAGATCGTCAATGTGTCGACCATCAATGTATTACTTCATCCTTTTCCTCACTGGGCGGCCTATCAGGCATCAAAAGCCGCATTCGATACGTGGTTTCGCTCCGCGGGTCCGGAACTCACAATCAAAAATATTTCCACGACGGCTCTATATCTACCGCTAGTAAAAACACCGATGATTAAACCGACGCTGGCTTATCAGCATTCGCCTGCCATGTCACCGGTACATGTGGCGGAACTGATTGGACATGCCCTGTATACGAAACGAACAGTATATAAGCCGTGGTGGTTGTTCCTCGGTCAAGTAGCGTCTCTTGTTTTCAGAAGACCGATAGACTGGATGGTCCCTACATTACTTAAGAGAAAGGAGCGTGACAGTAAGAATGGTTAAGTTATTGAAAGTCTTGTCGCAGCTCCATTTTCTATCACCATCAAACCTAAGCCGTCTGTTTGTCGCAATCCGTCAAAACGGAATCAACTTGATGCTGCTTTTTACATTGACTGAAAGAGCTGGGAGTCAAAAAACGGCTCTAGTGGACAGTCGAGAAACAGTGACATATCAGGAGCTAAAGACACGTTGCGAACACCTTGCTCATCATTTGGCTGATCAGTATGGGGTTAAAAAAGGACATAAAGTGGCGTTTCTATGTAAAAACCACGCGTCTTTCGTACAAGGGATGTTTGCGGCCTCACGACTCGGTGCTGACATCTATATGCTTCATTGTTCGATGAGTCAACTGCAGTTCAACCGGCTCGTAGAAGAACAATCATTCGATCTTTTGATTTACGATGAGGAGTTTGAAGACTTAATTGAAAACTCGTCTTACGAACATTCGACACTCGTCAGCTATCATAAGGAAAAGGTATCAATCAATCGTTTATCGGATTCGAAACGACCTCATCAAGGAAAGCTTCCGGTCGCATCGAGCGGGAAAATCGTGATGTTGACCGGTGGCACTACGGGTAGTCCGAAACAGGTGATTCACAAACCCTCCCTCTTTCACTTTCTAGCTCCATTCACGGCTTTATTGAACCGGTTGCTTTTGTCGTTATTCAACACTGCCTATATTGCCACGCCGATTTACCATGGCTACGGCATCGCCATTCTTTTATCTTTTCTAGCGCTAGGGAAAAAGGTTGTCATTCAGGAGAACTTTGATGTGCAGAGAGCCTGTGACCTCATTCGGCAATACAAGATAGAAGTGGTCACGGTCGTCCCGCTCATGATCCACAAAATGTTACGACACGATCCAACATCACTTCATTCCCTCGCATGTATCGCATCCGGTGGTGCGAAGCTTCATCCCGTTTTAGTCCGTGAAGTACATAACGAGTTAGGGAGCGTCTTATACAATCTCTATGGGACATCGGAAGCGGGCTTAAATCTCATCGCCACGCCAGAAGATTTACAGTATGATGCGAATACGCTCGGAAGAAGGATTCCGGGAGGAGACTTGCAGATAGTGAAGGATGGGGTGGAAGTCGATCCAGGCGCCATCGGGGAATTTTGCATACGAAATAAGTGGTCCATGCAAAACAGGAAGAACCGCTGGATTCTAACGGGTGATGTCGGATACCGTGATGAGAACGACTATTATTTTTTGTGTGGACGAACAGACGACTTGATCATCTCTGCTGGAAACAATATTTACTCCGGGGAAGTCGAGACGGTTATGCGCGACCATCCGAATGTCGAAGACGCCGCTGTCATCGGGGTAGAGGATGTGTACGCCGGTCACATCTTGAAGGCGTATGTACAGGTATACGACGAAAAATTAACAGAAGAAGCACTAGTGAGCTGGTTGCGCGAACGAGTGACAACATATCAGTTTCCACGAGAAATCGTATTCTTGGAGGCGTTGCCTTATACAGAGGTTGGAAAGTTAGACAGAAAACGACTTAAAACGATCACTCGTGCAGATGAATAGATATTTAGGAGCGAATCAAATAATAAAAGTGGATGGTTTACTTTTTGTTTTTTCGTTTTTAGCCATTGTTTTATGCCATATTTTTTGAATCTCAAGGTAGATGTGATGATCATTCTTTTGACAATCATTACATTATCGTTTATTAAACATGTTGCATCGTTAATAAAGAAGGATAGTTAAATCGTTATGAATCGAAACGTAGTAACCACAGATAGATAATAAGATTACTTTTTCAATTTGAATTGTTTGATCCGCCACATCATCGACGTCATAAAAGCTGCCCATCCACCGAGTACAAGGATATAAATTGCCAAGAAAAACACAAATGCTCCATAGTCTTCGAGCTCTTCGAATGGATTCTGAATAATCATCGGTTCGGATAGTATGCCGACCACCATCAATGGAATGAAAAATAGAAAAAATCGCTTCCAAAAGTAGTGTTTGTATAGTTGTGGCAATGTCTGCTCCATGATCGACCCTCCTCAATGAAATTACACTTATTTACATATATGATAGCATATACACAATTGATGTTGGATGATTGGTCTTTATTTTTTAGCCGATTTCAAATGAAAAGAGGGTGGCCGATTCATTCAGCCGCCCTGCAGTCAATTCATTCACTTGTTCCAGTCAGTTCTCCCGTCCCGAACGTCGCGCTGAACGCACGGCACCAGATGACGACGGTGTTGTACTCTTCTAGATTCACATCCTTAGGGACCAAGTAGTTTTGATTCCCGATATTCCCTTTTAGAGCCCCTAGACTGACGCCTTCGGTCGTCTCTTGACCTGGTTTTGTCAAATAGACAAATAAGTCTGGACCGTTCGTCGTCTCGAACTCTTCAAATCGGAGATATGTCCCGTCTTCTGCCTCGACCGAGCGGATCGTCCCGGTCGTCTCATAATTTTTCTCCCCGTCCATGAATACACCCGCTACTTCGGTTGGACTCGGTTGTGCTTCCGGTGTCTCGGACGTCTCTTCTCCCGCTTCTTCTTCAGGGGCTGGTGATTCGACAGCTGTCGGTGGCAACCCTTCGTCGACCGTCTCTGTTAAAAATAGTGGGGAGATCAGCCACCAGGCGATGGCTATGATGGCGATACCGATGATTCCGATGATGATTTTTGTACGAGTCTTCATATATAATCCTCCTTTTCAGGTGTTTGAATCGTTACATTCCTTTTCCCGATTCATGGGCTTATAAAAAGACGCGAATCATTCAATTCGCGTCAGTTGAACATCATACTGTCTCGGTCCACTTCTCCTCGATGAACTCGTCGCGTCCCGAGATGGCCCGGTCCTCCTTATAATGCTTCGGATTTTTTTTATGATAGTCCTGATGGTAGTCTTCTGCAGCAAAGAACGTCGTCGCTGGAATGATTTTCGTGACGATCGGGGCCGTGAAGCGCCTGCTCGCTGCCAACACGTCGCGACTCGTCTCAGCAGCGACTTGTTGTTCTTCCGTGTGATAGAAGATAGCTGGGGCATACTGAGGTCCCCGGTCTTGGAATTGACCACCGTCATCGGTCGGGTCGGTCTGAATCCAATACAGTTCAAGGAGACGTTCATACGAGAATAATGCTGGATCATATGTGATTTGAACGACCTCAAGGTGCCCCGTCGTCCCGGTTTTTACTTGTTCATATGTCGGATTGGCGACTTGTCCACCCATATAGCCGGATATGATGCCTTCAATCCCTGGTAATTCCTCAAATGGTGTCACCATGCACCAAAAACAGCCGCCTGCGAATGTTGCTTTTTCCATTCTGTCGTTCCCTCCAAATCGTCATTCAACAAAAAAGCGCTCACGTCGGATGACATGAGCGCTTTCGTCATATCGTCCAAGGTTTCCCTTGCTGGTCGTAGCACCTTGCCTAAGGCAGGTTGCTGTGAAGTCGCGGAGCCAGATCTCTCGTTCACTCTTGATATCGATATGTAGTTGGTGAGAGCATCATATCACCCTCAAAATACATTCGTCAATGATTCGGTTTTCGTTTCAACTGAAAAACAGTCAAGACGATGATGAATCCAATCAAAGCGATGGAAATGGGTGTACCATAAGGCACATTTTCACCGTATAGCTGTATGAAAAATAGACCGAACACAGCTAGCAACACGAATATGTAGGATCGTGTCATAGGAACCTCCTGTTTTTTCTTAAGTGTAACAAGAACACATCGACTTGGCGATACGAAAAGGAAATCAGACATAGAGCACGAATAAAAGGGAAGAGATAAAGGAGGAATGTATGATGGAACAAATCCAATTACATGAACTGACGATTGAACGTGCGCATCGTGGGTATAAAGAAGGACAATTCACGGCGAGAGACGTGACCGCCTATTATTTAGGACGGATTGCGACATATAATGAACGGCTTCACGCCGTCATTCAAGTCAATCCGGACGCCCTGTTCGAAGCAGAGGCGGCAGACCGAGCCTACCGAAAAGGAGTACGCAAACCGCTACTCGGTATTCCCGTCTTGATCAAGGACAACATCGAGACGAACGGTCTGATGCGCACGACAGCGGGTGCCGCCGCGATGCGACATCATTTCGCCGGTCGAGATGCCGAGCTCGTCAAACGGTTACGGGCTGACGGGGCTATTATCCTTGGGAAGGCGAACCTGTCCGAGTGGGCGAACTTTTTAACGGAAGGTATGCCGAACGGATGGAGTGCCGTCGGTGGACAGACGATGAACCCATATGGCGACGCGTTAAATGTCGGGGGATCAAGTTCGGGGTCGGCTTCTGCGGTCGCGGCGAACCTCGCTCTTCTTGCGGTAGGGTCCGAGACGAGCGGTTCAATCGTCCATCCGAGTGTCCATAACAGCATCGTCGGGATCAAGCCGACCGTCGGATTAATCAGCCGCTCCGGAATCATTCCAATCTCACGTTCTCAAGATACGGCAGGACCGATGGCGCGTACGCTTCGTGATGCGGTCATCTCCTTACAATCGATGTGTGGTGAGGATGAATCGGATCCGGCGACTCTTGAGACACCGGTCGGCCCCCCTTACGTGACATGTCTCGACGTGAGGCAGGCGGTCGGGATGCGCGTCGGGTTCGTCAAACCGGACATTTCAGACGAAGAAGTCGGATTGTATGAACAGGCAATCCAGTTGCTACGACAAGCCGAAATCGAACTCGTCGAGGTCACGCTGCCGAAGCATGCGGCGCTAGAGCAGGCGGACATCCTGTTCGACGAATTCAAGCTCGGGGTCGCGGCGTATCTCGCGAACACGACAGTGCCATTTAAGACGCTTTCCGATTTGATCGAGTGGAACGCGGAACATCCTGAATCGATCCCGCACGGCCAGACCATCTTTGAAGAGGCGAACGCCCGATCTGGAAAACTGATCGAAGCGAGCTATCTCGACCGTCGCATCGCGGACGTCCGTCTCGCAAAAACAGAAGGGATTGACGCATTGCTTCAAACTCATAAACTGGATGCAATCGTCCTCCCACATGACATGAACTACGACATGGGTGCGAAAGCAGGGCATCCGACGATTACAATCCCTTATCAACTGAAAGAGAGCGGTGCCCCATTCGGCCTCTCGTTCACGGGGACGAGCTACGCGGAGCGTGATTTGATTCGGGTCGCTTATGCGTTCGAACAGTTCATCACACGACCGACGCCTCCAGATTATTCGTAAGTTGCACCCGTCTCTCACGTCCGCTACAATGGTACGTATGCGGATTAGAGAAAGGACAGATTACAATGAAATCATCTATATACGGGTTGACGTTTGATCAGCTCACAAATGAGTGTACGGAAGCGGGATACGGTGCCTTCCACGCACGTCAAGTTTGGGACTCGCTCTACATCAATCGGGTCAAATCGATGGACGACCTCAACGTACGAGACGAGGTGCGCGAGTACTTAACAGAGAAATACGTCATCTCGACTCAAGACCTGTTCGTCAAACAGGAAGCGGGCGACGGAACGGTCAAATTCTTACTTAAATTACATGATGGGCACTACATCGAGACGGTGCTCATGCGTCATAAATACGGTCGTTCGGTCTGTGTGACGACACAGGTCGGATGTAACATCGGCTGTAGCTTCTGTGCTAGCGGGTTGTTGAAGAAGACACGTGACTTGACGGCTGGTGAGGTCGTCGAGCAGATCATGACCGTCCAACATTTCCTCGATGAAGAAGGAGATGGTGATCGCGTCAGCCATATCGTCGTCATGGGAATCGGCGAACCGTTCGACAACTTCGACAACTTGGTCGACTTCTTGCGTGTCGTCAAAGATGAGCGTGGTCTTGCGATCGCTCCGCGTAAGATCAACGTGTCGACGAGTGGGCTCGCGGACAAGATCTACAAGTTCGCAGACCTTGACTTACGCATCAACTTGGCGCTCTCGCTTCATGCGCCGAATGATGAGCTTCGGACACGCATCATGAAAATCAACCGGGCGTTCCCGCTTGATCAACTCATGCCATCGATTCGTTACTACGTCGAGAAGACGAACAAACGAATCACTTTCGAGTATATCCTACTCTCGAAAGTGAACGATTTACCGGAACATGCGGAAGAACTCGCCGACTTGATTGAAGACATTAAAGACAAGTCGTACATCAATTTGATTCCATACAACCCGGTCAACGAGCACATCCAATATGAGCGAAGCACGCCTGAAGACATCATGGCGTTCTACGACATCTTGAAAAAACGTGGCGTCAACATTGGTGTCCGTCTCGAGCACGGGACAGACATCGATGCGGCATGCGGTCAACTCCGCAGTAAGCATATGAACGTCGAAGGCGCGAAGTGAAAAATGGCCTCTCCGAATCTCGGGGAGGCCATTCGTTTACTGTTTTTGCCCGACATATTGAATCACAGCGGATTCGCCGTGATGGAGTGTGCCTTCTTCTCGCCAGACGACCGTCTCGTTTAAGACGAGAGGGACGAAATCGTCTTCGAGTTGGTGAAACATCTCTTCGGTGTAAAGAAGTGAGGCGTCGTTTGGTCCACCTGTCCCGTAAGCGAGTTGATGTGTAGAGTAGACTTCACTCAGGAACAAACCACCAGGTCGAAGCGTTTGTCGAATACCGGCGAACACCTTTTCTCTGACATGTGGAGGAAAGTGGCCGAAGATACAGATGACCATGTCATACGCCTCGTTTGGCCAGTCCGCTTCATTCAAATCAATCTGTTTCGTCTGAAGGGAGACGTTTCGTGACGTCGCCAAACGATTCGCTTTCTCGAGCCCTACTTTCGAAGCGTCCCACATTTCGACGTCGAGTCCGAGTGTGGCGAGCCATACTGCGTTTCGACCTTCTCCTTCCGCGATGGCTAACACAAGTTTTCCTTCAAGCCGATGTGTTGTGATGAAGTCGAGTAAAAATTGATTTGGCTCCGTTCCGTACACATATTCATCGGTATTGTAACGTTCGTTCCATTTAGACAAATGATCCACTCCTCTCACCTTTCAATAAATATATCAAAATGATGAGACTAGGGTGGAAATCCTCTACGATTTTTCGAATTCATGCATAGTCCAAATGGGAGAAGGGAATAGATTTCTGAACTAATGGATAGAGTGGAGGCTAAGTAATGGAAAGAATAGATGCGTCGTTGTGGATTCGGGTACGAAATACGCTTGGTGAAGGTCCTTGTTGGGATGCTGAGTTGAAGCGTTTCTATTGGGTGGATATCGAAGGGCATACGTTATGGTGGTATGACGAGCGAGAAGACGAGATTTCTTCTTTCGAGGTCGGAAAACAGGTCGGTTTCGTCATTCCAAAAGTGACGGATGGTGTCGTCCTTGGTCTTAAAGACGGGATTTATGAATGGGATGAAATCAACCGGGAGTTAATTAAAATTGTCGAATTGGATGACCCTGAAGGTCGATTACGTTTTAATGATGGGAAAGCCGATCCGTACGGTCGTATTTTTGCCGGGACGCTCCACTTGGACGATAAAGAGAATCAGGCATCTCTTTATCGGGTGGACCGCGATGGAACGACGACAACACTTATGGAAGAGTTGACACTTTCAAACGGGTTGACGTGGTCTCCTGACCATTCCGTTTTTTATCATATTGATACACCGACCGAAAAAATTCGACAATATGATTTTGACATGAAGACCGGCACATTGTCGAACGGAAAGGTCGTCATCGACTTTTCGGAAGAGGACGGCTTCCCGGATGGCATGACATCGGATACGGAAGGTTTTTTATGGATCGCACATTATGCAGGAAGTAAAGTATCTCGCTGGGATCCATCGACCGGTGAAAAAGTGTTAGAAGTTCACGTCCCTGCCCCGAATGTCACATCATGCGCCTTCATCGGGGATGGTCTCAATCGATTAGCCATCACAACAGCACGTGAAGGGATGGACGAGGAGGCGTTAACCGAACATCCGGACGCTGGATCGGTATTTATTATCGAGACAGATGTGAAAGGGATGCCGCTTTATCGCTTTGGGCGTTGAGGAGGACATACGATGGTGAAACGACTGTTAGTGCGAGCAGGTATTGGATTGGCAGTTGCGGCAGCGGTCAAGGTGGGAATTCAAAAATTACAAGAAAGTCGAGCGCGGGAAGAGGATCATTCTTATCTCGATCCGAAGTGGGACGAGGTCCCGAGTGTCGATTCGGACAAGGACGAGGATGAAGTCGGATTGACGCAGCTCGACTCCATTTATCGAGCCGAGTGGCAAGCGAACGCCTATCCGCGTTCAGAAGCAGAACGGAAAGCGTTGGAAGAATAATTGAATGTTCATGAAAACACGTCGATGAGGCGTGTTTTTTTATTGACAAAAGGGTGGAACCGTTACATTATACAAAGAGTAATGATTACTATTTAACGGAGGTCCATCATGAAACGAATTCCAATTACGGTACTCTCAGGTTATCTTGGTAGCGGGAAGACGACACTGCTCAACCACATTTTACATAACCGTGATCACAAAAAATATGCGGTCATCGTAAACGATATGAGTGAGTTGAACATCGATGAGAAGTTGATTGAACAGGGCGGATTCTCCCGTACCGATGAAAAGTTAGTCGAGCTCTCGAACGGGTGCATTTGCTGTACGTTACGTGAAGATTTGCTCACGGCTGTCGATGAGCTGACAAAGAATCGTGACCTCGATGGGATTATCATCGAGTCATCAGGGATTTCCGAGCCAATTCCCGTCGCACAGACGTTCACGTATGCCGACGACGCCCTTGGGATCGATTTGACGAGCCGTGTCTATATCGATGCGATGGTCACCGTCGTCGACGCGTACCGCTTCTTCAAGGATTTCAATTCCGGTGAATCGCTCATGGAACGTCAACAAGCCGTCGACACAGGTGACGTTCGCGAAGTGGTCGACCTACTCGTCGACCAAGTCGAATTTGCGGATATCATCGTATTGAATAAGGCGGACCGGGTGACTGAAGCGGAGCTGCAGGAGATGAAGGGTCTGCTCAAGACGCTCAACCCGAGCGCACGATTGTTGACTTCGACCTACTCGGACGTGGCGTTAGACAATCTACTAGACGTCCGTTTGTTCGATTTCGATCAGGCGATGCATGCGGCGGGATGGATTCAAGAGCTCGAGGCAGAAGAACATACGCCGGAAACGGAAGAGTATGGGATCAGTTCGTTCGTTTACCGTCGTCGTCGACCGTTCCATCCTGAGCGTTTGATGAATTGGATGGAGCATTATCCAGAAGAAATCGTTCGCGCCAAAGGGTTCTTATGGATCGCGTCACGGAACGACCTTGCCTGTCTCTTCTCTCAAGCCGGATACGCGTCGACGCTCGAACACGCGGGCCGTTGGCTAGCGACACTTCCGGAGAATGAACGAGAGGCGATGTTTGCCTCAGAACCTGAACTACGCGAGGACTACATCGAGCCGTACGGAGATCGACAGAACGAATTGGTCCTCATCGGTCAACGGATGGACCGGGAGACGGTCGAGCGGTCACTTGATGCTTGCTTGTTGACGGATGAGGAGATGGTGGAGCCGTGGAATGCCTTCCATGACCCACTTCCTGGTAATGGCCAACTCGTCACTTATTCAGATTGACCGTTTACAAAGTGACGAAACATCGCTATACTGTGACTGCATAAGTAACCGCATATCAATGACTGCACTAGGGGTGCTTCGGCTGAGATGAGAGCATGGCTCCAATCCCTTATAACTCGATCCAGGTAATACTGGCGTGAGGAAGTGCGGCACTTTCTCTATGCAAGTTTGTATAGATTTTGTTGCTGCATTCTCATGAATGCGGCTTTTTCTATGCAAACACATATAGAGGGGGAAACAAGATGAATGAATCATGTGGCACGAGTCCGATTGTCGGATTTCGCTTCACGCTTAGCCCGATGACAGATGACTTTGTCGGGACGATTAAAGGAGCATTGAAAGGAACAAATATGACAGGTGTGTGGCGACATACGGATGACGTATCGACCGTGATCCGAGGGCGCGTCGAGCACGTGTTCGACGTCGCACGGACAGTCTTGAGTCTGGCTTCGGAAGAAGGACGCCATGTCTCGATGAGCGGAACCTTCTCCGTCGGATGTCCGGGAGATTCGGCTGGGGATGAGGCGCTCGATGCACCACCACAACCATTGAATGGAATGTCAAGAGAGCAGTATGTCTCTTCACAGTTCGCGCTTTATCCGATGGGTGCAGGTAACTATATGGATCTCATCTATGATGAAATCGAACAAGCGAAACAGGCTGGTGTGTATAATGACTCAATGCACTACGCGTCAGGAATTCATGGGAATTTGGATGATGTGTTCTCGTATTACGAGGCGGCGTTCAACCGGACGCGCGAGAAGAATCGACACGTCGTCATGACGGTGACGTTCAGTGTGAACAGTCCGTCACATGGAGGTCAACATGCTTAAGTCGTGGAAATTGAAAGAGGTCGTTCTCGTCTCCGTATTGTCTGTCGTTTTTGCCGTTGTCTATTTATTGTTCGTCCATATCGGGAATTTATGGGCAGGGTTGATTGGACCAATCGCCTATGAGTGGATCTTCGGTATCTGGTTCATCGTGTCAATCATCTCGGCGTATATCATTCGAAAACCGGGTGCTGCCTTCATTTCGGAAGTGATGGCTGCGACGATTGAAATGTTGATTGGGAATGCGATCGGACCGCGCATCATCCTGGTCGGCATCGTTCAAGGTCTTGGTGCTGAAGCCGTCTTTGCAATGACGGGTTATCGTCGATATGAGCTATGGGTTCTCATGCTTGCTGGATTTGGCTCGGCCGTCACGAGTTTCGTGTACACCTACTTCATGAGCGGATTTGCGATGCTTGAACCGGGATATGTAGCGACGATGTTCGGGCTCCGTGCGGTTAGTGGCATGGTCATCGCAGGAATCGGTGGGAAGTTGCTCAGTGACCTGTTGCTCAAGACAGGGTCACTTCGCGGCTATGCAATCGCTCGGAGTGGGAACGTCCATGGTTGAGACAGAATCGCTTTCATTCCGGTTTCCAGAAAGTCAGGACACCATTTTAAAAGAGGTGACACTTTCCATACGACCTGGACGTACCGTATTGAGCGGAGCGAGCGGAAGTGGGAAATCGACGCTTCTTGCGCTATTCAACCGTCTCTATCCAGAGAATTGTGATGGGATCCTTGAAGGCAGACTCGAACTGTTCGGACGTTCACACGACGACTATGCACCGGGCGAGATCAATCAGCGGGTCGGGACCGTGTTCCAAGACCCGGACACACAGTTCGTGATGGAACGGGTGGAAGAGGAACTCATCTTCACACTCGAAAATTTGGAGACACAAGTCGAGGTAATCGATCAGCGCGTGACAGAGATTCTCGAGTCACTCCAACTGACCGATTATCGAAATCGACTCATCGATTCCTTGTCAGGCGGGGAGAAACAGCGGATTGCCGTCGCCTGCGCCATGGTTGGACAACCGGAATGGTTGCTTCTCGATGAGCCGTTGACGCACCTTGACCCGGTGACCGCGTATCGATTCGTCGAATGGCTCGATCAAATGGATGACGTGAACGTCATCGTTGTCGAACATCGCGCGCATATGTGGGGAGACTTTTTTGATTGGCAGATCGAACTTGAAGAAGGACGGATTGTACGTAACGAACCGTTTCGATCGGTCGATGATTTTACATTCACACCGTCGTCAACACCACAACAAGAAGTCGAGCACTATGTGGTCGACGAGGTGGTGCGTGACACATTCCAATTAAAAAGTGTGACACTTCAAGTTCGCATTGGGGAAGTGATCGCCATTTTGGGTCCGAATGGGAGCGGAAAGTCGACGTTTTTACGAAGTTTGACGGAATGTGATCGCCGTGTCGGACTCGTCCCTCAATCTCCGGAACACTTATTTTTCATGAATTCGGTCGAGCAAGAACTGCAGTTTGGCCATGAGGAATCGATTGATATCGTGTTGGAGGATCTATCACTCGAGAATAAACGATCTCTCCATCCACTTTCGCTCAGTCATGGGCAGAAGCGACGACTCGCTGTCGGGATCCAGTTACTCTCAAACAAACAGTTGCTTGCCTTTGATGAACCGACGGCAGGGCAGGACGAGCCGTCACTCCATGCACTCGAGATGTTAATGAAGCGACATGCGAAAAAGGGACAGACGATCCTGTTCGTGACCCATGACTTGTCGTTCGCCAACATCGCCAATACGTTCTATCTGATGAAGGATGGGGTACTCTCAGGACCGTTCGGGGATGAACTTTGGCAGGACACGGAGAAACTTCATCATTATCGGTTAGTGGGAGGGAGGCAACGATGTCACTCCATGATATGAATCCGACGGTCAAGTTTATGACGTTCACGATTATGATGTTCGGACTGGCCTTGTTTTATAACCCGTGGACCCCACTCGTCATCATCGCCGGTACGTTAGTGATCCAGACCTTGGCGACGGACGTGTCATGGAAAAGGTGGAGCCTGTTCTTGATCCCGTTTCTCATCACGGCGCTCGGAACATTTTGGACGACGCTCGTATTTGGGAAAGAGCTCGAGGGAGAAACGTGGGTGACCCTTCTCGGTCAGGACATTTCGAAAGAAGAGGCGCGCGTCGCTATCTCTCTTAGTCTACGTGTTTTGGCGTTCACCGTGTTGTCGCTTCTTTTCATGTTGACGACCGATTCGAAACGATTCGTCATGAGTCTGATGCAACAGGCGAAGCTGTCGCCGACGATTGCCTATAGTGCACTCGTTGGATTCCGTTTCCTACCGTTAATGCAACAGGAAATGTATCAGCTTCAATACGCACATCGTCTTCGTGGCGTTCCTCTTGATACAAAATGGGAACGCGTTCGGCATGTGCCGAAACTACTTCTCCCGCTATTAGCAGGCTCGATCCGACGGGCGGAACGTGTCGCCTTCTCGATGGAGGCGAGAGGATTCACGAGTGGGAAACGGACCGTCTATGAGCGGATTGACGTCAAACCGTCCGATTACATGTGGTCAGGTGTGTTCTTCACACTGTTCGGTCTTTCAATTTGGGTAGGGATATAAAAAGACGACTCACTCGGAGTCGTCTTTCTTCGTTTCTTTCACGATACGGAACTTCGGTTTTACTGATTCATTGTTGAACGCCTCGAGGACCGTATTCTCATTCGCCATTCGGATCTGTTGTGGTTCGCCTTTTGCTGTCGTACCGATGCAATACATATTCGCCTCATAATCGGCAAACAGTGATTTATAAGATGTCGCGTGGTGCATCAATCGACCTGGCGATCCCCAGCCGACGATGATCATCCCGCTGCTCGCATCTACCTCTTGTAACGTCTCTTCGACGTAATGGTAGTTCGTCTCATCAAGTTGAGATTCCACGTAAGGGAGGTTGTCATTGATGGCGAGTGTCGGGACGAGACTGATGACACGCATTTCTCGAATCGGTTGTGACAAATGATTTTGCATCAACATATAAGCACGCTGTGTCGTCGTGCCGGACAAAAAGGCATCGCTCATCCGCGGCGAGTAAATGATGACGGCACAGATGACGCCATCCTCCACATCGGTGAACTCATACGTTCGCATATAGCGTTTCGTTTTATCTTCGTTGAAGATTGATTTTACGCGGATGGTAACTTCTTCTACATGCGTGTTCATTTCCATTCCTCACTTTTTCATGTAAGCATCAGCCGAGCGCTTTGAACCACTCGACATATCGAATCGTGTAATAAGCGACTTGTTGACTGAACGTATCACGCTCATCAGGCATGAACGTCACGCTTGACTCATAGTTTTCAAAATACGTCATGACATCGTTGACATACTGCTCACTTCGATTATATTCGAAGATGGCGTTTCGGACGGATGCCACCGAATCTGTCTTTTTTCCACCGTGTTCACTTAAATAATACGCCGCCGTGTGCGCAGAATCAACTAGACTGTGTGGGTCTGCTTTTCCATCACCGTTCCCGTCACGACCGAGACCCCCATACTGTTCAATCAAGGCAAGGTTCGTCAAGTCCACTTCGTCTTCCGGAACATCGCCTTTTTGGTCATCGGTGTCATATTCCCAACCGAGCCATGTGCGAGGCATGAATTGAAACGGTCCAATCGCGCCGACAGACGAGCGCATCGAAGAACTGTGGGAGAAGATTGTCTCTACACGGTGAACGGCGGCAAGTAGACGCCAGTCCACGTCATACGTTTCGGCTGCGTCTTGATACACAGCGAGATGCGTGTTCGGGACGCCGTTCTCTCCATAATAGGTTCGATACAATCCATTGTTCACTTTATCATGTTGACCGAGCCAGCCGACTGCCCCGAGCAAAAGCACGAGCACAATGATGAAACCGGTCAGTCGCAGCATCATACGTTTCAAGATACCGCCTCCTAGCTTTTAGACAATACCCGAATAGTGTAGCATATAGCTAACAGGAAGGACAGGAGTGAATATGAATGCTCGAACGTTTGATTTTTACAGCAATCATCGGCTACATGCTGATTGTTCAAATTTTCAATGCCAAATTGATTCGTCCGTTGATTGAAACGAGAGGACGGGCATGGGTGTACGAACAGACCGTGAAATCGGCATGGGGATTGACCTTGTTGATTGTCGCTCTCGTATTTTTATTTCAAGTACCGCTATCTGAAATTGGTTTAAGATTTATACCAGAACCGGGAGATGAAGAAGCGTGGCAAATCTTTTTAATATCATGTGTCCTTGTTACTTTGATATTCGTCTTCTATTTGTTGGTAAAAATTTCATCTCGACTCAGGAATGCTTTACGTCCTTACTATGAACTGGATTTAGAGAAATTACTTCTACCACGTACGAAGACTGAAGAACAGGCATGGAGCGCCGTTTCGATCACTGCGGGAGTGACAGAGGAGTTCATCTTCAGAGGAGTCCTCCTGTACACGATTTCCCTCTATATAGAGGTACCGAATATGACACTCGCCTTAATTGGTGGTGCCTTATTCGGCATCGCTCATGCTTATCAGGGGGTAAAAGGTGTCCTTACGACAGGAACCGTCGGCTTCGGACTTGGCATCTTATACTTAGGGATGGGCGTCCTGTGGCCGGTCATGGTTTTGCATATACTGCTTGATTTGATTGCTGGTCCAATTCATGTCGATGCAAAAAGCGATTGACTGCCTCTTCATAGGCGGGGGCATCCTTGATTATACAGTTCGTATGTTCTGCCCCGTCGATTAATGTCAGGTCATTGTGACGATTGAGGGCATTCATCTCGACTGACATCCAGGTCGGGACAAAATCATCTTTTGAACCGTGCACAAATAAAATTGGGGTCGTCGTTTCGGTGACGGCCTTTTTAGGTTGAACTTGTTTCATTGTGAAGCCGGCACGGGACCACAGAAAATAATCGATTCCAGGAAGAATGAACTCTGCCGGGATACGATGCAATTCCTTTAACTGATACCGCATCAACTGCCTCATGTCATCAAACGGACATTCTGCGATGACGAAATCGACGTCAGTGAGCGGTGTCGTCTGTAAGACGGTCGCTGCTCCCATCGAGACACCATGTAGACCGACTTGCTCGACTTGTTCATTTGTTTTCAACCAGTCGACCCAGTCAATCATATCGTATTTTTCATGATAGCCGTATGAGGCATATATCCCTTCGGATTCACCATGTGATCGTAAGTCAACGGCGAGCAGGTTGTAACCGAGACGATGGAACATGGCGAGGTGAGGAGCCATGAAACTATGTGAAGCGGTATATCCATGCACAAAGACAATCCATTTCGTCGAGGAATCGTTCCGATAGATTCGTCCATAGAGTCGATAATCGTCTTTGGACTGAATCGAGACGTGTTCAAATGGAACGTCGTGATAAAATGCGCGGTCCTCTTCCGTATATGGAGCGAGTAACATCTCTGGTGTCTTGCGCTTGCCTCTCGTCATCCGTTTGAAGGCATAGTAGCTGACCGCATAGTATCCTGTGAATAGTGAGGCTAATCCAATTTTCCATTTTTGTTGCATATATACCGACTCCTTTCATCGCTATTGTACCCGAAACGAATCGATACGGTCCTGTTTTCTTACATAAGGATGGGCTATACATAGCATAAGCGGGTTAATTGAAGGAATCATGGTGCATCGAAAAATATGGGTCCGAGCGATATGATGGAATGACAAAAGCAGGGAAGTGGGGGAGATCTTGATGGAGAGGGCAGATATCTATCGAATGATTCAAAGGGTGTTGAGCAATCGGGAGGGGACACTCGAACGAGGAATAACTTTCTCGTGGACGACCGATGGTGATGAACGAATCGTCGGACTCGTATTTGATCTGTTACTCGACCGCTCTTTTCTACTCAACAAAACGAGCCTCCTCACCGAAGTACAAGAGGTTGCGCATCTGGTCGGGTGTCGACCAGAAGAAATCGTCCACGCATTCTCCTGTCTCTCGGGGATTCGACTCGAATCGAATCATATCACCGAACGACTGATGACCATTGAAGAGGCGACCATCTCCGGGGATGGGTTAATTAGTGTCACTATTCGCCTTGGAGGATGGCTCACTCATCAACTGCATCAAATTTGTCTTCGTGATGCCCTTCTTCCTTGTTGACCTCGGTCAAGGTACCGTCGATCACGCGAAGGACACGGTCACACACATCGAGCATACGTTCATCATGTGTGATGACGACGACACTTCTTCCTTTTTCATGTGCCTGTTGGGACAATAGTTCCATCACACGTCGCCCATTCTCATAATCGAGACTCGCCGTCGGTTCATCTGCCAAAATGAGTTGCGGGGAGTTGATCAAAGCCCGTGCGACGGCGACTCGTTGCTTTTCTCCTCCTGACAAGGTCGCCGGGAGAAGATGCAGTCGATGTCCTAAGCCGAGGTCGCTCAGTAGTTGCTTTGCGTCGATCTTACTTGTCTCTTGAATGAGTTCGAGTTGTTCGAGCACCGTCAGATACGGGATTAGATGAGCTTGTTGAAACACGAAGCCTACTTCATGTAGCCGTATAAGACGACGTTGTTCTTCATCTAGTTCGAACACGTCGCGTTCGTTCATCAAGAAGGTGCCTTGATCCGGTTTTCGCAATAGACCGAGGATGTATAACAATGTACTCTTCCCGCTACCACTCGGACCGACGATGGCAACGCATTCCCCTGGCGATACATGTAACTCGATGTCATTCAATACGAGCTGACCGTCAAACTGATGTGACACATGGCTTAACCTCATGATGCTTTTCCTCCTATGATTTCAATTGCGTCGACTTGACGTAGTTTCCATAACGGTAACAACGCGCCAAGAACAGATAAGAAAATGAACATGGACCCGAATAGCGCGACATGACCGAAGTCGACGAGAAACGGTAACGATGATGGAATCAACGCATCGACGACGTACATGAACCCGATCGATGTGGCCACTGCGGCAGATACGATGACGATGACCTGAAAGAGCAGTGCCCGTCCGATGATTCGAGGAGAGAGACCGATTGCCTTCAGAATTCCGAGTTCAGGTAACTTTTGAAGCGTGAACAAATAAAAGAATGCGGTCAAAATAAACGTTCCGATCACGAGCAGAAAAGCACGCATCATCGTGAATGTGCTTTGCTCGGCACTATATCCAGGAACCGACTCAATCAAATCTTGTTGACTCATGACGAGCGGATTGGACATCGTGGATTCCGTTCCAATCTCAGCCGATACATATGGACGTTGTTCGGAGTAATCCAAATAATCGAACCACGTCTCGTTCGTCGTGTAAATCACTGGTCCATGACTATAGCGTCCATGCGATTCCCCAGCAATCGTAAAACGATAATCAGACACGAAGTCTGTCAAGGTTTCACCAGTTCCAAGATTATCTGAAAGACTGGGATCGAAAACGACCTCACCTTTTTTAAGAGCGGAAACAGGACCGATATTGCTATCTTTTGGAAGAGCGAATAGTGTCACTTCTTCTTTTTTTCCATTAAATGTGACCGTGAGCGGTCGAACACTCATCGTTTCATTTGAAGTATCCGCTGTGACGTCTATAAACGATCGTGTCAATTGACCTTCTGAGTCCGGATCAAGCTGGTACGTTGAAGCATTCAATTCGTGCAAGGCAGAACCGTTATCATATGCCAGACCGTCTGCTAGCCCTGTAATGAGTGTCGTCAACATGACAATCAATAATGTGATCACAAATAGCATCGAGAATTTTCTTTTTTGTCTCCACATCTCTTTCCAACCTAACTGCATAAAAAAACCTCCTTCAAGTGCTGATGAAGGAAGTGTACTTCAGTAATATGAACAGAATATGAACAGAATCAAAAATGTAGATGAATCGTGGTGCCAATTCCTTCACTCGATTCAAGTGTGATCTGACCGCCATGTAAGTCAAGGATATCTGAGGTGATGGCGAGACCGAGACCGGTTCCTCTGCTTGTCCGAGCCGTGTCGCCACGATAAAAACGGTCGAAGAGATGTTGTTTCGTTTCCTCGTTCATGCCAATCCCTTCATCAGTGAAGGATATAGTGACATGTGGTTCTAAAGTACATATGATTTGAATCGTACCCCCTTCGTGAGAAGCATGTATGGCGTTCACCAATACGTTATTCCAT
The DNA here is from genome assembly GCF_018617735.1 of Exiguobacterium sp. s89. NCBI lineage: Bacteria > Bacillati > Bacillota > Bacilli > Caryophanales > Exiguobacterium > Exiguobacterium sp. s89. The sequence goes on from NZ_JACSKS010000001.1 coordinate 346,527, forward strand.
ACTTGAGCGAGAAGGACCGGGTCGCTCGTCAATTCGACATCATTCGGAATATCTATGATGACAGCAATCCCTTTTTGATCGAGCAAGAAGGCGTTTATTTGAATGACTTCAGATACCGATTGGAGCACATTCACTTTCGTCTCAAGGATTGGTGGATTTTCATCCAGACGTGACAAAAGAAGGAGCTGTTTCGTCAATTGGGATAGACGTCTCGTCTCCTGTTCGATGACGCGCGCATATTCGTTTGATACACCGTCCGTTCCGTCAACTAATTTTTCAGCATAGCCGACAAGGGATGTCAGTGGGGACTGGAACTCATGAGAGACGTTCGATACAAAACGCCGTTGTCTCGCTTCGGTCTGATCGATTGTGTTGGACATGTCTTGAAACTGTCGTGCTAGCGTCCCAATCTCATCTTGTCGTTCTATAGGTAGATCTTCAGGCTCTTTACGCATAGCGACAGAAGTGGTCGCTTTTGTGAGTGTCTTTAACGGACGAACGAGTGAGCGTGTCGAAATAGCAATCAAGCCGAACGCTAGGAGCGTGACGAGGGCGAAAAACATTCCGACGAAAAGATGTAACTCCCGGATTTGGGCACTTAAGTCCGGGCGGATAAAGATAATGTCTCCGTTATCGAGTGCAAATCCATACGTGTTAGTCAATTCGTTATCAAATAAACCTAACAAGAAGAGGTGAAACGGAAAGTCTCGCATTCCTTGATAAGGAGTACCTTCTCGTACTGCTTCGATTACATTGTCAGAAATAGTTTCGTCACGAAACGCACCACCATAGCGCCGGAGTCCATCTGTCGAATCAATGACGACCAATTGATAACCTGCCGCTGCTAAAAACATATAAAATGCATCAGCATCCTCATCGGTGTGTTGTTCAAAATAGATTGACGCTCCATTAGCAACCGCTTCAGTCTTCTCGCTATAGGAGGGTTGCCACCATCTATAATAGGCTACGTTACTAAATAATAGTGAAACGGCTCCTGATAGGAGTAAAATCAAAAACATGGTGACGATGATTCGTGTATAGAGTGTCTTCATGCGTTCACCTCGAGTGAATATCCAACGCCTCGAATCGTACGAATAAACAGTTCAGGATGGTTGAACCGGTGACGAAGTCGTTTAATATGAACATCAACGGTCCTCTCATCCCCCTCGAAATCGAATCCCCAAACAAGTTCAATCAACTCCTCGCGACGATATACCCTCCCAGGGAAGGAGGCTAGTTGAAATAAAAGTTCAAACTCTTTTTTAGGAAGATAGAACAATTGCCCGTCAAGTTTCACCTCATATTCTCTTATATCCAAATGCAGTGGTCCTGTTTGAATCTTTGACGCGGACGAACGTTGATATCTCCGCGAAACGGCCTGTAAGCGGAATAGTAATTCCTCGGGGATGAACGGTTTTGTCACATAATCATCTGCCCCATGCTCGAAACCTTGGCGTTTATCTTCCCATTCATCGAGAGCCGTCAATAGGATAACTGGAATATCGAGTGTCCCCTTTAAGCGCTGACAAAGCTCTCGACCGTCCAATCCAGGAAGCATGACGTCTAGAATTGCTGCATCAATCGGACGGGTCGTGTATAGATGCTCACCTATTGTGCCATTTGTTGCGATTAAAACCTCGTGCCCTGCATTTTCAAACGTCTCCTTCACAAGTCGTAAAATAGCGGGATCGTCTTCGACGATGAGTATACGCATGTCAATCGTTCCTTTCAAAAAGTTACTGCAGGAAACGAGGTGACCTTTTTGGGGTCACCTCGAGTCGGATCAGCTCAACTGTTTCGTCATTTCTTGATGCAAGGAACGAAGCGCCCGGATGAATGCATCTTTGAAGTATTTGTCTTCTTGTGTCTCTAATGTTTGGATTGCTTTTTGGTCACCATTGCTCGCCTTGACGAGTAGGTTGACGACAGTTCCCCAACGTTTCACATGTTCTGGGCGGGGATGATTTAATGCGGTCGTAAGTGTGAACCAGTACGGCTGATCACGTCTTTGAAGTGTGGCAATCATCCGTTTTGCGAGGAGCGTATCTTCTTCAGAAGGAATTGTTGCTGTAGCGAACCAACCGAGCATCGAGGCGCTCATGGATTCGAATTCCTGTTTCATAGACGGTTCGATTGCTAAACGACCGAAGTCTGTCACGTTGACGAACACCAATCGGTCTTTAAGATCGACATGTGTGACCCAACCGGATATAGATTTCAGCTTCTCTCGCTCTTTTGACTGTGCTTTACACGTATAGCCCTGCTGTTTCCCGATGTAGATTCGGAATTGCCCCCGATCAATATGCTTGTCTACCTTGAATTCAATATCTTGTCCCACTTGAAACGGTTGATTTCGTTTATTCAATGTTTGTCCCTTTTTCAATTCTGGTCGTTTTGAGATATGCCGTAGCGCTTCTTGCTCAGTCCGGTCATCCAACGTCCACAGGTTGTGAGGGGTCACATTTTTAAACCGATGTCGTCGTACATAAATGTACTGGTCGAGCGCTTCAATCGCATCTGCAGAAGTGAGCTTTCCAGTCAAATAGTCATCAGCGATGTCACGTAAGGTGAGTGATTCGAGACGATCGATATGTCCGGCATATGGGACGGTTCCAACAACGAATAACGCGGTCGCGACCAACTCACTTTCACGAGGGGTCAACGGTCGTTTGGCCATGGTGCACTTCCTCTCTAGATTCATATGATTAGTATAACAAAAACACATTAGCCGTTGCGAATTCAACTATGATTTGGAAAAAAATGAGGAATGGAAAGGATTCCACTTACTTATCTCGAATAGTGACTTGTAGAGAATCAGACGAAGGATTGAAAGAGTGAGGTGAGACGATGAAGCTCTCTATCGAGCCAGGGGATTACGTTGTGTTGATTGAAGTCAATAAAGAAGTATTGAAGTGTTCCTCCTTTGAGGAAGTCGATCAGGCGGATCGCATTAGATATGAACTGGTTAGTCGGATGAGTGAACGTTTACCAGCTGAGGTCATCGTCCCATCCATCATCGATTATATTCGATTTGGTAGCGGATACATTGGGGACCACATCATCTGGGATGCTGAAACAGAGTCTTTTTTTTGTCAGCAGTTTGAAACCATTGATGGTTCTCCACTTGGAGAGGACTTAGAAGGATTTCGTCCTGACCCGAGTCGGGTTGAATTGGCGCGATATTATACGTACTTGACGATTGGACGAATTATTGAATTCGACATGCTACATCCGGATGAATCGAATTATTGGTAAGTTTTTCGGCAACTTTTTATTCAAAAAAAGGGAAATCTAATCCAAAGTTTGAGATAATGAAATCACTTTATCAGTTTGGAATGGAGCGGAAGGAATGAAGAAGATTGCCCTTTTGACAGCAGTTGCGCTTTTACTGCCTACGACGGTAGGTGCAGCCAAACCTGTCATCCTTGAGAAGCATGGTTATGTCGTCTCAGAACCTCGTATATCGAGTCAGTATTATGTTCAACAAATCGGAACCGATTTGGCCTGGAGTAAAACGAGAGGAGCCTCCGACATCGTCGTGGCACTGATCGACTCATCTGCCGACCGGAATCATATGGATTTGAAAAATGTTCCTCGTGTCGTCAACTCAATGAAAGGACCCTACAGCGCTGACATTCACGGGACGCATACTGCAGGCATTTTGGCCGGTAAACATAATCAGTTCGGTATTGCCGGACTCGCACCGAACGTACGATATCACTTTTACAATGTGTTCTACGGAAAGAATTCAAAGTACACTGATTCATGGACTGTCGCGAAAGCTGTGGATACGGCAGTCGCGAAAGGTGCAAATCTAATCAACCTGTCTCTTGGGGGGGATGATTATGACAGCCGATTGGCCACATCAATCAAGCGGGCAAGGGCGAAGGGTGTGATCATTGTCGCATCTTCTGGAAATGATGGGCAACGCAAAACGACCTTTCCAGCAAATATGAAAGAAGTAATTGCGGTCGGTGCGATCGATTCCCGGCATCGTATCGCCGACTTTAGTAATATGGATGCAAACGTCAAAATCGTTGCGCCAGGCGTCAACGTCTTGTCTTTAGGGGTCAACAATCGTTTTGTCTATATGGATGGAACGTCCATGGCAGCACCGATGGTCACTGCTAGCCTAGCTCTTGTCAAATCAATCAATCCTTATTTAACTCCGGGAGAGATCGAAGCTTTGATTGCAAAAATGCCTCGAGTGTCCGGAACAACACATACCGAACTAAATACGATGAAATTGCTTGAAGCGACAAGCCGTCCGATTCATATTTCTACACCTTCTGTTTGGAAAAGTCGATACGTCAAAGACGTGAAATTGAGTGTCATGAATCACTCGAATCTCAAATCATCGTTCACACTCTATCAAGGAAGTAAAAAAATTAAAACGTTCTCACCGAATCGTACGTTCACAATGTATTCGAGCGGAGACTGGTTACCGAGTGGACAATATCGGATTGTCGGACAAGTGACAGATGGGAAATATAAGCGCTACACGAGTCGAACAATTGACTATGTCAACACGTTAAAAACATCTGTTTCGGTCGAAGCGACAGATGAAAAGACCTTTACGTTACGGACGTCACGAAAAGGGATGGTCACGGTTCTTGATGTAGATGGAAATGTACTATATGAAGCCCTTCATATTGCCGGAACGTTCCCAGTACGAGGGGATACGACACGAGGCTTGACTGTCATCCTGAAACCGACCGATGTACGAGAAAAAGTCGTGACAACCACTTACGACGCTCCTGAGATTGAGGAGGAGCAGCCCGTCGTCGAAACACTGTAAAATTAAAAGCCGCCTACTCCTGAAGAGAGGCGGCTAATCTTATTTAGTCAATGGTGATGGCTTCTCCACACCAACGGATACTCGCTTCTAAGACATTTCCCTGGTCGTCGATATGCTCAAAACTAAGTTTACCATCTCGGATGATCTCACATAAACCGACTCGAACACGGTCACTCCATGTGCGACGCGTTTCATGCGTTTCATCGAACACTGGGATCGCGTCCGGGAAACGCTCTTCCAAGTGTGTTAAATTGTGATGGTCAAAATGATATGATCGTTTCGAGAGTTCGTTCGGTGCTTTAATGTCGAACGGTTCAAACCCTCGAACGAGACGATTATTCCGGTAGAAGGCGAACACGCCGTTGTTCGGGTGGAGCACTTTAATGTCATCGATTTCTATTACATAGGTTAGACGTTGAATCCAACCGTTTTTTGCATCCTGATGCATCAAAATCCCTCCTTATTCAATGAACACGCCTTATTTTATCGCTGACTGTTCGTAAAATCAAGTTTCGAATTTCAGTTGTCAAGCATTGAAATATCCGCTACAATAGTTGAAGTGACTATGAAGTCTGGACAATCGCGGGACGCAAGTCTTGAGGAAAGTCCATGCTCGCACAGCCTGTGATGGCTGTAGTGATCGTGCTACACGAAAAGATAAGTGTAGGCAACGCAAGTTGACGGCAGAAGAAACACCTAAGTCCTAGGATACGGTGTACGCTTCTTGAAAGTGCCACAGTGACGGAGTCTGATCGGAAACGTTCAGAGTGGAACGAGGTAAACCCCACGAGCGAGAAACCCAAACTATGGTAGGGGAACTTCCAGACCGGAATCGAACGGGACGGAGGGCGCACTTGTGCGTAGATAGATGATTGTCACTCCATCGTGCCAGGGAGACCGTTATGAGCACCGGAGTACAGAACATGGCTTACAGGACAACATAGTCTCAACTTACAACGACAAGGAGTTCAAGCACATATACTTGAACTCCTTTTTTCATGAACTTTTTATAACTTACAGATTAATGAATGATACCTTGTAGAAAGAAGGCGATAGGTAATGGCAAAACGTAAACTGATTGCGACAGCAGCGATGGGGATTGAGGCGCTCGTAGCAAAAGAAGTGAGAGATTTAGGGTACACGTGTGAAGTGGAAAATGGACGGGTCTATATCGATGCGGAGATGGAAGACATCCCTCGCCTCAATATGTGGTTGCGGACAGCGGACCGAGTCAAACTCGTCGTTGCAGAATTCAAAGCGACGACGTTCACCGAATTGTTTGACGGGGTCGTGGCATTACCATGGACGGAACTCATGCCATGGGATGCGGCGTTCACGGTTGACGGACGTTCTGTCAAGTCGAAACTGTTCTCGATTCGTGACTGCCAGAAGATCACGGAGAAGGCAATCGTCGAGGCGATGCAACGTGGTTACCACAAGGAAGGCGAGTGGTTGCCGAAGTCAGGCGCAAAATTTCCGATTGAAGTCGCACTATTAAAAGATGTGGCGACCATCACAATCGATACATCCGGTCCGCTTCACCGTCGTGGTTATCGAGAGCTTCATTCGCAAGCTCCACTCAAAGAGACGATGGCAGCGGCGATGATTCAATTGACGAACTGGCGTCCGGACATGCCGTTTTATGATGTATTCACCGGTTCAGGGACGCTTGCAATCGAAGCGGCGATGATCGGACGTAACATTGCTCCGGGTATCAACCGCGAATACTTCGCTCAGGACTGGGCATGTATCCCGAAGAAAGCCTGGTATGCGGCAATCAATGAAGCGAACGAGAAGGCAGAGTGGGATAAACCCCTAAAAATTTACGGGATCGATCTCGACCCACGGATGGTGAAGCTCGCGAAAGATAATGCTGAACTCGCAGACGTTCGTGATGCAATCACGTTCGTCCATAGTGACGCGGCCGCGTTGAAGCCGAAAGAAGAGTACGGTGTCATCATCGGCAACCCACCATATGGTGAGCGACTCCAATCTGAAGAAGAAATCATCGACTTGTACGAGCGAATCGGGGCACAATATGCGAAATACCCTGGATATAGTGTTTATATGTTGACGAGCTATGAAGACTTCGAGAAAGCGTACGGTCGCCCGGCGACGAAGCGTCGTAAATTGTACAACGGAAACATTGAGACACAATATTATCAATTCTTCGGTAAACGTCGTCCACGTCCGGATCGTGATACGAATCAAAAATCTGACTAATGTAGAGAATGACCGTTCCATCGAGCGGTCATTTTTCTAATTTCCTTCACTTACTCAATTGTTTCATCATTCGATGAACAGGTTATACATATCATATGTATAATAAAAAGGGGGACATGTGATGCAGACGTATACCGTCGAATATCAGTTACATGCGAAAGAACAGACCACCCGCACGGTAGATGTGGAAATGAACCGGGCGCCAAACTTGAATAATCAAGAAGAGCTAAATGCTGCCTACCAAATTGTTTCGGACGCGATTCGTGAGCCGATCACTAGTTTTGAGATTGTATCCATTACGTGAGCCCGAGGCAATCGCTTCGGGCTTTCTACATATGACTGAAGGAGTGAACAAATTGAATATTTTAGTAGTCGGAATTGGTGATGTGGCCCAAAAAGCATATCTGCCAGTGTATGCCGGATTAAAAGACGTCAACGTATACCTCGTTTCAAGGGATAAACAGAAGCTCGACGCTATGCTGTCAACGTATCGTTTCCAAGGTGGATACACTGACCTTAAGGAGGTGACGATGTCAGAGATGGATGCTGTCATGATTCATTCGACGACATCAGCACACTTTGAACAAGCCGAGTACTGTCTTCTTCAAAAGAAACATGTCTTCATTGATAAGCCGATCACGTTCATGCTTGAAGAGACGGAACGGCTTGTCATGTTAGCCAAAGAAAACGATGTTCATCTCGTCACCGGCTTCAATCGTCGATTTGCGACTGCGACACAAGCGTTGAAACAGATTGGACAAAAGAACATGGTGTTCATTCAAAAAAACCGAACTTATAAACCGGCGACGCTTCGTGAATTCGTCATCGAGGATTTTGTTCACGTCGTTGATACACTCCGCTATCTAACCGACCTTCGTCCGGTCGAACGGTTGCGTGTCACTCCGCGTTATGACGGAGACGTTTTGAAACAAGTGGTGATTCACTTCACTGCAGGTGGGATTGAAGCAATCGGTTGGATGAACCGTGATAACGGTTGCACCGAGGAAGTGATGGAGGTCATGTCTCCGAATGTGAAGCGTGTCAGCCGTGACGTCGAGCGGATTGTGGATTATGGACCCGACGGGGTAAGAGAATGGGTACTCGACCCGTGGGAGTCGAACTTGAAACGTCGCGGATTCATCCACATGGTCGAAGCGTTCATTCGGTTAGTAAACGGAGAACCGAATACGTCGGTCATTGCCGAGGATAGTCTTGAGACGCATCGACTGTGTGAAGAGATACTCACACATGTGCAGTGAATCGTCTGTTTCTGTCAGATTCAGAGCGGGTAAAAACTCGATAACCCGATAAAAGGAGGCGATTTTGTTGGATGTTCGTGAACTGATTATGCAAATCAATGACTATTTATGGTCGTACCTACTCATCTTTGTCTTGATTGCCGGAGGACTTTATTTTACGATTCGGATGGGATTCGTTCAATTTCGAATGCTACCTGAAATGTTTAAACTGCTATTTGTGAAAGGACTCAAGCATGAGAAAGGTCAGGTATCTTCCTTCCAGGCGTTCGCAATCGGGACGGCAGCTCGTGTCGGTACGGGAAACATCGCCGGTGTGTCGACCGCCATCGCATTAGGAGGTCCTGGCGCCGTGTTTTGGATGTGGCTCATCGCATTGATTGGAGCGGCATCAGCCTTCGTCGAGAGTACTCTCGCCCAAGTATATAAAGTGCATGATGGCAAAGCTTGGCGTGGCGGACCAGCATATTACATCGAGCGGGCATTAGGGGAGCGCTGGTTAGGGATCGTCTTTGCCATTTTGATTACCTTTGCATTTGGATTTGCTTTCAACTCGGTACAGGCGAATACGATTGCGCTCTCTGTGAACAATGTATTTGAGATTGATACGATATGGGTCGGGCTGATTTTAGCCGCCCTCACTGCAATTGTCATTTTCGGCGGAATTCGTTCGATCTCGACTTTGTCGGGAATTATTGTACCAATCATGGCGGGTGGTTATATCCTACTAGCGATTTGGGTCGTCCTCACGAATCTTGATGTAGTGCCACAAGTATTCTCGGCCATCTTCTCAGAAGGTGTCCTCAGTTTCCAACAACTGTTCGGTGGAGCGGTCGGAGCAGCTGTCCTTCAAGGGATTCGCCGTGGATTGTTCTCGAACGAGGCAGGGATGGGTTCAGCACCGAATGCCGCCGCTACGGCTGAAGTTAGCCATCCTGTCAAACAAGGATTGATTCAATCACTCAGTGTTTTTGTCGATACATTATTCATCTGTACGGCGACGGCGATGATTGTCTTGATTTCGGGTGTGGAAGGTTCTGAGGAGTTTCAAGGAATCGAGCTTGCCCAAGAGGCGCTCCTCATTGAGATCGGTCCGATAGCAACGACACTCATGACAGTTGCGATTCTTCTTTTTGCTTTTAGCTCGATCTTGGCCAACTACTACTATGGAGAGACGAATATTGAATTTATTTCTGAAAAAAAACGATATCTCATCACTTACCGGATTGCTGTTGTCGGTATGGTCATGTTTGGTTCGGTACGCTCGGCAGGACTTGTCTGGTCGATTGCGGACATCTTCATGGGGTTGATGGCACTTGTCAATATGTACGCGATTTTCCGATTAAGTACAGTTGCTAAGACGCTCCTCGATGATTATATACTCCAGAAGAAAGATGGCAAAGACCCAGAATTCTTAAAAGATGATGTAGATTTACCTGGCAAGGAGCATATTGAAGCGTGGGAAGCAAAAAAAGAAGAAATCAGTTGAACGATATATGGGAGTGCTTCCGATTCAGGGAGCATTTTCTCCATTCACTTATTATTATTTCAGATACCGTATTTATTTTAATTAAAGAAAGTAGAGAATTATTATGAAACAAGTAATCTTGACAATCGTCAAGCGATTTTTTGTAGAACGATTTTTTGATCAAGCTGCTATGTTAGCCTATTACTTCATTCTTTCTACATTCCCGTTCTTGTTGTTCGTGTTGGGGATTGTTGGACTTTTACCTTTTTCAAGTGGCGATGTGATTCAAGCATTGTCGCTCATTATGCCAGAAGCAAGTTATCGTCTATTAGAAGGAAATATCGAGGCGATTTTTGACAATTCAAAATTGAAATTGGCATCATTCAGTATCTTACCCGCACTTTGGATTTCATCGATTGCTGTCCAGTCATTAGTCCGGGCCTTGAACGATGCCTATCGGGCAGTCCGAAACAAGGCGTTTTGGAGAGGGATCTTACAGGATATTGCCATCACGTTAGCACTCATGTTTGTGCTTCCATTTTCTTTGCTCGTACCGGTGATTGAGACGGCGCTACGCGAGGTATCTTCGTATATCCTATTCATCGATGAGATTGTCACAACCTATGCTCAAATTTGGTTTTACTTTAGATGGATTATCGGAACGAGTCTTCTATTCATAGTATTCGTATTCGTCTATAAGTGGTTGCCAAGTGTTGTTGGTACTTTCAAGAATAGTTGGGCTGGAGCAGCATTTGCGACTCTCGGAATACTAGTTGTGTCAAATGTGTTCAGTTACTATTCACAGTTTGCGAACTACGAACAGTTTTATGGACAACTTGGAGCGTTCATCGTCTTATTGATTTGGTTTTATCTAGCAGCCTCTGTGATTTTACTCGGAGGCCTCTTAAATGCGACACTGATCGAGAGGGAAGAAAAACTTCGTTAGACTTGTAATTATTAGTTATCATTCAAAAGAATAGGGAATGGTAACGTAAGGTCACATCATCTAAGCGGAGGTGGGAAACATGAATATGCAACGGCTCGTTCACAATCGTCGTTTCATCGATCAATCATTGTTTTACCTCGCCTTACATCTGTGGAAGTGGATTTTACTATTACCTGTTTTATTCTATTTGAACGTATCGTTTCAGCAATCACCATTTTCGGAGTACTTGATGGTCAGTATCATCCTGTATCTCATGTTTCGAGTCATTCAATATGTCGTCGCCAGTCGTGCTTCTTTCATGGAGTTAGTGGAATTCGGATATGCGATCTTGTCACTCTTACTCGTCTTTTCGTTCTTGATGGAGATTGGGTCGCCGCCAGTCGCCATTGCATTGATTGGCATAGTATACTTGAGCCATCCTATGCTAGCGCTTCATCACTATCAGAATTTCTCAGAACGGAAATGGCTGAACAAGCAGTTCCAACTATTTAGCCCGATGTTACGGCAAGGAGAAGTGCCAGTTCACGTTCTAGTATTGACGGAAGATGAGATTGTAATTACTGTAGAGAGTGGTAAAGAGTTTACGTACCGTCATATATATTGGGGCGGTTTTTATGTAGAAAATCCTTCCTAAAAGGTGGTTACACAGTTGTTTAGCGGATTCGATAATGTGATTGTCATTCTATTTTGGATTGCGACATTCATTGCGTTCTTTAAAGGAGCGTATGATATGTGGCGTGAGTATCGATCAACGAAAGAAAAATCAGTGCTCTATTATTTGATCGCATTGATCATTACTTGGTTTTGGTTCAACCCATACGAACTGGTCGCGCTTCATCCGTTCGTATTGATGGCGTACTATTGGAATCGGAACAAATGGATGCGTAACGCGATGCTCGTATTAGTGCTCGTTCCATTCGTGATTCGTGTATGGTTAATAGCCGCTTCCATGTAAAAAACTCGGTCCCTTTAAGGGAACCGAGTTTTTGTTTGTGGTATTATTCTTTTTTCGCAGCTGCCAATTCAGCTTCCATTTCGCCGAATTCACGAGTGATGCGTTTTTGTTCTTTCTGGCTTGTAAAGTTACTGACAAGTACGATTGCCAACATACTTAAGAAGAAGCCAGGGACCATTTCGTAAAGGACAGTTGAGAGTCCAGTCACAATCCAAAGAATAACTGTGATGGCACCAACGAGGATACCAGCGAGGGCACCTTGACGTGTCATCTTCGTCCAATAGAGTGACAAGAGAATTGCTGGTCCGAAAGCTGAGCCGAATCCAGCCCATGCATATCCAACGAGTGTCAAGATTGTGCTAGATGGGTTGAGAGACATGAGTGTTGCTACGAACCCGACGACCAAGACACCGATACGACCGGCGCGTACCATTGTTTTTTCACTTGCTTCTTTGTTGAAGAACTTACGATAAAAGTCTTCTGTCAAAGCAGACGACGTAACGAGCAATTGTGACGATACGGTCGACATGACCGCTGCAAGAATCGCAGCTAATAAGAATCCAGTGATGAACGGGTGGAACAAGACTTCAGAGAATTGAATGAAGACTGTTTCTGGGTCACCAAGCGGATTTCCTTGACCGCGGAAGTATGCGATTCCGACGAAACCTGTCATGACGGCACCAATAATCGATACAGTCATCCAGCTCATTCCGATACGACGAGCTGTTTTCAAAGATTTCACATCACGAATGGCCATAAATCGGACGATGATGTGCGGCTGACCAAAGTAACCGAGTCCCCAGGCGAGGAGACCGATAATCCCAAGTGTTGTCGTACCTTTAAATAAATCAAACAAGTCGGCATTGATTGCTGTTGCAGAGTTGACAGCAGTGTCTACTCCACCGAGATCTGTTAATGCGACGAAAGGAACGAGCACGAGTGCCAAGAACATGATGACGCCTTGAGCGAAATCCGTCCAACTAACTGCTGTGAACCCACCGAAAAGGGTGTACAAGATGACGACACTGATTGTGACGATGACACCTGTCTGATAGTTCAATCCGAATGAGCTTTCAAACAACTTCCCGCCAGAAACGAGTCCGGCTGACGTGTAGAACGTGAAGAAGATGATGATGACGGATGCGGATAGGATCCGTAGCCAGTTCGAGTGATCTCGGAACCGATTCTCTAAAAAGTCTGGAATCGTAATCGAATCGTTCGCCATCTCTGTGAAGACGCGAAGTCGTGGAGCAACTAACAAGTAGTTCAAGTAAGCTCCGATGACCAATCCAACGGCTAACCAAATTGCTGATAGTCCAGTTGCATACATTGCACCTGGTAGTCCCATTAACATCCAACCACTCATATCCGAAGCCCCGGCTGACATGGCTGTAACTCCTGGCCCCATTTTACGGCCACCTAACATATAATCTGATGAATCGGTCGTTCGCTTATACGCGACGTATCCGATAAGAAGCATCATCACGAGATAAAGCGCGATTGATACCCATTCTTGCCATAGCATTGAATTACCTCCTATTAAGTTAAAAAAATCTATCTCATCAACTCGTTCGCGATTGTGTGAAGTCGTCACACAGTCAAATACAAAAGTTGAAAAGGCGAACTTGTGGTTTACCTTACAGAACCTTTGGAATGATTGCAAACTGTCATCTTTTCATAAAAACGGCTCTAAAGCCTATCATATCAACGGATAAGAGCAAATTTCTTTCATTAAAAAGTTTAAATATTCTGAATATTTGAAATGCTGCAGACTTGTTGTTGTAACATTAATGTAATATTAAATCATATCTTTTCAGAAAAAATAAAAAAGAGCATAGATTAAATGCTCTTTCTCATCATTATTGAAATGCTGTCTCTTCAACGAGTCGCATCGTCGGGAATGTCTGCCCAGATTTTGCTTGCATTGTGACTAAGATATACGTCTCTTCTTCATGTTGCATGATGAACACCATCGTATAACCGGATTCGTCGGTGTAACCTGTTTTAGTAGCCGTCACGTATTTCGAATAGTTAATGCTTCTTTCATTAACAGCGGATCCGAGATGATACCACCAACGCCGTTTGCCGTTTCCGTCAATGTCGTCAAATTCAGCTTTGTATTCATAAGTCCCGGCAATTTCAACAAGTTCAGGGTATGTACTGAATGCGAAGGCAATTTTAGCCATGTCGTTCGCCGTTGTATAATGATTCGGATCTGAGTATCCGTGTGCATTCATAAAGTGAGTGCCAGCTAATCCTAAAACTTTCGCACGGTCGTTCATTAATTGAACAAATGCTTCGGTAGACCCACTCGTATATTCCGCTAGACTATTCGCAGCATCATTTCCCGATTCGAGAAGAGTAGCATATAAAGCCTGGCGTACCGTCAATTTATCACCAATTGTGAGATGGGCGATGTGACTATCCCATGGAATGTCGAGTGTAGATGCTTGGATGGTGATAACTGATTGATCGAGCTCGTCTGCGACGGATGCTTTTTCGTAGGCGAGCAGTGCCGTCATCAGTTTGGTTGTGCTCGCTGGGAACACGCGATCGTCTGCGTTCTTATCGATTAAAATTTCCTGCTTCGTTACATTGATGAAGGTCAAAGCTCCAACGGAAATGTCATCGTTTGATAATATAGTTGATTCACTGGGATGCCATGACCCCATCTCAATATTCGGAAAGACCGGACCTTGTTTCATCGGTTCCATTTTCGGAGCGGCTGCCTCTGCAGGTGTTGGTGATTCCTTGTCTTGTTTAAATCCGACTAAGGTCGGGATCATTGCGATGATGCTGAGCAACACAACCGCTGCAATCATTCGTCGCATGATGTACGTTCTTCTTCGGTGTCTCCTTTTACGGGTCAACAAAAGTCCCTCCTTTTATCATTACTCATTAAACATAATAGAAAACGCTCTCTTTTTTCGCTATTAAAATAAAGAACTAGGTCAATGATTGATGAGGAAACAATGAAGATTTGGGTAAAGACGTAGAGATACTACTATGAGAGGAGAATTTACCATGCATCGTTATCCGTTCACGAATTCTATTTGGCGACAGCATGACACGGGGCCCTTGTATCCCTCGTTAAATGTTTCAGAATCAGCTGACGTCGTAGTCATTGGAGCCGGGATTACAGGACTTGTCTGTGCTTATGAGTTGCAGAAGCGAGGGAAGCAAGTGACGCTTTTAGAAGCGTTAGAGATTGGTCATGGTACCACTGGTCATACGACGGCCAAATGTTCTGTTCAACACGGGTCGATTTATCAAAAATTGATACGACACTTCGGTGAAACGGTTGCGCGTCTTTACTACGAATTCAATGCTGAAGCACTTGTCTATTTACAGAATCAAGTAAACGAAGGATTCGATTGCGATTTTTCTTTGGAACATTCGTACTTATATGCGACGGAACCAAATGACGAACTCGTAAAAGAACTCGATGCTTACCGCCGTCTAAAGATTGATGGGGGAGAAGCGACAGAGGAAGTGAATCATGCACTTCCATTTACAATCGAACAAGCTTTAGTAATTCGCAATCAAGCACAGTTTCATCCCGTCAAGTACTTACGTGAATTAGCTGAACGCTTTGTCCGACTCGGCGGAAATATCTATGAACAGACGAGGGCGATGGAAGTGAGTCAAGGTCCACGACCGATTGTCACGACTGCTACAGGAAGACGGGTTCAGGCAAATCAGGTCGTGATTGCGACCCATTATCCGTTCAATGACCTACGTGGGCTATACGTGTCTAAATTTTCAGTAGAGCGCTCCTATATCGTTGCTTGTGAAACGGATACAGATCCGCTGAAAGGGATGTATTTAAGTGTCGATCACAACAGTCGATCGTATCGGTCATATGTTGATAATGGAAAAACATATTTACTAATTGGTGGAGAAGGACATTTAGCGGGACAGGTGACGGACACCCGAAGTCGTTATGATCGTCTGGAGAGCGATGCCCAACATCATTTTGGAACGAATCGGGCGACGTATCGTTGGTCTTCTCAAGATCTCATCACATTAGATTCCCTCCCGTATGTAGGACAGATGTTTAAGCGGGAACCAGATATCTTCGTGGCGACAGGATTTTTAAAATGGGGGATGACTAACGGAATTGCAGCAGGGAATTTACTCGCAGACCAGCTCACCGGTCATCCGAATCGTTTTTCAGATCTGGTGTCTCCACTACGAAAAACTGTCAAACCGACAGATGTCGGCTCATTTGTCAAAACCAATCTCGATACGGCAACACAATTTGCAAAAGGGACGATGGAACGCGTACTCGAACGTCGGGGCGTTGAGGACCTGCAACTAGACGAAGGTGGAATCGTACAAGTGGACTATCAGACAAAAGGGGTGTATCGAGATTTAGACAACCGCTGCCATGTTGTCAATCTGACATGCACCCATCTCGGTTGTACGGTGAAATGGAACAATGCGGAACGGACATGGGACTGTCCATGTCATGGATCGCGGTTCGATACAAAAGGAGCCGTCCTGGAAGGACCTGCGACAAAACCACTTCCCTACAAGAAGCGAGAAGATTTGTAAACTAGTATAGGCAAAGGTTGACAGCTATAATAAAGTAGAAAGAGAACAGACCAACACATAGGGGTGAATGACTGATGGAACTAACAAAAGAATGGCGTGAGCATTTTAAACAATTGCGTGCGTTCGATGAAGCAATCTCTCTCTTATATTGGGATATGCGTACACAAATGCCGGAACAGTCGGCACCGCTCCGTGCGGAAACAATCGGATATTTATCGACCGAGGCGTTCAAACGACAAACGAGTGAGTCTTTCGCTTCTTTATTAGAACGCATGACTGAAAAAGGTGGACTGTCTGAAGTCGAATTGCGTTCACTTGAAGTTGCAAAAACGCAATATGAACGAAACGCAAAGATTCCTCATGATGAGTATCAAGCTTACGTGACGCTTGTATCTGAAGCGGAAACCGCTTGGGAGAAAGCGAAGAATCAAGATGATTGGGAGATGTTTGCTCCATATTTGAAAAAGATCATCGGATTCCAACAAAGATTTGCGGAATATTTCGGTTATGAGAAGCATCCGTACGATGCACTGCTTTATGACTTCGAACCCGGTATGACGGTTGAACTCTTAGACGAATTGTTCGCCTCGCTCCGAGATGAACTAGTTCCCCTCATTCAGCAGCTTTCAAAAGAATCACTTTCACTAGACTGGTCGATGCCGGCAGACGTTCAAGAGAAAATTTGTCACGACTGGATGAATGTTGTCGCCTACGACTTGTCGCGCGGGCGTCTCGATGCAACCGTGCATCCATTTGAGATCACAATCAACCGTCGTGACGTCCGAATCACGACGAAGTATGATGAAGCCGATTTTCGGAATGCGTTGTTCGGTACGATGCACGAAGCGGGACACGCGACGTATGAACAGCAAATCGACCCAACCCTCGATGAACTCGGTTTAGGAGGGGGTGCATCAATGGGAATCCATGAATCTCAGTCGCTCTTCTTTGAGAACTTCATTGGACGCAGCGAGGCCTTTTTACGGCGTGTCTATCCGCAACTCAAACAACTGCATCCAACATATGCTGATATCGACTTCGATACATTCTATCGTGGGGTGAATGAAGCCAAGCCATCCCTCATTCGAATCGAGGCAGACGAGTTGACGTACAGTCTCCACATCATCATCCGCTATGAACTTGAGAAAGCGCTCATTCAAGGAACATTATCCGTCGATGAGCTGCCAGCGGCGTGGAACGAAAAATATAAAGAGTATCTTGGTCTCGATGTGCCGTCGAATGCCAAAGGGGTCCTTCAAGACGTCCATTGGGCAGGTGGTTCATTCGGTTACTTCCCGAGCTATGCCCTCGGGTTGATTTATGCGGCGCAATTGACGGAGGCTTTGAAGTCCGACCTTCCTCAATTCGAGACACTGATTCAAGATGATGAGATTGAGCCGATAAAAGCATGGCTACAGGAGAATGTCCATCAATATGGAAAACGTCTGACGCCGAATGACCTTATTCGACAAGTGACCGGTCAAGAAATCTCGGTGCAACCTCTTGTTCGCTATTTGATGGACAAGTATCAGACTGTTTCCAAATGAAACGATTCGCACATCGTGGGGTGATGGCACTTCGACCTGAGAATACGATGTCGGCGTTCAGACTCGCGCTGGATACGGGGGCAGATGGAATCGAGACAGATGTTCATTTGACCAAAGATGGTGAGCTTGTTCTCATTCATGATGAGACACTGGAGCGAACGACGGACGGGAGCGGTATGGTGTCTTCATACACACTCAACGAACTGAGAAGATTTAACGCCGGAGTTCAATATTCTCAACAAGAGGTCATCCCGACACTACAAGAACTTCTCGAACTTGTGAGGGATGAATCAATCCGATTAAATCTTGAGGTGAAGACCGATGTCCTTCGCTACGAAGGGATTGAATCCCGCATCATCGATACAATCGAAGTGGCAGGAATCGACCCGTCTCGTATCCTTTTCTCTTCATTCAACCATGAGACGATACATCGGTTGAAGCAAATGCGTCCAGATATCGAGTGTGCGATTTTATTGGCACAACCCTTATATGACCTTGTCGGATATCTTAAATTTGTGGGAGCCGACTCGGTCCATCCACATATCAATCGCATCACAGATCAAGAAATCGAATGCTTAAAACAACATGATATTCCTGTAAGACCTTATACAATCAAGAC
Source organism: Exiguobacterium sp. s89 (assembly GCF_018617735.1). NCBI lineage: Bacteria > Bacillati > Bacillota > Bacilli > Caryophanales > Exiguobacterium > Exiguobacterium sp. s89. The sequence goes on from NZ_JACSKS010000001.1 coordinate 364,896, forward strand.
AGCTAGTGAAATGAAGCGCTGCCTAGCTCTTCAAGTCGATGCCATTTTTGTGAATGATATCGAATGGGCAAATCAAACCTCTTAGTCGCAGACTAAGGGGTTTTACTTAATCGAGATTGGGAATCTAAAGTAGTGTAGAGGTTGCGCTTTCATTCCATAACATATCGGAGCACATTCAGTACAAAGTGTCCCCTTTACGTCACTGTCGGATTGTCTTAAGTTTAAGATGTCACCGAGCTACATAGCAATCAGATGTAGCACACCATGTAGCACTGCATCACACTTATTGTATGCAAGTCGTAGGTTACCGTAGAAAAAAGGAGGATATTTCACATGAAGAAGTTGATGTCTTTACTTGGTACACTAGCACTGGCTTTCGCGTTCATCTTACCGGTTAGCGCCGATGGACATGAAAATGCGATGGTCCGTGTGCTACATGCTTCACCTGATGCACCGGCAGTTGACGTGTATGTGGATGGGGAAGTCGCGGTCGAGGGAGCAGAATTCAAAGACCTCACTGACTACTTGACTCTTCCTGCTGGAGATTACAACGTTGAGATCAAGCCAGCAGGTGACGCAGAAACAGTCGTCGTCGCAGCAGACCTCTCAATCGAGGCAGGCAAGTTCTATACAGCCGCTGCGATCGGTCAACTTGAAAACATCGAAATCGCTGCAATGGAAGACGATGCGAACTTCGAAGACGGTAAATCAAAAGTTCGCGTTGCTCACTTCGCACCGGATGCTCCGGCAGTTGATGTAGCACCTAAAGGTGGAGACCCACTATTCTCAAACCTCGAGTTCAAAGCAGTAAGTGATTACGGCACACTCGATGCCGGTACGTATGACCTTGAAGTTCGTCCAGCGGGAGCGACTGATGTCGTCAAAGCTCTTGATGGTGTCGCACTCGAAAGTGGTATGAACTATACGGCATTCGCTATCGGACTCCTTGAAGGAGAACCAGCGTTTGAAGTGCTCCTCGCTGCAGATGGCGGAGAAATGGCGATGGCTCCTGAGACTGGACAAGGTGGTCTCGCTCAAACAGCATCAATGAACTGGTTGCTCGCAGCAGCGGTAGTTGGAGCTGCAGCGGCAGGATTCTACGTCTTTCGTCGTCAGAAGCAAGACGCTTAAGCTCATCTTTTTAGGAACCATCACATTTTTCCTATTGAGTGCTCAGGCCGATGCACCTGATCGATCATTCGTCATGCCGATGGCTGACTTCGCTAAACCAATCGTCTTGACGTCAAAACAGGTCGATCGTCAATCCTTTCATTCGAATAGTTTCGTCCCGTCCCGGCTTGTGATTCCATCAATCGATGTTGATGCATCGATTGAAGCAGTCGGGAAGGATGATGCTGGACGGATGGATACTCCGGCTGACGTGAATCAAGTCGGTTGGTATCAATACGGAGCCAAAGCAGGCGCAACGGGGAATGTCGTCCTATCTGGTCATCTAGATGATCTGAATGGTCCAGCTATCTTTGCGAATCTGGATCAACTTCCGATCGGAGAACTGATGACGCTCCAACGGAAAGACCAAGTCGCAACATATGAAGTCGTCAGTGTAAAACAATATCGCCTTGAACAAGTTCCGCTCGCTTCGATTTTTGCGGCCACTCAAGCAAAACGGATTCAACTGATTACTTGCGCGGGACCATACGATGAGAAGCTAGGATATCGTGACCGGATCGTTGTCACAGCACACTTGATTGAAACGAAATAAACAAAGGAGATGCGAATCAAAGATTCGCATCTCCTTTTAAAGTAAAACAGACCCCGCCCGTCAAGGGTGAGGTCTGTTTATAGTTTAAGCATCCATACGATCTAATAATTTTGAGAGTAAAATGAGTTCGTCATCTGAAAAATCAGTAAACACTTCTAACAAATATTCGATTTTCATGCTCTCTAGCGTCTCAAACAACTCACGACCGGCATCGGTCGCCTGAAGTTCAACGACACGGCGGTCACGCTCGCTACGCTCGCGAGAGATTAAGCCCTTTTTCGTTAACTCATCAGCGAGTGCTGTAATCATTGAAGCCGAAAATTGAAACTCGTTTGACAGTGCAGAGGCGATTTGAGGACTCTGTTGACAAAGAGAACGTAGAATGAAGAATTCATTGCGGGTCAAGTATTGTGAGAACATCGAACGGAGATTTTTTTTAACTCCGCGATAGTTCATTCGGATTCCACGTTCAGCATCAGCGACGAGCTGACGACGTGAAGTGGTCTGTACAGGTGTGGTCATCCTCTAAACTACCTCCTAGTTTAATATTATTCATATATACTTCAGAACATAGAAACATTCTACATTAAAAAGGTGTTGTCTGTAAAGTTATAGCGGCTCGTCTTTCACTCTAATTTGTTGAATGATGTCTTCGTAATGCTTTAGGTCCGGGTAGAAGCGTCTAAAGAAGAATTCGATTTGCGATTCATCTCCTTCTGCCAGAAGTTTTGCAAGCACGGCGTAAACAACTCCCATTCCTTGTCTTGGTAAAAGAGAAGAAGGAAGAAGCGTCGCACATTGGATGGCTTGCGTGAAATAAGTTGAGAGCGTATCACTTAAGTCTTTGAATGTTCGAATATCTGCGTAATGGAACATGCGTGTCAGTTCGACGATGGCCGAGAGGTCGGTTTCGAGTAGCCACTCACTCTTAAAGATGGCGTTATCCAACTTTTCAACGACTTTGTCATTCGCGATATAATAATTCAAATTATCACGTGTAATCGCCACTTTCTCAGGAGACTCAAGAATCTGTTCCACCGTTTCTTGTTCGAATGTCCTTAATTGTTTCCGGATGTTCACGAACTCAGAATCAGCAATTTCCAACAGACCGGCGACACGGCTGAAGCTGCGTTTAATCTCAGGCGGGACAGCGTTGGGATTTTTGTATCCAAGGTCATGCTCAATCTCAGCCCAAGCATGTTGCAAAATCGAGCGGACTTGAATCTCTGCCTCTTTTTCCGCAAAGCGACGATATTCGCCAAGTGCGAGTCGTTTGTCACTCAACTCCACGACGTAATGTACAGAAAGATAACCAAATTCATTGGAGTCAAGCAATGTCGATTTATCAATCGATTGTTCTCGATCGATGGTGAACTCATCTTCTAAAATTTGGGCAACAGTCCTCACATCATCATGAAAGTACGTAACAATACGAATTCCTGCCAAATCCTGTACATCACGTAAGGACCGATATTGGTAAGGTTTTCGGGATAGCTTCGCAAATAGACTATCTGCTTCTTTGGCACGGGCAACGATTGAATGAAACTGAATACCGGCTTCTGTCAATAGTTCGCTGAGGAGTGCTTTCAGCTTCGTCGCAAATGCTTCATAGTCTTCCTTTTCATTCAAATATTCGAGCATGATTGTATTTAGATCTTGTTTAGGCACGAAAATCACTCCTTTTCTCTATCAATAGTATATCATCTCAAACGAGAAACGATATGGTAGCATACGTATGATGAGAGGTTTGGAAGGAGATGATATATATGCATGTCTTTCAATCTGCAGAGAAAGAGAAGATTGAAATCATCGCAGGCTTATTGCAACAGGCAGGATATCGGATATCCCGTATCCGAGAAGTCGAGAATCAGTTCACGGTAACCGCTCGATTAGAAGGGCGAACAGGGATTGAGGATGAATGTGAGCGAATTCAGGGAATCGTACAACACTTTGATATCGAAGTGTGGACAATCCACGAATAAACCATAGGGTTCATGTTTATCACCTCACTTTTGGGGAATAGTAAAAATAGTAAAATTATGAGTGTGAACGTCTAGGAGGATGGGGCATGATAGAAACAAGAGTAGTGAATGATATGACGACAGTCGACCATGAAGTAAATGAAATGGTTTCAGGAGGTTGTGTGAACGAACACATCTATTTGTTCGCAAAAGACGAGGAATTGACAGTTCGATTGGCTGCAGAGGCGGGTGTTCAATCGTATCGTATCCCTGAGAAGGGAATGTTTGAGTCGCTTCTCTCCAAATTTACAAGCAATTCAGATGATCGAATGGAACAGATGGAGAGCCTTGGGTTAACAAAAGAGATGGTAGATTCACTCGAACGTGAGATTCAGGACGGTAAAATTGTTTTAGTTTGCGATAAATGACGATGGACCGGTACCCCGGTCCATTTTTATTTTGTTTGGTAGTATGCATTCACAATGCGACGTAATGATTGATGATCGAGTCGAAGTGGTGAAAATCCTGCATCCCGAAGCAACTGCTTCGTATTTTCATCATAGAACTTAATATTGCGATTCAAGTACGGATTGAATACTTTGACCATATCGTTAAAAGACTGTTCGATGGAACTGAGTGTGGATGTCGGTGTCTCAGAAATCATCAAATGTGGGAAAGATAATGACTCTTTCATAAAATCGAGCATCGTCTCATTTCGTGGGGGCGTATCATTCGTCACGTTATAGATGGTACCCGCTTTCGCATGCTCAATGGCTGCTAAGAGCACATCTGTCACATAATCGACCGGAACGAGGTTCGAAGTACCTGTTGCAGATCCAATCAGGCGAAGGGACTCAAAGTCGTGACCCCGGCGCACAAGTTTGCGTTTGAATAGCTCGAGGGCGCGCATGTATCCATACATCGTAAATTTTGAATCAGCCTCACCTGTCTTTGAGTCGCCGACGATGATCGCCGGTCGGAAGATGGAAACCTCAAGCGCTTCACGCGAGTCCCAGACCGCCCGTTCGGCGTGCGCCTTGCTCTCTTCGTATGGGTTTAAAAATGATTGCGACACATCGTACAAAGTCTCACCACCGATTTCTTTTGCGCCGAGCGTATAGGCCGTACTCACATGGAAGAAGCGGCGGCAATTGAGCGCCTTAGCCAATCGCAGGGCCTCTTTCGTCCCGGTCAAATTGGTTTCAAACAGAGCTTCACGTAGTTCTTCATCAAATTTGACGAGTGCCGCCATGTGTAGAAATAAATCAACCTTTCTTCTGTGAGAGTCGATGAAGCGTTCATCAGCACCGAGTGAATGCGCCGTCAAATCCCCTTGCAATACATCTATCATCTCACGTTCCTCAGTCGTGAACTGAGCGTTTACCTTTTCTGGCGTTCGTGCGAGCATACAGATGCGATGCCCACGACCAATCAACTCTTTGGCGAGACGTCCTCCTAAAAATCCAGTTCCACCAGTCATAAATATATACAATCGCGTTCTCCCTTTCTGTGACATTCTGCATCCATCATATCAAGTCTCGGCTGATGTAGCCACTTTGCCTCTTTTGAAATTTCATGTTTAGAAAAAAACGAAGTCGGTTATGAACTATAGAGAAGCGTACGAACGGTGCGTAAAGACAGCTTGCCTGTCAAATCCATTGAAGTGAGGTTTTTTTGAATCATGGCAAATCTATTCGGAACAGACAAGGATGACGCAAAGAAGAAGCAACAAGACATTGAGAAAACGGTACAAGAGAAAAATGTTACCCAAATCCATCTATACTTTTCAGATGTACTCGGTGATTTGAAACTCTTGACGCTTTCGGCAAAATTGTTGCCAGAAGTATTTGAAGGAAAAACAATGTTTGATGGCTCCTCCATCAATGGGTTCTCTTCCATCAAAAACTCTGACTTATTCTTGAGACCGGATTTAGATCGTCCACGGTATGAACAAGATGGTGATGAGAATATTTTGGCATTCTTCTGCGATGTTTGCACACCAGAAGGCGAACGATACGAATATGATCCCCGGAACGTATTGAAAGATGCGCTCGAACGTGCCGCCAAAGACGGCTATTCGGTATTCGTCGGTGCAGAGCCAGAATTCTTTATTTTTGACGAAAACGGCGAGTTTTATGATGAAGCTGGTTACTTCTCGACACGTTCAGAAGACAAAGGCTATGAAGTACGTCAACATATTGCGAATCGGTTGAGTGAAGTCGGATTTAATATTGAAGCGGTCCACCATGAAGTCGCCCCGGCACAACATGAGATTGGCATCAAATATGACGATGCACTCCATACTGCGGATAATATCCAGTTCTTCAAAGAAATCGTCAAGATTGCTGCGAAAGAAAAAGGGGCATCTGTTTCGTTCTTACCAAAACCGTTACGTGACGTGAACGGTTCGGGAATGCATCTTAATATCTCGGTATGGAAGAATGATGAATCCGGTAACCCGACAAACAATGCGTTCGACGAAGTTGATGCGGACTATGGCCTCTCAAAAACAGCTCGTCATTTTATCGAGGGAATTTTAAAGCACGCCCGCGCCACTGCCATCTTTACAAACCCGCTCCCTGAGTCGTACGAGCGTCTCGTTCCTGGATTTGAGGCTCCAGTCAATATTTGCTGGAGTCCATCGAACCGCAGTTCGATGATTCGTATCCCGGCTTCTCGTGGAAGTGCGACACGTGTCGAAGTGCGTAATCCTGACCCGAGTGCGAACCCATACTTGGCACTTGCTGCGCTCATTTATGCTGGACTCGAGGGAATCGAACAGCAACTTGTTCCGTCTTCTCCGAATGAAGACGACTTGTTCGAATATTCAGCAAAACAGATTGAGAGCCAAGGAATCGCATCACTCCCGGCGACGTTCCATGAATCGATTCAATCCCTGAAGCAAGACAACTTTCATGACTACTTTAATCACAATATGGTCGATCGTTACTTGTCACTCATTCAAGTACGAAAATAAAAACAAGCCAGCCGCTCTTCAGCGGCTGGCTTGTTTCATGATTAATGAATACCACGCATGTACACTTTGATTTTTGGTGCGAGCGCGAATAGGATCAAACTTAAGACGATGGCAGCACCACCGATGATTCCGAAGTATAGCATTTCATTCTCTGGTGAGTAAAATTTGACGAGCTGTGCGTTAATTCCTTGTGCAGCAGCATTTGACAAGAACCAGAGTGACATCGTTTGAGCAGAAAATGCGGCTGGGGCGAGTTTTGTCGTAGCTGACAAACCGACCGGTGATAAACTGAGTTCACCCAAGACGACGATAAAGTAACTCAAGACGAGCCAGAGCGGGTTGACGAGGGCATCTGGACCGCTGAAATAAGCAGGAAGTAAGATGACCAAGAAACTGATTCCCGCAAACAAAATCCCAAATGCGAACTTCGTCGGGATGCTCGGCTCGCGATCTCCTAGACGTACCCATAACCAAGCGAAGATCGGTGCGAGTAAGATGATGAAGAGCGGGTTCAATGATTGGAACCAAGCCGGTGACAATGTGAAACCGAAGAACTCAAGGTCAGTCCGTGTGTCCGCATAACTTGCGAGGATTGTTGCCCCCTGCTCTTGAATTGCCCAGAACATGACGGAAGCGATAAAGAGCGGGATATAAGCAATAATCCGAGACCGCTCGACTTCTGTTGTTTTTGGACTGCGATACATCATAATGAAATACAATGTCGGAATCGCAATTCCGAATACTCCGACAAGCGAGATGAAGGTATTGATCGTGAACCAACCAAGTGGAATCAAAATCGCAAGTAGGATAGCGATTGCGATAGTGGCGATACTGACGATTCGAATTGTTTTCTTCTTCTCTTCAGGCGTCAACGGGTTTGGAACATATGACCCGGCTAGACCGAGATTTGTCTTACGGGTCAGGACGAAGACGACAAGACCGACGAACATTCCAATCGCGGCAAGGGCGAAGCCCCAATGGAAACCATAGTCTTTTTGTACTTGTCCGACGATGAGTGGTGAAATAAACGCCCCTAAGTTAATTCCCATGTAGAAGATACTAAATCCAGCGTCACGGCGGCGGTCCGTCTCGCTATACATATCTCCAACAATGCTTGATACGTTTGGTTTTAATAAACCAGTACCGATGACAATTAACGCCATCGAAATGAACAAGAAGACGACACTTCCCGGAATTGAGAGGACGATGTGTCCGAGCATGATGAACACACCACCGTAAAAGACTGCACGTGACGTCCCGAATATACGGTCTGCGAGCCATCCCCCGATGACTCCTGACATATAGACGAGCGCACCATAGACGGACATGATCGATAGCGCGACGTTACGGTCGAGCCCGAGTCCTCCTTCAGAAACCTCATAGTACATATAGAATACGAGGATGGCACGCATTCCATAGTATGAGAAACGTTCCCAAAATTCTGTGAAAAACAATGTGAACAATCCTTTCGGTTGTCCTAAAAAACCTTTTTGTGGAACACTATCCACAATTGTCTGTTTATCGATCCTTTCCATGAAAGATCCCTCCTTAACCGTTTTATCATAAAAAGGATTATTATGATTGTAAAGTGAAATTGAAAGATAATTTCAAATTTTAATAAATATGAAAAGAAATAAAAGACCACGTCTCATAAAAATAGAGAGTGGTCAATGAGTGATTAAGCAGTCTTTTGTTTTGCTTCGGTTGATTGGACGTAGCGTCCGAGTTGCCAGTAAATAATGCCTGATAAGCAACTCGCACCACCAATCAAGATTAGAGCGATGTGCCCGGCACGATTATCAAAAAAGACACTTGCGATGATCGGTGCCGTGACTCCACCGATCAGCCACTGAACACTGGCAGCGCCGTTGTAGGCGCCGCGCATATTCTCCGGAGCAATCAAGGCGATGAACGTTTGTTGAACAGGGGACATGATCATCTCACCTAACGTGTAAAAGGCATAAACGGCGAGTAAAATACCTACGAGAGGAACATATGGCGTATCAAGTGCAAACAAAGTTCTTGGCACAATCGCCAATAAGATCATGCCGATACCAAATACGGTCGCTCCGGCCAACATGACTTTACCAAACGGTCTATTCCCAAGTTTTGATGCGATCGGGAACTGGAAGAGTACGACCATGATTCCGTTCAATGCTAAAAGATAAGGGAACGGATTTTGTTGTGCGGTATACGTCGGAAGCGATTCTTTTAAAAAGAGTGGCAGCATGCTCTCGACGACTGAAAATCCCATCGATATGAATATACCTGCAAAGATGAAAATAAGAAAAACGCGATCGTTGTAAAATACGCGCAACACTTCTCGGTTACTCGGGGTTTCATCTTCTGTAAATTCCGGCAATGATTCTCTGATAAAGTATCCGAGTGTGAGCGCATATAAGGCAAAGACGAACGCTGCTGTAAAGAAGATGAGCTCACGGTCGATGAACAGCACCGCGCTCCCGAGAAGCGGTCCGAATGCAGCACCGATATTATGCCCCATCCGTAAGAGTCCGAATGCTTCGTTCATATGCTCAGGCTCTGTGACGTCAGCGACCATCGCGCTTGCCGCAGGGTGGAAGAGTGAGTTCGTCAACCCGAGCATTGCATTCAATAAAAGGAGCGGCCAAAACGAGTCAGCGAAGGCGAACCCGACGAGAGCGAGTGCGTCCCCTATGATGGCGATCATCATGATTGGTTTTCGACCATATAGGTCAGCAAGCCGTCCCCCGATCATCGAACCGAGGAGGGCCATGATGGGACCCGTCGCCATGATGATTCCGACTTGAAGGTAGCTTTCTAACTGATCACTATAATAAAGGACTAAGAATGGGGCGATCATGAACATCATGATTCCCGTGATCGTCTCCCCTAAGAAACGAATCCAAATGTTGCGGTCGAGCCGCTTGAGTGTTTGAAACATACAGGTCACCTGCTTTATTTAATTTATGATACACAAAAGGGACGTCATATGCATAAAGGCATACGACGTCCCACGTTGTTTATGCATGCCTAGATAGGCAGGCATCTTAGATATGAATCAATCGAAGAGGTGCCTGCCAATCAGTATGAACTTGAGTGAATGCTTTCGAAGATACTACTGACATAGGAACCTCTCCTTTCTTTTAATTATTAATCTTCTTTTCAACTGTATGACACATTTGTTTAATATGTCAACAATTTCATGGGGAGAATCAAAGTAACTCGTTCAAATTTTTCCGATTCAGTCGATAATCGATGAGTCGTGACAAGACGACTTGAATCATGGCCGTGATTGGGACACTCACGAACATTCCGACCAGTCCGAATAGACTGCCTCCGATGATGATTGACGTGATGACCCAAAACGGGGTAATGCCGACACTATCCCCGAGAATCTTCGGTCCGAGCCACAATCCATCAAACTGTTGCAACAAGAAGATGAACAGGAGCACGAGCAGTGCCGTGAACGGATCATAGAAATAGGTGATGATGAACGCAGGAATCATCCCGAGGAGCGGTCCGACGTAGGGAATAAAGTTTAAGACGCCGACGATGATCCCGAGGAGTAGCGCATATGGGGCTCCGATGATCAAGAGCCCGATGACTGCCAATACTCCAATGATCAGACAGTCGAGCGACTTGCCGATAATGTATCGTTTAAAGATGTAATCCATCTCTTGAAAGATATCGATCGTCGTCTTCGCAGTACCAACGGGTAATAGCGCGTAGAGAAGACGCTTGAACATGCGGGCAAAGACTTCTTTGTCCTTCAAGAGATAGATGGAGATCACAATCCCGATTAAGAAGTTAATCAGTGTCATCGTGAAGCTTGATACATAACTGACGGACGAGAGGACGGCCAATTCAACCCATCCTGAATAACGTTCCTCGAAGCGGGCAAAATCAATCGCCTGAGCAATTGTCGCGTTATAATCTCTCAAGTAATTGTTCACTTCACCTAAAAACACGTCGATTTGACGAATATATACCGGTAACTCATCGATGAGTGATGACAGACTCGAGTAAATCCGCGGGAACAACGTGACGACCGAAATCGCCAAGATGCCGATGAACGTGATATAGACGATAAGTAGTCCCTGATACCGCTTCAAGTGGAACCGTTCTTCAATATAGGAGAGAACGGTGTTGAGTAACAAGGCGATGGCAATCCCCATGATGATTGGGGTCAGTAACTGGAACGTGTACTGTAAGACACGTGAGATGGTATCCGGTTCACTGATGACACGCCATAAGACGAGTAAAATCAGCCCGATTACACTCAGTTTCCAAATAAGTTGACGATTAAGCTCCAATGCTCTATCCCCTCATACAAATATAATTTTTCTACTCTTTTACTATGAATGTTTTTTGAAAAGGATTCAATAGATGTTAACCTTGAAAATCTTACAACATAGGAAGTATACTGACGAGACAGAACGGGTTTGTTTACGGTGAAATGTCGAGCATCATCAACTTCATCCACTTCATCCACTCGATTCTATTCATCCAATACAGTCATTCGGAATCCGATTGGCAGCCAAGTTAAAACGTACCTAAAAAATAATCGTGTCGCCTTGGCGACACGATTTATGCGTTGTGGAGCAAGCGTTTCAGTTCAGCGATGCGGTCATTCCGAGGAATAAACGTTCGAATTTCCTTTTCACTGAAGCCGACCTGGATCCGATGATGATCGAAGAGGATCGGACTTTTTAAGATTTGGGGATTCGAGGCGACAAAACTGTATAGTTCCCGTATCGACATCTCGTCGAGCTTCTCTGCAGCTTGTTTATAGACACTCTTTTGGACCGACAACAAGTCGGTCGTCCCATTCTCGGTCAGGCTTAACATCTCTTTAAATTCGCCAAAGGACAAACCTTGGTCGGTCAATTTCTTTTCGATGAAGGGGATGTTTTGTTCCCGCAACCAATCGATCGTTTTTCTAGAAGAACTACAGCTCGTATGCGTGAATACCGTGACCGTCACGACAACCACTTCTCCTTTACATCAGTTTGGTTCTAACTATTATCTCTTTTTATACGTTGTGTTTCAGGATTATGTTTCAAATCACATACAGTTTCTTTTTGATTGAAGAAGACTTCGTGCGGGTACAGTTCTCATGAACAACACGCTAAGGAGGAATGAAGATGTTTGATTATACTGTACAGTCTGACCGTACCGTTGAGGACGTCATCGACCGTCTTGGAGAAGCCCTCAAAGAGGAGTCATTTGGTGTATTATGGGACTTTGATTTGAGCGACACGTTAGAGAAAAAGGGCCAAGGGATTGATGGGAAGTATCGCATCTTAGAGGTATGCAATCCGAAAGCGGCAAAAGAAGTTCTATCCGAACGGTTAGAGGGAGGTTATTTCCTTCCATGTAAGATTGCGGTGTTCGAAAAAGACGACCATACACGAATCGGCATGCCGAAACCGACAGCATTGATTCGACTCATCGATGACGAATCGTTACAAGCCGTCGCAGCAGACGTCGAATCTAGATTGCAACGTGCGATCGACCAAAGCAAGTAATGATTCTACCTTCCGCTCATGAAACATGGGCGGAATTTTTTTCGTATAGAACAGTTAGATAATGGTAAAATTGGATAGTACGATGACTGGAGGGGATTTTGTGTTCAAGCGAGGTATTGCGATGCTTGTAGGAGCATCACTATTAAGCGCATGCGGAACATCTGACATAGAAGTGATTCAATTAGATTACATAGAAGACCAATGGAATGTCGAAAGTTATTCAAAAGAAGGGGAAATCGTTCCGATTCACGAAACGAAAGAAGTGCTTGCGGCATGTGAAGGAGAACGAACGACCGAGCTTAAGGGGGACGTCACCGTATATCAAACGGTGATTGCAGGAAGAGAAGAACTCGTGTCTAGCCTTAATCCTTATATGATGAAAGTGGTCACATATTTAGAAGGGGACGAGCGCTATGTCGTTTGTCGAGAAAGCTATACGAATCAATTGATGGCTGAAACGGTCGACGCGTTCCCATCCTTTGTGGGGACATCTGAAGGCATCAGAGTTCCTCGATTACCTAGCGTTGATCAAACGCCGTCATCTTTAAAGGACAAGTTAGCGGAAGCAGACGTGCTAGACTTTGATGGGAAACAGATTACCCTGTTCCCGCATACGTTACTAGAGGTCACCCCGGCACTATACGGCAATCTTGAAATTGAACTTGATGGTAAAGTGATCAGACATCCAATCGCCCAGTTTGAACCGATTGGAATCGAGATGCCGAATCAACAGATTGCCATTGGATATGATAAAAAATCGTTTCGTCCATACATTCTCTACTCATATGACGGTCATTATTTTATGCCACATCCTATTGAGTTTGTAGGGCTGAAGGACCCCGAGTCAAAAGAAAATACTGTCTTTTCTGAATTAAGTATCCAGTCCATCGCGGAATCTCATGAACTCAATGAGAAAGAGTCTATTCCCTTATATGAATTCACGTATATTAAAAAAGGACAGCAAGTGACTGAAACGATGTCGGCACGTTTCGTGCCCGGTACGTTGCTGAAGGAAGATGAAGAGCCTACCCCGATGTTCGAGGATTGGATGCCTGCATTTGAAGAAGGACTAAGAGTCATTGCACATCGTGAAACGTTTGACGGAAAAACACTAAGTCATCCTGACTTTCTCGAGGCAACGAAAAAAGAATCCAAAGAAGTCGTGAAGATACTAGAGGAAGCGGAATCGGTCAACCGTTCAGGAGAGTCTTTGGACTTTCGATACTTAACGTTAATCGATGGATTGAAAGGTCAAGAATTCGAAATCAGTTATACACAACGTTCCAAAAAAGTCGATATTTATCTGACAGATCCGCTTCGTGATCAAACGTTTAAACTATCAAGCGAAGGGGCGGAAGCGTTCTTAGATATCTTTCCGCGGATGAGGGAGTCGTTATGAAACGAATCGTATTCATATTGTGTATGGTTGGCTTATTAGTAGGTTGTGGTACTCGAGAAACGGATGTCGTGAAGCTAGACTATATGCCAAAGCAATGGGTTGTGAGAGATTTGTATTCGGGTCGTATGGATGCCAAGTCGGAGACGTGGGCGAGTCATATCCTCGGTGCATGCACAGGCGAGCCGATCACACAAATTGAAGGGGATGTGACGGTCTTTAATTCATATGCTTTGAATCGAAAAGCGATGATATCTGACTACGATCCAAACAACTATAAATTAGTGACCTTCCTAAAAGGAAAAGAGAACTATACCATTTGCTATGATGGAGATTATACAAGAATGAAGTTAGGAAAGATTGATGAGCTCCCGGATTTTCTTGATTTGACATCCGGTGTGGAGGTTCCGCACGTCCCTTTGATCAAAGTGGGTACGAAAGAGGAGGAAAAAGTCGCAGAGCAGAGTGATCCTTCAGAATATCTTGGAATGCCGATTAACCTATTCGAAGAGACCATGGTTCACGTGACCACCCCATTAAATGGAACAATCGGATTAACAATCGGAGAACAACAAGGCCTCTTTCCACTCTCATTCATTGAGCCGTATAATGCTCAAATGGGAACCGCGAAGATTGCGCTTGGCTATAATGACAAATTGAAACAAGCCTATTTTTATTTCGAGGCAACAAACGGAACGACATCACTCCAACCGTTTGTTGTTTGGGATGAGGATGAATTTGGACATGAACCCATCCAGTTCGAAGGATTACAAGTCGAGCGGGTACTTCAATCAGACACACTCGATCCAGGTGTAAAGACGCCTCTTTACACATTCTCATACATGAAAAATGGAAAGCGTGTGAAAGAGGATGTCAGCTTGACGTACACGAAAGGCGAGTTTGCCACGAAAAAATCCATTGAGGAAGATATCAATGCAAATATCATTGCTAACCCTTCCGTACCGCGCGGCCCATTCTTCTTTCTCCATAAAACACCGTTGGATGGGGCGGCTACATTGGATTATCCGGACACATTGCGTGCGGCAGGCATCGACATGTCTGATTTGATGAACGCATTTGAGGAGGCAGAACCAGTGGATCGAGCTGGGGAAATGGGGGACTATCCGCTTCTCACCATCATCGACGGATGGAAAGGACAAGAGTTTCAGTTAAGCTTCAAGAAACGGTCTAAAAAAGTGGATGTCTATGTGACAGATGAAACACGAGACCAGACGTTCAAACTGACAAGTGCCGGTGTAGAAACCTTCTTCTCTTACTTTCCAGATTTAAAGAAATAAAGGCGCCTTTTGGCGTCTTTATAAATGGTAAATACTTCAAACTCAAGATATTGACCTTCTGTACAAAAAGCGTGAGATGGGACGCCATTCGTTACGTTACACTTTAATTCACGATTTCGTACGAATATCCTATTGAAAAGAAAGGTCGGTA
The DNA here is from genome assembly GCF_018617735.1 of Exiguobacterium sp. s89. NCBI lineage: Bacteria > Bacillati > Bacillota > Bacilli > Caryophanales > Exiguobacterium > Exiguobacterium sp. s89. Next base: position 379,912 of record NZ_JACSKS010000001.1, read on the forward strand.
TTGAGAATGAGTACTTTGAACCAGAAAGATGTGACTTCAGTCGACGTGCTTCGGTCCATCGAGACGAACATGGCAATGATCCGATTCGATCGCCAACGCCGTGTTGTCGATGTGAATGATACGTTCGCGAAAGCGATGAAATACAAACGAGAAGAGATGATCGGGATGCAGCATCATCTCTTCTGTCCTTCATCTTTTGTGAATAGCCCGGAGTATCCTGCATTTTGGGAGAAATTATGGAACGGATTCAGTTTCTCGGATAAGGTGGAGCGCGAGAATGCGAAAGGGGAGACGATTTGGCTCGAGGCAACATATATGCCGATCCTTGATGGGGACGAGGTCATTGGTGTCGTAAAAATTGCATCAGATATCACCAAACGTCAACAGGTGATTGAAGAGTATGCGTATCGTTTCAAATCAATGACCGATGTGCTCGATGATCGGGCGAAGACGGGGTTGAACGATACGAGCGAATTGAATGAAACGATTGAAAAGCTTGCGAAAGATGCTGCTGACAATCTCAACGCCCTGCAAAATTTACGACGTCAAGCAGATGATATCGCCAAGATTGCTTTGTCTATAAAAGAAATTGCGGCTCAAACGAATCTATTATCCCTTAATGCCGCCATCGAGGCAGCACGGGCCGGGGAGCATGGTCTCGGGTTCAATGTCGTGGCAACGGAGGTGCGGAATCTTTCCCGTATGGTCGAACGTGCCGTCGTAGATGTCAATTCGAATACGGAAGGGATGAACCTTGAACTTCAAAAAATTGTAGAAGGTGTCACTGCGTCTAATCGAGAAATTCAATCGAGTGCCAAAACGATGGAACAGACGATGGAGCGCTTCCAGTCGTTCGAACAGGCCGCTGCCGAGTTACATGATACGGCCGACACGTTCACTTCCAACCTGTAAACCGATTGACCCTAGGACGGGTCGGTCGGCTTTTTTAGTTGTAACGTATGTCCGTATTGTTTCAACCAACCCTTCGCACCATCCATTTCTGGATAAACGGTACGCAACGTCTTCCAAAATGAAGCGGAGTGGTCGAAGTGCACGAGATGTGTCCACTCATGTGCGATGACGTAGTCCATAATCTCTATCGGCGCCAACATGAGTCGGACGTTGATGGAGATGGTCCCGTTCGAGCTACAAGATCCCCAACGTGTCTTTTGATGGGCAATTCGAACGTTCGTTGCTCGGACATCTAGACGTTCTTCATATAATGGTGCCCGTTCACTCACATAGTGTAAGGCGCGTTCGCGTAACCATGTCTCATACTTCTGCCAGAGCGTAGTTTCGTCCCAAGCGTTCGGCACCAAAAATGAAGTACCGTCATGTCTGATTGTCTTCTTATCATCTTTTCTAGTCGGATAGACCTTCCCGTGGAGGATGAGTCCTTCATCGAGAACGGACGTTTGTTTCGGGAGATTCTGCAATGTATCACGAATCCATGAATCATGCTCTTCTAATATGTGGTCGACGAGATGTTTCGGCAAACGTTCCGGGATGCGGAGCTCGATACCGTCCGGAGTGACGTGAAATGCGGCTCTTTTCCTTCGTTTGTTTCGAATGATGTTGACGTGCATAGGCGATCTCCTTTCATTTCTCGATTGAGTATAACGAAGTCGATGACAATCCGCCATGCTTTTTTACTACGTAGTCGAATCAACTTTGATACAGTAAGAGAAGGAGGGATGAACATGAAATCGATTTTACAACAACAACTCGTACGTAAAGGCACAAATTCAGTGAAGTGGGATGGCTTAGAGCGATGGTTCCATCTGTCGGAAGATGTCTTGCCATTATGGGTAGCGGATATCGATATCCGTACTGCACCATCTATTTCAGAGGCGCTTGCTTCAACAGCTGCACAAGGAGAATTTGGTTACACTTTATTCGCGAGAGAGGCACAAGAAGCCGTCCGTTCTTGGTATGATCGTCGCCACGATTTGAATGTTGACCCGAAACACATCATGTTTTCAAGCGGGGTCGTTCCGGCGTTGACGCACATCGTCGAGGCGTTGACAGAAGTGGGGGATGGGGTCGTCATCCAGTCACCTGTCTATCCACCGTTCCATGAGCTAGTCGTCGGTTCGAAACGTCAAGTGTTCGATGCGCCTTTGACAGAGAAAAACGGGCGTTACGAGATGGATTTTTTCGCACTCGAGGAGGCGATGAAACAAGCGTCTCTATTCTTGCTTTGTTCTCCGCATAATCCGGTCGGACGTGTTTGGACAAAAGCAGAATTGACGAAAGTGGTAGAACTGGCGAATCAGTACGATGTCATCGTCGTTGCGGATGAGATTCATGCTGATTTGACATTTCCATCTCACAAACATACTGCCATCGGCTCGCTCGACCCACGTGTCATCACGGTGAGTGCACCATCGAAAGCATTCAATATTGCCGGGCTCTTCGCATCCTATATCATCTGTACAGTCGATGATTGGCGTAAACAGATCATCAAAGTACAAAACAAACATCATGTCCTACCTACACCGTTTGCGAACACAGCTATTATCGCGGCGTATACTGATAGACGTGCGGAACGCTGGCTCGATCAGTTACGGGAAGAGCTCGAGCAACAAATGAATGAGGTGATTGATTCGATTGAAACGAATCTACCAATGCTCCACACAACACGTCCCGAGGCGAGTTATTTACTTTGGATCGACTTTTCGGAGCTCCCGATGACCGTAGAAGAGCGAAAGTCTTGGCTCCACGGAGATGTCCGCGTTTTCTTGTCACCAGGCGGTCCGTTCGGTCCTCACGGAGAAATGTTCGAGCGTATGAATATTGGTACACGTCGTGAACTTTTAGATGAAGCGATTGCACGGCTACATGTACACATGTACAAATGAAACGAAAAGCGTTTGTCTAAAACGAGAATCGGGAAAAATTCACAATGAGATGATGAGAGAAAGTGAGTGGATAGCATGGAGAAAATCAATTGGAAGAAAAAGATGGAAGAGCAGTTAAGGCGTAGTGGATTCACCTTGGAAGTCGAAAATATGTCCAATATCCGCTTAACTGAGATTCATGCGAGTTCTTCTCCCCTAATCTCCTATCCCCTACGCATTCGTCTATATGAACGGATGGGATGGCTCATGTGTACGGTTGACTCGCCAACGCTTGACCGGAATGTAGATCACCCACTTTTCGAGCGGATGGTAACTGCCGTTTTCGAACGGATTGTCCGACATTTATATAACGGGTATGGGTTTCATGTATTGACATTCATCGGTGATACAGGAAATTATATCGCGCCGAAAGATTCAGAAACGGGAGAAGTCGTCCGACTCGTCGCTCACCTTTGGAATGACCGCTCGTATATTCATCTCGACACGTTCGAGGAGTATCCGGCCTTATACGTGACCCCGCCATGGGCCCATCAGGCATACGCAATCGAAAGCACAGATGATGAATGGGTCATCTATTCAGGAAGAAGCGGACGACCATCAACCGATTATCGAGCGAATGGTGTCGAATTGAAACCGCATCGTTTGGCGGACGGGGAACTGTTCTTCCCAGTCGACCGGATTTCAAAAGACAAAGGGACACTTGCCCTTGCCGAGTGGCTACGGCTAGAACGGAGAGAAGTCGAGGACTTTATGATGTCGTTCATGCAGACGATTCAAAAGTTTGACCCGTCATTCGGATTCGCGTGGGGCGGGACAGAAACGTTTTTTCATGGGGTACCAGTGGAGCCTTATGCGCAAGTACTCAGACTCGAGAATCGCAAACGCCGCTATCGCGTCATGAATAATACGGAGAAACGGTTGTTCGCCGTATCGGACGACGCGAACGAATGTCTGAAAGAAGTGAGTCAGACATTAAGAACGATCACGCTACCAGAACGACGTGTGTCAGCACTTGGACAACTTGTCATGGGAATTTGGCAGCAGTTCGAGCCTGATGAAGAAACCTATATTCAAGAAGTTGCTTATCGAGATATCTCTAAATTTCAGATGGAAGAGAAAATTGGTCATGCTCTTGCGAATCAACAACCGATTCGCTGGATCGACAAGAATCATCCACATCAACACGTGATTGAATATGCTCATTTACGGATTACGTTTCCGAATCGACCACCAGGTCTTGTTACTGTCGAACCTGCTGACTCTGGTTATGAGAGAGGTGCCTTATGAGAATCGTTGACGCACGGGCCATGCCTATCGACCACGAAGATGTAATAGCGGTCACGTCATCTTCTGTCTACTATCGAGAAAAAGTAGGTCGCACGACTTTTTCTCTTTTTCGTTTTGATGAAGAGAACGCTGAGGTTACACAGTTAAATCGTCATCCGTATGAAGACTACGGCTATGCAAAACTCTTCGTGGATAAGGACATCGTGTATTTTTTGAATGAGATACCAGATGGGCAAGGTGTGATCAGGACAGAGTTGATTGCGTTTTCTTATGAGGAGGGGACCGAGGAAGTTCTAACAATGTTTGAAAAACGAGGAAATAGTACGTTGTTTTGGGTACTTGATAACCGTTACTTCCTCTTTTTGACGGCGTTTGAATCATCTGAATCTGATGAGGCGTGGTTATACGATCGAGTGACGGGTCAACGTGAACGCATTCGGGATGAACGACTCGTCGGCAAAACAGAACGTTTTCGTGAGTTGTACTTGTTCACTACTAATTTTAATGGTGTGCCATATATTGTGTGTAACGCGAGACTTGATGAATTTGACTATTATGACGCGCTCGATAACGGACGAATCTCTCCAGATGATCCGATTGACCACTCCGAGGCACTTCTCATATGCACGCTAGACGAAGCGGTCGAGGCTATCTGGGACCAACAAGATGAATTGCCTTTTGATGATATTCTTCGCTTACATGGAGAAGGGGATACAGTTCAATATCTTGGGGATAACGATGGTATCCTTCGATTTTCTGCATTTGTCGATGCATTGAACGAGGAAGTCATTTATGACTTGACGGCACCAGATGTGTTACATGAAGTGTCAGTCGTCGATTGGGGCGCCTATGAACCGCTCGACTTCACATATGACGACATCGGTTCAACGATTTTTATAAAAGTTGATGAAAGTGATATGCATACAGAGGTCATTGATATCACCACAGGGGCACGCTATATCGATGTGAACCCTTTTGAACGTGTCATCAGTCAACGCTATCTCGTCCATGAGTATACAGATGGACTCACAAGCGGGGTCATCCTCTTTGATTTGGAATTAGAAGAGCGTTTTGCATACGAAAATGCTTACTTTATAGTCATTGATGATACGATTTTAATTTTGTCAATGTCTAGCATTTAAATATAAACACCACCTATAAATTAGGTGGTGTTTATATTTGGATATATAGTTAACATAACATATTATTGTAAACCTAATACCGCGTGTTTTTTGCGTTCGTCACCGATATGGGCATAAACTTGGGTCGTTGCTACCGATTCATGTCCGAGAAGTTGTTGAATCGTCAACACGTCAATCCCACTCATTGCAAGTCTTGTCGCGAATGTATGTCGAAGTTTATGTGGTGTCACTTGTTTGTGGGTCAAAAAGGGAAGGTACGGCTTTAACCGATCGATGTGGCCTTTCAGCACATGTTGAACCGTCCGCACAGCAATACGTCTCCCTTTATCATTTTGAAATACCGCTCCATCATTCGATACGTGTCTATACTCAGTAAGGAGGGGATGGAGTGGGCTGGCGATCGGGATGACACGTTCTTTATTCCCTTTTCCGATCACACGGATCGTTTCCGTCTCGAAGTTGATATCGGACCAATTGAGTCCGACGAGCTCGGACACGCGCATCCCCGTCAGTCCGAGCAGTTGGATAATCAAAAAGTCGCGCGTGCGATTCGTTTCATAATAACTCGCTTCGCGGTTCGTCATCCCGACGTTGCTTCGTACGAGCGTGGAGAAGTCGAGCCATTCCGACTCTGTCAAATAGACTGGATTCCGTTTGCCTCGTTTCGGACGTTCCACAGCTTGGAATGGGTTCACTGCTGCCTGGTTTGTCTCAATCAAATAATTGAACAGGGATTGTAATGTCGATAGTTTTCTATTAATGACACTCGGTGCGTTCTCGAGGTCGAGGGCTAAATAGGTCGCATACGCTTCTGCCCCAGCATGGTCAATCTCGATGAATGCCGTTAAATCAATTGTTTCAGGGTCTAGTTCAGTCCCGCTTGCATGCTCGACCCACCGAAAGAAGTCCAATACATCATAAACGTAGCGTTGTGCCGTTTGTTTTGAATAGTGTTTGGCTGCTAGATGGTGAAAAAAATATTGAATAAATGTCGGTAGTCGATGCAGACCATTCAACTCGAATCGTTTCGTAGTCGTAGGTGTCGATCGCTGTCCAAGTTGACGAAAAATACTCATTGAAATCTCCTTTCTTCAGTTTAATCTGACTTGATTTTTACCGTTTTGCTTACCTTCTCGAAGATAATCATCCGCCTCTTTCACTATCTCTTCAATCGTATCAAAACCACTGCGAACCGCGAGTCCGAACGTCATCGTGACACGAAGTCGTTCGCCTGCGTAATCGAGATACGTTGTCTCGATATGTCGTCTTAACTGTTCGATTGTCTCGTAAAAGTCGTCGGACGGGTCGGATAGGAAGATCAGGAACTCTTCTCCCCCCCAACGGACCGTAATCCCGTCGACATCGGATAGGGTCGAGGCAACCTGTTGGATGACACGATCTCCACAGTCGTGACCATATGTTTCATTGAAAGATTTGAATCGATCGATATCACCGAGCGCGAGCGCGTATGGTACACCGTCCCGAGTGGTCTGCTCGATTGCTTCGGAGATTCGTTCATGACCGACTTTACGATTCAATAGCCCGGTCAACCCATCGGTCGAGGCGAGGATTTGCAACCGCTCGTTCGACAGTTCGAGTTCATCCGTCACTGCCACGACAGCGGACTCGAAGATGAAGGAGAGCCCTGCAATCATCATAACGGTCGATAGGATACAAAAGAGTCCAAGCGCTTGTTCTACGTGTATCGGTAGGGTCTCGATGCCGTCAGATACATAGATGAATAGAAGGCTATAAATCAGCATCGCAAGGGCCGTGGTTAAAATTCGTTGGCCCCTTGAGACACTCGGCATGAAAAAGACACCGTAGGCCATCATGAGAATAAAGTAATGCATATTGATCTCCCATCCGAGGATGACCGTCGAGATGATGGCGTTATAGATGACCTCGACGAAGAGCCCAGTGAAGAAAATACCATACCACCGTTTATGTACGAAATAAAACGAGATTGTATAATAGACGACGCTCAATCCGTTTGAAATGAAAAGTGAGTTTACTTCTAGTCGCCAAAATAAAATACAAAATAGGAAGTGGACCAACCAAGCGAGCACATTTCCGTAAAAAGCGATGCGCTCATTATACAGTGTTCCACGACTAACTTCATAAGCTGTCCTCATCTTACACCTCCTACTTTTCAGTATATCGAAAGAAGAATCATATTTGTATAAAAGTCATAAAAACACTATATAAATATTGCCTATACTCGGTATCTAACCTTGCGTGAAATAGATATTTCACGCAATGTTCTTGATTTGTACTTTCGTTTGCTTATCGGTCAGTTAATCATTAAATCATTTTTATCGCAAAATAAAAGGTATACAATAATTTGTTATGTAAACCATATTGATTTGTCTTGAGATTGAAATGATGAACCATTATACTTTATGATGAAAATAAGACTTGAAACCGTTAGGAAGGTAACGTTACACTGTAAACGTAAACTAAAGGGGGATTTTGGATGGATGATCAGCGTTTGAAACAACTTTTGTCTGAAGCGAAAACCATCGCGGTCGTCGGCGTGTCCGACAACCCAAACAAGACGGCCAACCAGATTGCGGAGTATTTACTCCGTGTCGGCTATACCGTCATCCCTGTCAACCCGATGCTCGAAAAATGGAACGGCCGCAAGGTGTATCCTTCCGTCGAGAGCATCCCGGGTAGAATTGATATCGTCGACGTGTTCCGTCGCAACGAATTTTTAGCAGGTGTCGCGGAAGATGCGGTACGACATGGAGATGTCGGGCTCGTCTTCAATCAGCTCGGGCTCTCAAGTACTGAGGCAGAGCAGATCGTACGCGATGCTGGACTCGATTATATCGAGAATCGTTGCCTGTACGTGGAGCATGCTCGTCTACTCGGATAAGACCTACCTCCTTGGTAGGTCTCCTTTTTTTCAGCAACAGCTGTCGAGGGAGGCTTGCCAGAATCGATGAACAGCTATACAATAGGAAAGAAAAACGAACGTGTGTTCGAAATTGAGGTGACTGCTATGTCAACAGATCTATTTAATTACAATGAAGACGCCATCCAGGTGCTCGAAGGACTCACGGCTGTACGGAAACGACCGGGGATGTACATCGGGTCAACCGACCATCGCGGGCTTCACCATCTCGTCTATGAGATTGTCGACAACGCGATCGATGAGGCGCTCGCTGGTTTTGGCGGTCAAATCGATGTGACGATCCACAAGGATGATGCGATCACGGTTCGTGACCACGGACGAGGTATGCCGACAGGGATGCACGCTTCAGGAAAGCCGACACCCGAAGTCATCTTCACGGTTCTACATGCCGGCGGTAAGTTCGGTCAAGGTGGTTATAAGACGTCAGGCGGACTCCATGGAGTCGGTGCCTCGGTCGTCAACGCTCTCTCGAGCAAGGTCATCGTGACGATTTATCGAGACGGTAAAGTGTTTGAGCAGACATTCGCTGACGGCGGTGTGCCTCAAACGACTCTGATTGAAACAGGAAAGACACGCCAGACCGGGACGAGCGTCTATTTCAAACCGGATGTAACCATCTTCTCGACAACGACTTACAATTATGACACACTCGCCGAACGTCTACGTGAATCGGCTTTCCTTTTAAAAGGGTTGACGATCACGCTCACAGACGAGCGTGCTGACAACCAAGAAACGTTCCATTACGAGGAGGGGATTGCAGAGTTCATTCAATATTTGAACGACGATAAGGCAACGCTCCATCCAATCGTCTACTTCGAAGGGACGGAAAACGAGATTGAAATCGAACTCGCGTTCCAGTTCACGGACGCCTACTCAGAGAATGTCCTCTCCTTCGTTAACAACGTCCGAACCCGGGATGGTGGGACACATGAAATCGGTGCTAAGACGGCAATGACCCGAATCATGAACGAGTATGCGCGGAAGAACGGCTTGCTCAAAGAGAAGGACAAGAATCTAGACGGCAGTGATGTCCGCGAAGGGCTCACGCTCATCGTATCGGTCCGAATCCCTGAGGAGTTCCTCCAGTTCGAGGGACAAACAAAGTCTAAACTCGGTTCACCAGAAGCCCGTGCGAGCGCGGACAGCGTCATGGCGAAGCAGTTGACGATCTTCTTAGAAGAGAACCCACAGATGGCGACGATGCTCATCAAAAAGGCGATTCGTGCGGCCCAGGCACGCGAGGCGGCTCGAAAAGCCCGTGAAGAGGCCCGTAACGGCAAGAAAAAGAAACGTTCGAGCATTTTGAACGGAAAATTGACACCGGCGACCTCGAAAAATGCAGCAAAGAATGAGCTCTTCCTCGTCGAGGGGGATTCGGCTGGTGGTTCAGCTAAACAAGGGCGCGATCGTACGTTCCAAGCCATCCTCCCGCTACGCGGGAAGGTCATCAATTCGGAGAAGTCGAAACTCCAGGACATCATGAAGAATGAAGAAATCAATACAATCATTCATGCGATCGGCGCCGGAGTCGGACACGATTTCGAGTTGGACGACTGTAATTTTGATAAGGTCATCATTATGACGGATGCCGATACGGACGGTGCACACATCCAAGTGCTCCTCCTTACATTCTTCTTCCGTTATATGCGACCGCTCGTCGAGGCGGGTCGCGTGTTCGTCGCCTTACCACCGCTCTATCGTATCTCAAAAGGGAAAGGCAAGTCCGAACAGTTCGATTATGCCTGGGACGAAGAAGCGCTCGAGAAGCTCGTCAAGGTGTATAAGAAAGGCTACATCCTCCAACGCTATAAAGGTCTCGGTGAGATGAACGCGGACCAGCTTTGGGAGACGACGATGAATCCGGACACGCGTACGCTTATCCGGGTCACAGTCGACGATGCTGCCGTCGCGGACAAGCGTGTCTCGGTCTTGATGGGTGACAACGTCACGCACCGGCGTGAGTGGATCGAAGAGAACGTCGCCTTCGGACTCCAGGAAGATGATTCGATCATCGCCAATGAACATGTGACTAAAGCGATTGAGGAAGTGATGTAACGATGTCGACGATTCAACACATTTTAAACCTATCTCTCGAACAGGTCGTTGGTGACCGGTTCGGGCGTTATTCGAAATATATCATTCAAGACCGTGCCTTGCCGGACGCGCGAGACGGGCTCAAGCCTGTACAGCGCCGGATTCTATATGCGATGCACCATGAAGGGAATACGAACGACAAACCGTACCGGAAGTCTGCGAAGACGGTCGGGAACGTCATCGGGAACTATCACCCGCATGGTGACTCGTCCGTCTATGAGGCGATGGTACGTCTCTCTCAGGACTGGAAACTCCGTTATCCACTCATCGACATGCATGGGAACAACGGGTCGATGGATGGTGATCCGGCAGCGGCCATGCGTTACACGGAAGCGCGTCTCTCTAAGATTGCGGGGGTCATGCTGACGTCGATCGCGAAGAATACGGTCGACTATACGCCGAACTTTGACGACTCGACGGAAGAGCCGCTCGTCTTGCCGTCACTCCTCCCGAACTTGCTCATGAACGGGACGACAGGAATTTCAGCCGGTTATGCGACGGAAATCCCGCCACATAACTTGACGGAAGTCCTCAACCTCGCCATCGCGCGCTTGAAAGGACAGGTCGATACGGCGAAAGACGCGCTCGAGTACGTCACAGGTCCTGACTTCCCGACCGGAGGGACGGTCATGGGGAAAGACGGCATCCTAAAGGCGTTCGAGACCGGTAAAGGGAAGGTCATCATCCGGGCAAAGTCCGAGATTGAGAAATTAAAAGGTGGCCGTGAACAGATTACGATCACAGAACTCCCGTATGAAGTGAACAAGGCGAACCTCGTCAAAAAGATGGAAGAGCTCCGCCTCGATAAAAAGGTCGAAGGCGTCGCGGAAGTCCGTGACGAGACGGATCGGACAGGCCTTCGGGTCGTCATCGAATTGAAGAAAGAAGCGGACGCGGAAGGTGTCCTTCACTTCTTCTTGAAGCATACGGACCTGCAGCTCGCTTATAACTACAACATGGTCTCCATCGTGCACCGGACCCCGAAACAGATGGGCATCATCCCAATCATCGACGCCTATTTGAAGCACGTCGAAGAAGTCGTGACACGCCGGACGACGTTCGAGCTTGAACAGGCGAAGAAACGCGCCGAAATCGTCGACGCCTTGGAACAAGCCATCTCCGTCCTCGATGAGACGCTTGAATTGATCCGTTCCGCCAAAGACAAAGCGGACGCGAAGAAGAAACTGATGGAGCGGTTCTCATTCACGGAACGCCAGGCCGAAGCCGTCGTCATGCTCCAATTGTATCGACTCACGAACACGGACATCGTCGAGTTGCAAAAAGAAGCGAAGGTGCTCCAAAAAGAGATTGCTCGCCTTTCGAACATCCTTGAGGTGGACGCGACGAAACGGAAACTGATCGTGAAAGAACTTACGGCGTTACGTGATGAGTTCGGGGATGCCCGTCGTTCAATCATCGAGTCAGAAGTCGAGGAATTGAAACTGAAGACGGAAGTCATGATCGCTGTCGAAGAGACGATGGTCTTCGTCAGCCGCGACGGGTATGTCAAGCGTGCCTCGATGCGCTCGTACGGGGCGTCGAGTGACGTCTTGCCAGAGATGAAAGAGAAGGATCGTCTTCTTCTGACGACACAGGCGATGACAACGGACCATTTGCTCGTATGGACGAACAAAGGAAGCTACCTCCTCATTCCGATCCACCAGATCCCAGAATCAAAGTGGAAGGATGCTGGGCAACATGTCGCCAACCTCGTTCCAATCGAAGGGGAGCAGGTCATCTCGGCAGACGTCGTCTCGACGTTCGAAACAGATGCCCATTGCCTCTTCGTGACGAAAGACGGGATGGTCAAGCGTACGCCGTTACGTGACTATGACGCGCAGCGGAAATCGAAACCGCTCATGGCCTTGAAACTGAAAAGTGACGATGAGGTCGTCTTTGCCGGAATTAGCGACGGTCCTGGACAGTTGTTCCTCGTCTCAGAGCGTGGATATGGACTCTGGTTCAAAGAAGAAGATGTTCCGGTCGTCGGACAGCGGGCGGCGGGCGTAAAAGCCATGAATTTGAAAGACGGTGACGTCGTCTCCGATGCCTTCTCATTCTTCACACCACCTCTTTTCGTCCTCGTTACACAACGGGGAGCGGTCAAGAAGATGAAACTCGAAGACCAGTTCGACTGTACGAACCGCAACCTTCGCGGAACGATGCTCATTCGTGAGGTCAAATCGAAACCGCATCAAATCCGTCGTGCGCTCCCGGTACATGGGGATGAGACGCTTCATATCGTCGGTAAAGAAAAAGTGAAAGAAGTGAGCACCAAAACCCTTACGCTACTCGATCGCTATGCCAATGGGTCATTCGTCTTTGACGAAGATTCGTTCGGCGAGATTGAAGATGTGTATCTCGATTAATCAAATTAGGTCTGTGGGTCGGCGACTATGCCACTCACAGACTTTTTTTGTGAATTCATTGCGCCTGACTGTTTCAAGGGAATGTAAAAACCAAAAAGGAAGAATGCCTCGATTTGCCGAAAGAACATATAAGACAAAAGATAGGGGGATCTATATGTCTCAATGGCTGACGTGGGCAAAACGGATTCAGGCGCTGTCTCAGGCCGGTCTTACGTTCACACATGATCAATTTGACCGAGAACGGTATGAAGAGTTGCAGGAAATCGCAAGAGAAATGTTCGAACGTCATTCCGACTTATCGAATGATGCCATCTTACAACTGACGCATGTGAACGGTTATCCGACACCGAAGCTTGATGTACGTGGTGTGGTCTTTAAAGATGATCGACTATTGCTCGTCAAGGAGCGGTCAGACGGATTATGGACCTTACCAGGTGGATTCTGTGAAGTAAATCGTTCTCCTGCGACGAATATCATTAAAGAAGTGGAAGAAGAGGCTGGTTTGGATGTGATTCCTGTGCGTCTACTCGCGTTGTTCGATATGCACGAACATCCCCATCCGCCACTTTCCGAGCATTACTATAAACTCTTTATCGAGTGTGCGCTGATCGGTGACGGAGAGGGGGTTGCTGGCATTGAGACGAGCGACGTCGGTTTCTTTGAGCGTGACCATTTACCGGAACTCTCTCTTGCCCGAAATACGATTGAACAGATTCATATGTGCTTCGATGCGCATTGGCAAGAAGAAGACTGGACCACTCTATTTGATTAGGAGGTTTTTTCGATGAAAGTAAGACGATACGGACATATCCATCAACTAACTTTTTACGCTCCCGTTCTGCCGATCAACGTTCAACTGTTTGAACATGACCTCGGTCTCGTCTTGATTGATACGGCGCTGAAGCGGAACGCGACCGATATCCTGTCATATATCGCTGAGCTCGACAAGCCGCTCCTGGCGATATTGTTGACGCATGCCCACGAAGACCATGTCGGCGGGGTAGACATCATCAAAGCGGAACATCCGCTCGCCGAGCTCTTCATCTCCCGCCGTGATGCCCGTCTTTTGTCAGGAGACCGATCGCTTGATGAGGGAGAACAGAGGAAAATTCGGGGGTCGTTACCGACGCTCCGTTCCACACCGGACACGTTACTCGAACCTGGTGAACGGCTATTCGGTCTACGTGTCCTTGATGCAGCGGGTCATACGCCAGGGTCTGTCGCCTATTATGACGAGACAAATCGGGTGCTATTCGCAGGAGATGCGTTTCAATCGCAAGGAGGGACGGCGGTGGCGGGGGATGTTCGTCCATTGTTCCCACTTCCCGGACTTGCGACGTGGAACCGGACCGTTGCTGTCGAGAGCGCAGAACGGTTAGTGGATTTGGCACCACTCCTCACATTCATCGGACACGGTGCACCATTAAAAGGAACGCACCGCCTCTATTTGGCGCTGAAGCGGGCAGAACGGAAGCGGGCAAGAAAATTTATCTGATGACGGGAGGGGTAAGGCATGCAGCTACAAGAAATCCCAATCAAACAATTTGATCAAGCCAAGCAGATGCTTGAGATACAACGAAATGCCTATGCTGTGGAAGCGGAATTGCTAGGGTTTGATGAGATACCGGCTCGATATGAGACAATCGACGTGATACAAAACTTACCAGGTACGAGCTACGGATTGTACATCGAGGAGCGGTTGATTGGATTCGTGACTTACGAGGCATCAGAAAAAACCGTAGAAATCACAAAACTGTGCATTGATCCGACATATTTTCGATCGAGGCTGGCCACGACGTTACTTGATCATGTACTAAGCGTTCATGAAGGTCGACTTGTTTATGTGCATACCGGTAAACATAATGGACCGGCAAAACGTCTTTACACGAAGCTCGGATTCGAACCGAGTGCTGAATTTGAACCAGAACCGGGTGTCACATTGATCCGATTTACGCATACGTCTTAACAATCAATCTCATCTCACTATCATAAGTATACTAATATAATGAGATGAGTTCTTATTTTTACTGATAATATATGTTATGTAAACTAATAAAAAGAGAGCAAAAAAATTGCTCTACATTACAGTTCCCTATCCTTAAAAAATCTTATACCAGTTCAAAGTCAATTCGATTTGTGGATTCGCGTATTGTTTAATCGAGTCGACTCCTCCAAGTTGAAATCCCTCTCTTTCATAGAAACGACAAGCGATGAGATTATCGTTCTGCGCTTCGAGTGATAAGCCGATCAGCCGTTTCTCTTTTGCCCACTGTTCGGCTGTTTCAAGTAACATTTGTCCGATCCCACGCTTACGATGTGTTTGACGGACCGCGATATTTTCAATGTATGCAAATCGATTCCAATCCTTCACGAGTCGGATTTGTCCGACACATTCATCTGCATCCATCGCCAAAAACAGGATGCGATTGTCATGTCCGATATATTGTTTCCAGTCTAATCGATCGTCCGGAAATGTTATCTCCGTGACTTCCTTATCTAATTCTTCGACATATGTCCATTTTCCATTCATATATCTTGGCATGATTCGACCGATGATTGGAAATGGATCATTTGCGTCATTTACTCGATTGATGTCTTCCTCAATTAACTCTTTTATTTGTATAGGATTCATTCCCTGCACCTCTTTCCCCATTTACACCTCTTCGTTTGTTCAGTTC
Organism: Exiguobacterium sp. s89; assembly: GCF_018617735.1. Taxonomy (NCBI): domain Bacteria; kingdom Bacillati; phylum Bacillota; class Bacilli; order Caryophanales; genus Exiguobacterium; species Exiguobacterium sp. s89. The sequence continues at coordinate 395,263 of NZ_JACSKS010000001.1, forward strand.
CTTTTCTTCTGATTTTATGGCATTTTATCATCTGTTTCATAAATAACTCTTTTCTGTATTAATCAAATGAATTTTGCATTCAGAAGAATGATAGCGCTTTATGAATAAACGTTTCAAATATTATATGAAACTGTATAAACTGGGCTTCACAGTTGCTAGACCGCTGAAGTCATGCTATTTTTAGACAGATGAAACATCTAAGGAGGAATTCTTGTGAAACGAACGACAAAAGGTTTGGCCTCAACATTATTTTTAGCAATCCCGCTTGCCGCTTGTGGTGATGATAGCACGAATCAAGCAGACATGACACCGTGGGAAGAGATTCAGGAAGAAGGGACATTGACAGTCGGGACTGCCGGCACCCTCTACCCCGCTTCTTTCCGTGAAGAAGAGAGCGACACGTTGACAGGTTTTGACGTCGAACTCATGAAAGAAGTCGCTAAACGTCTCGACCTCGAGATCGAGTTCAAAGAAATGGCGTTTGACAATATGTTGACGGGCGTTCAAAACGGACAAATTGACGTCGCAGCAAACGATATCTCCGTCACCGAAGACCGTAAAGAAAAATTTGCTTTCTCGAAACCGTATAAGTATACGTACGGGACTGCCATCGTTCGTAAGAGCGACCTATCTGGAATTGAATCACTCGAAGACTTGAAAGGCAAAAGAGCTGCTGGCGAAGCGACGACTGTCTTCATGGACGTAGCACGTGAATATGGAGCAGAAGAAGTGATTTATGACAACGCGACGAACGACCAGTATTTGCGTGACGTCTCGACAGGACGTACCGATGTCATCTTGAACGATTACTATCTTCAGACGCTTGCTCTTGCTTTCTTCCCTGAGTTTGATATTACAATTCACCCGGATATCGCCTACAACCCACAAGAAGTCGCATTCTTGATGGATAATGAAAAAGACGAGCTCCAAGAGAACATCGACCGTGTCATGGATGAGATGCTTGAAGACGGTACGGTCAAAGAGCTATCTGAGCAATTCTATAACGGTGCGGATGTCTCGGTTGAGCCCGACGTAGACGCAACAATCGTCGAAACGAAGTAAGGTCGACATGTCGTTCTCAGATATCAAGTGGGACGCTATCTTTGACGTAGACCTAGCCATAGAATCGTTCCCTTATTTATTGGGTGGGCTCCCGAATACGATTTGGATCTCATTCGTCAGTATGTTTTTCGGTCTCGTGCTCGGTCTCGTTTTGGCATTAGGAAAGTTGTCTCCGACGCGTCTCCTTCGCTATCCATCAACATTTTATATCTCGTTCATGCGTGGCGTGCCCATCTTGATTATCTTGTTCATCCTTTATTCGGGTTTCCCGTTCATCGGGATTGAATTCGCCGCTTTGACGGCAGCGATTCTCGGGTTCAGTTTGAACTCTGCCGCCTATATCGCTGAGATCATCCGCTCTTCGATTCGCGCGGTCGATTCAGGACAAGTTGAGGCGGCACGTTCGCTCGGGATGGGAAGATGGTTGACATTGAAAGGTGTCGTCTTGCCGCAGGCGACACGGATCGCCCTCCCCCCGCTTTCGAACGTCTTTCTCGATTTAATCAAAGCGAGTTCACTCGCCGCAATGATCACAGTACCTGAGATTTTTAACAAGGCCAAGATTGTCGGTGGACGAGAGTTCGACTACATGACGGTCTATATCGTCGTGGCATTGATTTACTGGGCGATCTGTACGTTCATGTCATTTTTTCAGGAATGGCTCGAACGTCATTTTGAACGATACTTAGATTCTCCGAAACGTTGACTGACTGGCTCTGCCGGTCGGTCTTTTTTAGTGAAATGGATTTTTGATACATCTCATGAAGTGATTATGCTATGATTTTCTTAATTATCAGAAAAATAATAGGGGGATTTTGAATGAACCATCCATGGGTTTCACATTTGAATAATCAAATCATAGGTCAAGCGAAAGCCATCAAGCTCGCTTCGATTGCGTTACTATCGGGAGGCCACGTCTTACTTGAAGATCGTCCCGGTACGGGGAAGACGACACTCGCCCGTAGCTTGGCAAGCTCCATCTCGGCTACGTTTCAACGTGTACAGTGTACTCCGGACACATTACCAAGCGATATTTTAGGGATGGAATTGTTCAATCCGACGACAGGAACGTTTGAACGTCGGACGGGACCGATCTTCACTTCGATTTTACTCGTCGATGAGATCAACCGGACGACACCACGTACACAATCTGCGTTGCTCGAGGCCATGCAGGAACGTCAAGTGACACTCGGGGAAGTGTCACTCAAGTTACCTGATCCTTTCTTCATGATCGCCACACAAAACCCGTTTGACGGTCAAGGAACGTTCCCGCTTCCGCAAGCTCAATTGGACCGTTTCTTATTCAAGTTGACACTCGCCCCGCTTTCGAGAGATTCCGAGCGGCGCTTGATTCGCAATGAGCACCTCGCTACCGAATCCTTCTCACTGCAACCAGACGAACTGTTGAACATGCAGCAAGAAGTACGAGATGTCCGATTCCACGAGGCGATGGAAGATTACTTGCTTGATTTGATGGAGTCACTTCGTCACCATCGCGACGTCGAGGTCGGACCAAGTCCACGAGCGACGCTTGCGTACACAATGGCAGCCCGTGCGCATGCCTATATGGAAGGTCGAGACTATGTCTCTCCGGAAGATATTCGGGCACTCGCGCTTCCGATTTTAGGGCACCGGATCGTCTTGACGGTCGAAGCGTCGCTAAAGACGAATCCGTCAAAGTTGATCAAATCTGTACTCGAGACCATCCCGGTCCCTTCAGAGGTGTAACATGCAGTTAGTCAGCCCACGCTATCTCGAGTCCGGCTATATGTGGCTCTTGTTCGTCGTCGGGGTCTTCACGGCACTTTATGGCAACGTCTTGATTGCGAGTCTATTGATCGGCTTCAGTCTATATGCACTGATCATGCCTTCCTTCATGTTTCGTTTGGCCGAACAGATTCATGTCGACCTCACAGAAGAACTGAAATTATTTCCGAACGACGAGGCCGTCTATGTATTGAAACTCGTATCGACGGCAAAAGTACCGCTTGGCGTCGTCCGCCTATCCGGCTATTTACATCCGACCGTGGAATCGGAAGGACATGCGTTCTGGCGGCAGGAAAATTTTGTTGAGACAAATGCGACCGTCGACTTCACGATTCCGCTCCATGCGAAGAAGCGGGGCCCGGTTCGTCTCGAAGCGATCGGTTTGGAAATCCGGGACCCGTTGCGCATGTTTTCTCTCTACAAAGAGGACTCACTCCCACGCATCGGCTATGTCTTCCCTGAGTTTTCGCCTTATCCGATTCCAAAACGCCCGCCTACTCTCCCTGGTGAGGAGATGGTTCGTCATAGTGCCTATCGCGACCCGGAAACGTTCCAGTCGGTCACCCCATATCACGGACAACCGATGCGACAGCTGTATTGGTCCGCCTATGCAAAGACGGGCGAACTGCTCGCCCGTACTGAACAACCGGTACAAACGAATGAATATGTCATCGTCCTCGACTTGTTGACGAAGGATGGGCGGGCCCTCACCTATCAGATGGAACGCCTCATTTCACAAGCGGCCGCATTATGTCGTGATTTTGAGAAAGAAAACGCGAGTTACGGGCTGATTGTCCCGACCCTCACGAAAGATGGGGTCACGTATGACCTACAACCAGGAAGTGGCGAGGTGCATTTCCGGAAGATCATGACGACGTTCGCCTGTCTGTCTGAGAGTGACTTTCCACTTGCTCGCTCCTTGTTTGAGCGAAAAGTAGCTAAGTATAGCGGGAATCAATCGATTTTACGGTTAGGGGGTGACGGTCAATGAGATGGCTATGGTGGGTCTTTTCAGCATTTTATATTGGACATGTGTTTCCACTACTCTTTTTATTGACGCTTCGTCTCCCTCGGAACATACAACTCATCGTCCAGACAGTCATGAGTATCGGTGCCCTTTACTTCTCGTATGAGATGAGTATCCTGCTATTGGTCTTCACATACGTCCATGCATTCATTCGGACGTTAGATTGGACCGACCGCTATGCGATGGCAAGTGTACTATTCTTGGTGGCGGACTGGTTATTCCCTCCGGCATCGCAACCGCTTGCAATGGTGCTCTTTCCATTCATCTTTTTGATTTGGCAACGGAACTTGTATTATCGGCGTGACTATAAACGAATGGTGACGATGCTTGTCCTCGGTTTAGGCATCGGTTTAGCTGTTTCCCTCGTCATTCGTACAATCAAAGAGCTGTTGTTCGGAAATGTCGTCGCCTGGATCAGTCCGTTCTTTCTGTGGATTGGGGGGTGGTTTGACGGAATCGTACTCGATCCGAATGACCGCGTGAACCGGTTCCTCGTCCCAGATAACCCGAACCTAGATGCGGAGACGGTGGCGCAGGAGACATTGCTCGATTCGGCATCGGGTAACTCGTTGTTCTATATCGGGGTCTTCGTTGTCATCTTATTGATCGGGGTAGGATTGTTCTTCTATTTACAGAAACGAAAAGACATCCAGGAAGATGGAATGATCCCGAGGAGTATTTACCATCCGACGCTTTCGGATAAGCGGATCGTCCGCTCCCCTCGTCAGATTCACCTTCTTGAAACGGGACGAAAGTTGGAACAGCAGCATCCGCGTCTTCGTGAAGAGACAGTATCCGACTGGTTACAACGAATTGAGTTCACGAACCATACACTCTACGCTGAATGGCTAGAAGCTGCTGAGTATGGTGACAAAGAAGCCCCACAAGACATCAATGATTCATTCGAACATCTTGTCGCACAATTGAAAAGGCGTTAAAAAAACATCCGGACATGAGGAAATCCTCTGCCGGATGTTTTTGCACTAAAGAATCGGACTGAGGAGACGGGACACACTCTCCTTAAAGCGAATCAAGCGAGTCCTTGACTCATATCGTTCAATCGTCAAGCGCTCGGCATTCGATTCGTCTCGTTCGAACGCATCGATGACGGATTGTGCGACATCTCGATCAAAGACGAGCGCTGAGATTTCAAAATTGAGACGGAAGCTTCTAGCATCGATATTCGTCGTCCCAATTGAGGCGACTTCTCCATCGATGACGAGCGTCTTCGCATGGAGGAACCCTTCCTCGTACGTAAAGACCTCTGCCCCATAACGCACAAGCTCTGCCGCGTTCGCATAAGTCGCCCAATAGACAAACATATGGTCGGGCTTGTTCGGAATCATCAGTTTGATTTTGGTACCTGTCATGAGCGCGATGCGACAGGCATCGAGGAAACTCGCATCTGGAATGAAGTAAGGCGTCTGGATATAAATACATTCTTTCGATTGCGTGATCATTTTGACGAGCATATTCTTTAAATGCTCCGTCGACGAGTTCGGACCCGATGTCACGATTTGAACGGGGGACGCGTGATGAGTGATCCCTTCCGACGGCCAAATGAAGTCGTCTTTTTGTGCCTTCGTTCGCGTCGGGACAGAGCGATTCCAATCCAAGATAAAGCGATCTAACAACTCTTTGACAGCATCACCGGAGATCCGTAAATGGACGTCCCGCCAATAACCGAAATGTTCATCCTTGCCGAGATATTCATCCCCGACATTGAATCCCCCGATATAGCCGAGTTCACCGTCGATGGTACAAAGCTTTCGGTGATTTCGATTATTGACGCGGAAATTGATGCCGAGTTTTGACGGGAAGAAGGATTTGACTTCCCCACCGTGAGAGAGTAAGTCCTTGAAGTGCTTGTGTCTAAGTCCCCTCGATCCGACAGCATCATAAAGGAGTCGGATGCGTACCCCTTGTTTCGCCTTCTCCGTTAACAGGCGGATTAATGCCTGCCCGAGTGGATCGTTTTGGATGATGTAATATTGAATATTGACTTCTTTCGTCGCTCGTTCGATGTCTTGAAACAGCTGATCAAATTTTTCAGTTCCGTCGTGCAGGACGCTGATATCGTTGTGAAAAGACATCAACGCATTCGTTGACACGAGATTCAGACGAGCGAGCCGCCGATATTTCAAAAGGAGCGGGTGATCGAACGGTGCGAGAGAACGGTCGAGTTGATCGAGTTGTTCTTCGACATGGTGATGATACGCTTCGCGTTTTTCTTCTTCCACTTCATAAAAATTATGAGATTTGATCAGTCGGCCAAAGAAGATATAAACGAAGAAGCCGATCAGTGGTAAGAAGAAAAGGACGAGTAGCCACGCCCATGTCGTCCCGATGTCTCGTCTCTCGAAAAAGATGATGGTGATGGCGAACGTGAGATTAAGTAGTAAGATGAGCCATGTCAATATGACGATGATGAGTCCGATAGTCACTTCCATCGTATCCCTCCCTTTCTTTCAATTCTTACCCGAAATCGGGCAATGTTAGCAAATGTTTTTCGTGATTTGGGTATACATTTAATGAAGAAGTGAAGAAACGGGGGGAGCATATGGAAGACATGATGATTGGATTCAGCCTACTTGTCCTCATCGGGGCACTTTCGCAGTTACTCGCTTGGCGTTTTGACTTCCCAGCCATCTTGATTATGACGGTTGCCGGGATTTTGGTCGGACCGATTTTCGGTTGGTTAGAACCAGGTCAGATATTAGGGGACCTATATAGCCCGCTCATCTCGATCGCGGTGGCGCTCATCCTGTTTGAAGGAAGCCTCAGTCTTGAATTCAGAGAGATTGATGATTTGCGAAAATCGATTTTTCGTCTCGTCACGGTCGGTGTGTTCGTTTCCTTTATTTTGACGTCGGTGTTACTGATTATGGTCGGCGATTTTCATTGGTTGCCGGCGTTCACGCTCGGTGCGATCTTCGTCGTGACCGGACCAACCGTCATCATCCCGTTACTACGGCAAGCCAACTTATCCGCACGTCCGGCCAAAGTCTTGAAATGGGAAGGCATCATTGTCGACCCGCTCGGCGCCTTGATGGGATTATTCGTCGTCCGAGTCGGTTTCATCTTCTATCAAAATGACGGGCTCGCGAGCCACTTGCCATTCTTTTGGTCCTGTATCGTCGCCGTTGCCTTCGGGATCACTGTCGGACATCTATTGATTCGTTTGTTCGGGAATGAGAAAGTCCCTGAATATTTAAGAACAACCCTCACGTTCTCCGGGGTCCTTCTCGTATATTCAATCAGCGAATGGGTCATGAGCGAAGTCGGGCTATTGGCTGTGACGGCCATGGGATTGACGATGGCAAATTCTAAGCATGGACATATGCATATCCTGAAACAGCTTCGTGAGTTCAAAGAGAACATTTCCATCTTACTCGTGTCGACCGTCTTCATCATTTTGACGGCGAGTTTGACACGTGATAGCTTGCTCGCCATTCTCGACTGGCCGCTCCTCTTGTCGATTGTTGGGATCTTATTCTTGATCCGACCGATCTCGGTACGGACGTCGCTCCTCGGTTCCCCGTTATCGATGCAAGAGCGGGCGCTCATCAGTTGGATTGCCCCTCGTGGAATCGTCGCCATGACGGTGACCGGTTTTTTTGCCCAAGAAATCGCCGAACTGGGAATTGAAGACGCGGAGCGGATGTTACCGATCACACTCGGTTTAGTCGTGACGTCTGTCGCCTTGCATGGATTGACGATTAAGCCACTCGCGAAGCGACTCGGACTGACGAAAGTGAAGAATCCTTGGGAGAAGGGTTAAACAAAAAAAGACACCGCCCGATGGCAGTGTCCTTGATTAGCTTGAATTAGTTCAAGACTTTGATTGTAATTGACTTGCGACCGAAGTTGAGCGCTTGCTCTTGTGTCGGCATCAAGATATCGATCTTATTCCCTTTGATGGCACCACCAGTATCTCCTGCGATGGCTGTACCGTATCCTTCAACCCATACTTTAGAGCCGAGCGGAATGACAGAAGGGTCGACCGCGATGACTTTTTGGTTCGGGTTCGAACGAACGTCGATACCTGTCGCTGTGATACCAGAACATCCAGCACAGTATGGTGTATAAGCTGTTGCTTCAACAGTCATCGTCTTACCTGAAGCCGGAGCTTGGGTTTGCGTTGTAGACGATGCTGTTTTAGTGACAGGCTTAGATGTTGAAGTCTTTGGTGCTGATGTCTTCGCATCGTTTGCTACTGACGCAGCTGCTGCACCTTTCACGGCAAACTGTTGCCCTGGGAAAATAAGATCTGAATTAAGACCATTCCAAGTCATCAATTGATTGACAGAGATCCCGTTGTTTAATGCGATACGATAAAGTGTATCTCCTGATTTAACTGTATACGTTTTTGATGCAGTAGCAGCTTTTGCTTCTGCCTTTCCAAGTTTCAAGACTTGGTTCGGATAAATCATATTTGAGTTTAAGCCGTTCGCTTGTTTGATGTCATTTACAGAGACGTTGTTGTTCACGGCGATACGATAGAGTGTATCTCCAGACTGAACTGTGTGTGTTGATGCTGCCGAAGCTGGAGCAGCGACTCCTAAACTAAGGCCAGCGAGTGCCGTTAGTGTCAATAGTGGTTTTTTCATAAGAATATTCCTCCCTTTTCTAACGCCCCCTTACTGTAACACCTATATGTTTCACTGCGATTACAGGACGATATGAGAGTGTTATCAGTTCATTTACAGAACAATTCGCGAGGATGAGAGGTTTCAGAAAATTGTTTTAATCTATTAGAACGGCTTTGTAAAGCCATTTTAAGATATAATGAAGAGAGAAATAAGGAGGTTTTGGTCTTTGGAACTATTACTGCTGTATTACATTGTGACTAATTTACTAGCCTTTGTGTCATTTTTTGTCGATAAACGACGGTCTCGCGTCGGGGCTTGGCGTATTTCGGAGCGTACGTTATTGACGATGACTTGGGTTGGTGGAGCTTTTGGAGCGTATTTGGCGATGCGGATCTTTCGCCACAAGACGCTGAAGCCTACATTCCGGATTGGGGTACCTGTCGCCATCCTCGTTCATGCCGCATTTACAGGATGGTTAATCTTTTAGGCGTTATATAGAAGAAACTTGATTGCGCCTATTACTGATTGGCGATGAGAAATGTCGGATTTGTCCCACTTTATTCTCGTTTTAAAGTGTTTCTCCGTGAACAATCGAAACAAAATGTCGGGAAATTATCAAAATGAGGGGGCATCACTTTTGAGGAGTATCGAGATGATTCATCACGGACCATTGACATTAAGGGTAACCGATGGCTTCACTGTTCTTTTGTGTGAGTTTGGGACGTCCGTGATTCGGGTGAACGGAGTGAGCCTCAACCTTAATTCGAGAGAAGCCGTTCTCTTGGCATCAGGACAAAGTGTCATGTTGGAGAAGATCAAGGAATCGTCGCGGTTGAGGTTACTCGAGTTTGATCCGATTGATTTGTTCCATCCCGATCTGGCGAGACGATATGTAACACCACATCTCACTTCGGAAAAATCCATACATATTTTAAAACAGGAACAGGGACATCACGCGATCATTCAAACGATTGAACGCGCCCTTCAACATTCTCAAGCGGACGGACCGCTCGCATTAATGGATGCGACACTGCAGTGTACGGTCATCTGGCGTTATTGGATTCAGCAAGAGAGTCAAGGGATGAAGGATGAGAAGAAACGGGAGAGCCTTCGTCACATGCTCGCTTATATCGACGCTCACATAGAAGACAGGCCTACGTTAGCCCAAATCGCTCATGCGGGCAATGTGAGTCGAAGTGAATGCTCTCGCTTGTTTGGATCCTTTGGAGACATATCTCCCATTGCGTATGTACAGATGAAACGAATGGAACGAGCTGCCACGCTGTTAGAAGATTTGAACGAAAGCATCGCGGACATCGCCAATCGTTTCGGATACGCCAGCATCAGTCACTTCGTCCAGACGTTTAAAGCACATCACACAATCACCCCGCTCACCTATCGAAAACAGTACAAAAAGAAAGGAGCCGATTGAATTCGGCTCTTTTCTTTTATCTTGCCGTCCAACCACCGTCGACTTTCAACACATCCCCGTTCACGAAGCTTGAATCGTCTGATGCTAAGAAGAGAGCGACACTCGCGATTTGCTCGGGTTCTCCCATCGGGGCTTCCCCAGCCCCTTGAATGGCCCGCATCCCGAGTTCGCTCGGTGCCGTGATCGTTGCACCGATGTTCGTGTTGACGCCACCCGGTGCGATGGCGTTTGCCCGAATCTTACCGAGCGTTCCATGTGTCGCCGCAATGTTTTTCGTTAAACCGATTAACGCATGTTTTGATGCGACATACGCTGCACCACCGCGAGTGCCGAACAATCCTCCGACAGACGCGTTGTTGATGATGACGCCACCATGATCTTGTTTTTCCATCACTTGGATAGCGGTACGTGCTAGTTTCATCGGACCGGTCAAATTGACAGCAAGGACTCGGTCCCATAGTTCATCCGTCACCTCACCCACCGTCATGAAGTTATCCATGATTCCCGCATTATTGACGAGAATGTCGACCGCGCCGAACGTATCCTTCGTCGTGTCAATGAGTCGGTCGATATCCGACTGATTTGTCACGTTACCAACAATCCCGACGACATCCCCGCCTCCCGTCTTGATCTCTTCGACGACCACCTGAATACCATCTTCATTCAAATCGAAGGCGACGATCCGGGCGCCCTCTTTCGCAAACAGTTTGGCGATGGCTCGCCCCATACCCGAACCTGCGCCAGTGATGATTGCCGTTTTCCCCGAAAGCTTCATTCATCATTCCTCCTTTGAAGGTCAGAACGTACATGATGCGTGATGACAGAGATTTGCCTGTCACTATGTTATACCCGCATTTGTCAGCAACCCCATTCAGAAACATAGAAAATTTTCTTCAATTGATTTCCAACTATCTTTATAATTGAATGGAAACCACTTCATTGTATAGAGGAGAGATGACGTGAGACAATTTCAAGTCACGATTCATGGCCAAGGTGATCCCGTATTATTCCTTCCCGGTGGGGGCTTCACTGGATCGCAAGGATTACAGTTCGTTGAAGCCCTACATAAAAAATCTGAAGTCCATCTCTTAGATTTACCGGGATTTGGTGAAAGTGAGGGGCTACATACATACGCCACATCCAAAGTACTAGCGGACTGGGTCGAGTCGTATCGAATCTCTCGAAAACTTGATGCTGTTCGATTAATCGGTCATTCGATGGGGGGCGCGATTGCTCTCGCCTACGCGGTCCATTATCCCGACCGAGTCAGGCGCTTAATACTACTCGACCAAGGTCATAAACCGAATGCTGTGCTCCCATATCGTGAATACGGCATCTTCGGCTTCACCTTCCCGCTTTTGCGACTACTGTATCACTGCTCTCCACAACATCTTTTAAACTGGTTTGAAGCTCGCATGAACAAGAGTGACTCCACGTTTTCTGAAGAGCGGTTCCAAGTGTTCTGTCGACGGATCGGGGTTGAACCGACCGCAAACGTTCGAACAGCTTTCGAGCGTCCGGCACGTCTGTCGTCCGGTGGATTACATTTGTCGTTCGGATACGATGGACTGAACTTTAAGGAATTGTTACAACGCGTCCAAGTCCCGACACAACTGTATTATGCGGATTTCACGGGAATTGATTTGAAGGAGGCGAAGCGGACGCTTTATCATGTCAAACGAGCGGAACGACAACTTCATCCCTCTGTACAATTGATTGCCGTACCAGGCGGACACTTCGTTCAGTGGAGCCGTCATTTCTCGATGGGAAACGTCGAGCGATTCCTACATTCGTAAAAAGGACAGCGGAGCAGAATCCGCTGTCTTTTCGTCATGATGTCCAATTGTGGTGGATGAGCCATTCGTGAAGTTGATGCTGTAGCTCAGGATGGAGCGGCTCCCTGAGTTGTGAACGATATTGTTTTTTCACGTCCAAAATACTCATCTCACCGTCGAAATGTTTCAACATATGGTCCATATCCTTAATCTTCTGTACCTCGATATGTTCCGCGTGAAGTGCGTCGAGCTCGTCTAGATGCTGGACGTCCGTTTGAACGTCCCGGTCCCCTGTCAGTGCGAGCGTCGGAATGTTCAACTGAACCAATCGTTCCCGAAACGACTCGTTTGTGTAAGCAAGATGCTCCCGTAACCATTTGGCAGGAAATTTCATCAGCTGGATCCGCATCGTATCTTGATTCGTTGCTGTGACGCGCTCGAACAGTTTTTGTTGTTTCCCGATGACCGACTTCTCGTTCAAGCTAAGTCGAAGCAGCTTGCCCTTGATTCCTTTCGTACGTTTCACTTCTTCGAGCAAAGCATATGCCTGTTCCTGCATGCTCGTCTTCAAGGCGACACCGGCACCGGACAACAGGATGAGACCGGAAACGGATTCACGTTCGGCCGCGAGCGTTGCGACGATGCATCCTTCACTATGACCGAGCAATAAAATGTCTTGTGAGACATGGTCATGAGATTTCAGATAACGTACGATAGCCGTCACGTCATCAACGAGTCCTGTCAGACCGACGCTACTTCGATTGCCGCCACTCTTGCCAACCCCACGTTTGTCATAGCGTAACGTGACGAATCCTTGTGTCGACAGCCATTCTGCTAAGTCTTTATACACATTCGACTTGAATCCGATCCCGTTTCCGTCCCGGTTCAATCCTCCCGTACCGCCGATGAGGACGATGGCTGGAAAGTTCGACTGATTCTTATTGGGTGACGTGAGGGTAGCAGCAATCGTTGTTTCTCCTTGAATCAATACCTCTTCTTGTTTATACATCTTCCGCTTCATCCTTTTCTCCGATCGGCATGACGGCATAGGAGAATTTTCGTAACGTCCGTTCTTCTGACGGTTCATGTTCGAGCATACTTTTTAATAGATCATAGAGACCTTTTAAGAATCGATCACTTTCAGAATCGGACAGATAAAGCGGGATACTTCGGAATCCAACTTTGTCTTTCTGAAGGTCAATCGAGTCGCGCTTCAGATAGTTCCCAAAATCCATGAGCAGTGACATCGTGAATGTATAACAGACCATGTACAGTTGTTCGCGGTCCTCTTCCTCCACAATCTTGTTGATGCTGGTCAACGGGTTGTTTTGAATCGCGTACACCTTCTCATACACCCCGCGTACTTTGTTCTCGCTGACGACGGATAAGATTTCATCTTGTACCATCTTGTTGATATGGCGATAGAGGCTCGCCTGCGGTACATCAGGAAGTACTTTTGCCAAATCAGCGGTCGTCACTCCTTCATTCATCAGAACATGTTGAAAGATTTTCATGCGAATCGGGTTCAACAGGCTTTTTAAAACGTCTTGGTCCATCATCTTCACCTCATTATTATCATATTTAATAATATTATTACTTATGATAATATCATGCGCCTGAATAGATGTCTATCTGTATCCAAAAAGTCATCAAGTTTGTGGTTACACTATCGTGAGGTGATGCATCTTCAAAAACACCATTAAAAAATCCTTCTCATTTTCCATAGAAAACAAAAAGGATGTGATTTATTACTTCTTTTCAACGACACCTCGAACAATCGCGAAGAATAGACGGTTCGGAAGATAGCGCTTGAGCGCAATCAATAACCCTGCCTGTTTACCCGATGGATAACGGAGTCGTTTCTTCCCTTCGGTCGCAGCGCGCCAAATCGTCTCGGCGACGACATCAGGTCCTTCGGCGTTCGCACCAGCGGCATTCGTGTTATGGAGTGCGACCTCTGTATAGTCATCATATACATCGAGCGGTTGGTCACGGACGAGTTCTTGGGAGCGACCGTAAAAGTCTGTCTTAATCGGCCCTGGTTCAATCAATTTCATCTCGATATTGAATGGTGCCAACTCGAACTGAAGTGATTCAATGAATCCTTCAATCGCCCATTTTGAACTGTGATACAAGCTATAGATTGGGAATGTGATCTGGCCACCGACTGAAGAGACGGTCACAATCCGTCCGCTCCGCTGTTTGCGGAAATACGGGAGGGATGCCCGAATCACGTTCATGACACCGAAAACGTTCGTATCAAACTGTCGCTGAATCTGTTCCGGCGAGGCTTCTTCGAAAATCCCGACCGCGCCGTACCCGGCATTATTCAATAACACATCGATTGTTCCGTGATCCGAGACGATTTGTTTAAAGGCGTCACGTATACTCGTCTCGTTCGTCACATCTAGCTGATAGAGGGACACCCCTTTCGGATTAGACAACTCTTGATGATTTTCAGGTTGTCGCATCGTCGCAGCGACAGTCCGGCCTCGTTTGCTGAACAGTTCTACCGTTGCCCGGCCGATTCCGCTCGATGCTCCTGTGCTGACAATGGTTTGTTTCTGATTCATGTTCATTCCCTTTTAATGTTTATATGTTTAAACTTTTAAACGTATTGGTGGAAAAGAAGCCTTTCTCTCTGTTTCCAAAAAGAAAGGTCAAAGGATGCATTCGTCTTCGATTGCTCGTGTCAGTGCCTTCAGCAGTCCGACCGCGTCCTCGAGCGTCAGGAAGTAAAAGTTCTCTGTCCCGACTTTCTCGGATGAGACGATACCCGCTTGTCGCAACAGTTTAAGATGATGCGAGATGGCCGGTCGAGACAACTCGATCTTTTCATCAATCTGATTGACGTTCAAGCGCTCATGTCTGGCGATCTCGACGATGATGCGTTGCCGATTGACGTCGGCTAATACTTGGAACAGTGGGATCGCATCTTCAAATAAAGAAAGCGATACTTCGGGTGTAGCATCTGGTTGCTTCATATTCATCACTCCGTTTAAAAGTTTAAACGTTTAATCATATCTTCAGAATACTAGGTGATCCGCCTTCTGTCAACGAAGTTGTTCGTACACTTCTCGAAGAATACTTGAAATCATATGTCTAGAATCATAATCTCGCTTGGAGATTTGGACGAGCGGCGACGGATCAGGGAAGAGATGGGCGTTGATATCGTCAATCGTATAGCCCGCAGCCGTTTTCGTGATCACGTCATCGGTCAAGCGTTCTAGGTAGTCAAGCTTTTTAGTCAATTGCGCCCTACCCTGTTTACCCTGTTCTAGACGCCCTGCATGCTGGCAGAACACTTCCTCAAAATCGAGGGACAGGACACGCTTGAGCGAACGAATCTGTTCAGGGACCGACTCCTCTGGAATCATGACCTTTGGATACGGATGAACGAACAAATCGCCTGAAAACAGTCGACCGTTCTCCTCATCATATAAGACGACGTGATTCGGTTCATGACCAGGTGTATGAATCACCTGATAGGTATGATGTTCTGACGTGATCTGATTGTCGTGATAGGCGATTGGCTGAAACGGTTCCGGGTCACCGGAGAAGAGCGCCCGGTAATCCGGGATGTCTAGTCCCGTTCGGCACAGTTCCAACGCGGATTCACGTATGTAAATCGGAACACCGTATGTTCGTTCAAGCCAGGCCGCGGTTCCGATATGGTCTTCGTGAGGGTGTGTGATACTGACAAGGTCGATCGGGACCGACTCATAAAACGATTGGAGAGCCGGGAGCATCGTGCGCGTCCCCGTATCGATGATCATCCCATCGATGTAATACACATACATCGACATTTCGAATGGACCGTTCTTTACTTTGGCACTAACGGCCGTCACCGGTCCATGTTGTTTCACTTCCATAAGGCTTCCCTCCTGTATCGTGTTTTTTATATTATAACGAAAAAAAGCAAAGACCTGCAGACATTTCACAGTTCTTTGCCCCCTTGTTTCACTTATAGTTCTTCCCCATTCGTTGCGATGACCCGCTTATACCAGTCGAACGAGTCTTTCTTCATCCGCTCCATCGATCCGTTCCCTTCATTGTCACGGTCGACGTAAATCATCCCGTATCGCTTCTTCATCTCGCCTGTCGTGAACGAGACGATGTCGATAATGCCCCAAGGTGTGTACCCAATCAAGTCGACCCCGTCATAGAGGACGGCTTGCTTCAATTGTTCGATATGGGCCTTCAAATAATCGATTCGGGATGCGTCATGAATCTTCCCATCGACGATCTCATCAACGGCACCGAATCCGTTCTCAACGATGAAGAGCGGGATTTGATAGCGATCATACAGACGATTGAGCACATAACGGAGACCGACCGGATCGATGGCCCAGCCCCAGTCACTCGACTGGATATACGGATTCTCGACACCATTCGGCAGACCACCGTTGACGATATCTCCGCTGTTGTCCGCGACGACGTCACTCTTCACGGTCGTCGACATATAGTAGCTAAAGCCGAGATAATCGACTTTCCCGTTCTGTAAAACCTCTTCGTCCCCTTCAAGGATCGGAATGTTGTATCCTTCGCGCTCGAACTCGTTCAATGCGTAACTCGGATAGAACCCACGTACTTGTACGTCCGGGAAGAAATAGCGTTGGCGCATCATCTCTTCGGCGAGCATGACGTCGTCCGGGTTCGATGAATACGGGTAGATCGGAACGTGAGAGACCATCGCCCCAATCTCGAAGTTCGGATTAATGGCTTTCCCTTTGGCGACGGCGAGGGCGCTCGCAATCAGTTCGTGGTGTCCCGTCTGATACATGACTTCACGGGCGTTCTCCCCTTCCTCTAGAAGAACACCGGAATTCGTCCATAAGAAAAGCGGGTTGTTGACGTCCATCTTGTTGTTGATCTCGTTGAACGTCATCCAGTATTTGACCTTATTTTTGTAGCGATCGAAGCAGACCTCCGCAAAGCGGACGAAATGCTCGACGACTTCACGATTTCGGAATCCTCCGTATTCACGGGCAAGGTGGAGCGGCATCTCGAAATGAGAGAGTGTGATGATCGGTTCGATGTCATGTTTGAGTAGCTCATCGAACAAGTCGTCATAAAATTGGAGACCCGCCTCGTTCGGCTCCGTGTCATCCCCGTTCGGGAAAATCCGGCTCCATCCAATCGAGGTGCGTAGGCATTTCAATCCCATCTCGGCGAAGAGCGCCACATCTTCTTTATAACGATGATAGAAATCGATCGCTTCATGGTTTGGATAGAACTCGTTCGGCTCTACCTTGTCTGTGATGCGACGCGCGACACCGTGTGCGCCTGATGTCAAGACATCGACGACGCTCGGTCCTTTTCCGTCAGCGTCCCAACCACCCTCGAATTGGTGAGCGGCAAGCGCGCCTCCCCATAAAAAATCTTTTGGTAACGTCTTCATCCTCTATTCCTCCTTCTGATGAATCATACATGTCAAGTATAATTGTGCCGGTACAATTTAACAAGGTCGATACACTTAAACTGTTTTGTTTTTTCATGATATAATCAAATAAGTGACGAAAAAGTGAGGAATGACTATGTTAAAATATCAACAGATTGCGAATGAAATGGAACAATACATTAACGAACAGAATTTAAAACAAGGCGATAAGTTACCTGTCCTTGAGCAGATGATGAGTCAATATGCAGTGAGCAAGAGCACCATCACGAAAGCGTTGGAACTGCTCGAACGAAAAGGCATCATCTTTCAACTTCGTGGAAGCGGCATTTTCGTCAGACGACATAATCGACCTGGCTATATGAGCCTCTTCTCGACCCAAGGGTTCAAGAGCAATCTCGGAGACCGCGTCTTGACGTCTGATGTGATTGATGTGTCCGTCGTGAAGCCAGACGCTACGGTTGCGGAAAATCTCGGAATAAACGCGACTGACGATGTGTACCGGGTCGAACGGGTAAGATATGTGGACGGGGAAGTGCTTTGTCATGAAGAATCGTATTATGTAAAAGCCATCGTCCCTTATTTGAATCGCGAGATTGTGGGCGACTCTATTTTCGATTATGTCCAAAGTGCGCTCGCTGTCACAATTGGTTTTTCTGACATGTATCTACAGGTCGGGCGATTGACGGACGTGGAAGCGGGCCACCTCGGATTGCAAGAAAATGATCCAACGCTTCGCATCGAAACGATCTTTCATCTGACGAACGGGAAGCCTTTCGACTATTCACGGATCACCCACCACTACGCACATTCGCAGTTCGTCATTCAGGCGAACGGACCGTATATGTGAAGAAACCCCTCATGCGTGCATGAGGGGTTGTTTGTCGCGAGATGAATATCACTTCACGACCGGGAGATTGACTTGTTCGACCCAATCGTCAATGAACCGACGTTGATGTTGATGTAATCGTGGTAGGTTTTCTCTTGAGAAAAATCGATGTTCGTGACTTTCGTCTGTCAATTGAGCGATTTCTCCTGAGAATGAATGGGTGTAAAAGATGACTTGAACACTATAGACGCGATCACCGTTTTCATAAGTGGCATATCCCTCATCACCGGAATAGATTCCGAACAGTTTCAAATTCTTCGAGAGTTTGTCGTGGAATTAAAAGGATTTTACCATGCTCTTTAACGGAATATTCAGATATTTTTAGACAAAAGAAAAATGCCCGTTCATTGAACGAGCATCCACAATTCTCTACCTTCATCTTCTTCGTCGAACAACCATTCTTCAAATCCATACACGCGAATATCTTGATCACTACAAATGTCCCATTTATTCATAAACGTTTTCTCATGAGAAATCGGGATCCATTTTTGATGGGATGAATCACGCCGCATGAACGTTTGTAACACCTCTTCATCTTGAAACACGAGAAGCTCAGAGTTCCAAAGTGTAGGAAGATCTAGCAGCACGACGACTCGCATTCGTTCATCCACGCGTTGTTTCGTTAGACGCGTCGCTTGATCGAGCAGAGTATGAATGATTGTCTGTTTGATTTGGGCATTGTGTTGAATATCCAGTAAAAAGGTTTGTTCGACCGGAATCTTGGTATTCCAATAACCATTATGAAACTCAGTTGGAAAATCATGATGGGTCCTTTGCATATTTCGCTGAAGACGACTTAATTTCCGTTTCAGACCTCGCACTTTCCGTTGTCTTATTTCAGGATCGACTCGACTTGCTTCATATGGTGTCGGTCATGCTCGATGAATTCTCCGATAATCACATATAGTGAATATGGGACACCTTGATGCGGATCATGTGAGACGCCATTCGCTGTCGTTTTATAAGTCAGCGCCTCTTCACTTAAGGACTCGATCATCGTGACGAGCGTTCGTCGCCCGCGCGTTAAACGAGTCAAAGTCAGGGAATATCATTCCTTCCCCGTTCTTCACCGATGGGATAATGACATTCAACAGATGATTGTCCCAATGGACGATATGTAAGATGATTTGCTTTATGGACCACTTCTCAGAGTCGATCTGTTTAGTCCAATCAGATTCACTTAGCTTTTCTAACGACTTGAGCCATTCTGTGTACGATGCGAATTCTTGAAGGACTTGCATCAAATCCCCTCCCCGTTTTCTTCAAATTACAGCGATTATAGCATGAACCATCCATTGAGAATCATCAAAAAAACGGCACCGTTCGTCATGAACGATGCCGTGCGTATCTCTATAACCAGACTGGTAATGAGAAGAAAACTAAGAACAATACGGTCAAGACACCGACGACCGGACTGAGTGACCGGTAGCCCTTCTTGAACAAAACAATCATCGTGTATGCGATGAACCCGAGACCGATCCCATCGACGATGGAATACGTGAACGGAATCATGATGATGACGAGAATTGCCGGGAAGGCATGCTCCCAGTTATCGAGAGGCAAATGCTTCACGTTTTGGAACATCATCATGCCGATGATAATCAACACCGGTGCAATCGCCGTCACAGGGATGATTGCAAAGAGTGGTAACAATATGAGCGATACCACATACAATCCAGACGTGACGAATGAAGCAATCCCGCCTCGTGCACCGACCGAGATCCCGGCAGCCACTTCGACTGTTGAGACAGTTGGGCTTGACCCGAACATGGCCCCGGCCATCGTCGACAAACCTTGTGCGACGAGACCTTTCGGCGCCTCTTCTTCTTTGCCGATTGCCCGTGTCTGATTCTGGATCAAGCTGATGTTTTCAATCAACAAGACGAGCGTCAGTACACCGACCGCGACCAAGAAGAGAGGAGACGCAGATTCCGCGAACGAGATGTTTCCGAATACCGTGCCGAATGACTCGAAGAATGGTGTCAATGCGAAGCTTCCCGTCCATTCTAGTGTTCCCATCACGGCACTAAGTCCGACACCGAAACCGATCGTCCAAAGGAAGCTGCTCGGTCCCATCTTCAAGAACAGCAAGATGGCGACGAAGAGTGATAAAAAGGCCACCTGGACGTTACGCTCACCGAGGTCACCGATGTGGAGCAATGCCCCACCCCCGCCTGAGACGATTCCAGCCGCCTCGAGACCAATCAAGATGAGGAAGAGGCCGAGACCGACCGTCAATCCGTCATGAATGATTGGTGGAAAGGCGTTCGCCAATTTCCTCGCCACTTTGGTCACCGTCAACAATACGACGAGTAAACCTGAGACGAACGAGACGGCGAGCGCACTTTGCCAGCTCAAGTCCATCTGCAAGACGAGCGTGTACGTGAAGAGCGCGTTAATCCCCATCCCCGGTAACAAGAGCAGCGGAAGATTGAAGAATCCCGCAATCAACGTCCCGATGATGCTTGTCAAAATCGCTCCGACGAGCGCCCCTTCGAACGGGAGTCCGGCTTGTGTCAAAATTGCCGCATGCACGGCCGGGATGTATGCTGTCGCCAGGAAGTTCAGCACGCCCCCGTATGTTTCTGTTTTCCATTCTGTTTGTTTTGCCATAGGAATCAATCCTTTATTGGCACCCTCACCCACCCGTGTATACACACGAAATTGATTATATCCTGTCAGACATCTAACAAGCAAGAGCGATTCGACTCAATTCCTTCTTTGGACCCATTCATGAGACCAATTCCATCAAAAGATTCATTTTGAAAAACAAGAACGTTTGTTCTTATTTTTAACGTCATTTTACGAACAAATCTGTTATAATGAAGGGGCAGGTTAACGCAGCAATAGTGGGGTCAGCCGCCAAGTCCACAATGGAGGAAGGCGGTGGTGCGGATGGAACAACTTTGGACCTGGGTTGGAGATTATGTCATGATCCCAATCCTCGCTCCGATCATCGTTCACTTGGTGATTCACCGAACATCCGATCGTGCAACGTCTGAACGCACAAAAAAATGACCCCCTCGGCGCAATGAGATGGGTCACTTTCTGATTCACTAACCATTGTGGCGGCTGGGACCACTCTTAAAGTGGGAGCCTGTAAGCCAGAGGTCGGTGTGTCGAGCACCGGTCTCTTTCTACTTGCATCATACCATACTTTATCCGCGTTTTCAGTAAGAGAAACATCATTTGACACGAAAATCACAAATAATTCAAACGCTCAGGAAACTTTATCCTGAGCGTTTTTCTTTGAGTTCGTTATAACGAGAGAACCAGACGAGCATCTCGTCCGCTTCTTCTTTTGGAATGTCGTCAATTGTCTCGATGGACAAGAATCCTCCTCGAGTCGAGAATTGAACCGTACAAAGTCCGAACCGACGTTGCAAGAGCGATTGCTTCAATTGAATCTGTTCGATTCGCGGTTTGTCCGTCAAGAACGATTGGACGTTGAATGCTCCAGTCCGTAACTGAATGAATTGATCTTTGCGGACATACTTAGTTGTGACGTAACTGAGCACGCGTCCTCCGATGATAATGGTCCATAACAGGAGGAGCCACCATGCGTAATCTCGGAAGAAGTAGAGCACGAGTCCTGATAGGATGAAGCCGAACCAGCTGATTCGTAGTAGTTTGATTCCTAACGCCCGTCTCGGGAGTCGATGCAATTCATCCGACCATGTGAAATACGCAAAGTGTTCACGTAGGACGCGCATCGCCCGGTCACGCCGCACGAACGGGAGAATCGTCGACGACTCGTCCTTCAATTCATCCATCGTCCCTGCTGCCACGAGTTCGACTCCGACGATGTGGAACCAGCGACGGATGAACGTCTCCTTGATGCGAATCGCTTGAATCTTCTCATATGGGATCTCTTTCGCACTCCGGTTCAACAATCCTTTTTCGACACGAATGCGCTCGCCTCTCCGCTCGAGCCGGAAGTTCCCATACTTCAAGAAGTTGATGACCATGCCGATCACGACCGATAGCATCAACACCCCGATGACGAGAAGACCGATGACGATGATGGACGCACGGATGACATAATCTTCGACCTGATTGAACGCCCCATCCAAGTTGATGAAGTCGTCAATCGACGAGATGATTGTCGAGGCGACAGGGAAGATGGCGAAGACAGAGAGCGATGTGACGGAAGCCAACACGATTTCGCGCGTCGACAAGGCGTATAACAGACGGCTTGGTAACGGCTCTGACTGTTCAGGTGTCGCATCCGACTCTTCAGAATCGCCTTCGGTTTGTGCATTCTGTTTCCGATGACGAACTTGCTCGAGAATCTCTTCAAGTCGTTTGGCTTCGGTCGGAAAGACACCAGCCAGTTTGAATGATGCATCGTCACTGTTGGCATTCGTATCGAACGTCAATTCCACGACACCAAGCAATCGATAGAGGAACGGGCTGTTGGAATGGACGCTTTGAATTTTATAAAGCGGAAGCGACTTTTCTTTTTTCAACCAGTTCCCTTCGATGACATAGACGGTCTTTTCATCGAGTGCATATCGGAAGTTTAACCACCCAAAGAACTTTTGGACAATGTCGAGTAATAGAAAGAGTAGGATGCCGACTCGGATGATGATGCCGAAAGTCGATTCCCAGTCGTTGTTAAGCACAAAGAGTAAGACGATTGGAATGGCGAACGACTTGATGACTTCGAGAATACGCAGCACCAAAACGCGACTCGGGAGTCGATGCCATGTTAACGCGGTCTCGGTCATACGACATCCTCCTCTTCAATACGTGCATAGATGGCAATCTGCTCACGGAGTGTTTTCGCGAATGACTCTTCAATCGCATAGATTTCGTGAGAACCGGCCGCTGTTCCGATGGTGATGGTCTGTAACCCGTATTTACGTAGAAGCGGTCCTTGTTCCGCATGAACATATTGGACCTTCGTCATCGGGATGAGTACGTCATGTGTCGTGATGATCCCATGATGAATCCGGATCTCAAGTGGCTGGACATCATACGTGAATCGTTCCTGTTTCCACTTTTGGAACCAGATGATATCAATCAAGCTATAGACGACATCGATGACAAGCAGCACGATAAAGCCAATCTGTAGCCAAGTCGGCCAGTCGAACCAGTATGATGCGACAACGAGAGCTCCAGTGATGAGGAGACCGATGATATAAAAAATCGCGCTCGATAATCGAAAGACCGCCCGTGCCTCGATCGGAAGCGTTCCGCTGATTCGTTGTGGTGTGACACCTTCTTCTGATGTCGGTGTTGTTTCTGACATGGTGAATCCCCCTATCGTTCATATGTATCTGTCTCTATTGTATACGTGTTTCTTCTCGAAAAGTTTCAGGATTCGGTCGGGAATGTACTTAAGCGTTCATATAACTCATCAAATATAGACTGATCCTCTACTTCTCAACTTTTGACGAATGAGGTTCTCTGCCTCTTTCATACACGCTAAATCTGACTCAAAAGACTTTACTTGTACCTTTCCAATCGTCCCTATTTTTCCGTAGTTTACAGCATACTCATCGCCATCAACTAAGATGTTCCAATACTTCGTAACCTGCTCAAACGACCGTTTGATCATTCAAATCCCCTCCCGTCCTAAAGTTTTATGGAGTAAGATGATTGTACCTCGGATGAATCAGAAAAAACGAACCTTTTAATCGGTTCGTTTCCTTCGTATTTCGTAATTTCTCTCGAGTGTGATGATGGATAATAGCTTTACTTCGGCTCGTAGCGGAATCGTGCGATTTTTTCGTTCGCTCTCGCATAGAGTGTTTCCATTGAAAATCGACTCGGTCGAGAAAGATCTTTGGCGTATACGGCTTCAATCGTTTTGTCGATGTAGTCATTTTCTTCTTGAAGATATTCCATGAGTAACATTTTATAGTCTTCAGAAGTCGCTTCCTTCTGTTTCAATCCATTCAGTTCATCAAGGTATATATCATTTTCTGCTTTGAATCCTTCTAGCTCTTCGACTGCCCCTGCCACGTCTACCGTATCCATCGGTAAACTTGATAACATTAACATTTTTATTTGATGATTTTGAGCATCTGCGAGAATGGTTCCGGCATCAAATGAGATAACTGGTCGAGGATCAATTTCTTCAGTAGAGGATGTCGCACCACAACCAATCAAAGACATCATTATGGCGGTCATCAGGAAGAGTGTTACTAAAATCCTGTTCATAGGCATCCCCCTTCAAAATCAAGTCATAAAGGCAACGTTGTCAATGATTTCTCTAGACTAACATAATTTACGTTTATTACCAAATGCATTGTTGTAAACTCATTGTTTTATAGTAGCTATTCACCCTTTGTAATAGACTGATAATCAAGAAAAAATCACTACAAAAAACCACGAAGGTACACTCGATTCTGTGCACTCATTCATGGTCTTATGAAATGGTGGTTGTAATTTTCTTGATGGCTTGCTCGTCCCTTAATCCTCGAAAAACCATTTCTTACGTGGTTCCACTTTTAAGTTGTCCCCATGTTTCTTCATTTCAGTTACAAGATAGCGTTCGAGTTCATTCATTGCCTTGACCCAGTCGGTCATCGTCGCCACGAGTGGCACAACAATGAGAATGAGTTCTTCCTCTTCTTCTCTCATTCTCTCAATCATCAGTTTCGCAAAGTCAAAGTTCTCATGGATGAGATCCTCTTCCCTGTCGATGAGATGTTCGTTCTCGAGTTCATAGGCTGAAAACAGACGCTCATGTCGACGTAACAAGTGACGAATATGGCGATACAACTCTTCGCTTAGTTGCGGGGGGAGTTGTTCGATTGTATGGAAGTCATGATCAAGTTTCTCGATGACATGGAGTGCAGCCCGGTTCGTCTCAATCATCTTAGATTTAATAACGGCTCGTCGGAAAATCGGCGTCTTCTTCTCAAGCCAGCGATTCGCTTTAATTTCTTCTTCAAAATAAGCATATGTTTGCTTTGAGTCACTGTGCAACTTCTTCGTTTCAGGTAGCGACTCGAATGATGAACGACCGCCTTCCGTTTCAGCAAACAAACGCGCGATTCGGACGACCATTTGAAAGACATCGGTTACTTGTGCTTCGAGTTTCCGTTCATACCGAGGTGGGAACAAAAGTGCGTTTACGATTAACGCAACCGTAATCCCCATCATGATGAGTAAGTAACGTTCGCCCGCAAACACCCATACCGGCATATCGGACTGACTTGCCCCTTCCATGATTAGAATCGTCGTCAAGATAACGGTGCGCGTCGTCGATTCTAAATTTAAAAAGAGAAGGATGGAGATGGCGATGATGATGACGAATCCGATTGCAATCGGTGTCGGATTCGGAGTCAGTAGCAAGGAACCGACCGCAAGCAATGCTCCGATGAGATTCCCTTTCATCTCCTCGATTAGGCGAAGCCCAGTCTGATAGACAGACGGCAGAAGTGCCAGTGACGCAGCGAGTGCCGGGACGACGATTTGTTGGAATTGAAACGCCTCGGCAATCAGTAAGACGATTGCAACCGATAGTCCGGTCTTAATAGTTCTAGCCCCAAATTTCATGTAGTGGTGCCTTCCTCTCTTACAGCTGTCATATGTATTTTTTGCCTTCTTCTTCAATTCTAAAACGTACCACATTCTTTTCAAGCAGAATCGAACCATTTCAGGCAGTTTTGTGAACGCTTCCGTGTTATGATGGCGTTGAATATTTCTTTCATCTTGATGGGGAGGGGTTTACTTGTCAACAATTGCTTTATTCGGCGGAAGTGGCCGTACAGGGGAACGGGTGCTTGAACGCCTACTCGAAAAGGGACATCGCGTCACACTTCTAACAAGACAGTCGCTAGGTTCCAATGAAGGGATCGATGAAATTCTAGGAGATGCGACCGACCGAGAGGCTGTCATTGAAACGGTTCGATCTGCAGACGTCGTCATCTCGGCGTTAGGGACGGACAAACAAAGTGTATTGTCTACATTCACACCACTCGTCGTTGAAGCGATGCGACAGTTTGATTTGTCCCGCATCATCACGGTCGGGACCGCAGGCATCTTGCAGGCACATGACAGCGATAATTACCGCTTTGAAACGAGCGAATCGAAACGCTCAACGACAACTGCAGCAGAAGATCACGCTCGGGCTTACGAGTTATTACGAGATTCCGGATTGGCCTTCACAGTCATCTGTCCGACTCAACTGATCGATGAGCAATCTATCGGTGAACTCATCGTGTCAAAAGAGGTATTGGGGACTAAACATTCAGGTCCAATTTCGAGAGATGACGTTGCCGATTTGGTGGTGGCTTGTTTAACGGACGATGACTATGTCGGACATCGTGTCGGCATCACGACGGAATCATAATTAGGGGATGGGAAACATGCACGAACAACAAGAACAATTGGCACGGCTCGCTTTGACGTTTGAACAAGAGGAGATGACGGACGCTGCACGACTCGCCCGGACCGCCCTACAAAAAGTAACAAATGAAGAAGTCTGGATTGCCGTCTGTGGTCACTTCTCAGCCGGGAAGTCGACATTGCTCAACGACTGGCTAGAGGACGGATTCCTTCCGACAAGTCCGATTCCGTCGAGTGCGAATATCGTCACATTACGAGGTGGCGAATCAGCGGCATCCGTCGCAATCAATGATACGGACTGGATTTCATTAGACCCTTCTTCCCTATCAAATATTAGTGACTATTGCAAAGTCGAGGAAATCAAGGAAGTCGAGTATACGATTGACCGATTCCCATTTGATGAACACGTCGTGTTGATGGATACGCCAGGGATTGACTCAACGGATGAACGACATCGCCAAGCGACGGAGCGCTCGCTCTTCTTGGCCGATCACTTGTTCTTCATGATGGACTACAACCATGTCCAATCGGAACAAAACATCGGACTAATGAAACAATTTAGCCGGGAAGGACGTCCCTACTCCATCATCATTAACCAAATCGACAAGCATGATGAGGATGAGCTTTCCTTTGTGGACTTCAAGGCGTCATTGACAAAAGCATTCCGTCATCATGACATCATACCAAATGACACATTCTACATCTCACTTCGTGATTTGAAGCATCCACATAACGAAGTCGAGCGCTTGCGGTCGTATGTGCGACAAGTCATCACGGACTCGAGACAGCAGCAAGTCAAGCATGCGGATGCATTGATTCATACGCTAGTCCGCCGCAACGAAACATCGATTCAATCGATGTTGGACCAATTGCCAACTTATGAAAAGAGCCCGAAGGAAATGCAGTCACGTCTACATCGCCTTGAAAAGAAACGGGCATGGTGGACCTCATTCCGTCGCGAATTCTTCAAACATCAGGCACCAATCGTCGAAAGTGCACCGATCATGACTTATGAGTTCCGTGAGTTGCTACGTTCTTATCTCGAGAGTTGTTCTCCTTCTTTCAAGGTCGGACTTTTGTTCTCGAAAGAAAAGACGAAGCAGGAACGAGCTCGTCGTGAGGAAGTGGTGGTTAAAGAGTTCAACCGTCTGATTGATATGAGCTTACGACCGCACCTCGTGAAGTACGCGGAAGACATCATCCGAGATTTGAAACTTCCAGAGACACTCCTTCCGAAAGGCGATGTCCTCCCGATTGCACCGAGCTCACTCATCACTGAACAAGTGAAGTCCGGCGCATCACTCAGCGGTGACACGGTATTACAGTTCAGCCGTGACATCGAGACGGCCCTGGCGACATGGGTGACGAAAGTATCAGAACCTTGGGTCCATTCGACGGATACGTACATGAAAGCTGAAGTCGACACGCGCTTGGAACTATTTTCAGCTGAAGAAGATGAGTTGTATGAAGCGCTCGATACGGAAGCGTTACGGATTCGTCTTTCCAACCGTTTGGACTCGATTCGAAAATATGAGGAGTTCCAACTTGATTCGAATCAAGTGAATCAGTTGGCAGTTCGAAACTATGTCGACGCGACGTACCTCCCTAAAAAACAGTCGAATGTTGTTGAATCAGAGGTTGCATCGACATCGTTTTTAGAAGATGATTATGACTTATTTGATTTTAATTTTTCTTATGAAAATGCGGTATGTGAAATATTAGAGAATCATCCATTGTTCCGCTCCCGTGTCTCGACATTACGCAAGAAAATCGAGCGTGCGAAGCATGAACAATACACGTTCGCCATCTTCGGTGCGTTTTCGGCCGGAAAATCTTCAACCCTCAATGCCCTTCTCGGGGAGACAGTTCTACCGACCTCACCGAACCCATTGACGGCATCGATTACTAAGATTGTTCCGCCGAACGGTCGGACGAATCGAACGGCGATGATCACCTTCAAATCACGAGATGAACTTGAGGGTGAGCTGCAAGATTATGGGACTTCCCTCGCCTCACTCGATGTCGACCACCCGTTCGTCAACGCGGTAAAAGCGGCACCGCTCGATTATCTCGGACAAATGGAAATCGTTGACTATAACACGTTCTGCGCGTTCGTCGCACAAGAAGAGAAAAGCTGTATCGTGAAAGAAATTGAACTGTACCTCGACTCATCGTGGGCGCGACGCGGCATCGTCTTCGTCGACACACCTGGAGCCGATTCACAGTTCAACCGACACAGCGAGGTACAGTTCGGCTACATGCGTGACGCGGATGCTGTCTTGTTCGTCACGTATTATAATCATGCGTTCACGGAAGCGGACCGGGAGCTCGTCATCCAGCTCGGTCGTGTCCAAGGGACGGGAGATCACGAGATGTTCTTCCTTGTGAACGCCTCCGATCTTGCGACAGATGCTGAGGAGCGGAATGCGGTCACAAACTATGTCTCACAACAGTTGACCGCGCTCGGTGTCCGTAGACCGACCGTCCTTCCAATTTCAAGCCGAAACGCCATGCAGGGGGATGACGCAGGATTCGATCAATTCGTCTCGACGCTTGAACGCTATGTCGACAAAGACCTTCGTCTCGCGAACGCGATGCGTATCCAGGAAGAAACGACAGCGCTACTCGCTGCATTTGATCGTGTATTGAAAGAAGCGAAAGAGGACGCGTCGGCGAAAGAACATCGTCAAAAGCAATTGATTGCTTTATTCGAGAACCCGCCGGCACTCGATGTGTCAGCTCTCATCGACCTATTTGACCGGGAAGCGAAAGAACTCCTCGCCCACCTCGAGACGCGATCACTCCTTCGCCTCTCAGACTTCGTCAAAGAGACATTTCATCCGGTCGAGGTCGATGGCTCAAGGAAGAGCTTAGAGCGTGCCCTTGGACGTACGCTCGATAAATACGCCTATGACATCCAACAAGAGCTTCAAGTATTTCAGTATCGGTTGGAGCGATACGTTAAACGCGAGTTCGTCGCCTTGGTCGAACGGTTGACCGAACGTCAAGCATCTCTCCTTCCGACGCTCGAATTCGATTGTGAACTCGACGTGGCATGGCTAAGAGAGGCTGTCGAACCGATTCATCTCGAGACACCACCTTATCAGTCGGTATTGAAGCGCTATAAGAACGCGAGTCAATTTTTCGAGGGAGACGGTCGGACGCAACTGAAAGATGAGTTGACCTCACTTCTTCGCAATATGATTCGGTCGCGTCTTGAAACGATTCATACGAAGCAAGTTGAGCGGGCCAACGTAGAAATCAAGAAATCCGAAATCGAGATTGAACGAGAATGGTCGACTCAAGTGACGGTACTTGCCGATGCAGAGCTCAGGTTGTTAACGGACAGCCATTCTTTTGATGAGATGCATGAACGACTCAAGTCACTCAGAAAGGAAACGGTATGAACACACTACTTCTAATTGGACTCATCCCTGCCGTCGTCATGACGATTGTATTGGGATTGTTTCTAAGGTATCTCTATTTGAACAAAGAATAATGGAAACGGTCCTTGATGTGCAGACGACATCAAGGACTGTTTTATATTTATTTATCTGCTGGATAGACCACACCAACGTGTTTGCGCACGGTCGTCATCACATTAGCTAAGCGAATCATATCGGTCGCTGAGTGCACAGCCGTTTCTGTATCCTCCGCTTTAATTGCTCGGACGAACGCTTCGATTTCATATGACATCGGAGCGTTCTGCGCTTCTGATATGATTTCTGATGTGCCATCCCGTAACTCTAGACGGACATCATCGCACGTCGCAATATCATCGATGATGATGCGTCCCTTTTCCCCGATAATCTCAGAAGGCGTCGATGTCGCATGGATCTTTGAGTGCATGACCACTACATCAAGGCCATCATAGGAAAGGATGACCGTCCCGCTTCCGTCCACTCCAGATTCGAGTTTGACACCGCTCGCCTGGACGTCATTCGGTTGACCGAACAATTTCAAGGCGGGACCGAGTAAATAGACGCCAAGGTCCATCAATGACCCGTTCGAAAAATCGGGATTGAATGTATTCGGATTTTTCCCTTGTTTATACAAATCGTATCGGGAAGAATACTGTGATTTATTGAAGACGGCCCGACGTACCGGAGCGATTCGCTCCATCGCCTGTTGAACCCGTTCAAAGTTCGGCATGAATAGATTACGGAGTGCCTCAAGTAAGACGACCTGGTTCTCCTTCGCGACTTCAATCATTCGGGTGACTTCCTGAACGTTCGAGGCGAGCGGCTTTTCACACAGGACGTGTTTGCCATGCTGCATGAACAAGATGCTCTGTTCGGCGTGAAGCGAGTTCGGGCTCGCAATATAGATCGCATCGATGACATCACTCTGCGCCATCTCTTCAAGTGATGTGAACGTATGTACAATGGAGTGACTTTCTGCATATTCGTTAGCACGCGACTCCGTGCGCGAGTAAAGTGCCGTCACTTCTACGTAATCCAACTGATTGATTGTTTCAATAAACCAGTCTGTGATGAAGTTTGTACCAATGATACCAAAACGGATCATGTGAATTCCTCATTTCTGTTCTTTCAGATTTTTGATGAGTAGGATTTCATCCAATAAAGGAATCTTATCATATCCGACTTGTGGGATTGTCGATTTCTGTTTTCTTGTTCTCGTCACCGCATCATGAATGATTCGTTCTAGACGATAGCCACGATGTTGATAAAAGCCGAGTGCTCTCAAATTATCATTGGTTGTGATGACAATTGATTGCTTAACGCCATGCTTCATACTAATTTCTTCAACAGCCTGGAGTAAGCGAGAGCCAATCCCACAATTCTCCATCAGGCTATCAAGAGATATGATTTCTATTTCCTCATCTCTCATAACATATGTAACAAGACCGTGAATTTGATTTAAATTCATGTAGACAAATCCTCCGAGCTCTGTACAATCGTAGGTTCCCGAGGAGACGACCATTTGAGCTGAACCCCATTGTTCAACAAAAAAATTGCGAATGTCTTCTTGCATATTAGAATGGATTGGTAAGATCATTTAATTCTTCTCTATCTACATAATAATTAGGTATTAAATACGGTATTTGAAATATATAGTGAGCTAAAATACTCTCTTATCATTTGTTATCATTCTGAAAGACTTCGGCACGCTTCTTCTCCTTAAAAGGCCAACGATAAATTTGTCCTTCTTTCTCGACATAGGCAACACCGTCTTCAATCATCAACGACGAACAGTCAAGGAGATGACGTGGCATCGGATATATTTCAATCCACCCGTTCGCATGGACATGAACGAGACGACCATCGATTGAAGAGATGACCCATACCCCATTCTCTGACGTACACATCACGTCGCAGTCATGAAGAACTGGGGCCTTTCTGACCTCTTGATTATATTGAAAACGTACGGTTCCCTCTTTTGAGAAGCAGACGAGAGCCTCGGTCGAGATCCCTTCTCCAAAGATGCCCTCGTCCCCGTAACCAACCCAGATCCCGGTATCATTGATCTCAACCGCTTCAATCGCGTTACCTGCGTGAAATGAATGTTTGATGTCGCCGTCTACATCTAGCACCCACGCATTGATTGGTTCTCCTTCCAACGTAAACGCCCAGATGAACAAGTGATTCTCGTCAATGATTCGAATACCCGCCACATATTCATGCCGATTGAAGTCCATGATCAACCCATTCCAATGGATGTAGAAGTGATGATTGGACTTGACCAAACGAGCTGAACCCATTGACTTGCGCGTATCGGAATCAACCACCTCTATTTCATCGTTCATACACAATCACCCCTTACCGTCTTCCAATCGCTTGAAATGTAATGCCTCTCGAAACCGTCTAGATTCTTCATCACTCACCACTTCGTCTATATATCTTGATTTCCAATAAGGCGAGAGGTCCACCTCTTCCACACCGATCCGCTTGAACCAATCCAACACCGTCTCATTCGATTGGTGTCTTGAGGAAATCGGCAAATCCAAATTGAACTGGATGAGCGCATTCCGAATCGCGTTATCGGTCCATTGGATCTCACTGGGTTCTACAAACTCTTTTGCTTTAGTCTTTCTCCCTCTTCGTTTTACGGCGTTACTCGAGAAATCAATGGTCGAGACGACACCCTTTCTTTTACGTAGCATGCTGAGCGTCAAAATCAGGAGAACGATCAAGCCTCCAATAAGGAACCACATCCAGACTGAATTTCCCGTCTCTGTTACCGTCCCACCTGATCCGAACGTATAGTCTAGAAAGTCATGATTTAAGAGTTGAAGATCCTCATCTTTCCACTTACGGAACTTCCCATCAAATGCGTCGCCGCTAACACCATCTTTCCCAGAAAAACGTAGTATAATTCCACCGTCTGTCGGGTCGTGAAACCATTCCCAAAATAGACGGGCCAGATGGATAAATCCAGTCACCAACATAAATCCAGCAAACATGACCATCAATAGTCGGATTTTAAATCGCATCGTAACCTCCGTCACACATTATGTATGATCGTATCACGTATGATAAGAGATTGTCAGAAAAATCCAAACGAAAAGACCGAGAACTCTCGGTCCACTGTTTTACAAAATTGCTTCTGCGAGCAGTCGGTCGAACTTACGCACATCCACTTTTTTATTTAGATTGATCTTAATTGTTCCGGCGCGAGTGAACAGCTGAACTTCGGAGTTCAAGTCAAACATTCGTCCCGCATTCTCCGTCGAGTACATATTGATCGAGTCGTACGGAAGTGAGTAGACTTCAATCTTCTTCCCCGTAAGCCCTTGCGCGTCACGGACAATCAGGCGTTTGTTCGTGAAGACAGCGACGTCACGCACCGTCTTATAAGCCGCGACCGCCCGCTCCCCGTCGATGAATGACTCCGTGATATCACTCGGCACCTCACACTCCGAATAAAACGTCCAAGATAAATCTCCAATCGGGTTTCCCATGTTGATTCCTCCCTGAGTAAATTAAATGTACTATCCCCTATATTCCACAATTCTCGTTTGATTAGACCTTGAATGGGAAGATAGTGTATAGCATGTTGATGTAGAGGAGGACGTCGTCATGATCGCGCAACAGTTCATCACATTACTACTCATTGGCTATCTCATTTATTTGATTGATTCCAAACGAAATTACTTCCCTGTCCCGGTCATCTTGGTCTTGATTGGGATTGGACTATCTTATATCACTTTCTTTGATTCCGTATTCATTACGAAAGATATGATTTTTGAAGTGTTCCTGCCGGCTTTACTTTTTACGTCGGCCTATCAATTTAAGTATAACGACTTGAAAGATAACTTTGGGATCATCGCGATATTAAGTACGGTCGGTCTTGTCTTGACCGCCATCTTGATGGGATATGGCACGTTTTGGATCAGCGAGCTCTTCACCCCGCTCACGTTGACCGCTTCCTTCTTATTAGCGTCCATCTTGATTCCGACCGACCCCGTTTCCGTGACCGCGATTTTAAAACGGAGTAAAGGGGAGAAGCGGATTGCGGACGTCGTCGAAGGCGAATCGATGGTGAACGATGGGACGAGTGTCGTCATCTTCACAATCTTTCTCAGTATGTTCGCGACGGGAGAACGATTCTCCACGCTCAGCTTTTTAATTGATTTTTTGATTGTGTCTGCCGGAGGAATCGGGATCGGTTTTATCTTTGGATTCTTACTTAAGAGATTGATGATTGTCAGCTTTAAAAAGCATGAGCTCGTCATGTTGACGATCGTGACTGCATATGGCGCCTTCTATCTCGCCGATGCGCTAGAAGTGTCTGGTGTACTCGCAACGGTGACAGCAGGTATGATATTGTCACACGAACTCGGAACAAAAGCGAATTACGAATCGGTCCAGCGTCATCTTGATGGTTTCTGGGATATCGTCATTCCAATATTGCTCGCCCTCCTGTTCTTATTGATTGGAATCGAGGCAACGGCATACTTGTCTGTATCTCTTTGGACGTTCGCCGTTCTTTTATTCCTGCTTTCAATCGTGACTCGGTTCATCGTCGTCGGCGGTCTCGTCTATTCGGTCCCCGTCTGGCGTAAGGAATTTAAAGACGATTTAACGGCGACTTCCTTACTCACATGGTCGGGAATCAAAGGAACGATGTCGATTGCCCTCGTGCTCTGGCTAGAGGCAGAAAATATTGACGGGTCGAGCGAAATGATATCTCTCGCGTTTGCCGTCATTCTTCTCTCTCTTGTGCTACAAAGCATCGGTGTCTATCCACTGACAACTTATTTAACGAATAAAGAGGACACATAAAAAATCCTTCATCAGAAGGATTTTTTATTTAGATAATTGACATCAATCACTTAAAGTGTAAAATTACACTTGTAATATACTAGGAGGTGATTTGTTGGAAAATACTACAACGCCATCCGCCGCCATCTCTACGGGGATTGTGACGGTCGTGCTTGCACTCATCGCTTCGTTTCTGACTCCATCGTTCTTGAAGGTCGGCATCATCTGGGATATCGTCGCTTTCTTAGTGATCGGGATTGCGACATTTAGTTTTACATACCATTTTTATCAATCAAAACGGTTGTCCTACTGGCAATATATTTGCTGTTATGTCATCGTTTGTCTCTTTTTATTCACCGTGTTTCTCGGAATCTCGTGGATCTTGATTTTCATTAGCTCAGCGACGCTGTAATTCAGACAAACAGGAAGGAAGGAGCGCTTATGCAAAAATCCGAATTTATTGAACAAGTCTCTCGAAAAATGAAATTGATTCGTATCGAATCCCAGCATTCACAGGAAGAGATGGCGAACTTACTCGGCATATCCAAAAAAACGCTCATTCAAATCGAGAAGGAGCGGAATGAAGCGAGTTGGTCGACGGTTGTGACGCTATGCGCGCTGTTCAATGAGAGTGAGGTTCTCATACACCTAATTGGTGACGATCCTGTCGAGTTCGTCAAACTGATCGCAACCGAGAACACATACGAGCCGAAAGAAAAGACGCTCGGCGGACGTGTCTTTTGGCATGCAATCGAGTCAGGTCCACATTACACCCTTCAGCAAAATATCATCAGCGGACATTATCGGATCATCGATCTCAACCATGTGAGGTGGTACAGTACGTTTGATGCAGAGGATGCCGAACAGGTGCGGTTGAAGTTGGAACATCAACGAGGGGGATTAGATGACTAAAAAACGTAAAGATTTAATGGTCACTCTGTGTCTAATCGTGATGACAATCGCCTATTTTTGGCTGATTCCGAATGTAATGACTGGTTCCATTTGGTTTATCGGCACAATCGTCTTACTCGTTCTCTCGTCGATTTATATGACACGCTTGATTCAATCATACGTTCCACTTTCTTTGATGAAATTTGTACTGATTAGCGTGATTTCTTTCCTTGTACTTTGCTGCTTGTTGATCATTTTATTTTATAAAGTGGCTCTTTACCAGATGAATCATCTATAACGAATTGGAGGTTTTCACATGCGATTTTATGTCGGTTCAAGCTTCTCAAATAAGGAAGAAGTACGTTTCATCCGTGATCAGCTGATTGCGCTCGGTCACACCCATACGTATGACTGGACTCAAAACGAACGCGTCACATCGATTGACGCATTACGCTCGATTGGCGAAGAGGAGGTTTCTGGAATTCAATCAGCGGACTTCGTCGTCATCCTCTTGCCCGGAGGTAAAGGCGCACATGTTGAACTCGGGATTGCTCTCGGGATGAATAAACACGTTTTCCTATACGATTTGGGTGACCAGATGATGAATATGAAGGAGACGAGCACGTTTTATCATGTGGATGCGGTACAACGCTTGGAGGGACCGTTCAACGCCCTCCCCTACCAAATTCAAGATCGATTGAAGCTCTCTAATCACGTTTGAGCTGATGCCCTTTATTCTCACGAAATCGATCCGGGGTACAGCCTACCCATTCCGTGAAATGCTTGTTCAGTTGAGCCGAACTATTGAATCCGACTACTAATTAAAGCAAGATTCGAATATCCTAGGAGAGATTTCGCACGAGATACATATTTCTCCAAAATGTTGTTTCCAATATTTTTTCAATATGCTATCCTTTTAAAAATAATCTGACAAACGCGATGAAGAGAACAGTACATCAATGAATCTTTCGTAGAGATCCCCGTCCGGTGAAAAGGGGTAAAGAGGATTGATCGAAACAAGACTCCGAGCAGCGCTATGGAACTCACCCTGAGGGATATGGCGACGGGCACTCCCGTTATAGAGTTGAGGTATAGTCCGACTCGTTCGGCAGTACCGAACAAGGTTCGTGCGGTGACGTGCGGACGAACAGGGGTGGCACCACGATGAGAATCTCGTCCCCAAGAATTCGTTCTTGGGGGTGGGATTTTTTTGCGTTCCGAAAGTGATTAAAAACACAAGGAGTGATTAACTTGAACTCGTTTCGAAAAACCTCTACGCTGCTGCTCGTCAGTGTCGGAATCTCAAATCTCGGTGCCTGGGTATACTTTATCGCGCTCAACTTAATTGTCTTAGAGATGACTGGATCCCCTTTCGCCGTCTCGATTCTCTATGTATTAGTCCCACTCGCATCACTCATCTCGAATCTATGGTCAGGTAGCCTGATTGACCGGGTCGATACGAGACGATTGATGATGTTGCTGGATGTCCTGCGCGCATGTTTCGTATTCAGCTTAGGTTGGATTGAATCTTTATGGCTCATCTATGGAGTCGTCTTCATCTTAAATATTTTGAGTTCATTGTTCGAATCATCGAGCCTGGTCTACATGACGCAACTCGTACCTGCCTCGAATCGACAAAAGTTCAATGCGATGAAAAATTTTGTGCAGTCAAGTGGTTTCATTTTAGGTCCGACGATTGCCGGACTACTCTTCCTAATCGGGAGCCCGACAACTGCGATCTTCGTGAACGCGTTCGCACTCATCGTCTCGGTTGGTATGCTGTCGCGCCTTCCATCTCATCTTCGAGTAGAAGCGTCTGTTGAACCATTCTCTATTCGGATGATTATGAATGATTGGAAGGTAGTCATCCGATTTGCATCTAATGCCAAATACGTGACGCTCATCTATGGATTGTTCTGTGTCATGACCATCTTCATGTCTGGACTTGACTCGTTGGAAGCGTCATTCGCGACCCAAGTCCTTCACTTGTCTGAGAGCCGATATGGATTTCTCGTCAGTATCGCTGGGATTGGAATAATCGTTGGGTCACTCATCAATTCAAGATGGAGTCACCGTTTATCCTTATCGTTTTGTATTGGATTCGGGGCAATCATGACACCAGTCGGCTATCTCCTGTTCGCAGGCTCTTCTTCGTTCACGATGGCTTCCATCGGATTTTTTATTCTTACGTTCGCGCTTGCGTTCGCCAATACCGGATTTTTGTCATTCTATCAACACCATGTTCCTGTCGAAATCATGGGCCGGTTCTCTGGTGTCGTCAATGTGGCAGAGTCGCTATTCGTCATCCTGCTCACATTCGGAATTGGACTCTTTGCCGAAATAATCGGGATTCGCCCAGTCTATCTCGCATTCTCGATCGTCTTCTTCCTAATCGGTTGTTACACGATGTATGTCATTCGTGACCGCTCGAAACGGGAGTATTTCACTCAAAATCAAATTGAAGAAGCGTCTTGATTCATGAACCGGTCGTTTTTATGCGACCGGCTTGTTCTAATCGGTGAATCGCTTCGATGATTGTGTCTTGTCGTTGTAAATGAATTTGGTGTCCTGCATTTTCCGCGATGATGAGTTCCGATTGATTTGATAATCTCAACTGTTGATGAATGAGTTCATGCCATGTCTCTTCTAGCAAGCGAATTTCTGACTCAGGCATCCCACTATTTATTCCTTCCTGAATCATCGCTTCATGGTCTCTGCCGATGACAATTAACGGAATCGATGAAAAAGTGCCCATTTGTTTGATGATCGCGGCGTCATCACGCCAGAACGATTCTTCTTCCAACATCGTTTTATACAATTGCGGAGATTGATAAAATCGTTTAAGACGTGCGCGTGCATCTGATGATAAGCCTTGTTGCTCGGGTGAAAATTCTGGCTGATGGAGTCGCTCTAATTCTTCTTTCGATAGATTTGAATAAGAACGACACATCGTCCGCCAATCTTCATCTGAATACTGACAATCCATTACAGGAGTTTCTAACTCATCTAATATTGAAAGATTATGGGAAGTGGAATCAACGAGTACGACTCCTACTACTCTATCCGAAACAAGTTTGGCCATGTGTTGCGCGCACAGACCTCCGTAAGAATGACCGACTAATATGATTGGTTGATTTAGCTGAAGGGCATCCAACAATTCTGTACATTCAAGAAGATGAGATGACGTTCGACTCGAACGATTGTTCATCTCACTCTCACCATAACCTGAGCGATGATAAAGCAATACTTGATACGACTCACTTAATTGTTCAGAAAGAGAAACCCACTCTTCGAATGAACCTCCCATTCCTGTCATGACCACGATAAGGAGTTCCCCGGAACCGAATAAACGATATTCAACATCATACCCATTGACTTTAACCAATTTATTCATATAACCCACCTTCGAATCAATTCGAGATCCTCTGGAAACGCATGGTCTAATCGTTCTAACTCTTGAAGCGACCACCAATTGACTTCCTCGATATCCGAATCAATCCTAGCGGTCTCGACCCGCTCTTCACACGTTGCCAAGAAATAATGTGTCTCGACCTGAAAGTTTGATATGATGGTTCGTTTGATATGTAGTCGTTGATTAACAGAAATGCGATAACCCGTCTCTTCTAACACTTCGCGCTGAC
The DNA here is from genome assembly GCF_018617735.1 of Exiguobacterium sp. s89. Lineage (NCBI taxonomy): Bacteria > Bacillati > Bacillota > Bacilli > Caryophanales > Exiguobacterium > Exiguobacterium sp. s89. The sequence goes on from NZ_JACSKS010000001.1 coordinate 434,266, forward strand.
AACATTGTTCCAGCGTTTCTCCGTCTTCTAGACCACCTGATGGCAAACTCCATTGTTGTATGTCACGATTCTTTACGAGCAGGACTTCCTTCTCTTCGTTGATGCATAAAGCAGCGGAACCTCTCCATTGTTTCATCATCTTATGACTCCTTCCTATTCAAGTCGACCGACTAATTGGTAATCGGTCGGATATTTAATCGCACGAATAACCCCTTCCACAATCTCTTCATGTGTCAACCAACGCGTGGATTCCTTCTCATGGATTTTACCAAGTTGAACCTGACGATATAGTTGAAGTTCATTAATACATAAGCTACTTTTCTCATATTCCGGATTCGCCCGACTACCTAAAATATGTATCACCTCTGCAGTCTCCGAATGATCCAAAATGAGTTGTATCGCTTTTCCTGAGCCTCGATGCACCCAGGCGATGACTTGATCAAACGGACCGTTTTGCCGCACCGCTCTTTGTAGTCCGCTTGAAAGTGCTTCCTCCTCACGATAATCAACGATCAGCGGATGACACGTGTCAGGATTTCGTTGTACGACGTTTGCCATTTTTTCTTTATCTCGTCCAACTACCGTGACATGATGGTCGATTGCCAAATAAGATGTGAGTCCTGCCAACATCCCCGTCCCCCCGACGAGCAATATGTGTTTTCGATTCATGCAATCACCTCGATTTCCATTATACACCAATCATTCATTCTTCTTTTCGTAAAGAAGTGTTCGGAAACATTCACGTCTTTTCAAAAATAAGCCTTTCATAACAGGATGAATCACTTATAATGAATCAAGTGTTTGAATCGGTTTGAACAATCACTATTTTGGAAAATGGATAATAGTGTTACTATTGCAATTTATTTCTTTCAAGAGGGAGGATACCTATGAGACATTGGACAACGAGTTCACTACAACTGATTGCACTCATCGTTGTATCGTTGACATGTAGTATTCTATTTTCCTCTGTTCTGATCATGAATCTTCTACCTGTTTGGTGGATGATCTGTATTCCGATTCTTTATCTTTCAACTTTGCTCATACATCGCGGGTCTGGTGTACTCATTCTATTAGGATTCGCAGCTTACTTTTTAATCAACATGCCTGTATATGCGACGGCCGCTACCGCGCAACTATACATTTTATTACTATTAGCGGTTTTGACGGGTTTGTCTTACTGGCTACAAGTCAACCTGTTTCATGCCCAGTTTGCACTAAAGGTTGCGGAAGCGAGAGTCAGTCAGTTGATTGCAATCGACCCGGAGACCGGTTTTGATAACCGAGATCGGTTTTTGATGGATGTAGAGGCTGAACGGGATCGGTTGATTCGCCACGGTGAAACGTTCGTGGTGGCATTCATCACATTGCCGATTCTCGATGATTTTGAGAAACGGTACGGTTCAAGTGAATATGAGTGGTTTTTGGACTATTTTAGTGACGAGCTGCATGAAGCGACTCGACGGACAGATAAGAAATATCGGGTTGCACAAGACACGTTCGCCATGATTTTCCCTCGAACCTCCATCGAAAATGCACAAATTGCACATGGACGAATCAGACCATTATTACTAGATTATTCACGTCAGAACGGCGATTCGCTCACAGTTGAATGCTCAGACAAATCGTTTGAGGTGAACTTAGAGAACGCAACCATACGATTAGAAGAAATTTATCGTTATGTCGAATCTAAAGACTAAAAAATGAGTTCAATCGTGAACTCATTTTTTGATGGAGTGAATATGAAATTCGTGTGTCTCATCCATTTCGACGATGTATTGTTGATCAAGTACCATCTGAATCGGGCTAGGAATCGACAATTTTGGTGAAAAGAGCCAAACGCGCCCTCGAGGTACGAGCAGAATGTATGTATCGTGATTTGGAGGACCAATGAAGTTTAAATGATGGGGGTCGACTGGGTTACCATCCCTCCGCTCCACACCAATCTTTTCAAACGCTTGAGCAACGAGAGACGGGGCTTCTACCGTCAAACTCATCTCACCGATTCCAAGAAACTCATTTGATGAAAAGGACTCGATGTTATTTTCCGGATTAATCGAATGTCGAGCAATCAACTCGACGACATTCTCGTCCGCGTCGTAAAAGTAAAGCGATGATGCATCGATTCCTTCAAAATAAATTTCGTTCTCCCCATCTTCGGTTAAAAGCGGGACACGTGACATGATCCATTCCTTCGCTTCTTTGAACCGGTTAGCCGGAATATTGATAGCGAAATGGTACTGTCGCTCTTGCTCCATTACAGCCCCTTGGAATATCAAGGTATCTTCCCCAAATTCAATTCGAAATCGGGTAGAATCCTCCTCAATGACGGTTAGTTCAAGTTTTTCCGCATAGAAACGTTTCATTTCATCAAGCCGGTTCGTGTAAAGTGTAACTTCTGTGATTCTCATGAAATTCCTCCTCGGTTACAATTTTGTATTAAGTTCAATTCAATGATAAGTTGTACACTGATGGTATGTGAAATAACATTCTTTTATAGCCATGATTCAATAAACATCCCAACCCCGATCGGATTGAAAATGATAGACAAATGATTATGCGTCTATTATCCATCTAAACCAATAAAGATATTCCTACACAACAGATATCCGTATTCATGCGTTCCATCCGTTGCACTTGATGGCATCAACAACAACTCATCCTCTGGTGTTTATTCCTAATTGACTGTCACAATCACATTCCCAACCTTTCTCCCTTGATCCACATATCGGTGTGCTTCGACAATCTCATCGAGTGGATAAACCGTATCAATGACGGGTTGCAATGCTCCTGATTCAAACAATTCGTTCAAAAATATCAAATCCTCTTTGCGTTCACTCGCCGGTCCCTGTCCCGCAACAGAACTGAATGTCCCGTTCTCGCTCACATGGGCTTTCGCTAATCGTTTATCGATTTTTCCAGACGCATCAAACACCACATCATACGTATTTAATTCAAAGTCGTACCCCTCTTTCGTATAATCGACGACCACATCTGCCCCAAGTCGCTTCACGAGCTCGATGTTCCGTTCATGGCAAACTGCTGTGACATGTACGCCGAAATGTTTTGCAATCTGTACGGCAGTGGAGCCGACCGCACCTGATCCACCATATATAAGAACATTTGCCGCCCGTTCGATGTTTGCTTTCCGTAAAAAATGTAAAGAGGTCGTCCCTCCGAACGGAAGTGCCGCCGCCTCAATAAAGCTGGCATACGCGGGCATCTGAACCACACATTTCGATTCGTTCACGCAAGCAAACTCAGCATATCCACCAAACCTCATCCCGGTGAGCGCATAGACGTTGTCCCCTACTTGAAAGCTCTTTACACCGCCACCGACCTCTACCACTACACCTGCCAATACGACACCAAGGATCGGTTGTCTTGGTGCCTTGTACCCCACCACCATTCGCATCGGTAATTTTCCGAGTGCAGGAACGTCCAGTGCGCGAAGTCGTCGATCTCCTGAGTGAACGGCCGATGCATGTACTTGAATCAGTAGCTCATTGCTTTTAGGTTTCGGGCGGTCTACGTCTTGAATGACGAACACTTCTGGTCCCCCATACGCCGTACAAATCGCAGCTTTCACGTCGATTCACTCCTTTTCTGACTTGTCATCTCATTCTCTTATATACGTTCCCGCAATCATGATTGTTCAGTCGATTCGGCACATAAAAAAACCAGATGATATCTTCAGAGATCATCCGGTTCATTCTTTACTGATAAACTCACATCGACGAGTGAAAACGGATTGTCGAGTGACGCAGCAGCCGCTTCCGATTGTGCGACGTTCATTTCGGTCACCCTTGGTTCTTGACGACGTAGACGGAATGCCCGTTCGAGTCGGCTCGTCAATACATTAAAGATAAAAATAAGCGCAGCGAGCGCAATCGCCGGGACAAGGAATAGATGATTGGTCATCCATGTCATCGCTGTGAATTGTCTGAAGTAGTATCCAAACATCGAAGACCATTCATAGACGGTCGGCATGATCCCTTCATGTAATAGAACCGTTCCGCCGAAGAAAATCCCAAACAACGAAAGATGAATGAGCAACATGAGCGTCTGCACGAACTGTTGCATAAAGACGATGACAAGCGTCGGAATCAGGTGGGGCAAGAGATGTAGTCTCACACGATGCCAGACACTCCCACCAAGCGTCTCGGCAACAATCATGAACTCTTGTTGTAGCAATTGGCGAATCTCCGTGATGAGATATAACGTGACGGCAGGTAACCCGAGAACGACTAAGACGATTAATTCAATCTTCACTCGTTCCAATAGTGGAGGTACTTGTGTCGAATCCCAAAACGTCATCGTCGACGCGAGCATCATCAAAGCGAGTAACGAAATCGGTAAAATCAAGAATCCATCGAGCAACTTTTTGAAGAAGTGATTTAATCGTGCTCCGCGGAAAGCAAGCGGAATCCCAACCAATAAACCGATCGTCATGCGCCCAAGCGCGACAATCGCACAAATCCCGACAGTCCACTTAAAACCTTCGACGAACATCTGAAACAAATCATATCCAGCATTATCCGTCCCGAGCCACTGATCTTTTGACGGTTCAAGTGGTGGGATTCCGATGAGTCTCCCCTCATCCGAGTAGAGCATAAGGGTTTGGTCAACGTTCCCATCACGAAGTACGGTATTTCCAAAACTCATCAACAATAGACCGACTACGATGACGAAACAGACGATAAAAATCGGATCACGTAATAATACTCGACGCATCAAATCCCTCCTTTCCAGGCATTCGGAATGATCCACTCAATGAATAGATCCAACAGAAAAATCGGGATATAGATGACGAATAAAATGACGAGCAAGATCTCCATCTGTGGATTGTAGGCGGCGAATCGAAACAGTCCCTGGACGTTAAATAAATATTCGACGATGAGAAGCGTCGATAAGATGGTGATGAGGTTTGAACGAAAAAAGAGGTAAAAGCGATAGATGATGTTCGGCAACAAATGCTTCCAAAATAGTCCACTCGGTCGAATCCCTTTCGCTTGGGCAAGTTCAAGGTAAGGGATGGCCTCTTGTTCATGGATATGAATCGTCAGCCATTTGATAAAGAAAAACAACGTCGTAAGTGTCAAGGTGACAATCGGTAGAAGTCGTATGTATTCCGCATAACCGCCAGCTACTTCGATTCGGTCAAATCCCGTTGTTTTATATATGGAGATGGCGAGAAACTGTGAAAAGATTAACCAAAATAAATCAGGCACCATCTCAAGCGTCTGACTCGTTTGGTGTAGAACCGTGCGAACACGACTACCGCTACGATAATAGAAGTAGGCATACATGAGACCAAGCATAGTCGACAGGGCGAGTGCTGTCGTAAAAATGATGACCGACTCTTTGACGAGCGGTCCAAGTTCCGGCAACAAAGGTAAATCTGTTTGAGCGGTGATGTTGTAGTATGTAATCTCGTCAAGCTTTTGCAGTTGGTCCAACTGTTGTTGGATGCCGCTCCAGTAATTCGTCAGACTAAAATCGGTCTGAACGACGAGCGTCGGTAAGGCACTAATCGCAATCAAGACAAAAAATGCGATGACAAGATGTGCAGATTTTCGTGCAATATAGCCCATAGTTTTGTCTCCTTTAAATTACATATCTCAACAAACGTGTGAGAGGATGTCCGCTGTTCTTTCATTTTGTAAAGGGAATTATATCCAAAGATATGTTCCATTGATTCTAGCATATTTATTATGTGAATAGAAACAATTTTCAGAAATTAATGTGGATGATAATGTATGCTATGATAATCATATAGAAATATTTAGGAGGATAACAGATGTGGATTATTTTCGGTCTGGCTGCGATTGGAGCCACACTTTTAAACTTGACTGTCTTTATGATGGAGAAAGATTATAAACTGCCGATGGCGATTGCGCTGTCCTTGACCGCGCTAACGTTATGCGCCGAATATAGCCTGGTCAACATGTGGGTCGAAGCGGAGGACTGGGCTGCTTTATCGGATGTTGTGCCCGGCATGTCACGAGCGTTATGGTTTTTAACGATTGCGGCAATTTTCTTGAATCTCCTTCCGATATTTTTAGAGAGAAAACGGACACGCATGATGCAATCGAAAAAGTAAATAATCATAAATGGAGCGTGATGATGGAAAATAAATTATTTGCGACTTTCGCTAACCCTTTTGGAATTCTCATTTTTGCAGTGATTGCATTTTCATTTTTATACCAAGCCGCACTCCGTCTCTTATCGTCTCACTACGTGTTGTTCGTTACCAATTTGGTTGGTGGACTGGCTTTCATCAGCATCATGCTACTTTTATCGCGTACATATAAGAAAAAATGACAATAAAAACGTGTACGAAGCTATATTTTTAGCCTCGAACACGTTTTCGTTTAACAATAACTCGATGTCACAACCTACAGTCATTCTAGCAAGTGTAATTTCGGTAGATACTCCATTTATAAACAAAACCAAAGAAGTTGGAAAAAATTGTTGCTAAGAGCTGATTGGCTACTCGCTCAACTACTGTAACTCACTAATCACTGTAAAAGTTCGCATATATGCATCTAAAACATTCCGCTCGGTTACTTCGTTGTCGTTCAACTCAAAACCCCAGAACTGAAACTGTTCCTGGTCTCTTTGTAAAAAACCAGCTGCGTACCCTTCAATGTCTGGCGCATCATCGTACCTCATGTCTTCAAATACGAATGGAAGATAGCTCTTTTTCGTACCAATAAAGAATATCGGGATACTTGAAGCCGTATAGACTTCTACATATCTCTCTTGATCCGCTGTATCAAATTGACTGTTCATGATGCAGACGGCATCATATGCAGAAGAAATAGTATTGATATTCTCTAACTCTTGAAAAGATATCGTATTGAATTTCACCTGTTCTAGTTCAACTTCCGGTAGTTCCCCGATCACGGCGATATGTAAGGGTTTTCCACTATACAGTTCGATTGGCATCTGTTGCGATGTACCCAATCCGCAGCCACTCACGGTCGCAATCAATAAGATCAAGCAAATAAGCATTTTCTGCAACTCAATACCCCCCATGATGATTCATACGTATAATATACCATTTACCCTTTAATTATTTACATCTTTCTCCTTTTTTCATACATTTTCAAAAGTGAATTCAAAATTGACGAATTTTAATTTAAGGAAGTATCCGTCACCTCATCAATCCTCTAACTTGGTTGAATACAATAATTCACCATCTCGTGTGCGCAATTCATAATCGATTCCTGATTGCATCTGCTTCGTCATCGTCGCGCGACATGTAAACATATGCCCCGGTCCATATGCAACGTCGGGAATTTCTTTGAAACCATATGATCGCTTGCCGAACCATAGCGTCACGTTCGATGGGCCTTTCGATGATCGGTCATCGACGACATAACATTCTCCCGTCTCGACGATGTAATTCGTCGTCATGCGATCGTGCGTCTCCATCCCGGCCATTCCAAGTATAGCAACTGATGCGAAAACAGCGAGAAAGACTTGTCCTAATTTCACACGAGTGCGTGTCTTCCACCACTCTCTCCAATAGATGACAAGAGATCCTAAACACAATAATCCTATGAACCAAGTGAGTACAATTTCCAACAACCCCATCACCTCATTTTATAATACGACTATTTTCAAAAAAAGGATTCAGTGCCCTCACAAAAAAACTCGACATACGTCGAGTTTAAGTTATTTCATATTCTAGCTTTCGCTTTTGCCAAGCGACAAGAAGGATACTAATAATGACGAGTAGGAACCAGGAGGACAGTTTACCCAAATCGACGATGGCCCAACCGTTCAATTGGTCCGGATACGCCCAGCCGTTGTAAAAGGTCACAATATTTTCAGCGAGCCAAATGAAGCAGGCGATCAAAAAGAACGACAGCACGACCGGCATTTTGAATCGTTGGTCATCAAGCCTGTATGAGACAACCGAGCGACCAAATGCTAAGAAAATGAGTGCGATCAATAGCCACCGTAGGTCTAACCATATATGGTGCCAGAAAAAGTTGAAGTAAATCGCAATGCCAAGTCCGAAGGCGATAATTGGGTTCGGCATTCGCGTGAACTGTAAATCGAGACGACGCCATGCCTGAACGACATAACTTCCCACGCTCGCATACATAAATCCGGCATAGAGCGGGACGCCCCACACTTTTGTGAACGCCTCATCTGGATAACTCCATGACCCCATCTGCACTTTGAATAATTCAAGTCCGAGACCGATGACATGGAACCAGCTGATGACTTTCACTTCTTCCATCGTCTCAAGTCCCGTCTTCACAAGGACGACCTGAACGAACAAACACCAGATGAGCAAGACGTCATATCGAGGGAGCGGTAACTCCACAAATTTTGTGACGGCAAGCGCTCCGAAGATGGCAACCGGAAAGATGCAACTAAGTGCCTGTTCGTAAGCAAAGATAAAGAGATAACGTATACGTCCCATCCGTTGCCCTACCTTTCGATGTATTCATATAAAAATGAAGACTCTCCGTCATAAAAACGTGGGTCAAAGACGCCGAGCCGTTCTTCGTCTGCCACGATGACGACGAACGGTGACCATTTTGTCAGAGTAAGCGCCTCTTGATTCGCTTCAAACAATGGCTCAAGACTCGTCTTTTCGGCACTCGTCAATTCGTATTGCAAGGTCGCTTCTTGATAAATGGAATCTTTAAAGAGCGATACGTTCTCGTCAGTCTTCGTGATGACGGTGAACTGGGTCGGGACAAATGAAGCCGATAGCGCCACTTCGTCATGTTCATCTGCATATGTCTGATACAAGTAAGCTCCTTGCGCACTTTGAATCGCGACATACAAAACGAGAGACGCCCATGCATACCGATACGTCTTATAGCGGACTTCTTGTTTACGGGCGACGAGCCAGGCAACCAAGAAGATCCCCCAATAGACGAAATCCACAATTGGAATCACACCAAACGTAATCCTCACGTCCGAGAACGGTTCAAAGTAACCCGTCCCCCACGCATTGAACAAGTCAGATGTGTTGTGTATGAACACGGACAACAGTGCCCACCAAAAATAACGGATATCTGTCACTCGAAAGAGGAGACGAACGAGTATGTAGATGAGCAAGGCAAAGAGCGGGACGAGGAAAACCGAGTGCGTGATGCCGCGATGCCACATCTGATACATGCCTTCTGTGTCCCATAGCCGAGAAATCACATCGCTGTCCGGGATTTGGCTCCCGACGAGTGTCGTGACGAACAAGGCTCGTTTTTCATGTTGTTGTAAATCACGTTTATCGGCTGCACCATATAGTGTCAAACCGAATAACGTATGCGTAATCGTATCCACGTTCTACCTCCATAGCGAAAGAGACATCTCCCAGTCCTGGACGATGTCTCTTCTTATTAATTCTCTTTATCCATTTTCATGGCGCGTCTTGCGACGATCGTTACGAAAATGACAGCGACAATCGGAATGATCAATGGCATCCAATTCAACATCCGCCTGTCCCCCTTCATCTAGTGTCGCAAGCAGTATAGCACATCTGCTTACTCGATGGATGAATGAATGCTTGTATTTTCATAAGTAGTTGCCATCTTCTCAATCGTTGCTTTCATATGATCACGAAGCGTGAGCGGTTCGACCACTTCTACCTGTGCTCCTAAGGAGAGCAACCAGTAAATGAATCCGTCAGATACGGCCGCATCGAAACGGATGAGGAATCGTTCTCCATGTTCGGACACGGAAACATCTTCTCCTAATTTGTCAAAGATGACCGGGAGTACCCGTTCGTCGACAGACAAGACGATTTGTTCATCAGATCCATTATACATATTGAACGACTTTTGATAGTAATCATCAGGTAGGTGATGTTTCGGACGGATGGTGCCGTCTTCCACAATCTCTGAGTTGACGATGCGGTCGACCCGGTAGTTTCGCACTTCTCCGATCGATTCGTCAATACCAATCAAGTAATACTGCTCGTGATTCCAATGCAAGTCAATCGGATTGATGACGTATCGTTCTCCGTCACGACGAAGTGGAAACGTTCGCTTCGTCACATCGAATCCGACGACGTCTGTATACTGGAACGAGATGGCTTTTCGTTCATGAATGGCCCGTTGGATTCGGTCGATATGGTAAGGAATGTGTCCGTGTTTTTTCTTCGGCGTCTTGATGATCGATTGTAGCGTCTTCGCTTCAGGGATACTCGTCAGCATTTGAAGCTTCTCTACGATTTCCTCGGTCACGTCTTCCGAGATAAATTTCGCTGCGACAATCGCATCGACCATCATCCGAAGTTCATGAATCTCAAATAAGCGGGCCGAATGCCAATATTTTTTGGCGAGACCATTCTTCTCCAATTCATCCTGCACTTCAAACCCCGAATTATTCAGTGCCTGGATATCGTCTTTCACCGATTTTTTTGCTAACTTAGAAGTATCTCCAATCGTTGACAAGTATTCGAGCAAATCTTCTAGTGTCTTTGGATTCGCTTCGTCCGTGTAACGTTCGAAGAAACGTCGAACTTCAAGTAACCGCTCTCGGTTATTCACGGTTCTATCCCCTTTCGTTTCTCTATCTAAATTATGTATAAACAGACATTATCATTTTATTTCCACGAAATAAAGGTATTTTCCATTACAAACTGTTTAAGGAGGCGCCATCTCTAGTGAAATATTATGCACACGTCAACGGCTCAAAAATTGAATATATAGACCGTGGTCACGGTCCTGTTATCGTACTGATTCATGGGACCCAATCCTCGAGTCTAGAACCATACCATGTGGACCAGCTCGTTTTGTCCGGTTTCCGGGTCATTGTCCCATCTCGGCCCGGATATGGAGAAACTCCGTACTCTTTTTCAGCATCTCCTCAAGTGTTTGCGACACAACTCCATCACTTGATGCAGATGCTAAAAATTGACCGATATCATGTATATGGTATTTCTGCCGGTGGACCGACCGCCATCGAACTCGCCTCACAAAATCCGGCCGTGCTCAGTCTGACACTTGCTGCAGCCGTGACGAGTATCGTCGATTTTCCATATCGGGACACGGTCAGTCGGAATATCGTCCAGCCGGCATTCATCGCGCTTCAATACATCATGAAACAGTTCATTGCTCGTGCCATCCAAAAGCACCCGTTTGAGGCGACGGCTCGGATGATTCAATCGACAAGCGATTTGACGCTCGACACGATTCGGGAAGAAGTGTCACCCTACGACATCTTCCTCCTCAAACGTGTCGCGAATCAGATGGCGTTTGGACTCGGTGCACAGTTCGATTTGAAACAACGTGTTTCAAGTGAGGTCTTAATCGGTGTCACCTGCCCGACCTATATCGTCCATTCCAAAAACGATAAGGCCGTTCCGGTTCGCCATGCCCATTACGCGAAGCGCTTAATCCCACATGCTCAACTATCGATTCTGAACAGTCCCGGTCACTTGATTTGGGTCGGACGGCACGCGAGAAAGTCAGAGCGACAAATCGAACGATTCATCCGATTTAACTCATAAAGCATCTCAACACAAGAGGTGCTTTTTCTCTATTAACCATCCAATCCCAAAACTTGTATCAAATGATTGGTCGTATGTTCTGGCAACTTCCATAGACTGCCTGCTCGATTAAATCCCGCGAGTACACTTGGACGGTTCGATTGACCGAGCCAAAGCTGATAACGCTCTTTCTCTCCACCTTTATATTGCACCGTAAGATCAAAATCGGGTGCCACTTCGATTTCGATTTCTTCGATTTCTTCTGAACTTCGTAGCATTTCCGCGAACACCTTAACCTGATCCAATTCGTGAAACTCTAACGCTACTACTGGATTCATTGTTCCGCGCGCTGTTGACTCAGCAATCATCACGCACTCCATTTCCTCTCGTTCAAGTTCTTCCGTGTCGATTTTATAAGACAATGTCGCCTTACGAATTTCACCTGCCCACCGAATCCATTTATCCATCATTTCACTCCTCTCGTCTAATGTACGTATTATCAATCAAAACGGTTTCAACATTTGCAAAATTAAAAAGCCGAGCAATCGCTCAGCTTTTACACTCATTCATATTTCCAACCAACCAAAGTTGCATCCTCTCCGACATAGCGAATCCGTTTCTCGTCATCATTTGGGAAAACACGAAGCGTTGCCACGGCGTCACCGTCGTTGACGAAACATTCGACACTCGACGAGTCGACGAACAGATGTAAAGACGTGACATCGAGCACTATTGTTCGGGTCGTCCCGAACTCGGTTGCGAACGGTTCACCCGCATTCGTCCGATCGATGGTCAATTCCTGTGTTTCTTTCTCGTACCGAATCACGAGCGACTCATCTTCTGTCTTCAACAGTTCGAGCTCGAAGTCTTCTCCGGACGTCGACAATTCCAATTCATAACGTTCGGGCGAAATCACTTCGATATGCGCGCCTGATTCATTTACGAAATGATTAGTTCGGAGTTGCTTCATTTCAGGGACTGGACGTTGCTTCAATACGCCATTTTCAAGAGACAGCTCTCTAGGTAGCGTCAATGCATGCGCCCAGCCGTACCGGTCTGTCGGATATTCAATCTCCGGTAAGCCCATCCAACCGACTAAGATGCGACGGCCATCATGCTCCGTCGTTTGCGGGGCGTAAAAGTCAAACCCGAAGTCCAATTCTTCGAATGCACCGTGGTTGAATGTACTCGTATTCAAGTCGAGGTCACCGGTCAAATATCCGGACTGATAGATGTTGTGGTAGCGATGACCCTCGGGCTTGATCCCTTGCGGAGAAAAGATGAGCACGTGTTTCCCGTCAAGTTCGAACACATCAGGACATTCCCACATGTAACCAAACTCTTCGAGTTCGGTCTTTACTTCACCTAAAAACGTCCAGTCATTTAAATCTGTCGAACGATATAAGACGACACATCCCGTCTCATCCGTGCGTTGCGCACCGACAATCGCGTAATACGTTCCATCTTCTTCCCACACCTTCGGGTCACGGAAATGTTCCGTATAGCCTGCTGGAATATCCGGGATGGCCACATTGCGACGTTCAATCATCCCGTCACGCAATACACCGATAATTTGCGAGGCGTGACGCGTCCAATCGTCTGTGCGATGATTCCCGGTATACATCACATGAAGGGTGTCGTCTACAACGAAACCACTTCCAGAGTAGGCACCGTGGGAATCTTCTTTCGTTTCAGGGACTAACGCCACCCCGCGGTCTGTCCAATGGACGAGATCGGTTGAACTGACATGGTACCAATGTTTGAGACCGTGAACTGGCCCTAGCGGAAACCATTGATAAAATAAATGGTATTCTCCATCGTAATACGTGAAGCCGTTCGGGTCGTTGAGGAGGCCCGTAGGCGGCTGGATGTGGTATCCAAACCGCCATGGGGATGCGGTCGTCTTTGCACGGAGCACCTCCATCTCGAGGGCGCTCACGTCACGGAGTGAACGATAACGTTCGGCCTTCGTCCAATTCATAGTGTCACTTCCTTTTTCGTTACGCGGCTTGTTTGACCGCTTCTTTTTTTGCTTGTCGTTTCGCAAGGATGAATGTCAACCCGAACGTCACAGCGAATGCAATCGCCATGCCAATGATATACGAGATGATTGACCCCGGTGCGATTGAGATGATCCCTGGTAATCCAGCAGCACCAAGCGCTACTGCCAATACGTCGTTTCCAACGATGAACGCGGACGCGATGGCTGAACCGACGATGGCTGCAACGAACGGATAACGAAGTTTTAAATTGACCCCGAACATGGCAGGCTCTGTGATTCCAAGTAATGCTGAAATCCCTGATGCAGAAGCTACACCTTTCATCTTCTTATCGCGAGTCAAGAAGAAGACCGCAAGAGTAGCCGCTCCTTGCGCGACGTTCGACATTGCAGCGATCGGGAAGATGAACGATCCGCCTGTTTCGGCGATATCAGCGAGAAGCTGTGTCTCAATCGCAATAAAGCTATGGTGCATCCCTGTGATCACGATTGGGGCGTAGAGAAGACCCATGATCAAGCCACCGACGAATCCGAGTGAATCATACGTCCACACCAATCCATCAATGATTAGGTTCCCTGCTTCACGTGTGATTGGACCCACGAAAGCGAACGTGATGAACGCTGTGAAGAGAAGTGAAAGTAATGGCGTAAGCAAGATGTCAAGTGACGCCGGCATGAACTTCCGGATGTTGATTTCAAGCTTCGATAAAATATACGTCGAGACGAGGACTGGTAAGACTTGTCCTTGGTATCCTAACTTTTCAATCTCAAGACCGAAGATGTTCCAAACCGGAATGTCTTCAACCGTTGCCTGTGCATATGCGTTAATCAAGTCCGGGTGAACCATGATCATTCCTAGTGCCGCACCAAGATATGGATTACCACCAAACCGCTTGGCTGCGGAGAACCCTATGAGTACTGGTAAGAAGACGAAGGCAGCGTTTGCGAACGTATTGATCATCGCTGCGAGATCCGCCATGCCTGGATACTGATCAATCAACGATTGTCCGTCAAAGAACAAATCCGGTGCCGTCAATAAGTTGTTGATCCCCATCAAGAGACCGCCGGCGACGATGGCCGGGATGATTGGAACAAAGATATCGGATAACATTTTGACGAACTGTTGGAGCGGGTTCATCTTTTTCGCTCCGGCTGACTTCACGTCTGTCGTTGACATGTCTCCAAGACCAGTCATCTGTGAGAACTCTGTGTATACCTTGTTGACGGTACCTTGTCCGATGATGATTTGGTACTGTCCTCCCGTCGAGAACGTTCCTTTGACAACATCAAGTTGTTCGAGTGCTTTCTCATCGACTTTTGACTCATCGTTCAATACGAGACGGAGGCGAGTCGCACAATGGGCTGCTGCCGCAACGTTTTCTTTCCCACCAATCGCCTCTAAGATTGATGCTGCTTCTTTTTTGTAATCCATTTTCATTTCCCTCCTAACGTTTCATTTACAAGTTTTCGTGATGGAATGGCTGGTATAGCGCCGTATGCCGTACAAGTCAATGCTCCTGTTACGTTTGCATATTCAATGTCAGCCAGTAATCGCGCCGAATCAAATCCGAGTGTCGCCAAACGATACAAATAGGCACCGACGAACGCATCTCCCGCTCCCGTCGAATCGACACTGTCGATTGAGATTGAAGGAACGATTTCATGATGCGCGCTTGTCGCAATCAACGTCCCACGAGACCCTAGTGTGATGGCAATCTGTTTTGCACCTAATTCAAGCAGTGCACGAACAGCGTCTTCTAGTTGTTCTTCTCCGGTTAACAAGTGTGCTTCTTCTTCGCTCAATTTAATGAAGTCCGATTCCGCGATGAAGTGTCTCGCATCTTGTTTAAATTGCTCGAGGTCCGTGATCAATGCATCTCGATAGTTCGGGTCGAACGAGATAAACAAGCCATCCCGCTTTGCAAATTGCAATAACTTGAAGTACGCGTCTTTCAATTTTCCATCAAGTAATGCTGTCGCCGAGCCGAAATGAATGATGTCTCCTGACTCGATTACCGATAAGTCGATCGACTCGAAAGCGAACTCTCCGTCACTTCCGCGACGGAATGTGAAGTCCCGCTCTCCGTCCTCTTGAATCGATACGAATGCAAATGTCGTATTTCCAGATTCCACAAGGTTTTCTGTTCGGACGCCGTTCTCGATCAACGTCTGTTTCAAGAAGAGACCAAACGGGTCATCTCCAACCTGTCCGAGGAAACTCGATTGTCCCCCGTGCTTACTGACGACTGCCGCGACATTCGCAGGTGCGCCTCCTGCTTTCTTGACGAACGTCGTCCCTTTAACGAGATCGCTTGACGCATCTTCACATACCCAGTCAATCAACAATTCGCCGATACAATGTACGGTGTTCATATCGTCCACCTCCATAAATCATAATAAGTTCTAAGTATGATTGGTACCGGTTCCAAAATGATTTAAAAAAATGTTACGGAACCGGTTCCGCAACACGAATATAAATCATTTATTTTATATTGTCAACGCTTTCGCGCACTTTTAATTCGAAATTTGTGAACGTTTTCATCGGAACTTGTTCACCATGTAAAAGTTGCAACATCATATCGGCTGCTTTAGCACCAGTTCGGCGATATGGAAGATGGACGGTCGTGATGGATGGATGTAAGACTTCCGTAAAATCGTAGCCTCCGAATCCACTGACAGAAACATCATTCGGGACAGAGATGCCACGATTCGCCAATCCTTTCAATACGCCAAGTGCGATGTTGTCTGTCGCACAGACGATGAGAGAGACTGAACCGATATCATTCGCTAATTGTTCCCCGATTGGAATGGCGTCCTCAATCTTAAACGTCGTTTGAATGACTTTGACGTGTGCCCCCGACTCATGAAACGCCTTTAAAAATCCGTCGCGGCGGTCTTGGCCGACCGCGATATCCGATTCATATACTCCGACATAGACTACGTCTCGATGACCCCACTCCGTGAATTGTGTACCAAGTGCAAAAGCCGCTTCATGGTCCGGATATACGAGGCTGTGCACCTTGTCATGCTGCTGACCAATCAGTAAGACAGGGATTTGAATCGCTTCAATTGCCTCAAGGTGACGCTCTGTGACCGTTGTCCCAAGCCAAATGATCCCTGCGACCTTTTGTTTGGTCAAGTTGTATAACTGTTCGATTTCACGCTCTGTCTGCTGTGCCGTATTGACGACGAGCATCTGATACCCTCGATCAGTAAGCCGTTCGTCAATTCCCATCATCGTCCGCGAGGATGCATATGAATCGAGCCGTGGAACGATGACCCCAATCATCTTCGTCTGTTTCGACTTGAGACTTTGCGCGAACTGATTCGGTTCATAATTCGTCTCTCGAATGACCCGGTCGAGTTTTTCTCTCGTCGCCTTGCCGACAGAACCTCCGTTCAAATAGCGCGAGACTGTACTTTTTGCGACTCCTGCGAGCTCGGCGATATCTTTAATGGTGACTTGTTTCATCCTTACCCCTCCATATGAAAAAAGCTGACGTGCGAGACGCCGTCAGCTTAATGGTTTACTACATATCGTTTCTTAAAATTTAAATAATACAGGCCGTTCCGCTTTTCGAATCCATTTCGCAAAAGGACTTGTTGCATCTCTTGTTGGTGAGGACTCGTTGGTGGAATGCCAGCGCGGACGGTCTGTCCGTCTAATAACTCCGAATCTAGTAAGGCAAGACGTAGCCCTTCAGTCGCATACCCTTTATTTTTATACGGATCAAACACCATCAGGTCGAGTTGATATACTCTAGCAAGCTTGAGCAACAATACTTTACCGACAAGTTCGTCGTCGACCATCAAATCATAATAAAAGTCTTCTCCATAGCTGTGCTCTTTTGCGTGATAGAGTTGTTCTGTCCCCATCTCTTCAAAGATGCCTTTCAACTCTTCGGCAGAAACACCATATGAGTTTTCTCCGTATTTTTGAAAGTGTTCATATTCGATCTCATCAATTTGGCGAATAGGTTGACGCACGATGTTCATCCCGTGCCCTCCTTAACTAGTAGTTCAATATCTGTCTGCGCTTATTATAAACGAATCTACTCATGAAGCGCAAAAGATAACCGAACGTCATATCGGTTCAATATGAATATGAACCGAGTCGACAGCATGTTGTTCATCCAGTTTCCGTTCGATTTCGTCACACAATTCATGAGCCGAATCCACCGTCAAATCCCCATCAACTGCAATCGTCACGTCGAGCATCACGTGATTCCCTAAATGTCGTCCTTTGATTTCACGGACTTCTTTCACCCGTTCGAACTGTTCGATTGTCTCCTCATATGATTCCACAAGATGTGGCGGGAACCCATCTGAGAGTTGATGTGTGGCATCTAAGAAGATTTGTATCGCTGTGCGGATAATCATACCGGCAATGACAACTGCCAAAACCGTGTCCATCCAAGGGAGCTGAAAATATGCGAATAGAACACCGAGTGTTGCCCCAATCGAAATCATCGCATCTGCCAAGTTATCTTTCGCCGCTGCCTTTAGCGCCAGTGATTTTGTTTTCTTCGAAAGATTCAAATTGAAGCGATATACAGCGAACATGACGAGCGCACTGACTAACGCGACGACGGCTGCTAATGGGTTCGGTTCTGCATATTCTCCTCCTATTAAGTTAGACAGGCTATTGAAGAATACAAAGATACCGACTGCAACCATGATCAATGAAGCAACCAACGCCGAGATTGTTTCCATCTTCGCGTGTCCGTATTTATGTTCAGCGTCTCGAGGAAAAGCCGCAACCCGAATTCCGATATATACGGCGACCGACGCGATAATATCTGTCGTATTGTTGAATCCATCGGCTAGCACAGCCTCAGATTCATATAGATAACCAAAAAATACTTTTACTATAGATAAGATCAAATAGGTTGTGATCGATACAATCGCTCCTTTGAGCGCTTTTGGTGGATGATTTGTCGTTTCCATCCCCCCACCTCCTTTTTAGCTCAGTTAGTATAGCAGGTGAACTTCATGTGGGGATAGAGAAACAATGTTTCTTACAGCCAAAATAAATGGAATATATTCCCGGTAGTTTCGTTTAACAAATTTTATGGTAAAGTAAACAGGAAGAGACCTTAGGGTTAAACCGTAAAAAGAGGTGAAACAAATGTTTACAGAACGAGATGGGATTAAATTAAGATTGGAACAAATTGACAGATTACTCGTCGATTTGAATCGCGAGGCGAAGCAATTGATGGCACGCCTTCGCGAGCTAGATGCCTCTGGAGAAAATCCGCATGAAGTATCCTTGAAACCTGAAGAACGAGATACGTTGAAATCGTCAATCGATGAGACGCTTGAAGCACTGCAAAGCCGTTCAAAGCGTCCGGTGAACGTAAACGATGAGAAGAAGAAAGAACTTGCTTCTCACAAAGCACTCATCGATGAGTTATCTGACTTACTCAGCAAGAAAAAATGAGACGCCGCTGCGTCTCATTTTTTATGAAGGAGCTAGTAACATGTATATCGTAACAACCTGCCTACGCCCGACAGACGAAGTTTTGTCTCGGGCGCATGCACATTCCGCAGAATACAATATGAAGTTTGTCGATCGACGCAAACATTCGATTGATGAGCTGAAGAAACGCCATCACCAAGATGTACTTGTATTTGATAAACGACGCGTCGAATATACACCAGTGCACAGTACAGAACCATTCTTTTTTCACCCTTCTAGCTCGGTCTTTCGAGTGAAACAACTTAGTCGTGGTGGAACAGATTCACTCATTGACGCATTACAAGCAACACCGGGTGATCGAATGTTAGATTGTACGCTCGGTCTGGGATCGGACTGCATCGTCATGAGCCATGCAGTCGGCACAACAGGAAAAGTGGTCGGAATCGAAAGTCAATTTATCACGGCGCAACTCGTTCGAGAAGGCATGGCCGTTTGGGTAGAAAAAGATGAGCATGTGACTGAGGCGATGCGCCGCATTGAGGTCGTTCACGCCAATTCACTCGACTATTTGAAAACGTGTGCGGAAAATTCGTTTGATTGTATTTACTTTGATCCGATGTTTGAAAAAACGATTTCAGAATCGGTTCATTTGAACCCACTTCGCTCGATCGCCGACACTTCTCCTCTCACGCAAGAGTTGATTGCCGAAGCAAAACGAGTAGCCAAGAAACGAATTGTCTTGAAGGCGCATTTTGAGAGCGATACCTTTGAACGCTATGGTTTCACTCATATAAAACGTAAAACGTCGAAGTTCCATTACGGATATATCGACTTGGAGTCTAAGTCTATTTAGTTCATATTGACTAAATAGGTCATTAGACTCCTTTTTTGTTTATTATTTTCTGAATATTGACATTAATCAGACACAAAGGGTACATTTACATCAAGATCACACATTTTCCCATTATCTATTTACAGGAGGTTCACACAAATGAAAAAACGTTCTATTCGTCGAACGACACTCGCGGCTCTCATGACTTCTGCCATGACAGTCAGTATCGTTCCGGCTGCAGGTGCTGCCCCTTTAGCGGTTGCGCCACCCGGTCCGGCAACAAGCGAACTCGCTCCGTTCGACCACAACATCATCGACGAAGACCGTCTCGCGAAAGCGCTCGAGAAACGGGGCGTCATCAAAAAGGGGTTATCTGCATCTGAACGTATGAAAGCGGTCGACGCATATATCTCGAAAAAGCAAGGTGCAGCAAAAGATCCACATAAGCATGATGAAAAACTGAATGAAAAGGCTTCAAAAGCAAAAGAAAAGGTACATACTCAATTTGAAAAAGAAACAGAACGAATTCTCGACAAAGCGAAAAAAGGACAAGCGAACTATCGAAAAGGAAAACCAAATGGTCAAGTAAAAGTATCCCCTGCACAACAGTCTGCATACAACGGAGCTGTTCGTGAAGACAAAGTCCTCGTCCTTCTCGTCGAGTATAGCGATTTCAAACACAACAACATCACCCAAGAACCGGGCTATATGTATAGTGATAATTTCAGTAAAGAACATTACGAGAACTATATGTTTGGTGACAAGTCATTCGAACTCTTCAATGGAGAGAAAGTCCGGACGTTCAAACAGTATTATGAAGAACAATCAGGTGGAAGCTACACAGTTGATGGTGAAGTTTCTGAATGGTTGACCGTTCCAGGGACTGCGAAAGACTATGGGGCGGACAAAGGTGATGGTGGACACGATAACGTCGGGCCTGGTCCACGTCAACTCGTCAAAGATGCGTTGAATGCAGCGGTCGCATCTGGTATCGACCTCGCAGAGCACGATCAATATGACCTTTACGACTTAGATGGAGACGGCGATTTCAACGAGCCGGACGGTCTCGTCGATCATTTGATGATTATCCACGCAGGTACTGGTCAAGAAGCTGGTGGTGGTGCGCTTGGTGACGATGCGGTTTGGTCACACCGCTGGGTTCTCGACGGTGTATATCCAGTAGCCGACACAGAAGCTACAGTTCCTTACTGGGGCGGAAAAATGGCTGCGTACGATTATACGATTCAACCTGAAGATGGCGCAGTCGGAGTCTTCGCACACGAATTTGGACATGATCTCGGTCTTCCAGATGAGTACGATACGCAGTACACAGGTCAAGGTGAGCCGGTACAGTCATGGTCTATCATGAGTGGCGGTAGCTGGGCCGGTAAAGTCGCAGGTACGGAACCGACAAGCTTCTCACCACAAAACAAAGAGTACTTCCAAAAAATCATGGGTGGAAACTGGGCGAACATCACAGAAGTCGACCTTGAAGACATCAACTCACAAGGGTTCGTCTCACAACTCGACCAGTCTGTGACGAAATCAAACAACCCAGGCATCGTCAAAGTCAACCTTCCTGATAAGAAGATAAAAGGAATCGAACCAGCTTATGGCGATCGCTATTACTACTCGACAAAGGGTGACGACATCCACACAGAGATGGCGACACCAAGTGTGAAACTCGGTGCTGACGGAGTCCTCACATTCGATTCATTCTATGAAGTCGAATCTGACTATGATTACTTGTACATTAAAGCCCTCAGCGGTGGTCAAGAAGTCGTTCTCGATGTATTCGGTGACGACGTCAACGGTGCAAACGAAGCAGGTTACCCTGCCGAGACGACGAACGGTGCATGGGTCAACAAATCATACGACCTCTCACAATTTGCTGGACAAGATGTTCAAATCGTCTTTGAATACGTGACAGACGGCGGCGTCGCGATGAAAGGCTTCGCAGTCGACAACTTGTCAATCAAATCAGAATCAACAACGCTCTTCGCAGATGATGCGGAAGGCGCTGAAGCCGTCACTCTCGATGGATTCGTTTCTTCAGACGGATACGATTCAAAACCACACTACTACTACCTCGAGTGGCGTAACCATGCCGGGTCGGATATGGGTCTTCTCAACGGCCGTGGCGTGAAATACAACACAGGTCTAGTCGTATGGTACGGTGATGACTCGTATACAGACAACTGGGTCGGTGTCCACCCTGGTGAAGGCTTCCTCGGTGTTGTCGATTCACATCCACAAGCGCTTATCGGTAACTTGAATGGACAACAGACAGTGACAGGTAGCACACGTTACCAAATCGCTGACGCTGCATTCAGTCTCGATAAGACGCTCGCTTGGTATATCGATTCACCAAGTCGTGGTATCTATGACTACAAAGCACAAGCTGGCGTGAAGCAGTTCAATGATGCGAATTCGTACATCAACTCACTCATTCCAGATGCAGGACGTAAACTCCCGCAATACGGCCTCGTCATTGACGTAGTCGGTGAAGCGAAAGACAACTCTGCAGGTGCTGTTTGGATCCGAACAAAATAAGCATGATTCATCCGACCTCTAGTCTTCGGTTACCGAAGACTAGAGGTCTTATTATTCTGAAAAAGCTTGAAAATGGCGATTAACCTGTGTAACATAGTGGGTGTAACGCCTCTGTAGGTTAGTGGCAGACCTCAGCAATGGTAATGCTGCAGCACGAGTTCGATTCTCGTCGGAGGCATCAATAATACCGCTTAACAATGCGGTTTAGAGCACTTCCTGTTTCTTGCAGGAGGTGCTTTCTTTTTGTCATTGCACAGAAATTACACAGTTTTCGTTTTATCGTGTCATGAGCACCACTTTGTCAAATCGTTTTCAATTTGTCGAACGATTGCACTTCACAGAAGTTTCCACTAGCACTTTTTTGATATAGAAGAAGGTTTTTCAATTTTACAGTGTTTACCTAAGTGGACCCTCTCCCCTCACCTTGACATCATTTCCGTTCCTCTATAAACTTGAAAAGTTGAAATTATTGAATAGTTAAAGGAAGGAGCATGATTCATGCTAAACGAATGGTTATGGATTCCTTCCGCCATCCTTACACTCGGTCTTCTCGTCGTTAGCTACAAATTATTTGGTCGGGTCGGACTATACGCTTGGATTGCGATGGCTTCTGTCGTCGCAAATATTCAAGTCACGCAACAGATTGTAATTGGCGGATACATTTTTACGCTCGGTAACATCGTCTACGGTTCGCTTTACTTAGCGACGGACATTTTGAATGAAAAATACGGGCGAGCAGCTGCCCGAAAAGGGGTATGGCTCGGATTTTTCATTTTGATCGTCTCAACGGTACTCATGCAGTACGCCCTTTTGTATGAACCGTTTGAAGAGGCGCTCTTCATGCACGAGAGTTTTGAGGTACTCTTCTCGATGCTACCATTGATCACACTCGGTAGCCTTGCCGCCTATTTAGTCTCTCAATTGTTCGATGTCTTCGTCTATTCGAAAATTCGCGCAAAAACGGGCGAGAAAAAGCTATGGCTCCGGACAACCGGTTCGACCGTATTATCTCAATTGATTGATACGTTCACGTTCTGTATTATCGCTTTCTGGGGGATGGAATGGGACATTTGGTGGAATATCTTTATCACGACGTACGTGGCGAAGTTTGTAATTGCATGGATGGCTACACCATTCATGTATTATGCAAAACGGACAAATCCACAAGACGAAACAAAACAAGATGCTGCATAAGAAATGCCGTAACTTCTCGTTTGAAGTTACGGCATTTCTTCATGGTCGTTCGATTTGGATACGCACAGCATAAGGCCGAGCGGCTTCAATCGACGTCTCATCTCGACAAACTGTGATGGCCTTAAACGCATCAATGGCGACCGCCTCGATCGTTTGATCGTTCATTTCGACCTCAAGAATGGTATAGACAGGCAAACGATCAAGTTTAACCCATTCCCCGTTATGTTTTTTTTCGTAAATGACTGGTGATTGAATCGCGTATCGCCGGAGTAAATCATGGACATTCATCTGATCTCCTCCCTGTTCAAAACGTACACTTATTATAGAAAGCGTTTTCACTTTTGTAAAGCAAGTACATAATAATTTTATAAGCATTTCCTCTTCATTTTTAATTATCCAGTACCGATATAACGAGTAGAGAAATGGGGTGAATTGATGCGTTATCGCAGACAGGAAACTTTCCGCTACATACTACCAAATCCGCGTATAATTCCTTACAAACTGATTTGGGGAGACAAAGAATTATATGATGGCGAGGGGCTACTTCTCAATGTAAGTTCTCACGGATTAAAATTACGCTCGGATTATCTCTTTCCACTTTCTAATGACTTACAAGTACATTTTGTCCTCGATCTCGTTCCAACTCTCCAACCGATCGAACTGATTGGATACGTTAAACATCGCAATCAATTGGGAACTCTTTATGACTATGGAATCATGCTTGATATAAAAATGGAAGAAACCCAACAACTCGTCACGATGATTAAAACGTATGCACGTGAAAATAAATGAGAACATGCATGATGCATCTTCTCATTTTTTCGTGTTTACAAAAGAGGGTATACTACAACTATCAATCATTGGCGAGGTGTTCGTATGACTAGAAAATTTTTATTGATTCCATGGGGGGCGGCTATCGCGTTGGCCATCTTAGGTCAGAACGTCCCGTTTGACGGGCGCTTTCTAATCGACTTTGTGACTTATAATACCGATGCGTACGAAGGCTATTCTCTCTCACTCTTTAGTATCTTAGGTGTGTTTCCATTAGCGATGTTCCCGCTTCTTTGGTCAGAAGTGAATCAGTTGAAGCCGAATCCGCTCATCGCTGCCATCAGTATTTTTTTCGTAGGTGGCTTCTTACTCGCCCCCTATTTGGCTTTTGCGAGACAATCTCCTTATCCGACCCCGGTCAAACCGCTTCCGACGCGTATCCTTGGTGTCGTGTTGCTATTAGTGACAATCGGACTGTTCATCGCTGCCGCGAATACGGGAAATGTCTCAGAATATTGGTCGTATGTAGAGAATAATCAGTTTGTGCGAACGATGACCGTTGACTTTTTCTTATTGGCGTTCATTCAAATCATATTAATGAATCGGGATGCGAAACGCTATAAGATGAGCCTTTGGCCACTTCCGTACATCCCGCTGTTCGGCTTAATCTTCTGGCTCATCATTCGACATCAGAAACCGTTTAACGAAGCTCCTCCGAAGCGCGAACGTGTTGAAATGCAACATTGATGTCCCGCTTTGTCTCATAAACGGCTATACTAAAAATTAGATTTGTTATAAAGGAGACCATCACATGCGCTATTTTCAGGTCACATCTTATGTGACTGTTAAAAATGAAGTACTCGAATTGAATGAATATGCTAAAGTGCCAAATCAAAAAGTAGATCAATTTTTAAAAGAAACACTAGAGCTTGATCTGTATGATGACAAGGTGACATTGCGTGAATGCGTTGTCGCAAAAGGAAAATGGGAATGTCCCGTCGGTGATTTTATCATCACAGAACATACAGATGAGAAAAAGTTCAACCGTCTACAAAACAGCCGTTCCTCAAAAATGACAAAGTAACCTCCACACCAAAAACCTCCTCGCCGATTCAGACGAGGAGGTTTTATTATACACAGGTAACTTGTTTATTCGTCCGACTCTTCTTCGGGATTTGGGTCAGGGTGTTGTGTCGGAGCTGGCTTCTTAGCCGGATTCGATTCATCATCTGGAATTGGGTCTGGATGTACCCCTGGTTGTGATTCATCTCGTTTCATCGTATCCCTCCTTCGTCGTTACTCCATTTGTTTATCCGTTTTCTACATACATGAAACGTATTAGTGAATGTTTTGATTTCCGATCACTCGTCTTGAGATAGCTTTTTCGATTTCAACGATGACAAACACCACGGCTCCAAATGCCACTGGGTAAATCCAATCTTCCCACGTAAGTGGTGCAGTCCCGAACAGCGTATGCATGAACGGCACGTACGTGATGAACAATTGAAGAGCGATGAGTAAACCTGATACGAGGAAAGCGATCTTATTGTCGAAGAACCGACGATTGAACGCAGGGACCAACTCGGTGCGACAGTTATATAAATGGAACAACTGTGCCATGACGATTGCATTTAAGGTAATTGTTTGTAATTTCTCGGTTGAATAATCGAAATCACCGAGCATGTAATTAATCCACAAACTACCTCCTCCAATCAATATCGACACGAATGTGACACGGAAAATGTAATAGCGACTGAGAAGTGGCACGTTCGCCGGTCGTGGAGGACGCTTCATCGTGCTCTCTTCAAGAGGTTCAAAGGCAATTGCCAGTGATAAGGTAATTGCGACGACCATGTTCACCCATAAAATTTGAACAGGACTGAGTGGTGCTGCTGCCCCAAGCAAGATACTCATCGCAACGAGTAACGCCTGTCCACCGTTTGTAGGGAGTAAGAAGAGGATTGTTTTCTTCAAGTTATCATATACTCGGCGACCTTCACGGACGGCGTTATAGATTGTTTTGAAGTTATCATCGACTAGAACCATCTGAGAGGCTTCTTTTGCGACTTCCGTCCCTTTGATTCCCATCGCCACCCCGATATCTGCACGTTTTAAGGCTGGAGCGTCATTGACGCCGTCTCCAGTCATCGAGGTGATCAACCCGTTCTCTTGTAACCCTTTGACGAGTCGAAGTTTATCGTTCGGGCTCGTTCTCGCGAACACGTCATTATGAACGGACGCCTCTTTGATTTCTTCATCGGACATATCCGTCAATTCGCGGCCTTCGAGCGCCCCTTCAACTTCCATACCGAGCTCTTTTGCGATTGCGACAGCCGTGTCCTTATGGTCACCCGTAATCATTTTAATTCGGATGCCAGCATCACGACACGCAGCAACAGCATCGATCGCCTCTTGTCGTGGCGGATCGACGATACCGAATAACCCGAGGAAAGTCAGACTATTTTCAACATCTTCATGGTCAATCGATTGTTTCGAACTGTCAACTCTCTTGAAACCGGCACCGAGGACACGTTGACCTCGGTCAGCAATTTCTTTACGTTTATCGTCCCAATACTCTTCAGTGAAATCTTCAGAAGATGCCATCTCAAAAAGACGGTCAGGTGCACCTTTGACGAAGATCATGCGCTCTCCTTTATAATCGACGAGCGTAGCCATGTACTTGTATTCAGAATCAAATGGGATTTTGGAGATGACTTTAAGTCGTTCGATCGGACGTTCCGCTTTTTCTGCGACAGTCAGTAAACAAGCTTCGGTCGGATCCCCATTGATGACCCAACCCCCATCCTCTTCGTTCAATTGTGCATCGTTACACGTCTTCCCGACAGTCAAGAGATCAATCATCGATTCATCGTCATCCAAATCAAACGGTTGACCGTTCAATTCTAGGTCTCCGTTCGGTGCATATCCACTTCCTGAGACTTCAATGTCATGTTTCGCCGTCACGATTTGTTTGACTGTCATCTCATTCTTCGTTAACGTACCGGTCTTATCCGTACAGATGACGGATACTGCGCCTAACGTCTCGACAGATGGTAAGCTTCGAACAATCGCTTTCTGTTCAGCCATATTCCGAACTCCGAGCGCTAAGATAATGGAGATGACAGCTGGTAATCCTTCTGGGATCGCTGCGACTGCCAGACCAATCGTCGTCAGCATCAGTTCGACAGGTTCATAATCTCTCATGAAATAACCAAATGCATAAATCACCACAGAGATGATTAAGATGGCAATCGATACGGTTTGACCAAATTTCGTCGTCTGACGAATGAGTGGTGTCTTGACGGTTTGTACTTCTGAGATGGATGCATTGATTTGCCCAAGCTCAGTTCCTTCGCCGATTGCTGTAACAATCGCTTTAGCGCTACCTGTCGCCACACTCGTTCCTGAGTAGACCATGTTTTTACGGTCAGCGAGTACGGCTTCTTCATTGACGATATCCGGTTTTTTCTCGACCGTTGTCGCTTCACCGGTCAGTGCGGACTCCTCTACTTTGAACTTTTCTGCCCGAACAACCCGTGCATCGGCTGGCACTTTATCACCAGCTGCGAGGACGAGTACATCTCCGACGACGAGGTCACTCGAGTCGATTTCGGATTGTTTCCCGTCACGAATGACGGTCGCTTTCGTTTCCAGCAACTTTTTGATTCCTTCTAGTGCTTCTTCCGCTTTGTTCTCTTGTAAGTATCCAACGACACCGATGACCGTGACGACTAAGACGATAACAATCGTATCGATATATTCACCAAGAAAACCGGTGACAACTGCCGCACCGATCAAGACGTACACAAGAATGTCATTAAATTGTCTTAAGAACTTTATGATTTCAGGCGTTTTCTCTTTCTCCGGTAACACGTTTTTACCGAACTCTTCCTGACGACTTGTGACACTTTCTTTCGAGAGCCCCGTTTCGATATCAGTTTCCACTCTTGCTTTTACTTCATCTACTTCGAGAGCATGCCACTGTCTGTCTGCATTCTGCATGATTCTTCCTCCTCGACCAATACTTTATGAAAAGTCTTTCCTCTACCTGTTCCCAATCTGATGCGGCTCGACACGTCAA
This sequence comes from Exiguobacterium sp. s89, assembly GCF_018617735.1. Lineage (NCBI taxonomy): Bacteria > Bacillati > Bacillota > Bacilli > Caryophanales > Exiguobacterium > Exiguobacterium sp. s89. The sequence continues at coordinate 462,573 of NZ_JACSKS010000001.1, forward strand.
AACTTGTACAATTGATGTCATTTTTAAAGTAAGCGCTACCATGATTCTTTGTTTCTTCATGTAAACGATATCATGCTTCAATTTTAATTTTTCTCGTCAAAATGGCTTTACAGAAGCGTTTCTATCATTGAATATAGAAGAAATTATGAATGAATACAGATAGATAGAAAGAAGGAAGAGTTTATGGTCATTATTCAAGGAGTTGCACTCTTACTGCTCATCCTGGCCTTGTTCACACTTTTCAGCTACAAGGCACCATTCGGAATGAAAGCGATGGGCGCCTTGGCAGGTGCGGCAATCGCAAGTTTCCTTGTCGAAGCGTTCAACGCCTACGCCATCGGAGGATTACTGCCACTTCCTTTATATGAAGAGGTTGGGCAGGCAGCCGGTTCGTTATCAGGTCCTGCTGCGGCGGCACTCGTTGCCATCGCACTCGGGATCAACCCCGTATATAGTATGATGATTGGATTATCCGTGTCTGGATTCGGTATCCTTCCTGGATTTTTCGCAGGATATATCCTTGCCTTAGTTGGTACACGCATCAATCGCTATCTTCCGACCGGGGTCGATATGATCTTCTACGTCATTGTGATGGCTCCACTCGCACGACTCGTCGCAATCGGCGTAGACCCACTTGTGTCAAACACTCTCGCTCAAATTGGTGCAGTCATTGAACTCGCGGCGACGCAAAACCCGGTCGTCATGGGGCTCGTGCTAGGAGGAATTGTCACTGTCGTGTCGACGTCCCCTCTCAGTTCGATGGCTTTAACAGCGATGCTCGGCTTGACAGGTGTGCCGATGGCAATTGCCGCACTTGCATTGACCGCATCGATCTCGATGAATTACTTGTTGTTCCGTCAATTGAAGATTGGAACGAAGAAAGATCAACTATCAGTTGCAATTGAGCCGTTGACTCAAGCTGATTTAATTTCCGCAAACCCAATTCCTATTTATAGTGTGAACTTTGTGGGTGGGGCTGTCGCAGGACTGATCGTGGCAATGACGGGTATGATCAATGATGCTCCTGGTTCAGCTGCGGGTATCCCGGGACTTCTCGTTATGTATGGATTCAATGACTGGCAAACGGTCACAATCACAGCTGTCGTTTTATTCATCTTAGGAATCGGTTTTGGTTTGATCGGAAGCCGCCTATTTAAAAACTTCCCAATCGTCCGTCATACTGAAAAAGTCGAATCGACAGAAGAAGATGCTGCATAACCAAAACAATCGATGCACGGAACGTTCAAGCGTTCTGTTGCATCGATTGTTTTATTTTGTCGATGAAAGTGGCGTATCAATCTTTACAGGTGCTCGATACGTCGGAAAGTAATCAGACATTCCATGCAGTTGAATATGGGCATCGTTTAACCTTTGATACACATCGTCCTTTAGAATACTTTTTCCAATATAATAAGTGAGCGGTTCTTCTCCAGAGAAACTCGATTTAAAATCGTAGAGAGCATCCTGTCCTGTCACCCCCCCACCAAGGTGCAAGTATACTTTTCCTTTATCACTTGAACGGCGAATCATCTCACTAAACAGAAAATGGTTTGGTCGGAGTGACAAAAAGTTATTTAACGATCCACCTAGATGATAATGAGCACCTGTCTCTCCATACAACAGCAACACTCCTGCAATCACGCTTTCACCATGAAGCGCAAATAAAAACTCGGCTTCAAACGACTCACTCGTGAGCAATTTTCTAAAATACGAAGTTGAATAATAATAATCACAATTCGCTGAACGACGATTCATGGTTTCTTCATATAATCTTATAAATGTTTGAATGTCTTCAGCGCCACCTTGTACAACGGTCAATTGTTCACGCGTCGCCCGTTTTACATTACGCTTCGTCATTTTATGAAATCGCTCTGTCAACTGTTCATAAGGTTTATCCAGCTGAACATGGACTGTTTTTCGAATAGGGAAAGCCTGTCCAAACGTTTTCATGATGGCTTCATCTATTCTAAGCGGATGGTAGCGAATTGTCTCTGTGACCGTCATTTCGTTTTCTTCTCGTAATAAAAAGGTATGGCGAGCGACCTTTACTTCGTCATCTGTGAACTCTCCAACTCGAAATGGTCCACCATAACCATAGGCTGTCACGAGATCATCATACCGCTGATCGATTCGTCTTCGGATATATGGATATATCAACATCCCCTTTGATGTATTGGCGACAAAAAGTTCTGGCGAGTCATGTGATCCACAATTCACTTTGACATAATCATAACTGTCATATACATCACATTGTGTTTGACTTAACCAATATTCCCACTCGGCTCGGTCTTTGATGATTCTTGTTTCCATCATCTCACCCCTTTATAAGTGATTTTCTTAACTATTTTTCCCATTTGAGGATGAGTACACAGATGAATAATGTAACTTTTTATTATTAACAATCAATTTCCGTACAGTGTAGTTTACGAAAAACATATCACTATTTCTTTCGTATGTTGATTCACTCACAATTAAAAAACGGACCCGCTATATAGCGAATCCGCATGTTGAAGGATATTGATACGACATCAGTCCACCATGATTACTACACCTGTTTCACTCGATTGACGAGCAAGTTCAATAATTTGTGTTGTCAATGCGGCATCTTTTAAAGAGACAATCGGGCGTCGTGTCTGATAACTTTCCGCCAACTGGTGATAATAAGTGAGGTAGCTTCCCTTCTCAACTTGAATCGTTTCCACATCTTCGACAGACAGGATACCAGTTTCTAAAATATCAGCTTCTAATTTCCCATCCTTCAGCGCCTCTTCCTGGGGATCAAGACCGTATTTCACAAAACTTCCATTCGTTCCATGCAGTTCAAAACGTAGAGTTTCTCCTGCGATGAACGGGTTTGAACGAAGATAGACTCGTTTATTTCCGTAATAGAGCGTCACATGAAACCCATCGTCAGATTGTCCACCCTCTCGTTGAGTCATCACATCCGCTTGAATCCGATCAGGCTTTCCAAACAAAGCGAGCGTTTGATCGATGAGATGACTTCCTAAATCAAATAAGATGCCTGAGCCCTGTCCTGCATTTTCCCGCCAACGGTCACGTACATTCGGTCGGAAGCGATCAAATCGTGATTCCATTACTTTCCAATCACCTATTGCGTTTGAGTCAAGCAACGACTTGATTGTTAAGAAATCACCATCAAAGCGACGATTTTGATACACATTGACGATTTGACCCGTCTCCGCTTCAAGTTTTATTAACTCATATCCTTCTGCAGTCGTCAGAAAAGCTGGTTTCTCTACTAATACGTCTTTACCTGCTCGTAGACAAGAAGCGACCATCTCTTTATGTAAGTGAGAAGGTGTCGTGATAATGAACAAGGATGCATCTGCTTGTAATGCTTCCTCTAACGTCTCATATACATTAGCTTCTGGTAGTTTGGCGTGAACTTCGCTCGGACGCGTTGAGACGACTCCAACCACTTCAAATGAGTCAACGGTATTTAAGAACGGGAGATGAAATGTGTTCGCAGAAAAGCCGAACCCCACTAAGATAGTTTTAATCATGGAAAACCCCTCCTTTTCGCTTTAATCATTATATCAAAAAAAGGGTCCAAAGACCCTCACGCACTCATACTCTCATCTAATCTGTATTCGAACGTATTGTACCCGTTTCGGGAGTCAACATAGACGAAACCAAAACGTGGATAATAACTATTGAGGAATTCATTATCAGCGACACAGTCGAGTCGGATCGGCTCATCCTCGTCGGCCGACTGTAACACGTGCTCCATGAGTTGCTGTCCAACCCCGCGTCCTTTTAACTTTTCACTGACGACGATTCGATGGATGTATTGTCCATACTCACTGTCATCCCATAAATTGTCGTCCCATTCATCAGGAGGCAACAATGCGATTGAAGCTAAAATTTGTTGATTATCTTCAAAGACATATACACTGCCTTCCGTAATATCAGTGAGCACACGCTCCACGAGGTCCTGTTCCAAATATTCGGTCCACTGGTCGCTTCCCTGTTCATTTAGCGCTACGGCTCGTTGTTCGATTAGGTTCGCGATGCTCTTGGCATCGCGCTTCGTCGCGAGTCGAATCATAACGTCCTCCTTTAATTACACAGTATTTGAAATACAAATATAACGGAGAACACTATGTCTTTCAACCATCTTGCTCACTCTTTCATTTCAAACGGAATGACTCCATTCTCGTTTAATTCATAACTATAGGTCAATGTCGCATTCAGACTGTGTGAAACGGAACAATATCGTTCAACAGACAGTTCGATTGCCCGTCGAACCCGCTCTTCCGACATATCGCCTTTCAAAATATATAAGATGTGAATGGCTGTAAAGCGTTTCGGATGATCGATTGCACGAACCCCATCAATCTTCATCTCGAACGACTCGAGCGGTTGACGCATCTTATGCAAAATCGATACGATATCGATTCCCGTGCAGGATGCAGTTGCGTGAAGTAACATCTCGGTCGGACGAGGACCGGTGTCATGTCCCCCAACATCCTCAGACGCGTCGAGTGTGACCTTGTGTCCCGAAGGCGTATGCGTTTCAAACGCCATCCCTTGCTTCCATACGACTTCCATATCCATCGTCTACTCCCCCTATTTCATTTGATAGCAATCTATTCCCTCATTTGATGTATGATTAAGCTACAAATTGATTTTTAGGAGTGTATGTCGTTGAATTTGTCCATTTTATTCAGCTGGGGACTGTATATCGTCCTTGGGTTAAATCTGTTGTTCGCACTCGCTGTCATCTTTGCCGAAAGAAGGGACGTCGGGGCGACCTGGGCCTGGTTGCTCGTCCTATTCTTTTTACCAGTGCTCGGCTTTATCATCTACCTCTTTCTCGGACGACAACTCAAGAAGGATAACTTCTACAACTTGAGTGTGGAAGAGCGTTCTTTCCATGCGCTTCAAGTAGAATCACAAATCGAACAGATTCATGCACGAGAAACATTGCTCGCTCAGCCATTGTTTGAAAAGTACGATCAATTACTTCAAATGAATTTACGTTCAGCTAAATCATTGATTAGCGTACATAATCGTTCCCTCATCTTGCACGATGGTGAACAAAAATTCAAAGCGCTAATGGATGATATCCGCTCTGCCGAAACCGAGATTAACATTCAATACTACATCATTCAACGTGACGCCCTCGGCCAAGCACTTTTGAAGGAACTGATTGAGCGTGCGAAAGCCGGTGTCAAAGTACGACTCCTTTATGATGCGGTCGGATCTCGGAGCCTTCGAAACTCCGACTTTAAGGAGTTGATTGCGAACGACGGCGAAGTCCGTGTTTTCTTCCCACCTACTCTCGGAATGATCAACTTTAAACTGAACAATCGAAATCACCGTAAGGTCGTCATCATTGACGGGAAGATTGGATATGTCGGCGGCTTCAACGTCGGCACCGAATATCTCGGACTCGTCGAAAAATTTGGCTATTGGCGCGACACGCATTTGCGAGTTGAAGGTGACGTCGTCTATCACCTTCAACACCGTTTCATCTTGGATTGGAACTATTCAGGTCATCGCGACCATGAACCAGAAAATACATTTTGCTTTGCGCGACACGAGATTAAAGACAAGTCTCCAATGCAAATCGTCACGAGTGGACCGAACTCGGATACGGAACATTTAAAAAATATGATGGTGAAGATGATCATGTCGGCAAAACGACGGGTCGTCATTCAAACGCCTTACTTCATACCTGATACAAGCTTCATGGATGCTTGTAAGATGGCGTTACTCTCCGGGATTCAAATCGATATCATGATTCCCGGAAAACCGGATCACCCGTTCGTCATGTGGGCTTCCCTCTCTTTCCTCGGAGAGTTGCTCGATTATGGTGCGAGCGTCTACTTGTATGATGAAGGATTTCTGCACGCAAAAATCCTAGTCGTCGATGATGAGATCGCGACCGTTGGGACGACGAATTTAGATGCCCGGAGCTTCCGTCTCAACTTTGAAGTGAACGCTCTCATTTATGATGAACGTGTCGCCCTCGAACTCGTCTCTTTGTTTGAAACCGACACCGCGGTCAGCCGAGTTTATACGATGGAAGACTATGAAACCCGTAAATGGACGGTCCGTGCACGGGAAGGGGTGTCACGACTCCTCAGTCCAATTTTATAAAAACGACGACATGAGGCAGAGCAAAGCGCTCTGCCTCATTGGTGTTTCAAAGTTTAAAGCGTGAAACGAGTTCTTGAAGTTCCTCCGCCATCGTTGCGAGTGATTTTGCTGATTGTGACACTTCTTCAATCGACTTCAATTGGTCATCAGTCGTCGCTGCGACTTGTTTTGAGACATTGGAGTTTTCGTCGGCGATGTCAGCGATTTGTGACGCGGTCGCGGCCACTTCCTGAACGTTCGCCGCAATCTCCTCGACAGTTGCGGTCACATCTTCGATGCGCGGTGTCATCGCGACTGTACGCTCTTTAATTTTCTCGAAGCGGTCTGCTGTCATCTCAGATGACGTCAATCCTGCTTTCGTATGAGTAGATACTTCTTTCATCAAGTGAACGGATTGTTCCGTCTCATGTTTGATCCGATCAATCAGTCCTGCGATTTGTTTTGTCGACTGTTGTGACTGTTCGGCAAGCTTTCGGACTTCGCTCGCGACGACCGCGAACCCTTTTCCATTCTCACCTGCACGTGCCGCTTCAATCGCAGCGTTCAAGGCCAACAGATTCGTCTGTTCTGCAATGCCGTTGATGACCGTGACGATTTCCCCGATTTCATTCGAGCGATTCGCCAACGACTGAATAACCCCTTCAAACGTCACGACTGACGCATCGATCGCCTGCATCTGCTTGACGTTCTCTTTTACGGTCGTCGATCCGTCCTCGGCTTCATTTGACGTTTCACGCGACAGTTCGGATACATCCATCGAGCTCTCCGAGATGCGCATGATACCGGATGTGATTGCTTGAAGTGATGTCGCATTGTCGTCGAGTTGTCGCTTCGACCCATCGGCGCTGAGCGCCATTTGATCGACCGCTTGAACAATCTGCTCCGACGACATGGTATTTTGTGCCGAGTTGGCCATCAGTTCTTGAGAAGATGCGGCCACTTGACTGATTGAATCATCGAGATGAAGTAACACCATACGGAGTGAATCGCTCATTTCGTTAAAACTTTCTGAGACACGACCGATTTCATCGTTCGATGAGACGGTAATCGGCTCTGTCAAATCACCTGCCTTGATCCGTTCTGCTCCCTCAGTCAATACACGCAATGGACGTAAGATTGAACGAAGGACGAAGTAGAGAAGGATGGCTGCGACACCAAACATTCCGATGATGACAAATCCAGTCGTCCAGAGGATACCGACCGTCTCGTCCTGAATCTCACCGTCATATAAAGTACCTGCAATCTTCCATCCTGTGATCGGGTTCGTTGCGAACGCTTTCTCAACACCTTCCCCGTTCTCAGTTGCAGATAGAATACCCTCTTCCTCGGCAAAGAGAGATTTCGCCCAAGGCTCAGTTATTTTTTCACCGACAGCCGTCGACGGATGGATGACAACTTGTTCTGCCTCGTCGAAGATGGCAACGTATCCTTCTTTACCGATTTGAATGGTTGACGCCACTTCAGCTATATCATTCACATCAACGTCAACGGCGACTACCCCACTATCGTCAGCTGTCTTCTTCGATACGGTAATCATCATTTTTTGAGAAGAGGCATCGACATACGGATTCGTGATGGCGACATCTTGTCCACTTGCTTCAGCCGCTTCATACCAAGGACGAATTCGTGGGTCGTATCCTTCTGGCAATCCCTGCTCAGGATAGATTGTCATCGCGCCTTCCGCTGAAGCAAAGTAAATGTTCGTCACTTTTGGATGCGTCTCTAAATACTCGGTAAACTTCTCTGCTAACGCCTGATTCTCTTCTCCTTCTTCATAAATCGAAGCATCAATCCGATTCGCAAAAAACGAGATGTCCGTTTGAATCGGCTCGATGAGGTTCGTGACCTCATTGTTCATCCGGTCTACCCCCGAATTGGCAGACTGGATCATTTGAGACTCAATCTTACTTTTCGCCTGCGAATAAGCGACGATTCCAATCAATGTGGCTGGAATGAGTAATAATAGAACGGATAAGACAATCAACTTTTGCTTGATACTAATCGTACGTTTCTGTTTCATAAAACATCTCCTACCTCGAATAAAGTGTTCAAGGAGTGTCGTTGACCTACCGAGGCCTCCTTGGGTTATTCACAATATCGGTTAAGAAATATATATTTTAATAGTTGATTGAATTATTCGAAAATTATTTTTCGGAACTTGAAATGGAGTTTCATACGTACAATATAAAATTTAAAATCAAATCATTCGAATTAAATATAAAATTGAGTTAACCTATCAGGAAAGGGGTAAAAATATGAATTCATTATTGGAAGAAATTAAAAGTTATAAGGAACAGTTCAAACAAAAAGCACCTGCCGAGAAGCAACGATTGATGGCAAAGGCAACGCAGGAATTGAAAGATTCGGGAATTGCGTCAGGATTAAGAGTAGGTGAATCAGCACCTCTGTTTGAATTGCCTCACGCGGACGGAACAAAAGTCGAGTTGCAGTCGTTGCTTGAAAAAGGACCTGTAATTGTCACGTTTTATCGTGGCGGATGGTGTCCATACTGTAACCTCGAGCTTCGCGCATACCAGCGCGAGTTGCCAACGATTCAAGAAAAAGGGGCGACTCTTGTCGCAATCAGTCCTGAGACGCCGGATTATTCCCTTTCAACGAAAGAAAAGAACGAACTTGATTTTTATGTATTGAGCGACGTGGATAATCAAGTCGCACGCCAATTCGACCTCGTCTTTGACATGCCGGATTACTTGATCGACGTTTATAAGGCGTCTGGGCTGCACGTCGATGCACATAATGGGAACGAGGATTGGCAGTTGCCGAAACCGGCCACGTTCATTATAGAGTCAGACGGAACGATTTCATTCAGTGACGTCCCTGCGGATTATACAGAACGTGTCGACCCGTTGACGGTGATTGGAAAATTGTAAAATAAAAAGAGGTGGCGCGTCACGTCATCTCTTTTCCCATTCGCATTTTTCATCCATTTTATTGACAAACTCCTCGTGCAACATGGCGTACACCATGCTGTCAGTCCACTCCTGTTTACTCCAGTAATCTTTGATGAAATGGGCCTCTTTTCTCATCCCAACCCGTTCACATAATTTCTGAGAAGCAACATTTCTGGCGTCGAGATTGGCTTGCACTCGATGTAGATTGAGCTTCGTAAACAACTCCCCAAGCAATCCGCTCACCGCCTCCGTTGCATATCCTTTTCCTGAATGTGAATCAGAAAAACAATAGCCGATCTCGACGGTTTCTTTCATCCCCGTGTACCATACCGTAAGATCACCGATTACTTTTTGTTGATGGAGCACCGCCAGACTCAACGCACTCTTTTCGGAGAGCGTACGCTGATCTCGTTTCTTTCTAAACTCTGTCTCCACGTTCTCAGTAGTCCAAGGCTCATGCAAAAGATATCTACATACTTCTGGCTTGCTATACATTTCGAATGTAGCATGCAAGTCTTTCTCCGTAAATGGTCTGATTTCTAGACGCTCAGTGGTAAATATCACGTTGTCTCCCCTTTACATTTGATCGCAATCGCCCTGTGAAACTCCCCACCGGTTCACGACCTATGAGGAAATCATAAATTGCTCAACTCGCTTGAGTAGTGTTTCAAGTAGCCGTAGTGACTCGTATGTGTTACCTGTGTACTCGAGACTATGATTCATCTGCTCGACAATCTCGAGTTCAGTCAATGCTAGATGTTCAAGATGCTCGATTCGTTCCAGTACATAATGTTGGTCCGCTGTTCCCATGAGAACAATCTGTTGACCTTTATGAGACTGGATCGCTTCGTATATGTCGTCTTGTTTCAACAAAGGTGTCAACCAAATCAGTTTAGCATCATGAAACACGTTTCGGGTAAGTTCACTTGCCATCGCAATCGTACCGAGCGATTTTCCGACGACGATGTATTGTTGAACGGAATAGTTATGTAACACTTGATCGATGACGAGTCGAACGTCTTCCACAACCACCTTAAATACATCGACTGAATCATACCGCTCATCCCGATAATTATAGTTGATTTCAAGAACGTTCAACCCGTTCTCTAGGCATAATCCAGTCGTATACCGAAACATTGGAGAATCATTCGTATATCCGTATCCCGGTAACAACATCACGAGTGTGTCGGATGACGAATCAGCCTGCAGGTACGAATACGAGACGGGTATTCCGTTTGTCCCTTTGACGTGACCAACTGTTACTTCATACATGCTGTCTCCTCAATTCTGCAAAAGTTGCGTGTCATGGTGATGAATCAGCGTTCCAATGGTCTCTCCTTGGAGAATCCGATGAATGGCGTTCCGTTCCTTGAAGTCGAACAAGTGAATCGGCAAACCGTGGTCTCTAGCGAGGAGTAATGCCGATTGATCCATCACTTTCAAGTCATGAGCGATGACGTCGTTATAGTGTAGGGTTTCAAATTGACGAGCGTCCGAATCCAAACGAGGATCTCGGTCATATACGCCGGAGACACCGTTCTTTGCCACGAACAAGGCATCGCATCCCACTTCGATCGCACGCTGAACAGCCGGATAGTCTGAAGAGACGAACGGTTGACCGTTATTGCCTGCAAAAATGACGATATATCCTTTTTTCAAATGATTGATGGCTCGAAGTTGAATGTATGGCTCGGCTACACTCGGCATTGGAATCGACGTCATGACGCGTACTTCTCGATTGGCATCACGTTTCAAGATACCACGTAGCATCAATGAATTCATGACCGTCCCGAGCGTCCTGATACTGTCAGCCTCCACTCGATTGATCCCCCACGCTTCTGCTTGATTCCCGCGAAAGAGATTTCCCCCACCGACCATGACACATACTTCAACCCCACTTTTTGCGAGTGACAATATTTCTTCTGCTATCAGGCTGAGACTCATTTCGTCAAAATTATCCATTCTATCACCAGCTAGAGCGGCTCCACTTAACTTGATACAAATTTTTCGGTGCTTCAATGTCTCCCAACCCTTCATTTGGAAATTTTTGTTCAATTCAGTATAGAAGAGATTGTTTGATTGAACAATAGTATTTCCAATTGATTTATAATGACATTTCTTTATTTTCTTTCCTACATCGGGCACAAAAAAAGACCGTAGAATACACTACAGTCAGTAAGCTTAAGCCCCTAATATTGAACCGTGACGAGTCTTTTCCCATCCATACGCCACTTCTCGGAGCATCAATTCGCCAAACTCTCGATCTTTTTGGTCGATGACCTGCCCCTGTTTTCGCTCATAAAACGTTCGGAACGGATTCATCTCAAGTGCCCAGATCAAGAGACCTGCTTCACACATCGATTGCACGGCATGTTCAAGGAGAGCGGACCCGATTCCGTTCCCTTGATGGTTCTCTAAAATATAAATGGCATACACTTCGTTCGTATGGTCTGGATACTCACCCGTACGTTCTTCTCCGTATAGGACGAAGCCCACAATCTCGTCATCGACAATCGCCACAAAGCCGGCTACCTCTTGACGACGAAGTGCTGTCCGCAACCGTTCTGCCCATTCGATGGAACCGGACGAAAGTTTCAATAAGTACTCGGTCGGTACGATCCCCCGATAGGTCGTGCGCCATCCGTTCACACGCACTCTCGCAATCCCATATACATCGTCTGGTTTGGCGACCCGAATGTCCAATGTGACCCCCTCCTACCCGAATCTTTACAAATAGTTTACCACAAATCCCCAACATGCAATCTCGAATTATGTGAATTCTATTCGATCACCTATCATAAAAAAATAGACGCTACCTCTACTGAGGCAGTGTCTATTCACTAATTACGCAACTTCTTTTGACTGAACCGGTGTAGCCGTTGTTAACGGTTTTTTCAAGAACGAGAGGAGCAATGCTCCGACCACTGCACCTGCCAAGATGGCGAGTGCGTAAAGACCCATACTCACCGCGACGTTTCCAGCTCCTTCAAGAAGTGGGAAGACGAAGATTCCACCGTGTGGCGCCGGCAATTGAATCGTGAAGAATGCGGACAATCCGCCTGCGATGGCAGAACCGAGAATCGCTGATGGAAGAACGCGAATCGGGTCCGCAGCTGCGAATGGGATCGCCGCTTCCGTGATAAACGAAGCTCCCATGATATAAGCGGTTTTTCCTGCTTCGCGCTCTTGTTTCGAGAACTTTTGACGAGCGAAGACTGTTGATGCGAGTGCGACGAGGAGTGGTGGTACCATCCCTCCAGCCATGACCGCTGCCATGACTTCTTGGTTACCCGCTGTAAGTGCTGCCGTACCGAAGACGTACGCTGTCTTGTTGATCGGACCACCCATATCGACTGCCATCATCCCACCGACGATGACTCCTAAAAGGATGGCGTTCGCGCCACTCATGCTGTTCAACGTATCCATCAACCATGTCATGAGTGCTGCAATCGGTTCATTGACGACGAGCAACATGACCATACCTGAGATAAACGAACCGAGTAACGGATACAAGAGGACTGGTTTGATTCCTTCAAGTGAAGCAGGCAATTTTGCGAGTGCTTTTTTCAAGAAGAGGACGACATAACCTGCCAAGAAACCAGCGATGAGACCACCGAGGAATCCTGCGTTCCCTTGACTTGCGAGTACCCCGGCCACGAGACCTGGTGCGAGACCTGGGCGATCGGCGATCGACATCGCGATGAAACCGGCGAGAATCGGAACGAGGAAGCCGAATGCAGCTCCACCGATTGTCATCAACTGTGCAGCAAATTCATTGTAAGACGGGTCATCCGGGTTGGCGGAGTTGATGCCCCAGAAGAAGCTGATGGCAATCAAGAGTCCACCTGCGACAACGAGTGGAAGCATCGCGGATACACCGCTCATCAAGTGCTTGTACACGCCTGTACGTTGCTCTTTCGAAGCACCACCTGACGATTTCGAAGCCTCATATACCGGCGCATCTTGTTTCACCGCACGATTGATGAGTTCTTCCGGTTTCCGAATCCCTTGTGCAACAGGAACTTCAATGACTCGTTTACCAGCGAAGCGATCCATTTCAACAGCCTTGTCCGCTGCGACGATGATTGCTGTTGCCCGGTCAATGTCCGCGCGCGTCAATTCATTTTTGACGCCAGTCGACCCGTTCGTTTCGACTTTGATGTCGACGCCCATCGATTCCGCTTTTTGCTTCAAGCTATCTGCTGCCATATACGTATGAGCGATACCGGTCGGACAAGCCGTGACCGCCAAAATGAACGGTGCATCCGTGTTTGTCGGTTTGACGACCTCTGGCTTCTCTTCTGCTGCTTCTTTTTCTTCGATTGCACGGATGACATCGTTTTCAGAAGTAGCCGCATAGAGCCGTTCCTGGAATGCAGGGTCCATCAAGTAAACTGAAAGTTTAGAGAGTGTTTCAAGGTGTTCATTATTAGCGTTTTCGCCTGCCGCAATCATGAAGAAGAGGCGGCTCGGTTGTCCGTCTAACGCTTCGTAGTCGACACCTTCCGAGCGACCGAACGCGATCGCTGGTGACTTGACTGCACTCGTTTTCGCGTGCGGGATGGCAATGCCTTCACCGAGCCCAGTCGTGCTCTCGCTTTCACGTTTTAGGATCGCATCGCGATAACCGTTGCGGTCCGATAGTTTACCGGCGCGGTCGAGGACATCGACAAGTTCTTCGATGACCTCACGCTTAGAACTCGCGCTTAGATTCAATTGAATCGTGTCGCGTTGGAGCAAGTCCGTGATTTTCATGTTGTTTCCTCCATTCGTTTAAGTGGTGTGAGTTGTACTTGATCGATCAAGCGATCGATCTCTTGTTTCGAACATAGACCGAACGTATATGCAGATGCGCTTCCTGTCGTGACCGCATATCGAAATGCTTCTTGTTCGCCTTTTTCTTTCACATTCGCGACAAATCCGGCGACGAGCGAGTCTCCTGCACCGACCGAATTGACGAGCTTCCCTGTCGGTGTGTTTGCTGTGACGGCTCCGTCCTTGTTAACGAGTAGCGCCCCGTCTCCCGCAAAGGAGATGATGACATTTTTCGCCCCACGTTTGACGAGTTGTTCCGCATAAGGAAGAGCTTCCTCGAATGTTTCAATTTCGGTATCAAACAATTCACCTAATTCATGGTGGTTCGGTTTGATCATGAGTGGTTCGAGGGCGAGCACTTCGAGCATGGCTTCTTTCGTCGTATCGACGACAAAGTCAGCCCCTTTTTCGCGAATCGATTCGGCAATCGTCCGATATAGCGAGTCTGGTAAGTTACTTGGAATACTACCCGCGAGGACGACGATATCGCCTTCTTGAACTTGATCGAACTTGGCCGTCAACAGTTCGAGCTCGCGCTCTGTGATATTCGGTCCGCTCGCATTCAGTTCTGTTTCCTCTTTCGCCCGAATCTTGACGTTGATCCGGGTGTTCCCATTCACCTCTACGAAATCGGTGTGTACACCGTGATCGACGAGTGACTTTTTAATGAAGTCACCTGTCGTCCCACCGATGAAACCAAGTGCCTTTGTGTCTTGTGCATACTCCCGGAGAACGATTGAGACGTTGATGCCTTTCCCACCTGCTCGCTCTGTCGTCTCTTCGATTCGGTTCACTTCTCCTAGATGTACTTTAGGTAATGTTACGTAGTAATCAATAGAAGGGTTGAGTGTTAACGTATAAATCATTTCGCGTTCACCACCTTTGTGATTGTTTGGATGGAACTCATTGACTCACTGCTTGATGTGATCAACTGTGCGGCATCTAACGTCGCGACTCGGCTGAACGTCCGTTTCCCGATTTTCGATGCGTCAGCGAGTACGAAGGACGTTTGTGCCAATTCGATTGCCGTTTTTTTGACAAGCGCTTCTTCTGGGTCTGGGGTCGTGTAACCCGCATCAAGGTCGATTCCGTTCATTCCGAGAAAGGCGAGGTCGACTCGATAATTCATCATGCTCTCGCGTGCGTTATACCCGACAAGCGCCTGGGTGGAACGCTTTAATTCTCCGCCAATCACAAACGTCTTAATATCAAGATCAAATAATTCATTCGCAATCGGTAGACTGTTTGTGACGACGACAATCTTTTTCCCTTCTAAAAACGGAACCATCGCCTGAGTGGTTGTACCGGCATCTAAATAAATCGACATCCCGTCTTCGATGAACGTTGCGGCCTTCCGTGCAATCGCAACTTTTTCATCTACGAACCGGTCTCGCTTTTCTTCAAATGTCGGTTCCTCATCTGGAGTCGCAATGAGCGTTGCGCCTCCGTGAACCCTTGCCAGATACCCTTCCGCTTCGAGGTCCGTCAAATCTCGACGAATCGTCGACTCGGATGAATCCGTCAAATCAACCAATTCTTTTAATTTGACAACCTTCTGTTCAGATAAGCGTTGCAAAATCAACTGATGTCGTTGTTTCGTTAACATCTTGTTCCCTCCATACGTCTAATATAAAGCGTTTTCATTATAAAAACAACTAAAATCATTCAAAAACATTCAGTTTCATTCAATTTGTCACAATTATAACATAAAAAACGGTCAATATATGACCGTTTTTCGAGTTTATGACTGTTTTTTTAACCATTCATCCAATTCTTGAACGAGTTTTGGATGAATCGGCGCATCGATCGCTTCTCGATACTCTTTATGCAGCATGAGAAGCGAATGGGGTGACTCCCGTGTCACGAGAAGATGATTCATATCATCAATGATCGATGAGGTGACCTCCCCTTTTGTTTGTATCATATGAACGTGTTCTGGTGGGACTTGGACATCACGTCCCCCGGTAATCGCAAGAACCGGGACGGTCACATGCTCCAACCGCTCTCGGACGTCATAGGATGCATGTTCTCGAATCCATTTCGCATTTACGACTTGACCTCGATATTTGAAAGACGAGACGTTCGTCCGTAAAGACCGCTCTAACAAATCGTCCTGTCGTTGTCTGACCTTTTTGGCAACGCCCGTCAACCGATAGAAGAGACCTTTTATTCCCTTCACATGTTCGATGTCTTTAGCGAGTGCATCTGCTTGGTATAGGAACATCTGCTTGGACGATTCATGGAAACCGGAAAGTAAGATCAGTCCATCCGCCTTCGTCTCAAGCTGAACGGCAGGAGCAAGGACGGCCCCTTCACTATGACCGAGTAGATATAAGCGATTTACATCGGCCAGTTGTCGAATGGTGCGCACGACAAGAATCGCATCGTTAATCAAATCATGTAAGCCAACTTTATTGAAGTCTCCGTCTGACTTCCCGATTCCTTGTTTGTCATATCGGAACACGTTGTATCCGTGGTCGTACAACGCTTCTGCCAACTTGGCATACGTATTAAAACCGACACCACCCATGTTACCATCACGGTCACTCGGTCCACTCCCACTCAACATGACGATTGTCGCCCGAGGCTCCTCATGGGAAAGAAAAGTTCCTGCAATCGTTCCGTATGCTGTCGTAATCGTCATCTCTTGTTTCATCGTATCGCCTCCATTACTATCATACCCGAAACCGACATCTAAAAAAATATGTCGCCGTCAAATGAGACAGCGACATCTATGAGGTCAGTCAGTAAGCCAAGCATGTAGCCAATTGACGGCATCGGATAAACCGTCTTTCGTCAGACGTTCGATTGTGTCCTTCTCCGTAAACACATGCCAACTTCCTTCAAGTGAATCACTCAACATCAGATAAGGTATTCCTTCATCATCGTAAGCGTCACCCGGTGAACTTGCCAACGAACGCACCTCCAGTTCAGCGAATGGCCCTGTTCTAGTACAGGATAGGATTTCATTCCTTTCGTACGAACGTATAGTGGACCGTCACCAGTCCCAAGAATATCGAGCATGACGACCATTTCCACTTTTTCTTTTTGTCCCGCTAGCCGTTCAAGGAAATCGTCACTCGCTTCTCTAGAGTCGCCGTTCCCATTCAAAAAGACATATCGAATCGTATAGTCTGGCACTTCCTCGTTCATCACCTGCATGAGGTGATATAAGACCGTAGACGGACCGACGGCAGACAAATAATGGGCTCCATGCCAGGAAGAATTGAGTCGTGACATGAGAATAATTTCTTGATTACTCTTCCCTGTTTGAACAAATTCGACATATGGGATCTCTTCACGGTAAGGCTCTACTTTTATCGATTGTCCATCCTTCAGCTGTTCAGCCGTATCGGAGTCTACACCCGTGCCATCTAACGGCATGTAGGATGACGTGAAAACAAAGCCCATCTCATATGGATCATCTTCATATGGTGTGATCAAGTATCCTACAGCTCCTGCAGATGCGAGCTCTGACAAGTATGCATTCGCTTCCTGATCATTCAATACTTCACCCGCGTAATCGACGGTATACGCATCCTCGATATTGTCATATGAAAACTTTGTCGTTGGTAAGACAATCACTTTCTCTTTGACGTCCGGAATATCTTGTCCCCATTCCATATGTAAAATTGTTCCTTTGAACGGTTGATCAAATGTCATCGATGAAAGACCTTCATACGTTCCATCTCCCACCTCAATCTCAGTCCAACCGGTCACCCGTTCTGTATAAAGGACGTTCCGGTTCATATCGATGGATAGTTCGGTTCCGAAAGATTCAAAAAAGTCGGCACTCTCCCAACTATCCGCATTTCGATCGACTGATGAAATATATTCCGCGGTCTCAAGCGGCGTCGGATGGATTGGATTGAAGAAAAGAACAACTGTCGCGATTGAACGCAACAAACTAATCAAGATTAACATTACATGATCCCTATTCAATGATATTGACTAAGTATGTCAATATTTATTATAGACAGCTATTTATCGTCTGACTATTTAATATTTTATCTATTTAAATATAATTTTAGAAACTGAATATCATGTTCTGACCACAAAAAGAGCCCGTTCGAGTTGAACGGGCTCACGCGTAACTATTGATTCTTATACGCCTTCGTATGCTGCGTACATGATCTCTTTCAATTCTTCAACGAGCGGCATTTTCGGGTTCGCCGTCGTACATTGGTCTTCGAATGCGTCGACCGCCATCTTGTCGATCTTCGCATCGAGATCTGCTTTCTTGATGCCTTGTGCTTTGAACGAGAGTTTGATGTTCAAACGTTGTCCGAGCTCAATGATTGCTTGGACGAGTGATTCGACACCTTCTGCTGTCGTGCTTGCCGGAAGACCGAGGTAACGTGCGATTTCTGCGTAACGCTCGTCGGCGATGAATGACTCATATTTCGGGAACGCCGCAAGTTTTGATGGGCGTGTCGCATTGTAACGAATGACGTGTGGCATGAGGATTGCGTTTGTACGACCGTGCGGTACGTGGAACTCTCCACCGATTTTGTGAGCGATCGAGTGGTTGATGCCGAGGAACGCGTTCGCGAACGCCATACCTGCCATTGTTGACGCGTTGTGCACTTTCTGACGAGCTTCCGCGTCGCTACCGTTTTCATACGCTTTTGGTAGGTAGTCGAAGATCATCTTCATCGAACGGAGCGCAAGTCCGTCCGTATAGTCGTTTGCCATGACTGATACGTAAGCTTCGATGGCGTGTGTCAACACGTCCATTCCTGTATCTGCCGTGATTGATGCTGGTACGGTCATAACGAACTCAGGGTCGACGATGGCGACGTCTGGTGTGATCGCATAGTCAGCAATCGGATATTTCACATTACGTTTTTTGTCTGTAATGACGGTGAACGGTGTTACTTCTGAACCTGTACCAGAAGTTGTTGGGATTGCGACGAACATTGATTTGTTACCGAGTGTCGGGAACTTGTATGTCCGTTTGCGAATATCCATGAATTTCTGACGAAGGTTTGAGAACTTCTCTTCTGGACGTTCATAGAAGAGCCACATCCCTTTCGCAGCATCCATTGGTGATCCACCACCGAGTGCGATGATCATGTCTGGCTGGAAGTGACGCATCGCTTCAGCACCGTTCATGACCGTCTCAACAGATGGATCTGGTTCGACTTGGTCGAAAATACGGTACTCAACACCTGCTGGTAAGTTTTTGATGACTTTATCAGCGAATCCGAGTTTGACCATCATTTCATCCGTTACAATCATCGCCCGCTTTTTCGTTGTGAGTGATTGAAGGTATTGGACAGAGTTTTTCTCAAAGTAGATTTTTTCAGGTACTTTAAACCATTGCATATTCACGCGACGTCTCGCCACCTTTTTCACATTGAGTAGATGTTTCGCCGTCACGTTTTCAGAGACGGAGTTTTTACCGTAAGACCCACAACCGAGCGTGAGGGATGGTGTCATTTCGTTGTAAAGGTCACCGATTCCACCGTGTGCTGATGGTGAGTTGACGATGATGCGACAAGCTTTCATACGAAGACCGAAATCAAGGATGGCATCGTCGTCCGTTGAGTGGATGACAGCTGTATGGCCGAGACCACCGATTTCAAGCATTTTTTCAGCAACCGCAAATCCTTCTTCACGTGATTGAACTTTATAAGCACCGAGGACCGGGCTCAATTTTTCATGTGAGAGAAGTTCTGTCGCGCCAACTGTTTCAAGTTCAGCAATCAAGATTTTTGTGTCAGCCGGGACTTTGAGACCTGCTTTTTCTGCAATCCACGCTGCCGGCTTCCCGACGATCTCTGGGTTGACTGCGCATGTGTCCGTACGGATGACGAGTGTTTCAAGTTTCGCTTTTTCTTCAGGTGAGCAGAAATAGCAACCGAGTGCTGTCATTTCCGCTTTCACTTCTTCGTATACTTCTTGGTCGACGATGATTGCTTGTTCAGACGCACAGATCATCCCGTTGTCGAACGTTTTTGAAAGGATAACGTCTGAGATGGCACGTTTCACTTTTGCTGTTTTGTCGATATAGGCTGGTACGTTACCCGGTCCGACACCAAGAGCCGGTTTACCAGTCGAGTAGGCGGACTTGACCATCGCTGCTCCACCAGTAGCAAGGACCATCGCGACACCAGGATGATTCATGAGTGCTTTCGTCGCATCAAGTGACGGGACTTCTACCCATTGAATCAAGTTTTCAGGAGCTCCTGCGGCTACCGCTGCGTCACGGAGGACCCGCGCTGCCTCACTAGAACATTGTTGAGCTGACGGGTGGAAGGCAAAGATAATCGGGTTACGTGTTTTAATGGCGATGATCGCTTTGAACATCGTAGTAGAAGTAGGGTTCGTGACCGGTGTGACACCTGCAACGACACCGACCGGCTCTGCGATGTATGTGATTCCGTTTTGAACGTCATCTTCTAAAACGCCAACCGTTTTCTCTCCACGAAGTGAGTTATAAATATATTCTGTCGCAAAGATGTTTTTGATCATCTTATCTTCAAAGACACCGCGACCTGTTTCTGTATATGCTAGTTTCGCAAGTTCGACGTGCTTCTCTAGACCTGCGAGCGCCATCGCTTGTACGATGTGATCAATTTTCTCTTGGTCGAACGTCATTAACGTATCGAGTGCGGCGTGTGCGCCCGCTACGAGCGTATCCACCATTTGTTCTGCCGTTGTTTCCACTTTTGCTTTCTCTTTAACTGCCATGTTAGGTTCCTCCTCATAAGTGAGAGCTTTTAATGAACATATTGACTTGATGGAAGCACGATGTGGTGCTTGTTTTCAAGAGATTGTGCTTTCCTTCACATTCATAGAATACAATGTTTTCCCGGTTTTGTGGGTGACAACAATGTGAACTCTTTCACAATATTTTTTTATCATTTGTTGATAGCTCTTGATTTTTACATGCACCCTCAGTAAAATCGAATACGTTTTCATGAAAACATGAGTAACAATTCATGTAAACGCTTACATTAATTGTGTCAGTTCTATCTCTTATAAGATGTATCAATCATCACATCAACCCGTTTTTAGGTTCAAATGCACCTGACTCGTGTATAATGAACATAGAACCTAACTAGGAAGTGAATCTATTATGCCGAAACAAGATGCAGCGGACCAGTTTGTCAAACTAATCCCTTTAATTCGTCGTAAATTGCTACGTCGATCTGATTTTCCTCAAATTCCAAACTTGAACTTTTCTCATTTCCATCTATTAATGTTGATTGAAGACGAGGGGGCAGTCACGAATGGACGAATTAGCGAGACACTCTCCATCGCACCACCGAACGTCACCCCTCTCATCACGAAACTGTTGAACGAGGGCTTCATTACCCGCGTACCCGACGAACGGGATCGTCGAGTGATATGGAACCAGCTGACGGAGAAAGGTGAGCGAATCTTACTTGAACGAAGAGACTCGTTCCGAACGCTATTCGAAGAGCGCCTCGCATTTTTAAATGAAGATGAGACAGACCGGCTGATTGAAAGTTTGAAGACCCTCACTGAGATTGTAGAGAAAATGGACAAAGGCGACGAGTAAATCTTTACTCGTCAATTCAGCCAACTTCTTATATAATCTGTAATGAATCTACGTACAAATGGAAAGAGAGATGACATGTAATGGGTCGTAAATGGAACAACATTAAAGAGAAGAAGGCGTCTAAAGATGCCAACACGAGTCGCGTTTATGCGAAGTTCGGTCGCGAAATCTATGTGGTCGCCCGACAAGGGGAACCAGATCCTGAATTGAACCAGTCATTAAAATTTGTGGTGGAGCGCGCTAAAACATATAACGTGCCTCGCGCAATCATCGATCGTGCAATC
Organism: Exiguobacterium sp. s89; assembly: GCF_018617735.1. Classification (NCBI taxonomy): domain Bacteria; kingdom Bacillati; phylum Bacillota; class Bacilli; order Caryophanales; genus Exiguobacterium; species Exiguobacterium sp. s89. Next base: position 484,241 of record NZ_JACSKS010000001.1, read on the forward strand.
GATAAAGCAAAAGGCGGCGACGAAGAGAACTTCGACGAACTTCGTTATGAAGGATTCGGACCGAATGGTGCGATGGTCATCGTCGACACGTTGACGAACAACGTGAACCGTACAGCATCAGAAGTTCGTGCTGCTTTCGGTAAAAATGGAGGCAACATGGGCGTCAGTGGTTCGGTCGCTTATATGTTCGATGCAACAGCCGTCATCGGTGTCAACCAAATGTCTGCAGATGATGTTCTTGAACTTATGATGGAACACGACCTTGACGTTCGTGATGTCATCGAAGAAGACGAGACGGTAATCGTCTATGCCGAGCCTGAAGCGTTCCACGCCGTTCAGACCGCATTCAAGGCTGCCGGGGTTGAGGAGTTTGCCGTCGCAGAGTTGACGATGCTCCCACAGAACGAAGTGTCGCTCGATGACGCATCGAAAGAACAATTCGAAAAATTAATTGACGTTCTCGAAGACTTGGAAGATGTGCGCCAAGTGTATCACAACGTCGATATGTAACACGCAAGCGATAACTTTTACGAGTTATCGCTTTTTTCATGAGCGATTTGACAAGGGTCATATCCTATGTTAAATTTCAAAAAGTCTTTATCGTGTTAAAGTGATACTAAGAGAAAGAAAACATGAAAGGTGTTGGATGTATATGAACGCAGTGTTACTTGCAGTCATCGTCTTATTCGCGCTCGCCATCAGTCGAGTGCACATTGTATTATCCTTAATATTAGCGGCGCTAGTCGGAGGGCTTGTTGGAGGACTTGGGTTTAACGATACGTTGACCGCCTTTAGCAATGGCCTCGGGGGCGGAGCGAGCATCGCGCTCAGTTACGCACTCCTCGGCGCATTCGCCGTCGGGTTGTCGAAGACGGGTCTACCAGACGTCTTGGCCGAAAAACTGATTGCCATGTCGGGTCGTGACGTGTCGGGTAAACGCGTGAGTTATGTCAAAGCGTTCTTATTGTCGCTACTCTTATTATTGTCGATCAGCTCACAGAACGTACTCCCGATTCACATCGCCTTTATCCCGATTGTGATTCCACCGTTACTCGTCTTATTCAATGAATTGAAACTAGATCGCCGTCTCGTAGCGACAATCTTAACTTTCGGTCTTGTGACACCATACATGTTGTTACCAGTCGGATTTGGCGGTATTTATTTGAATGAGATTCTCATTGCGAATGTCGAAGCGAACGGCTTGACAGTCGGCGACGTCAATATCATCTCAATCATGGGAATCCCGGCATTAGGTATGGTCGTCGGATTGATCGCAGCGTTCATTCATTACCGGAAACCGCGAACGTATGAAACAATTGCGCTCGGACCGTCTGACTATGAAGTTCGTCAAATGGGCGGTTTCAAGATGATCATGACGCTTGTCGTTGTTCTCATCGTTCTCATCGTTCAATTACAGACCGAGTCGATGATCGCCTCGGCAGTGACAGGACTGATGTTACTCTCGATTTTCCGCCTCATCCCTTGGTCGGAGGCAGATGACATTTTCACGAGCGGCATGCGCATGATGGCGTTCATCGGTTTCGTCATGATTGCCGCAAGCGGATTCGCAGCCGTCATTCGTGAAACAGGCGCGATTGATCCGCTCGTCAACGGTGCGAGCAATCTGATGGGTGACTCGAAAATGATTGCCGCTCTCGTTATGCTACTCGTCGGACTAGTGATCACGCTCGGAATCGGGTCAAGTTTCTCGACCATTCCAATCATTGCAGCCATCTTTGTACCTCTTTGTGTACAGTACGGTTTCTCTGTGGAGGCGACGATTGCCATCATCGGGACTGCGGGTGCTCTTGGTGATGCGGGGAGTCCTGCAAGTGACTCGACGCTCGGACCTACGAGTGGATTGAACGCTGACGGCCAACACGATCACCTACGTGAGACGGTTTGGCCAACGTTCCTACACTACAACATCCCTCTCATCATCTTCGGGGTGATTGCGGCAATGGTCCTTTAATCATTTCTTCCGTCGTGAATAAATCGTTCCTAGTAAAATTAAAATGAGGATAAACCAGATTCCGGTGTACATGAGGATTTCGGTAAACATAAAACTCCTCCTAAACAAAAGATAAGGAGCGACGGTTGTCGCTCCTTTTTTATGATGAGGTTTTTAAGACAGTCTTGCAAGTATCGAGATAGGAGTCGACCACTTCTGCCACTTCTCGCCCTTCTCGAATTGCCCAAACGATTAAGCTTTGACCTCGCTTCGCATCCCCGGCGACAAAGACATTATCCGTTACTGTATGGAAATCCTTCGTCTTTTCGACGCCGATTTTCCGCAATTCATGCTCCGGTCTCTCAAACCCAATCGCAACGAGGACGAGATCCGCAGGATACGTCTCTATCGAATCTTCTTCCACGAAGAAAGTCGCCTGACCATCCGGGTTGACAACTTTCGTCATCCGTTCCGTTTCAATCCCAGTGACACGTCCTTCTTTCGTGACGATTTGGTTGGAACGAATCAAATACGTTCTCGGGTCTTTCTCATACACCGCGAGCGATTCAGCGTACGCATAATCTGTCGTTAGCGTGTCAGGCTGCAGCGGCCAAGGTTTCTCAGGTGCACGAAGCAACCCTTTTGATGGGTGCTTACCAAATTGAACGACTGATTTTGCGCCTTGACGAATCGCAGTCGCCACGCAATCGGCGCCTGTGTCCCCACCTCCGATGACGATGACATCTTTGTCTTTGGCGTCAAATTTCGATTCGAGATACACTCCTTTTCGTTCATGCATCGAGGCTGTCAAATAGTCCATTGCCATTTCCACGCCAATGGCATCATCTCCATCAATCCCAAGTGTACGCTGTTTTTGTGCGCCAGTCGCCAAAATGACAGCATCGTACTCGTTACGAAGCGATTCGACCGTCACGTCGGTACCGACCTCTACATTCGTCCGGATGACGATTCCCTCTTGCTCGAGCAGACGAACACGACGTCTTACGACACCTTTATCCAGTTTCATGTTCGGGATTCCGTACATGAGGAGCCCACCCGCTTCGTCCGCCTTCTCAATGATGGTGACCGAATGTCCAAGCTGGTTCAATTGATCGGCTGCAGCCAATCCGGCTGGACCGCTTCCGACGATGGCGATTGTCATCCCGGTTCTATGCTGAATCGATCTCGGTTTCACCCATCCTTCTTCAAAGGCACGGTCGATGATTGTCCGTTCAATCGATTTGATGGCGACAGGATCTTCACTAATGGCGAGCGTACATGATCCTTCACACGGCGCCGGACAAACCCTTCCCGTGAACTCCGGGAAGTTGTTCGTCTCCATCAATCGATGATACGCACCCATCCAGTCTGCTTTCGTCACAAGCTTGTTCCATTCTGGAATAAAGTTATGAATCGGGCAACCGATCGTCTCCTGACCAATCAACTCCCCGACATGACAGAACGGCGTGCCGCAGTCCATACAACGTGCGGCCTGTTGTTGGACGGATTCATCATCCATCCGTGTCGCATATTCCTCATAATCTCTCACCCGTTCATCAACCTGACGCTCTGGTAAGGTCGTTCGCGCGATATTCAAAAAGTTATGTTTCATGCGGTACCTCCTTCAGTCACGACGCGGAACAATTCAAGTGCTCTGTCGGCCTCACTCAATTCCGGACGTTTTGCTTCAATCTGACGCATCACGTCTAAGACGTTCGCATAGTCTCTCGGAACGACTTTCACAAAGTTTAGACGCACTTGTTCAAACGACTCTAAAATCGTCCGCGCTTTGACACTGTCTGTATGGAATTGATGCGCTGCAAGAAGTGTATAAATTTGTTCCATGTCCTCATCGTCCAGTTCTCGTTCGACGGAAACGAGTTCCTCATTGACGAGTTGTTCATACGCTTGTGCTCCGTAAATATAAGCTGTTCCACCAGACATACCAGCCGCAAAGTTTCGCCCAATCTGTCCGAGTACGAGAACAGTACCACCCGTCATATATTCGCAGCCATGATCTCCGACTCCTTCGACGACTGTCGCTGCACCTGAGTTACGGACGGCAAAACGCTCGCCGACGTGCCCGTTAAAGAAAGCTTGACCGCTCGTCGCTCCGTATAAGCAAACGTTACCAGCAATCATTTGTTCACTCTCGTCAAACGGGGCATGTTTTTCAGCAATCAACGCCAGTTTCCCTCCACTCAAGCCTTTACCGATATAATCGTTTGCATCTCCAATCACAGAAATGGTGATTCCACGTGGTATGAATGCTCCTAAACTTTGTCCGGCCGACCCACTAAGTCGAAGTGAAATCGTATCGTCCGGAAGACCAAACTGACCATGAACTTTCGTTACTTCAAATCCTAACTGCGTCCCGACCGCTCGATCGGTGTTGCGAATCCGGCCAACGAAGAATGTCGGCTGCAACGAGCTAATCGACCGGGAAACTGCTGGAATCAATTTCCGATGATCATAGGAATAATATGCCGGATGAGGTAGCTCTTCAGATTCTGGGAGTGGTGTCGGCATTGAGAGCATCGGTGATAAATCCAACCGTTTTGCTTTCGGATGAGTCGTCTTCCACTCACTTTCTTCGAGTAAATCCGTTCGACCAATCACTTCGTCGAGTGACGTCACACCAAGTGATGCTAAGATCTCCCGTACTTCTTCAGCTAAGAATGTCATCAAGTTGACGACATGTTCTGGTTTCCCCATGAATTTTTGGCGAAGTACCGGGTCTTGCGTCGCTACACCGACCGGGCAAGTATCTAAGTGACATGCGCGCATCATGATACAGCCGAGAACGACAAGCGGTGCTGTCGCAAAAGCGAACTCTTCCGCTCCGAAGATTGCGGCCATGACGATATCCCGCCCTGTCATAAGCTTTCCGTCCGTCTCAAGCGTGACTCTCCCCCGCAATCCATTCAATGCAAGCGTTTGATGTGTCTCTAAGAGACCGAGTTCCCAAGGGAGTCCCGTATGCTTGATTGATGTCTTCGGAGAAGCACCGGTCCCGCCATCATATCCACTGATGACAATCGTATCCGCGTTCGCTTTTGCCACACCTGCCGCAATCGTCCCGACCCCTGATTTCGATACGAGCTTGACACTGATTTTTGCGTTCGGATTCACATGCTTTAAATCAAAAATCAGTTGTGCCAAATCCTCGATGGAATATATATCGTGGTGCGGAGGCGGCGAGATCAGTCCAACCCCAGGAACCGAACCTCGAACTTCCGCTACCCATGGATACACTTTGTTCCCCGGAAGTTGTCCACCTTCTCCAGGTTTTGCTCCTTGAGCCATTTTAATTTGAATTTCATCGGCATGATAAAGATATTCGGCTGTCACACCGAAACGTCCACTCGCGACTTGTTTGATGCGACTGATTCGCTCGTTTCCAAATTCATCTGCCACATAACGAGCGCGGTCCTCTCCCCCTTCACCAGAGTTACTTTTCGCACCAATCTGGTTCATGGCGATGGCGAGTGTTTCGTGCGCTTCTTTCGACAACGACCCGAACGACATCGCGCCGCTCTTGAATCGTCCCACAATCGAAGTGATAGGTTCAACTTCGTCAAGCGCCACAGGACGTTGTGCTTTGAACGTAAACAACTGGCGGATAAACTGTCCTGAAGACTCATGCAATTTAACGTAGGCGTCGTAGTACTTTCGATCATTCTCGCGGCAAGCTCGTTGCAACAAATGAATTGTCTTTGGATTGAATGCATGCTCTTCTCCGTCTGCCCGCCACTGGAAATCGCTCCCCGCTTCTAGCGGACGATTCGTCTGGTAAGCGGATTCGTGCAACACTCTCGCCTCGCCCTCTAGTTCAACGAATCCAATCCCAGATAGTTGAGATGTCGTTCCTCGGAAATGCCTTTCAATCAATCGACTGTCTAATCCGATCGCTTCGAAAATTTGAGCCCCACGATAGCTTTGAATCGTCGAGATACCCATCTTCGACATGATTTTGACGATCCCTTCTACGACCGCTTTCTGATAAGATCGAACAGCCTCTTCAAACGTATGAGCGATTTGACCATGTTCAACTAAGTTTTGAATCGTTGCATACGCGACGTATGGATAGACCGCATCTGCTCCGTAACCAATCAACGTCGCTGCCTGATGCACTTCTCGAACTTCTCCACTCTCACAAATGATGCTACAGCTCGAGCGTAAGTTCTCCCGAATTAAATGCTGGTGTACCGCACTAAGTACGAGAAGTGAAGGCATTGCAATTCGCAACTCATTCATGAGGCGATCAGATAGGACGATGACGTTCGCACCTTCTTGAACAGCTTGACTGACGCTCTTCAAGAGTGCGTCAAGTGCCGATTCTAAATCACTCGCAAATGTTGCATCGATTCGTTTGAGTGTAAGTCGCTCATCAATCTGATCAAGGGTGGTGCCATCAATAATCGGATGGTCTAACCAGACACGCTTCGCATGCCCGCGTCCTGTATGGACCGGATCTCCTTGCGGACCAATCCAGGTGAATGTCGCCGTGACAATCTTCTCTCGCAATGCGTCAATAGGCGGGTTCGTCACTTGTGCAAAATGTTGTTTGAAGTAATGGAACAGCGATCGTGGGCGTGTCGAAAGCACAGCGATTGGTTGATCGTGTCCCATCGACCCGATTGGATCTTTCTCGTCATTAATTAAAGGAACCATGTATTGTTCGATGTCCTCTTTTGTATAACCGAATGCACGCTGCACACGGTCTAGCTCTGAAACCGTTTGCTCCTGAACACCTCTGTCCTCAATAATCATCATTTGCTTTAGCCATTTATGATATGGCTCTGACTTCGCAATCGTCTCCTTGATTTCACTGTCTGGAATCAATCGCTTCTCAATCAGGTCAATTAACAACAACTGCCCCGGTCTGAGACGTTGCTTTGATTTGACGTTCTCAGCATCGACCGGAATGACCCCCGTCTCAGACGACAGGATCAATTCCCCGTCCAATGTTTCGATGTAACGCATCGGACGCAAGCCATTCCGATCTAAAATTGCCCCGATTTGCCGACCATCTGTAAAGACGACACCAGTCGGACCATCCCACGGTTCCATGATTGAAGAATGATATTGATAGAAGTCACGTTTGAAAGGTCCCATTTTCGCTTCCACGAATGGTTCTGGAATTAACATCATGGCTGTGTGCGCTATCGAACGACCGGTCCGCGTGAAAAATTCAAAGGCATTATCGAGCATTGAGGAGTCACTGCCATCCTCTTGGAGAACAGGGAACAAGTGATTCACGTCTTCAAACAGGTCTGTTGAGGTGACTCCTTCACGTGAACGCATCGCATCGATGTTTCCTCGTAACGTATTGATTTCACCATTATGGACAATCATCCGGTTTGGATGCGCTCGTTCCCAGGACGGGAATGTATTCGTTGAGAATCGAGAATGGACAATGCCGAATGTACTCTTATAGTGAGGCGATTGTAAATCCAAGTAAAATGCGGAGATTTGGCTAGGCGTCAACATTCCTTTATAGACAATTGTCTTCGTCGACAAACTAGCGATATATAAGTTTAACATTTCGACTTTTTCGATTTTTCGTCTGAGTTCATAAAAAACCCGTTCATTTGCATCTTCATCTAGGAATGGGCATGAGATGAACCACTGATAGATGACCGGTTGCGTCACACGGGCATGTTCACCGATTTGTGTGGAGTCCACGGGTACTTCGCGCCACTCGATCGTCGAGCAATCCAATTCATCCGCCATACGTTCCATTAATTTAACTTTTTCATTCAGTCGATCTTCTGACGGCTGAAAAAAAACCATTCCGACAGCGTAACGACCGAGTGACGGAAGGTTCATCGTTTGCATGAACAACTCATGTGGAATCTCTGTCATAATGCCAGCACCATCTCCGGCATCGATGACGCCTTGTCCACCTCGGTGCTCTAAATTACACAACATCGAAAGTGATTTACGGACAATCTCATGTTTTTTAAGTCCGTGTAAATTGACATATAGTCCAATTCCGCACGCATCTTTCTCAAATCTTGAGTCATACAGTCCAACTCGACTCATATCATCGACCCCTTTCACTCACAGTTTCGTAATTAACATTTTGTTCTAAATATTCTGATAAATCAAGTACACTGTATGTATTTTTGCATAATAAGAATATCAAAGAATATATATGAAAGCGCATACATCATTGATATCAATGAGTTACTCAGTTTTAGTTATATTAGATAAAGAATAAATATCCATCAATATTATTTATTTATAGGTTCTTAAGAACGTAAAAAAAGGATATCACTTAAGATATCCTTTTTTATTATTCAACTGTTTTACGCGTATGGTGTATAAACGATTTCGGTCGCTTCCACAAAATCAATCCGATATACCCAATTGCAAGCAATGCGAGCGCACTAACGATGACGACATATAGCGTCCCCTCTTCGATTCTTGCAAAAATACCGATGTATGCCCAAACGAATACGAGAGGATAGATGAAGTCGTGATGCCACCACATGAAGAGAAGGGCTAGTACGACCCCAACCATGAGCATGAGTGACGTCCAAGCAAGTTCATCGAGTCCTAACAGTGAAGTAATCTGCTCCGTCTTCATGACGACAAACGTATTGACGATTGTTGCAACCGATACCCAACCGATATAAATGGAGAATGGGAAGCGGTCGAGCCAACTTGTAGACGTTCGGAACGCGATATAGTACAGCCAACAAAGAGAAGCTAAGAATGATACCATGACGACGAGAGAGATGATGAACCACTCATTCGTGAATGCAAGTAGCCATAACCCGTTCAATACACATGAGATTAGAAATCCTGCCTTCATTCGATTTGCTTGTTGATTCGCCACCGTCCCTTTTTTCACTTGCAAGACTAACCATACAAGTAACGCCACATAGATGACTCCCCAAATCGAGAAGGCGTATCCCGCTGGCTTAAAGTAAATATCGATTTGATCTGAAACCGCGGCATTGTCACCACTCGCAAAATAATTGATGACAACCGTCGCCAAGAAAGCGACCCAGTTCACTATCGGCCATTTAGATAAGTCCATATCCTCGATCTTCTAAACGAAGATCAAACACCTCCTTTTAGCAACATAATAATCAATACCCCGATCCGTGTGACTCTACACGTCAAAAGGGACTTGCCTAAGCGAGTCCCTTTTGATTAAAAATCGATTTCATCTGGGTCTGGTCCGAGACGTTCACCCGTCGCCACTTGGTCGATTTTTGCTAAATCGTCTGCATCGAGTGAAAAGTCAAACACGTCAAAATTCTCACGGATTCGGTGTGGTGTAACCGACTTTGGTAAGGCGACGTGACCCGACTCGAGGTGCCATCGAAGCACAACTTGTGCAGGCGTCCGGTCATGCTTTTCAGCTATTTCCGAAAAGACAGGAATGTCTAAGAACTTTCCTTGCATAAGTGGACTCCACGCTTCAATTTGAATGCCTTCATCTTGGCAATAGTCTAGCAAATCTGGTTGTGGTAGTTGTGGGTGTAGTTCCACCTGGTTAATGAGTGGTGTCATAAGTTCCGCTTCTTTCAACGCTTCAAGATGATGCTCTTTGAAGTTTGATACACCGATTGCTTTAATCTTCCCAGCCTCATACAAATCGATGAGGTCCTTCCATGCCTCGACAAAGCCATCTACCGGCCAATGAAGTAGGCAAAGGTCCAGATAATCTGTCTGGAGGCGCTTCAATGAGTTTTCAAAAGCTACTTTTGTTTTCCCCTCACGAATATCATCGTTCCAAATCTTCGATGTGATGAACAATTCTGAACGGTCGACTCCTGAAATTTTAATTCCTTTTGCGACGCCATCTTCGTTTTTATAAATTGCAGCCGTATCGATATGACGATAGCCCGTTTTAATGGCCTCAACGACAGCTGCTGGTGCTTCAGTATCATTGTCGACTTGCCACACTCCAAAGCCGATCATCGGAATTTCTACCTTGTTTCTTAACGTAGCATATAACATCTAGTTCATCCCCTTTTTATTCTATCGAACTGATTCTATCATACCCGAGAATTTATTTTGAAAAACTAAATCGTCAAATCTTTTCGGATAAAACGGATGAACGAGAGTACTGAAAAGAACATTAATAAGCCGATTAACCATATGAAATGAATGCCACCAAATTCTTCACGCATGATGGCCGGAGCATCAAAGAGAGAGAAGAAGGAAATGTTCCCTAGCCATTCGAACTGCTCACTCACTCCGTTAATGATATTCACCATTAAGAAAAACGTAAAGATTCCACCCGTCACTATATAGGATTTGCTACTATCATCGAACAGACTTGCCAACATATAAGCAACGACACCTAATACGAGCAGCATGAGTGCTCCGTTCAATTGAAGCATCCATAGAACAGAATAGTCGATTTGTAAATCAAACAATACATCTGCTGCCATGAGACTGAGCCCATTTAATCCGACAAAAAAACTTACTGCAATGATGAGGATGACAAATGTGGACAATACATACGTGACTCGAGAAATCGGTGCCGCCATGTAAAGCATGATTTCTCCAGAATCGACCGGTTTGGCGAGGAGTTTTGAGGCAAACGTCAACGCAAACAACACAGCGAGTACATAAAAGATCAATCCATAATAATTACTCGACAACAAATTGAGCAAATTATCCATCGCCATCGTCGCATCGATTTGGAACACGTCGAGCAGTTCCGGTGGTAACGACTCTAACTTTGCCTCAATCAATCCCGTTTCCTGAATGGACGGGAAAATAGCCGCCAAAAAGAAGAGGTAGATACTTGTTCCGATTGAATAACCGAGAATCCAACTGCGATTTTGTCTAAACATAGATCTTATTAACATTTATGTCCCCTCCCCGTAATACTGCATAAACAAGTGTTCGAGTTCGTCTGCGCCACTCTCAAGTGAACGAATCTCATAGTCGGCAAGCGTTCGGATTAAGTTGTTTAATTCTCGTGGCGACGTGATCGCGACCTCGACGTGTACTCCATCTCGCGATCCGGAATCTTCGATGAATCGGATCGCCTCTGTCTCTGATGAGAATTCGATTCGATATCGTTTCACACTATGCTGTCGAAGTTCTCCCATGTTTTCCTCGATGATAATGCGGCCGTCTTTAATCAATGCGGCACGATCACACGTCCGTTCCATCTCTGGAAAATGGTGTGAACTCATGAGAATCGCTTTTCCTGCTCGTTTTTCTTCAATCAACCAATCGATTAACCGTTCCTGCATGAGCGGGTCAAGTCCACTCGTCGGCTCATCTAAAATATAGACAGGCACATCTTTCATGAAGCACGTGATAATAGCCAACTTTTGCTTCATTCCTTTTGACATCTTCCGTACTTTCGTCGCTTCATCAAATGAAAATCGTTCACGAAGCCGCCGTTCGCGGTCAGTATCTGTTTTGTGCAAATGACGGGTCAACCGAATGATTTCTTCTCCGGTCATGTTTTGTGGGTAATTGATTTCTCCCGGCAAATAGCCAACGCTCTCTTTCACCTTCTCTGTTTCTTGCCAACAATCGAATCCATTGATTGAGGCTTTCCCTTCATTTGGTTTCAAAAGTCCCATCAAATGCCGAATCGTTGTTGATTTACCCGCACCATTCGGTCCGATGAATCCAAAGATCATTCCCGGTGATACGTTAAGCGAGACGTCAAAAATACCGTGTGTCGAATCGAACCGTTTCGTCAATTGCTGAATCCGAATCATCTCGAATCCCCCTTTTTTTGAAATATTCATTTAATATGATTACAAAATTAGTATATCACGTTCTTTTTTGAAATGGTAATGGTATATTTATTACAAAACTATAGAAAGGAGCGATTATACAAATGGATGGATTCGCAAAACGCACTGAAGAAAAACGACAGGCCATTTTAAGCGCGGCTTTTGACTTAATGACAGAGAAGCAATCTCGATTTACCGTAAGCGAGCTCGCTAAAAAAGCACACGTTTCCCCCGTATCCATTTATAATTATTTTGGTTCAAAAGAGCAGGTCATCATTGAAGTATTGAAACAAATGACGGAGGAACAAATGAGTTGGATTGATCAAAAAATCGAATCGAATGCTCCCTTCGACGCGTTACTCGTAGACATCTTGAAGCGAAAAATTAAGACAGCGGTTCTCTTTGATGAGACCATTACGAAGACAATGCAACAGGACCCGAACTGGGAACAACTTGCGACCCGGGGATACACCGCCTTCGCCCGACTGATTGAGTACGGTAAGCAACAAGGATCAATCGATGTGACCTTATCGACCGCCTCTTATCTTCGCTATGTTCAGTTAATGCAGCAGGCCATCCTGTCCGACCCTCATTTTTCAATCGGTGATATGAAAGAAACGATGGAAGATTATTTTCATTTCTTTTTAAACGGGGTTATTAAACGTTAAAAGGTGACTGTCTAAGATTTTCAGACAGCCACCTTTCTTCATGTTTTATAGATAAAGTCTTCGATCGGATAAAGCGATAGATCCACTTCGGCGTCGCCTGTAAGAACGAGATCACTTAATACTTTCCCGATGAATGGGCCTACCGTCAATCCGGATGAGCCTAGACCGTTCGCGACTAGCAGGTTTTCTGCCCCGGGCACCCTTCCAAGCACAGGGATCGAATTCGGTGTGACTGGACGGAAGCCAACTTTCGTTTCAATGAGTTCTGCTTCAGCAAGACCGGGTGAAGACTCCAAACCTTTTGTCAGTACTTCATGAACACCAATCGCCGTCGGTCGTGCATCGAATGCTTTTCCTTTCTCATGCGTTGAGCCGATGACAACCTTACCATCGTCAAATCCAAGTAAATACCGTCTCCGTGGTGGCATGACAACCGGCCAATTCGATGCATCGGTGTCCTTTAACTGAACGTGAACGAGTTGCGCCTTCTCTCCGTCGACACGAGCTGTATATCCAATAGGCTGTAACAGTTCCGGTAGCCACGCCCCCGCCGCAAGGATGATTTCATCCGCTTCATGGAGAACTCCGTCACACTCTACGCCAATCTCATCCCCACCAGTCAATCGTGCCGAACCATAGACGAACTTTGCACCGCGTTTTTGGGCGACACGCTCGAGTGCTCCTCGGAATTTTCCACCGTCCACACGTGCTCCACCTGTTACTAGAAGCGCATCATATTCATCAGATAACGGAGGAAAGCGGAGTTGTGCCTCTTGTGCGGTCAATCGTTCGAGGTCGCCGATTTCCGGGGCCTCTTCACGTCGTTTCATCGTCCGCTCCATCATCTGGTCAAGTTTTGCTTCTTCATGTAGCGCAAGAGTCCCGACCCGTTTGTATCCGGTCTCCGTTTCCCCTTCAGCTTCCAACTCTTTCACGATCTGCGGATAATAGTGCGCACCTCCTTTTGCGAGTGCGTACCATGCTTTATTGCGTCGTTGCGCAATCCACGGACAGACGATTCCTGCTGCCGCATCTGTCGCACGTCCTTCTTCTTTACGGTCGATGACCGTCACGTCAGCTCTACCTGCTAAATGATAGGCTGTCGATACACCAACGATTCCCGACCCGATAATCACAATTTTCTTCATCATAAATCTGTCCTTTCAGACAGATGGACACATCCTTTCGTGAAAAAATCATCGACCCAATGGATCGATGATTAAATGTTATTCTCTCATCGCTAGACGATACAATAAGTCTAACAATTCAATATACAACCAGACGAGTGTGACGATTAATCCGAACGCCGCCACCCATTCTAATTGTTTCGGCGCACGAGCTTCGACCTGACTTGCAATAAAGTCAAAGTCTAAGACGAGCGCGAGCGAAGCGACGATGACAATGACAAACTGTACGCCGATTGCAAGCGGGCTCGAACCGGTCATAAACGCCAACCCTGAACCGAATAGACTCATGACGAGTTGCACGAGATATAGCAACATGACTGTGAACATGGCAGCCATGACACCGGCTCTGAATTTTTGTGTCACTTTGACGAGCCCTGTCGTATAGACAAACCACATCGCAAAAGCAACGACAAACGTCGTCAATACGGCACGTCCCACAATACCAGGGACCATCGCTTCAAAGAAATACGAAATCGAACCGACAAACACACCTTCAACAATACCGTAAAGTGGTGCAACGACCGGCGCTGTATTCGGTTTAAACGTGATGACCAAGGCAAAGATAAACCCGAGGATGAGCGATCCAATCATGATCGGGAACAAGAGTTCTTCCCCAATTGTAGGGACGACAAGCCATGTCGTACCGGCTGCCGCCGTCACGAGAAGAAGCAATGTAAACACTTTGGACCATGTCCCTGCTTTTGTCATCGGCTCGGCACTATAAGCTGTAGAGTGCATAGATTTACGAAGTAATGGATTCGATTTTAAGTTCAACGTTGTATAGCTCCTTTATGATTCAGTTACTGTTTTGCGAATACGTCGATGAACGCGCGCATATAATCTGGTAAATCTGGTGGTCGGCGACTCGAGACGATATGTCCGTCAACGACGACCGGCTCATCATGCCAAATCGAACCCGCATTTTCCATGTCATCTTTGATTCCCGGCGTGCTCGTCACGTTCACCCCGTCTAAAATGTTCGCTGAAATCAGCACCCAACCAGCATGACAAATTTGACCGATCGGTCGCTTTTGTTCATCCATATAGCGGACGAACCCCTTCACCGAATCAAAACGACGTAACAAGTCAGGTGACCAACCACCCGGAACGAGAATCGCATCGAACGAAGTGATGTCTACATCATCAAACGATACGTCTGATTTGGCAGGGACACCATATTTACCGATATACGCATGATCGGCTTTCTCTCCCGCGAGGATCACGTGCGCTCCTTCTTCACGAAGACGGTGCACCGGATACCAAAGTTCTAAATCCTCGAAGTCATTACTGACAAGTTGAAGAACTTTCTTTCCTTGAAGTTTCATCAAACCCCTCCTTATATTCATTCACCATTATACCCGAAACCGGGAGTGGCGAAAACGAAGAATCGTGATTGTTGTTCCATGATATTGATTAGGGATGATTCTCACCACTATATCTTGTGTTTCCACTCTACAATATTGATATTATATGATACCTTTAGTGGTAGGAGATTGAGAAGGAGGCACATCACGTATGAAGCAATATCATGACTTATGTCGACATATTCTCGACAATGGAATAGCGAAAGAAGACCGGACTGGTACAGGGACGACGAGCGTTTTTGGCTATCAAATGCGCTTTAATCTGCAGGAAGGTTTTCCCCTTATCACGACGAAAAAATTACATACTCGTTCGATCATTCATGAACTACTTTGGTTCATTTCGGGAGAAACAAACATTCGTTATCTACAAGAGAATGGAGTCCGTATTTGGAACGAATGGGCAGATGAAGAAGGTAATCTAGGACCCGTATACGGCTCACAATGGCGTTCGTTCCCGCGCCCGGACGGCTCGACCGTCGATCAGTTGGCTCAAGTGATTGAACAAATCAAGACAAATCCTGATTCGAGACGGTTGATCGTCTCCGCATGGAACCCTGGACAACTAGAGGAGATGGCCCTCCCACCTTGTCATCTGTTGTTCCAATTCTATGTCGCCGACGGGAAGCTATCTTGCCAATTGTATCAGCGGAGTGCCGACACCTTTTTAGGAGTTCCGTTCAATATCGCTTCCTATGCGCTTCTGACGCACATGGTTGCGCATGTGACCGGCCTTGAGGTTGGTGATTTTGTCCACACAATCGGAGATGCACATATTTACCACAACCATCTCGAGCAAGTGGAGCTTCAACTGTCACGTGAGCCACGCCCGTTACCACAACTCAAGATTGTCCGAGACGTCCCCTCAATCGAATCATTCCGTTTTGAAGACTTTGAGATTCTCGGATATGACCCGCATCCACATATTAAAGGGGAAGTGAGCGTATGATTTCGCATGTCGTTGCGTATGGGCAGAGCCGAGAAATCGGAAAAGACAATGATTTGTTATGGCGCTTGCCAGATGACTTGAAACACTTCAAGACCGTCACGTCTGGCGGGACCGTCGTAATGGGAAGAAAGACGTTCGAATCAATCGGAAAGGCTTTGCCAAACCGACGCAATATCGTCGTCACGTCCGATTCTTCATTTGAAGCAGATCAAGTCGAAGTATGGCATGACTTGGACCGTCTTGTTGAATTGAGTGAGCAGGAAGAATGGTTTGTCATTGGTGGTGCCACCTTATATGAGCAGACGATGCCGATGACGAGTCGAATCTATGCCACGGAAGTCGAATCTAGGTTCGAGGCCGACACGTATTATCCTGAACGCACAGGGGAATGGACAGTCACAAATCAAATCAATCATCCACAAGACGAAAGACATGCATATTCCTTCACGTTCAAACAATACGACAAAGCAGACATCGAGTAATCATTGATGTCTGCTTTTTAGTCTGGTAGTTTTTCTAGCCACTGTTCAATTTTTTTCGTAATGATTTCGTCATGTTCTTCATCCGCATAGTCATCATAAATCGCTTCAAGCTCAGATGCGGTACGTTTCGATACTGCGAGAATGTGGCTATATTTCCCCCGCTGCTCCTTCACGGCAGACAATGTACCTCTCGCTTCATCTACCCGGGCATCATCCAAGACGAACATTTCAATGTTATCGTTACAAGAATACGCTTCATAAGGACGATACACTACTTCATATCGGCGGTGTTCTTTAGGCAGTCGGTCCGCGAGCGAAATATATGTATTCGTTGACATCGTCACATATGCAATCCGCTTCTCTTCACGGACTGCAGATGAATAACGGACAACACGATTTCGTCCATCTCGTTTCGCTTTGTATAACGCCTCATCTGCATAGGCGCACCATTCACCAAGTGTATAGCCCGTCTGGCAGACGCGCGTGTAGCCAATCGATACCGTCACTTGATGGTCATAAGGAAACTCCATCGTTTCGATTTTTGAACGGACACGCTCCAACACCGTTTCGACAATCGCCCGATCTGAAACATTTAAGAGAATTAAAAATTCTTCTCCACCATAACGAATGAGCTCATCGCTCGAGCGAATCGCATGGCGAATTTCCTCTGATACACGATGAAGGACGTCATCTCCGTATGAATGACCGAACGTATCGTTCAATTGTTTGAAATGATCGATATCAAGTAAGGCGACAGCAAAACTCTCTCCAGAGCGCTCCAATCTCGAGATGAATCGAGAGAATGTCGGTTTCAAATACTTGCGGTTAAAGGCTCCTGTCAATTCATCCACGAGTAACGCCTTTGATACGAGACGGGATTTTTCAATATGTAATCCGAGACGTACCAACCGTTCCTCCATCGGAACCCACGATTCCCAATAATCATCGAATCCGTAAGAATATGCAGCAAGACGATAGTGTTCATTCGTACCGATGACGATGAGCGGCACATAGAGTTTTCTCATTTTGCTGACGAATGATTGGATGTCTCGTTCTTTGAACTGCGGCCATAGTTCGACGTCCATGATGATGGCTTTTGGCACATCCTCATAATCGTATTCAACCGCTTCTTCGAGGGTTTGTAAAAATACCGGACGAGCTCCTAGTTTTTCGACACGCGATTTATAGCGACTAAATGTAGAAAAACTTGCTGATAAAATCAGGACAAGGTCTTCATCTTCTTGTTCAATTCCTAGGACTGTATGGATATACCGCTTCACAGGTGAAATCAGGGTCAATGCTTCCGCTTGGGTGAGGACACTAGGTAACTCCTTCGCGTCAGACTCGACACGACTAAAGATTTCTAACAAATGCATCAAACGTCGTTGTCTAACTTCCTTCTTCATCCAATCGAGTAGAAATTCGATATCGCTTTTTGGAATTTGTCTAGACTCTGATATCTTCTTCAAAATCATATGTATACGCTCAGTGAGTTGACCTTGCTCCATTTTCGTCCCCCCTATGTTCGTACTCCCCGAATTATCTTATGCTTCGATTATGCGACTTCGGCGGTTAAAATACAACTATTTCCTTATTTATTTTCTATTGTTTTACATATACATAGGTCATATGTCCTAAAATAGACATACAAAAAGCGGTCTTGCGACCGCTTTTCGTTATTTTTTCACTTTTAGATTTGGAGTAGTCATCTCTTCGGGACGAATCCATTGATTGAATTGTTCTTCTGTCAATAAACCTGTTTTCAATGCCGCTTCTTTTAAAGAGGTGCCGTTTTTGTGTGCCGATTTTGCAATTTTTGCAGCGTTCTCATATCCGATATGCGGATTGAGTGCTGTGACGAGCATGAGTGATTGCTCTACGTTTCGTGAAATCACTTCCTGATTCGGTTCAATCCCGACAGCACAATGATCATTAAATGAATGTAAGCTGTCCGTCAATAGACGGCATGTTTGTAGGAAATTGTACATGATGACCGGCTTGAAGACATTCAGTTCAAAATTCCCCTGACTCGCCCCAAAGCCAATCGTCGCATCATTACCAAGTACTTGCGCGGCAACCATCGTGAGAGCCTCGCTTTGCGTTGGATTTACTTTACCAGGCATAATCGAGCTTCCCGGTTCATTTTCTGGAATCGTAATTTCTCCGATTCCCGCACGCGGACCAGAAGCCAACCAACGCACATCGTTCGCAATCTTCATGGCGTCCATCGCTAGTGCTTTTAAAGCACCGTGCGTGAAGACGAGTTGATCGTGACTCGTTAGAGCGTGGAATTTGTTCACGGCTGTAATGAACGGCTTGCCTGTCTCTTCTGAGATTTTCTTGGCTACGACTTCACCGAACTCAGGGTGCGCGTTGATACCTGTCCCGACGGCCGTTCCTCCGAGAGCAAGCTCAGTGAGTGGTTCTATCGTCCGTTCAATCATCTGTTTTGACAGTTCTAGCATCCGCACCCAGCCGCTGATTTCCTGTCCGAGCGTGACCGGTGTCGCATCTTGAAGATGCGTCCGTCCGATTTTGACGATACCCATATTCGCTTTCGCTTTTTGCGAAAGGGTTTTGTAAAGCGAGTCGATTGCCGGTAGGACATCATCTTGTACAGAAAGGATGGCTGCGATGTGCATCGCTGTCGGATACGTATCGTTAGAGCTCTGCGATTTGTTGACATCATCATTTGGATGAATCGTGATCGATTGTCCTCGTGCCTGTAACTTTTCATTGGCAAGATGCGCGATGACTTCGTTGACGTTCATGTTGGACTGCGTTCCTGAACCCGTCTGCCAGACGACAAGCGGAAATTCGGCGTCGTGTTGCCCTGCTAAAATCTCATCCGCAACTTCCGAGATGATGATCGCTTTGTCTTCCTCAAGTACACCAAGTTCGGCGTTCGCTAAAGCCGCTCCTTTTTTCAAAATGGCAAAAGCGTATACAATCTCAAGCGGCATCTTCTCAGCACCGATTTTAAAGTTTTCAAGACTTCGCTGCGTTTGCGCTCCCCATTTCGCATTAGCTGGGACTTTAATTTCCCCCATTGTGTCCCGTTCGATCCGATAATCCATTGTAAATTCCCCCTCTATAGTTGAGTACGCTTTCATTTTAGCGAAAAACCATCTAAAAAGAAATGACTCCGTCAAAAAAGCGACCAAGAATGATCTTAGTCACTTAACTCGTTCCATTCAATGCCTCACGGGCAATCAAATCCGCTCGATTTTCCACACGCGGAATCCATTTCAAAAAGATAGTGGGTAGTTCATCATACGCAATCAACGCTTTAAGAAAGAGCGGCTTCGCCGAATCATCTTTCATGAAGCGTTGCTCTAATGCACGAACAACCACGTCAGCATCAGAGTAGAGCATGAATGACGTCTCCTCTTGCATCAAATGCGCCTTTTCAAGTGCATAGGCACAAGCTGCTAGTTCAGCATGGACGCTCGACAGCCCTAGCACCCGTTGCTTGAATGTTGATACTGTACCGTCTGATGACTTGATCCAAACACCGATGCCGTTTTCTCCAGTTGTTTGATTGGTTGCCGCGTCAAAATAGATGTGAACCAAAGCGGTACGCCTCCCAGTCCGTATTGATTGGAGCATAAATGTCAATCTGCGACAGACGTTTTGACAATAGCGCAATCTCTTCATGACCGTCTAGTTTTTTTGCAAACTTTTGGTGGGTCGCTTCAAGCGTTTCATTCTGCACGTGCATGTAAAGCGTCTCAATCGTATCGTAATGTTGAATCAGGATAGTTGCCGTTTTCGGACCGATTCCGCGCACACCTGGAATATTATCTGAAGCATCTCCTTGGAGTGCCTTCACATCAACAAACTGTTTCGGCTTTACTCCGTACATCAATTCAAACGAACCTTCGTTGACGAGCTGTTCTTCTCCCTTTTTCGGCATGATTTGAAACACGTTCGGTGATAACAACTGAAGTAAGTCACGGTCAGAGGAATAAAGGTATGATTCCCCGGGAAAAGCTGTCGCGACCGCACCCATCAAATCATCGGCCTCGTATCCGGTCAACTCGGATTGTAAGATGCCTCGTTCATCCAAAGCGACCCTCAATTTCAAGTAGTCATCAAACAATGGTTCAGGCAGTCCATTACGCGTCGCTTTATATTCAGGGTACATGGCATAACGATGTGTGGACTCTCGCGTTCCGTCCCAAAAGAAAGCAATATGCGAAAAGTCTGTCGTCCATGAATCTACTTTTCGAAGCAAGCCTTTCACCGTTACGTCCGGATCTTGTGCCCGCCTACGCTCCGTTGCAAAATAATAGCGTGACAATAAGTTAAATCCATCAACTAGAATGAGCTTCATTCTGCTCCACCTCACATGATTTTAATCCTAGTGCCAATGCTTCGGCATCTAATTCCTTCCCGATCCAGACGAATACCGAACGGTCCCCTTCATGTACCTCGTTTGCAAACGTCGCACCCATCAGTTGATTCGTTGCTTGAATGACGAACTTTCGATTCTCGTCTTTTAGTCGGACAATCGCTTTCATCCGATAAATCGAATCCTCATAATGCATCAGTACCTCACGGACATAACGGGTCACCCGCTCCCGAGACAAAGGGCGCTCAGCATTCAGTGTGATCGCACGAAGGGAAGACACCGATTCACTCATCTCCGTCAGTCGACTCAACTTCTGTTCGTCGACTCGTGACAGTTGGAACGTATTTTCGAGTAGTTCGTAATCGCCTACTGTTTGGACAGTCTCCACAATCCGAACAGTCGGGTTGAGTTGTTCAATTCGCTGATGTGCCTGGTCCAGCTCTTCCACTGAGACTAAATCCGTTTTATTTAACAAAATCAAATCCGCATAGGCGATTTGATGAATGCCTTCTTTAAACAGTTCGCGATCCATTTGGCTTGCATCCACGACAGTTAAGATAGCATTCATCTTGAAGTGTTGTCGTAAATATTCATCATAATAAATTGTCTGGATGATTGGGGCCGGGTCGGCAACACCAGTCGTCTCGATGATGATTCGGTCAAATGTCTCCTTCTTCGCCACGAGTTGATAAAACGTCTTGCTCAAGTCATTTTGAATCGAACAACAAATACAGCCGTTCGAGAGCTCGATTTGCTCCTGGTCCATCTTCACAATCAACTGTTCATCGATATTGACAGACCCAAGTTCGTTAACAATCAAACAAATCTTCTCATCGGTCGCAGCGAGTAAACGATTCATATATGTTGTCTTGCCTGCTCCTAAAAACCCGGTCACTAATTGTACGGGAATCATGTTATCACCCTTTTCTTACAGTTCTTCGTGTGCGCGAGCCCATTTCTCATAGCGCGCATCCAATAAATCAATCAAATGAAGCATCCAAGCTTCCGTCGTCATCGGCAAGACACTTGATCCCCACTCACGCTTCCCGTGATGCGATAAAATCATATGCCAAATACGATGATGAACGTCGATCGGCAGTCGAATCTTTGATTGGCGTAACGTCTCTTCGAACAACAGGCCACCGTATGGCATATGCCCAATTAATGTCCCAATCGGATTGATCGAGATGCCGGTCGTTTCACTTGTACCCTCAACAGGAGATAGTTTCTCAAAACGATTCGGACTAGATAGCAGATGACTGTATTCATATATTTTTCCGATGTCGTGGAAAAGGATTCCAAGTGCGAGTTCGTCCCAGTTCAATGGCTCTTTCCGTTCTGCCATCGCTTCGCATGCGGCATACAATGATTCGAACGTTCCTTTATAGGCCTGTTCAATTTTAACCCCGTTCATCGTATTCCAAAGGTCGACTTTATGCAACTGCTCGGCTTCTTTGATTACACGGAACACCATGGCCAAATAGTCATCCTGTTCTTGAATCCGATATCCGAGACGTAACATACAAACGGTATGCTTCAGCAATCCTCCAGCGTAATTATGATGATGGTAAAGCGCTGCTGGCGACAGTACGAAATCATCCCAAACGAAATCAAGGAGACCATAGGCGATCTGTTGATAAGTCGGCGACAACGTATCGATTAAGCTGAATAACTCATCAGCAAATTGTTCCATCGTTTCGTCACCCGGTAAGCCAGGGAGTAAAGAGATGGCTTCATCTTTTGAGATGGGATGAACCCGGTCGATAATGATTGATTTTGCACCATCTGGTTTTGGATAGATATCGATTTTTCCTGACAATTCAATCACGCCAGACTCATAGATTGGAAGTAGTTCGCTCTCGTTCCCACGGAGCCAATGTTTCGCGCGCATCATCCCGGTCGCCGTCGTGACACTTAGTTGTAGCCACTTCGCACCGCTCTTCCCTTCCTTCACTTCAACCGTACTGACAAGCGCTTTCGTCTGGACAGGTGCGCCGTCCTGTAACCGGTCTAAACGTTCTTTCGATTTTTCAATTTGAGGTATTCGAAATCTTTCTTGGTTCGTAGAAGTACCTATGATCGGATCAATCTGTTGGTAATAGTTCATATACATTCCCTCCTCGCATCTTCTGACATTGTATCGTGTTTCCACACATTAGGCGAACATACTTTCTAGTAGGGTTTCAATTTCGTCTCCACCATATTGAAAGCGCTTACGATTATTGGTACGATAAAGGTAGTTCTATAAAGGGGGAAACGAGAATGATTTCATTAATCGATACGTATGAACGTTTCATCGCCTCGGGGGAAGCGACACGTTATGCACAAGAACAGCAATCGATTGAACATATTTTACAAGCGTCTGCTTGTCCGGTGGGAATGCAAGATTTAGAGCAGTCTCTTACGCACCATTCCGGTAATCCATATGCAAAAGATGAGTCACTCGACAAAATCGTCGAACATGAGATGAAAGGGGCGATGGCTACTCTCGAGCTATCCGGGTACCCACTTCAGACCCCTCTAGCGAAAGCAGTGATTCTGTCGGCCTTCGCACGTACGAACCGCCTCAACATCGATAAGTTAAAAGAATTAAGCCATGCTGACCTTCTCGTCCGAATTCAATCGGCTGAACGGGCATGGAAACGGACATACACATTGTTACATCGGTCAACACCAACTCAGATTTGTGGTCAAGTAGATTCTCTACTCGGTGGATGCGCCATTCAGCGTGTACTTGAGGCAATCAAACAGCCAGGAACATCAAAAACGGCATAAGAAAAGGAGCGGTCCCCGGCCCGCTCCTTTTCTTATGCTCATCCTTCTGTTACTTCTACTGCATCCGGCTCATAAAGCGTCACGTTACGTGCCGGTGAAAATGTCGAAATCGCATGTTTATAGATCAACTGTTGACGCCCTTCCGATTCGACGATGACAGTAAAGTTATCAAATGATTTGATGACACCTCGAATTTGAAACCCACTTACTAAAAATACAGTCGTTGGCACCATTTCTTTTCGAAGTTGATTCAAAAAATGGTCTTGGATGTTGTAGCTCGCTTTCATGCTGGATTCCCCCTAGTCTTTATCTCTTTAAAATAATCGGAATTTTCGAAAAAACTCCTCTACATCATCATAAATACTTTTATATGATAGTTCAAATGATTTTCGTCCCATATCTACCCAAATTCCATCAAATTGATGTCGGAACCACGTCAACTGCCGTTTGGCAAATTGTCTTGTATGTTGTTTTAACAAATCTGTAGCCCGATCTTTTGAGATTTCTCCTTCTACGTATGGAATAATTTCCTTATAGCCGATGGCTCGCATCGCCTGCGTATCACGATATCCTTGTGCCAAAAGTCGTTCGACTTCTTCGACAAGCCCTGCCTCCATCATCGCATCGACGCGTTGATTGATTCGGGCGTATAGCATCTCACGATCCGCATGAAGGACGAACAATCGATAATCATAATGTTCGGATGGAGCACTGTCCGTCGTCTGTGTATCACCTTGCATCGCCACCTCGAGCGCACGCACGACGCGACGCACGTTATTCGGGTGAATCGTAGCCGCACGCTCTGGGTCAAGTTGAACCAATCTTTGGTGTAGCGCCTCACGCCCTTCGATTTCTGCCAATCGTTCGAGGTCAGCCCGCAACGCTTCATCCACAGGTCGCTCCACAAATTCATAGTCATATAAGATGGAGCGAATGTATAGCCCCGTCCCGCCGACGATAATCGGTAACTTGCCACGGGCATAAATATCATCGATGGCGGCACGTGCTAACTGCTGAAACATCGCGACGCTCATGGCGTCATCCGGGTCACATATATCAATCAAATGATGTGGGATCCCTTCGGCCTCTTCTTTCGTCACTTTCGCTGAACCGATGTCCATACCTCGATACACTTGAACCGAATCACCCGAGACGATTTCGCCGTCGAACGATTTCGCCAGTTCGATACCCGTCTTTGTTTTTCCAACGGCGGTTGGTCCGACGATGACGACGACAGGTGTTTTTTTCATACTCTTCACTCCTCAATTAAAAACCCGTCTCCTCGCGAGACGGGTCATCAAATTCTTCTTTTTATTCTATCATCAAATACGACGGCAAACAGCATCCAGCCACATAAAAGTAATCCGAGTAATAACACGAGTCCATCACTCATCTGCTTTCGCCTCCTTTAGCTTCCTCATTCCCATTTTTCACAATTTAGACACAAAATAAAACACACTCATAAAGAGTGCGCTAAGAAGAACAAGAAAACCATCACTATATATATCGAACTACTGGAACTAAAAAAGTCACCCGGTGCGATTGAATCACACTAGATGACCTCGTATGATTTTATAAACGTTATTTACGCAACCTCAACAGATTGTTTCGTACGCTTAACGGATACGATGAAGTAAAGAATTGCTGTACCACTCGCAGCCCACCAAATCATCTCGTATAACCCGTTCAAAAGTCCTGCCAACCCGATCATCGCTGGAACAATAAGAGTTAACCATGACAATACAAGGGCAACACGAGCTGTAAATGCCTCGTTTGGTCGACCAAGTCCCATCCCGAAAAAGAAGAGCGACCATAAGAATGACCAGAAGAACCACGTCAACGCACCCATTGAATCGCCGCCAGCAATCGCCATCACCCCATAAAATGAAGCTGCAATCGATACGAATAACGAGAACCAGCCGACTCCACGACCGTCTAAATTCAAAATAAATGTCACACCAACGTATAAATAAGTGAATGAAAACAGATAAATGCTTGCGAGACCGAACTGCTCTTCAGGACTTGCCCCGATCAATAACCACGTGGCGATAAACGTTTGTAAGATTCCTGTAAACAGACTAAATACCCCAGCACTTTTTGTATCTACCTTCCCGAGAAGGACAAGACTATTTAAAAATAGCGCGACGCCACCAAATAATAAACTTACGTTACCCACATTCATTACCCCTTTTGTACAGATGTCTGACCTCTATTCTACTGTATCACTTTAGCTTGAATTCGCTTACAGTGCAAGGGGAATTTTTATTGTTCACGAGAACGTCATCCATTACTCGTTTTCAAGCATTTGAATCATTCCATCAATGACCCTTTCCTATGTAAAAAAAATCCTTTCCGGAACATCCGGAAAGGATTTCGAGGTATTAATAGATTCCGACAGCGTCAAATGATTTCGCAGCCGATACCGCTTGCGGGCTCGTTGAACCGTAAAGGTCTTTTGCGGATTGCACAACCGCTTGACGAAGGCTTGAGAAGTTTGATGTTGGCGTCAAGTAAACGTTTAGAGCGCGGTAATAGATATCCCCCATCTCCATGACTCCTACACCCTGTACAGATACGCCGTAATGTGATCCACCGTTACCTAAGAGGTATGCCGCTTTGTTGACGATACCCGAGTTGATGTGAACCCCACCATTGTCTTGTGTCCCTGTGTAACGTTTCGAGTAGTGATCTGGGTCTCCATATGCGGCAGGGTTTGCCATCGAACGAAGTCCGTCGCCTGCAACTCCCGGTGTGTAGATGTCTTCCCCTACCAACCAATCGAAGTTTGTACCGACACTATATTCGGCAACCGTTCCTAAAATATCTGATATTGCCTCATTGATTGCACCAGATTCGTTTTGATAGATCAACCCTGCCGTATACTCCGTGACCGCGTGTGTCAATTCATGAGCGACTACGTCAAGTGCACCTGAAAGGTATGTGAACGTCTGACCATCTCCGTCACCATATACCATCTTGCTACCATCCCAGAACGCGTTGTTGTAACTACGGCTATAGTGAACCGTCGAGTTGAGGGCAGCACCAGCGTTATCATAACTGTTACGTCCATACGTATTCTTATAGAAGTCATACGTTTTCGTTGCGTTGACGTGTGCTGAAACCGCTGCACGGTCATATGTGGTGTTCAAGACGTTATCGACATCAGCCCAAAGTGAACCCGGAAGGCGTGTACGGTTTCCAGCATCGTACGTATAAATCCCTTTTCCTCGTGTTGAATCCTGTAAATAGTAATATGAACCACTCTTTGTCGTTTTGAACGTCTGACTGTATCCAAGAACATCGATTCCCGTTCCTGTATATGTTGTGCCCGTCACACCGTTCGTCGGTTTAGCGTGTGCCAATTGATCGTATTTGTTGAGAACTTCTCCAGTGCTCGCATCGATGAAATATGTCCAACGTGACGGTTCTTCCGCTTCAAGGATTGTTCCGGTCACTTGATACGCATAGACCGACTTGTCACCTTTTGGATAAACAATCAATTCCGCTTCAGGTTCGAGCTCGTAAGCCCCTTTATGTCCAACGAGCTTTTTATAACTCGCGATGGCTTTCTTCTCGCTTAACTTGATTGACTTATGTAGGTTTTTCACCGATTTGGCATCGTCTACAACCGTCTTCAATTGACCCGCTTCATCTACGACACCGACTACTACACCACCGAATACGGGCACGCCATCAACTGTTTGTTGAAGCTTAACCACTTTCCCGACTTTGTCCGACTTCGACTCGATCGTCTTGAATTCACCTTTTGATTTGACGTACTCTTTGACGATCGTCGTTGGTGCACTTTCTGATGGTTTCGTCAATGTGCCTGACTTCAATTCTGCCGCACCGACCAGTTGTGGTACGAGCAAGATGCCTGCGATTAATGATGTAGATACAACTTTTTTCATGTGTTTCCCTCCTTTGTGATAACTCTTACTTTACACACTTTACCAAAAGGCTTGTATCCATCTTTTTAATTATTTTGACAATTCTAAATATTGAGTCATCCGGACCACAACCTATTCTCTTATCCTCATTTCAGCCAAAAAAAAATAGTACTACCTAGGAAGGTAGCACTAACAAATTAATAGACATCTTTTTGCGTAAAGTGATAAAACGCATACGCCAGGGCGGCCATCGACCAAATGAGAATGACAAGTAGAGAAAACGGTAATGTCATCCCATCAATGGGTGGGGCTTGTCCCTCCAAATAGGTATGAAGGCCGAAGTTGACGTTCACCAGGTATTTCGAGCTATCCCAATTTGAGCCTAGTGATGTCAAAAGCGGCCCAGAGATGAGGACGGCCATCATAATCCCGATTCCAGTCGCCGTGTTTTTCACCAATACAGAGATCATAAGTGAAATTGTTCCGACTGCGGCGACGACAAGCCACGACAGTCCCATCGACATGAGCAAGTATTCCCACATCGGCAAAGTATGCACAAAATCTGTCGAGAACGTGCCGGTCGGTGAAGCTTGGAAACCAGTCAGAATCGGAGCGGTCCAACCGTCCCAACCGAGAACGATTCCGGATATGGCGTAACTGACGATGGCGGTCACAAAAATTAGGATCGATGTATAGAGTAGCGTTGTCAGCCATTTTGCGAGCAGAATCTTAAATCGCCGGACCGGACGGGATAACAGTGTCTTGATTGTCCCATCGTTATGTTCCCCGCTGACGATATCCGCCATCAATACGATGATAAAGAGCGGCAAGACGAGCGTCGTCCCTTGGGAGAAGAAGACACGCATGAACGTCGGGGCCCCCGGATAATTCGGATTGATATCATTATCAAGATAATATTGATTCTGTTGGACTTGAAATTCGAGAATCTGCCTGAACTCGTCTTGGACGTTCGCAGAGGCGAGTCGGTTTTGCGTATCGATGATCTCTTGCTGGAGATCGACACGCCAATCAATCGTGCCTTGTTCTTCACGTTGCTTCTCGATTTGACGATAGTTTGCGTACGTAAACATGGAGACGAGTACGATCAATATAATAGAGACAACCATCAATCTGCGTTTCCGATGAATCTTTAATACTTCATTACGAATAAGGCCAAGCATCGATGGATTAGGCAATATGATCACCGCCTGTCAATGTGATGAAGAGGTCTTCTAGTGTCTGCACCCGTCGTTCGAGTCCGAACACTTCGACGTCTCTTTCTATTAAATAGCGATTCAACTTTGCCGTCTCTTCAACGTTCATCGAAATGCGAATCGTCCGCTCATCAACCACGTCCGCTTGATCGATTCCAACGTATCCTTGAACGATGGGTAACACTTCAAAACTATTAGTGACATGCAAGTCAACTGTCGATGCAAGTTCTTCAATTAATGATTCAACTGTACCTACTTTGACGATCTTACCTCGGGACATGATAGCGACTCGATCCGCAAGTAGTTCAATCTCCGCCAAGATGTGACTCGATACGAGAACACTCAGTCCCGTCTCTTCTACAAGACGACGAATGAATAATCGCAAATCTCGAATCCCCATTGGGTCGAGTCCGTTCGTCGGCTCATCTAAAATGAGAACTCGTGGGTTATTCAACAACGCCTGAGCAATTCCGAGCCGTTGACGCATCCCAAGGGAGTACGTTTTCACTTTATCATCAATTCGAGCAGTCAAGTCGACGAGATCGATGACTTCCTGAATCCGTTTGTCATCCACATTAGGTAACATCCGTGCAAATGCTTCTAAGTTCTCACGTCCGGATAAAAATTTATACAGTTCTGGATTCTCGACGATGGCTCCGATTTGGTTCATCGCTTGAACAAATTGTTTGTCGACACGATACCCACAAATCGATACATTTCCTTTCGTCGGTTTGATCAAGCCAACAATCATTCGAATCGTCGTCGTCTTCCCGGCGCCGTTTGGTCCTAAAAATCCGAATACCTCGCCTGGATAGACGTCTAACGAAATATTATCGATAATCGTCTTTTTACCAATCACTTTTGTTAGTTGATGTAGCTTTAACGTCGGTTCCATTGTCTCACCTCTTCTCTTATTCTATCGGACAAAAGCGAATCTGTCCTATTCGAACATTCACATAGGGCACATCCATACATTTTTGATATGATATGTGTATAGAAAGCGAGGTCAGCCCATGAAACAGTCGAAATGGTATGCATTTTTAAGTGGTGCCGTTTTATTAACGGTAATCGCCTTATACGGTCTATGGATTGGTTATCAGGATATCGTCACCCCCCCGGAACGAACACTTTCCGTCTCCGAAGACGAACGCCCTGAACCAGAAGGAGACGTCTACGTCGCACTTGGCGATTCGTTGACGCGCGGGGTAGGGTCAACGTCTGGTGCTGGATATGTTCAACCCGTAAGTACGGTACTTGAAGAAGACGGTGTCCGTACCCAAAACCTGGCCATCTCTGGAGCACGCACAGAAGATTTACTCACACAACTCGAGCAGCCTGAAGTGCGTCGGACAATCGAGAACGCCCGATATATCACGTTGACCATTGGAGGAAACGATTTGTTCAACCGTGGAGAAAATGTCGATAATTTCGAAGAGGTCGATATTCAACAAGTCATCACGGATGCGAAGACAAATCTTGAAACCATTTTTTCTGAAATTCGATCATTGAACGACTCGGCGACTATCGTCTATATCGGTCTATACAATCCGTTTCAAAATGATGAGAACGGACAGGCGTTCAATCAACTCATCCTCGATTGGAATGCATCTGCGAAACAATTAGCGAATGCTCAAAACATCAATGTGATTGACCCGTTCTCCTACATCTCTGATTTATCACGAGATCTCGCGACCGACCAATTCCATCCGAGTGACCGCACGTATGAAAAATTCGCGAATGATGTACTCTTCGTCCTTGAGTAACAAAAATCCTCGTCAGGCTAAGCTTGACGAGGATTTTTTACTTCTCATATCGAACGACCCACTGTTCCCCTTGTTTCATCATGTCCGTCCCGACCCAACCTGCTTGAAGCAACTCAACTTGTCGCGCCCGATCTTCCATCGGCACCTCCGTCACTTCTGAAGTAGGTTGCCACATACGATGCATCTCTTTGTAAAAAATATATCGAAGTTTCCCACCATACTTCTCTTTAAACGCACCGATTCGGAGTCCAAGAGAGAATTTGTCTTTCATACTTGGAATATTGAATGGGGCGACGGTTGCACAGACGACATCGAATCGGTTATCCGATTCAACTTGTGACATCAACAGTTTGCCTAAATGTGTCTGTAGTCCATATCCACGGAATTTTGGATGGACGTTCGTCACTTCTTGATAAATGACACGTTCAAGCAAATCCTCTGGCCAACCGATATCTCGCCCTAAATGTTCGTTGTCAATCGGCGGGATGAGCATCGCTCGGAATGCGATGATCCGACCATCTGATTTTGCCCCAATCAATGTCTGATCCTTCAATAGTTTCGTGAACTCTTCGATTGATAGAGATTGATAATGTTCTGGTTCAGCCAACACCTGAATGACCGCATCTTGAACGGACAATAGTTCAGGTAAATCTGACAAGCTTAGAACGTCTACTTGAAGTGAAAGGTCTTTGATTTCACCTTGCCACATGTGAATCTTCTCCAATCACGTAAGAATCCGTCGTCAAGTCACGTAACACATCTTCATCGACGTCAATACCGAGTCCGGGACGATTGTTCAGCGAGATGATTGGTAAATCATATGATAAGTTTCCGACATCTTTCCCGAACCGGAGCGGTCCCGTCAACTCGACCGTCTTCACGATTTTACTCGAGAAAGCGACGTGGAATCCTGCACTCGATGCAATCGATGATTCGACCATTGAACCGATTTGACATTCAATCCCCGACATTTCCGCCATATGGACTAACTTCTTCGCCGGATAGATGCCACCACACTTCATCAGCTTGATGTTCGCTTTATGGGCTGCCTGCATCATCGTCAAGCGTCTCATATCGTGAACGTCTTTCAGCCCTTCATCGATCATGAGTGGGACGGAGATTTTTTGTTTCACTTCGAACATGCCTTCAAAATCATCCGCCTTGACCGGTTGTTCGACCCAATCGATTCCATACGGTTCGAGTAGACGCATGGCTTGAACCGTATTGGCCGCATTGACCCATCCTTGGTTAACGTCGACTCGAATCGGCACGTCATTTCCTACTGCTTCCCGTACCGCCTTGACACGCGCCACGTCCGTTTGCACATCGACTCCGACCTTCATCTTCACTGCCGTATAGCCTCGTTTCATTTGTTCGAGTGCCTCTTGTGCCATATGGCTCGGCTCTCCGATACTCAAGACGTGAGTGACTGGGAATGACTCATGGTACCGACCGCCAATCCATTCGTAGATTGGTTGATCCAGCTTTTTCCCAATCACATCATGACACGCGATATCGAGCGCTGCTTTGGCAGCCGGAACACCACGAATCGCACGGTCCATCTCGTCATGAATATGCTCTAGATGCATCGGATTTTTTCCGATTAAGAGCGGCGCCAACAGATGACGGAGGACACTGACAGTGCTCTCTGCCGACTCCCCTGTCACATGCTCATCCGCCACGGCTTCTCCATAACCAATCAGTCCACAAGACGTGGTCATTTTGACAATGACAGACGGCATATCATCATAACGGTGATAACTGACGATGAATGGTACTTTTAACGGAAAGCGAACCGAGAAAATTTCTATTTTTTGAATATTCATTTTCATCACTCCTTTACTTCAACTGCTCTTTCCTCTATATTGTCGTTATATAGTCGCTAAATTGCAAGGGGGATTTTTATATGTCCATCCATATCGCCGTCGTCGGCTCACCAGCGTTTATTCAACAGGTACGGAAAGGTTCCTCTTCCTTACCCGATGTCCGGATCGAAGGATTTCCTTATGATGACCCACGTGAAGCGAAAGACATCGCTACACAACTCCTATTTTTTGACGGAGTGTTCTTTTCCGGTTCATTCCCTTATACGTACGCGACAGAGGAGGCGACCCTTCCATACGCCCACCATGTCGTTCAAGATGATGTCGTGTTATTGACGTCACTCTTATACGTGACGTTGACTGAGCAGCTCCGGATCGAAAATCTCTCCATCGATCTCGTCGACACGTCACGACTTGAATCGATTTTAACATCATTTCCAAGTCACATGTCGCCATCGCAAGTGAAAGAGCTCAGTCCGTATATGAATTTCGAAGAGTTGATTGCGTTTCATGAACAGCTTCAACAAAACGGGACGACACGATTCGCCTTGACGAGTGTCGAGCGAGTCCATCGTCACTTAGTGGAAAATGGTTTTGCTAGTCAACTCATGATTGAGCCAAAAGAAAGGATTCTCCACCACTTCCATAATTTTATTCAACAGATTCGTTTGAACAAATCAGATCAGTCACAATTTGCTGTGCTCTGCTACTCGGATGCAAGTAAAGATACGCTCAACCATGTGAGAAAACATCACTGTTTCGGTGGCAAATTGATGGGGACCGCCCAAGACAGTATCGTCCTTCTATCGAATAAAGGAAAGATTGAATCCGCCATTTCAAACGGTTTCATCTTGTCAGAGGACACTCCTGGTCATGTCGGCATCGGGTATGGATCCGATTATCAACGTGCCTTTGACCATGCCGAACTTGCCCTTCATACGACAAGCGATGCCACTATTCGAATCGTCGATGATTCAAAACGAATGACGTTCACCGATCAACCCGCACCGATTCATTTCCGCGTCACGCAAACGCATGTCTATGACATGATGAAACAGACCGGTATGAGTCCGACTAATATCGAAAAGCTCATTCACTTTTCAACGGACCATCTCGAGTTTACAGCGAAAGAGTTGACCGACCATTTAAACGTGACACGTCGTACGACAGAACGACTCATCAAAAAATTGGTTGATGCAAAACTCGTTCATCGGATTGGCGAAGAGAAGAGTTACAGTCAAGGTCGACCGCGCACTGTCTATAAATTTCAATTCCCGGTCGATTGACGACCGGGAATCTTTTATTGAGCCGCTTGTTCCGCGACGGGTTCTTCCTGTTGGATGACCGCCATGCGTTCAATCGTATATCCTGTGAAGGCATATACAATCGAAATGACCGGTACGATGAAGTTCAAGACGGCGTACGGTGCATATTCGAAAGCCCCGACTCCGAGTGTGCCGAGGATGAATACCCCACACGTGTTCCACGGGATAAACACGGATGTCAACGTCCCTCCATCCTCGAGGGCACGAGATAAGTTTTTCGACTGCAGTCCCATTTTTTCATACGCCCCGGCAAACATGCGTGACGGGACGACGATTGAGATGTACTGCTCGGAGCACGTCGCATTCGTCGCAATCCCCGCTAGAATCGTCGAAGCGATCAGCGAACCTGCTGTTTTTGCCAACTTAAGAATTTGATTCATGATTGATTGAAGCATTCCCGAATATTCTAAAATGCCCCCGAACGTCATCGCGACGATGGTCATCGAAACTGTATACATCATCGCATCAAGACCTCCTCGGCTGAAGAGGTTATCGACCAGCTCATTTCCGGTATCAATGACATAGCCACTTTGGAGTGCGCCTACGCTGTCTGCGAGCGTGCCCCCTTGGATGAACACTTGAGCCAAGAAACCGAGTGCAATCCCGACGACGAGTGCCGGAATCGCCGGCACCTTCTTTACAACGAGCAAAATGACAGCGAGTGGCACGACGAGTAACCATGGTGAGATGACAAAACTGTCCTCTAAAATCGTTAGTGTCTGTGTGATTTCGGACGAGTCTGTCGTCGAATCCGCAAATCGTCTACCGAGCCATGCGTAGACCCCTAGCGCAATGATGAGTCCTGGAATCGTCGTATATAACATGTGCCGGATATGTACGAATAAATTAGTATGAGTCAAGCCGGCCGCCAAGTTTGTCGTGTCTGACAATGGTGACATCTTGTCCCCAAAATATGCACCCGAGATGACAGCCCCCGCTACCATCGGCGCTGGTATCCCCATACTCAGCCCGATGCCCATCCCCGCTACTCCAATCGTCCCCATCGTCGACCATGAGCTCCCGATCGAAAGGGCGACGACCGCACAGATGAGGCAAATCGTTAACAAAAAGTATGCCGGCGAAATGATCTTCAGTCCGAAATAGATCATCGTTGCGACAATCCCTCCACCGATCCATGCTCCAATCGTCAACCCGACCAAAATGATGATGACGACTGCCGGCAAGGCGAGTCGAATCCCCTTATACATCATCTCTTCAATTTCTTTCCACTTGAACCCGTGACGCCAGGCGACGATCGAGGCGACTGCCGTCCCAACGATGAGCGGGATATGTGGTCCTTGACCGAGTTGGACGATCGAGATGAGCATGACGACAATCATCACACTGAGTGGCAACAGTGCCCATCCTAGTTTCATGTCTTTTTTGTTCCCCATTGTTTCCATCTAGTTTCCTCCCCTTATAGCGAAAATTCAGAATTGTCGTTATATTGTCGCTAATAACGTTATGATAGCGCTTACAATGGACTGATGCAATAAAAAAATGAGTGGACAGACATCTGTCTATCCCACTCATCCTGATTTATGTCGCTGCAATCCGGAGTGCATCCGCGAGCAGGAGTGCCCCGTCTTCCAAGGCGTCACGGTCAAACGTCATATGAGGATGATGAAGACCTGGACCTAAATCAGCCCCGATTCCAATCATCGTCGCATCCAGCGTCGGTTTCTCAACGGTATAAAAATGAAAATCATCACTACCTGACGTGACAATCCGTTCGACGAGAGCCGACTCACCGAAGCGTTTCTCAATCGCTCGCTTGACGATTTGGCTAGATTCTTCCCCGACAACAGCTCCCGGTGTGAAGTCTTGCCACTCCCATTCCAGTTTCACGTGATGGAGTTGACCGACGTGATGTAGCATGTCTTCGACACGATTGCGCAGTTCGTGCAATTCTTCATTTTGTTGAGCGCGGACATCAATCGAGAACGTCGCATTTCCTGGAATGATGTTCATGTTGTCACTCCCAGCATGGACTTTTGTCAACTTGACGGAATGTGGCTCAAAAGGCGACAAGTAAATGCTTTTTAACATGTGTTGAATCGTAAAGATGACATCGAGTGCGTTCTGCCCTTGATGTGGTCTCGCACCATGAGCATCATCTCCAAGCACTTCTCCCTTCAGGAAGAAGGCAGCCCCATGTTGAATCGCTGCCGCGTATTGTCCCTTTTTCAACTCTTCTTGTGGACGCAAATGGATTCCGAACAGTTGCGTCACGTCTTCTAACGCACCGCGTTCGATCATGGCGAGGGAACCGTTTCCTTGCTCTTCGGCAGGTTGGAAGATG
This sequence comes from Exiguobacterium sp. s89, assembly GCF_018617735.1. NCBI lineage: Bacteria > Bacillati > Bacillota > Bacilli > Caryophanales > Exiguobacterium > Exiguobacterium sp. s89. The sequence goes on from NZ_JACSKS010000001.1 coordinate 520,016, forward strand.
AAACGGATTCGCTTTTGTAACGCTTCGTCTTTCAACTGTTCGAGCGCACCGAGTACCATGCTGATGTTCGCGTCGTGCCCACATGAATGGTTCGCTCGAAACGTACCGTCCACTTGTTGCCATAACGCGTCGATATCGGCTCGGACCGCAATCACCTCTTCTCCCGATCCAATCTCCGCAATCACCCCGGTCACGTCCTCAAACGTTCGATGGGGAATCGACCAGTCTGATAAGATGGATGCGATTGTTCGAGTCGTCTCGACTTCTTTCCAACTGATTTCTGGATGAGCATGGAAATGCTCAAACCACTTGAGTACGCTTGTCATATGTATCTCCACACCTTTATATTTTTTTGACACCTTTGATCAAAACCCATTGAAGCGGGAGTCGTCCCCATGTGATCCATTTCGGAATGACCTTCCCACCGATTTTAGAAGGTTTTACAGCCATGTTGATATTTGCCGGGAAGACGGCGATAAAAAATGCCGGCAACGTCCGTTTTACGAACGACGTCCCCTTGTTCAGTAAGAGCATCGCTCCGAATGTGACTTCAACGACTCCGCTCAGTTGCACCATCAGTCGACGGAACGGCCAAGACTTCGGAATAATCGACATGAACGCCTTCTCTCTGACAAAATGTAACATCCCTGCCCCGAAGAGTAGCACCCCATATAAGTTTCGTACCATATCTCATCCTCCTTTTGTATTAGCATAGCAAAAAAGGCGGGCTTATTGCCCACCTTTTACAATGCAGAACCGTTCGCATTTTGAATCTCGACTTGAACCGTCTCCGTTTTTCCGTCACGGACATATTCGATGTCGACCGTTCCGTCTGTATCTCGAATCAATTCACTACGGAGATCAATGAACGAGCTGACGTCTTTGTCATTGATTTTTACGATGACGTCACGTGCCTCAAGACCCGCTTTCGCAGCTGAACTATTTTGTTGCACTTCCACGATGATCGTTCCGGCAGTCACCGATTCAGGTAAATTAATTTGTTCCGTCAAGTAACCTGGAGGGAACTCTGACACGTCACGAAGCGATACGCCGAGCGAAGGATGATTCACTTCTCCCGTCTGTTCGATTTGATTGATGAGCGGAAGCGCGATGTCGACCGGGATTGAGAATCCGACTCCTTCGACTTCTGCCGTCGCAATCTTCATCGAGTTGATCCCGACGAGTTGTCCTTCTTCGTTGATTAACGCACCACCTGAGTTACCTGGGTTGATGGCCGCATCCGTTTGAATGACCTCGGCGTTGAAATCGGCCTGTCCGTTCTCATCCGTATCGACCGGTACGAGACGTGACGTCGAGGAGACGACACCGCGTGTCACGGAGTTTTCGAATTGTCCGAGCGGATTCCCGATGGCAATAACGGTTTGTCCCGGTTTCAACTCACTCGATTTACCGATTGAGATAACGGCCGGTACCTTATCAGCGTCAACTTTTAAGACGGCCAAGTCATACGTCGCGTCACTTCCCATGAGTGTCGCTTCCGCTGTCGTTCCGTCATTAAAGGTGACCGTCAGCTTGTCCGCTCCATTGACGACGTGGTGGTTCGTTGCGATATATGCCGAGTCGCCTTCTTTTTTATAGATGACGCCCGACCCGACTCCAGCCTCGACGGCTTCACTTGAGAATCCGGTTTGGGCGAAATTGTTCACGGTCACGACGGCAGGTTGGGCGGTCGCGACGGCATTCGTGACCGAAGAATCGGACACGTTTGATGACGTCTGGACCGGAGTCCCTTGCGAGGTCACGTTCGTGTCACTGACACTCGTTGCAGGTTGGTCGATAAACGGGTAAGCAATTGCGCCCGTCAGCAATGCCCCGATGACTCCGCCCACAAGTCCTGGGAACATGCGGCTGACGAATGACGGTTTTGTTTGTGTTCGTACCATTGTCTCTTCTCGGTTGGATGAACCGAGTTCTGTATCTAACCAATCTTTTTGTTGTTCTGATTCATGTAATTGATCGCGTTCATTTGATTGATCGTGACGATCCATAATGATTCATCTCCTCTGTGTTATCTTCTACCCTTACTATAACGAAGAGGAACACTCATTTATAAAATGATAAATGAATTACAAGATTCTTCACATTTTGCGTCATTTCATTCAGACAATCACATTTCTTAACGTACCGAGACCTTCAATCGCCACTTCGACGGTGTCTCCCGTTTGAAGATACGTCGGTGGCGTCATCCCATGCCCGACCCCTGCAGGCGTACCCGTCGCGATGATGTCACCCGCTTCGAGCGTCATGCCTTTCGACAATGTACGAATGAGCTCGTCAATCGGACGAATCATATCGGCTGTCGTCCCGTTTTGACGCGTCTCCCCGTTAACACTTGTTTTGATTTGGAGAGGGAACTGGAGCTCGTCAGGTGTCAAGATGAACGGTCCCATCGGACAAAACGTATCGAACGACTTACCACGGAAGAATTGGACATGTTCTTTTTGTACGTCCCGTGCCGTCACGTCATTTAAAATCGTATACCCGAAAATGTGTTCCTCGACCGCTTCGATGTCTCGTCCCGACTTTCCGATGATGACGGCGAGCTCACCCTCATAGTCTAGTTTATCCGTCAATTCCGGATGACGCTCAATGACAGCCTCCGGACCGACGACCGAGGTCGGCGCTTTCGTGAAGATGACGAGTTTCCCCGCTCCCGCTGTATCCATCTCTTTCACGTGTTCTTCGTAGTTCTTGCCGATACAAATCACGTTTTTTAGCGGACGGTATGGGGCGAGCAATTTCACCTCCGTCACTCGGTATGAGGGCGCCACGTCCAAATCGATATCCGGCTCGAATTCACGCGCGATGACTTCGAGTAAGTTTGTCGTATGTACTTGATTGCTGACATCGTAGACGAAATCACCCTCGACAATTCCCACTCCTTGTTCTTCCTGCATCTCAAAACTACACCATTTCATCAATACTCCCCCTTTTTCATCATTATACAAAAAATCGAGACATCTCTGCCTCGATTACACTTTATTCAAAAAGATGATCCGTTGATTACTCGATCCCCGAAAGCGGAGTCCCATGTCTCGTAGCGACTGCTCAAAGCGACCGTCAACGAGCACATCGGCGTAGTCTAACACGGTTTGAACCGCTTCGTCGTGCATCGCTTCCAACTGTTCAAGCGTATAACCGGTATACACCCACACATTTTTACCGAGCGACTTACATGCCATGACGAGTTCCGCTAACGCTGACGATTGAATAAACGGTTCACCCCCTGAGACAGTCACACCGTCCCAGCCGCTCACCTTGATGCGTTGAACGAGTTCCTCCACTTCGACTTCCTCACCACCGGCTGGATTCCAGGAAGACGGATTGTGACAACCTTTACAGCGATGGGGACAGCCTGCAGTAAAGATGACCGTCCGAATCCCCGGTCCATCGACCACAGACTCTTCAACGACGGATAGAATGCGCATCATGTTTCACCCTCGCTCGTTCTTCTTCTCGCTTTGCCGTATTCCAGCGATCCATCGTCCCGACTAAATAACCGGTGATCCGACGGATTCGTTCGATGTCTTCATCCTCGCCACAAGTCGGACAGGCCGCATCAATCAATCCCTCTAACCCGCAATTCCCGCAACGGTCGACCGGATGATTGATGGAACCATAGCCGATGTCATGCTGACGCATCAAGCGGACAATCGATTCTACCGCTTCCGCATTGTGGGCGAGAGAACCGTCGACCTCGACATATGAAATATGCCCAGCGTCACATAACGCGTGATACGGTGCCTCAATCCGAATTTTCTCACGGATGGATACAGACTGATAGACCGGCACATGGAACGAATTCGTATAGAAGGCACGATTGGTGACACCTTCAATCATCCCGAACTCTTCCTGGTCTCGCGTCACAAATTTACCTGACAGTCCTTCTGCCGGTGTCGCAAGCAACGAAAAATTTAAATCGTACGCTTCGGCTGCCACACGCATTCGATTGGCTAGATGGGTGACGATGTCGAGACCGATTCGTTCCGCCTCACGCGACTCGGCATGTGTACTACCTGTCAACACCTTCAGCGTTTCGGCGAGCCCGATGAAGCCGAGTGAGAGCGTTCCTTGTTTCAATACGTCTCGGACTTCATCTTGCATATGTAACTGCTCACTTCCACGCCAGACACCTTGTGTGTAGAGGAATCGGAATTCTTCAGCGCGACGCGTGCATTGATAGTCGAAACGTTCGACCAACTGTTCGATGCCGATGTCGATATATCGGTTGAGAATGCGGTAAAAGTCAGTGAGCGACTCCGAGACAAGCGCCATTTTCACTAAGTTGAGTGTGGAGAAGGAAAGATTGCCACGTCCGATTGACGTCTCCTCCCCGTGCCGGTTTCCCATGACCCGAGTGCGGCAGCCCATATACGCCACCTCTGATTCATGCGTCCCATCGTAGTATGACGCGTTGAACGGGGCATCGATGAAAGAAAAGTTCGGGAAAAGCCGTTTGCCCGTGACGCGACACGCTTCACGGAAAAGATCGACGTTCGGATCGTCCTCGTGGAAGTTGATGCCTTCTTTTACTTTAAAGATTTGAATGGGAAAAATCGGGGTCTCTCCATTCCCTAACCCACGTTCCGTGGCACGTAGCAACTCCCGAATGAGGATGCGTCCCCACTTTGAGGTGTCCGTCCCGTAATTGATTGAGACGAAGGGCACTTGCCCGCCACCTCGTGAATGCATCGAGTTCGCATTGTGGATGAACGCTTCACACGCCTGATACGTCGCAGAGTTCGTTTCTTCTTCCGCGAGTTGCTCCAATTGCGCATCGTCCCAGTCAACAGGCAATGATTGGAGTCGGCTCAGTTGGCGCTCATATGTCTTCTCGACATACGGTGCCAAATCGACGTCAAACATCGGGAACGCCTGTCCCCCATGCTGCATATTTTGATTCGCTTGAAGGATGATGGACGCGAGTGCCATGGCGGAGCGAATGTCTTTTGGTGACCGAATCGTTCCATGCCCCGTATGGAATCCATCTTTTAATAATTGACCGAGTGGAATTTGACAACATGTCGTTGAGCCTGTGATGTAATAGTCGGCGTCGTGCACGTATAGATAGTTCTCACTTACGGCCTGTTTTGATCGCTCCGACATTAAATACGTCTGCGACAGTTCTTTAGACACTTCTGAAGAGAGTCGTGCTAATTTCCCGAGCGGGGACTTTCCGTCCACGTTCGCATTTTCCTGCACTAAGTCTTGGTCTGGTAAGACGCAGACGTCCTCATACAACTGCAATAATTTCAAAACCTATCACCTCACTATATATGGATTTTAAACATTTAAAATTGTTTTTAAAATCCTATATATAGATTATGACACGTGTTTTTCTCGATGGTCACGAGTCGATATTGTGACAGTTTACCTGTGCCTTTACGACAAAAAAGAACCTCGTCTTCGATAAGACAAGGCTCTACGTTATATGTGATAAACGTCATTTATTTAGCAGCTTTTACGACTTTTAATTCGACTTCTTCCTCGAGTTCTTGTGCCTCACGGAGACCTTTCGAGTTAAGCCATGTATAGATGGCTCCCATGAAGAGCGCTCCACCGATAATGTTACCGAACGTCGCAGGAATCAAGTTGTGAATCGCACCTGCCATGCTGATCGTCTCAGGGTGTGGGACGACGAGCGTCAAGGCGAACAAGACGAAGTTGGCAATGACGTGGTCGAATCCTGAAGCGAAGAAGACCGCGACAAGAAAGATCATCGAGAAGATTTGAGCGAACTCATTTTTCATTTGTTTCGGTAAGAAAATAGCGAGACAGACCATCCAGTTACAGAAGATGGCGCGGAAGAAAATTTCGACCGTCGTATGATGCATTTTTCCCTCGACGACAGCGAACAACCAGTTGTTCATGCCAAGTTCTTGGATGACGCCAGTCGGTGCTAGTAATAATGCGAAAAGGATGCCCCCGAGTGCGTTCCCAACGAAGCAGAGCAACCAGACGAGCATCGTATCACTGAGCGTCGTATAGCCGCGCAATGTGGACGTCGTAAAATACATCGTATTCCCTGTGAACAACTCGGCTCCCCCATAGATGATCATGACGAGCGCGATCCCGAACGAGAAGCCCCCGATGAGTGTCGTGAACGGAGATTCCGCTAAATACATACCGTTAACGACTTTCAACGTAAAGATTGAAGCAAAGCCGATGAAGATCCCGGCTAACATTGCCCGTAAAAAGTATTCCATTGGACGATAATGAATCATTTGCGAGGAAGCCTGTGCTTTTTTCCGTAATGATTCGAGTGCATGGATTTCCATTGATGCCATGTCACAAACCCTTCTTTCTGAATAGTTAAATAGGAAAGTATCAGTTCTAATATGTGAAATCATTAACAATATAAACTGTACAGTCTCTGTTGACAATCACTTCTAGAAGGAATTGACAGAGTGTTCACATCGTAATCGTTTACATATGGCGGATTTGTGACAAACAAAAATGTTAGTGCAATTTGGAATCTGAAAATCGGGTGATGAAAATACTAATAACAACAGAAAGGGTTTTGTTGGAAAGTGTTAAAAGCTAAATCTACATTCAATTTTAAGATGTTTTCTCTAAGCTTTATTATTGTAATGATCCTTTCTTTCATTCCTCAAATCGGGATTAAAGAAGAGGGGCCCTACACATACTATGGATTTCCAGCCCGCTGGTTAGGGAACTTAGGAGAGGGAGATTACAGCTTTGAACTATTTGGACTGTTGTTTAATTTAGCTCTTCTATATTTTTTATTAATTTTCTTCAAAAAAATGATTGGAGCATGTGAACTACTCGCCACTTATTTGCTTCGCAAATTGAAGTGGGAGCTTCTTGGGAAGACCGCACTTTTACTAGCCACGGTTGTTTACCAAGCTCGTCGGATGGTTCCCACCCTGAAGGAATTCGTTTTAGTTTGCCAACATCAACAGGTTGATGCTCGCATTAATGTCGCGGTCATGATGAGCGCCACACGTACACGTCCATTCGCGTACATCCACTGTTTTCTTCTCGCCTTTTTCGCCGCAGGAAGAGCAGATTTGCGTCGATGCGTACCATTGATCCGCCTTGATGAGCGTCCGTCCGTAGAACTTACACTTGTATTCTAGCTGTCGAACGAACTCATACCAACTGACGTCGGCGATCGATTTGGCGACCTTGTGGTTCTTCATCATGTTGTTCGATTTCAATGTCTCCACGACGATGACTTGGTTCTCGTCAACGATTCGTTTCGACAATTTATGAAGAAAGTCTTTGCGTTGGTTTGCGATTTTCTCGTGTCTCCTGGCGAGAATCAGCCTGGCCTTCTCTCGGTTCTTGCTCCCGATCTTCTTTCGTGACAAAGCGCGCTGCGCCTTCTTGACCTTCTCTTCCGACTTGCGAAGGAAGCGAGGATTGTCAATCTTGTTTGAAACCATCTCGTCATTTGTCATGATGGCGAAGTGTTCAAGGCCGAGATCGATACCGATTTTACTTTTGGCAGGAATCCAATTTTTCTCATCTTGATCGACGAGGATGGAGACGAAGAACTTGCCCGTCTTCGTCATCGAGACCGTCACGGACTTGATGATCCCCTCGAAAGGACGATGTTGGTTGAACTTCACGAAGCCGATCTTAGGGAGTTTCACCTTCCCGTCCTCGATCCGGACGCTACCGTTCTGATTGTTGGTCGTGTAGGAGGCGCGGTCACTGTGCTTCGATTTGAACTTCGGGAAACCGACAGACCTGTCCCGGAAGAAGTTGGCGTATGCCTTGTTCAGATCCATCTGGGCGTTGGCAAGGGACAGACTGTCGACCTCTTTCAAGAAAGGGAATTCGGGCTTGTACTTCGCCGGGGTCGGGAGCTTCTGTTTCGCGTCAGGGTTCAGCTTCGACTCTTCATGCAGCCGGATACGCTCTTCGAGCATCTTGTTGTACACGAAACGGACGCAACCGAACGTCTTTATGAAGTATTCTTGTTGTAGCTTTGTCGGATATAGTCGAAACTTGTACGCCTTCAGCAACGTGATCACTCCTTCCCTTGTTTTTCGATGTATTGCCTGATGACGTCGATCGTCACACCGCCGGTCGTCACGAGGCAGTAGCTTCGAGACCAGAACATTTCTTTCCACAGTCGTCTCTTGACGTGTGGAAAGTCTCGTTTGATCAGTCGGCTGCTGGCGCTCTTGTAGGCGTTCAGAAACTTCGACATCTCTGTGTTCGGGTGGGCTTTGAACAACACATGGACATGATCACCGTCATGATTCCATTCGGTCAGTGTGATATGGTATGACGCGCCGATCCGTTCGAACGTTCGTCTCGCGAACTCCGAGACGTCGTCGTCAATCACCTTGCGTCTATATTTGACTACCAAGACGAGGTGATAATTCAGAAGAAAGACTGAATGTTTATTTGTATCCATTTTCATTGATATATCAGTCCTTTTGATTGGTTACACTGATTATATCAAGCCAATACAATTTTGCCAAGACGGGCGATTCATCTCCCACCTACGCTGGGCTTCGCCCCCAGACGCTTAGAGGAAGGAGAATTCTCGCCTACTATTGTTAAAAGGAAATAATAAAAATGGTTTCGACACCTGAAAATCGGTTGCTCAAAAAATGTTCAGTAAACAGAGCTGCTTCATAAACAGAGGAGCATCGCCCCATCTCGGGACGATGCTCCTCTCAATTGAGTCGTGTCATTATTACAGACACAGACGTAACTTTTATTCTTTATCCTCAGTCGATTCTTCTGTTTCTTCAGAAGATCCTTCTGAAGCTTCCCCTTCAGTTGAAGCTTCTTCCGTCTCTTCTTCCTCAGAAGCAACCGGCTCATTCACTGATGCGATATGCATGTCTGACTCTGAGACAATCGTGTACGATTTGTCTTTCGGAAGGTCTGCTACCGTCACCGAATCACCGATTTCGAGGTCTGACACGTCAAGTTCGATGCGTTCAGGAATGTTGGCAGGTGTCGCTGCGACCGTCACTTTATAGAGTGACTGGGCGAGGTATCCGCCTTCTTTGACGCCTTTCGCGTCACCAACAAGGATGATATCCGCTTCGACTTCTGTCTCTTCATCCATCTTCACAGCCATGAACTCAACGTGTTGATAGAAGTTTGTGAACGGGTTCGTTTCCGATCCGTGCACGAGCGTGTTGATTTTGTTTCCATCGTAATGGAGTTCAATCAAGGCATTGTCACCATGGTCTCGAAGAATTTTACGAAGATCCATCTCGTCAAACACGATTGGCGTACTGTCTACTTTATAGCCGTAGACGACGCCTAACGCTTTTCCTTCGTTACGCAACTTCGTGCGTAGTGAGCGTGGGCGTAATTCTCGTTTTGATACTTGAAGTTTGTTCGTCATTTTCTTTTCCTCCTACATGGATATACATTTCATGTCGACATCTTGAGGGTGAGGCAGTGAAAAAGCCACCTCTCAACCTCGATGCGTTGCGTGACATGTGTATAGTTTTCCCATGTGGACTGTTGAATAAACGTTACAGCGTATTAAAAAGAAGTAACAAGACGATTACATGACGCGTTTAAACAACTTCTCGAGTTCATACGTACTCCACTTCACGAGAATCGGTCGACCGTGAGGACATGTGAAAGGAGACGTTGTTCGGCTTAAATCATCAATCAATTGTCGCATCATCTCCATATTAAGTGGATGATTCGCTTTGATCGATCGTTTACACGCCATGAGAATTGATGCTTCCTCACGATATTTCGCAATATCAATCGAACGCTGTTGAATCGCCATCTCTACTAAATCACGAATCGTACCTTCTAAGTCATGTTGCGGATACCATGTCGGAATCTCGCGCACGAGGAACGTGTTGCCGCCAAACGGTTCTAACGTGATGCCGGCATCCGCTAGGAGCGGGAGTACTTCTTCGATGGCGAGCGTCTCTTCTTGTGTGAATTCTAACGTCAACGGAATCAATAGGAGCTGATACTCTTTTTCCGGACGTCCTAACTGCTCATAGAACAACTCATACTTGATGCGTTCCTGGGCGGCATGTTGGTCCATCACGTACATCCCGTCTTCCGCTCCACAGATGATATAACTTGAATGCAGTTGTCCGATGACGTCTAACGCCGGTAAACGCTCCGACTGATGTACAGGCTTTTCGACCTGTTTTGGTTCAATCATCTCTGGCTCCGGTTCATGAACGAGCGGCGCCGGATTCCACTGGGAAGGAGACGTGAGCGTCTCCTTCCGTTCTCTCGGAATCGGATAGTTCCACTCGACCGGATCTGCCTGTTTAGGTTGCGGCTCCATCGAAAAGTCGAGTTTCGACTGTTCAGACGGTGTCTCTCGTTTTGGCTTTAATTCTTGTTTCACAGACGGAATGAGACGTTGCTCACGGAGCGTCAATTGAACGGTCTCTCTGATGAGCTGGCATAGTTCTTTTTCTTTTGACAACCGCACTTCACGTTTCGTCGGATGGACGTTCACGTCAATCAACATCGGGTCCATCTTCACCTCGAGCACGGCAATCGGATAGCGACCGATCGGTAAGAGCGTATGGTAGCCCTCAAGCACACTTTGTGTCAGGGCAAAGTTCTTGATGCTTCGCCCATTTAGAATGAGAGTCACGTATTGTTTGTTCGAACGGGTCACTTCTGGGCGCACGAGATGTGCGCTCAGCGTATAGTCATTCGTCTTACTCGATGCCGTCACGATTTGTGCGGCGACTTGACGACCATAGATGGCGAGCATGACTTGTTTCAAGTCGCCATTCCCGTTCGTTCGCAACAATTCTTTCTCTTCATGGAAGACCGTGAAGCGAATCTCTGGATGAGACAGTGCCAAACGGTTCAACGTATCGGTAATGCTCGCAAGCTCTGTTGCTGACGTCTTCAAATATTTCAGACGGGCCGGTGTGTTGAAGAAGAGCTGGCTGACCGTAATTTCAGTCCCGACGTTCGTCGCTGCCGGATTCGTCGCCTTGACGACACCACCTTCAAGCGTCATTTCAAAACCGTCCTCGTCCGCACGTTTTGACTTCAATGAGACTTGACTGACCGAAGCGATCGAGGCGAGCGCTTCCCCGCGGAAACCAAGCGTCCGAATACGGAACAAGTCGTGCTCGTCCCGGATCTTACTCGTCGCATGTCGCAAGAAGGCTCGCGCCGCATCTTCTTCATGGAATCCATGCCCGTTGTCACGGACTTTGATGAGACGGATCCCCGCTTCTTGTAAGTCGACGTCTACTTTCGTCGCTCCCGCATCAATCGCATTTTCGACTAATTCTTTCACGACGGAAGCCGGTCGTTCGACGACCTCCCCGGCTGCGATTCGGTTCGCGAGTTGTTCCGGTAACTCTCGAATGATTCCCATCGACTCACCCTTTCTTTGCGGTCTGTTGCAGTTCATAAAGTGCCTGCATCGCTTCGATTGGATTCATTGCCAATAAATCGAGTTTAAGCAGTTGTTCCCGTACGGCGTCATTCGACTCGAACAGCGACAACTGGCTGACTTCTTTCACTGGAGGTGGAGCGGGTTGCTCGTTCAAACTCGGTTTTGTTGCTTCGGATTCAAGTTCTGACAGGATCGTCCGGGCCCGGTCAATCAACGAACCTGGGAGTTCGGCCAATTCTGCCACGTGAATCCCATATGACTTGTCGGCACGTCCCGGATGTACTTCATGCAAGAACACGACACGCCCATCCCGCTCAATCGCCCGGACATGGACGTTCTCAAGCGTCGGAATCGAATCTTCGAGCACCGTCAATTCATGATAGTGCGTCGAGAAGAGTGTCTTCGCGCCGATTGACGAGGCGATATATTCAACGATTGCCTGTGCGAGCGCCATTCCATCATACGTTGACGTCCCGCGACCAATCTCATCCAATAGAATCAGACTATTGCTCGTCGCTTCGGTGACGGCTTGTCGTGTCTCGGTCATCTCGACCATGAACGTCGACTGTCCGCTCACCAAATCGTCCGCCGCACCGATTCGTGTAAAGATTCGGTCAAAGAGCGGGAGTTCCGCCGCTTCTGCCGGGACGAATGAACCGATTTGATGCAGGATCGCAATCAAGGCAAACTGACGCATGTACGTCGATTTACCGGACATGTTCGGACCCGTGATAAGCAACATTTGACGTGTGTCGTCAAACGTCAAGTCATTGGCGACATACTCGCCTCTCGGCAGGACCGTCTCAATGACAGGGTGACGTCCGCGTTCGATTTGTACATGCTTCGCTGTAATCGGGCGGACATACTCTCGTCTTTCGGCCACGACGGCAAGGGCAAGGAGCACATCCAACTCGCTGAGTGAACGGGCCAATTGCTGAAGGTCCTTCGTGTACGTCTTCACTTCTTCACGAAGTGCGACAAACAAGTCATATTCAAGCGTACAGCTCTTCTCTTCCGCTCCTAAGATGAGCGCTTCTTTCTCTTTCAGCTCTGGCGTGATGTAACGTTCCGCGTTCGTCAACGTCTGTTTTCGCTCGTATCGTCCTTCTTCGAGCAACTTCGCATTCGCCTTCGTCACTTCCAAGTAGTAACCGAATACACGGTTATACCCGACTTTCAACGACTTGATGCCGGTCGCGATGCGTTCCTGTTGTTCGAGATTGGCGATCCACGATTTCCCGTTCGCTTTTGCCTCTAACAGTTCATTGAGCTCTTCAGAGTAACCGTGACGAATCATCCCACCTTCTTTCGTCGAGATCGGTGGTGAGTCGACAAGGGCAGCCCGAAGCTGATCACTCAACGTCTCGAACGAGTCAAGATTCTGTTCGATTTGCTGTAAGCGATCGGCTTTCACCGTCTGTAAGAGTGACCGGACGGCTGGCATCCGCTCGAGCGTGTCACGTAGTTGGACGAGATCCCGAGCATTCGCCGTCCCGTACCCGACTTTTGCGACAAGGCGTTCGATATCATAGACTCGCTTCAGCTCTTCTTGTAGTTGATCACGCAACATGAAGTCGTCCACTAAGTTCTCGACGGCGTCCTGTCGCTCTTTGATGCCTTGCTCCGTATAAAGGGGCTGTTCGAGCCAACGTTTCAACAACCGACCGCCCATCGCCGTCGTCGTCTCATCAAGGAGTGAAAGGAGTGACCCTTTCCGTTCCCCTGAACGAGCCGAACGGAACAACTCAAGATTTCGGGCCGTATTGGCATCGAGTTGCATATGTTGTTCAACTTCATAGGCGACAGCCGGTTGCAGGTGGTCAAGTGAACGTTTTTGTGTTTTCGTCAAATAGGCAAACAACAATTCAAATGCCGAGCGCTGTGCCTCATCTTTCGCACCTTGTGCGAGCGGACTATCCTGCTTGTCCACTTGAATCGAGAGAGGGATCCCGGTCTGTCGTAACAAATCAGACAGTCGCTCGTCCTCGACGATGACCTCATTCGGGAGTAACCCTTCGATTTCCCGTAAGACGGCCTCTTCTGACGAAAGTGTCGTTAACCACGATTCACCGGTCGTCACGTCACCTCGAGCAATTCCAAAACGTCCCGCGATATTTGAAATGGCGACAAGATAACGGTTCTCTTTCTCGCTAAGTGACGCCATATATGTACCTGGCGTAATCACTTGGATGACTTCCCGATTCACGAGCCCCTTCGTCGCTTTCGGGTCTTCCGTCTGTTCACAGATGGCGACGTTGAATCCTTTTTCAATCAGTTGTTCAATGTAGATTGCCGCCGAATGGTGTGGGACGCCACACATTGGAATTGGGTGTTCGGCCTGCTTCCCATTTTTAGAAGTGAGCGTGAGCTCTAACTCCTTTGCGACAATTTGCGCATCTTCAAAAAACAACTCGTAAAAGTCGCCGAGTCGATAGAATAAAAAGGCGTCCGGATAGTCTGCCTTGATGGAGAAATATTGTTTCATCATTGGTGTCTGATGGACTTCTTGCATGCTGATTCACCTCTAGAAAGTACAACAGCTGACCATCGGCCAGCTGTGTCGTTTTAGTATCCGCAACCGCCGCGTGCTTGTTCAGCCGCCATGCCGCTACCTGTCTTCCCTGCAAGGACGTCTCCGTCCGTCGATTCGATGATGCGATCCGTCACGGAGTTCGCGAGCGTGACCGTCACGTATTGAAGCAAATCGTTCACTTCGACTTGTGTTTCTTGGAATGCTTGAACGACCGGAATCGAGTCGAGTTCTTCCATCGCTTTATCAATCTTTTGCTCGACTTTCGCAAGTGCTTCCGTCTTGCCGTAGTGCTTACAGTTGACCGCTTCTTTTTGTAAGAACTTGATTCGTTTAATCAACGTCTGTACGCGGTCACTTCCGTTTACTTTCGCTTCCGCTTCCTTGAAACGTGCCACTTCTGGTGTTTGTGCTAATACGTCTGCCAATTCTCTTGCTTTTGCAATTACTTGTTGATCGGTCACCATTGTAAACCCCTTTATGTCTATGATGTAATCGTGCTCAATGGCACGTGAATGTTCTTTCTCATTCTAACATGAACGATTCGGAAACGGTACTAGCGGGATTTTAGGATTCACGTAACATATCCACATGTGGAATCCCGTCTTCATTGTAAATTTCACTAGTCCGTTTGAATCCGAACGATGCGTAGAATGGTTCTACATACGTCTGCGCTTGCAGATATAACGTCTCGTGACCGAAGTCCTTAATCGCCGCATCCATCAACGTACGGGAATACCCTTTCCCTCGATGTGTCGCTTTCGTCACGACACGTCCGATGGCGACCGGAGATGCTTCCGTCAACACGCGAAGCGCAGAGACGATCTCTCCATCTTCTTCAATCCAATAATGAATGGCTTGTTCATCTTTCCCGTCGATTTCTTGGTACGGACAGTTCTGTTCGACCACAAAAATCTCAGTCCGTAAAGCCAGCAAGCGATACAATTCTATCGTTGTCAATTCATGAAATGCTTTTTTCTTCATCAATATCCCCCTAATCAATCATCACCCCGAGCGATCGGGCGACATGTAATCCGCTCGTCATCGCGCCAATCGTCCCCGCTCCCGGAAACACGGTATCCCCGCACACAAAAAAGTTTGGCAAGTCGGTGCGATAACTCGCGGCACGAAACAGCGCCTGGCTTGACGTCTGGGCATAACCTCCGACTGCCCCATGTGGACGTTTCGTATATTTTACCCATGCCCCGGGTCCACCGGGAAGGAGAAGTGACGACTCACGATTCCACTCAGGAAATGCAGTCGCGACGACGTCGACGAGACGATTGGTCCAATCTTGTTCTAGTTTCTCATATGCCGCCCGGTCTTTCCAATCTTGCCATTCCGATAAATCAATATGTGTTGATACGGTGATGGTTCGTTCCGGTCGTTCTGTCCGTAACACGTCGCCTGGCGCGGACATCGAGATGAACGCATGCCCACTCGGTAATCGCTCGTGATAGATTTGTTGAAACAACGGTTTCTGTCGACACACATCCTCAGGCAAGACGAGGTACAGACTGAACGTACCCCATTGCGACTGTTTCAATTGTCTCCGATACTGTCGATTGAACCGTCCTCGATCCTTTCCTCTCAGAAGTTCGCTCGTCCGCTCAATCGGGATGGCGGAAACAATCACATCGACCAGTTCAAGTCGTCCTCTTCGATCGGTGACGAGCCACCCATCCGTCACTCGTTCGATGGACTGGACGTCCCTCCCTAATTTCGTCTCGCCACCAAACGTTCGGACGGCGCGCTCTAATGCAAGAGCCAATTGATACAGTCCCCCTTCTACATAATATGCCCCTTCATGATAGATCGATAGCGCCACAGCACTAAGTAAGTGACTCGCGTCTTTCGCTCCTGTCTGTAAACTGTCGAGCAGGACGCCATCGATGAATCGCTCGAACATCGTTCCGTTTAGTCCATGACGGGCTAACGTGTCACCGAGTGGGCGCTGGAGCTTCAGGAGTGCTGTCATTTGGTTCGGTCGGAAACCTTTTAGTGCGTAAACCATGTCCGAGACCGTGCGAAGTGGAAGAGCAGGCAACTGCTGAAACAATGGTCGAATCTTCTCAAAGTCTCCCCACACTTCACTGTAAAACGCATGGATTGCCTCGTAATGCTTTGGGAACACGCGACTGAGCTCATCAAGCAGACGTTCTCGGTCGTGATAATAGGTGATGGTGACGTCAGGCAGATGAATATCCATCACTTCATCGAGTAAGCTGACCTCAACTGATTCCCCCAGCTTATCGAGAACCCGCTGATGGACCCCTCCTCGTTCAAATCCCATTCCAAGCGTCGCGCCTGCCGGGAACAAGTAGTCACCCCGTTGAAACTTCCCGGCACACCCGCCCCATTCACGTGATGCCTCTAAGACGACTACATCATGCCCTTTCTGCTGCGCGAGCGCAGCTGCTGTTAACCCTGCGACACCTCCACCAATGACCCCGATTTTCATGTACATCCCTCCTCTCTGTATCATACCCGCTCTTTCAAAAAATTGAAGAAATGAATCGGTTTTTGAGATTCCAGCGTTCTTTTGAAGGGAACTGATTCTCTTATGCAGAAATAGTTCACATCTGAAAAGGTAAGGTGATGAAAATGCGCAGTCGTGTCATGGTTTATTTATTGATTCCCATCCTCATCTTTATTGGTATACTGATTACCCCGCCTTCTGAGGAGTCGCTCAAGCTCGCGACGATGACGGTCGTCAGCATTCAGGAAATGATTCCTTATGAAAAAGAGTATACGGCGCAAAAAGTGCTAGAAGAACGAACGATAGACGATAAGTCAGCCATCATCGAAGAATGGCGTCTCGAACGTGGGGCGAGAACATCGTACAGTTATGTGCTCAGACTGAGAGGGTTTGACCATGTGACACAGATTGATGCAGGCGCGGCCAACACGAGATCGGACGGATATTACGCGATGCAGGCGCATAGCCCTATTTTTGAGACGGACAAGCCGGTGTCCACGAACTATCCGATTGTCGTGTTCAGTTCGGAACAACGTCTTGTCATCGGACAGATGGATGTCCGGGTCATTTACGAAGAGGACAGTCAATTGAAGAAATGGATTGTATTGGAGGATGAGCAAGAATAGATGAGCAACTTACCGATTAATAGCAATATAAACATGAAACGAATCATGATTATCGGTTCAGGCGGTGCGGGAAAATCCACACTCGCCCGCCAGCTCGGTGAACGATTAAAACTTGATGTCTATCATTTAGATGCCCTCATGTGGAAACCGGGATGGGTGATGGCAACAAGAGAAGAACGAATCAGTATTCAACAGCAACTCGTGAAGAAAGATGAATGGATCATCGATGGAAACTTCGGGAATACGCTTGATTTACGATTGCAGGCAGCGGACACTGTCATCTTGATTGACCTACCACGCACCGTCTGTATATACCGTGTCCTTAAACGAGTAATCCGTTACCGTGGTACGACACGACCGGATATGGGCGCATCCTGTGAGGAAAAACTCGATTTTGCCTTCCTCAAATGGGTTTGGAATTTCCCAAACATTCAACGGCTACAGCTGTTGCAACAGATTGAACAGCATCCGACAAAACTCAATTTGATTCATTTGAAATCGCCACGAGCAGTCAAAAACTTGATTCAATCACTTTAAAACGCTTTCATATCGAAAGTGTTTATTCTTTTAAAAATTTTGTATATTTATTCTTTACAATTAATAATTATGCATATACACTTAGTCTCATCTACAACAGGGAGGCATTATACATATGAAAAAATGGTTATTAGCAGGTTCACTTATGATGAGCGCGGTATTACTCGGTGCATGTAGTCAAGAAACGGAAGGGGAAGCGACAGAACAGAAAACAATCGTTATGGGGACGAGTGCCGATTACTTTCCATACGAATTTGTTGATACAGCGAACGGGAATGCAATCGTCGGATTCGATATTGAAATCGCAGAAACGATCACGGAACGTCTCGGCTACGAATTGAAGATTGAAGATATGGACTTCGGTAGCTTACTCGGAGCCTTGAACAGTGGGCGAATCGACTTTGTCATGGCTGGGATGACACCAACAGAAGAGCGGAAAGAAAATGCAGACTTCTCGGACATTTATTTATCAGCAACAAACTTGATTATGACAAAAGACGAGTCGCTTCAGGCGATTGAAGATTTGTCTGGGAAGAAAATCGGTGTCCAAACGGCTTCGATTCAAGAAAACATCGCAAAAGAACAGGCTCCTGACGCTGAACTCGTATCATTGAACAAAATCCCTGAGATTGTTCAAGAGTTGAATACAGGTCGAATCGATGCGATGGTCATTGAAGACACGGTCGCACAAAAATACTTAGACCAAGATGACAACTTCTATACATTCGCTTTGAAAGAGGATGGCGAAAAAGGATCGGCAGCCGCCTTCAAATTAGATGATGAATTACGCGACCAGTTCAATGAAGAGTTGAACAAAATGATGGAGTCTGGTGAAATCGATGAATTGGTGGAAAAATGGTTCTCGATGGAGCCGACTGAATGAGACAAGTCAAGCTACCGATCTACCCCGTCGTCTATCCGACGGGACATCGGTTGAACCAAAATGAAAGTCAGTTCCCGTTACCTGACCGAATCATGAGCCAACTTGATTCGGTGACGTATCACGACTTACACGAATATCCGGTCGAACCGATCAATGAATTGTTCGAACACTACGCTGCGTACGTCGGCGTCACACCTGAGCAATTACTCGTCGGGTGTGGGAGTGATGAGATGATTCACGTCGTGACGCAAGCACTGCTCGCTCCACATGACATCGTCTTATCTCCTGCACCTGACTTTTCGATGTATCCGATTTTCACGACAATCGCACACGGTCATCATATTCAAGCCGTTGATTTGTCGTATGATGGAATAATAGAGGCGATTGAGATGCATCGTCCGAAGCTTCTCCTTCTCTCGAATCCGAACAATCCAACCAGAAAGCTTTGGAACGTGGAAGAATTGGCGCATCTCGCCTCACTCGTGCCGTACCTCGTGGTAGATGAGGCGTATATGGACTTCACACCAGATGCCAGCATGATCCCGTTCATTGCGAACCATCCGAATCTCATCGTCCTTCGCACGATGTCAAAAGCGTTCGGATTAGCGAACGTCCGAATCGGATTCATGGTGACGAACATCGAACTCGCACAATATTTCCGTCAATTCATCCCGCCATTTAACATTAGCGGGGTGAGCGCGAAGATTTGCAACATCTTCTTAAAAGACGTGACTTATCTTCAAGAAACAATCGAATGGCACGACGAGATGCGGCAAAAGTGGGCATTTGCCTTTGAATCCATCGGCCATGTCCTCCCTGCCACGACGAACTTTTTGTATGTCGAGTTAGAGCAGCCTGAAGCAGTATGGTCCCATTTGACTGCCTTGAACGTACACACGTCGAAACAACCGACGGGGATTCGGGTGACGATCGGTGATGAGGCGGCACTCCAGCTTACACAAGAAGCGATTCATCAGTACGTTGAATCCATGAACGTCAAAAACTCCTGAACCTCGTGTTCAGGAGTTTTTGTCAGTCGATCGTCTTGATCACACGTGCCGGATTACCTCCGACGACCGTTCGAGGCGGTACATCTTTTGTGACGACCGCACCGGATGCGACGACAGCCTCATCCCCAATCGTCACACCCGGGTTGATGATGGCCCCGCCACCGATCCATACGCGTTCCCCGATGGTCACCGGTTTTCCGAATTCATACCCAGAGATTCGCTCAATCGGATCAATGGGGTGTGTCGCCGTATAAATATGTACACCCGGTGCGAGCATGCAGTCATCCCCAAACGTGATGGGACAGATGTCTAGAAAGACACAATCAAAGTTCGCATAGAACCGCTCTCCCAAGTGAATATTGTACCCGTAATCACATTTGAAGTTCGGTTCGATGTAATACGACTCTTTCGTTGAACCAAGTAATGCGCTAAGAATTTCTTTTCGCTCTTCCAAGTCATCGATTCCTGAACGATTGAATCGCTCGGTTAATCGCCGAGCATGTTTCCTGTCGGCGACGAGCGTCTCATCACCAGCTAAATATAATTCGCCACGAATCATCTTTTCTTTTTCCGTCATTTTCATCCCTCCTCAATGAATAGTATAGAGGATTTTCAAATCATTTAGGGAATAGAGAGAGTGATGAGCAGAAGGAGGCAGATGTGATGAAACGAATATTAGACTGTCGGGCAAGTGATTTTATCACGTTTAATCGTCAAGATTTAGTCGAATCAATTCGAAAAGCGGAGGGACGGACGGTCATGGCCGAGGTCATTCCGACGGTGCAGCCGCTTTACCCGGAAGTAACGAACGCAGAACTGGCGCGAGCGTTCGGTGCCGATTTGATTTTATTGAACATGTTGGATGTGTTCCATCCTTATATTAAAGGACTTGAAAGTCATGCGTTGTTCGGCGAGATGCCAGGTGATGAGATGAGCGACCATCCGATTTTGGAACTAAAACGACTGATTGGATTGCCAATTGGAATCAATTTGGAACCTGTCGATTTTTCAGAGAAGTCGTCTGAGATGAATGAAGTGAAACGAGGCAGACTCGCCTCAATCGAAGCGTTCCAAAAAGCATCTGAGCTCGGGATCGATTTCGTCTGTCTGACAGGTAACCCGAATACCGGGGTCACAAATGAAGCAATCGAACAAGCGATCATTCAGGCGCGTCGTGAATTCGCTGGGGTCATCATTGCTGGGAAGATGCATCAGGCCGGTGCCGGCAATGTGTTGGACCGCGACGCATATATTCGCTTCGTCGAAGCTGGCGCAGACATCATCCTACTACCGGCGCCAGGCACGGTACCTGGCGTCCGTGAAGAGGCGTTCCACGAACTTGTACAAGAATTGCAAGCGCTCGGGGCACTCACTCTAGCAGCCATCGGCACGTCTCAAGAAGGGGCTGATGTCGCGACCGTTCGGGACATCGCACTCTCTTCGAAGCGCGGCGGTGCGGACATCGTTCATATCGGTGACGCCGGATTGTCTGGGATCGCCGTACCAGAGAACATTCAGGCACTTTCGATTGCCATTCGTGGAAGACGCCATACATACATTCGCATGGCCGCTTCGGTCAATCGATAACTCAAAAGAGGAAGGAGCACGTCTCCTTCCTCTTTCATTTACCATTCTGTGACGTCGCGACGAGGCTTCGCCGGTGTTGTCGTACCGTGACGTTTGGCGAGTAACGCTTCCACATCCTCTAAGCAGACCCCTTTAGCCGCCAACAAGACGAGCAGGTGATACAGAAGGTCTGCTGACTCTTCGACCAAGTCTTCGTCCGTCATGGCAGCAATGACGACCTCGAACGATTCTTCTCCGAACTTCTTTGCTATTTTTTCGACGCCTTGTTCAAACAAATACGTCGTATAAGAACCTTCTTTCGGTTCATTTTTTCTGGACTCAATCAATTGCTCCAATTCATGAATCATACGTTCACCTCCGTAAAGAAACAGGTTCGATTTCCGGTATGACACGTCGGACCGTTCGCATGAACACGAACGAGAAGTGCATCCTGGTCACAGTCGACGTGGATGCTGACGACATCAAGCGTGTTCCCGCTCGTCTCTCCTTTCATCCAAAGCCGACCTTTTGAACGAGACCAGAACGTGACGACCCGTTCACGAAGCGTCTGTTGAATCGCCTCCTCGTTCATATATCCTAACATGAGGACTGCCCCGTCTTCGTTTGAGACGATGATGGCGGGAATCAGTCCATTTTCGTCGAAACGAACCGCATCGGCAAGTTGTGACTCGTGCATACGTGCTTCACCTCTTCTACTGTCGTTTTTCGGTCATGTAAGATGGAGGCAAGTAAAGCAGCGTCGACTTTCTTAAGTGCCTCGACTACGTGCTCCGCATTCCCTGCCCCACCAGACGCGATAATCGGAATGTCGACGACTTCACGCAGTTGTTCTAAAATTGCCAGGTCATATCCGCTCTGCTTCCCGTCCTGGTTCATGGACGTGACAAGAAGTTCCCCCGCGCCGAGCGCGGCCACTTGTTTCGCCCATTCGACTGCCAACAGCTCGGTTTTCTGTTTGCCGCCATATGTGTACACGTAGTATTCGCCGTCTTCAAACTTTACGTCGATTGCGACAACAATACATTGTGATCCGAAACGGTCCGCGGCTTCACGAATGAGACTCGGTGATTCGACAGCGAGCGTGTTCAACGATACTTTGTCCGCTCCTGCTTTTAACAGTGAAGAGATATCCTCTAGCGAACGAATCCCTCCACCGACCGTCAACGGGATGAATACTTTTCGCGCGACCGCACTGACGACATCGAGCATCGTCTGGCGTCGTTCCGTACTTGCCGTGATGTCGAGAAAGACGAGTTCATCGGCTCCGGACTCATCGTAATATTTCGCGATTTCGACCGGGTCCCCGATATCTCGTAATTGCACGAATTCAATCCCTTTGACGACACGACCTTCCTTCACATCGAGACATGGAATAATTCTGCGTTTAAGCATAACGCGCCTCCCATTCAATCAGTTCTTCGATACTCACTTTACCGGATAGGAGCGCTTTCCCGACGACCGCCTCATCAATCTTGGCCATCTTCAGTTCCTTCACGTCCTCTTCTGTCGTCACACCGCCTGAGGCAATCAGTGTGACGTTGACGATTTGACGTAACGCCTTCATCCGAGAAACGTTCGGTCCGTTCAATTTTCCGTCAGATCCGATGTCCGTATAAAGAATCGTCTCGATGCCCCGTTTGACGAGGTCTTGGGCGACCGAGATGTCATCGAGCTTTGTCGCTTCCTGCCATCCGTTGATGGCGACCTTCCCGTCATAGGCATCGAGTGCCACAGCGACTCGTTTGCCATACTTTTCAATGGCCCGATCCAAAAAGTCAGGATCCGTGAATGCCTTTGTCCCTAAGAGGACACGGTCCGCACCTGTTTCCATGACCGCATCAAGTGAGGACTCTGAACGAATCCCGCCTCCCGTTTGAACGAGAAAGCCAAGAGACTTCGCATAGCGGACAACGTCTAAGTGACGCGGCTCCCCTGCCTTAGCCCCTTCTAAATCAATCAAGTGAATCATCGGGACCTTCCCTTGCCACGCTTTTAATAATTCATACGGGTCCCCGTATTGTTCTTCCGTCGAAAAATCACCTTCCGTCAAACGGACGATCTTGCCTCCAATCAGATCAATGGCGGGTAGTAATCTCACGCTCGACCGCCTCCTTCCATTCTTGAAGTAAACTGAGACCGAACGTCCCACTTTTTTCTGGGTGGAACTGCATGCCCGTGACGAGCCCTTTTTGAACGATTGCCGGAACTTTCTCACCCATATATTCAGCCGCCGCCACGATGTATTCGTCGTCCGTCACGGCATGGTAAGAGTGGACAAAATAGACGTCCTCATCGCGTAGGATCGAGTTCCATCCGACGTGTGGAAGACGCTTCGCACGCATCCGCTCAACCGTTCCCGGAATCAACCCGAGACCTTTCGTCGGCATCCCTTCCGTGCTCGAATCAAACAAGAGTTGCATCCCAAGACAGATCCCTAAAAACGGCTTTTCCGTCGCCATCTTTTGCAATAAGGGGATCAGACCCGTCTGTTCGAGCGATTGCATCGCTTGCGGGAAGGCACCGACCCCAGGAAGTAAAATGGCATCCGCTTCTTCAATTTGATTTGCATCGTTCGTGATCACGACGTAGCAACCGATGGCTTGTAAGGCACGTTCGACGTTGAACACGTTTCCCATGCCATAATCGATGACCGCTACTTTCATCCTTCGATCCATCCTTTCGTAGAAGGGAGTCGGTTCGTCCCATCGCTTGATACCGCCTCGGCAAGCGCTCGACCAAACGCCTTAAACAACCCTTCAATCATGTGATGTGAATTTGACCCGTAAAGGACGGCGAGATGAAGGGTAAGCCTGCCGTTCATGGCAACGGCCCGAAAGAACTCTTCAGCGAGTTCGGTATCAAAATCACCAAGCTTTGGATTACGAATCTCCGCCTGATAGACGAGATAAGGTCGCCCTGACACATCGACGACCGCTCGCGCTAGCGTCTCATCCATCGGCATGTAACTCGACCCGTAGCGGCGAATTCCGACTTTGTCCCCGAGAGACTTGGCGATAAGCTGACCGAGTGCGATCCCGACATCCTCGACCGTATGGTGGGCATCGACCCATGTGTCGCCTTCGACTTTCACGTGTAAATCCATCTGACTGTGAAAGGCGAGTAACGTCAACATGTGGTCAAAAAAACCGACCCCCGTTTGAATAGAACTTTCACCCGTTCCGTCTAGATTTAATCGAATGTCAATTTTCGTCTCTTTCGTCTCACGTTTTAGTTCAGCTGTTCTCAACAGAATTCACCTCTTCAATCGTTTGTCGGATATAGGCATACGCCTCGTCTGTCCCTGCACTGACACGTAATCCATCCGGAAACGCACGTACATGAACTCTTTTTTCAAGGAAGCGCGATGCCCATCCTTCACTATCATCCGTTTTGACATAAATAAAGTTGGCACGACTCGGTAAAATCTCGCCGATTGGACGTAATAAGTCCGTCAATTTTTCACGTTGTGTCGTATGGAACTCGATCGATTCTTGAATATATGATTCATCTCGTAAGACGACGTTCGCGACAGCGGCACTGAGTCCACTGACATTGAACGGCGATCGGAAGCGATCAATCTGCTCAATGATTTCTTCTGACGCAATCATGAAACCAATCCGGAGGTTCGCTAAACCGAACGCCTTCGATAACGTCCGTAAGATGATGACGTTTGGATGTTCGTTCAAGCGAGATACAAATGAGTCCTGCATTGTGAAATCGATATAAGCTTCATCTACGACGAGGTACGGAACACGTGACGCAATATCTGACAATTCGTCAAGTGTCCACATCTTGCCGGTCGGGTTATTCGGATTTGAAATCAGGACGAGCTTCGGTTTGATCGTTTGAATGAGCTCGACGAATGTCTCATAGTTCAATCCGTTCGTATCAGGTTGTGTGAACTGCCCCCTCGCAATTTGTGTGTAGATGCCATACATCGAAAAGTCTGGAGCCGGAGCGAGGACGTGGTCCTCCGTATCTAAGATTGCCTGACTTAAAATCGCCAACAGTTCGTCGCTTCCGCTTCCGACCATGAGTTGTGTCGCCTCAACTACTGCATAGTTGGCATAACTCGCTTTTAAGGCAATCAACTCTTCGACCGGATAACGACTGAGCGCCTCAAGTGACACGTCTCGAATCGATCGCTCTAGTCGTTCTGGTAACGGATATTGGCTTTCGTTTTGATTGAGTGCGAATCCTGACACGGCATGTGGTACATAGCGAGGGATATTTTGATAGTTTCGTCTCATATGCCCTCCATCCGAACAGCCATCGCACGGGCATGTCCTTCTAATTGTTCTTGTTTGGCGATTCGAATCGCAGCCTTTGTGATTGTCTCATCAAGTTCTGTCATCTCAAGGAATGTCTGGCGGCGATAAAAGTCGTCGACCGATAGTCCACTTGAGAATCGAGCCGTTCCACTAGTCGGTAGGACATGATTTGGTCCAGCGATATAGTCTCCGAACGCTTCCGCTGCCTCGTGACCGAGGAAGAACGATCCACCGTGACGAATCGACTTCATCAATTGTTCCGGATCTTTGACGGCCAACTGGACGTGCTCCGC
Organism: Exiguobacterium sp. s89; assembly: GCF_018617735.1. Lineage (NCBI taxonomy): Bacteria > Bacillati > Bacillota > Bacilli > Caryophanales > Exiguobacterium > Exiguobacterium sp. s89. Next base: position 545,600 of record NZ_JACSKS010000001.1, read on the forward strand.
GGCCATCGTATTCGCATACTCGATCGCATCCTCGATTTTCCGATAAAAGACGCCGCCACGTTTCAACGCTTCTCTTGCGATGTCTTGTCGTGGTAAGAGCGCGAGCTGTCGTTCAAGTTCTCGCTCCACTTCATCACGAAGCGTCTCTGTCGTGACGAGCGCAATCGCTGTCGCCTCGACGTCATGTTCCGCTTGTGCGAGCAGGTCAGCCGAGACCCACTTCGGGTTCGCCGTTTCATCGGCAATGATTAACACTTCGGACGGTCCCGCAACGGAGTCGATGCCGACAATGTGGGACACGAGCGCTTTCGCTGTCGCGACATACGCATTTCCTGGTCCGACAATCTTATCGACGGGACGAATCGTTTCCGTTCCGTATGCGAGTGCAGCAACGGCTTGCGCGCCTCCGACAAGAAAACACTCATCAGCACCCGCGATTTTGGCTGCAATCAAGAGCGAGATGTCAATCCCATCTGCTTTCGGCGGCGTGACCATGACGACTCGTTTGACGCCAGCCACTTTCGCCGGAATGATGTTCATGAGCACGCTCGATGGGTAGACGGCTGTCCCACCCGGTACATAGACACCGACCGAATCAAGTGGCATATAGCGTCTTCCAAGTCGAAACATCGTATCTTCAAACACGTCTTCATTCCGTACTTGATGCGCGTGAAACGTACGAATCCGTTCCGCCGCTAACGTCAACGCTTCCGTCAGTTCAGCATACGCTGCTGGCGGGGTAAAGCGGGCTAAATCAACCGATTCAATTTTGTCGACACCGTCGAATTGTTTCGTCCACTCAAGGAGCGCTTCGTCTCCACGGGTTTCGATCGATTCAACGATTGGTTTCACGGCCTCGGCCCATGCTTCGCGCCGTGATCGATTCGTTTCAGTGCTCATGTGTTCTCCTCCTGACTCAGCTTTCGAATCCATGCCTTCAATTCGTCGGGCTGTTCCGCCAAAGCCGTTTCGCTCGTAATGAATTTTGCATTGATTGAAAAGATTGTCTCATATTCTTCTAAGTCGTTCGCGGCAAGTGTCGCCCCTGTCTCAACGATGTCAACGATGCAATCAGCGAGTCCGGTTAAAGGCGCGAGTTCGACTGATCCATTCAACGCGATCACTTCTACGTTTTGTCGTTTCGATGCAAAATGTGAGATGGCGATATTCGGGTATTTACTGGCCACCTTCAATTTTTTCATTCCGTTACGTCGGACTTTTGGACCACAAACAGCCATTCGACAACGTCCGAACGGCAAATCGACGACTTCAAGCACACCCGGCGTTTTTTCCCGTAAAATATCTCCACCGACGATCCCCACATCTGCCGCTCCGTGCATCACATATTTATAGACATCGTCCCCTTTGACGAAAATAAATTCATGATCGCCTGCTTGTACTGTCAGCTCACGTCCACGTGTTTCAGGCCATACGGGTAAATCACGTTCTAAAAAAAATTGACGAGCTGCTTTTTCGATCCGACCTTTCGCGACCGCTACTTTCATTTGATCACCTCATCTAACTGTTCTAAATCAAGGGACATGCCGAACGCTCGTCTCGATTGTCCGAAATGGCCATATAGTGAATCGTATCGTCCTCCTGACAGGACACGCTTCCCTTCGACGCTTCCTGTCACGGTCAAACCAGAGTAATAGTCAAAATCACCAGTTTGACCAAAATCGTATGACACTTCTAAGCCGATTGCGCGCAAGTGTTGTACCGCCTCATCGACATCATCGATTGCCTCTTTTAAAGAAGCCGGTGCTTGAGTGCGCAACTCCTCGAGCGCTGAATTGCCAATTAGAAACGGTAATTTCGCAATCAATGGATAACGATATGTCTCCGCTAATTCACGTAACGATTCTAAATTGCGAATCGCCAAGATTTTACGGAATGTCCGCTCTTGAACGCCTGTTTCTTTTGCAATAAGTGAGATGACGGCCGCAGAACCGATTTTGATCGTTAATCGATTCGTAGGCAGGACTCCTTCCGCCATATCGAGAAATGATTCGATGAGATGATAATCCTTCTCTTCGCCGTCGACCCACTCGAGTCCAAGCTGCTGTCGTTCATGCGGTTGACCGGAATGCTTGACCGTCCGACGATAGACGGCACCCGCATAAGCGACGCGCATCGGTTCATGACCGTCTGCTAATTTTCTCGCAATCTGAAGTGTATAGTCAGGGCGCATGACGAGAAGTTCGCCGTCATTCCCAAATAACCGATAATAGGCCGACTCATCAAAGAGCGCCAAATTTTGATAATGCGAATAGTATTCGAGAAGCGGTGGATCGATGACCGCATAACCGCTCGCCTCTGCTTTTTCTAAAAATGAAAGCATCCACCGTTTTGGTCGAATGACATCTCCTGATTGAAGTTCATACCATCCTTCTGGAATCGAACCTTTCGAATTTGACCAAATCATGATAACCACCCTTTATCTTATTATCACTTTACCAAACTAAAGTAGTGTGTTAAATTTATCAAATACAATCATACCTGTCAACCAATTAACTTATAAAGGACGTGTAACAAAATGTTTGATTTTACCCACGATGGACATGTGCATACTCCATTTTGTCCACACGGTACAAAAGACCCACTTGAACAATATATTCAAGTCGGAATCGAAAAAGGCCTGCAAACAATCACTTTTACAGAACATGCACCATTTCCTGAGTCATTTATCGACCCTGTACCGAATCGAGATTCGGCGATGCCATTTGATTTACTTCCTGATTATCTCGATACGTTGCATCAGATAAAGAAGCAGTATCAAGCGGTTATCGACATTAAAGTCGGATTAGAAGTCGACTTGTTGCCGCATCTGGAGAAGGAAACCATCGCTTTACTGAAACCTTTCGCACCATTGCTTGATGAAGTCATTTTATCGCAGCATTTCCTATATGTAGATGGCACGTATATGCCGATTGATTATTCTGCCGAAACGTTCGATGAACTTGTCTCAGCGCTCGGCTCATTCGAGAACGTCATGAAAGCTTATTATGAATCGATTGAACAGGGTCTCGCATTTTCGTGGAAAGACATCCGTGTCGCTCGGATTGGACACCTTGACCTCCCGATTAAATACCAAAAAAATTATGACTGGAAGCGTTCCGAAGTAAAAAAGGAAGAAGAACGACTCTTACAGGTGATCGCTGACCGAGGATTTGGACTCGACTTCAACACGGCCGGACTCAGAAAACCGGATTGCGGGGAACCTTACATCGCAGGACTCGCAAAAGCTGCCAGCGAGTTACATATCCCATTCACATTGGGATCGGATGCACATCTCGCCAAAGACGTTGGGGCGGATTTCGACATGATTGCACAAAAAAAAGCCACGTTCCTATGAACGTGGCTTTTTGACAGCGATCTAGCTATCTAGATCCCCATGCTTATGGTTGACAACGATATGGCGTTCCATTTCTTCATCTGTAAACATCATACCATAAAGAAAAATAGATGCAATAAAAAATTGGGTGAAATTGTTCACCCAATTGAGATCACATCGCTGCGTACAATGTTTTTATATCGTTCGTAGATGCCTCGTCCATTTGGAGGGCTACGAGCTCAACATATTGTAGTGCTGGGTCCTGATCTTTCGACAAAGCGACAATTTCGGCGGCTGCCTTATCAAGCGCCAACAAGATTCCTGATACACCAAGCGTCGGATAATATCGAAGTAAAGCTCGAACATGTTTAATCTCAGATACTTCATTTCCGTTAATCGTCAACGATTTGACAGCCAACTCTTTACGCATGCCAATCGCAAATTTATCTTCCCACACTTCTTCGAGCGTGATCAAGGCTTCTACTTCATATGCACCATCTGTAAAGCGAACAAGTTTTTCCATAAACAATTTCCCCTCTCCTGAATCTATTTTCATTATATAAGAGATTTCAGAGTATATATTGTGAAATATTGAACATTATGTGTAAAGTTTGTCTCACTTGATTTCGAACAAAAAAAAGGCCCCTCCGAGGAGGGGCGAATAATGGAAGAGTAAAACACCATTGGCAGTACATTAATAATATATCACCTTATGAAAACGTTTACAATGTATTTTTGTACATTTTTTCTAGTGGCATATGTAGCACTTCAATCCCACTGTCACGCATCAATTCTAATCCATCGCCATGCTCGTAACCGACCGCATAGACGACTCGTGCGACTCGTGCGGCGATTAGGGCAAGTGAACAGGCGTGACACGGCGAATGGGTAACATAAGCGGTCGCACCGAAGGCGTTCGTCGAATCAGCAGCCAGTTTTCCAATCGCATTGATTTCGGCATGGATTTCATGTTGTTTCGACCAGTGATGATGATCATACGGGTCCGTACATTTGATATATGTCACACCATCACGGATGAGTCGTGCTGGTTCGTTGATCATATCAACGTCCGTCGACGTCACATAGTTCGCATGCTTATAAAATCCTTCTTCTTTTTTAATATAAATCTCATTACAATTCGTATGACCGGATGGTGTTCCGTTCAAGCCAATCGAAATCGGTTTTTCATCCTTCACAATGACACATGCCACGCTCTTGGACGCACACTTCGAGTGTCGCTCGGCCATCATATCGGCAAACAGCAACCACGTCTCGTCCCACAATCGTTGTTTCTCCACACAAGTCCCTCCTCGTAGAAAAGGAAAGTCTGATTGCTCAGACTTCCCCCCTTAGTATCCAGTGTCTTTTGGCAGTTCTTTATTTTTCGAGGCGATCTCGATGACTTTCTCTTTAAGCTCGTGCTCCATTCGGTCGAGTTCACGCTCGGCGTCGCGACGTTTTTGCTTCCCTTCTTGTTGAATGCGTAATGTTTCATCCAACGTCGAGAGTAAGTTCTCGTGAGCAACTTTCAGTGATTCAACAGAAACAATCCCTTTTTCATTTTCTTGTGCGATTTCAATCGAAGAATCTTTCAACATCTTCGAGTTCTGCTCAAGCAACTGGTTTGTCGTCTTCGTCACGTCCTGCTGCATACGAAGTGCCGTCTTCTGACGCGTTAGGCTGAGCGCAAGAACGACCTGGTTTTTCCAAAGCGGAATCGTGTTGACGACCGCCGATTCAATCTTCTCGGCAAGGATTTGGTTATTCTGCTGAATGACCCGAATTTGCGGTGCCATTTGAAGGCTAATGGTACGACTGAGTTTTAAGTCATGCAATTTCTTCTCAAAACGGTCCGCCAATTGAATCATGTCGTTCAATTGTTGCAATTTTGACTGGTCTTTAGAAACTTCCACTTCATGTCGCAGTGGCGCAATCTCATGCTCACGTACATGATCTAGCTTTGTTTCACCCGCTGCGATATAGACGTTTAATTCTTCGAAATAACGCTTGTTTTTGTCATACATTTGATCGAGCATCGTGATATCTTTCATTAGACCGAACTTGGCACGATCTAAATTGTGGATAACTTCTTCCAAATAGACGTTCATTTTTTCGAATTGAAGTTTATAGTTTTCAGCCTTCTTTTTTGCGCGACCGATGAGCGGGATGTTATCCATGAAACTCTTCTTCTCCGGTTGAAGCATGTCCGGGTCCATCTTTCGGACGTTTTGCATCAAATCTGACAAAAGTTTCCCGGCGTCCCCGCCATCTTTCATTCGGACTTCCGTCAAAATTTGGTCGGAGAATTGTGACAGTTCACGTTGGACATTCGACCCAAACAACATAACCGAATCCGTCTTTTTAATATCGATTGATTCAGCCAATCGCGTGATGCGCTCACGGTGCTCTTGAGGGACGTCTGGCTTCGCTTGGATAGCAGGCACTTCCTCTGCCTGCGAAACAGATGACCACTCTACAGACGGGTCGCTAAACCCCTCTGCCTCAGTTTTTGTTTTTGTATCAGATGTCAGCTCTTCTTCCGGCCATGACTGCCAGTTCGTTTCATTCGATGAAGTCATGCTTTTTTCTCCCTTCCGGCTGATCAGATAAGACTCGCTCCATCATAATCAGTTCACGTTCAAAGTCTACGGCATCATCTTCAAGAAGACGTCCGCGCTGTTCTTTAAATTTATCGACAATTAGCCGCATATTCGTTATTAATTGTTCTCGAGTTTCTTCTTGAATGATGACCCGTTTTCCTTCCAGTTCTTTAAATTTCAAGACGACCGAGACGAGGGAATCTAAGTAGAATGTGAACAAGTCTCGAACATGCTTCGCGTCTTGCGGATTTTCGAAAAGTTCCTCGAACAATTCATGCGCTTCTTTTGACACTGCTTTCATTTCTCGCCTTACTTCTACATCTTTGATTTCAGGCAAGACACGGTCAATCTGCTGCAGTTTCTCATACCCTTGCTCAATCGTCCGTTGCAAGAATTGAAGTTCTAAATCATCCGTCGCCTCGAATTGACGTGCCGGGATAGGATCTTCAATCGGTTTTAGGATTCTTGAGCCTGAGAACGATTCTTCCTCATCAAGCAGCAGTTTTTTCTTCGCCCGTTTTGCGACCGTTGTCGGTGTTCGCTGACGGTTTTTGCGCTTATTCGTTGACCAGACTTCGTTCAAGACGAGCGCCCCTACTATAATGAATAACCAGGAGAAATCGAATACGTTGATGGCAAAGTATATGACTGCCCCAGTCAGGGCCCATTTCATCCATGTTTTCATTCTTTTCACCTCATCTCATGTTACTTCTATTGTACATTACGAAACCGATCAAAAAAAGTTTCGTCACCTCTATCATTTTAGCATAATAAAAGTCTTTGTTTCCTCCGTCCACAGGTGTAGAAACAACTACCTATATCGACTTCATTCCCGTTGCGAGACGAAAAAAACCGTAGACTCGAGAGCCTACGGTTCCTCAATTATGTGTTAAGCCACGTAGATACCATGACGATTCCTACTGTCACCGGTATAACATAGCGTATGAGTGCATGCCAGATTGGATAAAGCTTCATACCTGGTTGAGATGTTTGAATCTCGTCTTTTAAAATACGTTGGTCTACTACATAACCAACAAAAATTGACGTTAAGAAGGCTCCGACCGGCATTAAAATATAACTGACGAGGTAATCCATCGTGTCGAAGAACGTTCGCCCGTTCCAGATTTGTAAATCGCTCAATAACCCAAATGACAGCGCAGAAGGCACACCGACGAGGAAGACGAGCAAGGCAGCTGTAACCGTTACTTGTTTCTTCGACCATGTCGGTTTCTTTTCATTCAGACGATCGGTCACACCCGCGACGACGACCTCTAACATCGCAATCGAAGACGTGATTGAAGCGAATGCGAATAATAAGAAGAACAATACCATGAAAAATCCACCGAGCGGAACTTGATTGAAGACCGCCGGTAGGACGACGAAGAGCAATGCCGGTCCTTCAGCTGGGTCTAATCCTGAAGCAAAAACTGCCGGGAAGATAGCAAGACCTGCTAGGAGCGAAACGGTAATATTCAATAGAACAATCATGTTCGCGGAACGATTCAGCGTCCCTTTCGTCTTAATGTAAGATGCATATGTCAGCATCGCAGCCACCCCTAGAGATAAGGAGAAGAAGGCTTGTCCAAGGGCAAATAAGACCGATTCCCCTGTGAGAGCAGAGAAGTCAGGTTGTAAGAAGAAGCGGACTCCTTCCATCGCCCCGTCGAGTGTCAATGAGCGGACAACGAGGACTATAAAACTGATGAACAATAATGGCATTAAAATCTTGCTCATCCGTTCGATTCCCGCTTCTACCCCACGTAAGACAATCAAAAGCGTAATCGTGAGAAATAAAAACTGTCCGATGACGGCGATTTCAGGTGTTGACACGACACTTCCGAAGACATCACCAAATTCATCAGCACTTCGTCCATTTAATGTTCCGCTCAAACCGAGTCCGATGTAAATGAGGACCCATCCCCCAATAACACTATAGAAGGAAAGCAACAAGAAACAGGCAATGACACCAAGATAGCCGATGATGCTCCATCGTCCATGTCCCAATTGTTTAAAAGCAAGAAGTGCTGTCTTTTGAGTCGAACGTCCAACGATGAACTCCCCAATCAATAATGGTAAACCAAGTAATAACGTGAACGCCAAAAACATGAGTAAAAAGGCACCGCCCCCACTAGTTCCAGTGACATACGGAAATTTCCATATCGCACCTAAACCAATCGCCGAACCTGCGGCAGCTAAAATGAATCCAATTTTTGAGGCGAATGAATTTTGCGCCATGATTACCCCTACTTCCTGTTTTTCATTTCATTTTCATAATAATAGTGAAATACTAACACGGTTCAACAATCAGGACAACAAAAAACAGAGAAAAGTCTGAATACTTTTCTCTGTTGATGCTTTATGGCGTTAAAAATGTTACTGCATTCTCTTGAATCTGGATGGACAATTGTTCAGATTCGAAATGTTCACCATCGATATCGATAATTTGAGGTTGACTCAATTCTACTTTCACATGAGAAGCCTGAAAGTGATTCCACTCGGGGGATTTTTGATCGAGACCGAGTTGCTGCGCCAAAAGTTGTCGAATCATCGGAAACCCGATTGATGAACTGTGAACAACCTCTAACAGTCCATCAGAAAAGGACTGTGTCTCAAGCTTCGTCGGGACTGTCCCGAGGTAGCTACCGTTTCCAATATAGAGAAAACTTACATCGCCTTCATAGAGCAACTCATCTTTTCGATATAACCGGATTTCAAACGGATCCGCTTCACGAAATTGTCGAATCGTCGCTAAAAAGTAGCCGATTGACCCTAGTGATTCCTTTTCATCTGGGTCGATTTGTCGTGATGTATCGGCAATCAATCCAATCCCGACAAAATTGAGAGCATACATCTCATCCACTTGAATGACGTCCACTTGTTGCGTATGTTTCGACTTAATGACATTTGCAGCTTGTGTCGGTTGAATTGGGAGTTCGAGCGCTCGCGCAAAATCATTACATGTCCCGGCCGGAATGATGCCTACGGTAGGTCGCTCCTCGCGCTCTAACGTCATCAATCCGTTCACTACTTCATTCAGCGTACCGTCCCCACCAATCACGATGAGATGGTCGAAAGGTCCACTCTCTGAGGAAAATCGGAGTGCATCCCCAATTTCTTGCGTTTTCTTGATGGTGATTTCTTCATAGAGCGATTCAATCGTTCCAATGACCTCCCCGAGCATCGTCTCGCTCGTACCAGACTTCGGATTCGAAATAATCAAAGCTCTCATAATAACCCTTCCTGTTCTAAGAAGTCTTTCGCTACGTCATATGCACGTTCATTTCCGTAAGCGACACGTCGGTTCAATTCAGACATCTGTTCGTCCGTGATTTTTCCAGCGAGTTGATTAAGGGCATCTTCGATTTCTGGATATTCTTCAAGTGTCTCTTCTTTCAAGAGGGGTGCCCCTTGATAAGGTGGGAAGAACTGTCGATCGTCTTTTAAAACGACCAAGTCATTTTCGGCAATATCAGGGTCAGTTGCGTAGGCATCAACTAGATTGACGTCTCCTCGAGAAATGGCACGATAACGCAACTTTTGCTCCATCGACACAACGGATGGGAAATCAAATCCATACTCATCTTGAAGACCAGGATATCCATCTTCACGATCTGTAAATTCAAGGGTGAACCCTGCTTTAATATCTGATTCCACGTTTCGTAAATCTGAAATCGCAGTAATGTCCTCTGCTTCTGCATATTCACGTGGAATAGCAAGTGCATACGTATTATTAAACTGCATCGGCTCAAGCATCACATACCCGTCTTCTGCAAGTGCATCTCTCGCTTGTTCGTACACCTCGCGTGCATCATTTGACTCAGGTGACTCTTTTACGAGACTAGCGAGTGCCGTACCAGTAAATTCCGGATAGATGTCGACATCACCAGATTTCAGAGCACCCCATACGAATGTCGTTTCACCAAAGTTCGGTTTCACTGATACGGATAGATCCGTTTCTTCTTCAATTAACAACTTATACATATTCATCAAAATTTCAGGCTCAGGTCCAAGTTTTCCGGCGACGACTAAATCCGTCTCCTGTGAGCGACCGAATGCGAGCGGAGTGATGATAATCAAGGCGAGTACGGTTGAGACGGCAATCAATTTCGTTTTGTTGCGAGATGCTGTTGCACCTTCCATCTGACGCAACAAGAAATCAAACAATAGTGCTAAAATAGCAGCCGGTATGGCCCCAAGTAAAATTAAGTAATTGTCATTTCGGTTAATCCCAAGCAAAATTAATGTACCAAGCCCACCCGCTCCAACGAGGGCAGCGAGTGTCGCTGTTCCTACGATAAGGACCATGGCAGTTCGAATACCAGCCATTATGACAGGGAGAGCAAGCGGAAGTTCGACTTTCATCAAACTCTGATTCGGCTTCATTCCACAAGCCCTTGCTGCTTCAAGTAATGATTTATCTACTTCATTCAAACCTGTAAACGTATTCCGTAAAATCGGAAGAAGCGCGTATAAGACGAGCGCAATGATTGCAGGTAATGCACCGATTCCTACGAGCGGAATCATCAACCCGAGCAAAGCAAGAGAAGGAATCGTTTGAATGATGGCAGTAACACCAATAGCGGTTTCAGCAATTTTTTTACGACGCGTCAGCCAGATTCCTAACGGTACGGCAATCAAGACGGCGATTAAAAGTGATACGACAGAGAGCTGTAAGTGCTCAATCAGTGCCTCGACAAGCTGTCCTTGTCTATTTTGGAACGTCTCAAGCATCCAGCTCACCTCTTCCACGTTGTGTAAATTCCAAGACGAATGGGTCATTGCTCGCCAATATCTCTTCTGGCGTACCGATAAGCATCAATTCGCCATCACGCATCAATGCGATACGATCACCGAGCTTCATCGCTTCCTGCATATCATGTGTGACAAAGAGAATCGTCTTTCCTAGTTCATCATTCAATCGTTTGATGTCGTCTTGCAATTGTCCGCGGCTAATCGGGTCAAGTGCTGAGAAAGGTTCGTCCATCAAAATGACTTCTGGGTCTGCCGCTAGGGCACGCAATACACCAACTCGTTGCTGTTGACCTCCTGATAGCTCTGAAGGTTTTTTGGCACGTAATTTCGGATCGAGACCGGCAATTTCCATCAACTCTGTCACGCGGTCTTTTGTTCGATCCTTCTTCCATTTTAATAGTTCAGGAACGACAGAAATATTTTCTTCTACTGTCAAGTGTGGGAATAGTGCGATTTGTTGTAACACATATCCGATATTACGACGTAACTCGTAAATATCAAATTGATAGATTTCTTTTCCATCGATCAATATTTTTCCATCTGTGTGATCGATTAACCGATTCACCATTTTCATTGTTGTAGTCTTGCCACAACCTGAAGGACCAATCAATATAAAGATTTCTCCCTTTTGAACTGTTAAGCTTAACTCTTTGACGGCCAATGTCCCGTCTTCATAACGTTTTGATACATCCCGAAACTCAATCAACGTAATCCCTCCTCGACTATTTCCAAAATGGAAATTCAAATAGTATTTTGCCCTTTTCCATGCATTGTTAAACAAAAAAAGGCTCTCCTGAATAGAGAACCTTCAAAATTAATAAAGAGTGACTTGGATATGTCGACGACCCCATTGGATCGCATCCTGTTTTGAATCGACCAATAAATCAACAATATGTCCTTTGATTCTGCCACCGGTATCAAGGGCGATTGCATCACCAACACCTTGAATATGCACTTTTGAACCTAATGGAATGATAGAAGGATCGACGGCGATAATTCGCATGCCGTTATAATAAATCGAATCAGTCACGTCATGACCAGTCGCAGTCAAAACACGACCTCCATACGCCTTATTGTCAGCAACATCGTTTGAGTAAGCTGTCGATTCGACAGTAATGACTTTTTTACTCGTTGTCGTAGACACTGGTGATGCCGTAGCGTTCTTGTTTAAAGAAGCCGCTGCCTTTTGTGCCGCCACTCTTTCCGCTTCTTTACGTTCTTCTTCTGCCTTACGCTCTGCTTCAAGTTTAGCTAGTCTCGCCTTCTCTGCTTCTTCCTTCGCTTTCTCTGCAGCGAGACGTTCTGCTTCTATACGTTTCTCTTCAGCTAAGCGTTTCTCTTCGGCAATTTTCTTTTGGCGAGCGATTTCCTTTTGCCTCTCTTCTTCAATCGCTTGTCGTTCTAATTCAAGTGGATTTTGAACAATTTTCTGTTCTGTCCCGATTCCGATCTGAGCAGCATCTGCTTGATCCATGAATGTGAACATTCCCATCATCGCGGTTCCAATTACTATCATATATTTAATCAATTTCATCGTAGTAAGGTCATCACCTTTCTCGTTATGTAACGAACAGATGTTAATTTACCACGACACGTCATCTTGGAGTAGCTATTTTATCGAAGTGAAATAATCCTGACATATGACATAAAAAGTGGTTACAGATTGTAACAATTGCGAAAAACGTTGCTATTGCAAGGTTTCACATAAAAATTACAGATTCGTTACAATAACATTTGTAACAAATCTGTAATCTCCCTGTCATGCTCTTCACTTATTCAATTGGCTTCAAATCATGCAATCTGAGCATCCCCCACGGCGCAACATCGACTTGAACCGTAAAAGAATTTTCACCTTCGACCGCATCCACTTCATCTTGAGGGACACGATACGACCCCATTTCTTCTATATAAAGAATACGGTCATAATAGTTCGCCCGTACCCCTCCGAGAAACGGTTTTGACTCAACTCGGTCAATCACAGCAAATCCGTCTTCCCCTTGATCGAACGAGACGTAAACCGTACCCGCCTCCACATTTTGTCGTCCTTCAAACTCGTTATATTCAAGATAAATCGAGTCTCCAAAATATGGATCGAACGGTTCAAACGAAGTCCCCTTAAACGTGTACGTCTCCCCTACCCATGAGATGGCATAGACGAGGATGACAAACAAAATGGCAATCATAACTTGTACGGCCGGAATGACCCACGTAGACAACCGGTTCATGTCGTCACACCCTTTCTTGTACGATTACGCCACCATAATCCGAGTGACAACGCAAAGACGATCAGTGCACCGATTAAGAAGAAGAGGGATACATCCAAACGGTCCCAAACATAAATGAAGTAAATCGTCATTTGGACGACTAAAAAATAGATAAAGGCGAAGATGGTGGGTTGTCTCGTCATATCTTGGCGAACGAGGTACGTGAGTGCAATGACTTCGATCATCACTGCCAATAACACACCTGAATCTTCGAATAGCGCAAATGGGATCACAGCAAGAAAGCTTACCCACAAAAGGTCGTTTCGACGATGGATTAAATAGATCGCAACGAATGAAATAGAAAGGAGCGTTGCCTCAAGAATGGATGGTGGTCTTTGAGAAAGCCAGCTTCCCGTTACATTTACTAAATATCCAATCGACAAAACAGCTGCGACAAACAGATATATAGATTGCCACCCGGCTTGTTTTCGATAAAACAAGAGAAGCACATGGAGGATAACAAGAGACCAAAGTGGCCATAGTCTACCTTCATAGTCCACATATTGACCAAAGATGTTAAATAATCCGTAAAAGGTAAGCCAAGCAAACGTCCGATCTAACGACTCTTCCACAAAATGGAACCATACCCATGTCACGATGAGTGCAAATCCAATTAACGTCAACCCGATGCCTTCGAAACTGTTTATGACAGTCATGAACGCAGTGATAGCGGAGATGATGGAAAAGATGACGTGCTCATACATGATTCGGTGAAGGACTGCCATCGTGAAGAGTATCCAAAACAGCAAGGTCAACTGCCCCGACAGATTATACGTCGTAAAGATGACCGCCATGGTCGCCACAAAAAAGACGAATCCTAACACGCGTAATAATATGACATACCTCGGGGTTTTTAAGCGAACTCGTTCGGCAAACACATAAAATCCAACCATAAAAAGAAGAAATAGTCCAATCTTTAAAAGGTCGGGAATCCTCTGCCAATTGGCTGCGACGAAGCTAAATAGACTGAGCGCTAATAAAATCGACCCGACAATAACTAAAACGGGCGGCTTGTGATTGTTTCGCTCACTAGCCGCCCGTTGTTTATGTTCATAGTCGACTAGTCTTTTACCGGTCGATTCATCTAACAATCCCACCTCTTGCCATTCACGAACTTTTTTGTCAATGGACACCTCAATCATCCCTTTCAAAAAAAAGGTCAGCTGGCGCGTTCAATCAATTCTAATTCTGATTTTAATAAAACTTGTTTTTCAAACTCGAGCCCGAGTTGTTGAAATTCTTCCATAATCGATACGTCTGCGATCACGGTATTGGTCAGTACGGCGGTCACTTCAGCAACCCATCCTTCACGAGTCGACTTCACGATATCACCTACGAGGAATTCTTCAGACACACCCATTCACTTCCAATCTAAATTTGTTTCTATCATTATAACGAAATTATGTCGGTTTGAATACGTTTTCTTTTATGCGTTGAATAAATTGTGTCAAAAATTTTCCAGTAAGCCCCCAAATGATGTAGTCATCGTGTTCATAAAAGGGTTCTTTCATTTTAATTACCCGTTTTTCGTACGCTTTAGCATTTGCCAAGCGATCAAGTGGGATATTTTGATCTGGGTTCATCGTCCACTCCATCTCACCATGGAACGGGTCTATCATAAGTAATGTAGATAAAGGAACGGTAAATAAATGATCAACTTCATCCGTTCCCTGTGCAGTTGGAAGCCGTGACAACATCCCGACAAACGGATAAATCAATTGTCGATGGGGTGTGGCAAGTGGCCTTAATTTACCGATGACTTCAACTTGACCAGAAGTAATCTCTAATTCCTCACACGTTTCTCGAACGGCGGCTTCAACAGGTGTTTCTCCTTTTTCAAGTCGTCCTCCCGGAAAAGAAATTTCGCCGGGCTGCTGCCGCATCGTATGGGCACGTACTTCAAAGACGACATGCCATTCCTTCTCTATTTCTACGAGCGGAATCAAAACCGCTGCTGTCTGTTCGTAATCTTCTTCCATTGTAAAGCTATTTCGAATTTGGTCTTCATTAATCAATGGCTGCACACTGTTCACTCACCTTCCATCATCGAATATCCTATACCGTTCTATACCCTACTTTTCGTTTAATCGCTGCTAATGTCGGAAATATCATTATTAATGATAGGAGTTGATCACTTTGAATGAACAAGTGGATGTACTAATCGTCGGAGCCGGACCTACCGGCCTTACCCTCGGACTGACCTTGGCAAGATATGGCGTCTCATTTCAAATCATCGACCGAAAGACGACCCCGTCAGATAATTCTCGAGCCATCGGGATTCAACCACGGACAATTGAGGTGTTTTCTCGATTAGACGTCGCCCAAGAAGTACTCGAACGGGCCCGTACGATTGAGCGGGGAAATCTCTATTTCTCAGGTCAATGGACGGCAAAGCTCGAATTTTCAAAGCTTGTCACTCCGTATCCGTTCGTGACACTGCTGCGTCAAAATGAAACAGAAGAAATTTTAGAGCGTGCCTTGCTAAAACATGGCCACGCAGTGAGACGCGGAGAGTCACTGTCTTCCATCACACAATATCCATCGCGGACGATCGCACATTTGACTGCTGAAGACGGAGCTCATCGTTCTGTCGAAGCTAAATATGTCGTTGCTGCAGATGGCGCCAATAGTTCAATCCGTCGAATGCTCGCTCTCCCATTCAGTGGGAAGTCGTTTAAAGAGGCGTGGGTATTAGCAGATTTGAAAGCAGATTGGCCCATTTCTCGTGAAGAGGTGCATATTTTCTTCTCGGATCGAGGAGTACTCGAGGTCTTTCCACTCACGGATGAAACGATTCGAATCACGGGAAACTTACGGACCGATGAGTCGTTCGTCGAATCTGACCTTCAACAATTCGTGGAACAACGTAGTCATATGCCAGTTCGCATACACGATGTCGAATGGTTCTCGCTCTTTCGGGTTCATAATCGAATGGTCGATACGTTCATCCATAATCGCATCATCCTAATGGGCGATGCCGCTCATATCAATTCACCGGTCGGGGGACAAGGAATGAACACCGGGATTGCGGATGCATTCAACTTAGGTTGGAAGCTATGGCTCCATTTGAAGACAGGCGCACCGCATCAAGTCGTCTCGACGTATCGGAATGAGCGTGAGTATGTGGCAAGGAATGTTCTACAGACGACGAATTTCGCGACTGAGATGCTCCAGACGACACTCCCGATGCTATTACCGTTTCAAGCAATCGGGGCTGATGTCTTCACACGAGTCAATCTCGTCAATCAAAAGATCACGGAACGAATCTCGCAACTTCATCTATCGTACCCAAAAGCGTTACGTATGCCGTTTCGTCGCGTCGCCGAAGGAAAGATATTCCCAGAGACTGAAATTTTACGAACCGACGATGGATTTCGGACGAAGATTTCAGAGATCGCCGATGGGCGCTTTCAAGTGCTCGTATTTGACGATGGCAAACGTGATTTGACGCCAATCTATGAATACTTAAATGAGTATCACCCGTTCCTTCAGACTATCTCATTGTCCAAGACAAGCCGTCCATTTTTCGACCAAGGGAATGAGCTTGCCAAGTCACTCTTTATGAAACGTGGTATTCTAGTCATCCGTCCGGACGGCTATTTGTTGCACAAGCAACACCACGTCCGTCTAAAACCGTTACAGGACAAGTTGGCTGTCTGGCTTCCACCATCTTAAGGGTGTATAAATGGAGAGCTTCACCAAATTGGTGAAGCTCTCCATGTCATTTACTCTTAAACATTCACATACAGAATACCAGGTTTCGAGAGCGTCAAATCGTAGAATGCTTCGAATGCCTCGATGTCTTCTAGCTTGCGAAAGTCAATCTTGTCAGTCTCTTCATTCGGGATGGCGACGATAATGCCTTCCTCCGTCGACTTGATCATGCCCGTTTGTCCATTATGAATCCGAACGTAGAGTACTTGCTGGTTTTCTAAGAGCGAGATCGCCTCTCGTCTCGATTGAATCGGTTTTTTCATATAATCCCCTCTTTTCCATTTTAGTATAACGTTCCGTTCGTATTGCTTTCAACTCGTCACCCTATTAAACTTGTGTAAAGAAGGGGTTGAATGCGTTGGAAACATTACTCATCATTGTGCTCGCCATCTTGTTCATCATTTTAGTCACGATTCGTACGATTCGCAACTTAAAATGGGTTCGCTTCGGTGAAGCGTTCGGGAAACAGGGCGAAGAGTTATTAGCTGATTATCATTACCTGACAGAACAGGAAATCACATGTCGTATCGAACAAGGACTTCCGACCGGTAAATTGTTAAAACCGCTCGCTAAAAATTTAGACGATCGTGTCGCGCTATTCGTACATCGAGATGATGCCGCAAAAGCAAGAGAACTTTTAAAATAAGAAGATGGCCGAATGCATCTCACTCGGCCATCTTCTTATTTATGTATCTGTCTTTCTGAGCAGTAGTAAGCGATTTGTTTGACGAGAGGCTCCGTCAACGTTTCAAGAGTCGTTTTGCTGATGACCTGATCGACGAGTGTAAAAGAATCGCCACAATTGGCCTTGACCCGCTTCAGCTTCAACTGTTCCGTCTCCGGGAAGATCAAGAAGGAATAGACCGGAATCGCTTGTCCACACTCTTTCTTCAACCGTGCCCGCACTTGTTTAGTCATTCGCTCTAGCTCCGTGACAGGATGTGGATAGATGTGCTTCCATCCCATAGACGTCTCCGTCCGACACTCACGGTTCGTCAAATGGACAGGGGCTGGAGTTCGATTTAATTGAATCAAGAATACACCTTTCGGCCCGACGAGCACGTAATGAACGAGATCCTCGCCAAATTCGACTTGTTCAATCATCATCCAGTCAAATCGACATGTTTGTCTGATGTTCTCGACGAGACAATCTGTATAGCTTGTCGGTGCCTTCATCACTTCTTCTTTCGTACGAAACAGCTTTTTTGTCTGTTGTTTGACAGGTTGTTTCTCCGTGGCCGTTAACACTTGCAACATTGATTCCACCCCCTATTCATTATTGATTATTCACTCGGCCCTACTTGCTTACCAAAGACCGCTTTTTCTAAATTTGAGATACGGCGCAGCATGTCATAGTTAGACGCAACCGGCTGTGCCGGTTTAGCAGGTTCCGCAACAGGTGTAGGCTCGCGACGCAATGAGTCATTTTCTTTTTGAAGACGTTCGATTTCTTTCATCATTTTTTCATAATCCCGGATGACCACGTCTAAAAATTGATCAACTTCTTCTTGCGAATAACCTCGTAGTGCCGTTTTAAATTCTTGTTTATAAATTGCTTCTGCCGTTAATTCGGTTTGCATCATATCACTCCCATTGTTGTTCCCATTGTTTTTCTTCCTCGATGACACGTAAATCTTCCTGTGTGATGAGAAAGACCTCCATAGTGGACTTTCGCCGAGCCCCATCGACTAAAAAGCGGGGACTTCCTTCCGTTTCTTCGTCGTATAAGGTAATCAATCCTTCTGCTTTGTCTAAAAAGAATGCAGTTTTAGCGCGTAGTTGACTCGGATCTTCGTATGGCCGCTGTGTCAACGGTTCAAAAAAGTCCGCTTCAAGTTGCAGCTGTGCAAACAATTCCTGTTCGAACGGCTTATACCGTTCATCCATATTTAAGAACGGAGGAAATACTGCAATTTTAATCGGGTACGTTTCTCTTAACTCTAACAATACTTGTCCAGCCCATAATTCACAACCATTCGTTCCACTAAAAATAAACCACTCGGCGCCCAGTTCGATGACTTCGAGTATCTTTTTACGATAAGCTTCCTGAATGATTTCAATTCCTGGATGGTCCGCTTTAAAGATGCCCAGTTCATGAGGACGATATCCTGTAACGGCTACTACTTTCATAATCGCTTCCTTTCTAAACGGGCACGGCGATGTTCTAGCTCGTCTTTCTCTCGTACAATCGTTTGACGCAAAACCGTACGTTTTTTCTCGAGCAGTTCCATGGCCCGCTCCGTATAATCAATCGCGAGTTCCACGTCCTTTTGCTTGTGCTCTGCATACTTGGCAAGTTCGACATAGCCTTCGATCGTCTGCAGCGACTCAAATAACGGGATTGCTTGCTCCATGCGACTCGTTCGCTTCAATAACATCGCTTGCCGCATGACGGCTCGCTTCGAAGGACTCGAAAGTTGTTCAAACTCTTTGAGTGCACTTTCCTGATCCCCAAGGTCATGTAACCAATGCGCACGTTCTTCTCCGAAATCTGTCTCGGGAGTCGTGACGAGTTGACTGAGTCGTGTGTAAAGAGAAACAAGGCTCAAACAGTCCGCATGATGGTGCTCAAGGACCGGCGATAGTATCTCTGGGTTCCGTTCTTTGACGTACTGAAAATAATGCATCGGGGCTAAAAAACCAGGTAAATCGTCTGTCCGTCCGTGACCGAAATACGTTTCAACTGCTTTGAGCGACACCGATTCTAATCTCGGTTTCAACAACCGTCTTGCCGCATGTAGTAGATCAACATGCCCGACGGAAGGCAATGCTTTTACCCGTGATTTGACAAACGTATGTCTCATTTTGATTTGTGGCCAGTCAAAGGACTTCCCGTTATAAGTGACGAACCGCACCTCATCCCCGATATCCTGTAAAAAATGATAGTAGAAGGCAGTCTCAAAGGCAGGATGAGGCAAGACATATTGAATCATTTCAAGTTGATCCGCTTGAATTCTCGCGAATCCGATTAAAAAAATCGACGTCCCAGACCCACGCAACCCGGTCGTCTCCGTATCCATAAACAGGACTTGTTCAGGCTCTAGGTCGACCGTAAAGAAAGGATGCTCGGTTCGATGCATCATAAGTCTTGCATCTCCGAACGCAAAGTCGTGGTACATCTCATCAAGCGGATACGTAGTTCGGAGACGAACACACCATTCTCCTTCGAACGTTAAAATTTCTCCACCCTGTTCAATCCATTTTTGCTGCTCCACTTCGTCAGGTGAGGAGACGCGTGATGGTTCGACAGGTTCTTTCGTTTTAATTAATCTAGATAACTTTGCTTTCATAACGATCCTTTCAATGCTTGTAACTGACGGATGACTTGCTGTTTGAAGTCCCCGTATCCAATCATACCGACACAGCGAGGGCATCCGCTCTCACACGGACAGTCGGATACCGTTCGTTCCGCTGCTTCAAGTACCTCGTCTGCATCTTTATAGAGTGCCTCACTAAGACCGATGCCACCCGGATAGCGGTCGTATAAATAAACGGTCGGTTTAGTCGTGTGAGTCGACTTCATTTGAATGGTTGTAAATAAATCGAGCGTATCACACATGAGATAGAGCGGCGCAAGCCGTCTGAGTAAATCACTGACCGCTTCAAGTTGATCTTCGAGATCAGCCTCCGAATAGGCAAAGCGTTCATCCAATGTGAACCATGTCGCCGTCGTATGCAGTTCTCGCTCCGGAAGATGAATCGGGCCAGACCCGATATTCTCATGCGTCCCGAACTTAATTTTTTTAAAGAGAGTGGCCATCGCGATGACAGAAACTTCTCCGAACGTTTTCACACCATCTGTCTTGTTCTCTTCTAGCACTTTTAATTCCACGGCCAAATTCGCATCCGTATAGTAATCGACATCGACTCGGCGTACAAATGCCTTTTTTTCTTCAAAATCTAACTTCTCGACTTGATACTGCTCGGCACCATGCAAATAGATCGCCTCATCGTGCAATAGTGTCATCGCACTGAACGTGTCCATTTCGCCGATCACTTGATGTTTTGCGGTTTGATCGACAATGACGACATTTTCTTGATCGCTCGTCCGAAGCGAGATGTCATGCGCTGGGAAGGAATCCGTCATCCAATAATATTTATCGGCCCGCTCATGTAACACTTGTGCATCCGCTAAAAACTTTAAAATATCTTCCGGGTCGACCGTCCCGAACCGTTCACTTTTATGAAACGGCAATTCGAATGCGGCACATTTCATATGGTCGACTAAAATAATGAGGTTGTTCGGGTCTAAACGGGCAGCTTCCGGTGAACGGTCTAAAATCATATCTGGTTGTTCGACGACAAGCTGGTCAAGGGAAGAAGATGATGCCACAAACACCACAAGCGACTCCGAATGACGTCGTCCGGCCCGACCTGCCTGTTGCCATAGCGAAGCGACAGTGCCTGGATAACCATTCAGGACACACGCTTGCAATTGACCGATATCAACACCGAGTTCTAGCGCATTTGTTGAAACAACAGCTTTTATTTCACCATTCCGTAAGCGCCGTTCAATCTCACGGCGTTCAGACGGAAGATACCCCCCTCGATAGCCGACAATCGATTTTGGACCAAGTTCTCGTCGCGTCAGTTCCTGTAAATAAGTCAATAATACCTCGACACGTACACGTGATCGGGCGAACACAATCGTTTGAATGTTCGCTTCCACGAATTTTGAGGCGATGCGTTTCGTCTCGAGCGTCGCACTCCGACGAATCCCAAGCGCTTCATTGACGACAGGTGGATTATAGAAGACAAGATGTTTCTTACCTTGTGGTGCGCCGTTCCGGTCAACCAATACAACTTCTTCTTCCGTTAACAATTCAGCAAGTTCACGCGGGTTCGCGATAGTCGCTGATGTCATAATCCATTTCGGATAACTTCCATAGTAGGCACAAATTCGTTTTAAGCGGCGAAACAGGTTCGCCACATGACTGCCGAATACGCCACGATACGTATGCAACTCATCGACAACGATGTATTCTAAGTTTTCGAATAGACGAATCCACTTCGTATGGTGTGGTAAAATTCCCGAATGTAACATATCAGGATTGGTAATAACGATATTCCCTGCATCTCTAACTTTCGTGCGGGCGGCCGGAGATGTATCTCCATCATACGTGAAGCATCGTAAGTTGCCTTCGAGTGCCTCGACCATCTCCATTAAATCACTATTCTGATCTTGGGCAAGGGCTTTTGTCGGATACAGATATAGTGCGCGTGCAGTCGGTTTTTCAATCATCTTTGACAAGACAGGCAAGTTATAACAGAGCGTCTTACCAGAGGCAGTAGGCGTTACAATCACAGTCGAATGACCGGCAGCCGTTTGTTTCACAGCTTCAGCTTGGTGCGTGTACAGTTGCTCAATTCCCCGACTTTTCAATACGTTTGTCAATTGTTCTGGTACTTGCTCCGGGATGGGCGCATATTGTGCTGGGCGCGCATCGACCGTATGCCAATGTCGTACGTTTTTCGCAAAGCTCGGGTCTTCTTTTAATTCTTTAACCATCTCTTCTACAGAGCGCGATTTCCGCATCAGTTCACCTTCTTTTTTTTAAGAATTCGAAGGTGCAAGTTCTACTACGACTTCTCGGATATGATTAATCCGTTCATCTCGTATCATTCTTGATACAGCGGGCATGTGAAACAAAGTCATGCTTTGAAACGTAGCGGCAACATGCTCATTTTCTTCTTCAAGACGGGTCAGCGCGTCTTGAAACAGACGTTGCGTTGACCGCCCAAATAAGACAATGGTATGTAGTTTCGTACATTTCGAATGAACCGCTAAAAGATGTTTCGCATAGCGTTGCACCGTTTTATAGTAATCTTCGTCTGTCGACAACGTTTGGCGATTGCCACGAAGTAAGTCAGGATAATATGATTCCTCGCCCGTAAACATCGTTTCGACACCGATTCTTTTTACATAAGAATGTCCAGTCGCCTTAGCAACCGATCGGTCTTGGATGAGACGTCCGAATGGAATCGACTCTTTTAACAGCAAATGTGAAAGCTTCAGTCCGAGATGTCCACCAAGAGGCACTCCAAAATCGTCGTCTTGCAGTCGATCAATGACAAATAACACTTTCATCTTGCGTTTTAAAGAGAGTTGAACCATGTGTCACCATCCTGTTCCCTTTCTTTTCATTATAACAAAGTCGCACGAAAAACAGGGCGCACAATGTCGCCCTGTCCTCCTTAGTTATCAGTGTTGTCAGAATTGCCATCCTCACGATTCGTGTCAGGCGATTCTTCATTCGATTGACCTTCTAACGGAGCTCCTGAATCCTCTCCATCAGTCGGCTCGTCGGTTCCTTCATCAGTGCCATCATCCGTCGCTGGTTCGTCAGGATTTTGTTCGTCAGTGGTGTCTTCGTTGTTTCCGTTACCATTGCCGTTGTTATCTTCATTCCCGTTGCCGTTGTTCTCGTCTGACGGGTTATCTTCATTGCTCTCGTCTTCAGAAGGATTTTCTTCCTCCTCTTTTGGTTCTTCTTTCGGTTCAATCGAGTAGGTCGCTTGCGCTGGTCCGGATTGCTGTTCACCCGTCAACGGGTTCGCGGCGTTCGCCACAATCGTGAACGTCGTCTCACCTTCAGGCAAGTTTGTAATATCCACACTCGTCTCACCTGTCGTACCCACGACTTTTTCAGTGCCGTCAGCAGATTTCTGCGTCACTGTGAACGTGATGTCATTATATCCGTCCGCTTTCACAGCGTCGAAATCATATGACCATGAGACTGAACCAGATTGTGAATCTATATCATAGTTGACGCTTGCGCCCGTAGGAGCATCCAATTTCTCTGGTTGAAGGTCTTTCGGTTTCGTCCCTTTTACATAGAGCTCATTGCCAAGTGATAAAACGGAGTCCGGACGCTGGAAACGGTCTGGTTGTCCCGTCGCATTCGTCACTTGTTGCATCATATACTCGAAATAGTATTGAGCGTAGTCTGGATCAAAAGAAGCGACTGTCGACTCTTTCGTTTTTCCTGTCCACACAGAAATCGAGTAATCTGTGGAGTAACCAGTAAACCATTTATCTTTCGGGTTTGTCGAGTTAGGCTCGTTCGTTGTTCCAGTTTTACCGGCTACGTCCCAAGGAAATGCACCTGGGACATATGTTCCACCTTCAGCACTGACGACGTCACGGAGCATATCCGTCAACATGTATGCTGTATAGTCTTCCATCGCTTGCTTCGCTTTGATTGGAGAGTTGATACTTGAACCGTCATTGAATTCAATCTTTTGAATCAAATGAGGTTTCGTATACATACCGTTTGCGCCAAGTGTTGCGTAAGCAGCAGCCATCTGTGTCGTGCTCGCTTCGGCAGTACCAAGTGCGTTAGACTCATTTAGTTGATCTCCGGAATAAGAAGGCTCAATACCAACGTTTTTCACGAACGATTCGATTGCATCTTGTCCGTATTCATCACGTACTTCTTGGAATGCACGAACAGCTGGCGTATTCGCAGAAATTTTCAAATATTGACGCATCGTATTTGGACCACGGAAACCAGTGTAATAGTTGTTTGGACTGTACGTACCTTCTAACTCGGCGTCAAGCAATATTTTCCCCGTCGACCATTGTCCGTTTTCAATTCCTGGACCATAGTCGAAGAACGGTTTCGCCGTCGATCCAATTTGATATTTTTCATTTGAGTAGTCACGATACGTCGTATCACCTTGTTTCGCTTGCTGGCTATCGACGATGGCGACAATCTCACCTGTTTTCGTATTCAGTACGGTCGCACCCATTCTCAAGTCCTCAGGGAAACCATTTGTTTGTAAATTGACGTTGTTCGATTTAATGTCGCTATTGATTTTTGTATGCAACTCTTTATTGATTGACGTATACACTTTCAGACCTGTGCCATAAATATCTGACTGGTCAAGCCCATAATCATCTTCTAACTCTTGAAGCACACGTGAGTATATCGCACGCGTGAACGCTTCCTCTTCCGTCTCTTCACCCGGTGAGATGACGTCAGCAATCGCGACATCAAGTGCTTCGTTATACTGTTCTTCAGAAATATGACCGTCTCGTTTCATCGCAGACAAGACCTGTTCCTGCCGATAACGTGTCAACTCCTGGTCACCATTGATTGGATCATAGGCACTTGGACGTTGCGGGAGACCGGCAAGAATCGCGGCCTCCTGATAATTGACCTCCGAGACCGGCTTGTTGAAGTAGCGTTTCGATGCGGTTTGAACACCGTATCCACCACTACCATAGTAGTTTTTGTTCAAATACATTTCTAAAATCTGTTCTTTCTTATACTCACGTTCGAGCTTAAGCGCAAGCCACTGTTCTTGAAGCTTCCGCTTCAACTTCTTATCTGTTGAAAGAAACGACTGTTTCACCAACTGCTGCGTGATGGTAGATCCACCCTCTGCACCGAAACCGTCAGTCAAGTTGGCCACAACTGCACCACCGATTCGACGCAAATCGATTCCGTTATGTTCATAAAAGCGACGATCTTCAATTGAGACAACCGCTTGTTGCATCACTTGTGAAATATCGTCGATGGAGACGTACTCCCGAATTTGACCGGCGCCTTCGAGCGGTTCACCTTCAGCCGAAATCAGCTGAATTGGATACGTATCAACGAGTTTTTCTTCGTCAAGCTCTGGTGCCGTCGCAATCGCATATACGGTATATGCTCCAAATGCAATGACTGCTGCAATAAATAGCATGAAACCTAATAAAAAGATGCGTTTCCACATCGGTTTCTTACCTTTAGTCTTTGGTTGTTTAACAGTTTTTTTACGTTTATTCGTCGTCGAATCTTGTCGACGTGCGACCCTACTTCGCTCCATTCATGGTTCACTCCTTCTATTCAATCGAGCCATTGATCGAGCACCGTCAAATAATCAATCGACGGTAAGGCTCTCGTCGGAACTTCAATCGCGTCCTGTTCAATAAAACTGAGCGGAATCGATTTTCGTCCCGTCAGTCGTTGTTCCCACCACTGAACAAGTTGTTCCGTGGTCAATACATATTGCGTATTATAGCGACTAAAGCGGATGATGACAAAACAAATCCCTCCGTGACGTTCACACTCGCGCATATGTTCAATCTGATGTTCATGAAAATTTCCGAGCGGAAACGACGTCTTATTATTCGTTTCTTTCGCTTCAAAGTCAATGTACTTACCGCGATACACTCCGTTATAGTCGGTCGTGGATGCCTGCTTGAAATAGGCTTCCGTCACTTTAGCGGCACTGCGCTTCGGATAGTCGACTTTGACAATTTGTAACGGTGTCGGTTTCTTATGAATGACAGCTCGTTGATGAATCCGATAGAATTCATTCGTTTCATTTAACAACGTCTCTAAATTCATTCCGCGATTCGCATAGGTTGGAGAATTCGATACTTCTCTCGAAATTCCTTCCCCCTTTGGTTCCTTTGTCACTTTTGCTTTCTTACCGTTTGGATAATGGAACAATGTCGTCACCCCATACATACATATTAACAGGTCGGTCCACTCGTTCCTTCCGTCTCAGGTCTGATTGTCGACTTCTGTCGGTCGACACTTGTGTGGATTTACCGCAACACATATCGTACCAAACTCCCGTATGTTAAACTAGTATGTAAGCGATTGTGTATCCAAATTGAAAAGCTCTCGTCACGTAAGACCCGATTGTTTCTCTATGATAATAGCACCTCTTCTGTTTAGCCAAGATTGTACATCGATAAACCTAATTGATGTCATTCTGAAAAAAAGTGTGCAATTTCTGTGCAATTGATTGACCGTATCACCATTTGGAAATAAAATAGGTAGCTTAAAAAACGTAGACGTTAAGCCGTTTTGGAGGGATTGGATGGAAAGTGGAAAGAAGTATGTCATGTTCGTCGATGAGACAGGTACACCGAAAGGCAACACACAGTTCAATTTGACTGGTGTTCTGATGGAGTACAAATATTCAATCGATGCGGATGAGACTGGATTACCTTGTGTATTAAAGCGACGCCTTCAAGCGTTTAAGCGAGATGTTTTTAAAACCGAACAGATCCCGCTACATCTAAAAGAAATTTTAAAGGCTGAACATCCTTATGGAAAAGAAGACGGCATCACAATCGACATGTTGCGTGATTTTTGGGATAAACTACCTGATTTTTTACGTGGCATCGATTGTACAATCGTTAGCGTCGAGGTCGATAAGCAGAAATTACATGATTTTTACTCGACGCCAAAAGATCCATATGTAGTCGCCTTTGCTCATCTCATGAAATCATTTTATGCTTTTTTAGAAGAAACAGAAGCAGTCAGTGCTCGTGTCGTCCTCGAATCTAGAGATGATTACCAGAACTTATTGATTCAAAAAGCATTTTTCGATATTTTCAACTCGGGTACGGTCCATCTCGATGTCGAAAAAAGTCGTCAAAAGATTAAAGGATTCATCTTCTCTGAGAAGCAGAACACAATGTATCAATCCGGTCTAGAGATTGCAGACCTCGTCTGTCTCCCGTTGTCACGTGTTCGTCGAGGTGTGATTGAGGTAAAACCACGGTTCGTCCATTATGGGGACGAGAACCGAATTTTCAAAGCGATTAAGGACAAAATTTACATTCGTAAAGAAAGTCCGGACCAAGACTTCCGCAACTGGGGCTTCAAGAAAGTACCCATCACGAAAAAGCGTCGTGAATGGAGCGACCACCCTTGGAATCATTAAAGCGAAAATGCATCGACACAGAACGTGTCGATGCATTTTTATGTGGTGACTTTCGTCGATTTCATCCGTTTCTTACCTTCCCGGCACATATGAAGCAGCGGACAAGTCTCACAAGCCGGTCGCTGCGCTTTACAATGGTAGCGTCCAAAGAAAATAAATTGATGATGAAGTTGCGACCACTCATCGCGCGGGAACTTTTTCATCAATGTCTCTTCAACTTGACGGACGTTATCTTTCCAACGACAGATACCGAGACGTTTCGAGACACGCTCTACATGTGTATCTACCGCAAATGCCGGTTCATGGAAGGCGACTGACAAGACGACGTTAGCCGTTTTGCGGCCGACACCTGGAAGTGCCTCGAGTGACGTCCGGTCTGACGGCACAATCCCGTCATGCTCGTTCACGATTTTCTCAGAGAGCGCCTTCACATTCTTCGCTTTATTCCGATACAGTCCAATGCGTTTAATCAACGTCTCAATCTCCGAAACTTCTGCCGTAGCCATCGCTTCAACAGTCGGAAACGCTTCAAACAAACCTGGTGTCACCTTGTTGACTAGGGCATCTGTCGCTTGCGCAGATAGCGCGACAGCGACTACTAATTCGAATGGATTTTGATGCGTCAATTCGCAATGTGCATCCGGGAACATTTGCTTCATCGTGTCCGCTATTTCTTGCAGCTGAACTCTCGTCAACATCACTTATTCCTCCGTTGATATTCCACGACATCCTCGAGCGATTCGACTTGATGATCCTGCCAAACACGTAAGATTTTGTCCATGTATTTGAAATTTCGCACATTCCGTAATTTCGCTTCACGGAGTGCCGCCATGATGAGTTCTTCACTGAAACCATCCTCCGTCATCCATCCGACGATTTGTTCAATCTCAAACGGGGTGATCGTCCCGAATTCCCGTTCGAATGTATGAATGATGTTTTCATTCAATGTCTGTTGCGGCGTAATCTTCTCTTCAGCTTGCAATGCCTCGAAAAGTGGTAGCAAACTATATCGCTCGCTATTACTTGATGCATCGATTGCAATCAATTCTTTTTGCAACAGCCCAAGTAGCACTGACCGGGCCTCATTTTCCGACACATTCAACCGTTTCCCTAACTCGCTCGGAAGAGGCATGACGATGCCTTCACCAGTCATTTCGAGTAGATGAACGATAAGACTGAACTCAATCGGTGACAAATCGAGTCGTCTTGCATCGGTAAACAGTTTTCGCGGAATGACGACCGGACTTTGCTCGAATAATTGAATCAATTGATGTGCATCCATGTCGCACTTCCTTTCTAAGACACATCAATCGGGGAGGACATGACGTCTTCCCCGATTAATCGTTAAGGGTGGATTCGGTTTAATAGACGTGGGAACGGGATCGCTTCACGGATGTGCTCGATTCCACTAATCCAAGCGACCGTACGCTCGAGTCCGAGTCCGAAACCAGAATGAGGGACCGAACCGTATTGACGGAGTTCGAGGTACCAATCGTAAGCATCTGTTTCGTCAAGACCTTCTTTGATGATCTCTTCTTTTAGACGATCGTAGTCGTCCTCACGTTGAGATCCCCCGATGATTTCTCCATATCCTTCTGGTGCAATCAAATCTGCACACAGAACGAGTTCTGGGTTTTCCGGGTCCACTTTCATGTAAAACGGTTTGATTTCTTTTGGCCAGTGCGTGATGAATACTGGTTGATCGTGTGCGTTGGCAATCGCCGTCTCATGTGGTGCACCAAAATCGTCGCCGAATTCGATATCATCGAACCCTTCTGATTTTAAGAATGTTATTGCATCCTCATAACGGACACGTGGGAATGGTGCCTTCACTTGCGCCAATTTTTCAAGGTCACGTTCGAGAAGTTCAAGCTCGTTCTTACAGTTCGTAAGCGCTGATTGCGCAATGTATGAGACGTATTGTTCTTGAATCTCGAGGCTCATGTCGTGATCGAAGAATGCCATCTCTGGCTCAATCATCCAGAACTCGATTAAGTGACGACGTGTTTTTGATTTTTCCGCACGGAACGTCGGACCGAATGAGAATACTTTACCGAGCGCCATTGCAGCGGCTTCCATATACAATTGACCCGTCTGCGAGAGGTAGGCTGATTGACCGAAGTAGTCTGTCTCGAACAACTCTGTCGTGCCTTCCGGTGCACTGCTCGTAAGGATTGGCGGATCGATTTTGACGAATCCTTCTTTGTTGAAGAATTCATATGTCGCACGAATGATTTCGTTACGAACTTTCATGATCGCGTGTTGGCGACGTGAACGGAGCCATAAATGACGATTGTCCATCAAGAATTCCGTTCCGTGCTCTTTTGGTGTGATTGGGTAATCCACTGACTCCGCAATCACTTCTAAATCTGACACTTCTAACTCAAATCCGAGTGGTGTACGTCCACCATCCGATTTGACGTTACCTGTTACCCATACAGAAGTCTCTTGTGTCACGCCTTTAGCGAGGGTGAACAATTCTTCAGCAACATCAGCTTTCACGACGACTGCTTGAGCAAATCCGCTCCCATCACGTAGTTGGAGGAACGCAATCTTCCCGCTTGATCGTTTGTTAGCAATCCAGGCCCCTACACGGACCGTTTGGCCTTCATAGTCTTTAAATTGGTTAATCGAAATTGTTGTCATGTTCATTTCCATCCTTTCGCTTATCGAGCGCGCTTCGTAACGAAGTCTTCTACTCGATCGAGCGCTTCTAAAACGCGTTTTAATTCAGTAGCATATGATAATCGTACGTAATCGTCCTGTCCAAAACCAGAACCTGGCACGAGTGCCACGTTCGCCTCTTCGAGAACAGCCTCACACCAATCATCTACTGTATCGTATCCGCTCTCTGTCGC
Organism: Exiguobacterium sp. s89; assembly: GCF_018617735.1. Lineage (NCBI taxonomy): Bacteria > Bacillati > Bacillota > Bacilli > Caryophanales > Exiguobacterium > Exiguobacterium sp. s89. Next base: position 575,793 of record NZ_JACSKS010000001.1, read on the forward strand.
GGCAACTTTTGCATTGGCATATAAGTAAAATGCGCCTTGCGGTTTCAAACATGTGATTCCAGGGATTTTGACGAGACGATCATAGACGATTTCAAGTCGTTCTTCAAACGATTGACGCATCATTTCCACATCATCCTGTGGGCCGTTATAAGCTTCCACTGCAGCCGCTTGGGCGAGAGACGTCGGGTTCGACGTCGAATGTGAAGCCAAATTCGTCATCGCACCAATAATTTTAGCATCACCAACAGCGTAACCAATCCGCCATCCCGTCATCGCATGAGACTTCGATACACCATTGATGATGATGGTACGTTCGCGCATATTTGGGAGTGTGGCAATCGATACGAATTCCGCATCACCGTAAATCAATTTTTCATAAATCTCATCGCTCACAACGAGAAGGTTGTGTCGAAGAACGACATCGGCGAGTGCCTGTAGCTCTTCTTTCGTATAAATCATTCCCGTTGGATTCGAAGGACTGTTTAAGATAACGGCCTTCGTGCGAGCTGTAATCGCATTCTCGAGTTGATTTGGCGTCAATTTAAATGACGTCTCTTCATTCGTATCGACTAGGACAGGCTCTCCGTCCGCCAATTTGATTTGTTCTGGGTAACTGACCCAATACGGTGTCGGGACAATCACTTCGTCCCCTTCATCTAGAATGGCTTGGAACAAAGCATAAAGGGCATGTTTCGCACCAGAAGCGACCATCACCTCGTTGCGTTCGAACGACAATCCACTATCGCGTTTCGTCTTTTCGATGATGGCATCTTTCAACGCGACCGTCCCGCCAGATGGCGTGTATTTTGTATCCCCATCTCGAGCCGCTTGACAAGCAGCATCAATGATTCGTTCCGGAGTATTGAAATCCGGCTCACCCGCCCCAAGACCAATGACGTCTTTGCCCGAAGCCTTGAGCGCCTTTGCTTTAGCTGTGATTGCTAACGTTGTCGATGGCGTAAGTTGTTTCACTCGTTTCGCTAATAGATGATCCATCATAATCCCCCTCTAATTCGTCACATTTGATCAGTCAGTTGAACACGTCGAATAAACTCTCCGGACTGTAGCGTATAGTATGAGTACGTATAAGATGCATCTGCTTTTGTAACCACTTCGATGAGTGCTCGCTCGTCGAACCCATATTTACAGCTGACAAGTTGTCCGCCAGTTTCCTCGATAGAACGTGCGCAGACGTCTTTCGCTTTCACTTCACCGAATTCACGTTGCTCAATCTCTAGTTTGTCATCAAGTGGAACAAACCAAATAGAATTCCCGTTTTCTTCTGAAAAAACAACATACGCATCCGTTCCATTGAACAGTTCACCCTGTTCCACTTTCAGGTTAGGTGCCTCTTCAGTGAGACGATTCGTCGCTTCCTCGACAAGTTGTTCCTTTTGGTTTTCTGTATATCCAATCGTGAAGCGATACATCAAACTAAAGACAAGGACGACACCAATCAGTGCCGTCAGTAACGAGACGATCCATTTTGTTTTTCTTGTCATTCTGTACGATAGATGGTGAAAACCATCTCTTCCTTCTTTGGATCATTCACTTTCTTCTCAAGTGAAAGTCCGAACATCAAATCTTGACTTTTTAAAGTACGATTCAATAAATCGACAATCTTATAGACGTCCGCCGTCGGTTCGATGCGTACGCTCGCAAGCGTCTCGATATTCGAATTCATATTGATTCCTCCTCCAAAACACTATACGTATCATTATAAAGCGATAATATCATGATGCCTAGCGTTATCTATCATTTCGTGTTACAGACTTTTCTTTCTCATCTAAGAACAATTCCAACTCAGACAGAGAGGTATCTAACGTTCCTTCGATTCGATCGACTTTTGGCAAACTATTGATAAACTGTTTGCCATAACGGGTCGTCTCCACACGACGATCAAATACAAAAATCGCCCCGTAGTCCCCTTTTGATCGAATCAATCGACCGATACCCTGTTTAAATCGAATGACGGCTTGAGGGAGTGATAGTTCAAAGAATGGCGATTTCCCTATCGACTCAATTTTTTCTGAACGGGCTTGCATGATAGGCTGATCCGGTGGGGCGAATGGTAGTCGAACAATGACCAGGCACGTCAACGCCTCTCCCGGAATGTCGACACCTTCCCAAAAACTTGCTGTCCCAAAGAGAATGGATTGTTCCATCCGCTTGAACTGTTTCGTCAATCGGCTACGAGAGCCTCCGCTGACACCTTGTGCGAGGAGCGTATAAGACGGGTCGAGGTGATCTTTTACTTGTTCGTAAGTCAAACGTAACAACTCATTCGATGTGAAGAGGACAAGCATTCGTCCTTTTGTCACGTTCGCAATTTGAACAATCGATTGCGCCGTCTGGTCGACAAACTGTGAAAGCGGTACATCGTTAATCAACGGGAAGTCTGATGGGATAAACAACTTGGCTTGTTCTTTAAAGTTAAACGGTGAAGGTAATACGACTCTTCGGATTGGCTCACCTTCTAACCCGAGCCGTCGCTCCATAAAACTAAACTTACCAGAGACCGTCATCGTCGCCGATGTTAAAATCGTCGGTCTCTTCTTAAACAGCCGTTCATGTAACAACGGTCCAATTTCAACCGGTTGCGTATATACCGAGGTCAACTTTCGGTTACCTAAATTCAACTCGACCCAACTGACTGCATCATCGTCTCGTGTCAACATTGTTTCATAGATGACACTCTCAAGTTCTCGAACATCCCCGATTAGTGTTTTTAAATCACCCAAGAGCGCGCGTTGTTTAAACGTCATGTGCTCTTTCCGTTCATCAAGGAGTCGATGCAAATGCCTAAGTGACGTTCTGAGCGTCCGAAGCTTGTCCTCTAATCGATTCGCCACCTCACGAATCGGGCTGAACGATGAGCTTTCCCGTTCAAAACGAACCGTTTGTCGTGGTTCTTTTTTCTTCCCTAACGATTGGAGCGCCGTCAGGAGGTCTTCAAGTTCTTCTTCGACCTTGGCGAGTGATGAATCAATCTGTTGGCTAAACGCTTCCGCCTCTTCGGTGACGGATGTCAAGTCCGCCAGCTGAATGATGCGAGAATGGAATTTCCCATCCGCGCCATATCCGAACCACTTGAATAACCGATCAAATTGAATAGCGTCAAACGTTACACCAAAGTGATGCGAAGCTACTTCTTCGACTTGATGCGCCTCGTCTAGGACGAGTGGTGTATCGGTTGGCAAAATACCTGCCTGATGTTGTAAGTCGGAGAACAACAAAGCATGATTCGTTACAATCAAGTCTGCTTCTTTTGATCGAAGCACAGCTTTTGTGAAAAAGTCACGACTATACCATGGGTCAAATCGACCGAATTCACTCGAAGCATCGGCTTGAATCAAACGTTTGAACGAGGCGGGACCTTGCGTCGCAGATCCTGGAAAGGAGAGCTCTTCTAAATCTCCAGTCTCCGTTTCCGTCAGCCATACGAGGACCATCGCTTTACACATCGCTACCAAGAGTCCGTCATTTGATTCATCTAGTATCATCTCAAACTTACGTAAATCGATATAGTTTCGTCTTCCTTTTAAAAGTGTAAATTCAATCTCAGGAAAAATTTGGCGAAGTACCGGTAAATCTCGATTTAGTAATTGTTCTTGCAATTGTATCGTATGCGTACTAATAACAACTGGTCTTTTCGTCTCGAGTGCATGATGGGCACTCGGAATCAAATACGCCAACGTCTTTCCTGTCCCGGTTCCGGCTTCAACCAATAACGTCTCCTCGTCATCTAACGCTTTATAGACGTGTCGCATCATTTCAAATTGACTTTGTCTCGGCTCGAACTGCTCAAAAAGTGACGGGAGCGTCTCTTCAATCGTGCGAAGTAGGAACGGTTCAAACGGTTCGCGATCTTCGGCCGGAACAAATCCGTCTGTCGGTCGATGTAGCGCAATTTTTCGATGAATATCAAAGCGTGACTCGTCGTCCGGTCGAATCCCAACATCCAAAATCAATTCATCAAATAACGGTTCGATGTGGCTTGTCCACGACTCAGACAAGACGCGAAGTTTCTTCAATGTCACCATAGGTAAATCGCGTAATCGGTCGAGCATCCGGATGAAAAGCTCGGCTGTCGCGTCGGCATCACTAAGTGCCCGATGCGCGTCTGTATGTATGAGGTTAAATGTATCGGATAATGCTTCTAACGCATGGCTCTCCAATGTCGGATAAAGAATACGAGCCAATTCTACCGTATCAATCGCTCGTCCTTGAAATGGAAGATACCCAGCTTGTTCAAGACTCTCGTTTAAAAAAGTTAAATCAAAGGCGACGTTATGCGCGACAAATACCCGACCATCTAACATCTTCCAAATGTCGGGAATCACATCTTCGAATGTCGGTGCATCACTTACGTCATCATCACTAATCGTTGTTAATTGCGTAATAAAAGGTGGGATTGGTCGACTCGGTCGAATCAAGGTGCTGTAGCGCTCAATCACTTCACCATCTCGTACGACGACCGCTGCAAACTCAATCAATTCATCACCGGACTTAACGGAATGTCCCGTCGTCTCTATATCCACAATCACATACGTGTCCATAACATCCATCCCATCTTAGGCACGCTCGTGCTTTCTATCTGTCTCATCTTACCATAGAATGAACGACGAAAAAACGGGGATGCCTCTGTCGACACCCCCGAATAATTCACAAAATTGTATGGGCAATCTCTTCGTAAAGAAGTTGATCTACCTCGTTTTGCTCGTTCAATACAGCAACTTTTGGACGGTGCGTATTTGCCTCTTCCGCAGTCATTTGACCGTACGCCATAATAATGACGACATCACCGACTTGGAAATGGCGTGCTGCCGCTCCATTCAAACAAATCACACCAGATCCACGTTCTCCTTTGATGACATACGTCTCAATGCGTGCCCCGTTATGGTTATTTGTGATGTGCACATGCTCATTTTCCATGATGCCTACAGCATCCATCAAATCCTCATCGATTGTAATCGAACCGACGTAGTGTAAGTTTGCTTCTGTCACCGTTGCCTTATGAAGCTTAGCGTGCATAAATGTTCGAATCATTGGATTCACCCCTTCTTCCAAATCACATTATCAATCAATCGGGCCCGTTCAAACTGAACAGCCACCGCAAGTAATAGTTCATCTGAGTCGTTTGAGGCAATACCGAGCGTCGGATAATCGACGAGTTCTACATAATCGATTTGACTGTTCGGAATCTCGTTTAATCGTACGGTCAGTTGTCGTTTCACTTCTTCAATCTCAAGACCTGCCTCAAGCGTTTCTCTTGCTGCCCTCAGCGCTTTAAAGATTTGACTCGCCTCTTCTTTTTCGACGTCAGACAAATACACGTTTCGAGAAGACTTGGCAAGTCCTGTCTCCTCACGAATAATCGGGCAACGTCGAATCTCGACCGGCACAAAGTAATCTCGGACATAGCCTTCAATGAGAGCTACTTGCTGGGCATCTTTTAGACCGAAGTACGCACGTGTCGGTTGAACAAGATTAAATAATTTAGAAACGATTGTCAATACACCATCAAAGTGACCAGGACGACTCGCTCCGCACAGTACGTCAGCTCCCTTTCGAATGGAAACGCGTGCCATATCGATTGGATACATCGTTTCCGTCACCGGATAGAACAGAAGGTCGACACCTGCTTCTCGAGCCAACTTTTCATCTCGTTTAAAATCTCGTGGATAACGATCGAGGTCTTCGTTCGGACCGAACTGAGTCGGGTTAACAAAGATACTCATGACAACAAAGTCATTTTCGCGACGCGCATTTTCGACGAGACTCATATGACCTTCATGTAAATAACCCATCGTCGGAACAAAGCCGATGGTTTGATTAAACGGTAGAGCGTGACGTAATTCTTCGACAGTCGATACAATCTTCATCATTTTCCTCCATACAACGAGTCGAGTAGTGACTCATCCATCGTGAACGTATGGCGTTCAAGCGGGAAGTGACCATTCTTCGTCTCTTCGACATAAGAACGGATGGCATCAGTCGCCACTTCACTCACATCCGCATACGCTTGAACGAATTTAGGGAGACGATCGACTCCATATTTCAAGACGTCATGGTAGACGAGGACTTGGCCGTCGACATCCGCTCCCGCACCGATTCCGATGACAGGAATCGTCAATTCTTCCGCGATTCGTTTTGCCAATTGATGAGGGACACATTCGAGAACGAGCATCTTCGCACCAGCCCGTTCAGCATCTAAGCTATCACGAAGGAGCATTTCAGCAGCCTCGAGAGACTTTCCTTGTACTTTATATCCTTCTAGCACCCCAACCGATTGAGGCGTCAATCCTAGATGGGCAACACAAGGCATTCCTACTTGAGTGAGACGTTCAATCGTTTGAAGTACTTCACCGGCACCTTCTAGTTTGATGGCATCCGCATGGCCTTCTTGGAACATGCGAGAAGCTGCTTGAAGCGTCCGATCAAAATCTCCATGATATGTCGCAAATGGCATATCCACAACGACGAACGTATTTTGTGCTCCACGGCGCACTGCTTTCGAATGATGGAGCATATCTTCCGTTGTCACGGGGATTGTCGAGTCGTAACCGAGGACGACCATACCGAGTGAGTCGCCGACTAAAATCAAATCTACCCCAGCCGCCTCGGCAAGTTTGGCTGATGGATAGTCATACGCCGTCAACATGACGAGCTTTTCCTGCTCATTCATCTTTTTTAATAACGAAGTCATCGTGTGCATGTGTTTCTCCTCCTAAACGTGGAGACAGGAAAGAATAAACGCCTTCTTACACGATTGGCAAGAAGGCGCACGAAAAACAAATTCATGGTTTTCATGAGTTAGTGTCCTTCTGTCCCTGTCAAAATGATCAAGGCAGACAACTGAATGTGACAGTCTGCAAGCGCGGTACACTTCAAGAATCGATAGCGTCCGACACATTAAGTATAGACGATGGTCTCGCTTTCATCAATCATTCCACACTGCAATCTCTGCAGAGTAAATCGATTCAATCTTTCCTTCTTCTTCAAGAAGTAAAGCTCCTTCATCGGAAATACCTCGCATTACGCCCGTGCGAGTTGTTCGGGAAGCATGTATAGTAACCGTTTCATTCAAATAAGCAGCATGTCGCATCCAATTTGTGCGAATCGGCGCAAATCCTGACTCGAGGAATTGATCGTACTCGATTTCGAGTTCTGTTAATAGGTCGGCTAGTATCTCGCTTCGATGATATTTTGTCTCGGTCTCTAGATAGAGTGAGCTGGCCCGGTGCGCTAGCTCTGTCGGTATTTCTTCACCGTTTACATTTATCCCAAAACCTAAGATGACCGCCTGGATACGATCGCCTTCCGTCTGCATCTCTGTCAAAATGCCGCCAATTTTCTTTCCATTCATCAGTAAATCATTCGGCCATTTGATTGTCACATCGATATTTCGGTTGTTGAGCGCCCTTGCGAACGCACTTGCTGCCATCAAGGTCAATTTCGACGCATCTCGAATCGGCAACTCCGGTCTCAGGATAACGCTCGCCGCAATATTAACATGCTTCGGATTATGCCAGTTACGACCAAGTTGCCCACGACCCGACGTCTGTTCTTCGCTGATGACGAGCGTTCCTTCCGTCACGTGTTGTTGTGCGAGTTCATGCGCAATTCGTTGTGTCGTATCGACCTGATTGAACGCATGGACGACTTGACCGAAACGTCCTTTACGAAACGAGACAAAGGCTGGCTCATCAAACCGATCACTCTGTTCAAGCAATTGATATCCTTTCCTTGGAATGGTATGAATCGCATATCCGTCTTGTTTAAGGGTTTCGATATGTTTCCAAATAGCGGTACGTGAAATATTTAACTGACGTGCCAGCTCTTGACCGCTCCATACTTCACCGTCTTGTAATAATGTCAGGACACGCCCGCGCGTTGAAGCCATCGTTTCGCCTCCTCTTTCAATACAGTCTCGTGGTTCGGCACCTCTTGTAAGACGACGCGCTGTTCAAGGTCGGCCAACAGATGCTTGATGGTTTCCCCTCTCGCCCCGAGTTCAAGGGCATCTCGTCCGTTAAACATCATCTCTTTGCGTGATTTCATCGGAAGCGACTGTTTCAGTTCGTGGCTACGGTCACTTTCTCCGTTCATTCGGAAATAGGTCGAGAGCGTGTGTTCGTCCGTCAGATAAACGGTCATCGTATCAAGTCCCACCTCACATAATCGTGCAAGCGTACGTGCCTCTCGTTTAATAGTGTTAGATCGTTTCCACGGCAGAAGCCAATCCTCGTCTTTCGCATGATAGATAAAGAGCGCCCATCCACTGACCGCATTCACCGGTGTTCGCACGTCTTCCTGTACACATCGCATCAGTTCTGTCGAAACGTTCGGTAAGTAGTGATGAATACCGAGCTCAATCATTTCACCTAACGCCCGTCTGTAGGCAGGACCGGTCAACAGTTTTTCAAATTCGATTGCGATGCGCTCCATCGCAATGTGTTCGAGCCTGTGACCTAGCCTATTCGCTGCGTGGCGCAACTCCTCATGTAACGTGAAGTCGAGCTGCGACATAAACCGGAGTGCACGCATAATGCGTAGGGCGTCCTCTCCGAACCGCTCGTATGGGCTTCCGACCGTCCGGATGATTCGTTCCTCAAGGTCATGTTGACCACCAAACAAATCAACGACTTGCCCATCATGGAATGCCATCGCGTTCATCGTGAAATCACGACGCAACAAATCTTCTTCTAGCGACACCCCTAGCGCGACATGGTCGGGCCGTCTCGAATCCGAATACGAGCCTTCCGAACGGAATGTCGTCACCTCGAACGGGTGATGATTGAGAATGACGGTGACCGTTCCATGTTCAATACCGGTCGGGACTGCTTTCGGGAACAGCGTCATTACCTCTTCAGGAAAAAGTGAGGTCGCCAAATCAATATCGTCTGGCAAACTCCCGAGCACATAATCGCGTACGGCGCCACCGACAATATAGGCTTCACCGCCATGGTATTCAATTGTTTCGATGATTTTTTTTGCATATTCCCATTCTGTCATGATGTCACCACCTGTTCATACAAACGCTCATATTCGGTCACGATGTCTTGCGAGGCAAAGCGTCGGGATTTCTCTAATCCGTTCTGGCTGAAGCGTTCTCGTAGCGAATCATCTGTCAACATACGTTGTATCGCCTCTGCGGCCTGTGTCACATCTCCTCTCGGTACGACAAAGCCGTCCTCGCCATCTGTGATCACTTCTGGGAGACCTCCTGCGTCACTTACGACTGACGGCACGCCTGTCGCCATTGCTTCGAGGGCGACGAGACCAAACGCTTCTTTATCTGATAACAAAACATGGACGTCACTTATTGCGAGAAGAGCGGCGACTTGTTCTTGCTTTCCTGCAAAAATGACCTGGTCTTCAAGCCCCATCTCTGCCACGAATCGACGCATCGCCCCCATCAGCGGACCGTCACCTACAAGCAATAGTTTTTTGTTCGGCACATCCATTTGGTCGAATGCTTCCAAAACCAGGTCGACTCGTTTGACAGGACGGAAGTTCGAGATGTGGATGACGACCCGGTCCTCTTTCGACAAGCCGTATCGTTCCCTTAGCGTCGGGTCGAGTTGAGGCGTATAGACCGATTCGTCGATAAAGTTGTGAATGACTCGAATCGGTAAATCACTCGCAATCCGCTCTTCAGTCTCTCGCTTCAAACTGTGTGACACGGCCGTAATCGCGTTCGATTGACGCAATCCGTATAAAATGGCAGGTTTCAATTCCTCATCCTCACCGAGCACCGTGATGTCCGTTCCATGTAACGTCGAGACGATTGGAGTCTTCACCCCTGCCATCTCACGACCGAGCGCTGCACATACGGCGTGCGGTACCGCATAATGGGCATGTATGACATCGAGCCCGAACGTTTGGATGACACTTGCGATTTTCGCTGAAAGCGTCATGTCGTACGGTGGATAACGGAAGACCGAATATTGGTTGATCTCGACTTGATGGAACGTAATATTCGGATGGTAGGCGTTCAGACGAAACGGCATGCTACTCGTGATGAAATGGACGTCATGTCCCCGATCTGCGAGCTTCATCCCGAGTTCTGTCGCCAAAATCCCCGAACCACCGACTGACGGATAACAAAGAATCCCGATTGAATACTTCATGCAAGATCACCTGCTTGTTTCACGACATATGGTCGAACACGTTTTAATCCTTCCGCGTACGCCACACCGATCAAACTACCAAAATGTCGTTCGCGGGCGACGACTCGTTCCACGTACGCGTCAGTCAAAGGTGTCTGTACCCCATCCACGGGTGTGAATTGACTCGCATAACACTGTAACGCCTGTTTTTTCACTTCAATCATGTCACTAATATCCACACACACATCCGGCTCTACGTATGCATTAATCATGTACTGATATACACTTTCCGGACGGTATGCGTCGAGATCAGGTAAGTATTTGCGGATGCCGGCATTAAACAGCGCCTCGGTCACGAGGTGTGCGCAGGCCGCATGATCCGGATGACGATCGACCTCATAGGGATACAGCAAATGAGTCGGGCGCTCATTGCGAATCAAAGAAACGATGGCTTTTAGTTGTTCCTCACTTCCGTCGATTCCTCGGTCTTTGAACCCTAAATTTACACGGCGTACACCTAACACCGAATTTGCTTCCCTCGCTTCTTGTTGTCTCATTTCGACATCTCCATTAGAAGACAACTCCGCTCTCGTCAAATCGACATAAACGACTTCAATCTTCTCTTTCGTCCATTGGGCGGTCATGCCGGCGATCCCGATTTCAATATCGTCTGGATGTGCCCCGATGGCTACTACTTTCATTTACATCACCTCTTCTTTGAAAAGTATAGCCGACTCGTTTCTGAATGTCATATGTTCAGGCTAGTCAACTGAACTGTTTTTCGAGTACTCTATCTAAGGGGAGGTGAACCTGATGACGGTACAATTACCGATTCGCGTTCGGAATATTATTTTTATACTAATAGGTTCGTTTATTTTTGCATTCGGCGTTTATCACTTCAACGTCCAAAATAATTTGGCTGAAGGTGGATTCACCGGAATCACATTGATCCTTCGTGGTCTGTTCGATATTTCGCCATCTGTCACCAACTTGGCTCTAAACATCCCACTCTTTTTCATGAGTTATAAACTGTTAGGTCGAACGACCTTCATCTATACGCTCATCGGGACGTTCTCATTTTCACTTTGGTATGCGCTTATCGCTAAATACTCGACGCTCGTCATCGACTTGACAGACGACATGGTGCTTGCGAGTCTCTTCGCTGGTCTCTTTATCGGGGTCGGGCTTGGTATCATCTTCAATAACGGTGGCACGACTGGAGGAGTGGATATTATCGCTCGTCTCGTACAACGATATTTTGGTTGGTCAATTGGCAAGACGTTTCTCATCTTTGACTTCTTTGTCATCGTCCTCAGTTTGACTTATCTCGATATCCGCGAAGCGATGTATACACTTCTCGCCGTCTATATCGGGGCTCGTGTCATCGACTCGATGCAGGAAGGGACATATGCTGGTAAGGCGGCGATGATCATCAGCGACCATCGGACCGCCATTGCGGACGGGATCCATGCGACGATGAATCGTGGAACGACAAGATTGCTCGCAAAAGGTGGCTACTCGAACCGAGAACTCGAGGTCCTCTACGTCGTCGTCGGTCGAAACGAAGTGAATCGATTGAAAACAATCGTTAAACAAATCGATCCGCACGCGTTCGTCACGTTCCACCATGTTTATGAAGTCGGTGGAGAAGGATTTACGTTCGACGAGAACCGTATGCCGCTGAAATAAGGTCATACAAACATCGCTCCGTTCACTTAATGAACGGAGCGATGTTTTATGCCTCGATTTGGAGAACTTCAAATTGAAGTGCACCACCTGGTGATTCAATCTGAACAATTTGGCCGGCCTCCGCACCAATCAACTCACGACCGAGTGGCGATGTGATTGAAATGGTCCCATTTTCTATGTTTGCCTCGGCTTCACCGACAATCCGATAATTTTCGGTCTCATCCTCTCCCACTTCTCGAATGACGACCTTGTTACCGAACGTGACAATTTTCGATTGTTCCGACTCGATGATGACCGCATCATCAAGCACCCGTTCAATTTCTAAAATATCGGTCTCAATCTGTTCATAATGATCGACTGCCTCGGCGTATGTGACATCCTCTCGGAAATCGCAAAACTTACGGGCAGTGCGAAGGCGTTCCCGTGCATCCGTCTTTTCGTCTCTCAACTTCGAAAGTCTAGTCTGCAGTTGATTGTGACCGTCTACCGTCAGTTTTGGTTTCATCATCAAACATTCCTTTCAGACAATAATAAAAATCCCGTCATTCGACGGGATTCACTTCTATTCATCACGTGGCATAAAGACGATGAGCGCCAAGCGAATGAGTTCGGCAACCGCAACGAGTGTTGCAGCCACGTATGTCCATGCGGCAGCATTCAACACTTTTCGTGCACCTGTCTCTTCCGTCGCCGTCACGATTCCGTGCGACGTCAACTGAGTCATCGCACGCTTCGAAGCATCGAACTCGACCGGTAACGTGATGAGTTGGAATATGACCGCCCCGAGCATCATGATGACACCGAGTTGTGCAAGTCCGAGTGCGCCGAACAAGAAACCACCAAGTAATAATGGGAATGACAAGTTTGATGTGATGTTGACGACAGGAACAAGACTATGACGAACACGCATCATCTTATAGTCCGTTGCATCTTGAATCACGTGACCGATTTCGTGCGCCGCGATTGCAGCCGATGAAATCGTCGATCCTTGATACACTTCACGCGACAACCGTACAACTTTATTGACCGGGTCGTAGTGGTCGCTCATCAATCCATCGACCATCTCGATTCGAACATTATGAACACCGTTTTGTTTCATGATGAAATCAGCTACTTGTGCACCTGTGACACCGCTTTGGAGCGGTTTTTGTAGAAACTGTTTATACGTACTTTTCACTCGCATCTGGGCCCATAATGGAATGAGCATAATCAGTGCAAGATAGAAAATATAGCCACCTAATGACATTTTCTATTTCACCTCTGAATGTATTTGATAATTTGATTTTACATTCTTATGAACTTATTTTCAAGCGATGGACGCAGGACGAACGCATATCCCATAAAAAAACATAATCCCGTCAACCAGAACGAGCCGTAGCCGATCCACATAATCTCTTCTGCGAGTGACGGATAACGTGGCCATTGACCGAGCACATAATCTACTACGTCGTTATGAATCACCCAAATTAGAGAACAGACAAACGATGCAACCGTCCATTTCATAAACGGAGCATAGATGAGTGCTTGCAAAGCCATCGCACCGTGCGAAACCATCAACATAACTGCCATCAAGATGGTAATGGTCGGTGCATCCGCCGGTAGCTTTCCTAAATACATAATATTCATTATGACTGCCCAGACTCCATATTTAATCAACGTAATAAACGCAAGTGTCTCGAATAAAGGGGAGCTTTTTTTTATCATCCATAATCCGAGCACAATCGTAAAGAAGAGAGATGCCGTCGGACTGTCCGGGACGAATGGCCAATAAATATATGGAGTGTCTCGTAGTTGCGGTTCATACCAGATATAGCCGTAAATCGTACCCCCTAAGTTAATCATGAAAAGAATGGTTAGTACGATTCGATGCGTCAAGAAAGGTTTTAAAAACATCGGGTTCATTGTCTCAATCCTTTTTTCTTTCAGTTTATCGTAATTAAAGTAAAAAAGTGTAGCCCGGTATTCAGGCTACACTTTATGGCTTACTCGTTATTTTCGCCGCCTTCACCATATGAAGCGATGAATTCAGATAATACTTGTAAATCTTCAGGTGAGCCGTCCCACTGTCCAGCAGGCATCGTCCCAATTCCATTTACAGCGATATCCGCAATCTCGTCAGCCGTGTACGTCGTACCGACCAAGCCAGGAGCCGCTGCTCCACCTTCTAGGTTTTGACCGTGACAGTTCACACATGATTGAGCCGAATAAATCTCATATCCCGGTGCCGCTGTATCAATTTCAGGACCTTCACCTGGAACTTGAAGTTCACCTTGAGCGTGGACTTGATCCCAGTGTGTCGTTTGAACAGATTCCCAAGTCAAGTAAAAGACCGAGAGAATACCGAGCAACATGAAACTGATGGCGACTGGTCGCTTAGCAGGTCGACGCTCTAGACCTTGGTCAAGCCAAGGTGCGATGAGAAGTGCCGTAAACGCCAAACCTGGAATAATGACCGTACCGAGCAAAATCCAGTCTCCAGCAGCGAATTGATATTTTAACAACTGATACAAGAACAAGAAATACCAGTCCGGTAACGGAATGTATGACGTGTTCGTTGGATCGGCGATATTTTGAAGCGGTGCTGCCTCGACGATTGTCAAAGCGATGAAGCCGATCAAGAAGACCGACCCTACCATCCACTCTTTAAGCAAGAAGTTTGGCCAAAACGCTTCTGTGCGTCCTGGATATTCTGAATAGTCTTTTGCAATGTTTTGTTTCCGATTCGAGATTCCTACTCGAGAGTCGGTTACAAATTTCATCCCTTTACCGCGATGCATATCGTTTCTCCTCCTTTTTCTCCTCGAATCGGTTTATAGCGGTCCAGAAATACCTTGTTTACGAATCATCAAGAAGTGGGCTCCCAACAATCCAAACAATGCCGCCGGCAAGAAGAAGACGTGGATCGCGAAGAATCGTGCGAGTGTGCTCGCCCCGACAATCTCACCACCGGCGAGAAGTGTCTTCGCAATACCACCGATGACCGGTACACTTTCAGCGATTTGAAGCGTAACTTTCGTTGCGAACAATGCTTTCATGTCCCAAGGAAGCAAGTATCCTGTAAGTCCAAGCGCCAAGACGACGAAGAACAAGAGAACACCAACAACCCAGTTAAGTTCACGTGGCTTCTTATACGATCCCGTGAAGAACACGCGGAGCGTATGTAAGAATAACATGACGATGGCGACTGATGCGCCCCAGTGGTGCATCCCACGTACAATTTGTCCGTGTGCGATTTCATTTTGTAAGTAGTACACTGACGCGTGAGCGTTAATGATGTCTGGTACGTAATACATCGTCAAGAACATCCCCGAAAGGATTTGAATGACGATTGTAAAGAACGTCAAACCACCAAAACAATAGACAAATGCAGAGAAGTGATGAGCAGGGTTGACGTGTTCCGGTACTTCGTGGTCTGCGATATCGCGCCAAAGTGGTGTGATGTCTACGCGTTCATCGACCCAATCATAAATTTTTTGTAACATCGACTAGTCCCCCTCTCACTTCTGTGAAATTGGGCTACCTAGATATAGGAACCCATCTTTTTCTTCTTTTTCATAACGAGCAAGTGGTGCTGTTGGTGGTGTACCTGGGATGTTCGTCCCATCTTTTTCATACCGTCCTAAGTGACATGGGCAGAAGAATTCAGTTGGACGAGTTGGATCACCCGCGTAAGCTACTTGACAGCCGAGGTGTGTACAAATCGGAGAAAGTGCGACAATCTCGCCACTTTCTGTTTTGTAAACCCATGCTGAAAGTGTTTCTTCAAATTCGTACCAAGCATCTTGTGTTTGTTTCTTAAAGTCGACACGTTGCGGCTCAGTCGTGATGTCATCAAGACTCATAACTTTTACTTTGTCGCCTGCTCCAGTTTTTTTCAAGACCGGATCGATCGCAAAGTTGACCATCGGACTGATCAATGTTGCCGCCATAAAGCCACCTACTCCAGTCAGTGTGTACGTTAAGAACTGACGGCGTGTGACTTTTGACCCATTTTGAGCCATTTCGTTCCCCCCTCATTCGTGTGCATAACCCCATAATTCTTTATGCATTCTTCACAAAAATTTCTCACTCAACAAAATAGTATATCAATAAAACCTCTACGTCAACCGCTTCATGTCGCCATCCAACGGCTCGAAAGCTCTGTAATAACTTGTGTCGCAAAATTTTGAACCATCGTGTGCGCTTGATCGCTCGACATCGCTCCTAACGCAAGCGGCGGTACAAACATAATCGGCAAATCATACGATTTGAAACGGATGTCTGACGCAATAAACAATACGTGAGAAAATCCGGATGAATCCGCTTTTGTCACTACATCTTTTGCCAATTCCACTCCGGCTTCGACATCGGTGTAACTAATTGGCGGGCTGAGCATCGTTCGACCAGATAACTGACGTTCTGTTTCAACCGTGACGGCATGAATCACTTCATAGCTTTCGGCTTTACGAACCATGTCTTCACCAAACGCCAATTCTGCGAGCGGAACGATGAGCGTATCGACATATTGTCGTTCGGCAATCGAGCGCAGTGCCCCTTGACTATCGAACCTCATCTTTTCCCTCCTCTCCAACTTATCTCATCATGTCTATTGTAGCGTACATGACATCGCTCACATTCCAAACTTATGAACGAACTGTGAAATAATTGTGTATTCCTACGTTATTAATATACCAAAAAACAAGCGACTACCGGAACGGAAGCGCTTGTTTTTTTCAAAATAATTTCGATGCCCGCACTTGATGGAGTTGACTCGTCAAGTTACGGAATAAATTCTCGTCTCTGCAATCAAGCGCCTTATCGATTTCAATCAATAATCGCTCTTCTTCAAATTGAGCAACAGAGGCTTGTATGACCGTTTGGGCTGAGGAGGATACTTCATCTTTCACTTCCGCCACAGGTTCAAAGGGATTCTGTTCCACGATGTCCACCCAATTCTCATCAATCATCATGCCTTGAAAATTTAACTCCACATAGATTGGCCCATCGTGTAGACGAATATCATGATAGGCTTTCTCAGGATTCATGGTCACAAGGTCTCCCCGTCGGTATCGAAACGGTTCGCCGTCAAAGCCGTAAGCCGTCATCACAAGACTTCGTGGCGAGACCGAGGCGTTTGTCACGAAATGAACGTTTCCCAGCTTATCAGGATGTCTCAACCAATAGTCAAGAATCCACTTTGCTTCGCGCTTCCGAAGTGTATGATGAGCGACGAATCGCTTCAAAAATTTCCGTTTCCGCTCGACCATTTGACCTCATTCCCTTCCCTTTATCATTCTACGTCATCAGACAATTGTTCGAGCTGATCTTCGAGTACTTGACGATCTTCGAGATCGACCATCAATGCAAGCGATTGCTCGACCACACGTCGTGCTTCTTGTCTACGACCTTCCTCTATCAACAGTGTAGCCCATTCCGTCACAAATGACACGTCCTCTTTCAAAATCGGTTCGATTGATGAATACAGACTGACCGCTTCTTCGTACTCTTCGAGCTCATATTTCGCTTTCGCCTTATACCATGTCATGAGCGGTGACGTCGTGTGGTCTTCGAGTGCGTCTATTGTTTCGAGAACATCATCGAATTCTCCTGTCTCGAACAAAATTGATAAGAGGAGTTCTGTCGCTTGAATCGATTCCGGATTTAGCACGAGCGCTTCACGGAGTTCCTTAATGGCACCTTCTCGATTTCCAAGTTTGAGAAGCAGTTTTGCTTTGACATGACGAAGCTCATCATTGTAATCATCACGTGTGATACCCTGGCCGATGATTTCTAATGCTTCTTCCGTTTGTCCGATTGCATCGAGCGACTCGGTATAAGGAAGGTAAAGCGAAGTAAAGTCCGGGTCCATCGCCTGAAGTTCTTTAAACTGCTTAATCGCAATTTCCTCTCGTCCAATCCGATGTGCCGTCATCGCATGACCGAAGACGGTATTCAAATCACGATGGGTTGCTGATTCGTACTCTTCAAGCGCCTCTTCGAACGAGCCGACCATCGTGAGGGCCTCTGCGTAATCCGCCTGATAATCAATTTCTGAAGGTAGTTTCATTTTTGGAAGTCGCGCATAGAGCGGGATCGCTTGTTCAAATGAACCGGTCGATGCGTAAAGTTCGGCCAAGCCATAAATCAATAACGGTTCGTCTGGGTTCTTTTCAAGTGCTTCCATCAGTTTTTTCACAGCCACTTCATCCAACCCTTGAGATTGATATAAGTCAGCTAACAAGACGAGGCTTCTCACTTGTGTTTCCGCGTCATTCGACTTGATTTTCTCAAGAACAGCAATCGCTTCTTCTTCCCGGTCGCTATCTAAATATGCTTCCGCGAGTGATAGGGCAACGTTTGGGTCCCCTTCGTAATCGACGTACAGTTTAGAAAGTACTTCGGTAGCACGGTCGGCAAGACCTAGTTCTAAATACAGGTCAGCAACCGCTAAACGATCATCATCTGACCCTTCTTTCTCAAGTTGTTCAATATGCATGAGCGCATGTTCAGTCTCACCAGACTCAAGCATCTCGATTATATGTGTTAATGCTGATTCATCTAGCATGTTTCGTCCTCCTGGCCTTCGGTTTGTCGTTATTCTATCTTACGTTGAACCCGTTGTAAATCTTGACGGAATCGCGGATAGCTGACATCGGATGCTTCTATTTCTTCAATGTGAACGAATTCATCTGTCATGAGTGCGGCGATTTGTAACATCATGGATAAGCGGTGATCTCCATACGTCGTGACACTTCCTCCGTGAAGTCGACTCGGATTAACGATGAATCCGTCCTCGGTACCGACGATGTCCACACCAAGTTTTCTGAGTTGTGAGACGACCGAATCAATACGGTCTGTCTCTTTCACCCGAAGTTCCGCAGCGTCTTTCACGACTGACGGTGAGTTCGCCTGTGAGGCGACGAGTGCAAATAATGGCAATTCATCAATCTGTGAGGGAATCATGTCCTTTTCAACAACTGTACCGGATAGTACGCTCGTCTTGACCGTGACGTCACCGACGATCTCTTCTCCGACCAGTCGTTCATTGGAAATGACGACGTTCGCCCCCATCCGCTCAAGCGTCCGTAAAAAGCCGATTCGTGTCTCATTCAAACAAACATCTGTTGTCGTCACCGAGCTTCCAGATACGATGGATGCCCCGGCCCAGAAAAAGGCGGCCGAAGACGGATCCGCCGGCACGTTCACCGTCGCTCCGTTCAACCGAGATGGGTCGACGCGAATGACGCGCTCCCCTTTTTCCACTTCGACAGATAGTTTCGCTCCGAATAGTGGTAACATACGCTCTGTATGGTCTCGTGACAACATCGGTTCGCGAACAATCGTCGTTCCCGAGGCGCGTAATCCGGCGAGTAGAATGGCTGACTTTACCTGGGCGCTCGCCACAGGTAACGTATAGTCAATGGATTGAAGCATCGCCCCTTCGATGAAGAGCGGTGCCTGATTTCCTTTGACGTGTGCTCCCATCTCACGTAACGGCGCGGTAACCCGTCGCATCGGACGTTTCGATAGCGAGTCATCACCCACAAGTTCAAATGACCCGTTATAGCCGGACAAGAGACCGATCAATAAGCGCATGGTCGTTCCCGAGTTTCCACAGTCAAGACGTGCCGATTGCGGTGACTCGATTCCTGTGATGATCAGCTCTTCTCGCTGTTCCTCCACGTCGGCTCCGAGTAATCGAATCACTTCGAGCGTCGAACGACAATCGGCACCGAGAAGAGGATGCCGCACACGCGTCGTCCCGCTCGCCATCATTCCAAATAACAGCGCCCGGTGCGTGATTGATTTATCACTCGGGACACGGATTGAACCGTTTAAACTCATCGTTCCCACCATCCTTTCATCTGCTCAAACGTACGTTGAAGGAGCTCTAGCGCCACCGGTTCAACAGTAATTGATTCACGAAGTAATACAAAACGAATCGACCCGTTACGATTCTTTTTATCCCGAACCATTTTCTCCACATAATAAGAGAACGGTTTCCAGTCGATCGGCGTGACATCATTCAAACGCATCCAATCGAACAAACGCTTGGCCCGGACTTCATCCCCGGACAGTAAAAAGGCGAACACCATACCATGCAATACTGCTTCACCATGTGGGATGCGATAAGTTTCGACTGATTCAAGGGCATGTCCGAATGTGTGTCCGAAATTAAGCCAAGCTCGAATCCCTTGTTCTCGCTCATCTGTTTCGACTATCGCTCGTTTCACTTCAATTCCACGGGCAAGCCAACAAACCCAATCGATTTGTTCAACATCCGTCAAAGCTAAAAACAAGTCGTCCTCGAAAGAGGTTTCGAGGACGTAACGTGACAAATACGCATGTTTCAACAGTTCACCGAGACCACTCCGCACTTCTTGAACCGGTAAGGATTTGAGTCGAGACACATTATAATTGACTCCAATCGGTTGATAAAACGCCCCAATCGCATTTTTCGCAAGTGGATGGTTGACCGCAACTTTGCCACCAACAGCGGAATCATGGGCTAAAATCGTCGTCGGAACTTGTATGTAAGGAACACCACGCATGTAGACGCTTGCTAAAAAGCCAGCCAAGTCACCAATCATCCCACCGCCGAAGGCGACAATCAGTGAGTGACGATCGCATCCGTGACTTAACCCTTCCGCGACAAGATGTTCTAGATGGGTTAACGACTTTGACGCATCACCCGCCTCAACGACGGACCAGACGACGTGTGAATGCACTTGTTCCAACTGTGTACGAAATGAGTTCCCGTATAGAGAATCGACATGTTCGTCCGTGACGACCCAAAGTATCGGATAACCTGATAACTCAATCGTTTTAATCCACCGGTCTTGATCATCGACGACGACATCATACGGGGTCGATGCCGCAATTGGAATCGTCACCATATGCGTATCTCCTCCCGGTAATCCTCGACACGGCGACTGATTCGTTCCATCGTATCATGTCCGAACGTCTCACACACTTCCTTTGCGATTTCAAACGCGATGACCGCCTCGACGACGAGGGATGCTGCAGGTACAGCACACGAGTCACTCCGTTCAATTTGAGCAAGGAATGCCTCTTTTGTATCAATATCGACGGATTGAAGCGGTTTGTAGAGCGTCGGAATCGGTTTCATGACCGCTGAACAGACAATCGGCATACCCGTTGTCATCCCGCCTTCGAATCCGCCGAGGTGATTACTGAGTCGGGTATACCCCTCATCTCCATAAGCAATCGGGTCCATTACTTCCGAACCAGGCCGATACGCCATCTCGAATCCGTCCCCAAATTCGACACCTTTGAAAGCATTGACACTCATGACAGCTTGCGCGATTTTCGCATCCAGTTTTCGATCGTATTGTACGTAAGAGCCTAGACCAGGAACGACACCATGCACTTCGGTACAGACGATTCCGCCAATCGAGTCCCCATTCGCTTTCGCTTCATCGATTCGTTGCATCATTCTTTCTGCAGCTTTCGTATCAAATGTACGTACAGGTGATGCGTCGATAATCTCCAAAGTTTCTTCTAACGAATCGAACGTCTGCATGTCTGCCTTCTCCCCACCAATCACTTTTACATAGCTAAAGAGTGACATCCCAACTTGTTGAAGCAGTTGCTTACAAAAAGCCCCGACTGCGACACGGGCTGCCGTTTCTCGCGCACTCGAGCGTTCTAAAACATCTCGCAAGTCTCGATGGTCATACTTTAATCCACCAACTAGGTCCGCATGTCCAGGTCTCGGTCGTGAGACGCGACGCTTCACCTCGATGTCGCCTTCAATCGATTCTGCTTGCATCACGTGTTTCCAGTGCGTATGATCTTTATTTTCAATCCAAAAAGTGATTGGGGCACCGGTTGTCTTCCCATGTCGAATACCAGAACGAACCTCCACTTGATCAGACTCGATTTGCATGCGACGTCCTCGCCCATATCCGGACTGCCGCTTCTTCAATTCAAGATTCATCTGATCAATGTCTACGACAAGTCCTGCAGGTGCACCTTCTACGATGACCGTCAGTCCCGGACCATGTGATTCACCAGCTGTCAAATAACGCATCCGTTCACCTCATCCATCTATTTTTTCGTAAAAGAAACTTTGTTTCATCGCATAGCCGTAACGCTTTGGCTGGAAAATTTGTTCGGTTCCACCGACAAATAACATCCCACCAGGACGTAACGCCCGTTGAAACGACGAATATACTTTTCCTTTCGCATCTTCTGTGAAGTAAATCAATACATTTCGACAGACGATCAAGTCGAAGTTTCGTTCATATACATCCGCTAATAGGTTATGTTTTTTGAACGTAACCAGTTGCTTAATTTCGTCTGAGATGAAATAGTCCTCCCCACGACGCGTAAAGTAACGCTTTTGAAACTCAACGGGTAAGTCAATCAGTGCCCGTTCATGATACTTTCCTTGTTTCGCCTTTTCGATGACGACATCATCTAAATCTGTAGCCATGATTGAAAATTGAGATGGAGCCAAATGTTTTGACAGTAACATGGCGAGCGAGTAGGGCTCTTCTCCTGTCGAACAGGCAGCACTCCACACGCGAAGCTTCCCTTTACTCGAACGGATCAAATAAGGCAGAATATCCTCTTCTAGCTGTTGCCACCGAATCGGGTTACGGTAAAATTCACTCACATTGATCGTCATCCGGTCAAGAAATTCCTCGTATAACTGACGATCCATATCCATCGCCTTCAAATATTCAAGGAACGATGCATACCCTTTCTTTTCACGCAAGGCGACCATTCGACGCTTCATCTGCGCCTCTTTATATAAATTCAAGTCAATACCAGACTTGATATAAAACTTTTTTACGAAGATGGCATAATCATTCATCACCAATTTCAACCTCAATTCTTTCTCATTTCCTCATTCTTCTGAACATAGGCATTTCAAGGGAATCAAAAAGGGACAGGTTTCCCCGTCCCTCGAAAAGTCATGAAACGTGTGAGGCGATTTCAGCGAACCAAAGTGCAAGTTCGCGCTCTGCGCTTGCCACACTATCAGAACCATGAATCACGTTTTGTGACATCGTTGATGCAAAATCGCCGCGAATTGTTCCTGGTTGCGCATCAAGTGGCTTCGTCTTGCCAATCATAAGACGAGAGACCGCTACGATGTCTTCACCTTCCCATTCCATCGCAACGACCGGACCAGAAGTCAAAAACTCTACCAATTCACCGAAGAATGGTTTTTCTTTATGCTCTGCATAGTGTGCCTCCGCGACCTCAACTGACGGGGTCACCATTTTGAGACGGTTCAACGTATATCCTTTGTTTTCAAAGCGTGAGACGATTTCCCCAATCAATCCACGTTTTACCCCATCCGGTTTAACCATTAAAAATGTCTTTTCCATTCCCCAAATCCCCCTAAGTCAATAAGTGTGTACGATGTACGTTTTTAGTGTACATGGTCTTTCACATTTTTGAAAGGGGTTCCATGGGAGTTTACCATTTACGCTTTCCAATATATTGTGCAATTTCAATCAACGATCGCTTATCAGGGACATCTGGCAACCCTTCTAACCGGCTGATGGCACGATTGACATATCGGTCAATCGTGTGTTGACTTCGTTCTAGCGTTCCATTTTGTTGCACTTCCCGTACGAGAGACTTCGTCACTTCCGAATCCGTTGACGCGTTCACCCGGCGAAGACGATCATAAAAACCTGGGTCTTCAGAAGAATAAAGGAGTGGCAAAGTCTTATGACCGTGTTTTAAATCTTCACCGACTGGTTTGCCGAGTTGAAAGCTTTTCGCCGTAAAATCCAACAAGTCGTCCGTCATTTGAAACGCCATGCCGATATCATATCCGAACAGGCTCAACTGTTTCACCACTTGAGGAGATGCTCCTGAAATGACGGCGCCAGCCGCACAACTCGTTTCAATCAAAAGAGCAGTCTTTCGTGCAATTCGATCTAAATATCGCTTTGGTGATTGTGCCCATTCATATTGATCTTGGATTTGATTGATTTCACCTACACAAATACGTTCCATCGTATCTGCCATAATTCGCATCACTTGCGGTGACTCAATTTCGGATACGAGACGAATCGCCTCTCCAAATAACGTATTCCCTGTATACATCGCCACTGTTTCATCATATCGCTCCATTACGGTCGGTTTTCCGCGACGGAGCATCGCATCATCGATGACGTCGTCATGGACGAGTGATGCCATATGAATCAACTCAAGACTTGAGGCAACTTTCGTCAAACGGATATCTTTCGTCTCACCGAACCCTGCGCTCAATAGGACGAAGGCTGGACGGATGCGTTTGCCACCCGCATCGAGAAGTTGGCGCGATGCTGATTCAATGACGGGGTGGTCCGTCCTGACTCGAGTAGATAAAAATTGATCGATTTGATCAATCTCTCGGTTCATATGACGATAGAGTCGCTTCAAAGACATGTTTCACCACTTCTTTCCTAGATGCATAGCACATGCACCTCCGGAGAATGTCTTCACTTCGACTTGTTCAAACCCGGCCTCTTCGAACATGCGTTTGAGCTTCAAACGATCCGGAAATTGGTCGGTCGATTCTTGGAGCCACTTATACTGATCATATGACCCGGCAAACATTTTACCGAATAACGGCATGACCGTCCCAAAATAAAATCGATACAATTCTTTAAAGACCGGTGCTGTCGGTTGGCTTGTCTCGAGACAGACGACCGTCCCTCCCGGTTTCAAGACCCGATGCATTTCATGCAATACCGTCATGTAATCCGGAACGTTCCGCAGTCCAAATCCGATCGTGACGTAATCAAATGAGTGATCTCCAAATGGCAGTGCCATCGCATTGCCGTGAAGTAACTCGATGTTCGACCATGATTTCACCTTTTCTTCTCCAACTTTTAGCATGTTTTCTGAAAAGTCGAGACCTTTGACGACACCCGTATTTCCGGCAGCGTCCGCCAATTGAATCGTCCAGTCGGCTGTCCCGCAACAAACATCTAGACATTTAGCCCCCGGAAAGACGTTCATTTTTTTCATCGTTGTCCGTCGCCACCATTTATGAAGTCGGAAGCTGATAATCGAGTTCATCGTATCGTAGCTAGGAGAAATGGACTGAAATACTTCGTATACTTTTTGCTCTTTTTCTATCGGTTGCAACGTGTAACATCCTTTCCGTTCTAAGCGACCGCATATGCGAGCAACGTCGTCAGTTGCTCTTTTTGGTCTTGCCTGAGGGTTGTCGCTTTCTTTTCAATCATTTGTTTCCCACTCGTTGTTAAATAAGGTTGTTTAATCAATTCGGAAAGTGTTTGAATCAATCCGATGTTTGCTTCAAGCCAAACAGTCATCGAGGCGTTCTTCTCGAGCAACAAGGTACACTTCGCCGCATTGACGCGCTGTACGGACTGCCCAAACCGGTCACCATATGACGATGGAAAGTCTGTCAAGATTTTATAAAACTGAGCCGAAGCAAAGTCGCCAGCGAGCACTTTTAATTGGCGGGCTAGAGACCCTCTCGGACTACTGTTCACTTGATCGTGTAATTCGAGCGCTTGATGTGCAAAATAGGTTGCCATCACGAGTTGTCGATGCTCAATCGATTCCAAATCAATCATCTCGACCATCCAACGAAGCAACAGCATGTCGATGGCTGGTACCACCTCGTGTTTCGTCAAATAGGGATGATTCATACGTGTTTCGATTTGACGAGCAAGGTCTGTGACAACAAATTCATTTGTCAACTTTTCCATGCTATCCCCCCTCGCCCACTTCATTGTCATTCTGACATAGTATAGCACATTTTTGTCACATTCACGTCATTAGAACTCGCAAACACAACAAAAAAGCCGCCTATCGGCGACTTATGTATTGCAGATTACTTGACCGCATCTTTGAGCGCTTTACCTGCTTTAAATGCAGGAACTTTACTCGCTGGGATTTCGATATCTTCTTTTGTACGTGGGTTACGACCTTTACGGGCAGCACGCTCACGAACTTCAAAAGTACCAAAACCGATCAATTGAATTTTCTCACCGTTTTGGAGTGCTTCAGTGATTGATTCAAACGTAGCTTCTACGATTTTCGTTGCTTCTTTTTTAGAAACATCGGCTTTCTCAGTAACAGCTTGGATCAATTCAGTTTTGTTCATCACGATTCACCTCCTCTCACAGGGAGTTTACGGGATTAATCATATCGTACAAACGTTGATATGACAACATTTTTTGCATGATTTCATGACATTCACTATCAAAACAAGCTCAATTGTTTAAAAAAACGACTTCTCCTTGTTCATCTATTGTATAACCTTGAGAATAAGCTGGGGCAAATGGAGCGTCTTTATAGAGCAAATAACGAATATCATCACCGATTTTTGGCGACTCATCCGTCTTTTGAAGCGCTTCTTCCACATCTTTTCGATAGTCTACAAAAAGTTGTCCCGTGCCATCTACATAGATTGGAAGCTCCCGATCAGAGTAAGGGCTTGGAATGACCGGTTCCTCCGTGATAAAGATTTTATCGTAGTCTAATGTGAACTGATTCTTGCCGAGTGATCCATCGAACGGAAATTTCCCCTCTTTTGCTCGGAAAGCATTGATGTTTGTTTGAAGTTGCTGTAACCGCTCCGAGACACGTAAATCAATTAATTTCACAGTCGGTTCAGTCTCGACGTCAACGAGAATATATTGGAATAATCCACCACCCTCGAAACTGTTCGCCGGCGGGTCAGACAAGTACCCAGGGACGAGACGTGAAAATTCGATTGGGTAACGCTCCATAAGAGGCGTTTCCGCCGGTTTCGTCTTAATCGGCAACACGCCGGATTGTTCACGATACGCATCGACCGCACTTTGTACGGTAGTTAATTGATTTTCATACGGAACATTATTCGTCCGTTCCGATTCAGGAAACATACAACCTGCCAACAGAGTCGTCAGTACCAAACTGACAGCGATGATCATCTTTTTCATAACGTTTATCCTCCCGTCGGTCCTGAGACGACGACAAAAATCATAATAACAGTCCCAAACAAGAAAATGATGAACGCGATTATTCTTACAAGAGTCGCAAACCAACCGGTCAGTTTCGTATGACTGATGGCGACCATTAATGCAGCAACGGCAAAAGCACCGATCCCTGCAAATGAAATCCACATTTTGATGAGTGACGGTGTCACGTCTATCCCCCTACTTTCTCTATGTTCTCCAGACTTCAAGTTTAGCAAAAAAAAGCGAGGAACTGAACGAAAACGTCAGCCCCTCTTCAAACCATTCTTATTCTTCGAAATGAAAGACTTGTTCCATCTCGTGCTTTTGTGGTCGTCTCATTAGTTTTTTCACTTCATCATGAGGGCTCTTGCCTTCGAACAACACATTATAAAGTGCTTCCGTGATCGGCATCTCGACACCTGCATCTTTCGCAAGAAAGTGAGCCGCCTCACAAGCCCGAACACCTTCGACGACCATTCCCATATTGCCTAGAACGTCTTCAAGCTTCTCACCGCGTCCAATCGCATTTCCCGCTCGCCAGTTTCGGCTATGTTGTGACGTTGCTGTCACAATCAAGTCTCCGATTCCAGTGAGGCCCGAGAAAGAAGCAGGGTTCGCACCGAGTTTCACGCCAAGCCTTGCAATTTCAACAATCCCACGGGTCATGAGGGCTGCTTTCGCATTATCCCCATAGCCAAGTCCGTCTGTCATTCCGGCAGCAAGGGCGATGATGTTTTTGAGCGCTCCGCCATATTCAGCACCAACGACGTCTGAGTTCAAGTACACACGGAACTGATCGTTTGTGAGCAACTCCTGCACTTCGTCCGCGACATCGAGGTCCTCACAGGCGATCGTGATGGTCGTCGGTTTTCGAACCGCGACCTCCTCCGCATGTGTCGGACCTGTCAATACGCCGATTGCCCGGCGTTTCGATGGTTCGATTTCTTCTGCGATGATTTCCGAGAGACGCTTATGCGTCTTCGGTTCAATCCCCTTCGCGGCATGGACAATTGTGACAGGCTTCGTCAACAGTGAGTTCAACTCTTTTGAGACCGGACGAATTGCCGAACTCGGGACAACAAGAAAGACGATGCTACGATTGTCGAGAGCTTCTTTCATATCCGTCGTCGCACGAATCGATTCCGGTAATGGCGCATCTTTCAAATAAAACGAGTTGGTGTGCGACGAGTTGATTTCATCGACATGTTCCTGTTCACGTCCATAGAGCAGGACATCGTGTCCATTATCTGCTAAAACGAGCGAGATGGCCGTTCCCCAGCTTCCCGCTCCTATGACAGCTACGTTTGCCATAAGTGGCACCCCCGTTATTAGTTTTTCTGACGAGCCACGATATGAATCGGTGTCCCGGTGAAGTCAAATGCTTTACGAATTTGATTATCTAAATAACGTTTATAAGAGAAATGTAACAATTCAGGGTCGTTGACGAACAAGACGAATGTCGGTGGTTCGATAGCAACTTGAGTCGCATAGTTAATCTTCAATCGCTGTCCTTTATCCGTCGGTGTCGGGTTCATCGCGACCGCGTCGACGATGACATCGTTCAACACGCTCGTCGAGATACGACGACGATGTGTTTCTGCCACTTGTTTGATGACAGGCAACAATGTCTGTAAGCGTTTCGACGTGAGCGCTGATAAGAAGACGATCGGTGCATAATCAAGGAACAAGAATTCTTGACGAATCTTTTCTTCCATCTTCTTCATCGTCTTGTCATCTTTTTCGACGGCATCCCATTTGTTGACGACGATGACAATCGCTTTCCCAGCTTCATGCGCGAGACCTGCAACGCGTTTGTCCTGTTCAATGATGCCTTCTTCACCGTCGAGGACGACGAGGACAACGTTCGAGCGCTCAATTGCTTTCTGCGCACGCATAACACTGTAACGCTCTGTCGATTCGTATACTTTCCCGCGTTTACGCATACCCGCCGTATCGATGATGACATACTCTTGTCCATCACGTGTGAATGGCGTGTCGATTGCGTCGCGTGTCGTACCGGCAATATTTGAGACGATGACACGATCTTCACCAAGAATCGAGTTTGTCAAACTAGACTTCCCGACGTTCGGACGACCAATCAACGAAAACTGAATGACATCGTCGTTATATTCATAGTCGTCTTTTTCTGGAGCGAGTTCAAATACTTGGTCGAGTAAATCTCCAAGACCGAGACCGTGTGTCCCAGAAATCGGGAACGGGTCCCCAAATCCAAGTGAATAGAACTCATACATAAGATCTCGCATTTCAAAGTTGTCCACTTTGTTCACGGCAAGAACGATCGGTTTGTTCGAGCGGAACAACAAGTTCGCCACTTCTTCATCGGCTGCTGTGATTCCTTCACGACCATTCACCATAAAGATGATAACATCTGCTTCATCGATTGCAAGTTCTGCTTGATGACGCATTTGAACGAGCAACGGCTCATCCCCTATTTCGATACCACCTGTATCGATTAAATGGAACTTACGATTTAGCCACTCTCCTGTACCGTAAATACGGTCACGTGTAACGCCTGGCTTATCATCAACGATCGAGACACGATCTCCGATGATGCGGTTAAAAATTGTGGATTTCCCGATATTCGGTCGGCCAACGATGGCCACTGCTGGAATTCCCATAACAACACCTCACTAACTTTCTATCAAAATTTCATCATTTCATCATTTCGAAACGCAACTTACCTATCATATCACAGGCAAAATTAAGTGACCATACAAAAAGAAGCGGGAGTATGACTCCCGCTTGAACGATCATTTTATTTTGAGTCGTCCGAAGAGTCATCCCCTGTCAATTCAGAAACAGAGAATCCTCCTTGGTCGCTATATTCATCGAGCAACGCTTGGTCATCATCTTGACGAGTCGGTTCAGATGATTCGAGTGCACGCATCGACAATGAGATTTTCTTATCGTCAAGATGAACGTCCAACACTTTCACTTTCACTTCCTGGCCTTCTGACAATACTTCAGATGGCGTTGCGATGTGACGATTCGCAATTTGTGAGATATGAAGGAGTCCTTCCACTTGCGGCGCGACTTCGACGAACGCACCGAACGTTACGAGACGTTTGACCGTTCCTTCAATCACGTCCCCTGGTTGGATTTTCCCTTCGATGGTTTCCCACGGGCCTGGTTGCGTTTCTTTAATCGAAAGTTTCACTTTTTCATTATCTAAATCGAGTCCGAGAACTTTCACTTTGACACGATCGCCTTCTGTTACGACATCGCTCGGCTTCTCGACACGGCTATGAGCCATTTCCGAGATGTGAACGAGACCGTCCACGCCACCGATATCGACGAACGCACCGAAATCTGTCAATCGTTGAACCGTTCCTTCGATTACTTGACCAACTTCAAGCGATTCGAGCGTTTCCGATTTCTTCGCGCTCATTTCTGCTTCGACAACTGCTTTATGTGACAAGATGACGCGATTTTTTTCGCGGTCAATCTCGACGACTTTTACGGTAATTGGGTTGTTCAAGTATGACGAGAAGTCTTCAACGAAGTGACTTTCGACAAGGGATGCAGGGATAAACCCACGAATTCCGATATCGACAACAAGGCCACCTTTGACCTTATCTTTTACCATCACTTCAAACACTTCACCCGATTCGAATTTTTCGACGATTCGATCCCAAGCTGTTTCGGCATCGACGTCCTTTTTCGAAACGACCACTTCTTCGTCCGTGACTTTTTTTACTTTGACACGAATCTCGTCGTTCACTTGGAGTGATTCGTTTAAATCGTCTAGATGCATGCTTGATACTTCGCTAATTGGCAAAATCGCTTCGGTTTTATAACCGATATCGATCAGCGCTTGCTTATCCTCGATTTTGACGACTGTCCCGGTCACAATCTGACCACGATTAATTTCAAAATCAGGCATATCTTTCATTTCTTCGACCATTCCAACACTACCCCCTCACGATGAGTACAAAAAGGAGCGCCATAAGGCGCTTACACCTAGTATAAATCTCTTATAATTCCGAGAATTTGTCAAGGCGTTATGAAGATTGTACCTCTATTGAAAGAAGTTTAAACCTCAATTCCGTAATCCTTCCCTCACTTCGTGAGTGAATGCTTTAAATAGAGGTCAGCAATCGTATTCATGATCAAATCGGACGCTTCTTGCGCACTTGCCTTACGTGCTTTCAGTTCTGACAAGTCAATCGGCTTTCCGATGATGACGCGGAGTTTCGCACGAAACTTGTATTTGCCAATGATGGCAATCGGTAAGATGTGCGCCTCCGAACGCATCGCAAAGAATCCGACACCCGCTTGTGCCTTCCCGAGCGTACCGTCTTTTGATCGCGTTCCTTCCGGAAAGATAGAGATGACTTCATCCTCTTTCAACTTTTGAAGCACGACACGAAGCGCTTGACGGTCACCTTCCCCACGTGACACCGGAATCTGACCTGCCCGCTTCAAAATATGCTTCAATACCGGAACACTAAAAAGTTCCTTCTTGGCAAAAAATCGGAGCGGACGCTGCTTTGGAATGGCGCACGCGAGAAGCACGGGATCCCAATTCGATTGGTGATTCGAGCAGACGAGAATCGACCCGTCCATAGGGACATTCTCTCGTCCGATAAATTCGACTCGGAATAATGCCCGTTGAATGACGTTCACGACGGCTGTTGCCAGCCGATACATACCGAACGGTCCATTGTTTAATGGTTTACTCATGCTTTCACCTCTTCAATTAATCGTTCGATTGCTTGAACAACGCCATCAATCGTCAACGTCGTCGTGTCAAGGAAGTGTGCATCGTCAGCTTGGCGGAGAGGAGCGACTTCACGTTCTGAATCCCGTTTATCACGAAGCGCTATTTCTTGTTTCAATAGTTCGTAATCACTCGCAATCCCTTTTGACAGGTTTTCTTCGTGACGGCGACGAGCTCGCTCTTCGACCGATGCCGTCATGAAAACTTTCAAATCGGCATTCGGGAGAACATGCGTCCCGATATCGCGACCGTCCATAACGACCCCACCATGTTTCGCCAAATCGCGTTGTAAATCCATCAAGGCATCTCGCACTTCCGGTTGGCGTGCGACAAAACTTACGTTATTCGTCACTTCACTCGAGCGAATGACGTTCGTCACTTCCTCCTCTCCATCGAATACACGCTGTCCTTCTTCAGAAGGAACGAGTCGAAGCGTCATCTTCTCAATCATCCGAGCAAGTGCAGGTCCATCTTCGAGCGCAATCCCTTCGCTCAGCGCACGAAACGTGACTGCCCGATAGATGGCACCTGTATCGATATAGACATATCCCAATTGTTTCGCCAATGACTTGGCGATTGTACTTTTTCCGGCACCCGCCGGTCCGTCTAAAGCAATTTGTAATGATTTTTTCATACAAAACGGGTATCGAGTGATCCCGATACCCTCCTCCTCTCGGTCAATAATCCC
The DNA here is from genome assembly GCF_018617735.1 of Exiguobacterium sp. s89. NCBI lineage: Bacteria > Bacillati > Bacillota > Bacilli > Caryophanales > Exiguobacterium > Exiguobacterium sp. s89. Next base: position 607,956 of record NZ_JACSKS010000001.1, read on the forward strand.
GAGAACATCATAACAGTTTTTTATCGTGAAGAAAATACAGACCCTGTCCGTTTTCGTGCTTCAAGCTGAATGCGGAAACAGTATCGTAAAATCGTTTCCTGGTCACGTGATGTCAAATCTTCAAAGGCTAAGGAAAGTTCCTGCTTCACTTCTTGCTTATGTATCCGCACAAGGCGGCTCTTTACACGGAAGAGCTGAGGTGTACCATGTTCGTCTTCAATTCGAAAGACGACGATGAGGGACTCATCAACTTCTATAGGAGCGCGATTCGCAATAATCTTCATTCCGCCGGCAGAGACATCGAGGGATGTCGTTTCGAACGATTCAAAACTATCTCCGTCGACCGCGAGCACTTTCACGTCAATCATTTCAGGGACTCGTAAGTATTCACGACGCTGGATCCGTTTGATTTTTTTCTCGTCGGGAAGATGGAAAGCGTAGCGAAGTGTCATCTGTGCATCGCTGATTCGTTTCACGACTTTTGTATCGAATGCATACAATTGATTTTCTCCTTGAAAGAAATAGACTCGCAGCTGTTCCTCTTCATGTAAAAAAAACGTTTTTAACGTCGTCATGTCGCTCGGTGATTCAATCCATACGACTTGATCAGTAATGGCGGCAATCTTCGTTTTCCCCTCAGCGCGCCCTTCCACTTCAATTCTCAACTCTTGACCTTCTTTTAACATACTTATTCTTCCCCTTTATTTAAATTGACGACGATTGGACAGATTGGCAGCTCGTACGAGCAAAAGTGCCACCATCCATAAAATGACGATATAGAGCACGGCAGGCAGTTTGTGGTTCGGTTCAAGAATCAAAATCAAATCGAACGTTCCGTGAATGACTGTTGCGGAAAGGACCGCCATGAATAGCCACAGACGTTCACGTGTCGAGTGCTTTGCCCGTCCTAAACAATAACCCATCACGACTGCGAACAAAGCATGTCCACTTACCGGCAGAACGGCTCGCCAAATCGCGATTTCTAATGAATCATACACCCATAAGTATAAAAAATTCTCCAATGTCGCAAAGCCTAATGAGCAGGCGACCGCATAGAGAATCCCGTCGTAGTAATCATCAAAGACTTTATGTATATATATTGTATAATAAATCATAAACCATTTAAAAAACTCTTCAAGTAAGGCAGTAGTGATATACGCCTGCCAAAACGGTCCAGTAAGCACTCCTTCTTCAACGAACGCATATTGGATAAACATGATCGGAAACACGAGAACGGCCCCGGCCACGAAAGAACGAATCACATATCCGAGCGGTTCTGCTTCTAGTTCATGGCGAAGATAGAAGTAGGATAGAAGGGCGAGCCCAGGTGCAACCGCAGACAAAGCGATTGCGATCATCATACATCTCCCCTTTCTTTCTTTAGCATACACTGAATTGCTTGAAAGAAAAAGTATAGAACGCCTAGAAAATGGAAATCTTCATAAAAATAATTAGGAGGACATCTATGAATCATTTATTACTCATCCACACCGGCGGTACGATCGCCATGTCTCAATCTGGCACTGGTCACGTAGAACCAAGCGACGTCAATCCGATTGATGCCACACTTCCGAAAGCGACAGATATCGCTCATATTACAACGAAACATTTTTCGAATATCCCGTCACCACACATGACACCAGAAAAAATGCTTGAGTTGGCGCATTTTATTCAACGAGAATTGACGCAAGATACGTATGATGGGGTTGTGGTCACACACGGTACCGATACGCTTGAAGAGACTGCTTACTTTCTGCAGATCACGCTCGGCGCACCAGTCCCAATCGTCTTGACGGGTGCGATGCGTTCCTCGAATGAAGTCGGTTCGGATGGAGAATTCAATTTAATTACTGCCCTTCGTGTCGCAAAAAGTGAAGCCTCCCGTGGAAAAGGGGTACTCGTCGTATTTAACGGCGAAATCCACTCGGCTTTCAACGTCACAAAAACCCACACTTCTTCGGTCGATACGTTCAAATCCGTCCACTTCGGAAATGTGGGTATGGTCACAAAGGACCACGTACTCATCTATAGTCAACCGATGACTAGACAGCCGAAAATGATTCCATCCATCACAAAACGCGTCGCGGTCTTGAAAGTTGTTGCCGGGATGGAACCTGATTTACTCGAATCTGTGATCACTCTCGGATACGACGGACTCGTCCTCGAAGTGTTAGGCCAAGGGAACGTCCCACCGTCTCTTCTGTCAGCACTCGAACATTTGGTCGAGGAAATTCCAGTCGTGATTGTTAGTCGTTGCTTCAATGGCATCGTGCAAGATGTATATGGATATGATGGTGGCGGCAAACAATTGAAAGAAATGGGCCTCATATTCTCAAACGGATTAAATTCACAAAAAGCCCGACTCCGGCTGCTCGTGGAACTCGAGTCCGGTTCCTCACAGTCAGTCATGGAACACAGTTTCAGTTTCCAACAATAACCTTGCGCACAAGCGTCTCCTTCCCTACAATGAGCAAAGAGGTGATTTTCAGTGAATAAACAAGCGATTATTGTCGGCGCTGGACCATGCGGTCTTTCGGCGGCCATCGAGTTAGAGAAGATCGGGGTTTCTTGTAGTGTGATAGAACGGGGAAATATCGTCGATGCAATCTATCGATATCCGACACATCAGACGTTCTTCTCATCTGCAACCCTGTTAGAAATCGGAGACATCCCGTTTATATGTAAAGACTTAAAACCACGAAGACAAGACGCACTCGTCTATTATCGGGAAGTCGTCACGCGCACCGGACTAAACGTTCACCCGTTTGAAACGGTTGAATCTGTCGAAAAAACCAATGACCGCTTCGTCGTGACTTCAAGACATGACCGACGCGGCGTCACAGTTCGTGAAGCGGACTATGTGATTTTAGCCACAGGGTATTACGGACGTCCACGTATGCTCGATGTACCAGGTGAATCGTTGCCACACGTCCATCATTATTTCAACGAGGCACATCCCTATTACCGTCAACACGTTACGATTATCGGCGGGAAGAACTCCGCTGTCGATGCTGCGATTGAGCTCGAAAAAGCCGGGGCATATGTCACAGTACTCTATCGAGGCGACTCGTATAGTCCTTCCGTCAAGCCATGGGTCCTCCCAAACTTTGATTCGCTCGTCCGTCATGAGAAAGTCCGAATGGAATTTGGCGCGACGATTGATCGAATCACTGAGGACGGTGTCTATTATCATCAATCTGGCGAAGAAAAACATGTTGATGCGGATTACGTTCTCGCAATGACCGGTTATCAACCAGACCATCATTTATTCGAAAGCTCAGGGATTATCATCGATGAAGAGAGTGGGGTCCCGACATACGACGAAGAGACGTTTGAAACGAACGTCGAACACTTGTTCATCGCTGGTGTTGTGGCAGCTGGGAACGATGCGAACAAGATTTTTATCGAAAATGGTCGATTCCACGGCAAGGCGATCGCAGCTACAATTGCGAATCGAATCCAAGTTTAACTCCCGCGCCTACGTCGATAAACCGCAAAGTATAGATAAAAAAGTTCGGTCAACTTGAGTTGACCGAACTTTTTTTGATTAGACCCAACCGCGAAAACGTGACGCTTCCGCCATCTTCCGTACACCGACCATATAGGCAGCCAGACGCATATCGACTTTACGGGCTGAAGATGTATTGTAGACTGTATTAAACGAATGGACGAGCACTTTTTCAAGTTTTTCTTCAACTTCTTCTTCCGTCCAATAATAACCTTGATTGTTTTGTACCCATTCGAAGTAAGAAACCGTGACACCACCACTTGATGCCAAGACATCCGGCACAAGAAGAATCCCACGCTCTGTCAAAATTTTCGTCGCTTCGTTTGTCGTTGGACCATTCGCTGCTTCGACAACGATTGAAGCTTTGATGGCGTCCGCATTCTCTTCTGTGATTTGGTTCTCGATTGCTGCCGGTACGAGAATGTCACAATCAAGTTCCAACATGTCTTGATTCGAGATTGTATTTTTGAACAATGTCGTGATTGTACCGAATGAATCGCGACGATCTAACAAATATGGGATATCGAGACCGTTCTCGTCATGGATGGCACCGTAAGCGTCGCTGACCGCGATTACTTTCGCTCCAGCATCGTACATGAACTTCGAGAGGAAGCTACCAGCGTTCCCAAACCCTTGAACGACGACGCGTGCTCCTTTGAGTTCGATGCCACGACGGAGTGCCGCTTCCCGAATCATGATGGCCACACCCTTCGCAGTTGCTGTCTCACGTCCATGCGAACCACCAAGGACGAGTGGTTTACCAGTGATAAATCCAGGTGAGTTGAACTCATCGATTCGGCTATACTCATCCATCATCCAAGCCATGATTTGTGAGTTCGTAAACACGTCTGGTGCTGGGATATCTTTCGTCGGTCCAACAAATTGGCTGATTGCGCGAACGTAACCGCGACTTAAACGCTCAATCTCACGGAAGCTCATTTCACGTGGGTCGCAGACAATTCCGCCTTTTCCTCCACCGTACGGCAAGTCGACAATTCCTGCTTTCAAGCTCATCCAAACAGACAATGCTTTGACCTCTACTTCAGTTACGCTCGGATGGAACCGAATGCCTCCTTTTGTAGGTCCGACCGCATCGTTATGTTGGGCACGATATCCTGTAAATATTTTCGTCGAGCCATCGTCCATGCGAACTGGGATCCGAACGGTCAGCATGCGAAGCGGTTCTTTCAACAACTCGTACATCTCATCTGGATAGCCGAGTTTATCTAAAGCTTCGTGAATCACCTCTTGTGTCGATTCCAAGATGTTTTTTCGTTTTTGATGACCTTTTTCTTGATCCGTTATCATGAAGGTTTCCTCCCCTAAATTGTCAATTCTCCCCCAAGAATTAACCTCGTATTCGTTTAAAAGTATAGCCGATACGCGTTCAATTTGAAAGGGTTTTACAAAAATAATGAAAGCGTTTTCTTTAAGGCTAGAATAATCGTTCCCTTACTTCGTTTCACGTTTTAATGCTAAATCGATGAAACGATCTAAGAGTTCCCCATAAGAGATACCAACTGTTCTTGCGCTATCCGGGAACAGGCTAAGCGGTGTCATACCAGGTAATGTGTTCGTTTCTAAAATATAGGCTTCTCCTATGTCAGAGACCAAAAAATCTGAACGCGAGTACCCTGAACAACCTAGCGCGCGGTGTGCGAGTTTAGCAGCCTGCTGAACTTCTTCCGTTAGTTCTACTGGAATTTCAGCCGGACAAACATGAATCGAACCACCTTCTGTATACTTCGATTCATAATCATAAAACTCATTTTTTGGAATGATTTCGATTACGGGTAACGCTTCTTCTTGCCCAAAGCTCCCGATCACCGGCACAGTCAATTCTTTTCCTTTGATATACTGTTCTACGAGAACCGCTGAATCACATGCGAACGCCTTTTCAATCCCAGTGCGCAACATCCCCTCATCAAACGCGATCGTCAATCCGTTAGAAGACCCTTCTTGGGCAGGTTTGACAACACATGGGAACTCATTTCCCCACTCCCTTACTTTCGCATCAATAGACTTTGGTGATTCAATCAAAACATCCCGTGCAACACGAATGCCAGATGCAGCAAAAATAATCTTCGCTCTCGCCTTGTCCATCGCGAGGGCCGACGCCAACACACCTGATCCTGTGTACGGGATACCCGCCATCTCTAGTAAAGACTGGACTCGACCATCCTCTCCATACTTTCCGTGCAACGCACTGACGACAACATCGACATCTAATGTCAACAACTCGTTCGCTCGTTCCGGATGAAAGTCGATGGCCGTGACCTCGTGACCACGTTCCTTCAGTGCTTCAATCATCCCTCGTCCGCTTGTGAGGGAAACCTCTCGTTCTCCTGACACTCCACCATATAAAACAGCGACTTTCATTCCAATCTCTCCTTCAACTAACTACTAAAAATTCAAGTCTAATCATAACACGGACACCTTAAAAACAATAGGAACAGAAAAGTAAAAAAAGCCGTACTCATGCGAACGCATCGTACAGCTCTTTCACGGCTTGTTTCGTTTGAATTGTGTTTCCGTACTCCATCATGACGTATGGACTTACCGTAGTCGTTTTTCCATACTCGGACAAGATGGCAGCAAGCCTTTCTTCCACTTGTGCAGGAAGCACCTCCACAAAGTGGAGATAATAACGACCTTCATAGTGATAAAGCGCCCCACCCTGTTCGGTTTCATGTATATGTGGAAAGAGACGAATCGAAGCGTTGATTACATCTTCAAGGTCCTCGAACTGATAAATCAAGTGGTGAATCACGTCAATCGTCAGTCGAATCTCGACCTGCTCGATATCAAGCTCGGCAATCGCTTCACCTTTTTGAACATCGATGACGAGTCCATCACGAGGAAACATCGTCACGTTTAAATCAACCGCGCCTTGTGGAGAAAAGCCATACTCACTCTCTGCTGTTTCAAGCAACTCTTTCCACAGCTGTTGACCATTTTCTCCTACAATCGTATCGATGGCGATTCCACGTAACGAGAGTTCATTTGCAGTCACATATACACGAAGATGTTCTTTTGTTTGTTTTTCAAATCTCAATCGAAAACCTCCAGTGAATAATCAATCCTACTAATAAGCTACTCCCGTTTTAATCCCGTGTCAAATAGTTGATAACCATTTGGTCCATTCTTCCGGTGAGTCCCCAAGAAATGCTCCATTGAATCGATCCCGCTCGAGACTGACCGCATATCCACCTGCCCCGATTTTCAAATCAGAATGCTCTTCTTGAATATAATCGATGGCATCTAATAGGTCGGGGATATGTTCTGTCAGTGTGCATGCAAAAATGAGGCAAGTCGTATCAATATCATGCAATGCCTTACTCAAGTCTTCTTTCGGGAACCCTGCTCCCAAAAAGACGACATCGTATCCATGTTGACGTAAGTAAAGTGTAACGAACAACAAACCAATCTCATGCATTTCACCGGGCGCACATACACATGTAATGCGTGGAAGGAATGGATTCATCGGCATTTGAAGAGACAAAGTGGAGAGCCTTGCTCGTAAAAATGCCGTCGCAAAATGCTCATGGGCGATGGTAATCGATCCTTCTTCCCAACGTGAACCTATATCCATCAGGAGCGGTCCAATGATGTCCTTTGTCACTTTTTCAAAACTAAATGTATTAAATGCGCGATTGATTAAGTCGTGCGCTGACCGCTCATCAAAAGAGAGCAACGCATGAAGCAGTCCATCCTTCAATTCTTCGTCATATAACTTGGTAGATGATGGCTCTGGCTCTATTTCCGGCGCTTGATGTAGCTGTTGAATCGCTTGCGAGACACTCAGGCCTTCTTTTTGCTTATCGACCACCCATTTAATTTTTTCCACATCTTGATCTGAATATAGGCGGTGACCAGATTCCGTTCTGCTCGGTACAATAAATTGATAGCGACGCTCCCAAGCGCGAATCGTCGTAGGATTAACGCCCGTTAACGTCGCGACCGTTTTTATAGAGTATTTCGGCATCTCCGCCCTCCTCTCATACTCGTTCTATGATTTTAGTATATCCTCATTCTAAAAGGTTTACCCCTTTTATTGTGCAATCGTGTGTTTTTATAATTCGTCAATTAAAAAAGGGTGCGAACCTTGCTCGCACCCTACTTCAAAATATGGCATGTCGCCCGATATATATGAAAATGAGAATAATCGCTAACATGGCGAAAGTTAATGTCATCGCCAACGGGCGCTTCATCCAGTTATCATTTAACTTTCTCTTTCGTTCGTGCTCTTGTCTCTCAGATCGAGACGGCAATGTGTCCGCCAACTGCTCGCGTAAAGAATCCGCTTGATTCCGATGTCGCAACATATGCCCTCCTTTACCTTTTTTATCATTTTACTATGATATTATTCAAAGGAAAAGATTTGCGTCAACCGTATTTTCCATTCTGTCACATTTTCCCGAACGATTTTAGGTGTGTCTGGGAACACGATGGGGCCACATATATCGCAACATTCGTTTTGTTCAATCGTTGGTTCCGAAAAGTAGCGTAGTAAATAATCGCGCCGACACGTGCGAATGAGTGCATAATCCATCATCTGTCCAAGCTGACGGTATCGGTCGCGCCTTCTTTCTTTTACCCAATCCAGTGCTTCTTGAAGAGAACGTTCGGACAACAACTGCTTTAACAACAAGAATTTTGAATCTTCTTCATTCATTTTTAGTAAACGCGGTAACTGCGCTAGAGATGTGCCGTTCTCACGCTCAAAATACGCCAAACGAACATCCTCGTCTTTTGGATATTGACCGTCAATCAAAAACTGCTGGATTCGCTCGTCCCCATCTGCATATAGGAGCACAGCAAACGCAGGCTGTCCATCGCGTCCGGCCCGGCCGATTTCCTGCATATACGCTTCGACCGTCGCAGGTAATTGGAAGTGGATGACCGAACGAACGTTATCTTTATTGACCCCCATTCCGAAAGCGCTTGTACAGACCATGACCGACACCTCGTTCCGTAAGAATTGAGATTGCACGAGTCGTCGGTCTTCTGTAGACATTCCACCGTGATAAAACAATGCGTCTTCTAGCTCAAACGCCAGCGCCTCTGCCTCCCGACGTGTTGCCGTGTAAACGACGATCGGTTTCGGAATCTCTCGAACTAATTCCTTCAGTCTCTCGAGTTTCTTCTCTTTCTCCAGTCGCTCGACCATTAATCGAATCTCGGGTCGATTGGCTGAATGAACGAATTGTTCGGGTGAGAAGAGTGCTAACTTCTCAACGATATCCTGCTTTACGCTCTCAGGAGCCGTCGCCGTGACCGCCATACATTGCGGGCTGCCGATTTGCTTTCGCAACTCGCCTAACCGGGCATATTCTGGTCTAAATTCATGGCCCCATTGGGAGATACAATGCGCTTCATCAATTACAAGCATTTGAATTTTCACATACGCCAACGCACGCGTGACATAAGGAACAGCCAATTGTTCGGGTGAGAGATATAAAAAACGATAACGCTTCAAATGATTGATGATGTCCTGCTTTTCTTCCATCGACTCCATAGATGTCAATCGGGCTACGCCACGCTCACCACGTTCCCGGATATGAAGCATTTGATCCTCAATCAGAGAGAGTAGCGGCGAGACGATGATCGTCAAACCTCCATTCTTTATGTAGGAGGGGAGTTGAAACGTCAACGATTTTCCCGCACCGGTCGGCATGACGGCCAAGACATCCTGTCCTTCCACCACTGCTTGAATGATGTCGTGTTGACCAGGTCGGAACGAATCATATCCAAAGACTCGTTTCAATGTCGATTCATACAAATGTCTCACCTCGTTTCAGCCTTGCGAACACAAGACGTATTTGAAAATAGCTGACGTTACCCATTTCTTCAAAGACAGGCTTCAAAGCCCAACTGACCGGATCTCGTAATTTTTCGATGGCGACAATGTCCTGCATCGGCACAAATTGTTCGAGCGGGAAGACAGCTAAATACATCGCCATCTCCACCACATGGTCTTCAATCGTACTCGTCCGCAATCGACGCCTTGCCTGAACTTGATCGAATGTGTATCCCTTCAGAAAGAGGTCATACGATTCATGCGCAGAATACGTCATCCGGTCTGTCGATAACCCATACGTGAACCCTCGGATTTTCGCATCTTCCGGTAACACTTTCAGCAACTCGTTCCATCCTGCCAAAAAATAGAGGCGGGCCGTTTCGGCATCGACATCAAGCAAACTAGCAATTTGTTCATACGTCAATCCTGTTTCGAACGCTCCAGTAAACCGGTAGACGACCGCAGTCGCATACGGATCCCCAACGTGATCAAGCGCTTTTTCAATCTCTAGATGGAACGTCCGCATGAGCGCTTTCCAATCACGATCGAGTTGCAATAACTGTTTTACCCATTGCTCTGCAGGACGGTCAGCTTGAACCGGATAAAATGTTCGCGCATGCTCTTTAGACATGAAGGTCTGCACGAATAAACTCAACCTTTTCCACGTCGTCGCATTATAGTCGCGTCGTTCTCCACCTAACCGATTGAATAAACGCTCAACAGCCTCAGGTGATGAGATCATTTCGCCTGCTTTCGTCAATTTGAATTGTTTTCGGTCCAACCACCCCCGTTTTTCAAATCCTTTCAACATGGACTCATATGAGTATGTCGCTTGCGGAAACTGTCCAAAAATAGACTCTAACTCATAGAAGAACGCATCTTGTAACGTTGTGGCCGAACGTTTCCCGTTCAGAACATGAAATAGACTACGTTCACTCCGTTCTCCATTTAATCGTTTAATGGCCAGCAGTAAAATCCCATCCGCTAAATGAACCAAATCGTCACTTCCTTAAAAAAAACATTATCGTACCAAAAAGACACTCGTTTCCTCATTGAAATAATTGGGTATGTAGACTACAATTACTCATAGTCAGTAGAATGATTTCTAAGAGAAACAAACCGTTTGGAGGGTTATTATCATGGCAAAATTTACTATCGTCGATAAAGATACATGTATCGCATGCGGAGCTTGCGGCGCAGCGGCACCAGATATTTACGATTATGATGATGAAGGTCTCGCGTTCAACTTGATGGATGACAACACAGGTACTGTTGAAATCCCTGATGAATTACACGAAGACATGATGGATGCATTCGAAGGTTGTCCAACTGATTCAATCAAAGTGGCGGACGAATCATTCGACGGCGATGCTCTAAAATTCGAATAATTTACGAAGGACGTATCGGTCATTTGACTGATATGTCTTTTTTCATGTCTTTTCGATTCACTCTCTTATAATCATGACAGCTCTAGCCAAGTATAACAAAAAAGGTTGTTTGGCTTAAGTACCAAACAACCTTATCATAGTGGACATATGTCCTATTTCTAATCAGCGTTTCCCTTTAATATATGGGATACCGACCGACTTCGGTGCATCCGCACGCCCGACAAGACCAGCGAGTGCAAGAATCGTGAGCGCATATGGCGCAATCAACAGGAGAAGTTGTGGCACATTATTGATAATCGGCAAATTACTTCCGATAATCGAGAGCGCCTGCGCAAATCCAAAGAACAGTCCGGCGCCTAGCGCACCGAGTGGATTCCACTTCCCGAAGATCATTGCGGCAATCGCCAAGAAGCCTTGACCAACAATTGTCGTTCCACTGAAGTTCGTCGTAACGGTTACAGCATATACTGCACCGGCAAGACCACCAAACGCACCAGAGAGCATGACACCCATGAAGCGCATTTTCGTTACGTTGATCCCCATCGTATCAGCTGCCATCGGATGCTCACCGACTGAGCGAAGGCGAAGTCCAAACGGCGTCTTAAAGATGACGAACCATACGACAAACGCCAAGGCAATCGCCACGAATGATGTATATTGAACGTTAATGAAGAACATTTTGAGTACAGGAATATCTGATAAAAACGGTACGTTCTCTTTCGCAATCCGATATTCGATAAAGTCAGTTTGTCCTTTATTGTAGAGCACACGTACAACAAAGATGGCAAGACCGATCGCGAGCATATTGATTGCTACCCCAAGAACAGTTTGGTCCGCGCGCCACAGAATCGCAGGTACGGCCAAAAAGAGAGAGAATAATGCACCGACTACCATTGCTACAAGCAAGGCAATCCATGGACTGAAGACGCCAGCACCTAAATCAGTTAAAGTAAGCGTTGTGATAATCCCAGTCGCGGCACCGATGATCATAATTCCTTCGAGAGCAATGTTGACGACACCAGAGCGTTCGCTGAAAATCCCACCGAGTGCTGCGATAATGAGTGGAGTCGCATAGGCAAGTGCAACCGGTACGACGATATAGAGGACTTCTAAGAAGCTCATTTTTTCTCCACTCCTTTCTTACGATTTCCTTTTAGTTTTTCTACGACATAGTTGATGGCGTAACCAGATGCCACAAAGATGACGATTGCTGCAATGATGACTTTGACGAGTTCTGACGGTACGTTCGCACCAAGTTGCATCGCCAAACCACCAATATTCAATCCTGCAAAGAGAATCGCGGCTAGAACGACACCGATCGCTGTATTAGCTCCTAAAAGGGCCACGGCAATCCCATCAAATCCGACACCTGTGAACGATGCCGATAAAGTCATACTTCCGAATGTTCCAAGACCTTCCATAGCTCCAGCAAGTCCAGCGAACATACCTGAAATGACGAACGACAGGACGATATTTCTGTTTACGCTCATTCCTGCATATTGAGATGCATTTTTGTTGAACCCAACTGCACGTAACTCATAACCAAGCGTCGTACGCTGAAGAATATAGTAGTACACAATTGCTGCAAGGACAGCGACGAGAACACCCCAGTGAAGTCGAGAATATGTCGTCAACTCTTGTAGCCAAGGTGATGCGAGAGATGCAGACTCATTGATTGATTCTGTCCGCTCGTTCGTCACACCGATGACATTACGCAAAATCGCATTTGTCGTATAAAGTGCGATATAGTTCATCATAATGGACGTGATGACTTCATGGACGTAAAACTTCGCTTTCAAGAATCCTGGTACGAAAGCCCAAATTGCTGCTGCGATCATTGCTGCGAGAAGCGCGAGCGGCAAGTGGATAAACATCGGCAAACCATCGAAGTTGATTCCTACATATACGGCCGCGACCCACCCAATCAATACTTGACCTTCTACTCCGATATTGAAAAGCCCTGTACGGAAGGCGAACGCAACGGCAAGACCCGAGAAGATGAGCGGTGCAGCCGCTCGCAGCGTTTCACCGATGGCATACGGACTACCAAACATTCCTTCGAATAATGAGATGAACCCTTGAACCGGGTCGTAACCACCGATCAACATGACGATGGCACCGACGAGAAGACCTAAAATAATCGATAGGAATGGAATGAGGAGCTGGTTTAAACTTAATTTTTTCATTCTGTTTCGTCCCCTCTCTGACCGCCGGCCATCAAGAAGCCAAGTTCTTGTTCAGTCGTCTCTTTCGGATCACGAATCCCCACGATTTTCCCTTCGTAAAGAACAGCAATACGGTCGGATACGTGTAAAATTTCATCAAGTTCGAATGAGATGAGCAAGACGGCGCGTCCTTTTTCACGCTCTTTAATGAGCTGTTCATGAATAAATTCAATCGCACCGACGTCAAGACCACGTGTCGGTTGTGCAGCGATGAGTAAATCTGGTGAACGGTCGACTTCCCGGGCGATGATTGCCTTCTGCTGGTTCCCTCCCGAGAGCGCACGCGCCGGCACATCGATAGATGGAGTTCGGACGTCAAACTTCTCAATTAACGCCTTCGCCTTCTCTGCAACAGCTTTGTAATTCATTAGCCCTCGCTTAGAGAAAGGTTCTTTGTAATACGTTTGTAAAACCATGTTGTCCCGAATCGAGTAGTCGAGGACGAGTCCGTGTTTATGACGGTCTTGCGGAATATGTCCGATGCCGGATTCTGTCATCTTACGCGGTGTTTGACCAGTCACATCTTTCCCATTGAGCTGAACTTTTCCTGATTCCGGTTTTTTAAGACCCGTAATCGCTTCAATTAACTCGGTTTGACCGTTACCATCGATTCCAGCAATTCCGAGCACTTCCCCAGCCCGAATTTGTAAGTCTAATCCTTCAACAACCTTCAATCCACGGCTGTCTTTAACGACGAGCCCTTGAACATCGAGAACAACTTGTTGCGGTTCTGCTTTTGAATACTCAGCAGCGAAGTTGACTTCACGCCCGACCATCATTTCAGCCAGACTATCTTCATTAACCGTTTCATCCACTTCAACCGTTCCAATGTAGCGACCACGACGAATGACCGTACAACGGTCCGCCACTTGCATGATTTCCTTCAGCTTGTGCGTAATCAAGATGATCGACTTACCTTCAGCAATCAAACGTTTCATAATTTGGATAAGTTCTTGAATCTCTTGCGGCGTCAACACTGCCGTCGGTTCGTCGAAAATCAAAATATCCGCTCCACGATAGAGCGTTTTCAAGATTTCTACTCGTTGCTGCATACCGACCGAAATATCTTCAATCTTCGCATCTGGATCAATTTTAAGTCCGTACTGTTCTGAAATATCCATTACCTTTTGACGAGCTGACGCGCGATCGATTGTCACACCGCTCTTCGGCTCAAGTCCAAGGATGATGTTCTCCGTGACGGTAAACTTTTCAACCAACATAAAGTGTTGGTGGACCATCCCGATCCCAAGATCATTGGCGATGTTCGGATTCTCAATATCAACTTTCTTCCCGTGTACGCGAATCTCTCCACCTTCAGGCTGATATAGACCAAATAACACGTTCATGAGCGTCGACTTCCCGGCCCCGTTTTCTCCTAGAAGCGCATGGATTTCTCCTTTACGCAATTGGAGCGTGATATTATCGTTCGCAACGAACGTACCGAACTCTTTGCGAATATTTAGCATTTCAATTACATATTCCAAGGAAGTTCACCCCTAACTTTAAGTAAAGGGAGACCACATGGGTCCCCCCTATACTCAAATGAATTATTTTACTGTTTTCATGAACTCTTCGAACTCAGCGTCAGTTGCTGGTGCAACTACCTCGCCGTCGATGATTTGTTGACGATACTCGTCAACTTTCGTAAGAACGTCAGCAGCAACGTTTTCTTCAGAAGTTGGCGCGATTCCTACACCTTCGTCTTTAAGAGAGAACTCAACGATTTCACCAGCTGGGAACTCCCCGTCCATTGCCATTTTCGAAACTTTAAGTGTAGCTGTATCTACACGTTTAACCATTGATGTAAGTGTGACGTTTTCTGGAAGTCCTTCTTCATACTGGTCACGGTCAACCCCGATAACCCAAACATCTTCGCCGTTCTTCTTACGGTTTTTCGCTTCTGTGAATACCCCTACACCCGTACCACCAGCTGCATGATAAATGATGTCAGAACCAGAACCGTACATACCTGAAGCGATTGCTGTTCCTTTTTCAGCTGAGTTGAAGTCTTCAGCATATTTCACATCGATTGTCGCATCAGGGTTTACAGCCATTACACCAGCTTTAAATCCATTTTCAAACTTCTTGATCAAATCTGACTCTACCCCACCGATAAATCCAACTTTGTCAGTTGTAGTCGTAAGACCAGCAACAACACCTACGAGGAACGAACCTTCTTGTTCTTTAAAAGTGATTGAAGCAACGTTCGGAGCGTCAACAACCATATCGACGATTGCAAAGTTGTTGTCAGGGAATTGTTCTGCAACTTTACCAATATCTTCTGCCATCAAGAAGCCGATTCCATAGATCAAGTTAAAGTTATCACGTGCCAATTGCTGTAAGTTCGGCTGATAGTCTGCTTGTTTTGCTGACTGAAGATATTTATATCCTTCGTTTTCAGTCAAGTCGTTTTCTTCACCGAATTTTTTCAACCCTTCCCATGCAGATTGGTTGAACGATTTGTCATCTACACCGCCGGTATCAGTAACCATCGCTACTTTGAAGTCGCTACCTTCTCCGCCTTCACCGTTTGTAGATGAGCCACCTTCGTTGTCATCGCCACCGCAAGCCGCGAGTACTGTAGAGAGTGTGAGTCCTGCTGCTAAAGCTGAGAGAATCGTTTTCTTTTTGTTCATCATCGTCGTGTTTCCCCTTTCGGTTCATAACAAATTTTGTTGTCATGTCATCAGTAGTCTTTACACCGGTATAAGAAAGCGCTTTCACGCTATTCCCCAAAAATAACCCTTTCCGTCAAAAAAATTGGTCGTTTTACACTCGTTTACGTACGACATGGAAATCGAATCGATCTGCTCGGAAAAAGTTGGCCGAATCGAGCAATGGTAAATCACTCTCATCGTAATGCAATTGCTTTAAAGCGAGTAACGGTTGGTCCGTCTGAAGTTGTGACGATATGTCAGAGCTGACGCTCGGCTCAATATGCGTAATCGCATACGCGACTCGACGTCCTACCTCTTTTTCAAGAGCATCAAACAATGACTTCCCTTCAGTCAATGTTTCAGGATTTGAGACGAGATGGGCCGGCACTTTATCGACACAATATACGACCGGTGTGTCATCCGCATATCGAATTCGAACAATTCGATAAATCGGTGAGTTCGGCTCAATCTTGAGACGATCGGCTTCTCTCTCTGTTGCCAACACCTTCTCGGCCACCAATACTTTCGTTCCTGGTGTCATCTTCGCACGCGTAATCATATCAGTGACACTGAATAACTCTTCAATTCCTGATGTAAACGGCGGCTTGGAACTGATAAATGTCCCTACCCCATGCTTTCGCACCACGAATTTCTCATCTTCGAGAATTCGGAGTGCCTCACGAAGTGTTGCTCGACTGACTCCAAGTTGTTTCGAAAGTTCGAATTCCGAAGGTAACTTTTCGCCTTCCCGATAGACACCAGCGTCGATATCTTGCTTAATTTTTTCAATTACTCGAAGATAGAGCAATCGATGATCGAGCTTAATCGACATTGGCCTCACCACCTTTAATTTACTTACCAGTGCTCAGACATCTGACGTATGAATGTCCTTGCCAATATTAAGTATAGGGATTCGAGAATTAGAACGCAATAGTTTTTGTTCGGAATCAGGGAAATATTTTTTTTAATCGTGTTGAACCGTACCACTGAGTCCATTTTACTCTTTTCTTTCATGTTTGAAAAAACTTTGTAAAATGAAAACGTTATTAAAATATGTAAGCGTTTCAAGGTTTTTTTAAAGTATGCATTATTAAATAATATAGGTCATATGTGCTATATTACATTTCTATTATAACGAACTTCTTTAATTATCGCTAATATTTCCGCATTCTATGTATACCATTAAAAAACGAACGATTATATATTAGTATATATAATCGTTCGTTTTTATTATTCTTCTCGTTCTTGAATGAACACTTTTCGAGGTTTCGAACCTTCTGACGGCCCCACGTAACCGGCTTCTTCAAGCGAATCGATCAATCGGGCAGCCCGATTATACCCGATTCGAAATCTTCGCTGAATCATCGATGTCGATGCCGTTTCCTGAGTGACAATGAATTGAACGACTTCTCCGAACAATGAATCATCCGAGTCGATTGTCGTCACTTCTTCCTCTTTCGGCATCATCGCTTCCACATACTGCGCTCGTTGCTGTGCGATGACATGATTGACGACCATCTCGACTTCTTGGTCGGAGACGAACGCTCCCTGAATACGGACAGGTTTGTTCATACCGTTCGCAAGCATCAGCATATCCCCACGTCCGAGCAATTTCTCTGCTCCCCCTCCGTCAAGAATAGTTCGCGAATCGGTTTGAGAAGAGACCGCAAATGCAATCCGTGATGGGATATTCGCCTTGATGACCCCGGTGATTACGTCAACCGATGGGCGCTGAGTAGCGAGAACCATATGAATACCTGCAGCCCTAGCCATTTGCGCAAGTCGCATAATCGCATCTTCGACATCATTTGATGCGACCATCATCAGGTCTGCTAGTTCATCGACGATAACGACGATGAACGGTAGACGTTTCGCATCTTCATCGTCTGATTGATTGACGAGTTCATTATACCCTTCAATGTTGCGTACCCCGTATCGACTGAATAGTTCATAACGTCGTTCCATCTCGGCAACTACCTGTTTTAGTGCCTGAGCGGCTTTCTTCGGGTCTGTGACAACCGGAGTCAATAAGTGAGGAACACCGTTATATACATTCAATTCGACCATTTTCGGGTCAATCATCATGAGCCGGACCTCATCAGGTCGAGAACGCATCAACAAGGATACGATCATGCCGTTGATACAAACTGATTTTCCTGAACCTGTTGATCCCGCGACGAGCAAATGCGGCATTTTGTTAAGTGAGATTCCGACGGTCTCCCCACTGATACTACGACCAAGAGCGACGAGCAATTTTGAATCGTCTTGTTTGACTGGATCTGCTTCAAGCACTTCTCGTAAGCACACCGGAGCGACTTCCTGGTTCGGTACTTCAATACCGATGGCCGCCTTCCCTGGGATCGGTGCCTCAATTCGGATATCTTTAGCAGCAAGTGCAAGTGCTAAATCATCACTTAACGAGGTGATTCGACTTACTTTCACACCAATATCTGGTTGTAACTCATATTTCGTAACGGTTGGTCCGAGATGAATCTTTAACACTTTGACTCCGACACCAAATGACTTTAGTGTTTTCACGAGTTTTGCCGCATTCTCTTTCAAGCGCGCATTTTCTCCCGATAAATCAGTGATTACCGGCTCCTTTAAGTTTGAAAAAGGAGGGAGTTCATAAGTATCTGAGACATCTTGAGCTGCAGTCATCATCATCTCTTCTGTCGTGCTGGATGCATCAGTTTCCGTAGATTGGGGTGTTTCCGTTTCAGCATCTTTCTTTTCTGCCACAACTTTCTCGCTAAATCCTACAATCGGGATGTCATTCATCGTGACGGTGTCTGACTCTGATTCAGATGCTGCCTCTCTTTCCGTATGTAACACCTTTTGATTTTGTTGTGCAGTACGTGTTCGATTCGAGGCTTGCTTCTTCTCGGTTTTTGGTCGTGCTTGCCATTCTTTCTTCACAGCTGCAACGGATTCACTCATTCGATGGTACAGCTTCCCCCAAACTGTCGGCACATACAGAGATACTCCGACAACGAAGAACACGACGCCTAAAAAGACGAGACCAAAATCAGAAAACAAATATTGATTTAAATCATATAAAGCACCATTGACTCTACCACGCTCTTCTCCCCACAATAAGTCACCGAACAACAAGAGTGAGGCGGTCATATTGAGTAAACCTGCTCGTTCCATCAGTCTCATTGAATTGAGCACGACCCATAAGATGACGGCTACCATCAAATAAGTAAGCGCACCCCAACCACCAAAAATATATTCGGACAGCTCGGACAACTGTTGACCAATCCAGCCTAAATTAAAGAAGGCAAATACGAATGCAACGATGGAAAGAACAAAAATTCCCCATCCGTATGTACGTGGCGCAATCGGTTGTTTTTTTCGTTTTCTCGTATTTCGTGGCGCAGGTCGTTTACGCTTCACGGGAGTCTTTCTTGTTTTTTGTGCCACTATAGTCCCTCCTAAAAAAAGAAGGCAAAAGTCGGATGACTTTTGCCTCACTCACATTCCATTAAATCTCCATGATGATCGGCAAGATCATCGGACGACGTTTCGTCTGTTCAAACAAGAAGACGCTTAGTCGCTCGCGGATATTTGATTTCAATTCGGTCCAGTCACTGCCAGCTTGCAGACTCTTTTCAATCTGTTTCGTGACAATACGGTTTGCCTCTGAAATCATCTCTTCCGACTCTCGCATATACACGAATCCACGTGAGATGAGTTCAGGTCCTGAAATCAATTTCTTCTGTTTTCGATTCAATGTGACGACACAAAGGACAACTCCATCTTGTGACAATAATCGACGATCACGAAGAACGATGTTTCCGACATCGCCGACGCCGATTCCGTCAATCAAGACATTACCAGCAGGAACTTTTCGGCTCATCCGGGCTTTTCGACCTGTAAACTCAACGACATCACCTTTTTCAACGATGAAGATATTGTTTGATTTTACGCCTACTTGTTCAGCAAGTTTTGAGTGCGCCATTTGCATACGATATTCACCGTGAATCGGTAAGAAGTATTTCGGTTTGACGAGGTTGAGCATCAACTTCAACTCTTCTGCCGAACCGTGCCCTGATACGTGAACTTTACGTTGGTTATAAATGACGTTCGCACCAGAGCGGAATAATAAATCAATCGTCTTCGAAACTGACTTCTCATTCCCAGGAATCGGAGTAGCGGCAATGACAACCGTATCGTTCAAACGAATGTTGACTTGTTTGTGCGCATTACGTGCCATACGAGTCAATGCTGCCATTGGCTCTCCTTGAGATCCCGTTGTTAAAATGACGACTTTATTATCCGGCAGTCGATTCACTTGCGACAATTCGACGAGTGTCTTCGCCTTGAAACGAAGGTAGTTTAATTTTTGAGCAACTTCGACGATATTGACCATACTACGACCTACAACCGCCACTTTACGGTCATTTGCTTCCGCTGCCGCGAATACTTGTTGCAAGCGATGGACGTTCGATGCGAACGATGCCACGATGACACGGCCTTCGGCTTGATAGATGACGTCGTTCAATTCAGCACCGACGAGCGATTCAGAACCAGTTTGTCCCGGTCGCTCTGCATTTGTCGAATCTGAAAGTAGAGCGAGAACCCCACGTTGTCCAATCGCCGCTAACTTGTTAAAGTCGGATTGCTTACCGTCGACCGGTGTATAATCAAACTTAAAATCTCCGGTATGGACGATTGCACCTTGAGATGTTTGAATACAAACACCGACACAGTCGGGAATCGAGTGATTGACGCGGAAGAATGTGATGAAATGATCAGCGATAGTCAATTTCGTTTTGGCGTCAATCATGCGAAGGTCGACTTCTTTTAACAAACCAGCCTCTTTTAATTTCAATTCAATCAACCCAAGAGTTAATTTCGTTCCGTATACCGGAACGTGCTTCAAATCGCGTAGCACGTAGCTGAGTCCACCGATATGGTCTTCGTGACCGTGTGTGATGAAAATTGCTCGTACGCGATCTTTGTTTTCTTTTAAATAGGTGATGTCTGGGATGACAATGTCAATCCCAAGCATCTCATCGCCTGGAAACATGAGTCCGGCATCGATGACGAAGATGTCGTCGTCTAGCTCCACGACGTACATGTTCTTCCCGATTTCGCCTACGCCTCCAAGCGCAAAGACGCTAATATTCTCTGTCTTCTTTTTAGACACTAACAAAAACCTCCTAATTGATTCATATTCTGTTTCGTCCCCTTATCGCTACTGAATATTGTAGCGGAAAACGGCTTCATTGCCAACATTTCCGTTCAATCTAATAGAGGCTTTAGTGCATCGGCAATCGGTACAACCGCTTCTTTGTCAGGTCGTTTCCCTGCGATAAGTTGTCGGATTGACAAGCCAAAGTCCATTTGGAGGTGAGGATAGTCCGGAAATGAGTTCCAGTCACCGCCCCATTCGAAGCCAAGCGCCTTCCCTAATTCCCCGAGTTCTTGCCAATCTGGTACATCATTTCGATTGCGGTCAGTGTTCAAATCATAGTCCGCCTTGTTGTTATGGATAATGACGAAATCAATCGCAAGTCCATAGTTATGATAACTTTGACCCGCTTTGGCATTCGTCACAACTTGTCCTGGTTCAGACCGACCTTGTGCATACAAAGTATTTTGTTCCTTCGCCGAGCGATATCCTGATGTGAGTCGTACTTCAAGGTCTAGACAAGATTGCGCTAATCGTATGAACGAGACTCCTCGATTCACGACTTGTGGATGTAAACGATCAAATTCAATCTTTGTCCTCGCTAACACGGCGTCCTCCGCCTCTTTGTTCCGCACACACATATCCGCCTCAAACGTAGGTTCGTCCACCCATGGTACCGGTTCAGGTTGCATATAAAAATAAGCTAGCGTAATTCCAATCAAGAAGGCGACCATCGCAAGTGATAACACACCTGTCCATCTCATCTTCTTAACCGTTTACGTAATCCTTTAAGGATTGGCAAACCTTTTTCGAGTGCCATATAGAAAGGACGATTTAAGACGAGATCAAATTCCCCGACCTTCTCAATCATGTCACTTCCCCATCCAGACTTGAAGGCATATAGACCTGCATATTCATCATTTGGGTCAGTACTTCCCGATACTCCACCGAAGTCATATCGCTCTGCACCGCTCTCCTTAGCTGCCTTCATCATTGTCCACTGCATCAAGTGGTTTGGCATGAATTCACGGAATTCATTGGATGAGGCACCGTATAAGTAATACGAGCGACGTCCTGCAAGTGTCAATAACCCACCCGACAAGACGATTCCATTCGGATATGTCTGGTCTAGTTCAACGAGCTCAGGTAACGCTTGTTCGGCTTTTTGAATTTGCGCTTCTGTCTGCTCTTTGCGGTTAAGAAGGCTCGTTCGTTTCTTTTCGAGCGTCTCCTTCTCTAACCCCCGTTCGATTTTACTCAACTCTTTTTTCGCTTTTTCGAGTGTTGCTTGTTGCTGTTCAAGCGCAATTTTCGGCTCAAGTTTGGTTAAAAATAGACGGGCATCATTCGGTTGTAGACAATCATATAGGTTTTCAAAATAATCGAGACCTCGAGTGGCGAAACCATCACGCTCTCCTGTCACTTTCATCAGATTAGCGAACGTCTTGAGTCCATCACGATCGACTTCTGTACAGACAATGCCTTTCTTTTCAGCTAACCGAACATTATATCTGAACTTGTGATGGAATTTCGCAAAAATATCTTTCTCGCTTGGACGTAAATCTGTTTCCATCGTGAAACGGGGCTGTGCGTAGTCAAATCCGCCACCATAGCCTTTATGTTTAAATCCAATCGCATCCATTTCCGTCAATAGACCAGGCATC
This sequence comes from Exiguobacterium sp. s89, assembly GCF_018617735.1. Taxonomy (NCBI): domain Bacteria; kingdom Bacillati; phylum Bacillota; class Bacilli; order Caryophanales; genus Exiguobacterium; species Exiguobacterium sp. s89. Next base: position 630,338 of record NZ_JACSKS010000001.1, read on the forward strand.
TCGTCACGATCAATATTTGGGTCAATTTTAATCACGATGGCTTTATGTGCCGTCGCAACACGTTTTGCTTCATTCACAAGTGCTTGAAGAGATGCCAAGTCGTCATAGTCCACGACAAAACCACGAGGTGCATAACATAAAGTAAATGGTAATTTTGGAACACGTTTAAATAAAAGCAGTGCGGCACCGGTCGTCGCTCCATCACGCGCTACAGCGATGCGCTCTGATGTCCATCCATTTTGGCGCTTCACATCTCCCCAACTCGACAGTTGCAATAAATCACCACGGTCATGCGTTTTGACGAAGTCGTCATGTTCTTTTTCTGTCAACGTAATTGATTGTACTGCCATAAATCACGATTCCTCCGTATTCAAAATGGTTGCTCGGACAATCGCCTCTTCATCGAGCGGCAACTTTTCATTTCCGATAATCTGATACTTTTCATGCCCTTTTCCTGCTAATACGATGATATTATCCGCTTTGGCTAAACTTGCCGCATAACGAACTGCCTCTTCACGATCACCAATCTCGACATAACTGTCATGAGTCATTCCAGCCGCGATGCCGTTCGTGATGGATTCGTAAGCTTCGAAGCGTGGATCATCTGTCGTGATGATGACGGTTCCAGCGTAGGTCGATGCCATCTCACCCATCGCCGGGCGTTTCGTGACATCACGGTTTCCACCGGTCCCAATTAAAAAGACAATCTTCTCTTTTGGTACGCCAACAAGGGACTTCAAACACTGTTCGATTCCATCTGGTGTATGCGCATAGTCTGCGTATACATTATAACCCGGGACGTCTAGGCGTTGCATTCGTCCTTTGGCAGGATGAATCGTTTCAAGTGCTTCAGCGATTCTCTCAAGCGAATATCCGGCAGCGAGAAGACAACCTGTCGCAAGCAACAGATTGTATACGTTGAACCGACCGATAAACTGTACGGTCACCGGGAGACGTATGCCTTGGTAGTTCAACACAAAACTCGTCTGAGAGAGTGTCTGTTCAATGTCCGATGCCATCAAGTCCGCTAGCGTATCGATTCCATATGTCAATACTTTAGCACCGGTCATCGTTTCGTAGAGCGCACTTTGGGCATCGTCTGCGTTCAAGACGGCTACTTTTCCCCGTGAAGCCATTTGACCGAGTTGTGCGAAAAGCAATCCTTTCGCACGCGCATAGTTTTCGAACGTACCATGAAAATCCAAGTGGTCATGCGTCAAATTTGTGAATCCTACGATGTCAAAATCCGTTCCGATGACACGACCGAGCTCAAGGCCGTGTGATGATACTTCCATCATGACATCAGTCACGCCTTCGTCACGCATTTGTGCAAGCAACTGTTGAAGCTCTGAACTTTGAGGCGTTGTATTTTTACTTGGAACAATGTTGTCATTAATACGTACTTCGACAGTTCCAATCAATCCGGTCGAGTGCCCAAGGACGTCAAGAACATCACGTAAGATCGTCGTCGTCGTTGTTTTCCCATTAGTTCCCGTAATCCCGAACAGTCGCATCTGTTCAGAGGGATACTGATAAAAAGCTGAAGCCAGTAGTCCGACTGAACGTGAGCTATCACGTACAATTAAGTTTGGAACCGTTAGCTCGAGTGGGCGTTCACTGACAACCGCTACCGCTCCTCGTTTCACCGCTTGCGCCGCGTATTCATGGCCATCGACCGTATAACCTTTGATGGCGACAAACAACGTTCCCGGAACCACTTCTCGCGAATCGGTCGTCACATGCGTCACTATGATGCCTTCAAGATTTGGTTGATTAATTAGTTGTATCGTCTTCACTAAATCCGTTAAGTTCAAGTCTTTCCCTTCTTTCACCTGTATCCTATCCACACTAAAGAATACCTCTTAATCAGTGTAGAGAACTTACAATTCGGTTTCAAGTCACCCTTCGTTTGGGAGGACATATGATTTCGCTGGTTGCTGTTGAAGCACTTCACGAATCAATGCATTGACCTCTTCGACTTCGATGCGTTCCACTTTTTGAATCACGTGTTCAATCGGTTCAACTTCGTCAAGTAAGAGCAAGTTTCGTCCATTGCGATTCATACGTGCGCTCGAGCTTTCGTTTCCAAGCACGAGAGAACCTTTCAATTGCCGCTTGCCTTTATCCACCTCTTCATCCGTCAATCCTTCTTCGACGAGTCGGGTTAACTCTCTTTCGAGAATGACTTCGACTTGCTTTAACGTATCGGATGATGTTCCGACATAGATGGTAAAGGTGCCATGATCAGCGAATGTCGTGTAGTAAGAGTAGATTGAATAGGCCAAGCCTTCCTCTTCACGAATCGACTGAAACAGTCTCGAGGACATCGTCGCGCCGATTGCGTTATTCATCAGTGCCAAGTGTGGTAACCGTTCATCCGTCGCTGAAATTGCTCCATAGTTCCAACATAGGTGCGCCTGTTCTGTTTCCTTCTGTTTTGTCACGGTATCATGGAATAGCTCCGGTTGATTGAGTTGTTTCGAAGATTCCCTAGAAGGGATGTTGGCAAACCTACCCTTCACGGCATCAATCAACTCATTGGATATATTCCCTGCAATCGAGACGACAATTTCTTCTGCTGTATAGCGTTCTTGCAAATAGTCAACGAGTTGGTCTCGTGTCAATCGATTGACACTCTCCTCCGTTCCAAGAATTGGTTGGGCGAGTAGGTCATCCCGATATGCCGCGATAGCCAGTAATTCGTGCACGAGATCTTCTGGCGTGTCTTCGTACATTTTAATTTCTTCCACGACGACACGTTTTTCTTTTTCGAGTTCGTTTTCGTCAAGCACCGACTCGAACAACATATCCGTCAACACATCAAGCGCCATGACCGCATGTTCATCGAGCGTCTTCACATAGAAACACGTATGGTCTTTCGAGGTGAAGGCGTTGACACTTCCACCAAGTTCATCGAAAAAAGAAGCAATCTCTTTTGCGTTTTTCGTTTTCGTTCCTTTGAACAACATATGCTCAATCAAATGGCTGATGCCGATATTTTCAAACGATTCCGTGCGTGTGCCAGCTTTAATAAACACACCGGTTGAAGTGCTGTGCGAACCCTCGATTGGTTCGATGATGATGCGTACACCGTTCTCTAGTGTCATCCATTCCATGTTCTCACTCCTATGAAAAAGGCCATCGCACCAAGACGATGGCCAGAATAATTAATTTGTCGAGCGCGGTGGACGACGGTCCCCGTCACGACGTGGCGGACGGCCTTCGCGAGGTGGACGGCTTTCACGTGCAGCCTTCCGTTTCGCTTCGTAAGCCTCACGCTCTTCAGGAGACAATCCTTCTAAGATGAGCGCTTTATGTGATGCGTTGACACGACCTTTATCATCGATTTCTGTGACTTTGACTTGAATCGTATCACCGAGTTTCACCACATCCTCGACGTTCGCAACACGCTCAAGGCTGAACTCTGAAACGTGTACGAGTGCATCTTTTCCTTTGAAGAGCTCGACGAATGCGCCGAACTTCTCGATGCGGCGAACCGTTGCGTCGAATACTTCCCCAACGACGACTTCGCGAACGATATCCCCAATCAATGACATGGCAAGATCGATCCCTTCCTGGTCGGTCGAGGCGATGAATACTGTACCATCTTGTTCAATGTCAATTTTGACACCAGTTTGATCGATGATGCTGTTGATCATTTTACCACCCGGTCCAATGACGTCGCGGATTTTATCCGGATTGATTGTCATCGTCACAATCTTCGGTGCATATTTCGATAGTTGCGTACGTGGTGCCTCTAACGTTTCAAGCATATGATCAAGAATGTGTAGACGACCAGCACGTGCCTGCTCAAGAGCTTCCTCTAAGATTTCGCGCGTGATTCCCGCAATCTTAATATCCATTTGAAGAGCCGTGATTCCGTCTTTTGTTCCAGCAACTTTGAAGTCCATATCGCCGAGGTGATCTTCAAGTCCTTGAATATCTGTCAAGACCGTGTAGTGTTCACCTTCCATGATGAGACCCATGGCGATTCCAGCGACCGGCGCTTTGATTGGCACACCTGCATCCATCAAAGCGAGCGTCGATCCACAGATTGACGCCTGTGAACTCGAGCCATTTGATTCGAGTACTTCCGAAACGAGACGAATCGTGTACGGGAAGTCTGCTTCTTTCGGAATAATCGGCAGAAGTGCTCGTTCACCGAGTGCCCCGTGACCAATTTCACGACGACCTGGTGCGCGGACCGGACGTGCTTCTCCGACTGAGAACGGCGGGAAGTTATAGTGGTGCATAAAGCGCTTATTCTCTTCCAAACCGATTCCGTCGATGATTTGTGCGTCACCAATCACGCCAAGCGTTGCCACCGACATGACTTGCGTTTGACCGCGTGTGAAGAGACCAACACCATGTGCACGTGGCAATAAGCCAGTTTCTGATGCGAGCGGGCGGATGACTTCCGGGCGACGACCGTCCGGACGAACTTTGTCGACCGTGATCAAACGGCGGACTTCGTCTTTAACGAATTTGTTCAAAATGCCAGACACTTCTTTCAACTTGGCTGGTTCATCGGCGAGCGTCTCTTCATAGGCAGCTACGTATTTAGCGATCACTTCATTGATTGCTTCGTCACGTGCATGTTTTTCTTCGACTTGGACCGCGGCGTTGATTTCTGGACGAGCCGCCTCGAGTTCTTCTGTTAAGGCGTCATCAAATTTCGATACCGTGTATTCGAACTTCGGTTTCCCAACAGCCTCTACGATCTCTGATTGGAACGCAACTAGTTTCTTGATTTCTTCATGACCGAACAGAATTGACTCGAGCATGACGTCTTCCGGTACTTCGTTCGCGCCTGCTTCAACCATGTTGATCGCATCTGCCGTTCCGGCGACTTGGAGTTCGAGGTCCGTCTGTTCGAGCTGAGCTGTCGTCGGGTTAACGACGAACTCACCGTCAACACGTCCGACCGTCGCTCCAGCAATCGGGCCATCGAACGGGATGTCTGAAATCGAGAGTGCGATCGACGTACCGAGCATTCCCGCCATTTCAGCTGAACAATCCGGGTCGTTCGACATGACATAAATCATGACTTGAATATCATGACGGAATCCATCTGGGAAGAGTGGACGAATTGGACGATCGATGAGACGCGATGTCAAAATCGCGTTTTCACCTGGACGACCTTCACGGCGGAGGAATCCACCTGGAATTTTACCGACCGAGTAAAGTTTCTCCTCATAGTTGACCGTCAATGGGAAAAAGTCTAAATCTTTTGGTGCTTTTGAAGCTGTTACTGTCGCAAGGACGACCGTGTCACCATAGCGAACGAGTGCTGAGCCGTTTGCTTGCTTCGCAAGTTGACCGACCTCTACAGACAATGGGCGTCCGCCCCATTCTGTAGAGAATACTTGTTTCGTACCTAACATGTACATTCTCCTCTCAAACCTTATCTAGTTTATTATGTAACTCATTCCTACGAATGTCTAATCATTTTCCTTTAAAAAAGAAGAAACGGACTAGGACGTTGTCCCAGCCCGTTGAACAGTCTCAATCGATTAACGACGGAGACCGAGGCGTTGAATCAATTCACGGTAGCGCGTAACGTCCTTGTTACGAAGGTACGTAAGCAAGTTACGACGACGTCCAACCATTTTCAAGAGACCGCGACGTGAGTGGTGGTCTTTCTTGTGTGTACGAAGGTGGTCGTTCAATGTGTTGATTTGTTCAGTCAACACTGCCACTTGTACTTCCGGTGAACCAGTGTCACCTTGTTTTGTCGCGAAATCCGCGATAATTTCGTTTTTACGTTCTTTTGAGAGTGCCATTGCCTCTCCACCTCCATTTAATAAAAAATTGCCGCGTTGCCGAGCCGGCGTTGGTGAATCGTCCAGCCAAGCGAAACGGTGTACTTTGCGTACTTGACAAGGATAGCGTACACGCTCCTGAAAGTCAAGATAGGATTGAACGGGCCGACACCTCATCTTGTTTGAGCTGTGCGACCAATGCATCCAAGCCATCAAATGCGCGTTCGTTACGGATAAATTGAATCCATTCGATTTCAATGACTTGCCCATATAAATCCTCTGAAAAATCAAACAGATGACTTTCGACGGAGACCGCTCCCGTCTCGTAAAACGTCGGGCGACGTCCAACATTTGTCATAGCATAGAACGTCCGACCATCTTGAAGCTTGACTCGTGTCGCATAAACACCTAGACGTGGCATGACATAAGAAGCATCCATCAAGACGTTCGCTGTTGGAAATCCAATTGTACGTCCTCTAGCATCTCCATGTATAACTTCACCACAGATGACATAGGGAGCACCGAGTAGTTCGTGGGCCTCATCGACTTGCCCCTCTGCCAATAACTTACGGATTCGGGTTGAAGACACTTTTTCTCCATGCCTCGTCTGTTCTGTGACGACAGACGTTGTGAATTGATCACGCGCATGATAAGGCAGCGTCTCCATCGTCCCTTCTCCGAATTTGCCATACGAATAGTCAAATCCTGCCGTCACATGTACAGCCCCCGCGCCGATTAAATAATCATCAACAAACTGTTGCGGAGAAAGTCCAGCCAATTCTTTTGTAAACGTTAAGACGAGACAACGTTCCACCCCGAGCGCTTCAATGCGTTTCAATTTTCGGGATAACGGCGTGATATAGCGCACTGCATCCGGTTTATTTGAGAGCACTTGCTTCGGATGTGGGTCGAACGTGACGACCGTCACCGGAAGGTTATGTTCAGCTGCCACACGTTTGGCATGTGAAATCACAGCTTGATGCCCTTTATGGACACCATCAAAAAAGCCGAGTACCATGACGGATGGATACGCGTCTGGTGTATCTGGATAAGTGAGATGTCTTGTTTCCATACTGTCAAAATTCCCCCTTAGTCGATGGCCAGCATGACCTCGACTGTAGCGTCTGTCGTTCCATCTTGTCTTCGATATAAAGCAAGAGGGATTCCTTCTTCATTATAGACAGTAAATAAATCAAATTCGAGCGAAATGCCGTTCAGTTTCCCACCGTTCCGAATATAACGTTCTCTATTCTTTGGAATTGTAATGGCCGGCCAACGCTTGATCACGTCCTCAAGCGGCACGACATGCGCCATTCGCTCATCGACTGTGTCGAGTGCTTGTAAGGCATCGAGCGATACCGCACCACTTTCCTCGAACGACCCAGAGCTCGTGCGACGAAGTTCACTCATGTGGGCAGGGTAACCGAGCTTCTCCCCGATTTGTACAGCGAGCGTTCGAATATACGTCCCTTTCCCACAATCGATTTCCATTCGGAATCGGCACACACCGTCTTCAAACGTCAACGCACTTGTGCGTTCCAAACGATGTATCTCGACCATGCGACGGGGACGTTCGACCGTTTGTCCTTTTCGCGCGTACTCATACAGTTTCTTCCCATTCACTTTGACCGCCGAGTAGTACGGTGGAACCTGTTCAATGATCCCGATCAGTCGACTCATCACTTCATCGATTTGGTCTTCATCCAATTCGTTTTCTGCAATCACCTTCTGTTCAACGACCTCACCATGAGCGTCCTCAGTCATCGTCGCGGTCCCAATCGTCACTTCGGCCACATAACGTTTTCCTTCATCCGTCAAAAAGCGGGAGAGTTTTGTCGCTCGTCCTAAACAGATGGGTAATACGCCCGTCACTTCCGGGTCAAGCGTACCCGTATGACCCACTTTTTTCGTATGAAACAATTTTCGTAATTTAAATACGCAGTCATGACTTGTCATGCCACGATCCTTATCGAGTACGAGCACTCCGTTCGGTTCCAATTTCATCCCTCCATATAAAAAAAGGGAGAACGACGTCTCCCCTTCTACTTATTGATCTTTGTTCAAATCACGAATCAATGAATCGATATGCGTACCATATGCGACTGATGAGTCGTATTCAAACGAGATTTCTGGTGTTTTCCGAAGACGGATGCGGTTCCCGATTTCGCGACGGATAAATCCTTTCGCTTTGTCGAGACCTGCTTGCGTTTCTGCTTTCACATCTTCCTCATCACCGAGCACCGTATAATAGACCGTTGCTTGCTGTAAGTCCCCCGTCACGTCAACACTCGTGATTGTAGCGTTTTTAGTGCGCGGGTCACTGACTTCCCGTAACAAGACGTCTGTAATTTCTTTACGCATTTGCTCGGCGACACGTTGGGCACGAATATTCATACGTGATCCCTCCTCACATTATTTACGTTCGATTTCTTTCATGACGAACGCTTCGATGACATCCTCTACTTTGATGTCATCAAACTTCTCTACTTTAATCCCACACTCATACCCTGTCGCAACTTCTTTCACGTCATCTTTGTAGCGGCGAAGTGTATCGAGTTTACCTTCGTACACGACGATTCCGTTACGAATGACACGGACACCTGCGTCACGTGTGATTTTACCTTCTGTCACATAACAACCTGCAATCGTACCGACTTTCGATACTTTGAAGACATCACGGACTTCAACTTGACCAGTGATTTCTTCGACGAATTCTGGATCAAGCATACCTTTCATCGCGCTCTCAATTTCTTCGATCGCGTTGTAAATGATGCGGTGAAGACGCATTTCAACATTTTCTTGTTCAGCCATTGAACGGGCGTTTCCGTCAGGACGAACGTTGAATCCGATAATCACGGCGTTTGCCGCTGATGCGAGGATCACGTCACCTTCTGTGATTGCACCGACACCTTGGTGGACGATATTGACTTTGACGCCTTCTACATCAATTTTGCGGAGTGACCCAGCCAATGCTTCTGCTGAACCTTGAACGTCCGCTTTGATGATCACGTTCAAATCTTTCACTTCACCTTCTTGAATGCGGCTGAACAAGTCATCAAGACTTACTTTCGCTGATTCACGGCGCTGTGACTCGAGGTAACGTTGGTAACGTTTCTCTCCGATTGCACGTGCTTTTTTCTCATCTTCAAAGACGATGAACTGGTCACCGGCTTGTGGAACATCGTTCAAACCTGTGATTTCAATCGGCGTTGATGGACCGACTTGTTTCACACGGCGGCCAATATCGTTGACCATTGCCCGTACTCGACCGAACGTGCTACCGACGACGATTGGATCTCCGATGCGAAGTGTACCGTGTTGAACGAGCAGTGTAGCGACCGGTCCGCGTCCTTTATCGAGTTTTGCTTCGATGACTGAACCACGAGCTGGCATTTCAGGTGTTGACTTGTACTCTTCAACTTCAGATACGAGGAGAATCATCTCGAGCAACTCGTCAATTCCTTCGCCTTTAATCGCAGAAATTGGAACGAAGATTGTTTCGCCACCCCACTCTTCAGGAATGAGACCGAACTCTGTCAATTCTTGTTTGACACGGTCAGGGTTTGCGCCTTCTTTATCCATTTTGTTCACCGCAACGATGATTGGAACGTTCGCCGCTTTCGCGTGTGAGATTGCTTCTTCTGTCTGTGGCATGACGCCATCGTCAGCAGCTACGACGATGATGGCGATATCTGTCACTTCCGCACCGCGGGCACGCATCGTTGTGAACGCCGCGTGACCTGGTGTATCAAGGAATGTGATTTTCTTATCGTTAACAGAAACCTGATACGCCCCGATATGTTGCGTGATTCCACCAGCTTCTCCTGCTACGACTTTCGTGTTGCGAATCGAGTCAAGAAGCGTTGTTTTCCCGTGGTCAACGTGACCCATGATTGTAACGACAGCCGGGCGCTCTTCAAGATCATATTGCGAGAAGTCAACCTCAACTGTTTCAAAGTCTGTCTCATCTACGACAACTTCTTTTTCGACTTCATAACCGAACTCGGTTGCGAGTAACTCAATTGTCTCGTCATCGAGCGTTTGGTTAATCGTAGCCATCACACCAAGCCCCATCAATTTCATGATGATTTCGTTCGGCTTTTTGTTCATTTTTTCTGCAAGATCTGAAACGCTGAGTACATCTTCATATTTGATGACGTTACCCATCTCGGCCTCTTGCGCGAGTCGAGCCGCTTTCCGTTGGCTCGTCTTCGAGTTTGGATCGGCTTCTTGTGGGATGGCAGCTTTTACTGGCTTGCCTTTGCCTTTCCCTTTTCCACGTTTTTTATTGCGTGGGTCGTTGTAACGGTTTTGACCACCGCGATTGTTTTGACCGCCACGGTTTTGTTGCCCCGCTTGCGGACGTGCTTTTGGAGCTTCTTTTTTCTCTTGCTTCGGTTCGTTCGAAGTTGAAGCCGGTTTTGATTCAGCTTGTTTCTCGGCACGATATTTCTCAGGATTGAACACTCGGTCTAACTGTTTTACCGTTTCCTCATCGAGGACGGCCATGTGATTTTTCACCGATTTGTTCAATTTTTCTAATTGAGTAATGACTTGTTTACTCGTTACATTCTGTTCTTTTGCAAATTCATAGACGCGTTTTCCCAAAGCATCCACCTCCATTAATAGTTAAGAGAGAAGTTGCTTAAGCTTGTTCGCAAATCCGGATTCCGTGACCGATACGACGACACGCATATCTTTACCAAGTGCAGCGCCGATTGTGTAGCGATCGCTCACTTCAATCAATGGCACTTGATAAGACGCACACTTGTCAGAGACTCGTTTTTTCGTCGAGGCCCCTGCATCTCCGGCTAGAATGACGAGCTTGGCACGGCCCGCTCGGACATCCTTCAATACAAACTCTTCTCCCATCGTTACTTTCCTCGCTCGAGCAGCAAGGCCTAACAATGATTCCCACTGACTCATGATTCGTCACCTGCGACAGTTTTCAACTGTTCATACAAGTCATCGTTCGTCTTTACTTTCAAGTGATGGTCGAGCGTCCGTTTTTTCTCTGCTTGACGAACAACATCGATATCTTTTGATAAGTAAGCCCCACGACCGTTCACTTTGCCCGTCTGATCGATGACTACGTCACCTTCAGGCGTTCGAACGACACGAATCAATTCTTTTTTCGGGAGCATTTCTTGTGTGACCACACACTTACGCAAAGGAAGTTTCTTTTGCTTCATGGTCATTCCTCTTCTTTCACCGCAGTCGTTTCAACTGTAGCATTTGATAAGTCTTGTTCAACTTCATTTTGAACAATTTCTGATTCGGATTCAACTTTTTCAGCGAACGTATCGAACAAGTCGAGTGCTTCCGCATCCGTTTCACTCTTAATGTCGATTTTCCATCCTGTCAATTTCGCAGCAAGGCGTGCGTTCTGCCCACGTTTCCCGATTGCGAGAGACAATTGATAATCTGGTACGACGACCGTTGTTGATTTCGCCGGTTCATTGACATATACGGCAACGACTTGAGCCGGGCTAAGTGCATTACGGACAAACTCTTTTGGGTCTTCAGACCAGCGAACGATATCAATTTTCTCACCGTTCAACTCATCGACAATCGTTTGGACACGCTGTCCTTTCGGTCCAACACACGCCCCGACCGGATCGACGATATCCGAATGAACAGCGATTTTCGAACGGTCACCTGCTTCACGCGATACAGACATGACGTCGACTGTCCCGTTTGAAATCTCAGGCACTTCAAGTTCAAATAGACGGCGCAAAAGTCCAGGATGCGTACGTGATACTTGAATCGCTGCACCAGATCCTTTTGTCGTCGAATCAACTTTTGTAACGTATACTTTAATTCGGTCATGAATCTGGTATGACTCATTTGGCATCTGTTCATTCGGTGTAAGGACCGCTTCAATGTTGTTTTCTAAACCGATATACAAGTTGCGCGGGTCAAAACGTTCCACGATTCCAGTCATGATTTCGTCTTCTTTGTCCGCGAAGTGGTTGTAGATGCGTTCGCGTTCGGCTTCACGCATTTTTTGTGTAACCACTTGTTTTGCCGTCATCGCTGCGACACGTCCGAAATCACTTGGTGTGACTTCTTCTTTATGAAAATCACCAAGCTCATAGTTCGGATCGATTTCGTGTGCCTCTTCGAGTGAGAGCTGTTGATCTGGTTGTGTGAGTCGCTCTACGACTTCTAGTAGTGCGTAGACACGGATATCTCCCGTCACCTGGTCGAACTCGACTTTCACGTGCTCATTCGGATTCGCCACGTTGCGACGATATGCAGAAATGAGCGCTTGTTCGAGTGCTTCGATAATAATATTTTTGTCGATTCCTTTTTCTTTGGCAATCTGATCGATTGTAGTGAGTAATTGTGGACCCATCTTCTTCCCTCTCCTTAACTAAACGTGACCGCTAAGCGGGCTTGTGCAATTTTGTCTACCGGTAGCGATACCGCTTTTTTTCTTGTCTTGATGCGCGTCTCGATCACGACCGTTTCCCCATCATATGCCGTCAAAATTCCTTCAAACTCTTTAGCACCATCGATCGGAGCGAACGTTTTCATGTAGACGTTTTTGCCTACCGCACGTTCAAAATCGCTCGGCTTTTTCAGCGGACGCTCCGCACCAGGACTCGAGACATCAAGATAATAAGCCTGTTCAATCGGATCGGATTCGTTCAGTTTTTCCGAGAGTTGTTCATTGATATTGACGCAATCGTCTAAATCGACGCCCCCTGGTTTATCGATATAGACACGCAAGAACCAGTCAGGACCCTCTTTTACGAATTCCACATCGACCAATTCCATGTTTTCTCGTTCGACGATTGGCGACGCAATCGATTCAACGACTTCTGTTATTTTGGACACTCTCATCCCTCCTTCTGGCTTTTACATACAAGAAAGGAGTAGGGTTCCCTACTCCTTTCCGTCGTAGTATCCAACTTTGTTCGATACTAATATATCATATTTTCCCGATAATTCGCAACTTACACCCCAAAATCAAAGAATGAGAGTTGGTTCTCATCAGGCAAGCCTTCGAGACATTTCATCGTATCGAGTGTCTCAATGACCGTTTTTGACAGTTTCGCTCGTTTCCGTAAATCTTCTTTTGACAGGAACTGCCCTTCTTCCCTCACCTCGACAATCGCTTTCGCAGCATTCGTGCCAAGTCCGTCGACTGCATTAAACGGTGGAATCAGCGTATTGTCTTCAATCAAAAACTCGGTTGCACTCGATCGGTACAAGTCGATGTTTTGAAATTTCATTCCTCGCTCTAGCATCTCTAACGCGAGTTCGAGGACGGTATGAAGTCCTTTATCTTTCGCGGTCGCATCAAACCCTTTTTCACGAATATCCGACATCGCTTTCTTTACAGCTTGGGGACCTTTGATCATGGCGGACAAGTCAAAGTCTCCTGCTCGAACGGTAAAATATGTCGCATAGTAAAGGATCGGGTGATGCACTTTGAAGTAGGCGATTCGGACCGCCATCAACACGTACGCCGTCGCGTGCGCTTTAGGGAACATGTACTTGATTTTCTTACAAGACGAGATATACCATTCCGGCACATCATTCGCCCGCATCTCGGACTCCATCTCGTCCGTGAGTCCTTTCCCTTTACGGACAGACTCCATGATTTTAAATGCGAATGATGGTTCAAGACCCGCATAAATCAAGTAAACCATGATGTCGTCACGACATCCAATCACGTCTTTCAGTTCGCACGTGCCGTTGTAGATTAGCTCGTTTGCATTACCTATCCAAACGTCGGTTCCGTGGGACAGTCCCGAGATTTGAACGAGTTCTGAGAACGTTGACGGTTTCGTCTCTTCGAGCATTTGGCGCACGAACTTCGTCCCGAACTCTGGAATCCCGAGTGTTCCCGTTTTCGATTCGATTTGCTCCGGTGTAACACCGAGCACGTCCGGGGACGAGAAAATTTTCATGACGGTCGGGTCATCTGTCGGGATTGTCTTCGGATCGATGCCGGACAAATCTTGCAACATCCGGATGGCGGTCGGGTCATCGTGCCCGAGAATATCTAATTTGAGCAAGTTGTCGTGAATCGAGTGGAAGTCGAAGTGGGTCGTCTTCCATTCGGACGACTTATCATCGGCCGGATATTGAATCGGTGAAATTTCGGCGATGTCCATATAATCAGGTACGACGATAATCCCCCCCGGGTGCTGACCCGTCGTCCGTTTCACACCGGTGACACCGGACACAAGACGATCGACTTCGGCGTTACGGTAGATTTTATCGTTCTCAGTCGCATATCCTTTTACATACCCATAAGCCGTCTTATCCGCAATCGTTCCAATCGTTCCTGCACGATATACATATTCTTCTCCGAACAATACTTTCGTATAGGCGTGGGCATGCGGCTGATACTCACCTGAGAAATTCAAGTCAATATCCGGTACTTTGTCCCCTTTGAAACCAAGGAACGTCTCGAACGGGATGTCGTGCCCATCTTTTTTATACCATGTCCCACATTCCGGACATTCTTTGTCCGGTAAATCGTATCCTGAACCGACAGAACCGTCATTGAAGAAGTGAGAATGTTGACAGTTAGGACAGACATAGTGTGGCGGTAACGGGTTGACTTCGGTGATTTCCGTCATCGTGGCGACGAGACTTGATCCGACCGACCCACGTGAACCGACCAAATATCCATCATCCAACGATTTTTTAACGAGTTTATGTGAAATCAAATAAATGACTGCAAATCCGTGTCCGATAATCGACTTCAATTCTTTCTCGAGACGTGCCTCAACGATTTCCGGTAGCTCGTCACCATAAATCGATCGAGCCATGTCATAACTCATGTTTCGAACCTCATCGTCCGCCCCTTCAATTTTTGGCGTGTACAGATCATCCGGGATAATCTGAATTGATTCGATTTGGTCGGCAATCACGTTCGGGTTTGTGATGATAATCTCATGCGCCAACTCATCTCCCAAAAATTTGAACTCTTCCATCATTTCTTTTGTCGTCCGGAAGTGGGCGTGCGGTAATTCTTTTCGTGTGTTAATGAAGTTTGCCCCACCTTGGGTACGAATTAAAATTTCCCGATACGATCGGTCTTGGCGATCCAAATAATGCACATTCCCTGTCGCACAAACCGGTAATCCAGCCTTATCAGCGACACGGATGATTCGTTTGATAATCTCACGGAGCTCCAATTCGTTTGCAACGATTTCTTTATCAATCAAGTGATGATAGAGCGCCGGCGGATGAATTTCGATAAAGTCATAAAACGACATCATCTTCTCGAGTTCATCGTCTGATTTGTTCAAGGCGGCATCAAAGATCTCACCGTTGTCACAAGCTGAGCCAATCAGTAACCCTTCTCGGCGTTTCACAAGTTCTGACCGCGGCATCCGTGCCATCCGATGTAAATAATCAATATGGGATAACGAAATGAGTTCATATAGATGACGGAGTCCAGGTTTTTTATTCTTCGCATAGATGGTCGCATGGAATGGACGGATTTTTGACACGTCACTCCCGACTTTCGCATTTAATGAACGATGCGTCGTCATTTCGAACATCTGTTTGGCATGGTCTAGTAACTTCAGCAATAAATATGCCGTCGCCTCCGCGTCATAGATGGCACGGTGATGCTGAGTCAATTCGATATCGAATCGTTTCGCGAGAGTGTTCAGCCGATGGTTTTTTAATGTCGGCATCAACGTACGGGCTAGTTCAAGTGTATCGATGACCGGATAGTCGTCCGGCTCATGACCACCACTTCGAAGTGTCGCCTCAAGGAAACCCATATCGAATGAAGCATTGTGGGCAACGAGAATACTATCTCTAGACCAGTCGACGAACTGCTTTGTGATGACTTCCGGGTCAGGCTGTCCTTGAACCATATCATCGGTGATTCCAGTCAACTCAATTGTTGTCGCTGATAAGGGATGTTTCGGGTCAGCGAACGCCTCAAACCGGTCGATAATCTCTCCATCTTTGATTTTGACACCAGCGAGTTCGATGATTTTGTTATAGACAGCAGAAAGACCTGTCGTCTCGACGTCGAATACGACGTAAGTCGCATCGTCTAACGCTACATCGGTCGCATGATAAGCGACAGGGACACCATCGTTGACGACATTCGCCTCGACCCCGTATAACACTTTGATATCATTCTTTTTTCCAGCATAATACGCTTCTGGGAACGCCTGGACACCAGCATGATCCGTGATCGCGATTGCTCGATGACCCCATTGCGCTGCACGCGCGACAAGAGCAGACACATTTGTGACAGCATCCATTTGACTCATTTGTGTATGCGCATGAAGTTCTACACGTTTCTCGCCTTCCCACTCATCACGCGGCGGTTCGACTTTCACTTCCTGGAGTTGCGATGCCATCATACACAATTCACGCATGAAGGAGTCATCTTCGACCCGACCAGCCGTTTGAATCCACATCCCTTTTTTGACAGCACTGAGCATCCGGTCATCATCGTCATCGCGCGCAAATACTTTCACAATCAACGAATCGGTGTAGTCGGTCATTTTGAAAGTGAACAATTTCTTGCCACTCTTCAGCTCTTTCCGCTCCGCAGAGAAGACGAGACCACGAATCGCGACACGTCGTTCTTCTTCGATAATCGTCTTGATTGGTACAATCTCATCTTTGATGAGCGCACCCATCCGAATTTCCGTAATCGGTTCGTCGTTTATTTCCGTCGCTTTGGCGAATTGGGCAGCAAGCGCCATTTTCGCTTGTTCGATATCTTCTTGAACGACCTGTTCGCGAAGGGCCTGACTTGCCTCGGCATCTTCTGAGAAATGGGCCTGACACGGTTTTTTCGTGAACCCATAGGCACTATAAAGCGCTTGGATTTCTTGGCAGAGTTCTTTGTCCACGTAACTGGCTTCAGGTGCGGAACGCACGGGAATCAATAGTTTATTCTGCTCAAAACGAGGAGATACAGAACCGAAATAACCGCGCATCGCACCAGACACTTGACTCAATTCACTGACGATTCTAGGCCAATAATCGATATAGTCTTGCTCGCTCCCACCTTTTGTCGTTGAGAATCGGGCGTACACTTCGTCCGCGAACGTCGCATACCGGTTTTCTAATCGACTCATAAACAACTGGTGCACCTCGTACGGTAAAACTGCTGGAAATGAAAAATAAAAAGTCCACGTACGTCGTTTTTTATTGACGACGAGTCGTGAGAGTTCTGCCTCGTCGAACAAGTCGTTTGACTCTGTTGTAATCCCAAGGTCACCTAACAATAATTGCATTTTTTGATTCGCTTCCACGGGTTCATCTTTCCCCCTTCATGCCAATTCGACAAATGAAGGTGACCGCTTCCGCTGTCACCTTCATCCATTAATGAGCCTCGCTAAACTTTGTAGCGATGACTTGTTCCAACTCATCGATTGATGTTTCAACCACTTCACCAGTCGCACGTACTTTCACTTCGACGATGCCTTCGGCCGCCTTTTTACCGACGTTTACACGAATTGGAAGTCCAATCAAGTCCGCATCCGCAAACTTGACGCCAGCTCGCTCTTTGCGATCATCAAACAAAACATCATACGTTTGACCAAGTTCATCATGTAGACGGTTTGCAAGTTCAAGTTGCGTCTCGTCTTTCGCGTTGATTGCAATTAAATGAAGATCAAACGGTGCAACGTTACGTGGCCAAACGATTCCACGGTCATCATGATGTTGTTCCACGATAGCTGAAAGTGTGCGTGACACCCCGATGCCGTAACAACCCATGATGAGTGGTTCGGCACGACCCTCTTCATTGAGGAATGTCGCACCCATCGCTTCTGAATATCGTGTTCCGAGTTTAAATACTTGGCCCACTTCAATTCCGCGTGCAAAACGAACCGGACCTGACTCGTCAGGCGCTAAGTCGCCCTCGACCACAAAACGTAAATCGTGATACGTCAACTCTGAGAGATCACGCTCTGCATTCACGCCTGTGAAGTGCGTATTCGCTTCGTTCGCTCCACATACAGCATTTACTAAATATTTAACCGCATAATCAGCGACCACTTTGACCGGAGCGTTAATCGGTCCGAGTGTACCTGGCGCACAGTTGAACAACTCAACGATTTTTGCTTCTTCTTCAAGTTGAATGTCGAGTCCACCGAGTGCGTTCTTCACTTTGACTTCGTTCGCTTCGTGGTCTCCACGAACGATCGCCATGACTGTCTCTCCGTCGACATTGAACAAGACGGACTTGATTGTCGTCTTCGAATCGATATTCAAGAATTTTGCCACGTCTTCAATCGTACGATTTTCTTCAGTATCCACCTTCTCAAGCGGACGAACTTCCGCCTGTTGCATCTCATAGCGGTCTAACGTTTCTGCCATCTCAATGTTCGCCGCATAGTTCGACGTGTCTGTATAGACGATTGTATCTTCACCGATAGCTGCAAGTGCTTGAAATTCATGCGTGTCTTTCCCACCGATTGCCCCAGAGTCCGCAACGACTGGACGGTATTTGAGGCCAGTGCGGTCGAAGATTCGTGAATACGCGTTATACATATTTGTATATTCTTCATTTAAACCTTCTTGTGTCGCGTGGAATGAATACGCGTCTTTCATCAAGAACTCGCGTCCGCGAAGCAAACCGAAGCGTGGCCGACGCTCATCACGATATTTTGTTTGAATTTGGTATAGGTTCATCGGAAGTTTCTTATAAGAATTGAGTTCATCGCGAACGATGGACGTAATCAATTCTTCATGTGTCGCGCCGAGTGCGAAGCGACGGTCATGACGGTCTGTCAATCGCATCAATTCAGGGCCATAAATGTCCCAGCGTCCCGTCTCCTCCCAAAGTTCTGCTGGTTGAATGGCAGGCATCAATAGTTCTTGTGCACCTGCCCGGTTCATCTCTTCACGAATAATCGTTTGAATGTTGTGTAACACGCGATGTCCGAGTGGAAGATAAGAATAGATTCCAGCCGCATTTTGGCGAATGAAACCTCCACGGACGAGAAGTTGATGGCTGACCGCTTCCGCGTCAGCCGGTACTTCTCTTAATGTAGGCATGAGCAATCTAGATTGTTTCATACAGTTCAACGTTTCCCTTCTCTACAAAAAAATTATTTAAAGAATGATTGAATGTCGTTCCAAGTGACAATTAACATTAGGAGCATCAATAGTGCGAACCCGATAAAGTGGACGAACCCTTCTTTTTTCGAATCAATCGGACGTCCTCTTACCGCTTCGAACAGGAGGAAAATCAATCGTCCCCCGTCTAACGCAGGAAGGGGAAGCAAGTTGAAGATGGCGAGGTTGACCGAAAGAAGCGCAGTCCAGTTCAACAACATAATCAAACCGCTCGCTGCTACTTCATCTGTCATGCGTACGATTCCAACCGGACCTGCGAGTTGATCGACCCCAACTTGACCCGTCACTAAATCTCCGACCGCAGAAAAGATAAGGGTAGACATCGTCCACGTCGTCTCAGCACCTGTCGTCACGGCTTTAACTGGTGAACGTTCAAGCGCGTTCGTGACACCGAGAATGCCGACAGTTTCTCCATTTTGTTCGACCGCTTGAGGGGTGAGTGTGACTGTCGCTTCCTCACCATCACGAACATACGTGACTTCCGTAGGGCTGTCAGCCCGGTCAGAAAGAGCCGAACGTAAATCGAGCCAATCTGAAATCGATTCGCCTTCAATCGATACGATTTCATCCCCGCTCATCAAACCTGCCTCATCAGCGGCTGAATCGGGTTGAACCGTACCGATTTGCCCATCGTTCGTCGGAGTCCCTTGAACAAGGCCGACAATAATGAGCAAGATGAACGCCAACACGAAATTCATCGCCGGACCGGCTGCGATTGCCAAAACACGTTTCCAAACCGACTGAGCTCCAAACGTTCGATCGTACGGTGCGATTTGAATTTCCATCCCTTGATCGACAAGGAGTGTGTCTCGTTCTAGTGAATAGACGCGTACTTCCTCATCGATGAGGAGTTGTACTTTCAATTCATGTGTCGAGTCAAACTTATCGACAGTTCCAACGACTTGAACATCTGTTGCCGTGTCCGGTTGGAAGTAGACGCGATCTACCGTCCCTTGCTCGGTTAAACGGAGTCCGACATGCTGACCCGCGCGTACTTCAACCGGTTCAAAGTCTTCTCCGGCCATTTTGACATAGCCACCGATTGGTAAAAGACGAATGGTATAGAGCGTTTCATTTTTACGGAACGAAACAATTTTTGGACCGAATCCGATTGCAAACTCGTGACAGAGAATGCCTGCCCGTTTCGCCATGACGAGGTGTCCCCATTCGTGTACCGAAATGAGAACGCCAAACATCAAAACGATGGCGATAAAAGTCGTCATGATTTATTCCCCACCTTCAATTCCTTGCTGAATCTGTTGACGTACTACTCGGTCAACTTCTAGAATTTGCGCGAGCGTCGGTTCGGCGATCACCTCATGTTGAGCCATCGCCTCTTCAACGAGTCGTTCAATTTCTAAGAAAGTGATGTGACCGTTCAAGAATAGGTCCACTGCCATTTCATTGGCTGCATTCAGAACAGTCGGCATTGATCCTCCGATTATTCCTGCTTCGAACGCTAACCGGAGTGCCGGATAACGCTCGAAATCAGCCTCTTCAAAATGAAGCTTTCCGATTTCATTCAAGTTTAACCGCTTATTCCCCTCAATTTCAAGCCGCTTCGGTTCCGAAAGCGCATAGAGAATCGGTCCCCGCATATCCGGGTTTCCGAGCTGAGCCATTACGGCTGCATCTTTAAATTCGACCATCGAATGAATGATTGATTCTCGATGCAAGATGACTTCAATATCATTATAGTCGATATCGAACAACCAGTGTGCCTCGATGACTTCTAGTCCTTTGTTGAACATTGTCGCCGAGTCGATGGTTATTTTCGCTCCCATCGACCAGTTCGGATGATTCAACGCATCTTCAACCGTCACATCGACTAATTCTTCCCGTGAACGGTCACGGAAACTTCCACCCGATGCCGTTAAAATGATTTTCGAGACATCTTCTCTACGTTCCCCGTTTAAACATTGAAAGATTGCAGAGTGTTCGCTATCGACAGGTAACAAATTGACCCCATATTCTTTCACGGCAGCTTTGACGAGATGTCCTGCGGTGACGAGTGTTTCTTTGTTGGCGAGCGCGATATCTTTTCCTGCTTGAATCGCTGCAAGTGTCGGTTCAAGACCAACCGCTCCTACCACCGCTGTCACGACGATATCGGCTCTTTCTGCCGTCGCGCATTCTTTCAGGCCTTCTGGACCAATAAAATACAGTGGTTCATATGTAAGGCGCGGTTTTAATTGTTCGAGTACCTCGATACTTGTCGCTGACACATATTTTGGTCTAAGTCGATTGATCCATTCTGTGGCGACATCGACGTTCGTTCCGAATGCATACGCCTCAAGTTCAAACAGGTCGGGGTGCTGTTCAATGACGTCACACGTTTGCACACCAATCGAACCAGTCGCTCCAATTAAGCTAATTCGCTTCATCTCGACACTCCTTTTATAGCAGATTAAACACCCAAATGACTGTGAAGACCGCAATCATACTATCGAATCGGTCTAAGATTCCTCCATGACCAGGTAAGAGATGACCCGAGTCTTTTACTCCGAACTGACGTTTATAAGCGGATTGTACCAAATCACCGAGCTGTCCGACGACGGCTACGACGATAGCTAAAATGATCACTTCGAATACTGGTAAGATTGGATCGATCCAGACGAAGATGACGCCGAGTACAACGGAAGATACAATACCGCCGATTGCTCCTTCAATCGTCTTGTTCGGACTGATTGATGGCCATAGTTTTGCTTTTCCGAACGCCTTCCCACTGAAATAGGCTCCAGAATCCGTCGCCCAAATCATGAACAAGATGAGCAACACTTTCGACAAACCATCGTCAGACAGACGTACTAGAGCGAAACTTGAGAACCCGACGACCAAGTAGACAGCCGAGACGAAATAGAATCCGACATCTTCATAGGTGAATCGATTTTTAGTGACGACCGTCCAAAATAGTAATAACACAAGTCCTAACACGAGCCATTGTTCGATCGTGAACGGCATCTCGTCCGTAACGATTTGCGTTTCAAGTAACAACAAAATGAACGGGAACGCCACGAGGAGTGACGTCACTAAAAATGGGAATGCCAATAGTTTATGCTGTCGCATCAATGTGAATTCACTTAATCCAATGAGCGCAAGAATGCCCATCAATGAAACAAATGCGTTGCCTCCAAGCGCAATCACCGTAATAAAGATGGCTCCGGCCCAAAGCCCTGTAATGATTCTTGTCTTCATGTTACACCCCACCAAAACGACGCGTGCGCGCGTTATAAGATTCAATCGCTTCTACAAAATGCTCACGCTTAAATTCCGGCCACAATACTTCTGTGAAATGAAGTTCCGCATATGCGCTTTGCCATAATAAAAAGTTAGAGAGTCGTTGTTCACCGCTCGTTCGAATAACGAGATCCACATCTTGGACGTGCGTCATGAGTCGTTCACCGATTAAGTGATCGTCGATGGCATTCGATTGAATTAATCCCGACTGTACATCTTCGGCGATACTGCGCATCGCTTGAACGAGCTCATCGCGCCCACCATAGTTAAGCGCAAACACAAGCTTCAATCCGGTATTCATAACGGTCCGCTCTCTCGCCTCGTCGACGGCCTCACGCGTCTCTCGAGGAAGTTTGGTTGTATCTCCTGCGACGAGCACCCGCACATTCTGTTCATGGAGTTCTTTTAAATCCGTCTCTAAGAACTGTTTTGGCAGTTTCATTAAAAACGAGACTTCCTCTTCCGGACGAGTCCAGTTCTCCGTAGAGAAGGCGTAAAGTGTCAGAGATTGAATCCCGAGTTCCTGCGCTGTTCGAACCGCCTCACGGATTGACTTCATCCCTTCTCGGTGACCCATGATGCGAGGGAGACCACGTTTTTTGGCCCAGCGTCCATTTCCATCCATGATGATGGCCACGTGCTCAGGAACACTCAACTCTGCCTCGATTTTCGTTTTAGGATTCACCCATTTAAACATTCTGTTATCCTCCTGATTGTATGAAAGAAGGACCCTCTCAGAAAAAGGGTCCCCACACAGCTTTTTGGTATACCACTTCCGTGATTACACTTCCATGATTTCTTTTTCTTTCGTTGCTGCAGATTCATCAATCTTTTTAATATACGAATCCGTCAACGTTTGAACGTCATCTGCATATCCGCGGAGATCGTCTTCAGTTAATTCGCCATCTTTTTCGAGTTTCTTTAAGTTTTCGTTTGCGTCACGACGAACGTTACGGACAGCGACTTTCGCTTCTTCCGCATATTTTTTCGTGATTTTAACTAATTCTTTACGACGCTCTTCTGTCAAGGCAGGGATTGCCAAACGGATGACTGTTCCGTCAGAAGATGGAGACAAGCCGAGGTCTGCCTTTTGAATCGCTTTCTCAACATCCGAAACCATTGATTTATCCCATGGTTGAATCAAAAGCAAGCGAGCTTCCGGTGTATTGATGTTCGCCACTTGATTGAGCGGTGTCGGGACACCATAATAATCAACTTGGACAGGGTCCAAAATCGATGCGCTGGCACGGCCAGTGCGAAGCGTTCCGAAATCACGTTTTAGTGAAGAATGTGCTTTTTCCATCTTTTCTTCAGCTGTTTTCAATACTTCTTTGACACTCATGAATTGACTCCTCCTACTACCGTCCCGATATGTTCTCCGAGTACGACACGTTTAATATTACCTTCTTCAAGCAATGAGAATACAATCAATGGAATGTGGTTGTCCATACAAAGCGATGTTGCTGTCGAATCCATGACTTGAAGTCCGTCTTTTAAGACATCAAGATAAGACAACGTGTCATACTTCACTGCAGTCGTATCCAATTTCGGGTCGGCAGAATAGACGCCATCCACGTTATTTTTACCCATTAAAATGACGTCAGCTTCGATTTCAGCAGCACGTAGAGCGGCTGTCGTGTCCGTTGAGAAATATGGGTTCCCTGTGCCGGCTGCAAAGATGACGACGCGTCCTTTTTCAAGATGACGCATAGCACGTCGACGAATGTATGGTTCAGCAACTTGTCGCATTTCAATTGATGTTTGGACGCGCGTTTGGACACCGTACGTTTCAAGGCTATCTTGAAGAGCGAGTGAGTTCAAGACAGTCGCGAGCATACCCATATAGTCTGCATTTGCCCGATCCATCCCCAGTTCACTGCCTGTCTTTCCACGCCAAATGTTTCCGGCACCTACAACAACGGCGACTTCTACACCCATCTCAATCAATTCTTTAATTTGACTTGAGATTGAGTTTACAATGTTAGGATTGATTCCATAACCTTGATCTCCAGCGAGCGCTTCTCCACTCAATTTTAACACAATTCGTTTATATTTCGGTTCCATAACTTTGCCTCCTCTTGCTTGAAAAAAGGGAACACGCTCCCTTAACGAACTAACTCAAGGTTATAAAGACGTGTTCCCAATTTTAGTTGCATCACATGTCATGACGCAGATTATTTTTTAATTTGGTTCATAACTTCTTCAGCAAAGTTCTCTTCACGTTTCTCCATACCTTCTCCTACTTCGAAGCGTACGAACGAGTTGATTTTTCCGCCTTTTGATTCTACGTATTTACCAACTTTGAAGTCGCTGTCTTTTACGAACGTTTGGTCTACGAGGCAAATCTCCTCGAAGTACTTGTTCATACGACCAGCAATCATCTTCTCAACAATGTTAGCAGGCTTCCCTTCGTTAAGCGCTTGCTCAGTCAAGACCTTCTTCTCGCGGTCGATTTCTTCAGCTGATACTTCATCGCGTGTAGCGTAAAGTGGACGTGCTGCAGCAACGTGCATCGCTACGTCTTTTGCAACTGTTTCGTCAGATGTTCCGTCGATCACAACGACTGAACCGATGCGACCACCCATGTGGAGGTACGTGCCAAATACTGCATCGTCAGCTTTTTCAAGAACTGCTACACGGCGGAGTGAAATTTTCTCTCCGATTGTAGACGCCTCTTCTTGGATATACGTTTCAAGCGTTTTATCTGCTTCGTACTCAGCTGCAAGTGCAGCTTCTGCAGTTGTTGCGCCTGATGCGAGAACTGCTTTCGCTACGTTGTTAACGAGTGTTTGGAACTTCTCGTTTTTCGCAACGAAGTCTGTTTCTGAGTTGATTTCGACGAGCACAGCTTTGTTGCCTTCAACTGCTACTGCTGTCAAACCTTCAGCGGCGATACGATCACCTTTTGCTGCTGCTTTTGCAATCCCTTTTTCACGAAGGAAGTCGATTGCTGCTTGCATGTCACCGTCTGTTTCGACGAGTGCTTTTTTGCAATCGAGCATTCCTGCTCCTGTTTTTTC
This sequence comes from Exiguobacterium sp. s89, assembly GCF_018617735.1. NCBI lineage: Bacteria > Bacillati > Bacillota > Bacilli > Caryophanales > Exiguobacterium > Exiguobacterium sp. s89. The sequence goes on from NZ_JACSKS010000001.1 coordinate 655,446, forward strand.
ACGAAGTTCTTTTACCATTGCTGCTGTAACTGCCATCGGAAATTCCTCCTTGTAAAACTACAAATTTTAAGAAAAAGCACGGGGCTTCTTGTATACATGTCCTAAAAAAAGGTGATAAAAGGCTTTCCCTTTATCACCTATTGTCTCACTGATTACTCAGCTTCTGTAGCTTCAGCTTCTGTCGCTACAGCTTCTTCAGCAACTTCTTCTTCACCTTGCTTCGCTTCGATGATTGCATCAGCCATCTTCGAAGTGAGCAATTTAACAGCACGAATTGCATCGTCGTTCGCTGGGATTACGTAGTCGATTTCATCTGGGTCACAGTTTGTGTCGACAATCGCAACGATTGGGATGTTCAATTTGTGAGCTTCCGCGATTGCGATACGCTCTTTACGTGGGTCAACGATGAAGAGAGCGTCAGGCACACCAGGCATGTCCTTGATTCCGCCGAGGAACTTCTCAAGACGAGTCATTTCTTTTTTCAAGATGATGACTTCTTTCTTAGGAAGTACTTCGAACGTGCCGTCTTCTTCCATTTTTTCGAGTTGCTTCAAGCGGTTGATACGCTTTTTGATTGTTGAGAAGTTAGTGAGTGTTCCACCCAACCAACGCTCGTTAATGAAGAACATTCCTGAACGGATTGCTTCTTCTTTGATTGTATCTTGAGCTTGTTTCTTCGTACCAACGAAGAGGACGTTTCCGCCTTCTGCCGCGAGTTCACGAACAAAGTTGTAAGCTTCGTCTACTTTTTTGACCGTTTTTTGAAGGTCGATGATGTAGATCCCGTTACGCTCTGTAAAGATGTATTTCGCCATTTTTGGGTTCCAACGGCGTGTTTGGTGACCGAAGTGTACACCAGCTTCAAGCAATTGTTTCATTGAAATTACTGCCATGATAAATTTCCTCCTTGTGGTTTAAAAAAGTCCTCCGCCTCGTTCATTGTTATATTCCGACCTTTCGGCACCGAGGAATATGATCCCGAGACGTGTGTGATGTGTTTAACACCGAGAACTACTATAGCATATGTCTTGAATTCCGGCAACTCTCACTTTTTACGAAGTTTCGCATATAGAGCTAGTTCTCCTTCGCCTTTTCCAAGGATTCGGGCAGCATCTCTGACCGAATGCCGTAACAAGACATCGTCTACGTCAACCGACGCAGACGATTTTGTTTCATCTGTCGTTGTTTTCAATGACTCATTGGACTCTTCAACAGATGTTAAAGGTAAACTTTCTTCTTGAACCTTTAGTTCGCGTTCAGGTGGCTCCGAAGCGACGAGATCGTTCATCGACTCCATGAAAGAAAGAAGCAATGTTTCTGTCTCCTGCTTCTCTCTTTCGAGCCGTTCTACCCGCTCTTGTAATATTTGAACTTGGCGGTAACCGAACAAAAAACCGTAAGCAACCAAACAAGCAGTCATCACATATACAATATACACTTGTTCATCTCCTCACGATGTTTTTTCTTCAAGATAGGACCGCCCAAGCGCATTTTTTAACGTCTTCAGAGCTTTCGAGTGAATTTGCGAGATACGGGATGTCGAAAGTTCTAGCACCTCACCAATCTCGGTCAATGTCAATTCATCAAAATAAAACAATGAAACAACAAGCCGTTCTTTTTCAGACAAATGATCGATTTCTGCCGCAAGCACGTCAATCAACTCTCGCTGCAACAGCGTATCTTCCGGTTTTTCGGAATCAGGGTCAAAGTATGTGACAGACATGACTTTCCCTTCTTCCTGCAATGTCACAGCTTCGTCAATCGATAACATATTCGCAAAATACCCTTCTGCCATCGTCCGTTCAATCTCTGAAACCGAAAGGCCACAAGCACTCGCTAATTCACTTTTTGTAGGAGCACGATGCAACGATTGTTCAAGCTGTTCTGCCACGTGGTCGATTTTTTTTACTTTTTCCCGGACTGAACGAGGCAACCAATCAATTTTTCGTAACCCATCGATAATGGCTCCCCGAATCCGAAAAGCGGCATACGTATCAAATTTATTATTATGCTCTGGATCATATTTCATAAGGGCATCGTACAATCCCATGTAACCCAAACTTTTCAATTCGTCGCGTTCGACGCTCTTTGGAAGCGTCACGATCATCCGTTGTACGTGGTAGTGGATTAGAAACTCGTAATGTGCTAGTAGTTCGTTTGCTGTATCCATATCACGGTCCGTATTCCAGCGATCCCACAACTGTGTAAGATGAGTCGTCATGTCGATCCCCCCTTATAGTTCTTTCGTACCCACGCTCACCGTCCGAATCGATAAAATTGATGTGGCAACGTCAAATTCAATCGTTCGTCCGTTATGTCCACCACAATCTTCCGCCACGAGCGGGATGCGATGAACTTTTAATGCTTGGCGAATCGCTTCGGCGTTTCGCTCACCGATTCGCATCGCTTCGTTCTCATATTTAAATTGAAACATCTGTGCGCCGCCTGCCATTTTGGCTTGAAGTCTTGTCGCACCTTCTCGTTTTAAAGACTGTACGAGCGTATCAATGGCGGTGTCCGCATATTTTCCTACTTCAATCGTTTGATTCTTTCGAGCAATCGCCGAGTCCGGTAACATCACATGGGCCATTGCCGCCAATTGGAGGCGGGTATCATACAAGATGATACCCACACACGATCCGAGACCGGCTGTACGTAACCGATTCGGCGCAGTTGTCTGTTTCCATTCGGCAATGCCAATTTTTAATACATCAGCCATTTCTAAGCAACCGTTCTTGAATCCGTTTGAGCGACCCATGTGTCGGTAGGAACAACACATGTCCTGCACTTACTTTTTGATCGATCATAAATGTCGTATCAATATAGAGCGCTGCATCCTCTTCGGGTTGGACCGATGTGACGACAAATTCGACGATGGACCCTGCCATATCGATTGCCGTTGCCGGTACTTGAATCATAATCGGTGTCTGTAACCAATCACCAAGTGCCCGGGCGTATGCACCGCTCATGATATTCCCAACTTCTTCCCATGCCGATTGACCGAGTACATCACCAGAGTCAAATGAGTAGGGCATTCCGATTAACGTGGATACCATCTGTTCAGCGTCTTCAACTGCGAACAAGATGAGGATCATTCCGCGAATCTCACCATCTAATTCTAATAATACCGAGGCGACATGCCGCTCCGGACCACCCACTCGATCAGGTAAATACATAATCGGTTCCATCTCAGCAGAGGACACGGTAATGTTCACCGGCTTCGCTAACATGGCGGACAAGGCAGTGGCCGCATGTCCAGACCCTATATTTCCCAGTTCCTTTAACAGGTCTTGTTCAAACTCACTCAGCATACTGTTCCTCGAACAACGCATTCGCATCGATCAGAGAGAAGAGTTTGTCTTCCCCTTTGGCAATCGCTGTCAAATGTGCTGAAATCATATCGCGGCTCGATTCTGGAATCGGCTCAATCCGTACTTCATCGCTTTCGACAACTTCGTTCGCACGGTCGACGATGAACCCTGCGTCTCCCTGATTCAAAGAGGCGATTAAGATTCTTGTTTCGTCTGTTGGCTCAATTTCTTCATAACCTAAGCGTAAACGAAGGTCGATGACCGGTGTGACGACACCTCGAAGGTTGATGACCCCTTTGACATGTGATGGTGCGTTCGGGACCCGTGTGATTGGCTGAAGACGCTCAATTGAACGTACCGATTGCACGTCGATCCCATACGTATTTTCTTCAAGTGAAAAGACTACCCATTTCTGTTCCATCAATATTCCTCCTTAAAAGAGATCGTTACTATCTACGATAAGGGCGACGCGACCGTCACCGAGAATGGTCGCCCCAGAGATAGCCGGAATCCCTTCAAGATACGTACCGAGCGGTTTCATGACAATTTCTTGTTGGCCAATCAAATCATTGACGACGACTCCGACGAGTTTATTGCCTTTACGAACAACGACAACCGGGAATTGCGATTTTGTTTCCGATTCAATCTCAAACATTTCTTTCAAGTAAACGAGTGGGACCAATTGACCTCGGAAGTCAAAGACCCGCTCACGATGTGCTGTTAAAATATCTGCTTCATCGAGTAATGTCGTCTCAAGAATTGATGTCAACGGAATTGCGTAAGACTCCTCGCCAACTTGTACGAGCATCGCCGAGATGATCGAGAGAGTGAGCGGTAAACTAACTTGGAATTTCGTACCTTGCCCTGTGACCGTCTCTAAGGAAACGACACCACCGAGTGACTCAATTTTATTTTTGACAACATCGAGTCCAACCCCACGTCCTGACAGGTCAGTCACCACGTCTGCCGTCGAGAAACCTGGAGCAAAGATGAGCATCGCCAATTCGTTCTCAGACATCGCCGTCGCTTCATCATCCGTGATGACACCACGTTCCAACGCTTTCGAACGAACCTTGTCGACGTTAATACCTGCGCCGTCATCCTCAATCTCTATAAAGACGCGGTTTCCGCCATGATAAGCGCGTAAAGATAGCATACCTTGCTCTGGTTTCCCGGCTTGAAGACGCGCTTCTGGACGTTCGATTCCATGGTCAATCGCATTCCGAATCAAGTGAACGAGTGGGTCGCCAATCTCATCGATGACCGTGCGATCAAGTTCTGTTTCTGCACCAGAGATATCCAGCTGTACTTTCTTGTGGATTTCTTTTGCGACCGAGCGAACCATACGTGGAAAGCGATTGAACACTTGCTCAATCGGCATCATACGGAGAGTCAAGACGAGTGATTGCAATTCGTTCGTTCCACGTTTGATTTTTTCGACCGTTTCATTTAATTCAGGTTGACCAACTTCATCAGCTAAGCGCTCTAATCGTCCGCGATCGATGATGAATTCTTCGAACAAGTTCATGAGTCGGTCGATGCGTTCTAAGTTGACGCGAATCGTTTTTGCTTGAGCCTGTGCTGCCACTTGCTCTTTTCCGTCCTTCGCGTCTTTCGATTCTTCCTTATCCGGAACACTTTGTACGATTGGTTCGGGGGCAATCGTCTCGGCCGTCACAGCGACTTCTGGTTCACTGTCGGACTTTTCTGTGAACGTACTGACTTCAACGCGTTCTACTTCTGATACTTGGGCGATGGCGTGTTCAATCATTTCTGTCGTCTCCTGCGATAGGAATAAGACGTCAAACGACAAATCGAATTGTTCTTGTTCAATCTCTTCTGTCTCAGGGTACGTACGTACGACTTCACCCAACTCTTGGAGGCGATCAAATACCATATACGCCCGTGCCGCTTTCAACACAACAGCTTCTGATAATTTGACAGTGATTTGATATGCTTCAAATCCAGATTGTTTCGCTTGATCGATGACCGAATTCGTATACAGATCGACTTCGAACGTATTTGTCTCTGACGTTTGTTCGACTACAGCCTCTTTACCACCGATGAATGATTGGAATCCGGCGACCGTTTCAGAAACATCCACGTTCGCGCCCTTTCCTCCGCTTTCGATGTCTGCAATCATGTCCTCCATCTGTTCCATAGCGATGAACATCGTATCCAACAATAATTGGTTACTTTCTTTTTTACCGCCCCGCACGAGGTCGAGCGCACTTTCCATCTCGTGTGTCAAATTTGCGACTCGTTCATATCCCATCGTCGAAGACATACCTTTCAAGGTATGTGCAGACCGGAAAATCTCTTGTACGACATCTGCGCCGCCTGTTTGCTCCAATTTAAGTAATTGCGTGTTGATTGATTGGATATGTTCTTGGGACTCATCTAAAAACAACCCTAAGTATTCGTTCACGTCCATCTCTATTACCTCCCTGTCGTTATACTCGGTTCCACTGTTTCCTTAAATTCCCCATCAAACGATTCATCAAGTGACGTGGTTTCGGCGGCGTCCCCGTAAGCGTTGTCAAAATTCGTTCGAGCCGCCAGCTAATATCACTTTTTCGATTGTATTGATAAAACGGGACTTGTGCGATGACTGCCTTTCTGACAGATGCGTCATCTGGTAGAAAGCCGAGGAATCGAATCGTTTTATTTAAAAACTGTTTGCATGCGACTTCCATCCGTTCGAAACATTGAAGTGCTTCCTCACCAGACTGAGCTCGGTTGACGATGACGCCTAGCGGTAAGTCAGGATACTGATGATGCACCAGTTTCGTATATGCATAACCATCCATTAACGAGGTAGGTTCAGGAGTCAAGATTAAAAACATCTCATCACACCCGGCAATAAATTGGAGAGAAGTGTCCGTCGCTCCAGCCCCCATATCGAAAAGGACGTAATCATATTCGGTCAGTACTTCGAGTTCTCGCATGAGAAATTGCATGTCATCATCTGAGAGATGGACGAGTTGGTCCTGCCCACTCCCTCCATGTAATATATCGACACCATACACATTTTTCTGAACAGCTGAAGCCAACGGAATACGAGCTTTGACAGACTCAATCATCGTTCTGGACTTCATTGCATTCATAAGAATATGAACGTTGGCCATACCAATGTCAAAGTCGACAATCAACACCCGTTTCCCGAGCTCGGCTAAGGCGATCGCTGTGTTGACGCATACGTTCGTTTTTCCGACTCCGCCTTTTCCACTCGCAAAGGCAATCGTCGTCGGATGGGCACCATTAATTGCTCTTAAACGCCTTGCTTGGTCCATCTTGCCCACCCTTCTTTCTCGAACAGTCGTTTCGTCAATGCATCCGCATGTCCTCGAATCAAGTCATCTGGCACTTCTTGACCATCCGTCATCCATGCGACCGGCAGACCACTCTTTTTCACCATGCGGTACATCGCATGGATATCACTCGTTTCGTCCGCTTTCGTAAAGATGAGCGAGCTGAGGGGCAACGATTCAAACTGGGAATAGATCATGTCCATGTCTTTCATTTTTGAAGTCAAACTCAACACGAGTGAAAGACTCGTTTCTGTAAAGTCATGATGCTCATGAAATTGTTCCACATATGCAGGATCACGGAAATTTCGTCCCGCCGTGTCAATCAATACGATATCTTTACGGGCAAATAATTGCTTCGCCCGTTTAAAATCATGAAAGTCATACGCCACCTCGACCGGAATACTCATGATTTCAGCATACGTTTTCAACTGTTCAATCGCTGCGATTCGATACGTATCGGTCGTGATCAAGCCGACCGTCTTGCCTTCCTTCAACTTGAAGTGCGCTGCAAGTTTAGCAAGCGTTGTTGTCTTCCCAACCCCCGTCGGTCCAACGACCATTACATATCGTTTGGCATCCGGTGGTTCAATGAAGGACGATTTGACTTGTTCGTACACATATCGTTCGACCTCTTCTATGGATTTTGTCGTATAGTACAACTCGTTCAGTGTCTCTTCCCATGATTCATCTTCAAATGACCCTGTCGAGAGTAACGATTCAACGTGTCGCAGTGAAGAGTGAAGCCTCGGTGCCGGTGCACCAACTACGCGAGGAGGTGGCGTTTGAGGTGTTACAGGTTTCGTTGATTCCGTCCGTACCGGGACAGACTGCCGCGGCTGTATGGTCGTTTGTTCTTTTTCAAGCGCTGCAATGACTTCCACTTGCTTTGAGGCGAAGAGCCCGAACCATCCGGTCTTCACTTGTCGTGAATTGAGGATGACCGCTTCATCACCGAGCTCTTGTTTTACTTTCGCCATCGCTTCTGCCATCGTCTTAGCCGTAAACTTTTTAATCTGCATCTTAAATCACCCCAATACTTTTCACTTCGACGGAACTGAGTAATTCGTTATATGCCAACACTGGAACATCGGGATAATACCGTTCGAGCAATTGTCGAACGAATAGACGAATTGTCGGTGAACATAAAATCACAGCCGATGCCCCATACCGTTCAAACATGGACAGTTGCTCGCCCGTACGTTCGATAATTTCCCGAGCTTGCTCCGGGTCGAGGGCTAAATAGTTCCCAAACTCCGTTTTCTGAACCGCTTCTTGAACGGTTTGTTCTGTCTGACCGCCGAGCGTGACCACGTAAAGCGGCCCCTCAGGAGGCTTCACTTGATCGGTCAACTGACGTGACAAGCCTTGACGGCAATACTCTCCAAGAATCTCTGCATCTTTCGTCACTTTTCCGTAGTCTGCCATCGTCTCGAACAAAAGAGGCAAGTTTCGAATCGATACATTTTCCTGTAACAAGTGGCGTAACACCTTTTGAATCTCGCCGATTGAGAGAACCGATGGCGTGACATCTTCTACTAGAACAGGATGAGTTTCCTTCAAATGTTCGACGAGTTGCTTCGTTTCTTCTCGTCCGAGTAAGTCAGCGGCATGTTTCTTCAGCGTCTCTGTTAAATGTGTCGCGACAACGGATGGGGGGTCGACAACGGTATACCCGCTCATCTCTGCCCTCGTCCGAGTCTCCTCATCAATCCAAAGAGCAGGAAGCCCGAATGCCGGTTCTGTCGTTTCAATCCCATATACTTCAGGGTCTTCAATCCCCGGACTCATCGCCAAGTAATGGTCAAGCAGCAACTCACCTTCCGCGACGACATTCCCTTTCACTTTAATTCGGTAGGCGTTCGGTGAAAGTTGCAAGTGGTCACGAATCCGGACAGTCGGTAAGATAAACCCGAGTTCGAGTGCGAGTTGACGACGAATCATGACGACCCGATCTAACAGGTCACCACCTTGCGACTCGTCCGCAAGCGGAATCAAGCCATATCCGAATTCAAATTCAATCGAGTCAATTTGCAACAACGAGACAACCGACTCAGTCGGTGCTGTTGAAGGTTCTTCCTCGATCATCGGTTCTTCCGTTGCCTGACGGATGTTACGTCGCATCGTATAGGCACCGAAGAACGCGGTACCAGCGATAATCATCGTTACCGGAAGAAGTGGTGGTGACACGAATCCAAGCATGAAGACGATCGAGCCTGCGATATAGAGCAGCGCCGGGTTTTGCCCGAGCTGGTCAATCACATCTTCTCCTAAGTTCCCGTCCGAGACGGCACGGGTCACGATAATCCCAGTCGCTGTTGAAATTAAGAGAGCCGGGATTTGACTGACTAGCCCGTCCCCAATCGTCATGAGTGAGAACGTTTGAAACGCTTGTCCAACCGGTAAACCCATTTGAGCGACACCGATGATAATTCCAAAAATCAAGTTGATTGTTACAATAATAATCCCAGCGATGGCATCCCCTTTAACGAACTTCGAGGCACCATCCATCGACCCATAAAAGTCGGCTTCACTTTGAATTTTACGGCGACGAATCTGAGCCTCTTTGTCATCAATCAACCCAGAGTTCAAGTCAGCATCAATGGCCATCTGTTTCCCTGGCATCGCATCGAGCGTAAAACGTGCAGATACTTCAGACACACGTTCCGCACCCTTCGTGATGACGACGAATTGAATGATGACGAGAATCAGGAAGACGACGAACCCGACAAGGACGTTCCCGCCGATTACAAAGTCACCGAATGTCGCGATGACTTCCCCACCGTACCCGTTCGAAAGAATCGAACGAGTCGTCGATACGTTCAACCCGAGACGAAACAACGTCACAATCAATAAGAGAGAAGGGAATACGGAGAAGTCGAGTGCTTCCCTGGCATTCATCGCTACAAGTAAAATCATGATCGCGATTAATATATTTACGATGATTAAAAAATCTAATAAAAAGCCCGGTAACGGGATGATTAGCATAATGACAATCATCAAGACGCCAATCAAAATTGCAAAGTCTTTCGCTTTTACTGCCAACACATACTCCTCCTCAAGACGGTTGCTTCATTTGGTAGACGAATGCGAGAACTTCCGCAATCGCTTGATAAAACGACTCATCTACCACCTCACCGATGTCGATTTGCGCATAGAGTGCTCGTGCGAGCGGCTTATTCTCTACAATCGCCACGTCATGTTCTTTTGCTACATCTCGAATATGAAAGGCGACTCGGTCGACACCTTTTGCGACAACGAGTGGTGCAAAGTCTTTCGTATCGTCATATCGAATGACGACCGCGTAATGGGTCGGGTTCGTGATGACGACGTCTGCATTTGGAATTTCTTGCATCATACGTCGCATCGCCATTTCTCGTTGCTGCTGTTTGATCTTTGATTTAATGAGTGGATCACCTTCGGAATTTTTGTACTCATCTTTAATATCTTGCTTTGACATTCGAATCGATTTTTCGAAATCAAAACGTTGATAGAAAAAGTCAAGTAACGCAAGTGCGAGTAAAGCGACACTCACCCAAAGTCCAAGCTGAATCGTAATACTCGCGAGTGCGATAATCGATTCTCGAATCTGTTCGACGGCCATGCGAGACAATTCTTTTTGATTTTGCCAAAGGACAGCAACTGCGGTTGTCAGGATGATTAAAAATTTGAATAAGGACTTTAAAAATTCGACGACCGCTTTCATACTGACGATGCGTTTCACCCCTTTAATCGGGTCAATCCGCTCGAGCTTCGGCTGAATGGCCTCTAACGAAAATAGCGCTCCAATTTGGAGGTAGTTGATCAAAATCCCAAACACGACGGCAACGATAAAGAATGGTGCTAAAATCAATCCAACGCGCAGCATCAAATCGACCACCATATCCGACATGCCTCCAGTCACATTGAACAATAAATATTCCGGACTGAGTAAATCTCCAATCAACGAAAGTAATTGTTGACCGATAAATGGCCCAAAAAACGATAACATGAGGAACATTACAAAGAGCGCAAACGCTCCAGTCAAATCCGCAGACTTAGCGACTTGCCCTTTCTTACGAGAATCCTCTCGTTTACGCGGTGTCGCTTTTTCTGTTTTTTCACCTGCAAAAAACTGTAGATTGACCGATAAAGGGTATAGAGGCTTCTTCATGACGCGTCTCCTAGTATAAGCATAAAATCGTGCATCACTTCTTGAAGCAACGGAATGAACTGGCTAATTGATGTCAGTGTCAGCCCTAACAACAAGACCATGACGGAGAACCCGGCAATGAGTTTGAATGAAAAACCGATAGCAAAGATATTGAACTGCGGTGCCGACTTCGCCAAAAAACCAAGTGCTAAATCAACAAGTAATAAAGACGCCATCATCGGTAACGCTAACTGTAATGCGACCATCATCGTCATCGTGACGACTTTTACGGCCATCATGAGCGAGGCTTCGGTAAAGTTGATCATCGGTTGACCGGGTGGGTAGATTTGAAAACTATAGTAAATACCATCAATCAGCAGAAGATGCAAGTTACTCGTCAATAAAATGAATAGCGTAAAAATATAATAAAATCGTCCGATCAATGGCGATTGCCCTCCAAACATCGGATCATACGCGGAAGCCATTGCCAAACCGAGTTGTAAATCGATCACCCCACCGGCAATTTGCGGAGCAAAGAAGAGAATATTGATCAATAATCCGAGCAATAGTCCGATTACGACCTCATATACCACTTGCAACACAAACCCATTGGTCATTTGTATCGGCTCGGTCAATGTGAACATCGCGTAATACGCTAAAAACGCACTGAACCCCACGCGATGCATGACCGGTAACTGCTTCGTCGAGAACAACGGGACACTGACAAAAAAGCCAGACAGTCGCGCGAACGTTAACCCATACATACTGATGAAATCGACTGCATTCATTTCGACGCAACCTCAACCATTAGCTCGAAGATCAATCGGGTGAACCCTTCAATCTGTTGAAGCATCCATGGTCCGAAGATGACCAGTCCAATAAAGACTGAGATGATTTTTGGGACGAACGATAATGTCTGTTCTTGAATTTGAGTCGTGGCCTGTAAAATCGAGATCACGAGACCGACAATCAGTGAGATGAGTAAAAGTGGCATTGCAATTTTTAATAATGTCCACACACTCTCTGTTGCCAAATAGATGACCATTTCTTGTGTCATGTCCGTTCCCCCTACATACTTCTAAGCAATGATTCCACAATCAAGTGCCAACCATCGACCAATACAAACAGTAATAATTTAAACGGTAGTGCGATCATAACCGGTGGAAGCATCATCATCCCCATCGACATGAGGACACTTGCGACGACCATGTCAATGATTAAAAACGGTAAGAAGATCATGAAGCCGATTTGGAATGCGGTCTTCAACTCACTGATCGCGTAAGCAGGTACCAAAGCGAGAAGCGGTACATCATCAAGTGTTTCAGGCTGGTCGTAATTCCCATACTTCAAAAACAATTGCAAATCCTCTTGTCTCGTATATTTCGACATGAATGCCTTCATCGTCCCACTCGCCTCATCGAACGCCTCATCTTGTGAGATCTTGTCATCGAGGTAAGGCTTCAAAGCGTTCTCGTTTAAGTCAGAGAGAACCGGCGACATGACGAACAGTGTGATAAACAATGCCAATCCGACAATCAATTGGTTTGGCGGGGTTTGCTGTGTACCGAGCGCTGGTCGAATGAATGACAGGACGACCACGACCCGGGTGAAACAGGTCATCAAGATTAAAAAGGATGGTGCAAGCGTCAGTAACGTCAACAAAATCAATAACTTGATGGATGTCGAGGTACTGTCCGGTGTTTCTAAATTGATTAATTGCTCAAACGTTGTCATGATTTCTTCCTCACTTCTTCTAGCTGAGCAAGTTGTTTCTTAAAGGTGTCTAAAAATGCATTCGAATTTGACGTTCGGAGTGACAAAGATTCTGTTTGCTCGTCATCCACCGCTTCCGCATCGAGTCGATCGATCAGTTGAATCGAGTCACCTACACCAAGGACGTACACTTGGTCCCCGAGCTTCACGAGCTGGACAGAGCGATCTTTTCCGAGAGGGACACCTCCGAGATGTTTCATATGTTGAGTCGCTTTCACGCCTTGTGTTTTTGAACTGAGCCAACGCATCAAGACGATGAAACCACCGACCACGACAACGAGACTTAACACGACTTTCACGCCATTGCCAATCGTTGACGCTGTCGTTGGAACTTTACTTTCCACTTCATCTGTCTGTTGTTGCTCGAATTGTTGGTCTACGGTGGCGGCCTCAACCGTGGCCGGAACAAAGAGCCCGACCACGAGAAGAATAATCAACCACCATTGCTTCATTGTGCGACCGTTTTAGAAACTGCTTCGATGACGCGTTCTGCGTTGAACGGCTTGACGATGAAATCTTTCGCACCGGCTTGAATCGCATCAATGACCATCGCTTGTTGCCCCATCGCCGAACACATAATAATTTTAGCGTTTGAGTCAAAACTGCGAATTTCTTTCAAGGCTGCCAAACCGTCCATCTCAGGCATCGTAATATCGAGTGTGACGAGATCCGGTGTGAGTTCACGGTATTTCGCAATTGCGTCCGCTCCGTTCTCCGCCTCACCTACTACGTCATATCCGTTCTTTGTCAAAATATCTTTGATCATCATGCGCATGAACGCTGCGTCATCCACTACTAATACTTTTGCACTCATTCTAATTTCCTCCTTAGACGATTCCGATCCGCTCATGCGGTTGAATAATTTCTGTTACCCGTACCCCAAAGTTTTCTTCAATGACCACAACTTCTCCTCTAGCGATTCGTTGTTGATTGACATAAATATCGACCGGTTCACCTGCTAGCTTGTCGAGTTCGATGATGGAGCCTTGCGATAACTCAAGCACTTCCCGAACGGATTTTTTCGTTCTTCCTAACTCTACTGTCACGTTCAACGGAACGTCATACAATAGACCAAGGTTCGCCGGGGCTGCATCTTGTGAGGCCGATGATTGGAGCGGCATAAATTCTGCCTGACTCACTGCCACTTCAGGCATGGGCTTTTGCTTATCCGGTTGCGGGGCAACAGATTGTGATTGTGCTTGCGGTTGCGGTTTTGGTGCTTCCACTTTCGGTTGCTCTTTTACCGATTGTTTTACTTCCCCGGTTGCTTTCATCAACTCATCGACCAATTGCTTTCCAAACTGAATTGGTGCAATCTGGACGATTTTAGAGTCAATCAATGTGCCCACTTTGAGATTGAATTCAATGAGTACCATTGTTTCCCAAAGTTCAAGCCGATCGATAATGGTCTGATTCTTCGTTGCATCAAATACTTCAACAAGTGGTGGGGAAATGTCGATTTTTTTCGAAAATACCGTCGACAGTGACGTTGCTGCCGCACCCATCATCTGGTTCATCGCTTCTTGAACAGCCGATAAACGAATCTCATCGAGACTATCAGGATCTACATTCTCACCCGTTCCACCTAGCATAAGATCAGAAATGATGGCCGCATCTTCGCGAGTCAACACGAGGACGTTCTCCCCTTTAATTCCTTCTGTGTAACCAACACGTAAGGCCACGTGAGGAGTTGGGTAACGCTCACGCAAGGCATCAATTGTCACTTCACTGACAATCGGTGTCGTGATTTCAACTTTTTGTTGTAGTAGTGTCGACAAGGCCGTTGCCGAGTTGCCGAACGAAATGTTACCAATTTCCCCAAGTGCGTCGCTCTCCATCGAATCTAAATGTTCTTCTTTCACTTCGACTTCCGGCGTCGGCGTATTGTCGCTTGTTCCACGTAATAACGCGTCAATTTCATCTTGTGACAGCATCTCACTCATTGCTCTTCCTCCTTCACACGGTGAAGCACTTGCACAGCCATTCGCTTCCCGCTCACACCGACTTGCCCTTTAAATACTTTATTTTCTCCCACCATGACGGATAGAGGTTCTTTCGCTAATTGATCAAGTGCCAAACAATCTCCAACTTCTAGATGCAGTAAATCTCCAAACGTAATTGTCGTCTCACCGAGTAAAGAGACAACCTCGACCGCCGAGTTCATCAACTGGGCTTTGAGCGGTTCTTTACTCGATTCGCTCGCATTCCGACGATTCGCTTCCTGCATCCAATAATGACTCGAGAGTTTGGATAAAACAGGTTCGATTGTCACGAATGGGAGACAGACGTTGATTGTCCCACTCACTTCCCCAATCGTCACTCCAATCGAGATCAACACGACCGTCTCGTTTGGTGAAACGAGTTGCAAGAACTGCGGATTCACTTCAACAGCAGACATTTCTGCTTTAATCTCTGCAATCGATTCCCATGCATCCCCATAACTTGAAAAGGCACGCTTGTACAATTGCGTCAAAATCCGCATCTCGATTTCAGTGAACGATTCGATTTTATCCACCTCGACACCCGGGCCACCAAGTAAGCGGTCTAACATCGCATACGAAATGTTCGGGTTGACCTCGATGATGAACCGACCGTTGAGCGGTGGCGCTTCAATCAAGTTGATCATCGTCATACTCGGAATAGAATGAATGAATTCATCGTACGGTAATTGTTCGACCGAGTTGACCGAAAATTGAACATATGTGCGAAGCTGGGCCGAGAAAAATGTCGTTAACATGCGAGTGAAGTGCTCGTGAATCCGAGTTAAACTACGAATTTGATCTTTAGAAAATCGAACGGCTCGCTTGAAGTCGTATTGTCGAACTTTTTTCTCTTCCTCTTGTGCGAGAAAGGAATCCGCTTCGACATCCCCACTGCTTAGAGCAGATAGTAAGGCATCAATTTCTTGTTGAGACAGTACTTCTCCCATGATGCCACCTCACTGAATAATTTTCTTCGTCATATAGACGCGTTGGACTTCACCTTCTTCAAGCAGTCCGTTAAGTTGTTCTCGTAATGTTTGTTCGAACTTTTGCATATCTTCTTTCGTCGTCAACTGTGCTTTGGTCATGCCAGCCAAATCGCCAAGAATAACGTTATGAACTTGGAACTTGCGCAGTTCTAAATTCTCTTTTGTTTCAGCTGCATCAGTGACAATCGTAAATTGAACGTTGATGAAACGCTCGTCTTGAATGTTTGTCGTCATATCATCTGTCATGAAACTACGTTCCGCCAACTCTTCAGCCGTGACCGGTTTCGTTTTAGCAGTGACGTTATCACCGAAGACGTATTTGTAGGTCATGAACCCGGCTCCGCCCATGACGAGCAGGACGACTAGCAAGATAATCACGACCTTCAGGCCGCCACCTTTTTTCTTTTCTTCTTCACTCATCTTCTTCACCTCTTGTGAACATCGTTCCGACTAAACCAATTGAGCGGTAAAAGACTTCGGTTCGTTCAATGATTTGGTCTTTCGTTTCTTTCACGAGATACGTTTTGCCATTAAACAATTGGATAATCGTGTCGGGCTCTGCTTTCACCGTTTCGATGAGCAGGGCGTTGAGCACGAACTCCTCACCTCGAAATGCCGTGACGCGAATCATCAGCGTTTCAAGTTAACGAGCTCTTGAAGAATCTCGTCTGAAGTTGTAATAATACGTGTATTCGCCTGGAAACCACGTTGTGCCACAATCATTTCCGTGAACTCTTCAGAGAGGTCAACGTTTGACATTTCAAGTGCACCGGAGACGAGTGTTCCTCTACCTTCTGCCCCCGGGACTCCAATCTGCGGTACACCTGAGTTTTGTGATTCAGAAAAGTTGTTTGCCCCAGTCTTTGAAAGACCTGCATTGTTCGCAAAGTTTGCTGTGACAATATAACCCGCAACTTGTAATTTACCTGCATCATCTACAAAGCTGACTTTACCGTCTTTTGCAACCGAAATCGCTTTGGCAGTTGGAGGAATCTGAATACGGCCATATCCATCTGCTGGACCAGGAGTTACCGTTGGATCGTATGGTGCAATTGCGGTTTCAACAGAATTAAGTGGTGGAGTTCCAGCTGGTGGTGTCGCTGTACGAGAAGCTAGTAAGAACGTCCCGTCCCCAGTGACAAGGTTTCCATCATTGTCAGTATAAAAGTTACCTGCACGAGTATATTGGAATCCATTTTCAGTTCGTGTTACATAAAAACCTTCACCTGAAATTCCAACATCAAGGGCACGCCCTGTATTTTGCATGGCCCCTTGGTTGTACACGTTATCGACCGTTGCCATCGTACCACCTAGTCCGATTTCTTTCGGGTTAATCCCCCCTGCAGTCGTTCCGTTACCACCCGATGCACTACCAACTTGCTGACTGACGAGGTCTTTGAACGTGACGCGACCTTTTTTATATCCGAACGTGTTGACGTTGGCGATGTTGTTCCCGACGACGTCTAGCTTTGATTGAAAGTTCTTCAATCCACTGATTCCTGAGTACATTGCTCTTAACATTATATTTCCCCCTACGCTTATTTGATGGAAGTGATATCGTATACGCTGACTGACGTGCCGTCTTCAAGATCGGCCATATACCCTGTTAAATCATTTCGAGAGATTGAGACAACGCGACCTGACCCTTTTGTCGTCTCTTCGCTCGTTTCTGATGTGAAGTCGATTGTTTTACCAATCATGCTACTGTATTCAGAAATCGATGACATATGGCGGTCAACGAGGACAGAGTCAAGTTGTTTCGAGATCGTTTGCATCTGTTCGAGTGAAGAGAATTGCGCCATCTGTGCGATGAATTCACGGTCTTCCATCGGCGACATCGGGTCCTGGTTCGCGATTTGAGCGAGTAACAATTTCATGAACATGTCCTTGTCGTATTGATTCGTCGCTTTTGGAAGCGACTGGTCTGGCAATGTATAATCATTCGTCTTCGGCTGGATGCTCGTCATCTTCAGATCCTCCTTTCGGCTGTTCGTTAGGTTGTTCCTGGTCCGGTTGCTCAGAACCTTCTGACGTGCCCGACTTCGAATCAAGAGCTTGTTGTGTCAAGTTGACCTCAACCCGAACGTTTTGAGAATGAGGTGCCAATGTTTGCTGCAACTGTTGGACTTGCGACTGAATCAGTTGCTTCGCCTCTTGGCTACTGGCAAACATTTTGACGACAAGCTCCCCGTTCTTCCGTTCCAACTTGACGACAAGTTCTCCAAGTTGCTCCGGATATAGCCTCACGGTGAACACTTTTGAACCATCCGCCCCACTTTTGAACGGTGCCTTTTGAAGAGCCGCTTCAATCCGAGCTTGTAAGTTTTCAGGAATTGACCCTTTTGAAGCATACATGACGGTATCCACATCAATTTGTGGTCTCGACCAGTTCATTCCTTTCGGCATCCAGTCGACATTACTTGACTGAAGTGCAGGTTTTGCTATTTTTACGGTTTCAACATTCGTCATTACGGGAACTTCTTTCATTGTGCCCTCGCCTGGACCTTTATGTTGCGTGATGATCCGCTGAATCGTTTGAACATGCTTTGCAAGTTCTTGATTCGGAACAGGTTGAGTGACTGGAACATGTGGCGTTTGACCAGCTGCTTCTTTTTGGTTCATTACATTGATTGATGAGCTAGCCTGCGTAATCACCGGTAAAACCGAAGTTGAGAGCGTCTCAGCTTCTTGTGAGGAATTGGACAATTGCCCGAGTAATCCTACATACGCATCCATAAACGTACGATACGCATCTTGCGGTAATGACTTAAGCCAATCCAACGTGTCAGGTTTTTGAAACCATGACTCGAGTTCCTTAGCCATCTTTTCAAGGTCGACCGCTGCTTCAGGAAGCGCGCCTTCTTCAAGATGAGGAAGTGCTGTTTGCTCTCCAGAGCCTTGCGTCGAACCGAGCATCGCCGACAGGAGGTCTAGAAAGCCGCCTGCGCTCTGCGACTCACCTTCCGCAACTCCGGCTCGAGCCGTTGATCCTTGAATGGCTTGTGTCAATAAAGCGATATTCAATGTTGGCCCTCCCTTTTCATGTTCATTGGAGAAGCTGCGTCACAACCGCAGCTTGCTGTGCGTTCATACGCCCTAAAATATCCGCCTGCTGTTTAGGAGATAATTCCTTTAACAGGTCAGCTACCTGCGGGCTCTCTAGCTCGCCCATGATTGCTGCAGCCTGTTTGGCAGACATTTCTTCATAGACACTGGCAACATCGGATGAGGTTTCATCTTCTTTAGTCGCTGCTTCAAGCTCAGAGGTGAGACGATCTCGTTCGCGAATCAAATCGGTAATTTCTTCTTGTCTCGCTTTTACTTCGTTCGTCAATTCAACATTCTCATTCCGTAATTTTTCAATCTCACTGTTCGCCGCTTTCAAGCGATTCGTTGTTTCTGAATCGATTCCCGTTACATTGACTTGAGTCTCAGACGTTTTAGTTTCCCCCGTCTTTTCGTCATTCTTTACTTCTAGTAAGGGAACAGATAACAGTGGACGGTCCATCGCATAGTTCATGACGACGATTCCGCCAACTAAAATGAAAATCGCTGGGATGAGGACCAACGCCACAATCATTTGCTTGCCTCGTTTATTGTTCTCTTTTGCCATGCTACTTCCCTTTCCCATGATGAATCACAGCAAGTTCGTCCATCATTTGTTGCTCTGTAAGTTTTGCCACTGTCATCTCATGCAGGCTGGCTTTTTCATGCAGTGTCACATATTTCTTTTCTTCCACCACTTTGCCGAGCAATCGCTCTTGCGATACATGATAGTGATTGCGCGCTTGTTGAACGACGAGCTGTTGCGTCTCGATTTGACGTTTCACTTGTTCTCGTGTTTTTTCACGATATTGCGACATGAGGAGATCGATTCTTCCAGATTGTTCATCTTGATGTTTAATCAATGTTTCATACATTAAGAGGAGATCATATAACTTCTCCATCTCCGTTTCGAGTTTCGATTTCAACCCCCTTACTTCTAAGGCAGCATCTTCTTTCTCATGTTCAGCTATAGGCATGATTCGTTCTAATATGAGTCTATTCATGATTCACCTCGCGCGATATGTGACAAGTGGCCCATCGTCTGTTCAAATGCGGCGTCTTCCTCAATCGATTGCTTCAAGAACGTCAATAAGAATGGATACTTCTCAATTGCCGTATCGATTGCCGGATTGGTCCCTTTTTTATATGCACCGATATTAATCAAATCTTCTGCATCGATATAAGTTGCCAACCAGCTACGGAATGTTTGAGCCGCTTCCCGATGTACAGGAGACGCGATTTGATTCATGACCCGGCTAATCGACTTTAAGACATGGATCGCAGGAAACTGTCCACGGTTCGCAAGCGAACGGTCCATGACAAAGTGTCCATCTAATATCCCTCGCACCGCATCAGCGATCGGTTCGTTCATATCATCCCCATCGACAAGCACCGTATAAAACGCCGTGATTGATCCGCTGGCTGCGGTACCACTCCGTTCTAGCAGTTGTGGCAACATGGCGAATACAGACGGTGTATACCCTTTAGATGTCGGTGGTTCACCGGTTGCGAGTCCAATTTCACGCTGCGCCATCGCAAAACGTGTCACCGAGTCCATCATGAGAACCACTTCTTTTCCTTGGTCGCGGAAATACTCTGCAATCGCGGTAGCCGTGTATGCACCCTTCAAGCGGACAAGCGGTGGCTGATCACTCGTCGCTACAATCACGACGGATCGAGCCATTCCTTCCGGTCCAAGCTCTTTTTCGATGAACTCTTTTACTTCTCGCCCACGTTCTCCAATGAGTGCAATGACATTAATGTCAGCAGAAGAACGTTTGGCAATCATCCCGAGCAACGTCGACTTTCCTACGCCAGACCCGGCAAATAATCCGACACGTTGACCTTTTCCGACGGTCAAAAGACCATCAATCATGCGGACACCGGTCGATAGAGCTTCTAAAATCCTCGGTCGATTCAGTGGGTTCGGCGGTTTGCGTTGAACGTCGTAACGTTTTCCGGTCACGAGTTGCTCACCGGATAAGGGACGTCCTAAACCGTCGAGTACTTGTCCGATCAGTTCTGCGCCTACAGGAACTTGAAGCATCTTCCCTGTCCCTTTTACAAGACAACCCGGTGCGATTTGGATAGTTTCACCGTATGGCATGAGAAGAACACGCTCTTCATTGAAGCCAACTACTTCTGCTTCAACCGTTTCATTTGAAGGAAGGACAATCAAACATCGTTCCCCGACAAACGCGCTCGGTCCATTTGATTCAATCATCAATCCGACGACCCGACAGACTCTACCGATTTTACGCGTATACTCGCCATCTGCGGACTGCTTGATTGATTCGATGACCTGTTCAATAAGCGCCATCCGCTAAAACCTCCTCGATTTTGGCTTGGATGCGTTCGAAGCTGTACGATAAATCGACTTCATTTCCTCGATGTGGCGATTCAATTCGAATAGCTGTTTCGTCAAGCGATCCATCTCCACGATACTTAAGAGGCGGTGTCTCGTCTGTCCGCCACATCGATTCGAATTGCTGAATCGATGCGAGTCGGGTCGGATGTACAAAGATTGTGAGTGCTTCGGCGTCAATTAGGTGTGACATCTGTTCACGAATCATCGTCGCAAACAACTCTTCATCTTTTCGAACAAGATCCGTTGTCACATGAGCACTGACTGAAACGGCCAATTCAATCAGCTGTTCTTCCGCTTGCTTCCATTTTTCTTCAAACAAGAGTTCGAGCTCGGTCGAAACGGAATTTAAACGCGTCGTGATGTCTTCAAACTCCGCCAGTCCATCCTGTCTCCCTTGAAGAAGACCAGCTTGATACCCTTCTGAACGGGCTTCTTCAAACGCTTGTTGTTTCAAACGTTCTAATTGCTCTACTTCTGTCAGTTGAAACTGTTGAAATGCTTCTTCATCCTGTTTCAGCTTCTCGTAGCGCGACTCGATGACTTGATGATGGTCGATGTGATCGGTCGGTTCAATAACGGGTGTTTCTAATCGTTTGGATTCAATCCGTTGCGGAATGTTCGACATTGCACGTTGACGTTTGATTACATTAGACAACGATGTCATCTCCTCCACCTCGGCTGATTACAATCTCGCCGACATCCTCTAGGCGGCGAATGATTCCGACGATGCGGCTCTGCGCCTCTTCCACGTCACGCAATCGCACTGGCCCCATGAATTCCATGTCTTCTTTGAACGTTTCGACCATCCGTTGTGACATGTTTTTGAAGATGATTTGTTTTACTTCTTCTGAAGACACTTTGAGTGCTAACAACAAATCATCGTTCGCCACTTCACGGATGATTCGTTGAATCGCACGAGAGTCGAGTGTGACGATATCTTCGAATACGAACATGCGTTTCTTGATTTCTTCTGCGAGCTCTGGGTCTTCGATTTCGAGCGCATCGAGAATCGTGCGTTCCGTCGTCCGGTCGACACCATTCAACACTTCGACAACCGCCTCAATACCACCCGACTGGGCATAATCTTGCATATCCGTTTGCGAGAGGTTCTTTTCAAGAATTTGTTCCACTTCATGAATAACGTCAGGATTGAGTCGATCCATCGTCGCAATCCGTTTTGCTACTTCCGATTGAATCTCAGGCGGTAGCTCCGATAATATCTGGCCTGACTTGACCGGTTCTAAATGGGCTAATATCAATGCAATCGTCTGTGGATGTTCATTTTGTATAAAGTTCAGTAACTGTTTCGGGTCTGCTTTTCGTGCAAACTCGAACGGTCGTACTTGTAAGGTCGATGTTAGACGATGAATCAATGCCATCGCTTTATCTTCACCAACGGCCTTCTCAAGGACCGTTTTCGCAAATCCGATCCCACCTTGAGTGATGTAGCTTTGTGCCATGGCGAGCTCATGGAACTCACCGAGAATGCTATCTTTTTCTTCCGGGGACACTTTTTTTAACGCTGAAATTTGAAGCGTCAGTTGTTCCATCTCTTCTTCAGAAAGATGCTTATAGACGTTCGCCGCCACTTCCGGTCCCAGGGAAATCATGAGCATCGCTGCTTTTTCGCGATTCGATTGTTTTGCATAATTCACGTTACTCACTCCTCAGACATCCAAGTACGAAGCAGTTTAGCAAACTCTTCTGGATTACTTTCAGCTAATTTTTCTAACTGTTTCTTCTTCACTGCCCCTTCACCTCGCTCCTCGAGGTCCAGGTCTGGAACTTCATCTTCATATGGGACTTCCCATTCGTTCGTCTCTTCCACGACTTCTTGCTTGCGTCTACGCATCGCGAAGAAGATGAGCGCAATAAGAATGACCGCTCCGGCTGCTGTCGCATACATCCACCATGGTGTAGGTAGTTCCGTTGCCGCGATTTCTTCTACTTCGGCGAACGGTCTCGACACAACGACGACCTTCTGTTCGAGTTCGGCATCTGTGATGGCCACATCCGTCTTCGCTAATGAAGTTCGAATGATGGAATACATCATCGTTTCGAGATCACCTTCGAGTTGTGGATCGATACTCGTTGCACCATCTGGCGGCTCAACAATGAGTTGCACACCTAGGTCGCGAATCGTATACGGTGCATTTTGAATCTGTTTGGTGATGCGATTCACTTCATAATTGATGATTTCATGATTCTTTTCACTTTCTTCCGTTCCGTCCCCTGTAGCTGCCGGGAAGTTGATTGTGTCATTTTCACCAGTCCCAGTTGCTTCTGTCGCCGTCCCAGTTGCGCCTGTGTAAGCTTCTGCGATTCGTTCAGCTGAAGTCACAATACCTTCCATATTTTTTTCATCAACTGGCGTCACTAAATTCTGTTCTTCGGCTGTCTGTGTCGTATCGATATCAGCTGTGACAGAAACGAGTACGCTCCGTTCACCTAGTAAGACAGATAACATCTGTTGGATTTGTTGACGGACATCTTTTTCGACTTGACGTTTTAGTGCCAATGGGTCAGATGAAGAGCCCCCTGCAACTACCGTTTGATCGAGATCATAATACGTAAAGTATTGATCCATAATTGAAATATTTTCAGGTTTTAAGTTAGGAACACTCTTACTGATTAAATGATAGAGGCCTTTCACTGTATTCGGTTCCAAGCTCGTTCCTGCACCGACGTTTAATACAATTGAAGCTGTCGGTTCGCCTTGATCTTCTGCTAAAAAGACAGACTTTTCAGGAAGGGAGATGATGACTTTCGCTTGATTGATACCTTCAATTTGAGTGATGAGACGCTCTAACTCCGTCTGCATTGCACTTCGTTCGATGACAGCCATTTCACGGTCTGTCGTTCCAAAACCTGCGTTTTCACTGAAGAAGCTATAGTCAATCGATCCGGATTTTGGAATCCCGGCCGCGGCAAGGCTCACTTTTAACTGATCGACCATTTCATTTGGTACATATACGCTCACACCGTTCGAAGTCGCCTTGATTTCTGACTTCACTCCGTCCGCCGTCAACTTCTCCGTCACTTCACCTGCTTCTTGTGCAGACAAGTTCGTATAGAGAGGTGACATGTTTGGTCTCGAAAGGAAGAATGTGAGTACGAAGGCCGCGATTAGAATGACCGCAATCGAGATGCCCCATACGAGTTTTTGCTTCGTTGAAATCGCCTTCAATGAGTCGGTCATGGATTTGAATCGTTCTTTTAATTGTTCATTCATCGCAACTTGTCATCCTCTACAATTAAACTTGCATTCGCATCATTTCTTGATAGGCTTCAACAGCCTTGTTCCTCACCTCGATGGCAAGTTGCATCGCAATCGACGACTCTTCGCTTTGGATCATCACTTGATGAAGGTCAGCTTTTCCGACGGCCAAATCTTTACGGGCCTCACTTGTCGCTTGTTGTGTCTCATTCAGCGCGTTCATCGCTTCATTCAAATACGACCCAAACTGAGATGGGTTCGTTTTGTTCATTGATGGCATGACTTCCGGGCTCATCAATTGAATCGGATTAATTTGCATCCCTGATCACTCCTTATCCTTTTCCAATCTCCATCGCTTTGACGAGCATCGCCTTCGATGCGTTCATTGCAGCAATGTTCGCTTCGTAAGAGCGAGTTGCACCCATTAGGTCGACCATCTCTTTTAACAAATCAACGTTTGGCATTTGTACGTACCCACGCTCGTCCGCATCGGGATGGCTCGGATTGTAGGCCAACTTGAAAGGTGCATCGTCTTCGATAATTTGAGACACTTGCACCCCACCATTAACAGCATCCATTTGTTTTCGGAAAGGTGCTTCCTGCAACACAGTCATCTTTCTCGTATAAGGTTGCCACTCGCCATCTACGAGTTTCCCTCGTGTCGTTTGGGCATTGGCAATGTTGGCTGAGACGGTATCCATTCGTAAACGTTGAGACGTTAACGCTGATGCTGAAATATGAAAACTATCAAACATTCCCATCGATTAACGCCCTCCCCGAATAACTGATTTTAATCCTCCGAGCCTGCGATTTAATTGCTCCATCGTCGCCTCGTACTGGAGTTGGTTTCGTGCCAGTTCACTCATTTCATAATCTAAGTCGACATTGTTGCCATCACTTCTCATCGCTCCACCTGCTCGATCGACTACTTTTGATTGAGTCGAGTCACTCGGTCGACCACCTTGTAGTTTGAGACGCATCTCACTTTGAAGTGTCTGCTCAAATATCGCTTGTTTCGCTTTAAAATTTGGTGTGTCAATGTTTGAAAGGTTATGACTGATAACCTTCTGATTGAGAACTGCATGATTAACGGCTTGCTTGAGTAATTGATAGTCACTACCAATCCAATTCACGGCGTTCACTCGCTTTCGTGTGATAACTACTGAATATACCTGATTTGGAAATTCCACTATTTCATTGAAACAAATCTGTAACAGTTCTGAAAGATATTTTTTAAAACATAGGTAAATGGCTTAATGTATTTTTGTCGAATTGCCGACAAATTCTGAAAAAAATTACTTTTGCACTAAAAAAAACCGCCCTCTGCCAAGAGAAAGCGGTTTTTTAGGAATAAAGTCCCTTTTTTAAGGGTTTGCAATGTTAATTATACATCAAAAGTTGCGTTCTAGTTTGATTTTAGTTTTTGTAATTCAAACAAGAAGTTGTCATTTAATATTTTAATATACGTTCCTTTCATTCCTAAAGAACGTGACTCAATAACCCCCGCACTTTCCAATTTTCGAAGTGCGTTTACGATTACTGAGCGTGTGATTCCCACTCGGTCGGCAATTTTGGAAGCAACTAGCAGTCCTTCGTTACCACCGAGCTCCTCAAAGATATGCTCGATTGCTTCAAGTTCTGAATACGATAATGAATTGATCGCCATTTGAACGACAGCCTTCTTACGGGCTGATGTCTCTGCTTCCGCAGCTTTTTCCCGAAGGATTTCCATTCCAACTACTGTCGCTGAGTATTCAGCGAGGACGAGGTCGTCTTCTGTGAATTCATTCGCCAAGCGCCCTAAGACGAGTGTACCTAGACGCTCACCACCGCCGATGATCGGAACAATCGTCGTCATCGAGTTTAGGAAGAGATCATGGTTCTCGACAGGGAATGCCGTATATTCGCTGTCGATATCGATGTTCGCTGTCGTTTCCTTGACATTGAACAAGTTTGAGGCATAAGGTTCTGGGAACTGTCGGTCCACCAAGAATGCCTTCATGCGTTCATTTTCAATTTGTTGTTTGATTGCAAAGCCGAGTAAACGTCCACGACGGCTCACGATAAACGTGTTTGATTCAAGTACTTCACGCATTTTGTCCGCCATCTCTTTAAAATCAACGTGCGCACTTGCTTCTTGTTGAAGCATCGTGTTTAATTGGCGAGTTTTGTCTAGTAAATTCATAATGTCTATTTCCTCCCTGTATGTGCATACAGAATCTTATAAAATATATTGACTCAAGTCTCGATCATCTGCGATTGAGCCTACTTTTTCTTGTACGTAAGCTGGTGTGATTTCCACGCTCGTTTGTGGCATATCCGCAGCTTCAAATGATAAATCTTCCAAGACACGCTCCATGATTGTATATAGACGGCGTGCTCCGATATCATCGGTCTCGCGGTTGACATGTGTCGCAATTTTTGCTATTTCTTCAATCGCTTCATGTGTAAACTCGACCGTGATTTCTTCAGATTCTAACAATGCTGTATATTGTTTAATCAGCGCTTGTGATGGCTCAGTCAAAATTTTGACGAAGTCTTCCTCTGTCAAACTGTTCAATTCGACGCGAATCGGGAAACGACCTTGTAATTCTGGAATCAAGTCAGATGGCTTCGCCATATGGAAAGCACCGGCTGCGATGAAGAGCACATGGTCCGTTTTGACCGGTCCGTACTTCGTGACGACCGTAGATCCTTCGACGATCGGAAGAATATCTCGCTGTACACCTTCTCGAGAAACACCGGCGTGATCTTGTGACTTTGTTGCGATTTTATCGATTTCATCAACGAAGATGATCCCCATTTGCTCGCTTCGCTGTACCGCTTCATCGTGGACTTCGTTCAAATCAAGAAGGTTTTCTGCTTCTTCTGCTACGACAAGGGGGCGTGCCTCGCGAACTGTCAGCTTACGTTGCTTCCGCTTCTTCGGAACGATTTGTCCAAGCATATCCTGTAGATTAGACAAGCCTTCCATTCCTTGCCCTTGGAACAAGTCGACAGTCTGTTTTTCTTCAAGTTCGACTTCAATGACCCGATCTTCAAGTTCACCGAGCTCGAGCAGACGACGGAGTTGGGCCCGGTCTGTTTTAGTCGTGTCATTCGATGACTCAGGTTGTTGTGTCTGACCGCCGAACAATGCTTCAAACGGGTTTGATGAGCTCGGTGCAGCTTTCGCTTTCCCTTGAAGGGCATCTAACAATCGTTCAGTCGCCGCACGTTCAGCAGGTTCTTTTACATCTTCTTTCTTCTCTTCTTTGACGAGACGTACAGATGCCTCCACAAGGTCACGCACCATCGATTCGACATCCCGGCCGACGTAGCCGACTTCTGTAAATTTTGTCGCTTCTACTTTGACGAACGGTGCTCCGACTAGTTTAGCTAAACGGCGGGCAATCTCAGTTTTCCCGACCCCTGTCGGCCCGATCATCAAGATATTTTTAGGGGTGACTTCATCTCGAAGGTCTGAACTTAACTTTTGACGGCGATAACGATTGCGTAATGCAATCGCTACGGCCCGTTTGGCATTCTTTTGACCGATTACGAAGCGGTCTAATTCCGATACGATTTGTCTAGGTGTCAACTCTCGATTCATTCAGCAGCGCCTCCGATCGTTTCTACAATGACTTGATCATTTGTATACACACAAAGCTCACCAGCAATTTCAAGAGCGGCTCGCGCAATTTCTTCTGCGGATTTGTCAGGAGAATGACGGACGAGCGCGCGACCTGCCGCGAGCGCATAATTTCCGCCTGACCCGATCGCGAGGATCCCATCATCCGGCTCGATGACTTCTCCATTCCCAGAGACTAATAATAGATGTTCGGCGTCCATGACAATCAATAACGCTTCAAGCTGACGTAACATTTTATCTCCGCGCCATTCTTTCGCAAGTTCGACCGCGGCACGCGGCAAGTTACCGTTATACATTTCAAGTTTCGATTCAAACTTCTCAAACAATGTGAAAGCATCGGCTACGCTACCTGCAAAACCGGCAACGACTTTCCCGCCGTACAGGCGTCTCACTTTCTTCGCCTTGGTTTTCATGATGACGGCATTCCCAAACGTAACTTGGCCATCTCCACTCATCGCACATTGGCCATTGTGTCGAACTGCAAAAATCGTCGTTGCATGAAACATATCGTAACCTCCTACTTTCTTGGATGTGTCGCTTGATAAATCGAACGTAGTCGTTCAGTCGATACGTGGGTATAGCGCCCGGTCGTTGACAGTGACTCATGTCCGAGCAACTCTTGCACAGCGCGCAAGTCCGCTCCACGCTCTAACAAGTCCGTTGCGAAACTATGACGCAACGAATGCGGGGTGAGCGGCTTATGTACCCCACTCTCTTTTCTCAAACGCTTCATAACATACCGAATTTGGTCTGTTGTCATTCGATTCCCTCTTTGACTCAAAAATAATGCATTTTCCGAAGGAGGAACGACTTCTACGCGTATTTCGATGTAATGTCGTAACGCTTCTACAGCATATTGTCCGACCGGGACATACCGTTCTTTTTTCCCTTTTCCTAACACGTGTACGAATGACAATACTTCATCAAAGGACGAGAGGTTCATCCCACAAAGCTCAGCAACACGAATCCCCGTCCCATATAGAACTTCGAGAATGGCTACGTCTCTCGCTTTTAAAAACGGATCGTCCTGCTTTAACGCAGCCTCTAGCAGTAGCTCGACTTCAGTCGGGACAGCGAAGGTCGGTAATGACTGTCTTTTTTTCGGTGAAGTGAGATCGTGAAACAGCGGTTCTCCCCCATACTCCCTTGCCATATACTTCCCGAATTGCTTGAGGCAAGACACTTTTTGGGACACCGTGGACGCGGCCAACTGTTTCTCGTAAAGGACATATAAATAACGCCGCGCCGTCTGTGCATCATAAGGGTCTTGATGCGCTGATTGGCAATATGCGGCGTACTGTTCGAGCGTTTGCTCGTAAGAGCGTTTCGTATGAGGAGACAGTCGACGTTCAATTTGGCAATAGCGTAAAAATGATTGTCGATCCTCTAAGAATCCCATTTTATCGCCTCCTCGATGACACGTAAAAACGCATGTTCTCGTCAAATCGAAATTAGCATAGCATACAGAATGTACGGTGACAATAGATAGTCGTTCAATAATCTGAAAATTTTCAAAGTATGAAACAAAATACACAATTGAAATTTTACTTCAAAACAAAAGAGCCAAAAATTGGCTCTCTTTTTCAAAGGTCTTTAAATTGTTGAATCGTATCTAAAGCTCGATTGGCATAACGTTCGTACCGTTCTTGCTTTTTCATTTTCTTTGGAGTGTCTTCGAGTGAAGGGACTAATCCGAAATTCGCATTCATCGGTTGGAAGTGTTTCCCGTCAGCTGTGGTGATATAATGCGCCATCGAACCAAGCATCGTCTCTCTTGGTAAAACGACAAGTTCTTCACCCGCAATCATCTTCGCTGCATTAATTCCAGCTAAAAGTCCAGATGCCGCTGATTCTACGTATCCTTCAACACCCGTCATCTGACCGGCAAAGAAGAGTGTATCACGCGTGCGTGCCTGATACGTCGGCTTGAGCAGGCTCGGTGAATTGATGAATGTATTTCGGTGCATGACACCGTAACGGACGATATCTGCATTTTCAAGCCCAGGGATCAGTCGAATGATTCGCTTTTGTTCGCCCCACTTCAGATGCGTCTGGAAGCCAACTAAATTATAAAGCGTCCCTGCTGAGTTGTCTTGGCGAAGTTGCACGACCGCATACGGACGTTTGCCCGTCTTCGGATCTTCTAATCCGACCGGCTTCATCGGTCCGAATAGAAGTGTCTTCTTCCCACGCTCCGCCATGACTTCAAACGGCATACATCCTTCGAAGTAAATTTCTTTTTCGAACTCTTTGAGCGGGACGACTTCCGCTTTGACCAGTTCTTCATAAAACACATCAAACTCTTCTTCTGTCATCGGACAGTTCAAGTAAGCAGCTTCACCTTTGTCGTAACGCGACTTCAAATATACTTTTTCGCGATCGATTGTATCGCCATCTAAAATTGGGGCAGCCGCATCATAGAAGTAGAGATAATCTTCACCTGTAAACGCTTTGAGTGACGCAGAAAGATCAGGAGACGTCAATGGGCCTGTCGCTACAATGACAATGCCTTCTGGAATTTCTTTTAACTCTTCAGTATGCACTGTGACGTTCTCATGATTTTTTAGTTTCTCGGTGATGAATCCGGCAAACTCATGACGATCGACAGCGAGGGCGCCACCAGCTGGCACGCTTGCCGTGTCTGCCGCTTTCAAGATGAGCGAATCAAGCGTCCGCATCTCTTCTTTCAAGACACCGACCGCGTTTTGAAGACCGTTCGCACGAAGCGAGTTCGAACAAACGAGCTCTGCGAATTGATCTGTGTGGTGAGCCGGTGTTTGGCGTACCGGTCTCATTTCATACAAATCGACTTGAATGCCGCGTTTGGCGAGTTGCCATGCCGCTTCGGAACCGGCCAACCCAGCCCCGATTACAGTTACACGTTGTTGCAACATTAATCCTCCTCTTGCTGATGTACCTCGGTATGGGTACAGTTCGTACATTGATATTTCAGACCGTCTTTAATTTTCTTCTCGACCATCAAGCTGTCGCACACTGGACACGGTTTCGCAACCGGTTTGTCCCATGAAACGAACTCACATTCCGGATAATTCGAGCACCCATAGAAAAGACGACCTTTTTTACTGCGTCGTTCCACGATTTGCCCATCCTTACAATTTGGACAAGGAACCCCGATTTCGACTTGTACCGGTTTCGTGTTAGTGCAGTTCGGGAAATTCGAACAAGCCATAAATTTACCGTATCGTCCCATTTTGATGACCATCGGCGAACCACAGACTTCACAGTCGATTCCCGCAGGCTCATCTTTCACTTCGATTTTTTCAATTTCTTCTTCGGCACGCTTCAAGCGCTTCTCGAATGATCGATAAATCGGTGCGACGACCTCGGTCCACTCGACTTCCTTATGCTCGATTGAGTCAAGGAGTGTCTCCATATCGGCCGTGAACTGAACAGTAATAAAGTCATTGAAATACTCATCAATCATTTCAATCACGAGTTCTCCAAGTTCAGTCGGAACAAACTTCTTCTCTTCTAAAACGACGTAACCTCGTCGTTGAATCGTGTCGAGTGTCGGTGCATAAGTCGACGGTCGACCGATACCGAGTTCTTCCATCGCCCGAACGAGGCGCGCCTCTGTATAACGTGGTGGTGGTTGCGTGAAGTGTTGCTTCGGTTTGATCGTTTCGAAACTAACCGTATCCTCCACTTCAAGAGGAGGTAGTAGTCCTTCCTTCTCTTGATTCGTATCCACGATATCATCATCTTTCGATTCAATATACACTTTCATGAAACCTGGGAATTTAACGGTCGATCCATTGGCACGGAAAATCATGCCGTTCGACTCGACATCGATTTTAACTGTGTCTAATACTGCTGGTGCCATTTGGCTTGCAATTAAACGCTCCCAAATCAATTTATATAGTCTCAACTGGTCGCGTGACAGATAAGGCTTCAAGGAAGCTGGGTCACGTAGCGCTGAAGTCGGACGAATGGCTTCGTGGGCATCTTGTGCGTTTGCTGCTTTCTTTTCCTTTTGTTTCTGCAGAGCTACATATTCCTCGCCGAATGTCGATTCAATGTATTCTTTTGCCTCTGTCTTCGCCAAATCAGAGATCCGTGTCGAATCTGTACGCATGTACGTGATCAGACCGACCGTGCCCTCTTTCTTACCAAGATCGATTCCTTCATATAATTGTTGGGCGAGCATCATTGTTTTCTTCGCACGGAAATTCAATTTACGCGCCGCATCCTGTTGCAACGAACTCGTCGTAAACGGTAGCGAAGCGTTTCGCTTTCGTTCTTTCTTCGTTACGTCAATGACTTTAAACGTGTCATCGATGGTATCAAGAACTGATTGAGCGTCCTCTTCCGACTTCAATTCCATCTTCTTCCCATCTTTTCCGTAAAATGAAGTCTCGAACATTTCCCCATCATGATTCAAATCAAGCTTGATTGTCCAATACTCTTCCGGGTCGAACGCATTGATTTCGCGTTCACGGTCGATGATCATCTTTACAGCAACCGATTGGACTCGTCCAGCAGATAGTCCTTTTTTTACTTTCTTCCATAATAAAGGACTCATCCCATAACCGACGAGACGGTCTAGAATACGCCGGGCTTGCTGCGCATCGACGAGGTCATGATTAATTTTACGTGGGTGTTTAAACGATTCTTTAATCGCATCTTTTGTGATCTCGTTAAAGACGACGCGACATTCAGTCGTCTCATCGACACCGAGCGCGCGAGCCAAATGCCAGGCAATCGCTTCCCCTTCTCTATCGGGGTCGGCCGCGAGAAAGATTTTCGTGGCTTTTTTAGCCGCCGTCTTCAATTCTTTCAATACCGGCCCTTTACCACGGATGGTAATATACTTCGGTTCAAAGTCGTGTTCCACGTCTACACCGAGTTGACTTTTCGGTAAATCGATGACGTGTCCCATCGAAGCTTTGACCATATAATTCGGACCTAAATAACGTTTAATAGTTTTTGCTTTCGCAGGTGATTCGACGATCACCAAATATTTTGCCATACATCTGCTCCCCTTTTAGAGGTCATTTAAATCCCTACCATAATATTCATGTTCTCACCGGTTTGTCAACGTACAATCTTAAGATTTTGAATAATTTGATCAGAATTCGTCAATGGAATCGCACCTTCTTCAATCAATCGATTCGGTCCTTCAGCAAGTGGATCGAGTGGTGAACCTGGTACCGCGAATACCGTCTTTCCTTGCTCTAAGGCGTGTCCGACCGTATTCATGGTTCCGCTCTTTCTCCTTGCTTGTAAGACGACGAGTGTATCACCGAGACCACTCACCAATCGATTTCTTTCCAAAAATTGAAATTTTTGAATCGGGGTGTCGGGCGTGTACTCACTCAACAAAATTCCATTCAGAGGAAGTCGTAGAAGCATGTTCCGGTTCGCTGCTGGATAGAGGTTTTTTAACCCCGCTCCGAGCACCGCCACGGTCGGACGATTTTTATTTAAGGCAAGCTCGTGGACAAGGCCATCAATGCCAAGCGCTCCGCCTGAAACCGAAACAGTTTCTTCTATTAAAGAGTGATAATGATTCACGAGCGATTGACTGATTCGATTCAACTCACGACTTCCGACCATCGCAGTCGTTCTTTCTTGTAGTACCTCTAAATCTCCATCGTAAAACAAGCAATATGGTGGGTTGGGGATGTCGAGTAACCGTTTTGGAAACAGCTCATCTTCCCACGTGACGAACTGAGTATACGACTCAGACGCGTGCAACGCCCGTTCAGCCCGCTTCCAAACGTGTGTAGAGATTTGAGTGCGATGTGCTTCTAGCGTCCCGTTCAAATAATGATGCACAAATTCAACCGGAATTCGTGCAGCGGCAAACCGAGCTATTGTTTGATTCATCACAAAATCTCCTTTAAAAAAATGAGGGATGCAAGCATCCCTCAAGACTCTTATGTCGTCGGTTGACCCGTGACACACGCTTCGTATAAACCTTCATTTTTCAAGACACGAATCAATGTTTCACCGATGACAGCTGGCGTTTCAGCTACTTCGATCCCATTTGCGTTCAATGTCTTAATTTTCTCTGCAGCCGTCCCTTTGCCGCCTGAGATAATCGCGCCGGCATGTCCCATGCGCTTGCCTTCAGGTGCCGTTTGGCCACCGATGAACCCGATGACTGGTTTCGTCATGTTCGCTTTCACCCATTCAGCAGCCTCTTCTTCAGCTGTTCCACCGATCTCCCCGATCATAATGACAGCTTTCGTGTCTTCATCTTCGTTGAACGCTTTGAGCGTATCAATGAAGTTCGTTCCGTTGACTGGGTCTCCCCCGATTCCAACAGCCGTTGATTGACCGATTCCCGCAGTCGTCAACTGATGTACCGCCTCATACGTGAGCGTCCCAGAACGTGAGACGATTCCGACATGCCCTTTCGTATGAATATAGCCAGGCATGATGCCAAGTTTTGCTTCTCCTGGTGTGATGATTCCAGGACAGTTCGGTCCAATCAAGCGCGCCGGTTTGTCCTCGAGATAGCGTTTCACTTGAATCATATCTACAACAGGGATTCCCTCTGTGATACAGATGATCAATTCGATGCCGCTGTCCGCAGCTTCCATAATCGAGTCCGCTGCGAAAGCTGGTGGAACATAGATGATGGATGCATTGGCACCTGTCGCTTCTACCGCTTCAGACACCGTGTTGAAGACTGGCACGTTGTCGAGCACCGTCGTGCCACCTTTACCAGGTGTGACACCACCGACTAATTTCGTGTTATATGCAAGCATCTGTTCGCCGTGGAACAGACCTTGTTTCCCTGTAATCCCTTGAATGATTACTTTCGTATCTTTATTCGCCCAAATACTCATGTCGTTTCCCCCTTATCGAACAAGTGCTGCGATTTTTTCCGCACCATCAGCCATCGAGTTGGCTGTCGTGATCGCAAGTCCAGATTCATCGAGAATGCGTTTCCCGGCATCAACGTTCGTTCCTTCTAAGCGAACGACGAGTGGCAAGTCGAGTCCGATTTCTTTCGTCGCTGCGACAATCCCCTCTGCGATGATGTCACACTTCATGATTCCACCAAAAATGTTAACGAAGATTCCTTTGACCTGGTCGTCTGACAAAATCAACTTGAATGCTTCTGTTACCTTTTCTTTCGTCGCGCCGCCGCCTACATCGAGGAAGTTAGCGGGTTCGGCGCCGTAATGTTTGATGATATCCATCGTTGCCATCGCAAGGCCGGCACCGTTGACGAGACAGCCGATGTTCCCGTCAAGTGCGATATAGCTGAGGTCATGTTTAGACGCTTCCACTTCACGCGGGTCTTCTTCTGTCGTGTCACGGAGCGAAAGGATCTCCGAGTGACGATAGAGTGCGTTGCTATCGAAGTTCAATTTTGCATCGAGCGCGATGACGTTGCCGTCTTTCGTCGTAACGAGCGGGTTAATTTCTGCAATCGTGCAATCTGTCTCGACGTACACTTTGTACAACTTCATGACCATGTCACTGAACTTGTTGACGAGTTTCGTCGGGACTTCCATCTTGAATGCGAGACGACGAGCTTGGAATGGACGTAAGCCCACGACTGGGTCGACGATCTCTTTATGAATCTTCTCCGGTGTATGTTCAGCGACTTCTTCGATGTCCATACCACCTTCAGATGAACCCATGATGACAATTCGGCCGATCGAACGGTCAAGCACGAGTCCTAAGTAAAATTCTTGGTCAATCGCAGAACCTTCTTCGATATAGAGACGCTGGACAACTTTTCCTTCCGGACCAGTTTGGTGTGTCACGAGCGTTTTCCCGAGAATCTCTGAAGCGTATTGCTTCACTTCCTCATCTGTCTTCGCAAGTTTGACGCCGCCAGCTTTACCGCGGCCACCTGCGTGAATTTGTGCTTTTACAACTTTCACTTCACCATCAAGCTTCGCAGCTGCTGCTACAGCTTCTTCAACCGTAAAGGCTGGATAACCCGTCGGAACGGCTACCCCAAACTCTTTTAGCAATTCTTTTGCCTGATACTCATGGATATTCATATGTTTTCCCCCTTAGTCCCCTTTAATATCGGCACGTCTATTGTAACGAAAAACTGAAAGCGCTGTCTATCGTTCTTGCTTTAAGTTTTCATCTTTTTTTCACATATATCCCTAGACAAATCAAATTTTATCCTGTTCCATCTGATAAAGAAACACAAAAAGTTCGGCAATGACTTGATAGACGTCCTCCGGAATCTGATCTTCGATATTCAAAGCAGAGAGTAAGGAAAGCAGTGCTGGGTCTTCATGAACAGGTATTCCGTTTTCGAGTGCAATCTCAAGCATGCGTTCGGCTACAATTCCCGTTCCTTTGGCGACGACATGTGGCGCATCCATCGACTGCTCATAGGAGAGCGCCATCGCTTTCTTCTGGTCTTTCATACTTGGAGGTCCACCTTTCCAAGCGGCGCGAACGTAGCAGGAACATGTTCTCGTTTCACTTCATACGAAAAAGAAGATAGTTCGAACGAAACGCGATTCAAGCTCTCTTTCAAGAGCGGTTCATATGCGCTAACATATTGACTTAAATCGTGTCGCTCATTGAACACTCGAACAGACACGTATCGCTTTTGAATCAACACATCGATTCCCGTTTCGCCAAACTTTGGCGTCTCAAGAAACAACACGATCCTTGCATGATCAGAGTCAATTACATCCCGCTTCGGTGCCTCTAACCGAAATTGGACGTTTTCAAACGTACCTAATTGCGGTATGTGAAATGCTTGAGCGACGAATGGTGGATGTTGGGCTGCGTTGAACGCCTCCTGTGCTCTCACGAACTGCTCAAACTTTGGCTCGCCTTTCGCTTTGAACAGTTCTCCGACGAGTGTCTTCACATCATTGCCGGATCCGCTCTCTAGCATTGTTTTTCCCGCGTTTTTGAGGGATTCCGGCGTCTGCATCGGCTCCCGCATGAATCGCGCCAGTTGCTCCCCTAGCACTTGTAGCGGGGACTTAGCAGTCATGAGTGACTCTGTCGCTTGGGTAACCACTTTCAAGACAAGCTTTGGTTCGACGTCCGTGACGACCATCTTATACGTCACATTCTCCTTGACGTTCGCATTGACTCCGACTCGGAACATGCCTTGCGGTAGTTGCATAACCGCCTCGTTGCCGGGTAACAATTGCAACACCTTTCCGACCACTGTATTGCCTAGCAAAAGCGGTCGCGATGTTTGTTCGGTCACTTTGAACGGTAATACTCCTTGGTGATCGATACGCAACGCGATCACTCCTTTCACATATGCTTGATAGGGGCAAACGTACGACGATGAATTGGCGTCACCCCGAGGCGCCTCAACCCTTCTATATGTGCCTCGGTCCCGTATCCTGCGTTCTTGTCAAATCCGTAGCCAGGATATGTAAGGTCGTATTCTTCCATCATCCGGTCCCGAACGACTTTGGCGACGACACTTGCCGCGGCAATCGAGACACTGAGCGAGTCCCCTTTGATTAGAGATTGTTGTGGAATATCGAGGTCAAGCTTCATCGCGTCAATCAATAAGGCATCGGCGTCTCCGACTTGACGGATGGCCTCCATCATTGCAAGTTTTGTCGCTTCATATATGTTGATATCATCAATTGTCCCCGACTCGACGATTCCGACACCGACTTCTGCAACTTCCATGATTTGATTGTAAGCCGCATCTCGTGCCGTTTTCGTCATTTTTTTAGAATCATTCAACCCCGCGACGTAAAATCCTTCAGGTAATAAAACGGCAGCCGCCACGACTGGTCCTGCGAGTGGACCGCGACCGACCTCATCCACGCCGACAATCCGTTCATATCCTGCACGTGTTAACTCGCGCTCATATGTCAAGCGTCGTTCGAAATCGGACCGTAACATCCGCTCCCGTTCAAATTGCAGCTCCTTCTGCCGAATCAACGTCTGCACACCCACCCGTGGGTCTTGTGATAATGTTGACTTCATTTGTATCCACTCTTCATATCGGATATCTTGAAGCTGTTGTTTAATCTGTTGAATCGTCACAATCTTTCTCCTCCTACTCAAAAAAGCCCTGTTTTCACAGAGCTTCAAATCATTTCATGGTCGGCCGGTGTCTCGAGGGAGACCCGTCCGATTTTTTCATGTCGAAGTTCATTCAAAAGTAGTTCGCTCGTTTTTTCAAAATCGACGTATCCACCACTGAGTAAACCGCGTTTCTTCCCAATCATCTCGAGAAGTTCCACCGCATCATCAGGTAACGTCTCGATTTTGAATCGTTCCTTTAATTGCTCCGGGTAACGCGCCTGCAATTCTCGGACGGTGTACAGGGCGATGTCGTCCAAGTTGAGAATCTCATCTTTGATGGCGCCTGTTGCGGCCAAGCGATAACCAACTTGTTGGTCCTCAAATTTCGGCCAGAGAATACCTGGCGTGTCCAAGAGTTCCATCTCGCCGCCTTTCATCTTGATCCACTGTTGACGCTTCGTCACACCCGGACGGTCGCCCGTGATGGCGATGTTTCGTCCTGCGAGACGGTTGATGAGTGTTGACTTCCCGACGTTTGGGATACCGATGATGAGTGCACGAATCGGTCCAGGGTTACGCCCCTTTTCACGCATGCGGTCATGTTTTTCTTTCATCAACTTTTGAGCACCCGTGATGAGTTGTTTCAAGCCTTTACTATGCTTTGCATCGACGGCGACGACCTCGACGTCATCGCGCTTCAAGGCGCGGAGCCAAGCGTCGGTGACGACGGGATCCGCCATGTCTGACTTGTTCAAGACGATAAGACGGGGTTTGCCCGCCGTAATCTCATCGACCATCGGGTTACGGCTCGATTGCGGCACACGCGCATCTACGAGCTCGATGACGACATCAATCAGTTTTAACTTTTCAGTAACTTGTCTTCTTGCTTTGGCCATGTGGCCAGGAAACCATTGAATTGCCAAAAAAGCACCACCTTAATCTTCTATCGTGCCAACATCATCGAGCGGCCAGAAGATGAAGTTTGTCTTGCCGACAATCTCCTCTTTCGACACAAACCCAATCTCACGGCTGTCTTTCGAGTTTTGACGATTGTCTCCCATGACGAAATACGAATCCTCAGGAACGACCGACTCACCCGTCACTTGTTCAAGTGTAAAGTTCTCCGTCAGCGGAAACCCGTTCATCTGTGCACGGAACTCATCTAAATACGGCTCTTCAACCGCTTCATCATTAATATAGAGCACGTCATCTCGATATTCGAGCGTGTCGCCTGGAATAGCGATGACACGTTTAATATAATCTTTTGATTCTGTCGCATGGAATACGACGATATCGCCTCGGTCTAGCTCTCCAACATAGTTCGAAATTTTACTGACGATCATTCGATCCGCATTGTGGAGCGTCGGCATCATTGACTCTCCTTCAACGATGACAGGAACGAAGATGAACGTCCGGATAACGAACGCGATGACAAGAGCGACGACGATGGCTTTTAGCCAACTAAACACTTCTTTCAACTTCACTCACTCCTCTATCCATTTGAACTTATTGTACTAGAAAAAAATAAGCTTGTCGCAAGCGACAAGCTCAATTCCCATCTTAACGACGGATTTCTTTAATACGTGCTGCTTTACCGCGAAGGTTACGGAGGTAGTAAAGTTTCGCACGGCGAACTTTACCGTAGCGTACAACTTCGATTTGCGCAACGCGTGGTGAGTGAAGCGGGAATGCACGCTCAACACCTACACCGTAAGAAATCTTACGGACTGTGAATGTTTCGCTGATGCCGCCACCTTTACGCTTAATGACTACGCCTTCGAAGATCTGGATACGCTCGCGCGTTCCCTCTACAACTTTAACGTGGACACGTACTGTGTCACCAGGACGGAAAGCAGGTACGTCCGATTTGAATTGTTCTTCTGTGATTTCACGGAACAGTTTTTGTGTGTTCATGAATCATATCTCCTTTTTCTTCAATGTTCATATCTTCATATGCCCAAGCATCCAACAGCGGAACATCGGTAATCGGTGGGTTTAACCCACATGTTCAAACATAGCATATATTTCTCAATCGCGCAACGATTGCAGAAACTTTTTATCATGTTCCGTCAACTCGGCATGTTCGAGCAAATCCGGCCGTTTTCGATAGGTCCGCTCAAGCGATTGTTCCCGCCGCCATTCCTCGATTCGGGCATGGTTCCCCGATAGGAGGACGTCCGGTACTTTCAACCCACGAAATTCAGCCGGTCGTGTATAGTGCGGATACTCAAGAAGTCCGGTCGAGAAAGAATCATCTTCATGGCTCGCCTGATCGCCGAGGACGTCCGGAAGTAGTCGCACGGTCGCATCGATCATCACCATCGTCGCAAGCTCTCCACCAGTCAGAACAAAGTCCCCAATCGACACCTCATCGGTCGCCAGTTCATCATGGATACGCTGATCAAACCCTTCATAATGCCCGCATAAAAAGATCAGATGTTCTTCCTTTGCCCATTCCTCTGCCATCTGTTGATTAAACGGTTTTCCAGTTGGGGTCGTGAGGATGATTCGAGGCTTTCGTGCCTCGAGAGAGTCAAACGCATCAAAGATTGGTTGTGGCGTGAGTAACATGCCCGCCCCGCCGCCATACGGATAATCATCGACTTTATGATGCTTGTTCGTTGAAAAGTCCCGAAAGTTGACAAAGGTCATGTCCACCTGCCCGAGCGCTTTCGCCCGGCCAACGATGGAATGATCGAGCGCCTGAAACATGTCCGGGAACAACGTCAACACATCAATCTTCATCGTCAATCATTCCAGGAATCGGTGTGATGACAACTCGCTTCGTTTCCAAGTCGATTTCTTTAACGACCGATTCGATATAGGGGATGAGAGCATCCGACTTACCTGGGCGCTTGATCACCCACACATCGTTCGCACCGTTCGTTTCAAAGATGTCATCGACGACACCGATGACAATCCCGTCCACGATGGCCTCACAACCAATGATTTCATGATAATAGAATTCATGTTCATCTAACTCGTGGACGTGTTCGGCATGAACATATAGCTTCAATCCTTTATATTTTTCTACGAGGTTGATATTCTCAAGTCCTTTGAACGTGACAAGATGAAACTGCTTATGCGGACGATATGTCGTGATTGTCATTTCTTGTTTCGTTCCGTCCACATCAAGAAACAGCGTGTTTCCTTTTTTAAAACGTTCTTCCGGAAAGTCTGTTGCCGCCAAAATCTTCACTTCGCCTTTAAGTCCATGCGTATTGGCGATTTTTCCAACATATAACCAATCCATCTCATTTCCCTCCTCAACAAAATAGGCCGACCTCAGAAAAGGTCGGCCACATCATTACTTCGCGTTTTTCGCGTTGTGGAATTTCTCCATGATCCCTGCTTTAGAGAACAAGTTACGTACTGTGTCAGATGGCTTCGCGCCGTCTGCCAACCATTTGAGCGCGAGTTCTTCGTTGATGCGAACTTCTGCTTCTGGTTTTGCAACCGGGTTGTAGTGACCAACTTGCTCGATGAAGCGACCGTCACGTGGTGAACGTGAGTCTGCTACAACGATACGGTAGAAAGGTGATTTTTTTGCGCCCATGCGCTTAAGACGAATTTTAACTGCCATGGTAATATACCTCCATCATGTGTTTAAGAATTGACAACTTTTATAGTATACAGCTTTTTCGTTCGACTGACAAAAGTTTTTGTTAGAAGAATGGAAGACCGAGGCCTTTTTTCTTCCCTTTCATTTGTCCTGACATTTGTTTCATCATCTTCTTCATGTCATCGAACTGTTTGATGAGACGGTTCACTTCTTGAATCGAGCGACCGCTCCCTTTTGCGATCCGCTTTCGACGACTCGCATTGAGCACTTCCGGATTGGTGCGCTCATGTTTTGTCATCGATCGAATGATCGCCTCGACGTGATCGAGTTGTTTCTCGTCGATTTGGACGTTCTTCAACCCTTTCATCTTACCTGCACCAGGTAACATCGAAAGTAATTCATCAATTGGTCCCATGTTTTTCACTTGAGCCAACTGTTCAATGAAATCATCGAACGTGAATGACGCGTCACGAATTTTGCTTTCTAGCTCCTTCGCTGCGTCTTGGTCCATTTGTGTCTCGGCTTTTTCAATGAGCGAGAGCACGTCCCCCATTCCAAGAATCCTTGACGCCATGCGCTCTGGATGGAATGGTTCGAGGGCATCCAACTTTTCTCCGAGACCGACGAACTTAATCGGCGCTCCCGTGACTGCCTTAATCGAAAGGGCTGCCCCGCCTCGTGTATCTCCGTCGAGCTTTGTCAGCACGACCCCGGTGATTCCGAGTTTCTCATTGAAACTGTCGGCCACGTTGACCGCATCTTGACCCGTCATCGAATCGACGACGAGGAAGATTTCATTTGGTTTGGCAATCGTCTTCACATTTTCGAGCTCACCCATGAGCGTCTCATCGATATGAAGGCGACCAGCCGTATCGATCAACACGAAATCGTGATGATTTGTTTTTGCGTACTCGAGTGCTTTCGTCACAATCTCTTCCGGTTTTACTTGATCGCCAAGTGAGAAGACCGGTAAATCGAGTTGCTTCCCGAGTGTCTCGAGTTGCTTGATTGCCGCTGGACGATATATATCCGCCGCAACGAGAAGTGGACTACGGTTATGCTTTTTACGAATCAAGTTCGCTAGCTTGCCGGTCGTCGTCGTCTTACCCGCCCCTTGCAGACCGACCATCATGACGACTGTCGGAGGTTTCTGACTAAATGAAATCGGGACGACATCGCTTCCCATCAAATTCGTCAACTCTTCGTGAACGATTTTGACGACTTGCTGACCTGGCGTCAATGATTTCATGACATCCTGACCAACCGCGCGCTCTTTCACGTCATTGACGAATTGTTTGACCACTTTAAAATTGACGTCGGCTTCTAGTAGTGCGAGGCGAACCTCACGCATCATCTCTTTGACGTCTGCCTCCGAGATTTTCCCTTTACCGCGCATTTTTGAAAGTGTCGATTGCAACCGTTCTGATAATCCTTCAAATGCCATGCTCCAGCCCCCTACTCTAAATTCTCAAGCGCAGAAATCGTGGCATTCACGTCATCCGTGAGCTCGACTTGACGTTTGAGGGTCTGAAGAAGTTGCTGACGCTGTTCGAATTTTTCGAATAGAGCAAGCTTTTCCTCGTACTGTTCAAGCATCGTTTCTGTACGCTTTATGTTATCGTAGACCGCTTGACGGCTGACTTCAAACTCTTCCGCAATCTCTCCGAGCGAGTAGTCATCTAGGTAATAAAGAGACATATAGTTGCGCTGTTTCGGTGTGAGGAGCGCTTGATAAAAATCGATGAGATAGTTCATGCGATTCGTTTTTTCGAGCGTCAAACCTTTCACCTCCACATGTTAAGTGAAATCCCTTTACAACTACCAATAGTACAGCCGTCCCAAGTACTTGTCAAGTTTTTTTCTTAACAGTAAAACTTAGGCGAGGTCTTTGTTTGTGTCGTCTTTTTCAGTCGAGTCACCCTGTGTCTTGTCTTCAAAAACATCACCGAACAATCCAAGGACGAACTGTTCCGGATTGAACACCTGTAAATCATCCATCTTCTCTCCGAGACCGACATATTTAACCGGAATGTCGAGTTCATTACGGATTGCAAGGACAATTCCGCCCTTTGCCGTCCCATCGAGTTTAGTCAAGACGATCCCACTTACGTTCGTTGCCTCTTTGAACGCTTTCGCTTGAATCATGGCGTTTTGTCCCGTCGTTGCATCGAGTGCGAGCAAGACTTCGTGTGGTCCGTTCGGAATTTCTCGTTCGATGACACGTTTCACTTTCTCGAGCTCTTTCATTAAATTGACCTTATTTTGGAGACGTCCTGCCGTATCACAGATGAGTACATCCATGTTACGTGACTTCGCAGACTGAACGGCATCGTATACGACTGCCGCTGGGTCCGATCCTTCCGTTTGACGAATGACCGGCACCCCGACACGTTCTCCCCACACTTCAAGTTGCTCTATAGCACCGGCACGGAACGTATCACCTGCCGCGAGCATGACGGAGCGACCTTCTGACTTCAATTGGTGCGCCAGTTTCCCAATCGTCGTCGTCTTTCCGACGCCGTTGACGCCGACAAACAAAATGACAGTGAGTCCATCCTGCATATTGAGTTCACGATCCGATTCATCTTCTTGAAGCCGATTCGCTACGACCTCGACGAGTGCGTCACGGACAAGGACCGGGTCTTTCAAATTGCGTCGTTTCACTTCTTCCTTCAAGTCTTCGACGAGGTCCATCGTCGTCGTGACACCGACGTCCGCTTGGATGAGCAAATCTTCGAGTTCATCGAAGAAATCCTCATCCACCTCACGGAAACGATAGACGAGGTCATTGACGGCACTCGCAAATCCGTCACGTGTCTTCGTCAATCCATCTGTAAACTTCTGTGACACCTCTTGGGTAGATGTCGTTA
This sequence comes from Exiguobacterium sp. s89, assembly GCF_018617735.1. Lineage (NCBI taxonomy): Bacteria > Bacillati > Bacillota > Bacilli > Caryophanales > Exiguobacterium > Exiguobacterium sp. s89. The sequence continues at coordinate 699,597 of NZ_JACSKS010000001.1, forward strand.
ATTTATCTTTTAACTTTTTAAAAAAACTCAACGTGATTCCTCCATCTCTTCATCCATTTCGACGACACGTTTTGCTTCAGACAGTTCAACCGAGAGCACCTCGGACACCCCATTCTGTTGCATCGTGACGCCGTATAGCGTATCTGCAGCTTCCATCGTACCTTTTCGGTGCGTGATGATGACGAATTGCGTGTCAATCGACAGCGTACGAATGTATTCTCCAAATCGATGTACGTTCGCCTCGTCAAGAGCCGCCTCGACTTCATCGAGGACACAAAACGGTACCGGACGCGTCTTCAAAATCGCAAACAACAAAGCGATGGCCGTCAACGCACGTTCCCCTCCGGACAATAGACTGAGCGTCTGTAACTTTTTGCCAGGTGGTTTGGCCACAATATCGATTCCCGTATTCAGTAGATCCGACTCATCTATTAATTTCAAATCCGCTTCACCTCCACCGAACAGTTCAGTGAACGTCTGTTTGAAGTGAGCACGAACGCTCGTATACGTCTCCTTGAAGAGACGAGTCACTTCACGGTCCATTTCGGCGATAATGTCATATAAATCCCCTTTTGCGCTGACGAGGTCGTCTCGTTGCTCAGATAAGAATGTGAAACGTTCATGAACACTATCGAACTCTTCGATTGCATTCAAATTGACAGGTCCGATCTCCTCAATTTGACGAACGAGCAGCTTGAATTCCTCTTTCGCATCTTCGAGCGGGATCTCGAGTTCTGGTAGTAGCTCGGCGACGAGTCCGTTCTCTTCTAACGCATCGAGCTTCCATTGTCGTTTTAATTCGAACTCTTGTTTGGCCGTTTCAAACTTCCGAACAATCGTGTCTGCTTGACGTTGCGCTTCCGTCGCCTGGTCGACTCGCTGACGCATGATGCGGTACGCCTCTTCATTCGACTTGAGTGTTGTCGTCAACTCGTGAAGTCGTCCTTGGATTGCTATGAACTCTGTCTCCGCAGCTGCGAGCGTCTCTTCAAGCTGTGCCGATGAGACGACTTCTCCACTGTCGAGTCGCGCGAGCTCACGCTCTAACTGACTCAAACGGTCCTTCAAACGATTCCGTTCAGTCGTCAAGCGATCCATTTCATGCCGAACTCGCTCTTCTTCAAGGGTATGCCGTTGCAAATCGAGTTCGTTTTGACGAAGCAACGTTTCGAATTGGCCCGTGCTCTCAGCGCTTTTCGCTTGTTCAGCACGGAGTGACTCGAGACGGACACGAATTTCTGCCTGCTCGCGGTCCGTATTGGCTAATTCTATCGTCAATCGTTCTAGTTCAGCGGTCGACGTTTCAATCGTTTGCTCATAGCGCATCATTTCATGGTCGAATAATTCAAGTTGTGACTTCGCATCGAGCGAGGCACGCTCGGCCGTACGATAAGCTGCCTCGACCTCTCGAAACGTCACTTCGACGGTACGTTTCTCGTTTCGGAGTGTTGATAACGCTTGCGTGATCTTTGTCAACGCGTCTGTATACTCTTCAAGACGTTGTTTTTGCTCGTGAAGCATAGCAAGACCTTGTGTCAAACCTTGTTTCAAGTCATCTAATTCACGCGATTGCGTGAACAGGGCCACCCCTTGCTTACGACTACCACCCGTCATCGAACCGCCGACGTTGACGATGTCCCCTTCTAACGTGACGACACGGAAACGGTATCCTGTCGATTGTGCGATTTGGTTCGCGACTTCAAGCGTCTCGGCAACAAGTACCGCACCAAGAAGTGATTTTTTCAGCGTTTCGAACGATTCATCCGTCTCGACGAGCTCCGATGCCACGCCAATAAATCCACACATCGATTCGAGTCGATGCAACACTTCACTCGGTACGAATCTTGGTTTGATGGTCGTCATCGGTAAGAATGTCGCACGACCCGCGTTTGCTTTTCGTAATTTGTCGATTTCCCGTCGTCCCACCGTTTCATCCCGAACAACGACATGTTGTTGTGTCTGCCCAAGAGCCGTTTCAATCGCGGCTTCATACGAAGGACGAACACGAATCAATTCAGCGACAGCACCAAGTACTCCTGGGGAGCGCTCTTTCAAGACGAATTTGACCGCATGGAAATAGCCTTCATACGATTGCTTCATCCGTTCGAGCATTTCAATTCGGTCTTCTGTCTTTTGACGACGGCGTTCGAGGTCATAGTACGATGTCTCTGCTCGCGTTAATTTTTCACGGATTGTCGTCTCTTCTTCGCGAAGTTCCGTCTCTTTTTCACTCAAGTGTTCGAAGCGACTTTGTACTTGTTCATATTGCTCTCGCGCCTCATTGAGTGTCGCTTCTTGTGAGGAACGTTCATCAAGACGGTGTTTATTCTCCCGTAGAAGACGTTCCTTCGACTCGACGGCGACATCGATATCCCGTTGCTCCCGTTTTTGTTGGTTACTGATCGTCGCTCGCGTTGTCGCGAGTTCGAACGCTTCGCTTTGTACCGCTTCGATTTCGGAATTAAAATCACGCGAGGCTGCTGTCAATTGTTGTTGAAGCGCATTTCTCGACTCAGTCGTCTGGCGCAACGTGGCTACTTTTTGAGACAAGTCGTCACGAACGACTTGTAGCCGCGTCTCAAGTTCTGCCATCTCGGCGCTCACTTCTTCACGTTGACGAAGGAGACGGTCTTTCATCTCGGCGCCGTGCTCTTCTTGTGCTTTGGCGAGCTTGATGTCACCTGTCAATCGTTCGACATATGTCGAATGTTCACGCTCTGTTTGATTCAATTCGGTCAACTCGTCACGAAGCGTCGAAAGTGCAGCCTCGAGTTGACTTCGTTCTTCAGTAAGGTCACGAACCGAATGGTCGCAATCAGATAACTGTTGAACAGATTCTGCATGACGGATCGTCACTTGTTCAATCTCACGTTGAAGCAACTGAATTTCGGCACCCATAATGCCTGTTTCAAGTTCATCGTGTCTTGCTTTCGCGACTTTATACTCTCTTGCAAGTGCTGCCTGTTCACGTAGCGGTTCGACACGATCAGCCAATTCAAATAAAATATCATCGACTCGGGACAAATTTAACTCGGTGTCCTGTAATTTACGCTCAGCCTGTTTTTTACGCTGACGATATTTGAGGACTCCCGCTGCCTCTTCGATGACGGCTCGGCGGTCTTCTGGTTTCCCGGAAATGACTTGTTCGACCCGACCTTGCCCGATGATGGCGAACGCATCCCGGGAAAGACCTGTATCGAGAAACAAATCAATCACGTCTTTTAATCGACAAGGTTTTTTATTCACAAAATAGTCGCTGTCCCCACTTCGGGTCACGCGACGGGTCACACTCACTTCTTCATAAGGCAAACGTAACTGTTCGTCGCGATTATCAAGGACGAGCGTGACCTCGGCGACGTTACGGTGATTCTCACCCTCACTTCCGGCAAAGATGACATCTTCCATCTTGGCACCACGAAGTGATTTGGCCGACTGTTCTCCGAGTACCCAGCGAACAGCGTCCGATATATTTGATTTCCCGCTCCCGTTCGGCCCAACTACAGCCGTGACGCCGGGACGGAAATCTAATTCAATTCGCTTGGCAAATGATTTAAAGCCAGCGAGTTCGATTCGTTTTAAGTGCATCGTGACCATCCTATCCGCAGTAAGCATTCATCTGTATATTTTACCACAGTTAACAGTTCGTCAAAATGCCCGAATCATGCTATTCTTAAAAGAACTGTAGAAAGGGGAATACAGATGACGAATGAACAGATGATTGAAGCTATTTTGGATAAGATGAATATTATTAACCGCGGTGCGATCAAAGCGGAAGAATATAATGCAGCCGACCCAACAGCGGTGAAAGAGATTTACGAGTACGTAATGACACGTTCTTCCCTTTCTATATCGGAAGTTGACGGGATTGTCGAAGAGCTCGGTCAATTGACATGAAAAAGGAGTGGACCTAATCGGGTCCACTCCTTTCGTTTATAAATCTGCGTAACGCCTGTTAAAGGCGATGAGCGCTTCTTTCGCCGCCAATTGCTCGGCTTCTTTTTTAGAGCGTCCAATCCCTTCACCGACGATATCGTCACTGAGACGGGCATGCGCCACGAATTCACGGCTATGCGCCGGACCACGCTCTTCGATAATCTCATACGATACAGGACCGAGCCCTTCGCGTTGCACACTTTCCTGCAACTGACTTTTAAAATCAGTCTGTTCTTCAAATACACCCGCTAAGACTTTCGGAAAAACCGCTTCGGCGAGGAATCGTTCGACTGCCTCAATTCCTTGGTCCAAATAAAGAGCACCGATATAGGATTCGAATACATCGGCAAGTAGTGCCGGACGTTTTCGCCCACCGGTCAACTCTTCACCTTTTCCAAGCAAGGTGAAGTCAGAAAAAGCATAGGCTTCCGCAAAATTCACGAGTGACGGTTCGCAAACGATCGCCGCTCGTAATTTCGTTAATTCCCCCTCGGAGCGCTCCGGATAAGTCTCATATAAGAAGCGAGATACAGTTAACTCTAGAACAGCATCCCCTAAAAATTCTAAACGTTCATTATCTTTCCGTAACCCTCGTTGCTCATTCACATAAGAAGAATGGGTGAACGCCTGCATGAGTAAGTCGCGATCTGAAAATTGAACGTCTAAACGTTCTTCTAATGATTTGAATAATTCTAAGATGCGTGCTCGTTCCATCTCCTGTCGCCGACGTCGCTGCGCCGACCCTTGACGGTCAAACCGTCTTTTGTCTTTTGTCATAGTTCCCTCCATGAATAAGCACAAGCCCACCGCTCGGTTCCGGGCGGTGGGATGGCTTGATTACACTTTTGTTTCGATATAAGCCACTACGTCGCCGACAGTCGCAAGTTTTTCAGCGTCTTCGTCTTCGATTGTGATGTCGAATTTATCTTCGAGGTCCATCACCATTTCCATCACTTCGAGCGAGTCAGCGCCAAGGTCATCCTTGAATGATTTGTCCGCTGTGATCTCAGATACATCTTTCCCGAGCTTCTCTGCCACTGCTTCTTGTACGTCTACTAAAATTTGTTCTTTTGTCATGATAAAATCCCTCCAAAGGTAAGTATATTAAATGTCAGTCTGTTGGTAAAGTTCTCTTTTACGCCATTGTCATGCCACCGTCGACGGCAATTGTCTGTCCGGTCACATATGCCGCTTGTTCTGATGCTAGGAACGAGACGAGATTCGCCACCTCTTCGACTTGACCAAAACGGTTGAACGGAATCTGCTCGAGTGTAGCCTCTCGTTGTGCATCTGTCAAGGCATCGGTCATGTCGGTTTGAATGAAACCAGGACACACGGCATTGACTGTCACATGACGTCCCGCGAGTTCGCGAGCCACCGATTTTGTCAATCCGATTAACCCTGCTTTCGCAGCCGCATAATTCGCCTGTCCCGCATTTCCAGTAATCCCGACAACCGAGGCGATATTGATGATTCGACCTGCATTCGATTTGAGCAAAGGTCGCGTGACGGCTTGCGATGTCAGAAAGGCCCCTTTCAAGTTCGTCGATAGCACGTCTTCGAAGTCGGCTTCTTTCATTCGCATGAGTAACCCGTCACGTGTAATCCCCGCATTGTTGACGAGGCAATCGATTCGTCCAAATGAATCGACTGTCGTCTTGACGAGCGCTTTAACATCATCTGCGTTTGAGACGTCTGCCTTCACGGCAATGGCTTCTCCGCCTGCCTCCACAATCGCTGTCACAACGTCATTTGCCTTCTGTTCACTACCCGAGTAGTTCACGACGACTCGAAAACCGTCTTCCCCTAAACGTTTCGCGATGGCCGCACCGATTCCACGGGACGCGCCAGTCACAATCGCTACTTGATCATGCACGAACTTCTCCCCCTAACGAGGCGACTTCTTCGAGCGTGGTCGCCTTTTGAATCGAAACGCTCGAATCGATTCGTTTAATCAATCCAGAAAGTGGTGAAGACGGACCGAATTCAATGAATGTGTCCACACCATCTGCAATCGCTTTTCGAACACAATCCTCGAAGCGGACTGACGAATAAAGTTGTTTCGTCAATAGCACCTTCAATTGTTCAGGGTCACGATGTACAGCAGCATCCACGTTCGAGATAAAGTCGACTGAAGCCGCTTCAAACGGTGACGAGGCGAGGACATCTTGGAATCGTGTCGCTGCCGGCATCATGTAGGAACTATGAAACGCTCCAGATACATTCAATGGCAATACCCGTTTCGCACCAGCGGTTTTCAATTCAACGCTCGCCTGTTCGATAGCGTCGACATGCCCTGAAATCACAAATTGACCAGGACAATTCAAGTTAGCGATTTGAACCAAATCCCCGCTCGCACTGATTTTTTCTGTGATGTGATGCGCTTCTGTCAAATCGGTCATCCCGACGACAGCCGCCATCGTTCCGTCCTTCACTTCAGACATCAAATGACCACGTTCACGGACGAGCACGGTCGCCTCTTCTAAATCGATGACACCCGCACTGACGAGCGCTGCGTATTCACCTACGCTATGCCCAATCACGACATCTGGTGCCGCCCCTTTATCCGCATAGGCTTTTGCGAGCAACGAGGCATGCGCCACGATGGCCGGCTGTGCGACTTCAGTTGCTTGAAGGTCTTCTTTCGATCCCGATGACATGACTTCAAGAAGGTCAAACCCGAGTCGACGCCCGATTGCTTGAAGTGTCTCCGGATGATCTAAAAATGTCTGTCCCATTCCTACGGCTTGAGAGCCTTGTCCTGGGAACACCCATGCTACTTTCCCCATGTCCTCACCTGCTTTCGCTTAGTCTATCGCTTTGGCACGCTTGATTTTATCGACGACATCGTGGTCTACCATGATTTTTGCCTGTTTCAATGCACTCATGATCGCGAGTGCATCACTCGACCCATGAGCTTTGATGACAGGCGCATTGATCCCAAATAATCCAGCTCCACCATGTTCGCGATAATCAAGCGTTTCTTTCAATCGTCTTAATTTTGGTTTTAAGATGAGAGCGGCGAGTTTTGATACAAGATTGCTCGTGAATTGTTCTTTCATCATTTTCATGAGCATCGCCGACGAGCCTTCTACACCTTTTAATAAGATGTTTCCAGCAAATCCTTCTGTCACGATGACGTCCACGTCACCTGACATCGCTTCACGTGCCTCGACATTTCCAACGAAGTGGACAGGGGCCTCTTCAAGGAGGGGGAACGCATCTTTTGTGAGCGCATTTCCTTTCCCGGCTTCTGTCCCAATATTGAGAAGGGCGACACGTGGCGTTTTAATGCCACGGACGTGTTCCGCATAGAGCGAACCCATGATCGCATAATCTACAAGGTGTTCGGCCTTCGCATCCGGATTCGCTCCGACATCTAGTACGACGACACCACTACCTGTATATGTAGGGAACGTCGGAGATAATGCCGGACGCTCGATTCCCGGGATTCGTCCGATGATGAAAAGAGATGCCGCCATCAATGCCCCGGTATTTCCGGCAGACACGAGGGCATCCGCTTTCCCTTCTTTGACGAGCTTTGCCGCTACAACGAGCGAACTGTCTTTCTTACGGCGAACCGCTCGAACCGGTTCATCCTCACTTGTGATGATCTCACTTGCTGGAACGACCGTCACACGCGGGTCGTCAAGACCGTATGAGGCAATTTTTACCTCATCACCGACTAAAAAGAGTTCCATCGATTCGTTCGGATATTGTTCGACGAACCGTTTCACACCTTCCACAATCGCCTTCGGTGCGTGATCGCCACCCATTGCATCAATCGCTAACTTCATGCTTGTTCCTCCTCACCACGTCGGTAAATCGTGAAGTCGCCGTCAAAGACGCACTCCTCGCCGACATAACTTTCGACCGTGACATCTGTTCTCCCGTCCCCACGTAGCTTCATCACACGAGCCTTGGCAACGACTCGCTCTCCAAGATGGACTTGGCGACTGAAGCGGATGTCCGCTTTAGTGGTCAACGCCAATTCATCATTGATGAGCGCCACCGCTAACGAGTTGGCTTGCGCGAACAAGACGTGTCCACGGGCAATCTCATTGCGGCTAAAGACGTGTTCTTTTTCTATATCGAGGACTGAGATGGCAGAGTCATCTAGTTTTAAGTCAATCATATCACCGATGACCTCGCTCATTGAAAGCGATTTGACTTCATCGAGATGTTCGGAAGCCACATGTTTGATTCGTTCCCTTACTTCTGGAATTTTTAATTCCATCCGGTCGAGCCGAATCGTCTGGATGCTGACGGAAAACTGTTTTGATAGTTCTTCGTCTTTGATGAACGGGTTGTGTTCAATCGTCTCTTGTAACAAGCGTTGCCGCTCTTTCTTAGGTACCCGCATTCAGTTCCCTCCTAAACTAATCACTAAAGAACTTAACACCTGGTACTAATAGCAGTATATATTCTTTAGTCGTCATTTTCAAGTATTATTCTAACCTTTCCCCTACGAGAAGGTCGAGTTGTTTTAAATAGCTACGTAGCACCTTAAACTGGTCTTCATGCCAAAATGCATCACTTTCGAGCATCGCCACAGCATCTTGTCTCGCCACTTCCATCACTTTCAAATCGAGAACGGGATCGGCGACCCGGAAGCTTGGTAGACCACTCTGCGCGGTACCGAAGAAATCACCGGCACCACGTAACTCCAAATCTTTTTCCGCTAATACGAAGCCGTCGTTCGTTTCAGTCATCGTTTTCAGCCGAACTTTTCCGACGTCGGACTTAGGGTCTCCGACAAGGACACAGAATGATTGATGGGCGCCACGACCAACCCGGCCTCTCAGCTGATGTAACTGGGCGAGCCCAAAACGTTCGGCATCATGAATGATAATGAGAGAAGCGTTCGGAACGTTCACGCCTACCTCGACGACAGTCGTCGACACAAGAATTTGTGTCGCATTATCGGCGAACGACTTCATCACGTCATCCTTTTCAGCACTCGATAACTTTCCGTGCATCAGTCCGACTTCATGATTCGGGAAGCGGTCTTTCAAAATTTCATACAAAGCCGTCGCACTCTCCACTTCGAGCGTATCCGACTCTTCAATAAGTGGCGCAATCACGTATGCTTGGCGACCGAGCGACAGTTCCCGATCGACCATCGAATGAACACGATCGATTTGGTCATGTTTCGCCCAATACGTTTCAATCGGTTTTCGTCCTTTTGGCATCTCATCGATTGTCGAGACGTCCATCTCTCCGAACGCGCTAATGGCAAGTGTTCTTGGAATCGGAGTCGCGGTCATATATAACACGTCCGCAAATTCAGCCTTGTCTCGTAGCTTCTTCCGCTGCTCGACACCAAAACGGTGCTGTTCGTCCGTGATCGCCAAATGTAAATTCGAAAACTCGACCGGCCCTTGAATGAGTGCATGTGTCCCTACGATGATGTCGACGTCTCTTGATTGGATTGCTGTAAGGAGCGCTTCTCGCGCCTTTCCTTTTACCGAGCTCGTCAACAGGGCGATCGTGATGCCAAACGGTTCAAACAATTCCTGTAAAGACGTCGCATGTTGTTCTGCTAAAATCTCGGTCGGCACCATCAATGCACCCTGATACCCTGCCATGACGGTCGCATACAAGGCAATCGCGGCAACGACGGTCTTCCCGCTCCCGACATCCCCTTGTAATAGTCGGTTCATCCGTTCTGGTTTTTCAAGGTCAGATACAATTTCACGGATGACCCGTGTCTGAGCTCCCGTTAACGGAAATGCGAGTCGTTTGACGAATTCATTCAATTGATGTTTGTCGAGTTGAAGGGCCCGACCGTTTCCTGACCGCTCCATTTTCCGAAACGCCTGCAATTTCAATTGATACATGAGACATTCTTCATATACATAACTTCGTCTCGCTCGTTTATAAGTGTCAACAGTATCTGGAAAGTGCATCCCACGAAGCATCGTCATCCGATCTTCTAGTCGATACCGGTCGCGAATGACTTGCGGCACCTGTTCCGGGAGATCGCTCACCTGTTCAAAAGCCAGTTTCACGATTCGACTGAAATTCTTTTGCGTCAGCCCGGCTCGAAGTGAATAAATCGGCTGTAGTCCGCCTGACGGGGCACCAAATTCGAGGTCGGTCGCGCTGATCGTCATCCGATTCATGTCCCATTTTCCTTTGACCGTCACCGTTTCGCCAATCACTAGCTTGTCCTTGTAAAACGCGCGATTGAACATCGTCACTTGAACTGCATACCGTTCTTCTAGTAATAGTCTGAACTGAAGGCGATTTTTACCTTTACTATAATAACGAACGAGCGGTTCGCCTTGGACTGTCCCACTCCATTTGACAAGGTCCCCATGTATAGCCGTGGTCACAGTTCCGCTATTATAATTCTCATAACGAAACGGGACGTGCTCTAGCACGTCCTCGATTCGAACAAGTCCCATCACTTCTAATTTTTTGGCCATTTCTGGCCCGACTCCTTTCAAAGTCGTCAGTCGTTCATTGTTTCGCATCTTCTTTCGCTCCAAATATATTTCGTTCGAGACGACGAGCCGTTGGTGTATTGGCAAGTCCACCTTTTGCCGTCTCTTTTAATGCGGTCGGCATCATTTGACCGACTTCATGCATCGCCGAGATGACTTCATCACATGGAATACGCGAGGTGATGCCCGCGAGCGCCATGTCTGCGGCGACAATTGCATTGGCACCACCCATAGCGTTACGTTTCACGCATGGGACTTCTACGAGACCCGCCACAGGATCACAGACGAGACCAAGCATGTTTTTAAGTGCGATTGCAAATGCTGTAGCCGATTGGTCCGGTGTTCCGCCGGCCGCTTCGACGATTGCAGCTGCAGCCATCGCGGTCGCCGATCCGACCTCGGCCTGGCATCCGCCCGCCGCTCCCGATATGGAGGCGTTGTTCGCCACGACGAATCCGAATGCACCTGATGTGAACAAGTAACGAATCATCGCATCACGGTCCATCTCGAGACGATCCTTCACTGCAAACAACGTTCCTGGCACGACGCCCGCGCTCCCCGCAGTTGGTGTCGCACAGATTCGTCCCATCGCGGCATTCACTTCGTTCGTCCCGATTGCTTTTGACACCGCATCTAAAATGAGGTCTCCGGCAAGCGATTTGCCTGAGCGAATATAGTCTTGCATGAGTACGGCATCGTTCCCCGTCAATCCCGTAACAGACGTGACACCTTGGAGCGCACGTTCGACCGCTTCTTCCATCACCTCGAGATTCCGGTTCATCATACCGATGATGTCCTCCCGACTTGAGCGTCTGACGTGCATCTCTTGTTCGATCATCACTTCAGAAATCGGAATGCCTCGTTCTGTGGCAATCGTCACTAACTCTTCTACTGATTTAAACATCACACATTCTCCTTATTCCCCAAAAATAGCTATCCGTTCAATTTGTGGCAACCGCTCGAGTTCTGCTAGCACGTCAGCAGGGATGGTCTCATCAATCTCAATGGCCATCAAGGCCTGCATTCCTTTTTCGTGACGGCTCACTTCCATATGACCGATGTTCAATTGGTGATTCGCCAAAACTCCCGTAACTGCTGCGATTGCACCGAATCGATCATGGTGTAAGACGACGAGTGCGGGTCCCCCTCCTGTCAATTTTAACGGGAACCCGTTCAATTCGGTAATTTCAATCGTTCCCCCACCGATTGAGACGCCGACGATTTCAAATGTCCCAAGTTCATCTTCGAGCAGGACGCGTGCCGTATTCGGATGATCTGTCAACAAATCACTCGTTTCAAAGATGACTTCGATGCCTTTCTCACTAGCGATGTCTAACGCCTGCGGGATTCTCAAGTCGAACGTATCAAATCCCATGATTCCACCGACGATGGCAACATCTGTCCCGTGACCTCGATATGTGTCAGCGAATGACCCGTAAAATGTGATATGCGCGGTACGTGGTGTTCTCCCGAACAACTTCCCTGCCATCAACCCAATTCGAGCGGCTCCTGCTGTATGTGAACTCGACGGACCGACCATGACTGGACCGATAATGTCAAACACACTACGATATTTCATCAATTTTCCCCCTTTCAAAAATCCCTACCTTCATTATACAGAAGGTAGGGACTTGAAACAGCTTATTCCACACTAAAAATATAAGAGTAAAGCGGTTGTTTGCCGTCGTGAACTTCAATTTCTATCTCGTCATTCACTGATTCGATATATGACGTCAACGCTTCTACATCTGATTCAGATGAACCTTCACCCGTTAAAATTGTGATGATTTCGTCATCCGCGTCGATGAGAGCATCGACTAGTCGCTTAGCCGCTTCAAGGCTTGATGAAGACGACGAGACGATTTTCTTCTCTGCAATCGCCATATGCTCGTCCTTTTTAATCTCAACGCCATCGATGCTCGTATCACGAACAGCGTACGTCACCTGGCCGGATTTCACTGTCTCAGCAGCCGACTTCATCGCTTGTTCGTTCATCTCGACATCTGCCTCAGGATTAAAGGCGATTGCTGCTGCAAGGCCTTGCGGGACCGTCTTCGTTGGAATGACCGACACGCCACAAGGTGCGACAGACGCTGCTTGTTCAGCAGCCATGATGATATTTGAGTTATTCGGGAAGATGAAGACATGTTCCGCATGTGCAGATTCAATCGCCTTGACGATATCTTCTGTTGATGGGTTCATCGTCTGTCCGCCTTCGATGACGTGTGCCGATCCGAGGGAACGGAACAACTCACTGACACCTTCACCCATTGCCACCGTCACGATTGCAAATGGTGCTTTTGGTTTCTCATCTTGTTGAACGCCTTGTAGATTTATGCCGTGTTCTTCTTCGAGAATTGTCGAGTGCTGTTGACGCATGTTCTCGATCTTGACTGCGACGAGTTCACCGAAGCGCTGCCCTTTCGTAATGACCTCACCTGGTGTCTCGACGTGAACGTGAACTTTTAATAATTCTTCGTCCGCGACGACAAGAAGTGAGTCCCCTAGTTCAGACAATTCGTTACGGAACGTGTCTTCGTTGAATGGTGTATCTTTCAACTTATCATCTTGGAAACGAACCATAATTTCCGTGCAGTAGCCGAATTCAATGTCTTCTGTTGACATGAATCCTTGCGCCGCATGCGCGTGATGCTCTGCCTCGATCAACGCATCCATCACTGGAGCATGAGGTTTTTCGAGTTCTTTGCCTTCTAGGCTCGCGAGGAATCCTTCATAGATGACGAGAAGTCCTTGACCGCCAGAGTCGACAACACCGACTTCTTTTAATACCGGTAACAAGTCCGGCGTACGATCTAACGATGCTTTCGCTTCAACGATGACACGTTTCATAAATTCAGTGAAATCACTTGTCGACTCTGATGCAAGGAGCGCTTCGTCGGCCGCTTCACGAGCAACCGTCAAAATCGTTCCTTCAACCGGTTTCATAACCGCCTTGTATGCCGTGTCGACACCTCGCTTGAGAGCTTCCGCAAAATCAACTGTCGTGAGTTCTGTCTTTCCTTCAACGGCTTTACCGAATCCGCGGAACAACTGACTTAAAATAACGCCCGAGTTCCCACGTGCCCCCATGAGCAGTCCGCGAGCGAACTTTGATGACACCTCTGCAATATTTGATGAGTTCATGGTCGCTACTTCTTTCGCACCTGACGTCATCGTCAAATTCATGTTCGTTCCCGTGTCTCCGTCTGGAACCGGGAAGACGTTAAGCGAATCTACATAATCTGCGTTTTGGCTCAAGTTGGTCGCTCCGTTCGCAATCATGTTTGAGAGCGCCAATCCATCTAAACGTTTTAAACCCACACCAAATCCTCCTCCGTTTTCGTCAGTCATTCGTCAGACGAACGCCTTGAACGAATATATTTACCGACGAAACGTTTAATCCTAAAGTTTCTCCGAGCGTGTACTTCACTCGGCTTTGCACGTTGTATGCGACTTCAGATACTTTCGTTCCGTAGCTTACAATGATGTGCATGTCGATATGTACGTCTTCATCTTCTTGACGTACGACGACACCACGTGCATAATTTTCACGTTTTAACAATTCAGCAATGCCGTCTTTCAATTGTGCTTGTGAAGCCATGCCGACCACACCGAAGCATTCCATCGCTGCACCACCTGCGAGTGTTGCGATGACGTCACTTGTGATGTCAATATTGCCATATGTTGTCTTCATTTCAATTGCCATATGGAGTAGCCTCCTTTATTCGGAATGATTCCTAATGTACATTCTACAATAAGTACCTAGTTATTAAAAGAACCTGCTCCAGAAACTCGGTCAATTAGCGCGATAACCTCATTCATTATTCAAATCCTTGCGAGTAATGTCAAGTTTTTTTCTTGTCATGGTATGATTTTCTAGTTGCATCGGGAAAAAAGCCGTGCTAATATAAACGAGTGTCTATTAGGACGAACCCACATAAAAAAGGAGGGGAAACGCATGGCACGTAAATGCTACGTAACAGGTAAATCACCTAAATCAGGTAACAACCGTTCGCACGCACTCAACAAGACAAAACGTACTTGGGGTGTGAACGTACAAAAAGTTCGTATTCTCGTTGACGGTAAACCGAAACGCGTTTGGGTTTCAGCTCGCGCACTTAAATCTGGTCTCGTTGAACGCGTATAATACTTATACACGAACGAATAAATCCCAACGGCATTCGCCGATGGGATTTTTTTTTGCTTATTTTTTGACGACCATGACGAGAACGATCCCCCGATGAACCGTCAATCGGGCAAATGCTTCAGTCCATTCATTGGAAATCGTCAGCGCTTCTTCACTCTTGATGTCATGATGTTCGAGCGGGTACTTGACACCATCAATAGAAATAGTCGCTGTCTTCCAAGGTATGAAAGACAAATAGTAGCCTTCTTTTTTTGAAAAGCTATAATCACCGGCTTTAACGAGATAGACCGTTTGACCATTCCCATGCAAAACCATCTCAGGATACTTCTCGAGCAAACCGACGTTCGCGAACGTCATATCGACTCGCCCACCGAGCGCCCCGTATACGTGCATCCTCGTTGCCCCTCGCTCTCTTGCCAACTGAAGCGCAATCTCAAGGTCCGTCATATCTTTCTCGGACGGATAGCGTAACGCTTCTTTCGGTGGTTTTCCCACAAACGAGTCAAAATCTCCGACCACAACGTCCGGTTCAATCCCTTCATCTAACAGTCTCTGATAACCTCCATCAACACCGATGACATAATCGGCATGACGCGGTAAAGGAATAACTTCCGGACTTGCCGCGACGATCAAGACATTCATTGACGAATGTCCCGTGTAGCTACACGTGTGAAACGTGGAGCTGTTGTAAAGAGTAATACTAATACGATGGCTGAAATAATAAAGGATGGGGCCATGTACGTCGCGTTATAACCGAGTGAATACGCTACGACCGGACCTTCCGCATACTCGGCGAAAAAGACGATACCCGAGATGACATGTGCCGCATAACGCAACACCGACCCGATCAAGGCACCGAGCACCAAATATGTCGCGAGTGTCTTCGTCGCACCTTGACCGGCCGCCTGTTTCACACGACCAGCAAACATACCCGCCATACCGACGAGGCCATAAGCGACCGTATAGTCGAGCAAGAACTGTACAGGTGTGAAGATGTAGGCACCGAACAACAGTTGAAGCGTCCCGACGAGTGCACCTGTCGCAAGTCCCCCTTTCAATCCGTGACGGAATGCCATCACAAAGATTGGGAGCATCGCTAGACTAATCGAACCCCCTTGTGGCAAGCGGTATGGGATGAGTAAATCAAAGATTAGCCCGAGCGCCGCAAACAATGAAATTTCGATGAGCGCTTGTAATTTAAAACGTGATTTCATCTTTCTTCCTCCTTTAACTGTTTGAACGACAAAAAGCAGCATGACGTAAACGCCATGCTGCTTAGATTCGCAACGTGCATTTTCGCCACATCCCTACGTCCGTGTGAACGGAACAGGTTCAAAGGGTTAGCGTATGCCTCTCAGCCACATCATGTGACACCCCTTGCGACAATATCTTGTTGTTCTATCGTTGATTATACACGAGATGCGCCACGAATGCTATCGATGGCTGCTTTATAATCCGGTTGATTGTAGATGGCCGAACCGGCAACTAGTACATCGGCACCCGCATCGATGCAATGTTTCGCCGTCTCTTCGTTGACCCCACCATCGATTTCAATTTCAAAATCAAGTTGGCGATCCTGACGCAGTTGGTTGAGCGCTGAAATTTTCGGTACGACCGATTCAATGAACGCTTGTCCACCAAACCCTGGGTTGACGGTCATGAGCAATACCATATCAACATCTGGGAGCACATGTTCGATCGTCGACAATGGTGTATGCGGATTCAAGACGACTCCACATTTCGCACCAGCCACTTTGATTTGTTGCAAGACACGATGCAAATGGTTCGTTGCTTCCACATGAACGGTCACGATATCCGCGCCTGCCTTCACAAAATCTTCCACGTATCGCTCCGGTTGGTCAATCATCAAGTGCACATCGAGGACCATATCTGATTTTTTACGTAAGCTCGCGAGCACAGGTAGACCAATCGAAATGTTTGGCACGAACTGACCGTCCATCACATCGAAATGGATATAGTCCGCTCCCGCTTCTTGAACAGCTTTCACTTCTGCCTCCAAATTGGCAAAATCGGCAGCTAAAATGGATGGTGCAATTTTAATCATCTGTCAATACCTCCGTTTTCGATCATTTAACTCTTCCATAAAGGTAACATAATTATCGTAGCGAGTTGAAGCAATTTTACCATCTTGAACGGCTTGTTTAATGGCGCAGCCTGGTTCGTTGATGTGAACACATCCTCGGAACTTGCAATCGTCGTGTCGTTCGACAAACTCCGGGAAACACCATCTGAGCTCATCAGTCTCGAGTTCCTGTGGAAACTCCAAACTCGAAAATCCCGGTGTATCTGCTACTAGTCCGTCCGCCAATTGAATCAACGTCACATGACGCGTCGTATGCTTCCCCCGACCGAGCGACTTGGAGATTTTACCGGTTGCTAACTCGAGTTCTGGTGCGACTGCATTCAGTAGCGAACTTTTTCCGACGCCCGTCTGCCCGGCAAAGACACTCGTCTTCCCTTTAAAGAGTCTCCGTACTTGCTCGACTCCATCCGAAAGCTCCGTTGACGTCTCAATCACATCATATCCGATTGCACGATAGCAATCGGCCGCCTCTTGAATCGGTCCGGTTTCTGTTTCACTCAGCAAGTCCATCTTCGTCAAGACGATGATCGGATGGATCTGTTTTGACTCAATCAGAATGAGGAATCGATCAAGCAAATGATAGGAAAATGCTGGCTCTTTTACTGAAAAGAGGAGAAATGCTTGATCGATGTTGGCAATCGGCGGTCGGACGAGATGGTTCTGACGCTCCTCTACTTCAAGAATATATCCGGTCCCATCCTCTTGGTCTTGAATCACTACATCGTCACCAACTACAGGCGAGATGTTACGTTTCCGAAAGTTTCCTCTGGCGCGACACCGAATCTCTTGATTCGATTCGGTCATGACATCATAAAATCCACCCTGTAAGCGAATAATCGTTCCTTTCAATATGACTACCTCCTTTAAAAAGAGGTGACGCTACCGTCACCTCTTTATTGTGCCTCTTTGGCTTGCGCATATGTGACTGAATCGGTTCGGACGATCTCACCATCAACTTCAATCGTTGCTGTCCCGACTTCGTTGGGGGCAATGACGAGCGTATACGAATACGTTGTTGTTTCTGTGATTTCATCTCGTAATACTTCAATTTCACCACGTGCATCGACCGTACGAATGACGACTTCGACCGCTTTCGGTTTTTTGTCTTTATCCGGTTGCTCGACTTCGACACTGACTTCTCGTTCAATCGAAACATCGGTCGGTTCAACGCCCTCTGAGACGATGACTGTGAGTTCTGTACCAGGGTCAACTGCAGTCCCTGCCGTCGGAAGTTGGCGGATGATTTGACCTTTTGGAACACTTGTCGAAAATTCATCACGTCTCACAATTTTCAGTTTGTTTTGCTCAGCATAGGTCGATGCTTCCTCGAACGTGTACCCGGCAAGATTCGACAGTTCCACTTTGTTGCTTCCTGTCGATACGACGAGCGTGACCGTTACTTCGGACGGCACGACCTCTTCACCTGGTTCGAGCGATTGGGAAATAACATCTCCATTGTCGACCGTTTCTGAAGCCTCTGTTTTAATTTCAAGGTCACTGAACGCCAAGTCTTTTAGCATTCGTTCAGCCGCAGTTTGCGAAAGTCCTTCCACATTCGGCATCTCGACCGTCTCTTTACCGGCAGAAACGACAATTGACACCGTCGTGCCTCGTTTCGGTTTACGTCCTTCTTGAGGGTTTTGCGAAATGACCTCACCTTCTTTGACGTCATCGCTCGCCCGCTCTGTCACTTCGACGACAAAGCCTGCGTTTTCAAGTTCAGACGTGGCATCACCGATGCTCATTCCGACAACATCAGGTACGACGGCACGTGACACCTCATCAGCGACCACGTATGCTGCGATACCACCACCAATTAATAACACGACGAGCAAAATCCAAATCCACCATTTACGCTTCTTCTTTTTGACGGGTGGCTGTTCTTCAGCTTCCTGCTCTTTTGATGCAGAAATTGAAGATGTCGATCCAGGTGTTTCCGTTTTTTCTTCAGTCATAATTGGTGTCATGACGAGCGTTTTGTCGAACTCATCCTGATTGGTTGGGAGACGTCTCGGTTCATCGGCACGTTCACGACTCAATGCGGTCATACAATCTTTCTTGAAGGCTGCAACCGAAGTATGACGGGCTCCCGGTGACTTCGCCAACGCTTGCATGACACAGTTTTCAAGTGCTTGGGGAATATTCGGATTCAAGTCCATCGGTCGAATTGGATCGTCCTGCAGATGTTGAAGCGCAACGGCAACCGGTGTCTCTCCTATGAACGGCACACGACCTGTCAACAGCTCATAAAGGACGGCACCGAGCGAATAAATATCTGACTTCTCATCAGCAAATTTACCACGTGCTTGTTCAGGCGAGAAATAGTGGACAGATCCAAGTACCGACATCGTATGCGTCAACGTCGCATTCGACATCGCAACCGCAATCCCGAAATCGGTCACCTTCACGTTTCCAAGTTGATCAATCATCATATTTTGTGGTTTGATATCACGATGAATGATTCGGTTCGCATGGGCATGATCTATCGCATCACAAATCTGTCCCATGATACGCAGTGCCTCATCGACAGATATGTACTCTTCTTGCAAATATTGTTTCAATGTCACCCCATCGACATGCTCCATGACGATATAGTACAAATCTTCTTCATCGCCGACGTCATAGATGGCGACGATATTCGGATGGTTCAGACTCGTAGCCGCATGGGCTTCTCGCTCGAACCGGCGTATAAATTGTTCGTTATGTGAGAATTCAGATCGCAACACCTTGATGGCGACGGTTCGGTTTAAGATCTCGTCATGAGCTCGGTAGACATTTGCCATGCCTCCGCTGCCGATTTGTTGTTCGATCCGATAACGATCGTTGATTCGTTCTCCGCTTCGCATCGGATTCATCCTCTCTTTCTATCTGTAAATTGAATGAGGGCGACCGTGATGTTGTCGCTCCCTCCCAATTGATTGGCTTCCGCAATGAGTTGTTCAGCTTTTTGTTCAGCCGATACAGCTTGTTGTAAAACGTGTTGAATCGCCCCATCGGTCATATGCGTCGTCAATCCATCCGTACAAATTAAAATCACATCAAACTCAGGGTCAGCGAGCACTTGCACGTCAGGTTTGACCTGTTCGCTTGAACCGATCGCCCGAGTGATGACATTTCGTTTCGGATGAATCCGCATCTCTTCTTCCGTCAATTCACCGAGCTGTTTGAGCACGTTGACGTAAGAATGGTCTTCCGTAAGACGTCTCAATTCGTTCGCTTGGAGCGCATAGACACGACTATCTCCAATATGGACAATAACAACCGTCTCCCTGCTCCAACAAACGGCCGCTACAGTCGTTCCCATCATGACGAGATCGGATTGCTTCGCAAATTGTAGCACTTGTTCATTCGCCAGGTCGATGTGATGGCGGAACCATCGTTCGATTTCGACAGGAGTTTGAGGGAGCGACGGGAAAGCACGTCGAAACTCTTCAATCACGATTTGACTCGCGACCTCTCCCGCTGCATGTCCACCCATCCCGTCTGCAACTAGCGCAATTCCTGATAAGGTATCGCCTAAGATTAAAACTGCATCTTCATTTTGTGTGCGTACTTGTCCGCGATCTGTTCGAAATGCTAATTCCATCTATCTGATTACCTCGTTTCTTGTTCGCGCTCCTTCGCTCGAAGCTGTCCACAAGCGGCATCGATATCCGATCCTTGCTCGCGGCGAATCGTTACGTTCACGTTGCGGTCTTTGAGCACTTTTTCAAAGGCGAAGATTTGAGCTCGTGGTGTCCGTACGTAATCACGTTCGAGTACATGGTTGACGGGGATCAAGTTGACGTGACATTTGATTCCTTTCAATAGGTCCGCTAAAAGATGGGCATACTCTTCCGTATCATTTACGCCACCGAAGAGTCCATATTCAAACGTGATCCGACGACCGCTCTTTTCCGTGTAATAACGGACCGAGTCCATCAACTTGTCTAAGTCAAAGGCACGGTTGATTGGCATGAGCTTGGTGCGCAATTCAGTCGTTGGCGCGTGAAGCGAAATGGCGAAGTTGATTCGCATTCCTTCATCGGCAAACTTATAAATTTTAGGAACGATCCCACTTGTTGATACCGTGATATGACGCGCTCCGATGTTGAGCCCGTTGTCATGGTTGACCGTACGTAAGAAACGCATCAACTCATCGTAGTTGTCGAACGGCTCGCCGATTCCCATGACGACGACCGAGTCGACACGCTCTCCTGTTGCGTCTAATGCACGCTGCACGTCGAGAACCTGCGCCGTGATTTCACCGGCTTCTAAATTTCGTTTCAATCCACCGAGTGTGGACGCACAGAACGTACATCCGATGCGACATCCGACTTGTGTCGTGACACAAACTGAGTTTCCGTATTCGTGACGCATAAGAACCGTTTCAATCGAATAACCGTCTTGTAATTCAAATAGGAACTTGATTGTACCGTCCTGTGATTCTTGTTTGACCAATTCTTTTAATGTCGTCAATTGGAAGGATGCTTCAAGTTTGTCGCGAAGCGCTTTCGGGACGTTCGTCATATCGTCGAAAGTTATGACACGTTTGACGTACATCCAGTCATATAACTGTTTCGCTCGGAATGACTTTTCTCCTGCTTCGATCACCCATGTCTCGAGTTCAGGAAACGTCAACGAATAGAGTGACGGCTTTGCGCCTACGAGTGGATTCTTTTCAACTGCTTTTGGATTCATTGTTTTATACCTCTTTCTTAAATGCGGCGATATAGAAGCCGTCGGTACCGAATGTCGTCGGTAATAATTTTAGTTCAGCACGGTCCGATTCCATGATCGGACGAACAGATTGCGGGAGACGTCCTTTGAGCGTTTCGTCCCACGCCAATCCTTTCGACAGAATGTAGTCAGCCTGTATCTCATTTTCAGACGGGTCGATCGTACATGTCGAGTAAACTAGCGTACCACCTGGTTTGAGCAGTGGCAATACGGCATCGATGACTTGTCGTTGGATCTTTGGTAAGTTTTCAAGCTGGGTCTTATCCTTCGTCCATTTAATATCCGGCTTCCTGCGAATGACGCCGAGTCCTGAACACGGAACGTCTAAAAGAATCCGATCAAAGCTCTCTCGTTCAAACCGTTCACCTGCTAAACGAGCATCAAGGGCAAGTGCGGTCACTCCATTGATGTGTAAACGTTTGGCTTGCTGGTCGATCAACTTTGCTTTATGTGGATGTAAATCTAGTGCGGTGAGCGACCCATTTTCCATTCGCTCGGCCGTATGCATCGCCTTCCCACCAGGGGCGGCACATGCGTCCAAAATATGATCATTTGTCGAAACACCGAGAGCATCTGCGACAATCATCGAACTCTCATCTTGAATCGACAAAAGGCCTTCCTCGATGAATGAGGTCGAATGGACGTTTCCGGACTCTACTACTAATCCATCGATGGATAGTTCAGACCGCGACGTCAGAACACCTGCGTCAGCCAATTTGTTCATCATCTCATCTACCGTAATACGTTTGCGGTTGACCCGAACCGTTACAGGAGCAGGTTCGTTGTTCAATTGACAAATCGCCTCTGCCGTCTCGACTCCATACAAGTCAATCCAGTCTGCGACGAGCCATTCCGGGTGACTATGCTCGATTGAAATCCTTTCCGCGTCGGTCAAGCCACTGAAGTCCGGAAACCCTTCACGGAGGACGTTACGTAACACCCCGTTCACAAACTTACTCGTTCCGAGATGATGCCCCCGTTTCTTCGCGATTTCGACCGCTTCATGTAGGACGGCTCGGTCCGGTACTTTATCGAGATAAAAGAGTTGATACACACTCATTCGAAGTAGCGGGATGACGAACTTATCGAGCTTTTTCGGGGAACGAATGCGATCTTTTAAAATGTAATCGAGTGTTCCCTTACGGCTTAGTGTCCCGTAAACGAGTTCTGTATAAAGGCCGACATCTTTTGGGGTCACCTTTTTTTGTTTCAATGTGTCATTGACGGCAATCGTAGAGTACGCGCCGCCCTGTTCAATTTTCATCAGCGTATCAAGCGCTGCTTCACGTACGTTCATGATTTCCTCCTAATCGGTCGCCAACACGTAGCTTCTGTCCGGCGCCACGCATGAAGGTCGCACCATCCATTCGTTTTTTACCGGCCGGTTGCAAATCCGTCACTTTGATGGCAACATCGTTTCCGGTCGCCACGACAAATCCGTCTTCTTCGAGACGAATAACTACTCCAGGTTGTCCTGTGCCGGTCGTTTTTTCTCCCATGAACAACTTCACCCGTTCTCCGTCCAGTGTTGAATAGGCAGTCGGGAAGGGATTCATACCTCGAATATGGTTGTATATGGCTTCCCCGTCCATCGTCCAATCAATCTGTTCCCGCTCACGGCTGATATTTGGCGCAAATGTTACCTCACGTTCATCTTGAGGGACTGCTTCAATCCATCCTTCCAAGAAGGCCGGAAGGGTGCGAATGAGCAGGTCACTGCCTGCTACAGCTAGTTTATCAAACAATGATCCGACTGTATCCGTTTCTTTAATCGGTACAATCGTATTGGCAATCATATCACCTGCGTCCAACTTGTCGACCATATACATGATCGTCACACCCGTCTCAGACTCACCATCGAGGATCGCTTGATGAATCGGTGCACCTCCACGGTATTTTGGAAGAAGAGAGGCATGGACATTGATGGCTCCGTTTGGCGGTGCCTCGAGTAATCCAGTCGGAACGATTTGTCCGTACGCCGCTGTGACGATGAGGTCTGGGCGTAACTCTAAAATCTCTGCATAATCTGTTCGAACTTTCTCGGGCTGTAGAACCGAAATCCCATGACGAAGGGCACATTCTTTTACAGGCGTCGGCTTCAGCTCACGTTTTCGACCGACCGGTTTGTCGGGCTGAGAAACGACACCTACGACATTGTATCCTTCTTCAAGCAGTCGCTCAAGTACAGATACGGCAAACGTCGGCGTACCCATGAAGACGATGCGTTTGTCCTTCCCGGAATTAGGCACCGCGAGCTTGTCTGTGAACAAGACGCCGTCCAGATGGTCCATCTCATGTTGAATCGCACGGGCAAAAAAGCCATTCGCTTTAACCGTATAAGTACGTCCTTTCAAGTCCTGATTTTTGACGACAATCGATTCATGTCGTTCCACGAATCCGAATTCACCCGGGATACTTAAACATCCTTCAAGTCCGACTTCTCGACCTGACGTCTCAATGATTTCCGGATTGATCAAGACGAGCGGTCCCGTCTCATCGTCTGTATGGACGACCGCAAGTCGCTGATTCAAATTGACTTGCGGTGCCGCGACACCGACTCCATCATACTCATACATTGTATCGAATAAACGGTCGACCGTTTGACGTAACTTTTTATCGAACTTTGTCACTGGTTCGCACGTCACGCGTAAAATTTCATTTGGTACTTCTACTACTTTATACATGTCTCTCCACCTCACATGAATACGTATGGGTTCACATCGATACTCATTTGATATTCTTTCTTACTGATCGCTTTTGCTCTTGCTTGCTGTAATCGTGCCAGCTCCACATAGAGCGCTTCGGGTTGCTTCGTTTTTATAAACACTTGATAGCGATACGCGTTCTTCAGCTTTGACAAAGGCGCAGGCATTGGACCGTTCAAGCGGCTGTTTTCCACTTGCGCTTGTAAAAAGTCGGATGCGAACAATTCCGCCTCACTCTTGGCGACAAGCGGATTTTCCGCCGAAAACGTGACGAGCGTCAAAAACCAATACGGAGGATGATTTCCGACTTGCCTTAGACCCATCTCTTTGGCAAAAAACGACTCATAATCATGTTCACTCGCTGTTTCAATCACATAATGGTCAGGATTATACGTTTGGACGAATGCTTCACCTGGAAGTTTTCCCCGTCCCGCACGTCCTGCCACTTGTGTGACGAGCTGGAAGGTACGTTCGGTCGCCCGAAAATCAGGCATTCCGAGCGTCGCATCCGCTGCGAGCACCCCGACGAGTGTGACGTTCGGGAAGTCGAGTCCTTTTGCGATCATCTGCGTGCCGAGTAAAATATCAGCCTCTCCTTCTTCGAAACGGCGCAACAATTGCTCATGTGAACCTTTTCGTGACGTCGTATCTTGATCCATACGAATGATGCGCGCCTCTGGAATTCGGTTCAGTAATTCTGTCTCGATTTTTTGAGTGCCTGACCCGAACTGTTTGATTTTCTTACTGCTACATGACGGACACGTCGATGGCATACCTACCTCGTAGCCGCAATAATGACACTTCAACCGGTCCCCATGTTGATGATACGTTAAATTGACGGCGCAATGCGGACATGTCATCCCTTCTCCACAATCACGGCACATGACGAATGTAGTAAACCCGCGACGATTTAGCAAAATAACGCACTGCTCTTTTTTCTCGATTCGGTCGAGGATGCCGTTAAACAATTCTTCCGAGAACATTGTCGTATTGCCCTTGGCCAGCTCACGACGCATATCGATGATGTGGACCGGCGGCATCTCGCCACCATACCGCTCTTTCAAATGTAAATAGCGGTAGACACCTTTTTGTGCTCTAGCATACGATTCAAGTGATGGGGTCGCACTGCCTAATACGACCGGACACCCATGATACCGCGCCCGCCAAATGGCGACATCACGCGCATGATAGCGCGGATTCTCTTCTTGCTTGTACGTCGTCTCGTGCTCTTCATCTAATATGATCAGACCAAGTCGGTCGAGCGGGGCAAAGATGGCAGAACGTGCGCCGACGACGACGTCGACTTCACGACGTTTGATTTTTCGCCACTCATCATACTTCTCACCTTTTGAAAGTGCACTGTGTAAGACCGCGACCCGTTCACCGAACCGTCGCTTAAACCGTTTCACCATCATCGGGGTCAAGCTGATCTCAGGGACGAGTAAGATCGCCTGTTTCCCTTCATCGATGACTTGTCCGATTGATTCTAAATAGACCTCAGTCTTCCCACTCCCCGTCACACCATGGACGAGAAGTGTCTCGCCCGCGTCCGCCTCATGGATGGCCTGGACCGCTCTCGCCTGACTGTCATTTAATTGGACCGTTTCTTTGACTTGTTCAATCGTCGCGTACGGATCACGATTCAATTCTACCTCGGTCAATCGAACTGCACCTAAGTCCGCGAGCTTTTGTAGCTGCGGACGGGTCAATCCGATTTGTCGAAGCGCGGACCAATACATACGAGGAGTCTCTTCAAGCTGACGGATTGCCTCGAGTTGCTTTTTCGCACGTTTCGAGACGACAGTCGCATCGAGTAGCTCGACAAGGACATCGGTTTTGACCGTTTTCTTTTCTTTCAAGACAGGTGCAAGAGTCAATTCCCCCTTTTTAGCTAGCCCGAGGATGAGCGATTGTACGTCTTTCGGATATTCAGACAGATGCGTTCCTAAACGGACACCGTCTGGGACCTGACCTTCTTTGATTTCTTTGTCATAGCTGACCTTGAGCGCAGCCGGGAGCATCGCAAGAAGAGCGGATGACCGAAAGCAAAGCGTCGTCTCTTTCACATGGATTGACAGGTCGAGTAATTCTTCCGTGAGTGAGGATTCCTCATCTAACAAGGCTTCTAACGGTTTCAATCCTTCTCTCGTCCCGTCTGACGTTCCGACGACGATTCCGAGTAAACGTCGTGACCCGAACGGAACCGATACACGCATACCTGGTTCAATCAACGTCTCAAACTGTTCGGGTACTTCATAATCAAACGGGCGATCAATCGTGATCACCGGCGCATCGACATGAACATGTGCAATCATCGGACCGCTTCCTTAAAGTATGTGAGCAACTCGAAGGCCAACTCTTTTTTCGATTGTTTCGGCAACTTAAGAATCGATCCGTCCCCGCTAAACAAGACGACCTCATTGTCGTCCGCACCGAAGCCGATGTCACTGCCAGATACATCGTTAGCAACGAGGAAATCGACATTCTTTCGCTTCAGTTTGGCTGCCGCATGCTCCTCAAGTCGTTCCGTCTCTGCCGCAAAGCCGACCAACACTTGATGGGTCTTCTGTTCACCAAGTGTCTTTAAAATGTCTGTCGTTTCTTCAAGTTCGATTGTGAGCGGACCGTGAACCTTTTTATGTTTTTCTGAATAAACGTTTTTCGGGCGATAGTCCGCGACCGCTGCCGACTTCACAACGAGGTCGAGCAACTCGAAGCGGCTCGTCACTTCTCGAAGCATCTCTTCACTCGACTCGACCGGAATGGCCTTCACACCGTCTGGGACCGGGACTTGAAGAGGACCGTGGACGAGTGTGACGCGGGCGCCCATGTCACGTGCCACTTCAGCGAGCGCTACACCCATTTTTCCAGATGAGTCGTTTGATAAGTAACGGACCGGATCGATGCGTTCGACAGTTGGACCAGCCGTGATCAATACTTCTTTCCCCATATATAGTTTCGGAACGAACTGACTCTCGATGATGCGAACCAAATCTTCAGGTTCCGGTAGACGTCCACCGCCAATCCAACCACATGCCAAATTGCCGACGCCGGGCTCAATCAACTGATAGCCGTATGATTTCAACGTCTCGATGTTTCGCTGCGTCGCAGGATGTTCGAGCATATTCACATTCATCGCCGGTGAGACGATAACTGGACACTTCGCCGCCAAAATCGACGTCGTGATGAAGTCGTCGGCAATCCCGTTCGCTAATTTCGCAATGGTGTTTGCCGTTGCTGGAGCCACGACGATCAAGTCGCTCGAGTCGACCACATCGATATGGGCAATTTTTGTCGGGTCATGTTCTTCGAATACGTCCGTATAGACCGGGTTTCGACTGAGTGCCTGGAAGGTCGCCTGACCCACGAATTGTTCTGCTGACTTTGTCATCGCGACGTGAACATTCGCTCCGGCTTGAACCAATTTCGATGTGAGCGAACACGCTTTATAAGCCGCGATGCCACCACTCACACATAACAAAATAGTACGATCCTTCACCATTCCCAAACTCCCCCTTATAGACAATGAGACCCAAGTCGCAAACGACTTGGGTCACACTTCATCCGTTGTTTTTTTCGTTCACGATGATTGTCGTATCACCCGAAAATAGTTCTTCTAACGCTTGACCGACCGGCTTATATGATTTTGGCTCGGCGACTTTCGGTGCTTTTCCATCTTGAATCTGACGCGCCCGTTTTGCAGCGACCGTAACGATCGTGTATTTTGACGGGATAACACGTTGTAAGGCATCAATCGAAGGGTATAACATTAAATGACCTCCATCATAGCTTTTTTATAGAGTGACGCAACACGTTCACGTTTACAATGCTCAGCTGTCACGATCGCTTTAATTCGATCGATGGCTTTGTCGACCTCGTCGTTCGTGACGACGTAGTCATAGGCATCCATCAACTCGATTTCCTCACGCGCGACGAGCAGGCGTTGCTTGATGACTTCTTCTGACTCTGTTCCCCGTCCGATGAGACGATTACGGAGCTCTTGAAGGCTAGGTGGTGCCAAGAATAAAAAGACGGCTTCCGGGAGAAGTTCCTTCACTTGGAACGCCCCTTGCACCTCAATTTCAAGAATGACATCTTGGCCGTTTTCGAGCGTTTCACGCACCCACTCTACAGGCGTCCCGTAATAGTTGCCGACAAATTCGGCATGTTCAAGCAGTTCTTTTTGTTCGATCATCCGTTCGAACTCTTCTCTCGATTTAAAAAAGTAATGTATTCCCTCAACTTCCCCTTCACGTGGCTTTCGAGTCGTAGCCGACACCGAATATTTAAGGTTGTTGTCCTCTTCCTCACGAAGAGCACGACAAACGGTTCCTTTACCGACACCGCTTGGTCCAGACAAAACGATTAATAATCCTCGTTCTTTAAAATTCACTGCAAGCCCTCCATCTTCTAACATCACATTTAATTATAATAGCAGTCAATCAATTGTTCCGGCAAGAAGAAGTTCGGATTTCCTACTCCATCGTACCATATTTTCTGTTTTTCTGATAACGTAGAGACAGAAAATGAACAAAGGTGATGAGATCATTGGCTTATGATGGATTAATGACATATCGTGTCGTAAAAGAATTACAATCGCTCGTCGGAGGACGAGTCAACAAAGTACATCAACCGTATTCACTCGACTTGATGCTACAGATTCGCTCGAATCGACAGAACGCGCAACTACTCATATCAGCAAACGCAATGTATGCCCGTCTCCAATTGACGGATACACCGATTAAAAATCCGCAAGAACCACCGATGTTTTGCATGATGCTTCGTAAGCATATAGAAGGCGGATTCATCACGGCGGTCGAACAAATCGGACGGGACCGCGTCATCGTCATTTCGGTTCGCTCTCGTAATGAGCTCGGCGATGAAGAATCGAAGAAAGTATACATCGAACTGATGGGGCGCCACTCGAACGTCGTCTTGACGACGGAAGAGGGCAAGATTTTAGATGCAATCAAACATCTTCCCCCTTCACAAAATACGTACCGGACAATCATGCCAGGAAGTGACTATCTACTCCCGCCTGAACAAAACAAGTTTGATCCGTTGACAGAAATGACGGAAGGATTGAAGCGCATCGATTGGAATGCCGGTAAGTTGGATAAACAAATTGTCGCCACGTTCGCAGGCGTCAGCCCTCAAATCGCTCAAGAAGTCGTCCATCTCACGAAGATGCCGAACCGTGATTCCTTGCAGCAAGCGTTCGAGAACGTTCTACGTCAACTCGACGGACCATACGTCTTTCAACAACTCGCGAGTGGGAAAGAACGATTCGCTCCGATTGCGTTGACAGCTGGAGACATCGAAACCGAGGAAACGTATGAATCGAGTAAAGAAGTGCTCGACCGTTTCTATTATGAAAAGGCGAACCGGGACCGCGTCAGACAACAAGCGCACGATGTCGAACGTCTCTTAAAATCAGAACTCGAAAAGAATCAATTGAAACGCCGCCGCCTCTTGGATGATTTGAAAGCGACGGAGCGAGCGGATGAGTTACAAAAATACGGTGAGTTGTTGACGACATATCTGTTCCAATTGGAGAAAGGGATGCGTGTTGCCGAAGTCGTTGATTATTATGACGAGAACGGTGCGACCATCTCCATTCCACTCGACCCACTCAAAACACCGAATGAGAATGCGCAACAATACTATAAGAAATACAACAAACTGAAAGTCGCGAAAGTCGAAGTAAAGAAACAGCTTGAACTGAACGATGCGGAGATTGCGTACCTAGAAACACTCATCGCGCAACTCGACGTCGCATCACCATCGGATCTGCTCGAGATTCGGGAAGAACTCGCAGAAGAAGGATACATCCGTCAAAAGCGTCAAAAGAAAAAAGCAAATCCGAAGATTTCACTCGAGGCATACACCTCTTCAACGGGCACAGAATTCTTCGTCGGGAAGAATAATACACAAAACGACCATCTGACGTTCAAATTTGCGCGTCGTGACGAGATTTGGTTACACGTCAAAGACATCCCAGGTTCTCACGTCATCATTCGTTCGACGGAACCGGATGAGACGACATTACTCGAAGCCGCATCAGTCGCAGCCTATTACTCGAAGGCACGTGCGTCGAGTGGCGTCCCTGTCGATTACACACGTGCTCGCTTCGTGAAAAAACCGAGCGGTGCGAAACCAGGGTTCGTCATCTATACGGATCAACAGACCGTCTATGTGACCCCAGATGAACAATTGATGAAGTCATTGAAACAATCGTGAACATGAAGACCCGCCATGGTGATGGCGGGTCCAGACTATAGACAAAGTATAGGTGTTATGCCCAATCCGGACATGGCTCGCTTTCCTAGGGGCAAGCAGGGAGCCGCATCGCGACTGCGTCACTGCTGGGTCTCCCTTTGCTTGCTATTCCCTCAGGAGTCTCGCCTGCCCGTTCTTGGTCACCTTTTGTCCTTCGTCCCATATAATGGTGTGAGAAGAACACACAGGGGGCGGATCTAATGATCAACAAGTCGACACGATCCATCCTTCACGGTCTGACGAACGGAACGGATCTTGAACAGCGGCCCGAGGAGGATGATCTCGGGGTCAATGACGGGCGGGCTCGGCGTCTACCTTCCCTTCCCCCTGATACATCGATTCGAAGTAAGTATCGAGCTTTTTCTTCGGCCGTCGAGGCCTTGGAAGAAAACAAACGGCCGCCAGATGACGACCGTTTGCGTTGCTCGCCCGACGGCGCCCCCGACTCCTACAAGAAAGCGTGGGCGCCGGAAGGACGAGTTCGAACATGTTATTTGTCAACAAGCTGGACCCGTCATCATCATGGCGGGTCTTCTACGTGTAGAGGGTTCACGTTTTCGGATCATGCTTGAACGCTTCGAGCTGTTCATGATAGTCGAGCAAATGCCCATGTAAAATTTCTGAAACGGATAAATCTTCATGTGGAAGTTTGAAGAGCGAATAGGGCTTGTCACATGTATAAAGAATATCGTGATGGTGTGCCAGTAAATATAAAAATTCAGATTCGAACGCTTGTCGTTCTTCCTCACTCATCATTAAAAGCGCTTCTCGATGTTCGGCTAAACTTTCTAGTAACAATACGAGTTTGTCTTCAAGGTGAATCAATAATCGGTACTGTTTAATCGTCATATATTTCAATTTAACGTTCGTCACTTTCATATCCTCTTGAAGCATCATATGCAACTCTTGATGCCCTAGAATACGGGCTCGCGTCTCCAATAGTTCAGCCGGTGAGCCGACGAGTTCGCGCCAATGATGAAACAGGAAGGATGAAGTCTTTCGTACCTCATTTAATAACCGATCTTCATAACGAGGCGGCAAAAACGCATAGTTGACGCCAAGTGAGACGAACACTCCGACCGCCGTCAATAACGAACGCGTCCATGCGTAATGAAAGAAATCAGAAGTCGGACTTTCGAGCATCATGACGATGGCAAATGCCGCATATGTCGACATATGTGTCTTATCAAACGTCGTATTGAGCGTGAGGGCCACGATGACGGCCAATCCGATTGATAGCGGATTGACGCCGAATAAGTAAACGATAAAGAGTCCGCACATGAGACCGACTACCGTTCCAAAGATTCGGCTGAATACAATATTTGAGGAACGTTTGACCGTCGGTTGCATCGCAACAACGGCTGCGATGGCCCCCATTCCAGAATAAATTCCAAATACATACCATGAGATAGCGACGGTAATCGAAACGGCAATACCAGTCTTTAACGTACGAAGCCCGACTTTCGGGATGTATCGTTTTCCATTCATTTCAAATCGACCTTCCCTGTTTCAGAAATCAACTCCACGACTGGTCGATTCGAGGTAGACAATTGATAGACACCCGGCTCGACTTCCTCATAACGGTCGCTGCTTGTAACCTTCCCCGCTGTCGTCACGTTCACTTGCCCGGTCGCATGTTTTGGCGTATAACTGAGCGTTCCCGCTTCCGTTTGAATGGTCATCGCCTGATTGACGACGACGTCACTGACGGTCGCATGGCGATAAGAACGAATGACCCCGCTCACGAGCCTTGCCGACTCGATCGTCGTATCACTTTTTGATTCGATTCGCAGACGGTCGCTATCGATTTGCTTCAAGTTGACGGCATTGACGTTCATGACAATGGTCTTCGCGTTTAATCCTTGCCCGGTCACTTGTTCTGCATCGAGATGAATCGATGTCATCGAGCTAGGCAATGAGACACGGATTTTATATCGCGATGGTTCGTCACTTGCTCGGCTACCAACATAACTGAACCATCCATAACGCTCGACGATATAGATGGTATCTCCGACTGATTTGACTTTGATTCGTCGTTCTTTTGAGTTCGTTTGCATCACTTCAATCTGAACTTTTTCATTTGGACTTCGCACAAATTCGACGTTGCCATGATTCGTTTCGAGTCGCAACTTTTTCATTTGATATCGGTCTTCGTATTGGTCTCCTAACGCTAATAAATGGCTGAATACAAATAAATTCACGAAAAACAGCGTTGGGATGATGGTCAAGACAAGACCGAAGGCGATTTTACGGTGTTTCGGAATCGCACGAAACCGTGCGCTCCATGTCTTCTCTTTGCTTCTTGAATACGCCATATGCCTCTCCTTTTTGAATCACTTCCGTTATTTTACCATGAAGTATGACATATGCCGAATCGAAAAAGAATCCGCCCGAGGGTGGATTCTTAAGAGGTGACCAAATCGCTCCAAGCACGGGGGTCTTGCTGCCACTCACGTAAAGAATTAAGTTCCGAACGGTTGAGGATTCCTTTCGTTTCTGCAACTTCAATTAATTCTGAGAATGTCGTCAATGACTCGGCAGAAAGGTTTGCCGCGGCTAGATTTTTTTCGAGAATCGGCAATTCGTAAGAGAAGATGGCTTGAATCCCAACGACCTTACTACCCGCTTCAAGAATCGCTTTCGCTGCATCGATACTTGACATCCCTGTCGACAACAAGTCCTCGATGACGAGCACGCGTGCGCCTATATCGAGTTTCCCCTCGATTTGATTTCCCTTTCCATGTCCTTTCGCACTCGAACGAACATAGATGAAAGGAAGACCAAGTCGGTCAGCGAGCAATGCCCCGTGAGGAATACCGGCCGTAGCTGTGCCTGCGATGACATCAACCTGTGTAGGGGTAATCGACTTCACCAACTTATCGATGATCACCTGACGAACTTCAGGATAACTGAGTGTTAACCGATTGTCGCAATAAATCGGACTCTTTAGCCCGCTCGACCATGTATATGGCTCGGTCGGCGAAAGTGTGACAGCTTCAATCTGTAATAGTGCTTCAGCAATTTGTTTCATACGTTTGTCCCCATTCCATCATGAATTGTTCGTACATGGTAACCGGATCGGTCGCACGTGTAATCGGTCGCCCGACGACAATCGAGTGGACACCAGCCAGCCTAGCTTCACTCGGTGTCGCGACCCGTACTTGATCATCATCGGTTTCACCGAGTCGGATACCTGGTGTGACGGTCATAAACGTGTCCCCGAGTTCCTGATGAATCATCTTCGCTTCTTGAACAGACGCGACTACCCCGTCGAGTCCAGCCTGTTTGGCGAGGGTCGCTTGGCGGATGACAGCTTGATCGAGTCGTCCTGCGATTCCTAGTTCCGTCTTCATCATTCGTTCATCTGTCGACGTCAACTGTGTGACCCCAATCAAACGAGTCGTATCACTTGCCTGACGTAACCCGTCTAACGCATAACGCATCATCTTTTCGCCACCTAGTGTGTGGACGTTCGTCACAGCCACCCCAAGTTTTCCGATTTGACGCATCGTACGACGTGCCGTCTCCGGGATATCATGTACTTTCACATCAAGAAAGACCGGGTAACCGCGGTCGACCAACTCTTCAACAAATCGTGCGCCTTCCCGATAGAAAAGTTCCATCCCGACTTTGACAGCCGGTCGGTTCGGGAACGGTTGTAACAAGTGAAATGCTTCTTCTCGTGTCTCCACGTCAAGGGCGAGATACAAGTTGTGCATAAGCCTTCCCCCTCACATCCAAAATATGTTCGATTCCGAGTGAATCAAGTCGTGCCGGTAGCGCATCAATGATTTCCTGACAGACGTATGGATTCTCAAAGTTTGCCGTTCCGACCGCGACGGCTGACGCCCCAGCGTAGATGAATTCAAGCACATCGTCGACCGTTCGAACCCCACCCATGGCGATAATCGGAATATTGACCGCTTGCGCGACCTCATATACCATTCGGACGGCTACCGGTTTGATGGCTGGACCGGATAATCCGCCGATTCTGTTCGCTAAAATCGGTCGCCCCGTTTCGATATCGATTCGCATCCCGACGAGCGTGTTAATCATCGTCAATCCGTCCGCACCGGCCGCCTCGACCGCTCGTGCCATGTCGGTAATCGACGTGACGTTCGGGGACAGCTTGACATAGACCGGCTTACTCGAAGCCGCTTTGACGAGTCGCGTGAGTTCTGCAGCCATCACCGGGTCCGTCCCAAACTGCATGCCCCCACATTTCACGTTCGGACACGAGATGTTCAATTCGACCGCTTTAATGGTCGGGTCTGCACTGATTCGACGAGCGACTTCTACATACTCACCCGGCGTCGAACCGGCGACATTGGCGATGATTTCCGTGTCGAACGTCGAGAGGAATGGCAATTTTTCTTCGATGATCGCATCGACGCCTGGATTTTGAAGACCGATCGCATTGAGCATGCCTTGTGCAGTCTCGGCGACACGTGGGGTCGGATTTCCGAACCTCGATTCCTCCGTCGCTGCCTTAATCATGATGCCTCCTAAGATGGAGAGATCATACAGTTTTGCAAACTCTTCACCGAATCCGAAACATCCCGAAGCCGGAATAATCGGGTTTTTTAAATGAAGACCTGGTAACTCGACATTCAATCTCATAACAGCACCTCTTCCGCATTGAATACCGGACCGTCACTACAGACTTTCACATAACCCTCCGGTGCCTGACAGACGCAGGCAAAACAGGCGCCAATCCCGCAGCCCATCCGATTCTCGATCGAGAGATATCGTTCAGGAATGGGTGAAGCGGCGACTGCCTTTAACATGGCTTCCGGCCCACAGCTAAACAACACGTCCGCTTCGACGCGTTCAAGTGGTCTCGTGACGAATCCAAGCTCCCCGTGACTGCCGTCTACTGTCGTGATGATGGTCTCACCAAGTTCACGAAATGCGTCTTCATAAAAGACACTTTCTTGTGAATCAAACCCGAGAATCGCAATCGTCTCGATCCCCATCTCATGTAGTCGACGTCTGACGTAGTATAGGGGTGGGACCCCAATGCCACCACCGACGAGGACGACCCGCTTTCCATGTTGTGCAAGTGGAAATCCGTTTCCGAGTGGACCAAGAACGTCCAACGTGTCCCCAACACGCTTAGCAGCTAATTCAGATGTTCCTTCCCCAATCACTTTATATATGAAGGTGATTTCGTCTCCTTCGACGTTCGCCACTGACAACGGCCGACGTAACAAGCCGGACGTCTTGATATGAAAGAACGTCCCAGGGGCGATCTCCACCCCGGGGCAGCGTACTTTCATCTCCATCGTCGCTCTGGCGATTTGACGGTTGCTGACAATTGTCACGTCACGTTTCATACCATCACCCCGAACTTTGTGAACGCCGGAATGCTGACCGTTTGGAACGATAGACTTTCAATGACTTGTAACAAGGCTTCGGCTGTATCGAGCGATGTGAGGCAGAGCGTGCCTTGTTCTGCAGCCATACGCCGAATCAAGAAGCCATCTTTTGTGACGAGGGCATCACGACTCGTCGTATTGATAATCAAGTCGACGTCTCCTCGCTCGATCACGCTGAGCATCGTCTCACCATCTTCTTGAATTTTGCCGACTCGACGAACACGCATCTGTTCCGCTTCGAGACCGTCTGCCGTCCCACTCGTTGCCATGAGGCGGAAACCGAGACGGTCGAAACGTTTCGCCAAGGCGATGGCCTCATCCTTATCATGATCGGCAATCGTCATGAGCACGTTCCCTTTCAAGGCGATGTTCATCCCCGCTGCGACGAGCCCTTTGTAGAGCGCTTTTTCGAGCGTCCGGTCTGTCGCCATGACTTCCCCTGTCGACTTCATCTCTGGTCCGAGCGATGGGTCTACCTCTTTCAATTTCGCAAACGAGAAGACTGGTACTTTGACCGAGATACCGTCTGACTCTGGATGAATGCCCGTCCCGAGACCGAGTTCTTTCAAGCTCGTCCCAAGAATCGTCTGAGTCGCGATCCGTGCGACCGGTAAACCTGTCACTTTCGAGATGAACGGCACGGTACGACTCGCACGTGGGTTCACCTCGATGACGTATAGGTCGTCCGCATAGACGAACTGGATATTGAGAAGCCCTTTGATTCGGAATGCTTTCGCCAATTTGATCGTATAGTCGACGACTTTTTGCTTCAATTCGTCACTGAGACGTTGTGGCGGATAGACGGCAATCGAATCGCCCGAGTGTACGCCGGCACGTTCGATATGCTCCATGATCCCTGGGATGTAGACGTCCGTCCCGTCACAGATCGCATCGACTTCAATCTCAATTCCTGTCAAATAGCGATCGATGAGTACCGGTCGATCTTTCGAGGCGATGACCGCATGTCGCATGTACCGCTCAAGCTCAGACTGTTCATAAACGATTTCCATCGCCCGTCCACCGAGGACATACGATGGTCGGACGAGTACCGGATAGCCGAGTTCATTCGCACAAACGACGGCGTCTTCCACATTTGTCGCTGTCTTCCCTGGTGGTTGAGCCAATCGCTCAGCGGACAATGTGGCTTCAAACGCCTTCCGGTCTTCGGCACGGTCGATATCTTCCAGAGCCGTCCCAAGAATCTTTACGCCGTTCGCTTCTAGCGATGCCGCCAAATTGATGGCAGTCTGCCCACCGAATTGGACGATGACACCAAGAGGATTCTCGTTCTCGATGACCTCGAATACATCTTCTGTCGTCAACGGCTCGAAATACAATCGATCGGAGATGGAAAAGTCCGTCGAGACCGTTTCTGGGTTGTTGTTGATGATGATTGCTTCGTAACCCGCATCTCGAATCGTTTGGATCGAGTGAACGGTCGCATAGTCGAATTCGACACCTTGACCGATTCGAATCGGTCCCGACCCGAGGACGAGGATGGACTCCCGGTCTGTCTTGACCGCTTCATTCTCCACTTCATACGTTCCATAGAAGTATGGCGTCTCAGAAGCGAACTCGGCCGCGCACGTATCGACCATCTTATAGACGGGACGTATGTTCCATTCTTTCCGTTTCGTGCGAACCGCTTCTGTATCCATCGAGAGCATGCGGGCGATTGCCACATCACTGAATCCGAGGCGTTTCACATCGAATAAACGTTCTGACGTTAACGGCTCCGCGACGAGTTGTTGCTCAACTTGCCAAATCCGACTCAGTTTGTGTAAGTAGAATCGATCGATTTTTGTCAGTTGGTGTAGCGCTTCTACCGTGTATCCGCGACGAAGGGCCTCATATACGATGAACAAACGCTCGTCTGTCGGATGGATGAGTCCATTCTCGAGCTGTTCTGTGTCTAATGCTTGAAGTTGTGGAACATAGAGTTCTTCCGTGCCCAGTTCGAGCGAACGTACCGCTTTTAACAGTGCCTCTTCTAAATTTCGACCGATGGCCATGACCTCACCCGTCGCCTTCATTTGTGTGCCTAAGCGGCGATCCGCGGACTCAAACTTATCGAAAGCGAAACGTGGGATTTTGGCGACGACGTAATCGAGCGCCGGTTCGAACGAGGCGTAGCTCGTCTCTGTGACCGGGTTTTTCAATTCTGATAACTTGTAGCCGACAGCGACCTTTGCAGCGAGTTTGGCAATCGGATAGCCTGTCGCTTTTGAAGCGAGCGCCGAACTTCGGGAAACACGTGGATTCACCTCGATGACGTAGTACGTGAAGCTGTCTGGGTCGAGGGCGAATTGGATGTTGCATCCTCCCTCAATCCCAAGTGCCCGAATGATGTCGAGCGAGACGCTACGTAGCATCTGGTAATCCCGATCTGACAGCGTCTGAGTCGGGGCGAACACAATCGAGTCACCGGTGTGGATTCCGACCGGGTCAAAGTTTTCCATCGCACAGACGATGATGGCTTGGTCACTCGAGTCACGCATCACCTCGAACTCGACTTCTTTCATCCCGGCAATCGATTTCTCTAACAAGACTTGCGTCACAGGACTCGCTTTTAGTCCAGATTCGACGATTTGCTCGAACGATTCCCGGTCATGGGCAATCCCTCCACCGGTTCCCCCGAGCGTGTACGCAGGTCGGATGATGATCGGATACCCAATCCGTTCCGCAAATCCCCAAGCAGACTCGAGCGTATGGACGATCTCACTTTCAGGTACACCGTGACCGAGTTCAAACATCAAGTTACGGAACTGTTCCCGGTCCTCCGCCTGAACAATCGCAGACAGTTTCGTCCCGAGAAGTTCCACGCCACAATCACGTAAGACACCCCGTTTGTCGAGTTCAAATGCCAAGTTCAACCCTGTTTGTCCTCCTAGCGTCGCCAGAAGTGCATCGGGACGTTCTTGCCGGATAATCCGCTCGACGAATTCTGGTTCGAGCGGTTCGATGTAGACACGGTCCGCTGTCGTCGGATCCGTCATGATTGTTGCAGGATTCGAGTTGACGAGAATGACTTCATAGCCTTCTTCTTTCAAGGCAAGACATGCCTGTGTACCAGCATAATCAAACTCCGCTGCTTGTCCGATTACAATCGGTCCTGATCCGATTACGAGGATTTTCTGAATATCTGGTCGTTTTGGCATGTCAAATTCCCACTTTCTGTTTGTTTTCTTGTACGAGTTGCATGAAACGGTCAAACAAGTCGTTGGCGTCGTACGGTCCCGGTGCTGCCTCGGGATGGTACTGTACCGAGAACGTCGGATGGTGGAGGTGTCTCACCCCTTCAATCGTTCCATCGTTGACCGCACGATGTGTCACGATGAGCGGTGTATCGAGTAGTGACGTTTCCTCTACCGCATATCCATGATTTTGTGACGTGATGGTCACGGCACCTGTCTCGAGCTCAAGTACCGGATGGTTCGCGCCACGGTGTCCGAACGGAAGCTTGAACGTGTCCGCCCCGTTTGCGAGAGCGATCAGCTGGTGACCGAGACAAATCCCGAACATCGGAGTCGTCGGCATGAGTTGTTCGATGAGTGGTAGTGCCGTCGGAACATCTTTTGGATCTCCAGGTCCGTTCGACAACATGATACCGTCCGGCTCATACCGCAATACGTCTTCTGCCGTCACGTCGTGCGGGAAGACGATGACCTCACACTCTCGCTTCATCAGTTCACGCATGATACCGAGTTTCGCCCCGAAGTCGATCAAGGCGATGCGAGGACCAGTTCCCGTACTCACATACGTCCGTTTCGTCGATACGCGTGCCACCTGATCTGTTGGAGAAACTTCATCAAATCGAGCCCGTACCTCGTCCCAAGTCAACTCTCCATCGATGAGGACGCCGCGCATTACCCCTTTTGCACGTAAATGACGTGTCAACATCCGTGTATCGATATCCGTTAGTCCTGGAATGCCGAAGCGGGTAAGTGTCGCGTCGAGTGTCGCCGTTGAACGAAAGTTCGATGGCGTATCGCACGCCTCTTTCACGATTAATGCTTTTGCCATCGGTACCGTCGTTTCAAAATCCTCACGATTGACGCCATAGTTCCCGATCAGTGGGTTCGTAAGAACAATCATTTGGTCGCAGTACGATGGGTCCGATAAGATTTCTTGGTAACCTGTCATCCCTGTCTGGAAGACGACTTCCCCCATCGTATCCGCCGGTGCCCCGAATCCTTTACCGACAAATGCCATGCCATCCTCAAGCCATAATGTTCGTTTCATCAAATCGCCCCTTATATACAATTTCGCCGCCGACCATCGTCATGACTGGCCACCCGACAAGCTCTCTCCCCGCGAACGGTGTATTCTTTCCTTTTGAATAAAATGTCGTGGGATCGACCACACGCGTCGTTTCCGTGTCGATGAAAACCATGTCCGCGTCCGCCCCCACCTGAAGTTCCCCTCTCGATAAGCCGAATACGTCACTCGGACGTTTCGTCATCCAGTCGAGCAACTGATGCTCTTCCATGACCCCGGTTTTTACAAACGTCGTGTAAAGAAGTGGAAGTGCTGTTTCGAAACCGGTAATGCCAAACGGAGCCCGCTCCATCCCTTGTGTTTTTTCTTCAGCTGTATGGGGAGCATGGTCCGTTGCGATCATGTCAATCGTCCCGTCGAATAATCCTTCGATGAGGGCTTGTCGATCATCCTCGCTCCGGAGCGGTGGATTCATCTTGAAGTTTGCATCGAGACCCGGGATGTCCTCTTCGCTCAAGACGAGATGATGGGGCGTCACTTCTGCGGTCACTTTGATGCCTGCCCGTTTCGCATCCCGGATGACACGAACCGATTGCCGCGATGAGACGTGACAGACGTGATAGTGACACCCTGTCTCTTCAGCAATCAAAACGTCGCGAGCGATATGAATGCTTTCGGCGAGGCTCGGAATCCCTTGAATTCCATGCACCTCACTGAATTTCCCTTCGTGGACCGCGCCCGCTTTAAGCGTATTGTCCTCACAGTGAGCGACAATTGCTTTGTTCAATCGTTTCGCTTCACGCATCGCTTCACGCATCATCGCTGCTGATTGGACGCCGACCCCGTCATCTGTGAAAGCAAACGCATCTGCGAGCGATTCCATGTCGACTTGTTCTTCACCGAGCTGTCGTTTCGTGATGGCGGCGTATGGAAGGACACGGACGACCGCATCCTGTTCAATCTTTTGAAGGAGAACATCCATCGTCTCGCGATTGTCTGGAACCGGTCGCGTATTCGGCATAGAGCAGATGGTCGTGAAACCACCTGCCGCAGCAGCCAGCGTCCCTGTCTTGATCGTCTCTTTCGCTTCGCCTCCTGGTTCTCTTAAATGAACATGCACATCGACAAGTCCTGGAGCGAGCAAATAGCCCGATGCATCGACGATTTCTTGTCCCGTCGTCTCCCCTTTATAGTCAAGTGATTCAATCTTTCCGTCTTTCACTTGAATGGCTGTCGTACGCTTCGTTCCCTTGTCATACCATGTCGCGTGTTGAAGTATCATTGTTGACCTCCTAATGCTCGATTTAAGATGCTCATACGGGCGTATACCCCATTCTTCATTTGCGGGAAGATTCGTGACCGTTCATGCTCAATCAAACATCCGGCAATCTCGACATCCCGATTGACCGGAGCCGGGTGCATGATGATGGCACCTTCTTTCATTCGTTCGATTCGTTCGACCGTCAAGCCGTAACGCGTGTGGTACTCTTCTTTTGAAAAGATGTCACCCATAATGTGGCGCTCGTGCTGGACACGGAGCAGCATGATGACATCACTTTCACCTAAGACATCATCAAGCTCTTTTCGCTCCAACCCCATCGAATCGTCCCACCAAGAAGCCGGACTACATCCGACCACATTTGCCCCGAGGCGATTCAGAACACTTGCATTCGAGCGAGCGACACGACTGTGAACGAGGTCTCCACAGATGGCGACGTTCAATCCTTGAAACGTTCTGAACTCTTCAAAGATGGTGACGAGATCGAGTAACGATTGGGATGGGTGTTCGCCACTGCCATCACCCCCATTCAGTACCGGGATGTTCAATTTCTCAACGAGTTCATGATAGTACCCCGCTTCCGGGTGTCTGATGACGAGCGTGTCTACTCCGATTGCTTCAAGCGTCTTGCATGTGTCATACAATGTTTCACCTTTTGTGACAGATGATGTCGTCACATCGAACGGAATCTCTTGCATGTTCAAATGTCGCTCGGCCATTTGAAACGAGTTTTTCGTCCGGGTCGAGTTTTCAAAGAACAAGTTTGCGACCGTCTTTCCGTCAAATAGTGGCGGAAGATCACCTTGCTTGTAGCGCAACGACTCTTCAATCATGCCCATGATTTCATCGAGAGAAAGTGTGTCTAAGCTAACGAAGTGTTTGACTGGTTTGACATTGGTTTGCATCGTATTCATGTTCGTCTCCTCCTTTTGTAGAGGCAAAGAGAAAAGGCGTCTCTTCACCGAGTGAAGGGACGCCTTTACTTGAGCAGAGTACGCCCAAATAAACGAGCCTTCACTTTGCCGACCTCACGGGATCGATTTAAAAGTTACTTGCTTGTTTCGTTTCTTCAGTTGTGTTGACTTCGTCAATCGAATCGTCTTCTTCTT
This sequence comes from Exiguobacterium sp. s89, assembly GCF_018617735.1. Taxonomy (NCBI): domain Bacteria; kingdom Bacillati; phylum Bacillota; class Bacilli; order Caryophanales; genus Exiguobacterium; species Exiguobacterium sp. s89. Next base: position 741,917 of record NZ_JACSKS010000001.1, read on the forward strand.
TCGGTAAGATGACGTTTAAGAGAATCCCGACGACTGTCGCGAGCGCCATTCCTTGTACAGGGAAGCTGCCAAGTTGTACCATTGCCCCGCCTAGACCGATGACGAGGATGACCGATGAGATAATCAAGTTGCGTTTCTCCGCCAAGTCGACTTTACTTTCCACCATCGTGCGCAGCCCGTTTGAGGCGATAACCCCGAACAAGAGGATCGAGATGCCCCCTTTTACCGGATTCGGGATGGTCGAGATGAACGCTTCAACGTGACCGAGGAATCCGAAGCTGATGGCCATGAGCGCCGCTCCTGCGATGACATACACACTGTACACCCGTGTGATCGCCATGACACCGTTGTTTTCCCCATACGTCGTACACGGTGGACCACCGAGCGCAGAAGCGACTGCCTTCCCTACCCCATCACCTAGTAATGTCCGGTGGAGACCCGGATCTTTCATCGTCTCCCGTCCAATGATTTTCGAGGTGACCATTTGATCTCCGATATGCTCCGTCATCGTGACGAGTGCGACGGGTACGATGGCGAGGAGCGCACCGACTTGCCACATCGGCATATAGTCGACGAACACCATTGTGAAGTCAGGAAGTTGGAACAAGCTAGCTTGTTGGATTGGTGAGTAGTCGATGATTCCGAACGCAGCGGCGATGGCATACCCTCCAACGATTCCGAATAGAATCGGAACCGCTCCCCAAACACCTTTCAATTTCGTCATGGCGAGCATCGTGATCCCAAGTGTAAGTAGTGCAATCATCATGAATGTGCCATTGTATGCACCATCTTGATTCATCGACATGTCGATGGCGACTGGTGCGAGCGAGAGCCCGATGACCATGATGACCGGTCCGACAACAACTGGTGGAAGCAATCGAAGCAACCAATTGACACCTGTTTTATAGATGATCAACGAAACAACACCGTATACGGAACCGGCAACGATGCCGCCGAACAGTGCGGCTTCGACACCCCATTGCTGACTGACCGCAATGATTGGCGCGATGTAGGCAAAACTTGAACCTAAGTATGTTGGGACTTTGAAGCGAGTGATCGCTAGGAATGAGAGCGTGGCCACTCCGGAAGCGACGAGGGCGACCGATGTATTTAATCCTGTCAAAATCGGGACTAAAATCGTCGCTCCGAACATGGCGAAGACGTGCTGAAGGCTGAAAAGTAGCCATTGTGGAAAGTGAGCGGGACGCTCATGGATGTGTAGTACGGGTTGTTTCATATTGAATTTCTCCTTCCTGGCCTCTCTGGACCACCTTAAAGGTATGATTTATTGCTGGTTGATTGTGACTTCATCTGCCGTGTCGACTTCACTGAGTCGGACGACGACTTGCTCGGATTTGGATGTAGGAACGTTCTTCCCAATAAAATCAGGTCGAATCGGAAGTTCCCGATGTCCCCGGTCAATCAAGACCGCGAGCTGGATATAATCCGGGCGACCGTGGTCGACGAGCGCGTCCATTGCGGCACGAACCGTACGACCGGTATAAAGCACATCGTCGACGAGGACGACAGTCTTTCCATTGATGTCATGTGGCAGTTCTGTTGCTTTCACTTCCGGATCTAACGACTTTTTCGATAAGTCATCGCGATAAAGAGTGATGTCGAGATTCCCTAGTGCGACCGGTTTACCTTCAATCTCCTCGATGCGACGGGCAAGCCGATCGGCGAGTGTCTCCCCTCTCGTCTTAATCCCAACGAGAACGATATCATCGATTCCTTTGTTACGCTCGATAATTTCATGGGCGATTCGCGTCAAGGCGCGACGGATGGCTGACTCATCTAAAATAACTGATTGTTTCACGTGATTCCTCCTTTCATGCTTCATTCAAAAAAGAAGACTCCCTCGTCCGGCTGGAAAGGGAGTCTTCATCAAAAACGGCAGTCTGATGCCGGGGTTGAATTGACGTAAATGTGACCTCGGTCACAATCCTTTCGCAGCCTCTCTGGACTGGGTTTAAAGGTGTTATGCTTCCTAGACTATAAATCGGAACGGGATAGAAGTCAACGAGTTTTCTCGATTTTATCTAACTTTGCGAGTTCCGCTTTAAAGTCTTCAGGGAGTGGCGCCTCAAATTCCATCCATTGTTTTGTTCGAGGATGGTAAAAACCGAGTGTCGCCGCATGCAATGCTTGACCCCCTAAATCGATTGTACGACGCGGTCCATACTTCGGGTCTCCCGCGAGCGAATGACCGATATAGCGCATATGCACACGAATTTGGTGCGTACGACCTGTCTCAAGCTTACATTCGACGAGGGTAAAGTCTTTATAGCGTTCGAGCAAACGGAAATGTGTAACGGCTTCTTTTGCGTTCCGGTCCGTCACCGTCATACGCTGACGATCATTCGTATCGCGTCCAATCGGCGCTTCAATTGTCCCAAGTTCATGGACAAGTTCACCATGGACGAGCGCGATATATTCACGTTTGATCGTCTTGTCTTTCAATTGACTCGCAAGTGATTCATGAGCCAAATCATTTTTGGCGACCATGAGGAGTCCCGTCGTATCCTTATCAATTCGGTGTACGATTCCCGGACGCTTCACACCATTGATACCTGATAGGTCATCACAATGTCCGAGAAGGGCGTTGACGAGCGTTCCGGACGTGTGACCGGCTGCAGGGTGAACGACCATCCCTCGTGGCTTATTGACGACGATGACGTCTTCGTCTTCATATACGATATCGAGTGAAATTTGTTCAGGCAACACTTCTAGTTCTACCGCTTCCGGTATGTTCACTTCAATCTCATCGCCCAATTGGAGCTTATAGTTCGGTTTGACGGCAGTACCATTAACGAGTAATACCCCTGTCTTTATCCATTCTTGTACTTGCGAGCGTGACCACTCTCCACGGTCACTTACCCACTTATCAATCCTTGCCTTTTCATCGGCGACAAAAGTATAGGATTCCATTACGATTGTCCCCTTTCTTTGTGTAATTTTTCTTCAAATAAAATACCAATAACCATCAAAATGACACCGAACGTGAGCGCCATATCAGCCACGTTAAAAATCGGGAAGTTGTAGCCGAACGGATACGTGTCGACAAAATCGACGACTTCGCCACGAAACAAGCGATCGATAAAGTTACCGATGGCACCGGCCAACAATAATCCGACGCTATATCCAAGAAGTTGATACCCGTTCACCTCTTTGTGTAAGAAGTATACCAAACCGGCGACGACGAGAATCGTGATGATGAAGAAAAACACCATCTGTCCTTCTAACATCCCCCAAGCCGCTCCCTTATTGCGATAAGAAGTCCAATACAACAAATTCGGGATGACCTCAATTGATTGACCAATCGTCATCGTCTGTACAACGACCCATTTCGTTAGTTGGTCGAGCAAAATCAAGATGAAGGCCAATCCATAATATCGTTTCATATACGTCTCCTTTCAAGCCGTTAAGAAACCGGAGTGGGGACGCCACTCCGGTTCGTCTTAACCGATTACTGATGCACAGCGTGGGCAAAGCTCAGGATACTCTTCGTTTTGTCCAACCTCTGTCGAGTACGTCCAACAACGTGCACAAGCGGCACCATCTGCTTTCATGACTGTGATTTTTGTCGTCGCATAATCAACGTCTGCCGTCTCAGCCCACTCCACTTGTGATACTTGAAGCAGTTGGCTTACGTTGTCGATTGTATTCAACAAGCCGGCAGTCTCGGCTTTCGGTGCAAGAATCAATTTGGCTTCGAGCGGTTTCCCGATCAGCTTCTCGCCACGTGCGATTTCGATCGCTTTGAGGACATCGTCACGGAAGACGAGGAATTTCGACCATTTCTCTAACAACGTTTTCTCGTCAGTAGTCAACGCATCGACTTCTTCAAGATCAGTCAAGAAGATGCTTGCTTCTGACTTCCCAGGAACCTCTTTCCACGCCTCGTCGGCAGTATGTGGAAGGATTGGCGCCAACAGTTTTGTCAAGAGGACGACCGCATCGTACATGACCGTCTGAACGGCACGACGACGGAGATCGTCTTCACGCTCGATATACAAAATATCTTTTGTGAAGTCAAGGTAGAACGATGACAACTCGTTGACGCAGAAGTTATGAACGAGATGGTACACGGCCATGAAGTCAAATTCATCGTAGGCTTTAACAACTTTCGCCTGCAATTGCTTGAGCTTCGTTGCCATGAAACGGTCCGCTTCCGGCATATCTTCAAACGCGACACGCATCGATGGTTCAAAGCCGTTCAAGTTTCCAAGAAGGAAACGGATTGTGTTACGCATCTTCCGGTAAACTTCTGATACTTGTTTAAAGTTGTCATGTGACGCACGTACATCAGACTGATAGTCGACAGATGCGACCCAAAGACGTACGATTTCAGCACCGTACTGCTTCACGAGATCGTTCGGTGCAATGGTGTTACCAAGAGATTTCGACATTTTGCGTCCGTCCCCATCAAGAACGAAACCATGGCTCAAGACGTTACGGTACGGTGCTTTGCCTGTCGTCGCAACAGCTGTTGAGAGTGATGAGTTGAACCATCCGCGGTATTGGTCAGATCCTTCAAGGTAAAGATCTGCCGGACGACGAAGATTTTCACGTTCTTCTAACACACCGGCATGGGATGACCCTGAATCAAACCAGACGTCCATGATGTCGAGTTCTTTACGGAATTCTCCGTTCGGGCTGTTCGGATGTGTGAATCCTTCCGGAAGAAGATCTTTTGCTTCTCGCTCATACCAAACGTTTGAACCGTGTTCACGGAACAAGTTTGCGATGTGATCGATCGTCTCGTTCGTGATGATTTCCGTTCCATCTTCCGCATAGAAGATCGGGATCGGAACACCCCACGCACGCTGACGGCTGATGACCCAGTCTCCACGGTCACGAACCATGTTGTAAAGACGAGTCATTCCCCATTCCGGGACCCAGTTCACTTCTTCGACTTCACGGAGCATATCCTCTCGGAAATCTTTAATTGAAGCGAACCATTGCGGTGTCGCACGGAAGATGACCGGTTTCTTTGTACGCCAGTCATGTGGATACGAGTGTTTGATGAACTTTAAATTGAGCAAATATCCATTCTCCTCAAGTTTCATCCCGATTTGCTTATTTGCATCCTCGTAGAATAGCCCTTCGTATCCAGGTGCTTCATCCGTCATATATCCACGGTCATCTACCGGACAAAGGACATCTAATCCGTACGCTTGTCCGACGCGGTAGTCGTCTTCCCCGTGCCCAGGAGCTGTGTGAACGAGTCCTGTCGCATCCGCTGTGACGTGATCGCCAAGGACGACGAGTGACGTGCGTTCATACAACGGGTGTTGTGCCGTCATGTACTCGAAGTCACGTCCATTCCAAGAACCGCTCACTGTGTAATCTGACCATCCGAGCGCTGTCGTCACTTCTTCGACAAGCGTCTCAGCGACAATATAACCTTTTCCTTCATGTTCGATGCGCGTATACGTCAACTCATCACTCACCGCGATACCAAGGTTCGCCGGGATTGTCCAAGGTGTCGTCGTCCAGATGACAAAGTGATCGTTTGACGTCAACGTATCTTTCCCATCTACGACACGGAATGCCACGTAGATTGCTGGTGACTTTTTATCATAGTATTCAATTTCTGCCTCAGCTAGTGCCGATTCAGAAGATGGTGACCAATAGACAGGTTTTTTCCCTTTATAGATATAACCTTTTTCAGCCATCGTTCCGAACAAGCGAATCTGTGCAGCCTCATACTCAGGAAGGAGGGTGATGTATGGATTTTCAAAGTCTGCGAGAAGACCGAGACGTTTGAATTGTTCACGTTGCGAATTCACTTGCTCCATTGCATACTCCGCACACTTCTCTCGGAATTCAGCGACCGTCATCTCTTTACGGTTGACGCCTGCTTTTTGAAGGGCATTCTCGATTGGAAGTCCGTGTGTATCCCAACCTGGAATCATTGGAGACTGATATCCGTTCATCCCTTTGAAACGAACGATGATATCTTTTAATACTTTATTCATCGCGTGTCCCATGTGGATGTCGCCATTCGCGTATGGAGGTCCATCATGCAAGATGTATTGTGGTTTCCCAGCATTTTTTTCTTGCACCTTGTTATAAAGGTCCATGTCTTCCCATTCCGTTTGCATCGCTGGTTCGCGTTTTGGTAAATTCCCACGCATCGCGAATTCAGTGTTTGGCATTAATAGCGTATCTTTGTAGTTCATCGAAACTCCTCCATCAACATTTTTTAGAAAACAAAAAAAACCAACCCATCCCTGATAGGGACGAGTTGGTTGACTCGCGGTACCACCCTACTAGTCTCACCTCAAATGAGACCGCTCTCGGTAACCGATAACGAGGTCAGGCGGACACGCTTACTCAAGTTCAGCGTGACAACTCATAGGGGATACCGATTCGAGTCTTTCTCTTAGGCTCTCACCGCCCCTAAGTCGCTTCGTAGGTATGACTCGATCGACGCGTCCTACTCAACGTGTTGATCATTTATCCATGTTGTTCTTCATTCTGTGTGACTTCGTCGTCATTATACGCAAGTTCAGTTCTATCGTCAAGAACCGTCTGTACAGGCGGCTCGCCGACAATCGTTTCCCACTCCGTACTATTGAGGAGCTCCATTTGGGCATCTACGAGGACACGGAAACGTGTACGGTATAACTCAACCTTTTTGAGCATTTGAACGACTTCTCGTTCAGCAAGTTTCTCTTTTCGGGCTGCTTCTTCTTCACGGGCGTACGCCTCACGCTCTGCTTGTTTCAAAATGAGGCTCGCTTCTTTTTGAGCGTTGTTCTTCACTTCTTCCGCAGCTTCCTGTGCAACGATAATCGACTTGTTCAACGTATCTTCCATCGAGGAAAAGTAGTCAATGCGAGCTTGCATATCGTTGACAAGTTCTTCATACCGTCGATTCTCACGAATCAATAGTTCAAACTCTTTAATGATTTGATCTAAAAATTCATTGACCTCATCGATGTCGTACCCACGAAAACGGGAAGAGAATTCTTTATTATGAATATCAATCGGTGTCAACGCCATTCGACTTTCCTCCTAAAATTCAACGTATGGTGCCATACTGTATTTTAATTTTTTCACGTTTGGTCGAACCTAGAATTTCCATCAATTTGATGCGACCGTGTCCACGAACGGATAGAAGGTCGTCTGGTTCGAGAATGAAGCTCGCATCTTCAATGACTTTATGATTTACTTTGCAGTCGCCATGTTTGACGAGTGCTTGTGCTTTTTGACGGGACATGTTTAAAACCTCGCTCACAACCGTATCAAATCGTAAAGAAGAAACGATACCAAATCCTTCGACCCATTCAATTGTCGGAACGACAAGAATCTCGTCTTGCTCAACGGAGGAAATGCGAACTTTCGCTTTTCCGACACGATCCAAATTCATTTCGATGAATCCGACTGATTCACGCGTCGTCGCAAATTGTACAATCTCATCTTGAAGGACGACATCTCCAAACTTTTGACGTTTCAGCCCTGCATTGAGTAAGGTTCCCGTCACTTGTCGATGCGTCAAATCCACAAACTTTGTTGGGTATTCGATACGTCGGATTTCAATTTCAAAATCATGAGGATTCAGTTCATAGTAATCCGGAGCCAAAATAAGTCGACACCTTTCTGCGCCTTCGAATCCGCCATCACTATGCATCACAAGTTGATTACCGACAATCTGTTTGACGATTTGTTGTTCACGCGGGTCCAAAAAGTCCGTCAATTTCAACACATAACTACTCTCGACTTGTTGCACCCAGTCGAGCACTTGTTCGACGAACGCCCGTTCACTTGGTCTGTAGTGGTCATAGACGCTCATACATCACCCGAAAATCGCAGCAATTCCGGCTTGTGCCATACGAAGCACGAATAAAGCGACGATTGGAGAGATATCAAGCATGCCACCAATTGGTGGGATGATTCGACGAAACGGTGCCAAGAACGGTTCACACAAAGCCGATAAAATTTGACCAAACTTTGATTCACGTGCGTTCGGGAACCATGATAATAAGATATAGCCGATGAGAATCCAACTATAGATGCCAAGTAGATCACTCAACGTGTTGCCTAAGGCAGGAATTACATTTTCCATTCAGTTACCACCCTTTACTGTGAAGTTCATCCTCCGAGATCAAGTTTGAGATTGAGCCAGTCAATTCGACGTTGTTCGGAGTACACAGAATCGTGTTATGTCCAATCGAAGTCATCGACCCTTCCAATGCATAGACAACACCTGAAAGGAAGTTGACGACTTGACGCGATTGTTCTTTTGACATGCGTTGAAGATTGACGATGACAGCACGGTTTTCTTTTAGTTGATCACTAATGTCCTGTGCTTCAGCGAACACACGCGGTTCAGCCAATACGACTTTTGAACGTTCTTTCTTTTTCGTATTTAACGCGACGAGGTTATTCGCTGATTTTGGACGATCCTCTTGTTTCATGACCGATGTTTCAGTCGTTGAAGGAGTTGCTGTATTTGCGACGGCATACTCTTCTTCCTCATATGTGCTGTTCGGATCTTCCTCGAGTCCAAAGAAATCTTTCATTTTGTTTTTGATTGACATAACGGATTCCTCCTTAAGATATATTATTGCACAAGTACGGTACCAATACGAACAAACGATGCGCCTTCTTCAATTGCGATTGGATAATCGTTTGACATCCCCATCGACAGTTCCGTGCAAGGAGCGTGATCGTATCCTTTTGCCGTCACTTCATCACGTACATGGCGTAAACGACGGAACGTCTCACGAAGGATTGTCTCTTCTTCCGTGAACGGCGCCATTGTCATCAACCCAATGACTCGAATATGAGGATACTGTTTACAATTCTCGATGAATGGCATGACTTCCTCTATTTCAAGCCCATGTTTTGAATCTTCTCCTGACGTGTTCACTTGAACGAAACAATCAATTGTTCTGTTTGCTCGTTTATCAATCTCTGATGCGAGTGACAACCGATCTAGAGAATGAATGGCTGCGACGTGATCGATGATTTGTCTCACCTTGCGCGTCTGTAACGTACCGATAAAATGAAATCTCGCATCTTTCGGCAAGTTTTCGACTTTTTCGAGCAATGACTCCGGACGATTTTCTCCAAAATCACGAATCCCTTCTTCATAGAGGGCATTCGTCACATCCACGCCAACCGACTTCGTGACGGCGATTAACGTTGGTTCCACTCCTTGAACGTGCGCTGACATAATCGATTGAACTTGTTTTACATTATCTGAAATACTCACAATTTACGCTCCTTGACGATGACTGCTGCAAATCGGCGCTTAACCTCTCCATCACGATACGAGAAAAACGGGGCGTCTGCACCAGTCGTTAAATTCGATTGGATGACGGTTGTGTCATGCTCTTTTGCCAATACTTCATTAACAGTCTGAAGTGATAAATGGGCATGATTGCCTGACTCATCTCGTACCGCTTGGTTATAGGCAATCGGCGAAACGGATTGAACCGCATCTAGTACACGACGGTCGACCTCATAGTCGTATCCTGAAATCGACGGACCGACAAGCATTTCCACTTCTTTAGCATCAATCCCCTTGTCTTCGAATGCGCGAATCATAGACTCGACGATATTACCGACAGTTCCCTTCCACCCGGCATGGGCGATCCCAATGACTCCATAGTCTTTTGCACAGAAGAAGAGCGGCACACAATCTGCAAAGACAAGTGCTAACGGCAACGATTCTTCCGTAGTTAAGAGACCATCTGTTTGCGGAATCGCTTCATCGTATCGAAATGCACCCTTCCCACGATCCGAGGCATTCACATATCGAACGCTCGTTTCATGTACTTGATCGGTCCATACCGAGCCTTCTAAAGAAAGGTTAGCTTGTTGAAAGAAAAACTGACGATTTAGAACGACCTGGTCAATGTCATCGTCGACGTGAAGTCCGACATTCCCTGCATTGTGTCCATCCGTTCGCGTTGTCACATAGGCGTGATAGCGATTCGTCTTTGTTTCCCATGTATGTAACAGTTGCATCGGTCTCTCCTTTTAGAAAAAGGGATGCCGAGAACCGGCATCCCTATCTTGTTTAGTTACGACGTTGTCTCACGAACGCAGGGATGTTAATCGTCTCATCTGGGACGTCTCCTCCATACACTGGGCGATGGAAGTTCCCTTCATCTTGTTGAGCCGTTTCATTTGCTTTTGGTTGAGGTTCCTTGTTCTCAACTTCAGGCTGCTTTTTCGGTTGCTGAGGGAACGGATTCGTCCCTTGCGCTTCCTCAGCGAATTCAGTTGCAATCACCGTGACGATGATTTCATCGTTCAAGTTTTCGTTGATAACCGAACCAAAAATCAAATTCACTTCTTCATCGGCTGCACTTTGAACGATTTGAGCCGCTTCTGTCACTTCATACAAGCTGAGGCTAAGTCCACCCGTAATGTTCATCAAGACACCTTTTGCCCCTTCAATCGAAGATTCAAGAAGTGGAGACGAAATCGCTTTCTTTGCTGCTTCAATAGCTCGGTTTTCACCTGTAGCGACACCGACACCCATAAGAGCAGATCCTTTTTCCGTCATAATCGTTTTCACGTCAGCGAAGTCGAGGTTGATGAGACCTGGAATCGCAATCAAATCTGTAATCCCTTGCACACCTTGACGAAGTACGTTATCCGCTTCACGGAACGCTTCAATCATCGGCGTGTTACGTTCAACGATTTCAAGAAGCTTATCGTTTGGAATCACGATGAGTGTATCTACTTTTTCTTTAAATGCCTGTATCCCGTGCTGGGCGTGTTGCATCCGTTTCCGTCCTTCGAACATGAACGGCTTTGTGACAACACCAACTGTTAGCGCGCCAATTTCTTTCGAAATCTCAGCGATAACTGGAGCAGCACCCGTTCCGGTTCCGCCCCCCATACCCGCCGTGACGAAGACCATATCCGCTCCGTCAAGCGCTTCGAGTAACTGTTCACGACTTTCTTCTGCCGCTTTTTTTCCGATGTCAGGGTTCGCACCTGCACCGAGACCACGTGTCAATTTAGCACCAAGTTGAAGTTTCACATCAGCTTTCGACATGTTCAAGGCTTGTGCATCCGTATTGACAGCGATGAATTCGACTCCTTGCACCCCATGCTCAATCATCCGGTTAACAGCGTTCGACCCGCCACCACCGACTCCAATTACTTTAATTTTTGCTACGGCGTCAATCGCCTCATCAAAGTACATCATTTCAGGTATCCCCCTACATATTTTCCAAGTTGTATTACAACGTCAGCTTAAACGCCAAATAATTTTTCCATAAAACGACTAAAACCTTTTTTCGACTCTTGATCGGTCTCGTATTCGTTCTCTCCAACATGAGTATCGGTCGCTTCCTGCTTATTATTAAGCGATTCATAGCGAACTTCCGGTTTTTCAAGTTGAGATTTTGAAACGTGATGATCACTCATTAAGACATATTTCAATACTCCGACTGCCGTCGCATATTTTGGGTGTCTCACCCCAATCGACGAAGGTTGATATAATCTCGTCTTTTGGCCCAAAATACGCGTTGCCAATTCTTGAATACCAGGTAGAGCAGCTGCTCCACCACAAAGTAAATATCCACCATTCAGCGTCGGAACACCTACTTTTTGAACCTTATTCAACATAAGGGTAAACATTTCCTCTATTCTCGCTTCTAAAACATAGCTAATTTCTGATTGTGGTTCAAACGCCACTTCCCCATTGATATTCGTGTAGGAGAAACCTTCTGTCTCATCAGCCATTTCTTCGAGTGCGAGACCGTACTCTTCTTTCGCCACTTTGGCATCTTGATACTTACAATTTAATTTATAGACTAAATCTCTCGTCATATGATCGCCACCGACTGGAAGGATATACGAATAGACGAGGTCTCCACGATAAAATACTGAGACCGTTGTCTTTTCATGTCCGACATCGACAAGTCCAATCCCTAAATCGATTTCGTCAACAGAGGCCGCACTCATGCCGAGCGCGAGGTTCCCCAAAATAAATCCTTCGAGACGTAGTCCGGCGCGTTCAATCGAACGACGAATACTATGTAAAATTGTCTTCGATCCGGTAACCATTTTCCCATGCATCTCTAGTCGATAACCAAGCATGCCACGAGGGTCCACGACACCCGTTTGTTGATCGACCGTGAATGAAGATGGAATCACATCAATGACACTCATTTCATCTGGTAGTCGCATCACTTGAGCTGAATTAATGACTTCCATCACGTCTTCATCTGTAATTTCCTGATCTTCTCGCTTCACGGATGCGATCCCATGACATGGGGCAATTTGGATATGTTCTCCTTCAATGGCAACGTATACAGATTGAATTTGATCGCCTAACGATGTTTCAGCATGTTCAACGGCTTGTTTGATCGCTTGGACTGTTTTATCGATGTCTACGACAGCGCCACGTTTTACACCCGCAGACGGTGCACACCCTTCCGCCAAAATATTAAGCGTTCCGCCGAGCAATTCACCGACGACGAGCTTAATCTCTGACGTTCCAATATCTAATGCGGCCACATAACCATTCGCTTCCAAAAGGGAAACACCTCCGCTCTATAATTTTCCTATACAAATTACATGACAAATATGACAGATATCCAATAAAGTTGTTGGTTTCGACAAGATATCTCACGTCTAAGTTTACAACAAATAAGATAGTGAGAAAAGGTAGAATCCTACAATTTAAGCGGTTTCGCGTTATCAATTCGTTTACAAACGACAAAAAAACAGTCCTTATCTGTCTAAGGACTGTAATATAACTGATTATTCATTCGTTTTCTTGTATGGAACAAAATAAAAACCACCATCCATGACGACTGTTCCACGCTCGCCTTTAGGGATGTTTTCATATATTTCTCCATACTTTGATACGGTTTCGCTTAACTTCAAAGGCGGTGTGAGCAACGTATTTCCGTCATTCATAAAAATCTCGTAGCGCGTCGGTTCTCCTTTTTGTTTTGACAAGATGATTTCCGACATACGGGCACGCGTCGCATCATCCACTTGTTCAAGTTCACTCGCAATTTTTTCAAGCTCTTGCTCCGAATTAAATTCCCTAAGCAATGGACCATCTTTTAATTTCCTCGGGTCGGTGATGGTACCTGTCGGATGGAGTGAACCATCGGCTAAGACGACGACGTCGCCTTTGTCCGCTCTCGCATATGCAATCATCTTCTCTTCCGTTACGTTGACGTATACCAAATTATACCAAGAGCGATCAATTTCTACCCGCTTGACACCAGGCAACTTTTCCATTTGCGCACTCATCTTTTTTGGGGACAAACCGATGAACTTTGTCGATGTGTCGAGTTCCATATCTTGAAACACATAAGACTCTTCTAACCAATAGAGTCCGGATACAGTCACTTCTTTCACGTTCGACATCGAGGTTTGCATATAGACCACAAGTAAGATAAGGATCCCAAACAGTGAGAGCACAGAGAACATCCGACGATTCGCTTTTTTTCGTCGTTGTTTCTTCATGTACGGAATACGGTCTTCTAAACTGCGTACCGTTTGTTGACTTGGTTCCATCGGATTCTTCTCCTTTATCGAATGACTTCTTCTACTAAATCGGCCAAGGCATTTGATGCATCCGGGAATCCGAGTGCACGGGAGGCTTTCGCCATCTCTTCCTGACGTTCAAGGACTTTTCGAATCGCTTGAATGAGCGTTTCTCCCGTCAAAACTTCTTCTTTTACGAGGAGCGCCGCCCCGTTCTCGACAAGGGCAGAAGCATTTTTTGTCTGATGGTCTGCCGTCACGTAAGGGCTCGGAATCAACACGCTCGGTAATCCGAGTGCGGTCAATTCTGAAATCGTCGATGCCCCTGCTCGAGAGATGACGAGTGACGTACAAGCGAGCAGTGATGGCATATCATACACATATGGATGAATATGAACATTTTCAGACTTTGGCGCTTGTTTTAACACGGCTTCGTAATGTACTTTACCCGTTACGTAGAGTACATTGATTGGCAAGTCCGAGATTGCTGGAACAGCCTCTATAACTGCACGGTTGATTGCTTCCGCACCTCGGCTTCCACCGTATACCAAGACGATTGGACGTGCATCTAACTGGTAATGTTCTCGTACGGCAGCCGCATCGACTTCCGTCTGCAATACTTCGCTACCACGCGGATTTCCGATCAAGCGGACGTTCGCGCCTGGGAAATGGACATCCGATCCTTTAAACGAAAGAGCGACCCGATCAGCTTTTTTGGATAAAAACTTATTCGTCAACCCTGGGATGCTGTTTTGTTCATGCAGGATGGTCGGGATACCTAGTTGTTGCGCCGTATAGACGACCGGTCCTGACACGAATCCGCCTGTTCCGATGACGACGTCTGGTTTGAATGCTGCCATATCTTTTTTTAGAGAGCGTACAGCCTTCAAGAACCAGTACGCCGTCTTCAAGTTCTCGAGGGAGAGGGAGCGCTTCAATCCAGCGATTTGAATTGATTTGAACGGGACACCAGCTCTAGGAACAAGATCGGCTTCTAACCCATTCTCCGTTCCGACGTATTGTACCTGTAAATTAGGGTGACGTTTTTGTAACGTCTCAATCAATGCGAGGGCCGGGTAAATATGACCACCGGTACCTCCACCAGAAATCATGATTTTCATCGGTTCGCCTCCTCATATGCGCGAACGAGATGGATGAAGTGTTCACCTCGTTCTTCAAACGTTTTAAATTGATCCCAACTCGCACAAGCAGGGGATAACAAGATGATATCTCCTGTTTCAGATTGCTCAAACGCGAGTGTGACGGCGTCTGCTAACGTCTCGACCGTGAAAGATGGGATTTCTTGGGACTCCCCAAGTTCTTTGAAACGCTCTTTCGTCTCACCGTACGCGACGACAGCTTTGACGTTGGAAAGGGCAGCGACGAGCGAAGATAAATCTGCACCCCGCTCAAGTCCTCCACAGAGCCATACGATCGGAGCATCAAATCCTCGTAGCGCCGCTTCCGCCGCGACGTTGTTCGTCGCCTTCGAATCATTGTAGACGGCACGTCCGAGAACATCACCTAAACTTTCAGTCCGATGCGCGACACCACCAAAGTTTCGTAATACACGCTCGATGTGTGCTTTTGGAATATCAAACGGTTCGACCAACAGGAGTGCCGCTAGTATGTTCTCGACATTATGGGCACCGCCTAATGCCAATTCGTTCACGCGAATGACTCGCTCCCCGCGTACCGTGACCCAACCGTCCACGACGGAAGCATCTCCTCGCTCAAAACTAAATGTGTTTGGTGCAAGATGAGCAGGGACACGTTTCATCACTTCGGAGTCTGTCAATTTGACGACGATTTGGTCGTCACGTGTCATCTGACGGAACAAGTTTCCTTTTGCATCTGCATACGAGTCGAAGTCGCCGTGATAATCGAGATGGGCTTCTGATAGATTCAGCAATGCTGCCGAACGCGGATGGAAGGACTCGACCCCCATCAACTGAAAGCTCGACAATTCAATGACAATCAAATCGTCCGTCTTTGCATCAGCCGCAACTTCAATCGCGGGGAATCCGATATTACCTGCAAGATGTACCGGACGTTTCCCTCCTTTGAGTAGCTCATAGACGAGTGTCGTCGTTGTTGTTTTCCCATTTGAGCCGGTGATGGCGACGAAGTCTGCTTCAGTTGCCAAATAAGCGAGCTCCACTTCGGTATAAATCGGGATTTCACGAGAAATTGCTTCTTGGAGCAATGGAATCTGATAAGGAATACCTGGATTTTTAACAATCACTTCTGTCTCATTCAATAAACCGACGGGATGTTCATTGAACACCGAGCGGATTCCAAGAGCTTGAATTTTATCTTGTTCGTCTTCGGGTGGGATGTTCCCCGTGTTGATCGTCACATCTGCTCCCGCATGATGCAGATATGTTGCCGCTGCAATTCCGCTCTTAGCGGCGCCGAGGACGAGAACTTTTTTACTGTGCCATTGCTTTTCCATCTGTCTCACCCTTTTACATGAGTAATAATGATAAACCTGCCGTAATTAAACTGATTCCACTGAACGTTAGCACGATGCGCCATTCTGACCAACCGACCATTTCGAAATGATGGTGAATTGGACTCATTTTAAAGAGTCGTTTCCCTGTCGTTTTAAACGAGATGACTTGCAGAATCACACTCAACGTTTCGATAACGAAGATGATGCCGACAAAGACAAGAAGCAACTCAAGTTTTAACATGAGCGCGAGTCCGGCCACAGCCCCACCTAAAGCGAGTGACCCTGTGTCACCCATGAAAATCTTCGCCGGATACTTATTGAAGACGAGGAATCCAATCAATGCGCCAACGACCGCAAAAGCGAACCAGGCAATGCCAAGCTCATCTTGTGTAAGGGCATAGATTCCAAAGAACGTAAATGTCGGGATAGCTGAGAACGAAACTAGTCCGTCTAGCCCATCCGTCAAATTGACGGCATTTGAGAATCCGACGAGCCAAAAGATTACGATGGCGATATAAAACCAACCTGTATCAAACGAGATCGAAGTGAACGGGATTGAAATCGACGTATCAAGTTCTCCTCCGAGTGATAAGAACCATGCGAACAAGACCGATACTCCGATTTGACCAATCAACTTCTGAAGGGACGTCAATCCGAGGTTGCGCTTATTGACGACCTTGATGTAATCATCTAAAAACCCGATCACCCCGAACGCCATCGTCACGAATAAAAGTGTCCCGAATCCGGCGACCGCTTCTCCAAAGATGACGGACACGATGAACCCGACGAGAATGGCGAGCAAGATGACAATTCCACCCATCGTTGGTGTGCCTGACTTCTTTTGGTGCCAACCTGGACCTTCGTCACGAATTTCCTGTCCAAACTTTAACTGACGCAATGCCGGAATCGCTCGTGGCATGACGATTAAGACACTTAATAATGAACTGATTAATACGATTAAACTAATTAACATGTTGCTACCTCACTACTCTATTTATTGAACGAGACGCTCAAGCGCCAGTCCTCGAGATGCCTTTAACAATACCACAGTATCCGGTCGCTGATAATGATGAAGAAGTGTCTTTGCCTCTTCAACTGTCGGGACCACGTGGACGTTCACACGCGAATCTTGAATCCCATCCGCAATCCATTTTGCTTTTTCGCCAACGAGAATGCAATCTGTCACTGGGGACGTCACGACGATGCCCACTTGTTTGTGTTGTTCTCGTTCATCGGCACCTAGCTCGTACATGTCACCAAGGACGAGCACACGTTTTGAGAATCCTTCGAGTGACTTGACCGTTTCAATCGCTGCGATCATCGACGTCGGACTCGCATTGTAAGCGTCGTTAATGAGATGTGTTTCCCCGAACATCTGTTTTTCCATCCGCATCGACGTCAACTTGATTCGATCTAGCCCGCGTTGAATCATTACATGACTAAGACCGAATTCCAATCCACATGCAATCGCATAGGCTGCATTTCGAATCTGATGAGCACCTAACACCTTCAGTTCATATAAATCACCGTTGTATTTAAAGATGGATGCATCGAACGTCGTCTCGACCACGTCGATTTTCCCATCGGCCGTTTCAGCATATCCGACCCTATACCCTTGATTTGCGAGAAGCGGTTCATCCGCATCGACAATCAGTCGACCGTCCGGTTTGAGACCCGCCTTGATTTCAAGCTTCGCTTTTGCGATACCCGAACGACCTCCGACTTGCTCACCGTGAGACTCCCCGATATTCGTAACAAAGGCCACGTTCGGTTTAGCGAGTTTCGACAATTGTTCGATTTGACCGAATCCGTTCATGCCCATCTCTAATACAGCGACTTCCGTGTCCCACGGCATTCTGAGCACGGTGAGCGGTAAGCCGACGTCCGAGTTGAAGTTCCCAGCCGTCTTATGTGTTTTATACTTTTCTTCTAAGACGACGGCAATCATATCTTTCGTGGAGGTTTTTCCGTTCGATCCCGTAATCGCGACCACGAGCGGATTGATTTCTTCTAAATAACGGGATGCTGCCGTTTGAAGTGCCTCGACCGTCGATTTGACAGGGATGACGAAAAGGTTGTCAGGTTGCGGACGTCCTTCTTCCCAAAACGTGACGATTGCTCCTTTTTCGATTGCTACATCGATGTAATCATGTCCATCGACACGCGCGCCGACGATTGGGACGAATAGCCCCGATTCATTTTCATCTCTCGAATCCGTAGCGACGCGTTTGACAAGACGCTCGTCGTCTACCTCAATCCCAAACCAAGACGCTAACTTCTGAACTGTCAATTGTTCCATTCATACTTCCTCCTCATACATAGGAAAAGAGAGCCGCAGCCCTCTTGATCTCGTGCGTTAATTCGACGGTGTCTCCAATTTCACTTTCAAGGAGGCACCAGTTTTAACCGGCTTTCCTTTGCTAATCGATTGTGATGTGACAAAACCGGTCCCATCGATTTCTAAATTTAGTTGATAGAGGGTCGCTAAGCGTTTCACATCACGTAGCGACCAACCTTTTAATGTTGGCATCGTAAACGAATTACTCGTTTTTAGCAACAATCTTTCTCCGACAACATATGACTGCCCTTTAACAGGACTTTGTGCTGTCACTTCGTCCCCGTCACCTAACACGATTGGATTAAATGAGTGATCTGTCGACTCTTTCACCGCATCTTCGCGGTTATTACCGATATAAGAAGAAGTCGTCTTCGTCGACGCTTCGACCGCTTTTTCTTGCTTTTCAGGTTCGACACTCCGATAACGTAACGCGACATCCATCACGTCTTTGAAGAGCGGGGCCATGATGCGCGGTCCAGTCGTCGACGAGTCACTGTTTGGTCTATCGACAGCGATGTACATGACGAGTTCCGGATCGTCTTCTGGCGCCATCCCGACAAACGAGTGAATATACTGTCCACTCAAATACTTCCCGTTCTCTGCAATTTGGGCAGTCCCTGTCTTCCCGACGACGCGATAATTGTCTAACGCATACAATTGCCCAGTCCCCACATCGCTGTTCACGACACCGTCCAGTGCTTCACGCGTTTTTTTTGCAGTCTCTGCAGTGATTGGCTGACCAACCTCTTTCGGGTTCGTCGTCCGAATCGTCTCTCCGGTCTCACTATTGACGATTTTTTTAATGACGTGCGGTTGTTTCATCGTTCCATCAGTCGCAATCGCTGATGTCGCCTGCAAAATTTGCATCGGTGTCACCGCGGTGGATTGACCCCAGGCCGTAATTAAGACGTTCATCGGACTTTCAAAGTCGAATTGACTATTGACCTCTCCAGGCAAATCGATTCCAGTTCGTTGATCAAACTTGAATGCTTTGAAATAATCCTCATAACGGCCAAGACCGAGTCGTTCGTTCGCTAAAATCGAGAACGCGACGTTTGATGAGTGCCACACCCCTTCTTCCATAGGAATGGTACCCCATCCGGTAATGTTGTAATCATTGAAGACCGTCTTCCCGTATTTGTACGACCCTGATTCATACAGTTCGTTTGGGTTGTATACTCCTTCATTGATTGCAGCCGCTAGCGTAAAGATTTTCATCGTCGATCCTGGTTCAAATCGAGAAGAGACCGAAAAGTTGCTGTACGAAGAAATCTCACGCGTGTTCGGATCAAAAGACGGACGGTCAGATAGGGCGACAATCTCGCCTGTTTTCGGGTCCATGATGATGGCCGTTGCGTGTTTTGGTTCGTATTCCTCATACAATTCGTTCATCTTCGTCTCAAGCAACTGTTGAATACGGTGGTCGATCGTCAATTGGACATCGGCTCCGTCTTCCGGTTCAATCTTCAGCTGTTCGTCACTCGACACGAGTTCACGTCCGGCTAAATCTTTCTCGAATCGATATAATCCGTATGACTCACTTAAAATATCGTTAAGTGACTTTTCAATCCCAAGTTCACCAACGAGTTCGATCCGACCATTTTGGTCAATCTTTTGCGCGTATCCGATGACAGATGAAGCGAATACTTTATTCGGGTAATAGCGCTTCGGTTCTTCGACGAAGGTAATCCCTGGAAGCTCAAACGCTTCGATTTCTTCTTTTTGCTCAACGGTCAAATCACGGCCGGGAACACCGAACTCGATTTGCCCACGGTCGATATTTTGCTCGAGCCGTTTCAATAAATCTGCCTCTGTCATCGGAAGGACCGTCGAAAGTTTTTTTGCGGCCTCGTCAATCTCATCTGGCATGAGCGTTTTCCCTTCGACTCGCTCGCCACCAAGCTTCATTACCGCGACAAGTCGATAGGAAGGGATATTGATTGCGATTGGTTGGCCGAATCGGTCATACACCTCGCCCCGCTCTGCCTCCAACGTACTGACTGCTTTCCACCGTTGTTCTTCTGCGAACGCCAGCATGTTCTCACCTTTATACGTATGCGTGAGCGATAAGTAAAGAAACCATCCGACAAAAAATAAAAAGAGCGGGGTGAAGCAGACAATCGCTACCCACGCCACTCTTTTTTTACTCTGTTGTAGAGAATTCATCAATCAATCACCTTGACATTCTTCTCATTGAATTTCATTCCGAGTTTCTCGGCAATCGCGTAAATTCTTTCTGGCGAGCTTAATTGGGCGATTTCATACTTTAGTTCTTCATTTTCTTTTGCAACCCCGTCGACCTGCTGATTAACGGCTGCTGTATCACGCATAATGTTATATGCTTCGTTGTGTTTCGACACCGTGATGCCACCGAACATGACCACTGAACCAATCATTACTGGATACAGGATCGATTCAAACAAGGTCAACGTGCGTCGTTTTGGAACAGGTATTGGTCGTTCTTGCGGAATCGGATTTCGATTCGGTGTAACTTGAGGCTGCAACGCCTTACGGGCAGCTTCTGGCATCAGGTATCCCTCCTACTAGCTAAATTATTTTTGTTTTTCGGCCACTCTCAGTTTAGCTGAGCGTGCACGACGATTATCTTCGAGTTCTCCTTCACTCGCCATGATCGGTTTACGCGTGATGAGTTTGAGCTCGGGTTCGAATTCTTCCGGAATGACCGGCAACCCTGGTGGTAAAGGTGGATATTGGCTCCGTTCTTTAAACACTTGCTTACAAATTCGGTCTTCTAATGAGTGGAACGTAATGACACAGATCCGTCCGTTCACTGCGAGTAAATCGATTGCATCTTGAACGGCACGGTCGAATACGTTCAACTCGTCATTGACGGCAATTCGAATGGCTTGGAACGTCCGCTTCGCCGGATGACCGCCCTTGCGTCGTGCTGGTGCAGGAATCGCTTCTTTAATCAAGTCGACAAGCTCGAACGTCGTCTCAATCGGTTTATCAGCACGAGCTTGCTCAATTTTTCGTGCGATTTGTTTTGAAAACTTTTCCTCCCCGTATGTAAAGAAAATACGAGCAAGTTCCCCAAACGACCATTCATTCACAACATGATAAGCTGAAAACTCCCGTGACCGGTCCATTCTCATATCGAGTGGTGCGTCATAATTGTAACTGAATCCACGTTCTGCCTCATCTAGCTGTGGCGAGGAAACGCCTAGGTCGAATAGTACACCGTCCACTTTCATGACACCATGTTGCTGAAGTTCTTCTTTCAAGTGAACGAAGTTGCTCTTTATAAACGTCACACGGCCTTCATAAGGAGCCAATCGCTCTTTCGCATGCGCGAGTGCGACGTCATCTTGGTCGAATGCATATAGTTGACCCGTCGTTAGACGCTTTGCGATTTCTTCACTATGACCCGCTCCACCTAACGTACAATCCACATATACCCCATCTGGTTTGATGTTCAATCCCTCGATGGACTCCATTTTTAAAACCGTTTCATGCTCAAACATTCAAAAAACCCTCTCAACCTACATATTTCAACTGTATTATTACACTTACTTTATCATAAAAATGTCAAGGTCCGTACAGGTTTTTAGCGAAAAGAGGAAACAAAAAGGTAACAACAAAAAAAACTCCTGACAAATGTCAAGAGCCCATATGAAAATGTTATACAAGGAATAAACAACGCTCCGCTTCTGAGTCTTCATAAACTAGTTTCAACCGATGAAAAACGTCTAGACCGTGACGGTTTAAAATCGGAACCATCGATAAAATACGCTCTTGAGGAGCATCCATCGGGAACAGTCGGGTCGAAAGATGAATCCGGCGGGCGTTCAATCGATATTGATTCCGTTTCGCTTCAGCACGCATCTCATCTGCCAACTGCTCGAGAACATGTTTCGACTTCGATTCGAATCGTCTTCCGTGCTTACTTGCTTCCTGACTGACCGCTTCCGTGAGCGTCCGAAATGCATACAACTTCGCTTCGAACGATTCATCATCAAATGGATAGTCCGGTAGTGGCTGTTTCATATATTCCTCTAAGGTCACGCTTTCTTGTCGTAATTTTTTTTCATCATTTCTCGACACGATCACGCCACCAAGACGTGGGAGGAGAAGCGGCATCTTCCATCCGAGTTCATGGAATAACGGACGTAGTTGCAACCAGTAAGCGATTTCGCCGGGACCACCGACGTACCCAAGTGTCGGAAACAAATATTCTTGCATGAGCGGGCGTGAGACCACATTGTTTGAAAAACGTTCCGGGTGCGCTTCTATTTCACTGAGCAACTCTGTCTCCGTGAATCGATGTCCACGTTTGGTCGTATACACCCCATCAATTTTTGTGAGCAACTCACGCGTGCCGTCATGATAAAACAGATGTGCCGCCTCTTTATTTAATTCTACTGACGGCATTCCTTCTTCATAGGAATGGGCGAGCGTATGCTGGAGCGCGTCTTGATGTTCGATGAGACGTCGGAACATCGGACGTTCGAGTGCACGGACGTCTTGAGTATGTGGATCAAATAACAAAAAATCAGTTCCTACGAATCGACGCATCATCCTACCAAAAAACTGAGCGAAAGAATGGCTCATTTGAATAAGGTCGATTAACTCATTGTACAAATCAGAGGTATACGGGGTCTCCGTCTCGTTCAATAGTAACTGCTGCGCCATTTGAACAAGCTCGAGTTTTAGACGATCGAACTCCAGTTCCCCTACGGAAGCTTTTCCTGCTAGCGGAATTGTGGACAAAGCATCTTTCTTTAAAGTTCTCGAAAACGTCTGGGTCGTGAAAACATGATTGATTTCAGCGAAGTCATGGTCCTCCGTCGCCATCCAAAAAATCGGAAGGACCGGCTTTCCTAGTTTTTTCTCTGCCTGCTTCGCCCGTTTGATGACTGCCAACAGTTTGTACACAGCAAACAAAGGTCCACCGAATACGCCAACCTGCTGTCCCGTCACCATGACGTATGCTTCTCGCTGTTCGAGTAGATCAAGGTTCGCTACTAGTCGATCCGATAGTTCCCCAAACTGCCGTTGCTGCTGTTTTAAAATATGGACAATCTCATGCAAATGTTCATAGGAGCGTCCCGTAATCTCCTGCGCACGTTTCTCGACCTCATCCATGCCTCGATAATCGAGCCAACGCCCGTACCCATGCTCCACTTGAATCATCGGAGATGTGGGTGTATATAGGGCATCAAATGCTTCTACTTTCACGAATAACAACTTCCTTTCAATCAATCAACGAATCATTTCTCGAGCCACACCGATTGCGAATAAAATCGCATGTGTCGGCACAAGGAGCAAAAAGAGCAAACGCCAGCCGTGGACAAACATCTTTGTAAACAATACTTCCTCATATCGAATCCGTTGCCAGATTGCATTGATTGGAAAAATGGCACAACAAATAGCAAGGAATAAAAGAAACACTTCCGTCCCGACGATAGCCTCGAGTAAAACGCCACATGCATAAAACCATAGGAGAACTCCAGTATCACAGGCGAGTTTAAATGAGTTGATTGATTTCGGCATAATTTTTCTAAGTATCATATACACCATAAACCATAAGATGAGTGGAAATGAAACGATATACACTAACACGATGCGCTCGCTCCTATAATCAATTTATGTAGCAGTGGAATGACGGTGAGTGAATTCTGCGTCAGAGCGGCTTTTTCAATCACCGGCTTTAAAATTGCATCCACTTCTGTTGGCCTACCTTCTTCAATGTCTCGAAGCATCGAGGAACGGTTCTCCGCGGTGCTTGCGATGATTGACTCAATGTATGTGTATGGGACTTGTTGCGGAAACAACGGCGTCAACTCACGATAAATTGACTGCGCAATCTCACGATATGGAGAGTTAACGAGTGCTCCATTCGGGACACGACATAATGCTGTGATGGGATTGATGATGGCATTGGCGAATAGCTTTTCGATGACGACTTGTTCGATATCCTCTTCCCACACAAGCTGGAGCGGACTCTCTTTAATCTGAATCGGGGGAAGACCTGTCGAACTTCCGATTCGAATACGTCCGAGTCCTCGGTGTTCTATCCCGCCCCTTGATTTCGTCACACCGTGTTCGACGATTCCCAAATGAAAGCCTCGGCGTTTCGCATAGTCAAGATGTGCGATCCCATTTGAACAAATGAAGACCGGCACTTTTCCTGTCAGTCGCTCCGTAGCTCCCTCTACTTGATGGGCTTTTGTCGTGACAAAGAAGATGTCCTCGTCGGTCTCTTGTAACGTCTCGCTAGACTTGAGAGATACATGCGCTGATCCATTCGTCATACCTGTCCTCGTAATGGATAGCCGCTCGTCGGGTGATGATATGTTTCGTCCATAGACTGTCACCTCATAATCATCAGCAAGTAAGGATGCCATCAATAGTCCGACCGCTCCGTTTCCGATTATCCCGATACGTTTGATGGAGTTCATAGTTGCCCTCCTCCTATAAAAACTATTTTCGCACAAAAAGTTTACCACATCTTTTCGCTATGACCCAAAAATCGCAAACAAAAAAGAAGCGACCTGAAATCAGATCGCTTCTTCTCGCATTATTTGCTTGTTACTTCTTTACCGTTGTAATGTCCGCAAGATTTGCAAACACGGTGTGAAAGTTTCATTTCCCCACAGTTCGGGCACTCGTTCATACCAGGTACGTTGAGTTTGAAGTGAGTACGACGAAGACGTTTGCGAGTTTTCGACGTTCTACGGAATGGTACTGCCATCGTTGTCCACCTCCTTGAAAAGTTAACCTTCCTCGTTCTCTTTTTTCGAGAACAGGTCAGCCAGTCCCGCGAAGCGCGGGTCAATTTTTGGTTGGGTTTCGGGCTGATCGTCAGTGAGCGTCCAGCCTTCTCCTTCAACCTGAGTTTTGTCTGTTTCGTTCCCGTAAACTTGCATCGGGACGTCTAACATGATGAGCTCTTTTACAATCGGTACAAGACTGATCGTATTTCCTTCTGGCAAATTCACGTCATCGAATTGCTCCGTATAACGCCCATTCTCCAAAAAGAAAGGCTCGAGCGATTCAATATCGAATTCATAAGTGACATCTTCTAACGTTCGCGCATCTGGCAACGTCAGGTCACCTTGAATCTTCAGATTGAATGTAACTTGATTAGATGTGAACGATGCATCCCCGTGCACATGCACCGGGCGAATCGAACGGATATCCGGATGGAGCTGAGTCAGCTCTGGTAGTTCTACCATCTCATCGATTGTAAAACCGTCACCCTGGTTTCGGAGCTTAAGTAGCTGTGCAATAGACCATTTCATCCGAATCACCTCAATTGCAACAATATGAATTATAGATAGGCCAACTTGTTTTGTCAATGTTTTTTCTTTACACTAAAATCAGTTGACGACGGCGCTTTGCCAAAGCGTACTTACTCATCTTACACCAATCCATACGACAATGCAAAGGAGTAAATCATGCAAAAGACGGCCATTATTGCAGAGTACAACCCATTTCACAACGGGCACTATTACCAAGCGCAAACTGCACGTCAAGAAACAGGGGCTGATATCATGATTGCCATCATGAGTGCACAGTTCACTCAACGAGGAGAACCAGCATCGTTCGATAAGTGGAAACGGGCAAAAGCGGCCGTCGAGAGCGGTGGCATCGACCTTGTCATCGAACTGCCGACCCAATATGGTGTGCAGCGCGCCGACCGTTTCGCCACAGCCGCTGTCTCAATCGCAGAACAACTCGGTTGCCAAACCTTATCGTTCGGGAGCGAGAGCGGTGATGTCGATGCTATTCTTCATGCAGCACGAGCAGACGTCGAAGAGATGCCGATATATAAAAAGGAACTCCGTCAAGCGCTGCAAGCAGGTCATTCATCTGCACAAGCTTCGAGTCGTGCGTTTCAGACCGTCTATCCTACATTTGATTTGACTCGCCCTAATAATATTTTGGCCTATCATTACGCCAAAGCGGCGAAGACGATTCAGTTGCACACGGTCAAACGACTAGGTGCGGATTATCATGATCCTTCATTGGCGGACGTCATGTCAGCGACAGGCATTCGGGCACATTACTTGGACTCTGGAGAAGTTCGTGCCGTGCCAAAAGCGACAGAAGCGATGTTTCGGACGCAATCGATGACCCATTGGGAATTGTATTGGCCAGTCTTGCAATATAAACTTCGAACACTTCCACTCACCACGCTAACTGAACTCGTAGGGATTGATGCATCTCTCGCACCGCGACTTATACGTGCAGGATTAGAGACGTCTTTCGACCAGGCCCTTACTGCCGTCTCGACCCGTCGTTACACGCGTACCGCGATTCAACGGGCGTTTGTGTCAGTTCTGCTTCATTGGTTAAAAGAGGAAGTCCCGACACTTTTTGACGATGTCCCATACGTGAGACCGCTCGCATTTAATGAAATTGGGCGACTTGCGCTACGAGATGTGAAACAAGACCTTCCAATCGTCAGTAAGTTCGATGCACGTCTCGACTTCGAAGCCCGTGTAACCGAAGCGTATCGACTCCCTCTTCAAAACGATGAGTTGATTGAACATCGCCAACGCCCTCAGTTCATTTTTTCTAAATAACGAATCGCATCTTCGGCCGTCTTCACAGGGACAACTTCGATGTCACTGTCGAGACGGTCTCGCGATTCAAGCGCTTCTTCATAGTTCGAACCAGATGGGACAAAAAAGACTTCCGCGCCTTCTTCATCGGCCGCGACGATCTTCTGCCACGCGCCCCCAATCGGTCCGACATTTCCTTCCTCATCGACCGTTCCCGTTCCGGCAATCCGTTTGCCATTCGCCAAATCACCCGGCGTCAATTGATCATAAATTTCAAGCGTGAACATCAATCCTGCGGAGGGTCCTCCGACATTCGTCAAGGACACATTCACTTCAGGGTTGGCTGTGATTTCCTGCACGGGAAGGGGCTCGTATATCCCGATTCCGACCCGATCGCCGCTCTGGTCAATCGGTTGAATGAGCGTTTTGACGATGCGCTCTTCCCCGTCTCTCTCAATCGTCAATCTCACTTCATCACCTGCATCAAATTCCATCACCCGCTTTAAAAAGTCTCCGCGTGTTGCAAAAGACATCCCGTCAATTGCGGTGATAACATCTCCGGGCTTTAATATATTGGCAGCGAGCGACCCTGGAATCGGTGCGGACACATAGATTCCATCAAAGTCGACTGTCACTTCCTTGCCAGCGAGTTTATAGGCATATTGAATCGCTGCTTGTTGCGACGAATCCATTAATAATTTCTGACGACGGTCGTAATCTGCTTCGCTTTCACCATCATATAAATAGCGACTAGATAAATTTGCTTCCGTGAACGGTGTGATCCAACTTTCTACTAACCAAAAAGGTGTCGCGCGTCGTTGGGAGATCGTCACCATCATCAGTTCCCCTTCATCCTTTACGCCGCCTTGCACAGTCAGGAACTCTTCAATCGAGGTCGCTGCTCCAGGTGAGGAGATGTAGTAAGGGAGCGGGACGAAAAGAAAGAGCAGCACTGTAACAAGTAGACCGAGACCAATTTTTAACGATTTCATTGTCCCGAGCTCACTTGATATTTTTTCCGTAACGCCACTTCGACTTGCTCCGGTACGAGCTCACTGACCGACGCACCGTATTTCGCCACTTCTTTGACGATGGACGAGCTGAGGAACGAATATTGACTATTCGTCATCATGAATAACGTCTCTACGTTCTCATTCAACTTTTTGTTGATTGATGCGATTTGAAGCTCGTATTCAAAATCCGATACTGCACGAAGCCCACGGACAATCGTCGCCGCTTCCCGCTCTGCAGCATACTCGACAAGTAATCCACCGAACGCATCGGCCGACACGTTTGGAAGATGTGTCGTCACATCTCGTATAAGTCCTAATCGTTCTTCCACATCAAACAGTGGGGCCTTGCTTGAATTCTCAAGGACGGCGACAATGACCTCGTCAAAAATGGCCGCCGCTCGTTCAATTATATCTAGATGTCCGTTCGTGATGGGGTCAAAGCTGCCCGGACATATCGCAATTCGTTTCATTCGTTTCACTCCTCAATCGATGCATACTCATAAAAACTGATGGTGATCACATCTGAGTATCGCTGTTCTTTAATTCGTTCAAATCGTCCCACTCGCTCCGGTAACGTCACGTCACTACCATGTTCACAGACGATTACGCCGATATCGATCAACATGTCAGACTCATCGATTAGTTGTAAGAACGCAACGTGTTCTTCCGCATGATAGGGAGGGTCCATAAAGATGAGTTTGAAAGATTCCTGTTTCAGTTTGAGCTGCTCGAGCACAGCTTTGGCATCTTGACGATATACCTTCCCTTTCTCTTCATAATGGGTCGTCTGTAAATTCTCTTGAATCGTTTGGACGGCTTTCGGTTGACGGTCGACGAAAATGGCTTCGTCACAACCTCTCGATAATGCCTCGATTCCTAGTCCTCCGCTACCCGCGTAAAGGTCTAGCGCTTTCCCCCCGGAAAAATAAGGTCCGATGATGTTAAATAATGACTCTTTCACTTTGTCCGTCGTCGGCCGCGTAGCCGTGCCCGGGACCGCCTTCAATCGGGTCCCTTTTCGTTCTCCAGATATGACACGCATGTCTTTCCCTCCAGCAGAAAAGATGAAGGTGACGCCACCTTCATCTTTTTGATTATTTCAATTTTGTCTCGTACGTTTCTGAAACGAACGGACGCTCACTCCGAACGACCGCTTCCACGAATGGCAGAGCCTTCACTTGTTCGATTACGGTTTCATAACCTTCGAGGTCCGTGTAAAGAAAAGCATACTTCTCTCGTTTCGAGACAAAGTACAGGTTTGCATAACGTCTGAGTGCCTTCAATTGTTTCAAGGAATTCACATATACGACGATACCAATCCGTTCATTCAACTTAGACGGCGCATCCACAACTTCCGCCTCCTCCGCAACTGCCCCCTCCGGAACATCCACCTTCGTCAAAGAATGGGTTGCCGGTCGGGACTTTGATTTTAGGAGAGACTGAATGAGCCAATAGTTCACTCACTTCCCCTAACAACTTATCCAAGTTTCGTTCCGCTTTTTTGAACGCCGCAATTTCCGGCTGAACGTCGAGACGACGTTTGATGAGATGCATCTCTTTTTTTATGCGGTCATGATCCGGATGATGTTTCCCGAAACGTTGGACATATTCGTAATCTTCTTTCATCTTTAAAAACTCGCGCTCGATTTCCTTGGCTTCCTGCGATGTGCGCCGTGCCGCTTTCGTTTGAATATATGTTTGAAACGATTCGCTTGCTTCAATCAAATCGGTCAATTCTTCTGTTTGATCGAGCAGGGCAATCGTCTGTTCAGTGATTATCATACCCCTCACCCTTTCTGCCATGATTTTACCACAATTGTTTCCCTATGTAAGCAATCCACACTATAATTGAATGTGACCGCAAGGCGTTCAATGTAGAAAGGAAGTGAAGAGACGCACCATGTGCGTCTGTATATGAAAAAAGTTTCTTTTAATATGATTCGATCAGCCGGCATCAAGACGGATTATGCGAAACCCGAATATTATTTCGACCAACTCGACAAGGTACGCGCTGCCGACCTCGTCTTGTTCCCCGAGTATTGGATGGTCAATTCCATCATCTATGGGATGAACAAAGCCATTTTCCCGTCTCCTGCGACATATCACCTCGGTCACGACAAAATCGAGATGACGCGTGCATTTAAAGCGACGTATCCTCATCGCATTCCGAAGACGTTGATTTACGGAAAAAACCCATACACAATTGAACGCGTTTTGGAAGAGTTCCACTATCCGTTCGTCGCCAAAAAAGCCAAGTCCTCGATGGGTCAAGGCGTATGGTTGATTAAAAACGACCAGGACTGGTTAGAATACGTCGAGAAACATGATACGTTCTACGTACAAGAGTTTATTCCGAATGATCGTGACTTACGCGTTATCGTGATTGGAGAAGAAGTCGTCGGTGCCTACTGGCGTGTCAGTGAGGCCTTTTTAAACAACGTCGCCCAAGGAGCCAACTTTTCGTACGAAGACATCCCGGAAGACGTCGTCAAAGAAGTTCAAACGATTGCGAATACGTTATCCATCAATCACGCGGCGTTTGACGTCATCGTGACGGAAGACGGATTTTATATTTTGGAGTTCAACGTCTTTTTCGGTTCAGAAGGACTGCTTCCGCTCGGTGTAAAACTTCCCCAAAAAATCGAGGAATACTTAAATACACTTGGTTGATTAATCGTTCATCTTTTTTTCACAATTTGAACACACGTTATTCCAAGAACGTTTTTGAATATGGTATGATGACATATGAGGTTTATTCGAAAAGGGGGATTATGATGAAATTTGAGCAGTTCCACATCGAGGGAAAAGAAATCCGTTTTGGTTTGCTCGAGACGATCATGGATCATCATCATTTCATCCGTGAAGGTGCTTGGGACTACGAGCGTGCCACGTATGATATGAAATATGAGAAACAATCGACCGGCGAAACATTCTATCTTCGCTTACCTGTATACGCGATCGAAGGTCAAATCGAAGATCGTCACGCTGTTGTCAAAATGCTCACACCGATTTTAGGAAAGCATTATTACCCACACGGTGTTGAATACGATGAAGTCTTCCCAGAAGAAATCGTCCGCGACTGCGAACGTCGTCTAAAGGCACTCGCAGAAACACTAGAAGTCAAACCCCTTGCATAAGCGAAGGGGTTTGTTTTTTGACTAGATTGAAGGCTCCCGACCTTGAATCACTCGATTTATTTTGAAAGAGAGGGCAGCATCTTATACACTGGGGCGTCACGCATCCAATTAGAAATGCTTCCTCTGCCTGATTCAAACAATGAATTAGAACAAATGATTTGTTCTGAATCCATCCAGACTCTTTATTTCTCAACTTATCAAATACATGATCGGAATATACTAGATCCTCACCTCAATCAATCAGCGATATTCAATCTCATTAGAGCGAGTCATACAAATCTCATATCGTACTTTCAAATGAAGCAGACCTAGATGACTTTCAAGATGGGTATTGCTTCTTTGCAGAACTTTTTCATGACCCACTTAAGAATAAAATTTTTATCTTGTATCAATCTCATTAAAAAGTACGAATGGAAACAAAGCCCACCGAAGCAGATTCGCTTCCGTGGGCTTTAATCAGTTCGTCGCAATGACGGTCAATGTCACATCGACTTGACCGAGCAATAAATCGAATTGGTCTCGAACATAGCGATACAATCGCTCTGCCTCGACGAGTGATAATGGTGCAATGATTAGATAATCATAGTGGTCTTTCGAGCGAGAGACGACTTTCACTTCTTTCAAGCCAAATTCAATGGCGCTACAGGCAATCAAATCTTCAATCGCCCGTTCCGCGATCGTCACGTCTCCGTATGAATAGTCATTCCCAATCACAGCCATCGTATCATTCATGGTGATCACTCCTTTTCATTCGCGAGTACTTTCACGTCCTCCATGATAGATTCAATATCGACCGGGTCATCCCCTGCCGTTGCCATCTGAGCGACAGCACGTACATCATGGTGACGGTCGATGACGTACATCGTCGTCGCGTGCGTCACGAGTCCACTGTTCGCCTTGGAATAATAAAATTGAAGTTGACGCGTGATGCGGTCGATGTCGACCTGGTCTCCCGTCAACATCTTCCATCCCGTCGGCTCCGCTTGGAACGCCTCACCATAGTTTTTAAGTACGGGCACGGTATCCACGTCCGGGTCGACCGTGATGGCGACGAGTTCTACGTCTGAGCCGTATAAGTTCTCATCTTTTAATTCTTTTTCGAGCTTCATGAAATCACGTAACGTGAGCGGACAAATATCTGGACAGTTCGTGTAAAAGAACGTCACGATTTTCACTTTTCCATTATCGGAATTGTACGTCTCTTCATTTAATGCGTTCGTCAATGTGAACGGGGTTGGCTCTTGAATGACGGGTAGGTCGTCTTGATTGAAGAAAACAAAATACACGGCTACTCCGATGACAACAAGCGTCAAGACGGTCAAACCGACCGTCATATAGCTATTCCGTTTCATACAGCTCTCCCTCTCTATAAATCATCCTCCGATTATCGCGCGGAATACGTTCGTCGTTTCACCAGGGTCATATGCCACATAGAGAAGAATGTAAACCGTCACACCCGTAATAGCCGTAAAGAACCAGACGACTGAAGCTTTTGGTCCAATCTTACGGTGTTTCTCGATTTTATTTTTATAACCGAGATAGAGCGTGATCAATCCGAGGACACCACCTGTTGTCGCGAGAAGGATATGGAAAATCATAAACCCGAGATAGAATGGTTTCACTGAATCCGGTCCTCCGAATGCCGTGTTTCCGACAAAAATGGTACGCGAGACGTATAGGATGAAGAACGTCGTCGCTGCAATCGCGGCAGCCGTCATCACCTTTTTATGTTTTTCAATGTTGCTGCGGTCTTTTGCGATAATCACCCATCCGATGGCGACTAGAATCGCACTGATGACGATGAATGACACACTAATTAAGGCAAGATAGTTCATCAACGTTTCCCCTTTTGTTCTTTTTAATTTTTCTCATTTGTTTCTTGCGGAGTGAATGACATGCCTTCATCGAGAGCAAGAGATTTCGTCCGACGCACCCAGCCGAAGAACGTCCAGCCGAAGAAGAAACCATACACGATTTCTTGACCGAGCTTCATGAGGACCCCACCGAAACGTTGGTCTTCGAGCGCGCTATTCGTCGCTCCCATTAACGCCTCTAAATCGATTCCGGACACGTCACCGTTCGGTAGACAGTATCCAAGGACCGTCGCAAACGTCTGCGGATCCGTATACGCATTATAAAGCGTCGTTTGACTAAAGATGATGAGCGCACAGGCCGGTGTCAACAAGACCCCATTGGCGATAATATATACCATTCGTTTCAAATCGGACATTCCTTCCTCTTCGTCTGAGACGAGCGGAACGATGACCGGATACCACATCGTCAAACTAAAGACGACTAGTGCACCGTGGAAGATCCGGTGAACGCCATAGTTCGTCAAGACGTAGTCGAATACGACCGGCATATGGTAAATCGAGAACAATGCGTTGAATAAAATGAGCGCAATCAGTGGCGTCGTTAAAAACTTAAACATCGGTCCAATAAACTTGAAGCTAAGTACTTTTTCAAACACCCAGTACGGCAGACCGTAAACGACGAGTGCCGGTGCCAAAATGTAGACGAGCACCATCTGGAACATATGCACCGATAAAATGATATGTGCCATGACATCGATTGGACTTCCAAAACCGATGTAATACAAGACAATGGCAAACAACATACTAAACTTTTGTAACAACGTGGTCGAGGCATATCCTCGCTTCGCCATTCTCTCTGTCACGACGGCGTATAATACATAAATCCCGACCATGAGCAATCCGAACAGCGGACTCCATAACGTGAGCCAATCAAATTGATTGAGCAGCTCCGACGTATTCCAGAGCATCCGTTCACCCCTTTTCTTTCTCTCCCTAACCTTTGAAACCGTTCACTTCAAGATTACTATTCATTCATTTTTGAAGTAAAGGAAAAAGGACCGAATCATCCGTGTTTCCACAGATGTTCAATCCTTTGTCACAATTACCAAATGAGTAAGCGTAGTGCAGCTACCGTGATGATAGCAATAAAGATGCCTAACCACATCATACCGACGATCCATGTGTTCCCACGGTTATTCATATGCATGAAGATATATAACTGTAGAAAGACTTGAATGACTGCCAAGATGATCAAGAAGCCACCTGCTGCCCAAACTGGCATGAGTTCCGCATAAACGGCACCGAATGCCACGAACGTGAGTAAAATCATCATCGCAAAACTAATCAATTGAAGCTGATACTCACGCTTTGATTCTGCTTTTACTTCTAGCTCTAATTGTTTGTGTGATTCGTTCATAGCTCGTTTTTCCATATTAGTTCACCATCCCTAAGAGGTAGACGATTGAGAAGATGAAGACCCAAACAACATCGATGAAGTGCCAGTATAGACTTGATACATAAAACTTTGGTGCGTTGTATACATCAATCGGACGGTTCCAGTTACGAATCAAGAGCGTCGTAATCCAAAGGAGACCGAACGTGACGTGCGCTCCGTGGAAGCCGACTAACGTGTAGAAGGCTGAACCGAATGCGCTCGACGTGAACGTGTGACCAATGTGGTAGTAGTGAATGAACTCGTAAATCTCCGCACCAAGGAATCCAGCACCAAGAAGGAGTGTCACAATCAACCAAAGCTTCATCCGTCCTGGATTGTTTGCTTTCATGTTCATCATCGCAAGGACACTTGTGAGTGAACTTGTGAGGAGGAGCATCGTCATGATGAAGACGAGCTCCATTTCAAAAATGTTATATGAGCGTAATTCCTCTGGCGCACCAGAGTTCAAGAGACCAACGTATGTTCCAAAGAGCGAGGCGAAGAGGACTGTCTCACCACCAAGGAAGAACCAGAAAGCCACATATTTATTTTTCCCTTCCAGCGTTGCTTTCTCTGGATTGGCCGGGATACCGGTCACTGGGTGTTTTTCAACTGTATGTGCCATTTATTGTTCTCCTTTCTCACGAATCGCTTTCAAGTCTGCTTCGACTTGTGACTTCGGAATGTAGTAGCCGTGATCGTCAATCCAAGAACGTAGGAACATCGAGACGAACGTCATCGCTAATCCAAATCCGATCAATGACCAGCCGACAACTGTGTTATCCATCTGGAAAATGGCACCGAGTCCTGCGATGAAGAGGCCGAGTGACATGAAGAACGGAATGAGCGAGTTGTTCGGCATGTGGATGTCCGAAACTTCTTCAGCGACTGATACGCGTTTGTTACCAGCCATTTTCTCGAGCCAGAACGTATCAAGTCCTTTGACGAGTGGTGTTTGTGCAAAGTTGTACTCCGGAGTCGGAACAGGAAGTGTCCACTCAAGCGTACGTCCGTCTCCCCAGTGGTCTGTTTTGACGCGTTCTTTTGACAAGAAGGCTTTCACAACAGCGACGAGCAAGACAATCGTTGACACACCCATGAAGAATGCACCGATTGTCGAGAGCACGTTGAGTGTATCCCAACCTTGACCATCGAGGTATGTGAAGACTCGACGTGGCATACCGAACAATCCGAGGAAGTGTTGCGGGAAGAACGTCAAGTGGAATCCGATAAAGAACAACCAGAACTGCCAGTATCCAAGCTTTTCAGAAAGGGCTTTTCCGAACATGAGTGGGAACCAGTAGTAAAGTCCTGCGAAGAGACCGAATACAACTCCACCTACGATAACGTAGTGGAAGTGAGCGACAACAAAGTAGCTGTCGTGGTACTGATAGTCAGCGGGTGCGACTGAAAGCATAACACCTGTCATCCCACCAACGAGGAATGAAGGAATGAACGCGACTGAGTAAAGCATAGCGACGTTGAATTTAATTTGACCGCCCCACAGTGTGAAGAGCCAGTTAAAGATTTTAACACCCGTTGGTACGGCAATCGCCATCGTTGCAACAGCGAAAATCGAGTTGGCAACCGGACCAAGACCGACTGTAAACATGTGGTGAACCCAAACCATGAATCCAAGGAAACCGATGAGCATTGTCGCGAAGACCATCGTCGTGTAACCGAAGAGACGTTTACGCGCAAATGTTGGAATGATTTCCGAGAAAATACCGAATGCCGGTAAGATCAAGATATATACTTCCGGGTGACCGAAGATCCAGAAAAGGTGTTCCCAGATGACAACGTTCCCGCCAAGTGCCGGGTCAAAGTATGCGGCTCCGAAGAGTCGCTCGAACATCAACATGAACAATCCGACCGTAAGTGGCGGGAATGCGAAGACGATCAATGCCGATGCAACGAAAGTCGTCCATGTGAAGAGTGGCATACGCATGAGTTTCATTCCTGGCGCACGCATGTTCAAGATGGTGACGAGGAAGTTAATCCCGGCCATCAGTGTACCGAAACCTGAAATCTGAAGACCAAGAGCGTAGAAGTCTACCCCTGTCGCTTCCGGTTGTGTTGAAAGTGGCGCGTATGCTGTCCACCCTGCGTTTGGTGCTGCTCCGAAGAACCAGCTCAAGTTAAGCATGACTCCACCGAAGAAGAACAACCAAAAACCTAATGAGTTAATGAATGGGAACGCAACGTCGCGTGCCCCGATTTGAAGCGGTGTGACCGCGTTCATGAAGCCGAATAGCATCGGCATCGCCGCAAGGAAGATCATCGTCGTCCCGTGCATCGTAATCAATTGGTTAAATGTCTCACCGCTGACAAAGTCGTTCATTGGTTTAACGAGTTGCCAACGAATCAGTAATGCTTCAATTCCACCGAGAAGGAGGAAGAAGATTCCTGAAAACAAATACAAAATACCGATTTTTTTGTGGTCAACCGTCGTAATCCAATCCATGATGCCATTGTATTTACGCGATTGCTGCATTGCAGTGGTCTGTGCCACGTGAAATCCCCCTTTTCCCGTTAGTCAATCTTCTGCTCATACAAGAAGTCAACGAGTGCGTCTAATTCTTCGTTGCTGATTTGACCTTCATTGAAACCTGGCATGAGAGCCCCTTGTTTCTTCTCTTGCGGGTCACGAATCCACTCTTTCAAGTTGTCCTCGTTGTTTTCGAGGTAACCTGCGAGCCATTCCCGATCACCGAAGTTCGTTAAACTTGGTGCCACTTTACCGCCGCCGTGACAGCTCAAGCAACTTTCGACATACACTTGTTCACCTGTCGTCAAGTTCGTGTTGTCTGCGACGAGGTTCTCACCGTTATCGTCTTGCTTGACTTTCATGTCAGCGAGCCATTGATCGTATTCTTCTTGCTCGAGCGCGATGACTTTAAAGTCCATAAGGGCATGTGACGGACCGCAAAGCTCAGCACATTTTCCATAGTAAGTACCTGGTTCATTTGCATGCAACCACATTTCGTTATCAAGTCCTGGGTTCGTATCTGTCTTACCAGATAAAGCCGGTACCCAGAATGAGTGAATGACATCTTTAGACGTCAAGTTGATGCCGACTCGTTTTCCGACTGGAATGACGAGCTCTTGCCCTGTCACTACACCTGCCTCTGGATATTCGAACTCCCACCAGTACAAGTTAGCTGTAACATTGATTTCTTCTTCTTTTTTCGCTTCTTTCGCTTTCGCGAGTTCGACAGTCGTCGTGATTGTCGGAACAGCGAGAATGATGAGAAGGATAATCGGAACGACTGTCCAAATCATCTCAAGTGTACTGCTACCTTCAACTTGCTTCGGAATCGATTCGTCTTTCCGACGGAACTTCATGAGCACGTACACGTAAATGACCGAGACGATGATGAGTACGAAGAGCATGATTGCCAAACTGATGAGAATGATGCGGAGCTGAAGCTCAGCCCCTTCTCCCATCGGCTTCAATGCAGACAATCCCTCTTGACCGCAACCTGACAACAGGACTGCGAACATCATCATCGGGACGATGCCAAACAGAAGCTTCTTAAATGATTTCACAACAATCCCCACTTTCTCCCAAAATGATGTGTAATGGTTTTCTATATAGTGAGTGCGGTCACCAAAGTGCTGTCAAAATCAGCGCGATAATCCACACGACTAAATAAATTAATGAATAGAAGAACATTTTGTTTGCCCACTTGATTTCATCCTCGGCGTTGAATCCTTTCAACCCGAGATACAACCAGTAGCCCCCTAAACCGGCTGCGACTGTCAAGTAAACAAGACCGTAATGCATAAATAAGAGCGATGCTGGAATTAGCGTCGCAATCCACCAGATGATTTGCCGTTTCGTGATGGCAAATCCGTTCACGACCGGAAGCATCGGAATGCCTGCCGCTCGATACTCTTCCGTACGTCGCATCGCGAGCGCTAGGAAGTGCGGTGGTTGCCATAAAAACATGACAAGGAACATGAGCCACGCATCGATATGAAGTGTCGGATCAAGCGCTGCCCAACCGATGAGCGGTGGAACGGCTCCCGAAATACTCCCGACGACCGTATTGAGCGTACTCGTACGCTTAAGCCACATCGTATAAATCACGACATAAAAAAATGCCCCGATTAAACCGAATACTGCAGCGACGTACGATACAAGGAGCAATAACAGTGTTCCAATCGCAAGTTGTGTCAATCCGAGGAGTAAGATTTTCTCCCCTGAAATCTTGCCGGTTACACTCGGTCGATTGTCCGTACGATCCATTAAGTAATCGATATCTCGGTCCACGAAGTTGTTTAGGTAACAACTCCCCGAAATCACGAGTGCGCTTCCTAACATCGTTAATAAGAGCTGTGGCCAAACTTCAAACAAGTAAAGTACTGGCGTATCGCTCTGATACGTCGCTGCCACGAAAAATCCCGCAAACACCAACAACAGGTTGGCACGAACGATTCCCATTTTCGCTAAGGCGACGTAATCTCGAAATGACGTTGACTCTGTATATTCTAACTCTACCGTCATTCCTGGGTTGACTTTTGTCATACTGACCCCCCCACATAATCACGAAATCCTCGCATTCTCTTCACAGAAAAAACACAATATGAACAAAATACACTTAACTCTCTACAAAGATACCATATTTCTTTATAAAATACGCCTTTTATGCTTGTGAAATAGCGAGTTTTTTGTGTCGATAGTGTGATATTTGTCACACCTAATGTGCTTTACTAATATTAGAATAACGTTTTTGATAACGATTGCAAGCTTTTCCATTTCGTTTTTCGAACAGAAAGCCGTATAATAAGTATGGCGAAAAAAATATAAATAAACAAGGCACAATTTTATCGGATTTTGATTAGAAGCAGGTGGTAATGCATGCATAAAAAACTCGCGTTTTTCTCAGGGTTTGTCACCCTCGGAATGATGCTTGTCCTCATCATGGGTGGAACCGTGACGAAGACGGACTCAGGGGATGGTTGTGGGACGGACTGGCCACTCTGTCACGGAAAATTGATTCCAACGAACCCGAGCGTTGAAACGATGATTGAATACAGTCACCGTGTAGTATCTGGCTTTGAAGGCCTTCTCATCATTGCGCTCGCAATTTGGACGTTCATCGCTGTCAAACGTCGTATTGATGTAAAAATCTTTGCATTTCTCGCATTTATCTTCATGCTCATCCAATCGATCATTGGAGCAGGAGCAGTCATATGGCAACAATCAGATGCCATTTTGGCACTTCATTTCGGTATCTCTCTCGTCTCATTCGCATCGCTACTCATTTTGACGATTCTCTTATTCGAGGGGGACCGAGAACATAAAGTTGTATCAAAGAAATTGCGCGCTCATCTGTACGGCCTTTCTATTTATACGATGATTGTCGTCTATACGGGAGCGTACGTCCGACATTTAGGCGCTACTTACGCATGTGTCGGTTGGCCAATCTGTGACCAAAATGTATGGACGTTCGAATCTTATGTTCAAATGGGACATCGATTGATGGCGGGGCTCCTTGTCCTGTACACATTATTCGTTCTCTACTTAGCGAAGAAAGAGATGGATCAGTTGATCGAACGTGGGATGATGGCGTCCCTCTTCTTCATCCTTCTTCAAGTCGGAACAGGAGCATGGATCGTACTTGGTGGCCACGCCACATACGTGCCACTTCTACACGCATTCTTGATTACTTGCTACTTTGGTATTCTGTCATACCTTTCTTACCACGCTTATCGATCGACAGCTCGGAAAGATGTAGCACGACTGAAAGACATGAATGGATAACTCAAACAAAAAAGCGCTTCAGCGCTTTTTTGTTTACAATTCTTTAAATCGTTCGAGGGCACGTTCTCTCGCTTCTTTATGGTCGACAAGCGGCATCGGATAATCTTCCCTTTCCGACGGGTCCGGGAAGTGAATTGACTTATCTGACACATGCTTCAGTTCCGGCACATAATGTCGAATGAACGTTCCATCGGGGTCAAACCGTTCAGATTGCGTCGTCGGATTGAAGATGCGGAAATATGGAACGGCATCGGTCCCAACCGAAGCAGCCCATTGCCACCCACCGATATTCGACGAGGCCTCGTAATCAATCAGTTTCCGTTCGAAATAAAGTTCCCCTTTTCGCCAATCGAGAAGGAGATGTTTCGTCAAGAAGGACGCGACAATCATACGTAGGCGGTTGTGCATCCATCCGGTCTCGTTCAGTTGACGCATCGCTGCGTCTACAATTGGATAACCGGTCTCCCCGTTACACCATTTTTCGAACTGTTCATCATTTTCTTCCCATTCAAGCGACTTATATTTGGGATTGAACGGTTGTTCTTTCAATCCGTGGAACTTTGCCATGACCATGTAGTAAAATTCGCGCCACAATAGTTCGTCGTAATACGTGTCGCGTCCTTTCGACTGTTTAGCGGACAATACCTGTTCGGTGATGGTTCGAATCGACAATACACCGGTACGTAAGTATGGGGACAATCGACTCGTTCCTGCGATGCTTGGAATGTCACGTTTCTCACCGTAATCGACCATGCGATCATTGACGAAGCGGGTCAACCGTTTCTTCGCCTCGGTCTCCCCTAACCCTTTCCACTCGCGTTCACAACGTTTGAACAAGTCTTTTAGTTCACTCGGTATTTCATTCTTTGTGCTAATGAATTGCGCTAAGCGATCGACATCCACATCGTAAGGTTTCGGCGGCTGTTCGGCATATGCCGCTTTTTTGAACGGGGTGAACACCTTGTATGGATCACCGCTCTTTGTCTTAAACGCATCAGGTTGAAACAGATGCCGGTCAAGCAGTCGTACGACTTTCACTTCTTCACCAAGTTTTTCGATGACGCGATCGTCGCGCTGTTTGAACGGTTCCACATATTCCGCATTAAAATAAAGAACGTCGATGTCACCGAGCTGTTTCACAAAGTCAGCTTCTGACTCGGCGACGAGGACACGAAGTCCTAACCCATCCGCTTCTAAATCATCCATAAAGGTACGCATTGTCGAAAAGAAGTAGTCGTGGCGTACCTCAAACGGATCACAATATTCAGGGTTTAACCAAAAAACAAAATCTAGGTCGTCACCTTCCCCCATATCTTTCAAAACACGGTGTAGCATATGATTATCGGTCAGTCTAAAATCGGATCGGAACCAACATACTCGTTTCATGATTTTCACTCCTATCTACAAAAAAGAAGCATAGCGAACTATGCTTCTTTTGATTATACAAATTCAATCAACAAATCGTCACTTTGTATTGTGTCGCCTTCTTTTATGTGGATGGCTTTAATCTCACCATCTTGTGCTGCTTGAATGGTCGTCTCCATCTTCATCGCTTCCGTGACGAGCAGCTGCTCCCCACGATGAATACGACTGCCTGGTTCAACCAGTACTTTCAAGACAGAACCTGGCATCGATGCACCAACTTGTTTCGGATTCCCCCGGTCCACTTTCGGACGGCTCGTCGTCGCCGACTTGACGTTAACGTCTTTAATCTCGATTTCACGTGGTACCCCGTTCATCTCATAAGAGACGAGACGAATGCCATCTTCGTTTGGTGCACTGACTTGCACGAGCTTAATAATCAACGTTTTCCCAGTCTCGATTTCAACATGGATCGTCTCGCCAACGTTTAGTCCATAGAAGAACGTTAACGTGTCGAGCACCGATACGTCACCATATGTCGTTGTATGTTTGATATAGTCTTCATACACTTTCGGATAGAGCGCATGGGCGAGAAGCTCAAAGTCCGTGACCGGTCGTTCGAATTTCTCGAACAGTTCTTGACCTGCAGATTTAAAGTCGTACGGCTTGATCAGTTTACCCGGACGAACGTTTAGTGGTTCTTCCCCTTTCAAGATGACTTGTTGCACTTCTTTCGGGAATCCACCAGGAGGCGTCCCTAACTCACCTCGCATCATTTCGACGACCGAGTCTGGGAAGTCTAACTGATGACCACGCGTCATCACATCTTCTTCCGTCAAGTTGTGCTGGACCATGAAGAGCGCCATGTCACCGACGACTTTTGATGACGGTGTCACCTTGACGATATCACCGAACAACATATTGACCCGTGCGTACATCGCTTTGACTTCTCCCCAACGGTCCCCGAGTCCGACTGCTTTCGCCTGTTGTTGAAGGTTTGAATATTGCCCCCCTGGCATCTCATGTTCGTATACAGACGGATGTGGAGCGCGCATATCACTTTCAAACGGTTCATAGTTGTGACGAACGTCTTGCCAGTAGTCACTGATGACTTCATAGTGTTTTGGATCAATCTTTGGTTGACGTTCATGATGGTTGAGCGCATACACTAAGCTTCCACCTGAAGGCTGTGACGTCATCCCTGACAACGAGCTCGCAGCAACGTCTACGATGTCGACCCCGGCATCTGTCGCCCGTGCATATGTGAAAATCCCGTTTCCGGATGCATCGTGTGTATGAAGATGAATCGGTAAATCGACAGCATCTTTCAATGCCGATACGAGTGCATATGCAGATTCTGGCTTCAAGAGACCAGCCATATCTTTGATTGCCAAGATATGGGCACCACTCGCCTCAAGCTTCTTCGCAAGATCGACGTAGTAAGGTAAGTGATATTTCGGGCGGTTACCGTCATATAAATCGCCTGTATAACAGATGGCAGCCTCTGCCACTTTCC
Source organism: Exiguobacterium sp. s89 (assembly GCF_018617735.1). Lineage (NCBI taxonomy): Bacteria > Bacillati > Bacillota > Bacilli > Caryophanales > Exiguobacterium > Exiguobacterium sp. s89. The sequence goes on from NZ_JACSKS010000001.1 coordinate 784,773, forward strand.
CTGTCGGCAATGTCGCATCAATCGCAAGTTGAATCGACTCTAAGTTGTTGAGACTGTCAAAGATTCGGAATATATCAACACCTGCATAAGCCGCTTCATGTACAAACTTCTCAATGACATTGTCTGCATAGTTTTTATATCCGACCGCATTCGCACCGCGGAGCAACATTTGAATCAAGACGTTCGGCATCTTCTCACGAAGCTTCATGAGTCGAACCCATGGATCTTCAGACAAGAAGCGATAAGCGACATCAAATGTCGCCCCTCCCCACGCCTCGACCGAGAACAATTCCGGCATCAGTTTGCTCGTTGGCTCCGCGATATTGAGGATGTCCTGCGTCCGCATACGTGTCGCGAGTAATGACTGATGCGCATCACGCATCGTCGTATCTGTCAATAACAGTTCAGGTTGATGCTTGATCCAGTCGGCGAGCCCATCAGGTCCGAGTTCAGTCAGGATTTGTTTCGTTCCTGGCTTCGCTTCTGACGGGAGGTTATGCGGGATTCGCACTGAACGGCTAATCGGCTTATCCTTCAATCCGACACCAGGGAATCCGTTCACCGTGACGTCTCCGATATAGTTCAACAGTTTCGTTCCACGGTCTTTCCGTTTCGGGAAAACGAAAAGCTCTGGCGTCTCATCGATGAACGACGTGTTGTAGTCACCACTGATAAAATTCGCATGTTTCATCACGTTAATCAAGAATGGAATGTTCGTTTTGATTCCACGGATCCGGAATTCATTCAAGTTTCGAACCATTTTTGAGGCAGCTTGTTCAAATGTCATCCCATGTGTCGACAATTTAACGAGAAGCGAGTCATAGTATGGAGAAATTTCTGCACCGACATATGCGTTCCCACCATCCAAACGGACACCAAAGCCGCCCGGTGAACGATACGCCATAATTTTTCCAGTGTCCGGCATGAAGTTGTTGCCTGGGTCTTCTGACGTAACACGTGACTGAATCGCGTATCCGAGAAGTTTAATGTCCTCTTGTCGTGGCATTTGAATCAAATCGCCGTGAAGCGACTCGCCTTGAGCGATCATCAGTTGTGTTTGAACGATATCAAAGCCTGTCACCATCTCGGTAATGGTATGTTCGACTTGGACACGCGGATTGACTTCGATGAAGTAGAACGATTCGTCTTCAGTCACCAAAAATTCGACCGTACCGGCGTTGACATATCCAACGTGCCGCATAAGTTGAACCGCTGCATCACAAATCGCTTGTCGAGATGCTTCAGACAACGTCACACACGGAGCCACTTCGACGACTTTTTGGTGGCGACGCTGAACCGAGCAGTCACGTTCGAACAAGTGAATGATGTGACCATGCTCATCCCCGAGGATTTGGACCTCGATATGTTTCGGACGTTCAACTAATTTTTCTATGTACACTTCATCAGAACCAAACGCTTGTTTCGCTTCTGATTTCGCACGTTCAATTAAATCTTTCATTTCGGCTTCCGTACGAATGACACGCATACCGCGTCCCCCGCCACCCATAGATGCTTTGACCATTAGCGGGAAACCGTGCTCATTGGCAAACGCCTCCGCATCTGCATAAGATGTGAGTGGACCGTCTGATCCCGGAATGACAGGGAGTCCAGCGGCTATTGCACTTTGGCGTGCACGTACTTTGTCCCCGAAGGCATGTAGGTGCGACTCGTGAGGTCCGACGAAGATAATCCCCTCTTCGCGGCAACGTCGTGCCAACTCGATATTTTCAGAAAGGAATCCATATCCTGGGTGAATCGCATCACTGCCCGATTCTTTAGCGATTCGAATAACGTCTTCGATATCGAGATACGCATCGATCGGCTTTTTATCCAGTCCCACTAAATAGGCCTCATCGGCTTTAAAACGGTGTAACGAGCCGCTATCTTCTTGCGAATAGACGGCCACGGTCCGAATACTTAACTCCGTCGCCGCTCGGAATACCCGAATGGCAATTTCCCCACGGTTTGCAACAAGTAACTTTTTGATTGCTTTCAAATGAAAACCCCCCATTAATGAAATTAGATATTGATATTACCTGATCACGTGAAGCGGTGAACGTTGTACATTTTCTTCTGACTTCACTCGAATTTCTTCTCGTCTTGTCGCTTCTTGATGACGATTTCGCATCGAGATACTACTGAGCACACCGAGAACCCCCATCATCATAATGAGCGATGTCCCACCATAACTGACAAGCGGTAAGGTCACCCCTGTCCCTGGGAACCAACCGGACATCGCACCGATGTTGATGGCCGTTTGAACAATGATTTGTGATGCAATACCAAACGAGACGAACATCGCAAAATGATTATCCGCATGATTGGCGATATGAATCGCGCGAAACGCGATAAAGAAGAGTAATACCAAAACCGTCAACACACCGAAGAACCCTAACTCCTCAGCAATGATCGACATGATGTAGTCAGTCTCAGGTTCTGGCAAATACCCATACTTTTGAAAACTGTTCCCGAGCCCGACACCGGTCAATCCTCCATGCACAATCGAAATGATCGACATGAGCAATTGGTGACCATATCCTTCCGGGTCCATAAATGGGTTGAACACGACTTCAATTCGGCTTCGTTGATTCTCCGAGAAGATGGTCGTAAACAATAAGAAAACAACTCCAATCCCCGCTAAAATACCAGGAATCAAAACCCGAAGTGGTGCCCCGACACCGAACCACATAAGTAGCATGATGGAACCGAGAACAAACAATCCACCCATATCCGGTTGACCGTTGATCGCGATGGCATAGAGCGAGAAGTAAAAGAGGACCGGTACTAAAAAGAAGGCACCGATTTGTGCGCGCCACCCTTTTTTCACAATGGCGGCTCGGGCTAGTCGACCCGGTAACCCTTTCAACTCGTTATTCCATAATTCATGGTAGTAATTCGCAAGTAAAATGATGAGAACGAATTTTGCGATCTCGACCGGTTGAATCGTGAACCCTCCGATGATGAGCCAAGCCCGCGCCCCATTTAACGGCGGCATCGCCCATGTGACAAACAGCAGAATGACCGACACCGTATAGAGAGTGAGGCGAAGACCTTTATTACGAAACATCTCATAACGGAATAACGTCGCAAACAAGTAGACAAAAATCCCGATCCCGACGTAGATGAGTTGGCGATAAAATAAGCTACTATTTGCGTAATCCCCACGATTCCATACGCTCGCGCTATAAATCATGATGGAGCTGATCCCTACGAGCAAGAGCACTGACAAAAACAACGCAAAATCAAAATACCGAAACCGTGTTTTCATGTATTCACTTCCTTATGTACAACAATCCGACAACCTTTATAAAAAAATACTCAAACAGCGCCACTTGCACAGTTTGAGTATAAGGTTCATAATTCTGAAGCTTCTGCCAAGGCAGACAACTTTTGTTCCAATGAATCGAGCAGTCCTTTACCTTCAATGTCTGAAATGAGTCCAAGACGAACCGCAAAATCAATTTGGCGCGATAGTCCAAACATATGTGTATCAAGCACCTCTTCATAAAGCGGGCACTTCGGCATTTTAAGGTTTTCTAACTGTACTTCAATCAGACAACGGATTTTTTCAGCATCCGCCTCGAGTAATTGAAGCGCTTGCTCCCGTTGGATTGCAGCCAAATTTGTCGCCACTACGACCCCTCCTCCGTACGATGACAGACTGTTTGTCATAACTCAACTGTACATTATCTTTCATCATAATTCAATGTACAGTATAAATGAATGCGACATTCTTCCTTTTTCCATTTTAAAAGAAAGAACGCTATAATGAAACATGTAATGTGCATGAAGGGGGACGTAATCATGATATTTCCACTAGACGGATCGGTTCGCCACAGTTTGACGATTGACCCGACCGTATGGATTTTTGACGAACGGAAACGAAAGATTGAAGATTTGGACGCGGTGACAGTGAATGACCGTGATGCCTACTATGCGAAAATGGGGAAAGCATGGGATGATGGATTATCACAAGGAACCCGAATCGACCACAATAAACCGATGTCACGACAAGACAAGGACGAAGCACTTCGCGATTCGTTCGCCATGCCGCTCGCCCCATTTTTGAACAATGCTGAACCTGTCGACTTGGCGACACATATACGATTTTATGGCGACACGATTTTGACGATTCCACTCAACGAGGCGCCACGTGTGTATTTACAATTTTCAAAGGACGGAAAAGTACTCGCTGATGGTCCGGTCTATGTGTTGTATGAGGATCAAGTCATTCGTCAAGTCAACCACATCACCGTACTGAGCAATCAATGAGGAGGAAATTTCCTTCTCATTTTTTTGGACTTTTTAGTTCATAAAGTGTAACATATAGTGTATTGATTATAATGAATCTATGAAAGGTTGTGACGCTTACGATTCCTTTATGGAAACGAAATTTAATGGTAGTTTGGATCGGTAGCTTCTTGACTGCCGCTTCGATGAGTCTTGTTCTACCATTTCTTCCACTATTCATTGAACAGCTCGGTGTGAAGGACCCAGATCATGTCGTCACCTGGTCTGCTGTTGCGTTTGGTGCGACATTCCTCGTTGCCGCAATCGTCTCCCCGATGTGGGGCCGATTAGCTGACCGAAAAGGGAGAAAACTGATGCTGATCCGGGCCAGTCTCGGTATGGCCGTCGTCATGTTTCTCATCAGCTTCGTCCAAGATGTCTATCAACTTGTCGGGTTGCGCTTACTCATGGGTGCCGTCTCTGGATTTATCTCGGCCGGTATCACCTTGGTCGCTTCCCAAACCCCTAAAGAGAAAAGTGGCTGGGCGCTTGGTACCCTGTCAACCGGTGGCATCACCGGAGGTCTTTTAGGCCCGCTTATCGGCGGGTTGCTCGCAGACTGGATTGGGCTTCGATCCGTTTTTCTCTTTACCGGAAGTGCACTCTTCCTGACATTTCTCATCACGCTCTGGTTCGTCAAAGAAGATTTCGTTCCCGTGAAGCGTGATGAGCTCGCTTCGATGAAGTCCATTTTCGCCTCACTGCGACATCCTCAGTTGATTGTCGGACTGTTTGTGACAACGTTCCTTATTCAGTTCTCGACACAATCCATCGGACCGCTCTTGACATTATATGTACGTGAATTGAACCCGCATACGACCGCCCTCGCTTTCATGGCAGGTATCGTCGCATCCGCCCCAGGACTCGCCGCTCTCTTTTCAGCTCAGCGCCTCGGACGCTTATCGGACAGATACGGGGCAGAACGTATCTTGTTTTGGGCACTGCTTCTCTATAGCGTTTTCTTAATTCCGCAAGCATTCGTCACATCGACGACCCAACTCATTTTACTGCGTTTTGGAATTGGATTCGCGACAGCCGCCTTGATGCCATCGGTTCAGTCACTCTTACGCCAACACACTCCCGTATCGGCGACGGGTCGAATCTTTTCGTATAACCAGTCCGCTCAATTTATGGGGAATTTACTCGGGCCGCTATTCGGTTCTCAAATCGTAGCCTATTTCGGTTTTTCGGCCTTGTTCATCATCACGGGACTAATCATGATCTCGAACGCTTTCTTAGAACGGACGAACGTCCAGTCGCTACAACTCGATACAAAATAACGCCGGGCAAGGTGCTCGGCGTTATTTGTCGTGCATCCGTCATAGTAAATCTGCAGCCAATCTTGCGAGCGACGAACGCTCCCCTTTCACCAGCCGGACATGTCCGAAGACATTTTGTCCTTTGAACCGTTCCACCGCATACGTCAATCCGTTCGAATATTCATCCAAGTACGGATGGTCGATTTGGTATGGGTCACCGACGAGTACGATTTTTGAGTTCTCCCCGACTCGGGTGAGAATTGTTTTGATTTCGTGCTTCGTTAAGTTCTGCGCCTCATCGATGATGATGAACTGGTCAGGCATGCTTCTACCTCGAATATAGGTGAGCGCTTCGAGCTGAATCGATTTCATACCGGCTAATATATTCCCGAGCTCGTCTTTTGAATTCGCATTAAATAAAAATTCCAGGTTATCATAAATCGGTTGCATCCATGGGCGAAGCTTTTCTTCCATTTCCCCTGGCAAGTAGCCGATATCATTCCCCATCGGCACGACCGGGCGAGCGACGACCAGCTTATTGTAACGCTGTTCATCTTCAACAAGCGAGAGCCCTGCTGCTAGAGCAAGGAGCGTCTTACCGGTACCAGCTTTCCCAAGTAAAGTGACGAAAGGAATATCATCTCGAAGCAACAGGTCGAGTGCCATTCGTTGTTGGACGTTTCGCGGGTGAATTCCCCAAATGTGGTCAGCGTCGAGCGCCAATGGCCTTATGATTGGTTGGAGAGCATCGACTACCGCAAGTACACTCGCCTTTGAGACATTACTTTTCAAGACGACAAACGAGTTCGGATAAAGGACTTGTTGGGTAAAGGCGGATGTTGGTAGTTGACGAACCTTATAAAATTCATCGACGAGTGACTGGTCGACCTCAATTTCGCGGTATCCAGCGTACAAGTCAGTTGTATCCACGATATGGTCTGTCAAATAATCTTCTGCATCGATTCCAATCGCATCTGCTTTCACTCGGACTAATATATCTTTTGAGACGATGACGACTTTTCGATTTTCATCATCCTCATATTGTTTCATTAGTTTCAACGCGACGACTAAAATCCGATTATCGTTCGTCATCACGTCAAAAGGAATATCGACCTGATGCTCGTGACCAATCTCGACAAAGAGACGGCCCCCGTTTTCAAGTGGCACGCCATCATGAAGTTTACCTGTTGCCCGAAGTTGGTCCAAGACACGCGACGTTTCACGAGCATTACGTCCAACTTCATCCATGTTTCGTTTTTTACCATCAAGCTCTTCTAAGACGATGGCCGGAATGACCACATCATGTTCTTCGAATTGAAATAAGGATAGCGGATCATGTAGAAGTACGTTCGTATCTAAGACATACGTTTTTTTCATAGACTTTGCCGCCCCTCGAATATAGGATGGTGGTCAAGAATGAAGGCTTTCTCCCACTTCACGGTCTAGCTTCTCCGCCGCACGGATATCATACGTTTTTGTGATTTCAGGCTGAGCGTAGGATGCACCATAAAACGAGATGTTCCTCACTTCTTCAACATGCCCTTCGAAAAAACGAAGGTGAAGGCTCGGTTTGATCGATGGCTCAAATTCTTGGATGGATGAAAGCAAGACGTGATAAGATTGACCATCTTCGATAAAGATGAGACCTGCCGTCTTTTCAGTCGTCAAGATGGTGACGATGTGTGAGTTTTTGGTCAAAGCAAGTCGAATCGTGACAGCATCGATTGCTTGCACCCAACTGATGGCATGGCTTATTGGCCAACGCTTCGCCTCATCAAAACCGACGAGAAATGTTAACGGCATGTCATTTAACAGACGCTCTTGCGCGGATGTCAATTCAAACGTTGCCTTACTCGCCATTCAACTCCCCTCCTTTTAATCGGGTATGGTTGTACCATTCTCCCTTACCGGTTTAATTCCCTGCTTTCAACGGATGAAATCATGCTATACTCATCCTATAGAGGAAGGTGAGAAGATGCGTGTAAAATGTTCTCTTTGCGATAAAATCGAAACGATCGATTCATGGTCATTTGAAGCAAAACGATTGCGCAATAAACCGGCTAAAACGTATATGTGTCAAGAGTGTCAGGCGCGAATCAGCGAACGAACCACCGAACGCGCTGCATCTGGACAATTTAAGTTATATCCTACATTTCGTCAAAAACGAAATTGGTAATGCAAACGGGCGCCTCCGAAGAGACGCCCGTATTTTTTTATCCTTCAACTGCATCTTGACGACGGTTCCACCAGAGGCGTCCCCGATAGATAGCCAACACAATCGCCATAACGGTAAGGACTTCCGGAATTGGCCAAGTGAAAAAGACGAGTGCCATCGTCCCTGCTCCAAGTGACAGAAGAATATAGACAATGAGTGACTTCCACCACGCCAACTGTTTCGCAAAACCAAGTTTAAAAACGAGAATCGTCAGTAAAATGACAACAACGACAAGTGCATTAAAACCGACGGAAAAGTCGTTCTGGTCGCTACCGACACCTAACATCGAGGCGATCCACGGAACGTCAATCTGTGTGATATCGATTGTTTGAGAAGCTTTCAAGACAATAAGTCCCCCTTTATTTCATACACATCCATTCTACACTATTCCACATAAAAGGGAACGCCGAAGCGTTCCCTTTTACCATTTATTCTTTACCAAGTTTACGACGCTTGTCAGCTTTCTCGCGTTCGTTTTTGTTCAAGACTTTCTTACGGAGACGGATTGACTCTGGCGTGATTTCGCAATATTCGTCATCGTTCAAGAACGTGAGCGACTCTTCGAGCGAGAATACGCGCGGACGTTTCAAGACTTGTGTAGAGTCTTTTGCCGAGGCACGCATGTTTGTCAACTGCTTCCCTTTAACAGCGTTGATGGCAAGGTCGACGTCACGGTTACATTCACCGATAATCATCCCTTCATATACATCCGTACCTGGCTCGATGAAGATCGTTCCACGGTCTTCAAGGGCGCCGATTGAGTAGGCTGTAGACTTACCAGGCTCGATACAAACCATGACACCGCTGCGACGACCGCCGATGTCAGCCTGGATGAACGGACGATACTCTTCGAACGTGTGGTTCAAAATCCCATATCCGCGTGTCGCAGACAAGAACTCGTTACGATAGCCGATGAGACCACGTGAAGGAACGATGAATTCCATACGTGTTTGTCCATTGTCGTTCGTGTTCATGTTTGCGAGTTCCCCTTTACGGAGACCGATTGATTCCATGACAGGTCCTGTATACTCTTCTGGAACATCGATGAGAACGCGTTCGAATGGCTCAACTTTCGTACCGTCTTCGTCTTCACGAATGATGACTTGCGGCTTAGATACTTGGAGTTCGTATCCTTCACGGCGCATGTTTTCAATCAAAATTCCGAGGTGAAGCTCTCCACGACCAGATACAACCCATTGGTCCGGTGAGTCAGTCGCTTCGACACGAAGTGAAACGTCTGTCTCGAGTTGCTTCAAGAGACGCTCTTCGATTTTACGCGCTGTGACAAAGTCCCCTTCACGTCCTGCGAACGGTGAGTTGTTCGTCATGAAGCGCATTTGAAGTGTCGGTTCATCGATACGAAGAAGCGGAAGTGCATCCTCTTTCCCAACCGGCGTGACCGTCTCCCCGACGTTGATGTCTTCCATACCGGCAACTGCAATCAAATCTCCAGCTTTCGCCTCTTCGATTTCAACGCGTTTGAGTCCGAAGTAACCGAACAATTTTGTGACGCGAAGTTGCTTGATTGACCCATCCGTCTTACAAAGTGAGACTTGTTCTCCGACATTAATTTTCCCGCGGAAGACGCGACCAACACCGATTCGACCGAGATAGTTGTCGTAGTCGAGCATTGTGACTTGGAATTGGAGCGGCTCATCCGAGTTATCGATTGGAGCCGGTGTGTTTTCAAGAATCGTGTCGAGCACGTGAGTAATGGTATCTTCTTGTTTTTCTGGATCAGGATCGAACGAACTTGAACCGCTGACAGCCGATGTGTAGACGACAGGGAATTCAAGTTGATCTTCATCTGCACCAAGGTCAATCAAGAGATCAACGACTTCGTCGACAACATCAAGCGGACGAACCATAGGCTTATCAATTTTGTTGACGACAACAATTGGACGAAGTCCTTGGTCGAGCGCTTTTTTCAAGACGAAACGAGTTTGTGGCATACAACCTTCACGCGCGTCGACGACAAGGATTACGCCGTCTACCATACGCATGATTCGTTCAACTTCGCCACCAAAGTCTGCGTGGCCTGGAGTATCGACGATGTTAATTCGTGTGTCTTTATAATCGATGGCCGTGTTTTTCGCGAGAATTGTGATTCCGCGCTCACGCTCGATATCGTTTGAGTCCATCGCACGTTCTGCGACTGCCTCGTTCGTCCGGAATGTACCAGACTGTTTCAATAATTCATCAACTAACGTTGTTTTACCGTGGTCAACGTGAGCGATGATGGCTACGTTACGAAGGTTTGTTCTTACGTTCATGTAGTTATTCCTCTCTTATTTAAAAAATTTCAACTTTTCTTCAACTTTAAGAGTATAGCACACGTCACAGTACCTTTGTCGAGTGGAATCGACTGTGAACGTTTTCATTGCATGTTTTTTATCATACAATAGGGAAGATAACAGAAAATGAGGAGGAGTCTCCATGCAGCTTATGTTTTTATTGATTGCTTTAGCCGTCGTCGCTGGATTTGTCGGTGTCGGCATCGGAGTTGCCGAAGGGAGCACCGCTATCATCTTAGGTAGTCTCGTGTTAAGTGGTGTCGCAACGTTCTTTGGCATCCAGTTACGCCGTCGCATTCTTTCAGACCGTCAATCTTCATGAAAACAAAGGTGTAGCTTTGACTCAGGTCAAAGCTACACCTTCTTCATCAAAAGTTAAATCGGACGCGTCAAACAGACACGATCTCGAAGGAGTAATCCATCTTCTTCAATCACTTCGTATCCGTGGTTGATAAAGTAATCCCGTTCAACCGAGTCGAATCGGAAACCGGCTTGTTGATAAAAGCGAAGTTGCATGATGCTAGAGTTTCCCGTACAGACGAGGAGTTCTTTTCCGCCGAACGATGATGCCCGCTTCACTGCATCCTGTAGCATTCGCTGTCCGATTGTTTGGTTTTGGCGTTCCGGCTTCACTGCGATATTCACGAGTTCGACCCGTCCCACCTCGTGTGACACTAACATGTATGCACCCACGATTTCACCACCGAGTAACGCTTTGAACGTACGCCCTTCCTGAAATTGTTTTAGGACCATCGCTTCATTCGGATTCGCTAACACGAGAAGATCCCGGACTTCTTCATAAGACTCATGCTCCACGATGTGAAGATCTGGCTTCGCTTCGGCTGTCACCCCTTTTGCGATGACATAATGTTTGATGACATCGTTCACGAATGATTCGCTGCCTGCCAATACGGACGTTTTGCTATCATACTGAATCGGTTCACCGTATACAGAAACGACACGCCCTCCTACTTCTTCTACGAGCAGCTTCCCAGCAGCATAGTCCCACGGCATATTACGCATCGTGATGTACCCGTCAACACGCCCGGCAGCTAGCCAGGCAAGTTCAAGTGACGCGGCCCCGTGCGCCCGTGTCCCAATCGAGTCCCGTACAATCGGAGCGAGGATTTCCGGGGCGATTTGATGGTTCGGCGTAACCCACGTGGCATTCATACTTAAAAAAGCATCTCGTACTTGATGTTCATGAAGAGTCGTCAACATCCTACCGTTTAACGTCGCACCAAAACCTTTTCGAGCCATAAACATCTCATCTGCCATCACATCATACACGAATCCATACTCCACGGCTCCATCAATCATTATAGCAACCGAAATCGCAAACATTCGTTTCTGATGAATGAAATTTAACGTCCCATCAATCGGGTCAACGAACCATACCGTCCCTGTTAACGTGTCCGGTGAGTCTGTCGTCCCTTCTTCCCCCATGATTTGATGGTGTGGAAATGCTTCTTGAATACGACGAACAATCAGCTGTTCCACCGCCCGGTCAATTTCAGTGACCAAATCCCCCTTTCCGGTCTTTCGTTCCACTTCATAACTTTGATCTATCTCACGACGAATTAACTCCCCCGCCTGTTTGATTAAATCGACTGCAAACCATTCTATCATCTGTGATCACCTCAACTGTATTGTACCAAACAAAAACCAGTATCCGCTCGGAATACTGGTTGAATGTGTGTAATGGTTAGGCTTCGAGACGCAATAATTCTTGGCGGTACTTCTCTAACCGATGCTTGCTAGCCTGAACTGTGGCATCATCTTGTGACGCCATCGCATCGAAGAGGGTTGCCAATTCATAATCAATCTCTAAGCGCAGCACCGGAATCCGTTTTTCTGCGTCTTTTCTTTTGAATGCCTCAATCACTTGTTTCATAAGATGCCACACTCCTTTTGTTGGGCTACAAGTTACGGTTTAATGAGTTGAATTGAGTATATCAGATAAAATCTGAAAAAGAAAGAGAATTGTCTGACTATTTTGAATTTTTTATCTTACTGGATATATTCCCAATTTTGAGCCCATTAAACCTGAATCAGTGTTAAAGAACTGTACCCGATTTAAAAGAGAAATAACAAAAAAGTATGCCTCAAATTGCACAGGCATACTTAGACTTACAGTTTGATTCTTTTATTCGAGGACTTCATTGCCGCTTGTACGGTACGATAAGTGGAATATCCCGTCTGTTCGTCGTGAACCGCGTTCAGTTGTTTCTCCTCTGACTTAGATGTTACGATTTGTTTGAAGGTCCGATATGCGTCGAGGAAAACTTCCCGCTCGACCCCACCTTCATTCGCCTGTGCGACGACATTATAAAACTCGACGACATCAATCAATTCGTCTGTCGTCCAATCCGGATTGATTGGATAATTGATTTGCATATTGTTCACCTCGACACTCATTGTAACAACAAAAAAAACTATTGCAAGTTGAGCTAGAAATCTCTATAGTTTTTTTGTTGCTTCTTTTTTAAATCAGCATATAACGTAACGATATCTTTCATCATATAAATAAACTGTTTCCAAGGGGGATTTACGATTGAAATTAAAAGGTGCTACTCAGCTCGAAACGCCACTATTTGACACGTTGCTTGAACATGTCGACTCGAACCCGATAGCGTTCCACATTCCCGGTCATAAAAGCGGGAAAGGTATGGATCCTGAGTTTCGTGACTTTATTGGCGAAAACGCCTTAAAAATTGATTTGATTAACATCGCCCCTCTAGATGACCTCCATCATCCAAAGGCGGCAATCGCTGAAGCGGAGCGCTTAGCGGCAGAGGCGTTCCGTGCTGATGAGACCTTTTTCTCCGTACAAGGAACTTCGAGCGCAATCATGGCGATGATCATGGGCGTCGTTGGACCGAATGAAAAGATTATTGTGCCGCGAAACGTGCACAAATCGGTCATGTCTGCTCTTGTCTTAACTGGTGCTCATCCGGTCTTCATCCATCCAGAATTCGATGAGACGTACGGTATTGCGCATGGCATCACAGCTAGCGCGGTAGAACGTGCTCTCGAACTTCACCCTGATACAAAAGCTGTGCTCGTCATCAACCCGACTTATTTCGGTGTCGCCGGTGACTTAGAACGCATCGTTTCCGTCGCCCATGCGCAAGATGTTCCTGTTCTCGTCGATGAGGCACATGGGGTTCATCTCCCGTTCCACGATGAACTTCCTCTTTCAGCTATGCAAGCTGGAGCTGATGTGGCCGCTACGAGCGTACACAAACTTGGGGGCTCGATGACTGGAAGCTCCATTTTGAACGTACGTCGCGGTCTCGTTTCACCGGAACGGATCCATGCGATGCTTTCAATGATTACAACGACCTCAACGTCTTACTTGCTCCTTGCTTCTCTTGATGCTGCACGTCGACAACTCGCGACAAAAGGGCATGAGATGAACGAACGGGCATTAGATCTCGCTAGAACGTCCCGTACGGCCATCAGTCATATGCCCAACTTGTCTGTATACGGGCATGCCGAGCTTCATTCTGAATCGACTTACGCACTCGACGAGACAAAAGTGCTCGTATCGGTACGTGAACTCGGTGTGACAGGCTTTGAAGTGGAAAAATATCTTCGTGAAAAACATCGGATCGAAGTGGAGATGTCGGATTTACTGAATGTTCTCTTCATTGTCACATCAGCAGATGATGAGTCGACAATCCAGGCATTGATCGATGCGATGCACGATGTCGTCTCCGTTTATCAGAAGTCTGGGAATGACTCGTTATCAATCATGCTTCCTGAGATTCCACCACTTGCGCTTAGCCCACGTGATGCGTTTTATGAAGAAACGGAAACAATTCCACTCGAGAACGCTGTCGGACGCATTTCAGCGGAATTCATCATGGTGTACCCTCCAGGGATTCCGATTATCATCCCAGGTGAATTGATCACAACGTCGACGCTCGACTATATCATGGCCAACATCGAAGCAGGACTACCGGTTCAAGGTCTCGAAGACGAGTCGCTCCAAATGATTAAAGTCATCCAACAAACAAAAGCGATTCGTTAAACAAAAAAATGAGCCGGTCATTACGACCGGCTCATTTTTTATGTCATCTCAGAAAAGGTGGCTGTAGATGATCGAATTGCTTCCCCTGTTACCTATTATAAGAAAACGCTTACATTTTTTCAAGTATCAATTTCCTCTGATTCTTTTATTTTTTCAGCTAAACAAACCCGTAAAAATTCAGCGACGTGCGCCGTATCATTCAAGTTGATACCTAGCATCGGATATAATTGGCGCGGCTCTTCTAGCGCATGTTGATCGAGAAGGGCCGATTGTCCGGTTTGCATACATACGACCAACACTTTTCCCATAAACTGATGGGTGTACACAAACCCAAAATCATAACGTGCAGCTTCTGTTTCGATTCCAGTGAATCTTACGCGACTCGTCTCGGATACGGTATATAATAACTCCTCATCGAATGCCATCAGGATTCCCTCCCTTCTCTCTTCACAAGTATTTTCCTTTATACTATGAGTATGAAACCTAAACAAAGGAGCGTTCGACATGAAAATTGCATATGCCTCACAATCAGATCAAACCGCACTCGTTCAATTGATGCATCAGTTATGGCCTGACGCACCGATTGACGAACTCCAGATGGAGGTCAAGCTCGGTCTCACTTCAAAGAAGATGCATTATTTCATCGCATCCTCCGACACGGGAGGATCCATCGGTTTCTGTCAACTCAGTTTCCGGTATGATTATGTGCCCGGTTCGTCTGCATCCCCGACTGCCTACGTGGAAGGTGTCTATGTCATCGAATCAGCACGACATCAAAGTGTTGCATCGCATTTGATTGAGGCTGCCTCTACCTTTGCCACACGTAACGGGTGTATCGAACTGGCTTCGGATACCGAACTTGAAAATAAAGACAGCCAACAGTTTCACAAAAAAATTGGATTCAAGGAAGTCGAACGCATCGTCACCTATATAAAAAACCTCTCTCACGAATCGTGAGAGAGGTTCATTGCCGTTATTATTTTACAACGTGGATTGGCATCCCCATTGCGATTTCAGCAGCTTCCATTGCCATCTCACCGAGTGATGGGTGAGCGTGGATTGTAAGCGCGATATCTTCAGCAGTCATACCAGCTTCAATTGCAAGACCAAGCTCAGCAATCATATCTGATGCGCCAGTACCCGCAATTTGAGCACCGATCAAGAGACCGTCCTCTTTGCGTGTGATAAGCTTCATGAAGCCGTCTGGCTCGTCAAGTGCGAGTGCACGACCGTTCGCTGCGAATGGGAATTTCGAAACTGTGATTTCGAGTCCTTCTTCTTTTGCGAGTGGTTCTGTGTAACCGACAGTTGCGAGTTCAGGATCAGTGAAGACGACTGCAGGGATTGCAGAGTAGTCGAGGTAAGCTGGCTTACCTGCAGCTGCTTCTGCTGCAATCTTCGCTTCGTAAGAAGCTTTGTGTGCAAGTGGTGGTCCAGGAACGATATCACCGATTGCGTAGATGTTTTCGTTCGATGTTTTACACTGGTCATCGATTTCAATGATGCCACGGTCGCTAATTTTCACTTCCGCGTTTTCAAGACCGATGTCGCCTGTGTTTGGACGACGACCAACTGTGACGAGGACATAGTCCGCTTCAACAGATTGCTCTTCACCGTTTACTTCAAACTTAACGGTTACGCCGTCTTCCGTTTCTTCAACACCTTTAGCAAGTGCATTCGTGTGGATTGTGACGTTTCCTTTTTGTTTGAGTTTCTTCTTAACGATTTGCGTCATTTGTGGTTCGAAACCAGACAAAATGTCGCTAGCGCCTTCTACAACGACGACTTCTGTATCGAAGTTAGCGTATGCAGTTCCAAGCTCCATACCGATGTATCCACCGCCGATAACGACGAGTTTTTTCGGTACTTCAGGAAGTGCCAATGCACCAGTTGAAGAAAGGACGCGTTTTGACCATTTGAACGATGGGATCTCGATTGGTGTAGAACCAGTCGCGATAATCGCTTTTTTGAATTTGTAAGGAGTCGAGCTATCTTCTGTGATGACACGAACTGTGTCTTCAGAAGCGAAGAACGCTTCACCTTGAAGGATTTCAATCTTGTTTCCTTTAAGGAGACCTTTGACACCGCCAGTCAATTTGTTAACAACTGACTGTTTCCAGTCTTGAACTTTTGTGAAGTCCACTGACACGTTGTCAGACGAGATCCCCATTGAATCGTGTCCTTTAGCGTGTTGGAAGTTGTGTCCAGCTGTGATTAACGCTTTCGACGGGATACATCCTACGTTCAAGCAGACACCACCGAAGTTGCCTTTCTCAACGATCGTTACTTTCATTCCGAGCTGTGCGCCACGGATTGCGGCAACGTATCCACCAGGACCGGCACCGATGACAAGCAAATCAGTTTCTTGTGCGAATTCTCCTACTACCATGTTCTTATCCCTCCATCATTAGAAGTGCTGGGTCTTCGAGCAAGCGTTTCACCATGTTAAGAGCGTTTTGTGCAGTCGCACCGTCGATGAGGCGGTGGTCAAAGCTGAATGAAAGTGCAAGGACTGGCGCGGCAACGATTTCACCGTTCTTCACGACAGCTTTCTCAGCGATCCGGCCGATACCGAGAATCGCAACTTCTGGGTGGTTGATGACAGGCGTGAACCATTGTCCACCGGCTGAACCGATGTTTGTGATTGTGATTGATCCGCCTTTCATGTCGTCCCCAGTGAGCTTGCCTTCACGAGCTTTACCCGCAAGTTCGTTAATGTTTGTAGCAAGTGAATAGATTGATTTACGGTCTGCATCTTTAACGACTGGTACAACGAGTCCGTTGTCTGTGTCAGCTGCGATCCCGATGTTGTAGTAGTTTTTGTAAACGATTTCTTCGTTCACGTCATCGATTGAAGCGTTGATTGTTGGGAATGCTTTCGCTGCAGCAGTCAATGCTTTCACGACGAATGGCAAGTATGTGAGTTTCACACCTTGGTCAGCCGCGACTTGTTTGAAGTCTTTACGGAGTGCGACGAGTTTTGTAACGTCGACTTCGTCCATGAGTGTAACGTGTGGTGCAGTGTGTTTCGAGTTAACCATTGCTTTCGAGATAGCTTTACGGATTCCACGGATTTTCTCACGTGTTTCAAGCTCTGGAGTCGCTGACTCGTAAGGCTTGATTTCCGTTTTTGCAGCTGCTGCCGGTGCTACAGAATCTGTTTTTTCTGTTGTAGCTTCTGCAGACGGTGCTTCACCGTTCGCGAATGCATCGATGTCTTCTTTCATGACACGACCGTTGTCGCCAGAACCGCTCACTTCACGGATATCCACACCTTTTTCACGTGCATATTTACGGACAGATGGCATTGCGATGACACGCTCAGATTTGTGAAGTTGAACGTCGCGTGGCGCGTCTTCTTTCACTTCTTCTTTTACGTCTTCTGTTTTCTCTTCTGCTTTCGGTTGTTCAGGAGTCTCTTCTTCTTCTCCTGCTGGTGCGTCGCCTTCGATGTCAAATGTAACGAGGACGTCACCGACTACGGCAACTGTACCTTCAGAAACTTTAACCTCTTTGACTGTACCGTCGACTGGAGCCGGGATTTCAACGACTGCTTTGTCGTTTTGTACTTCCAAGAGAACATCATCCTCTTTGACCGTATCCCCTGCTTTTACGAACCACTTGACGATTTCACCTTCGTGAATACCTTCACCGATATCTGGTAATTTAAATTCAAATACTGCCACTGGTTTTTCCTCCCATCAATTCATCATGTAAACACGATAAGGGAGACAAATCTCCCTCATCGTTTATTCGACACGATCTTAGAAGTTCACAACTTCTTTAACTTTTGCAACGACATCTTTATGGTCAGGCAACCACATGTCTTCACCTTGTGCGAATGCGAAGACTGTGTCTGGTGCAGTCACTCGAAGAACTGGTGCTTCGAGGTGAAGAATTGCGCGCTCTTGAATTTCAGTTACAACGTTTGCTGCGATTCCTGCTTGACGTTGAGCCTCTTGAACGACGATCGCACGACCTGTTTTCTTAACAGACTCTACGATTGTCTCAATATCAAGCGGGCTCACTGTCATGAGGTCGATGACTTCAACGTTGATGTTTTCTTTTTCAAGCTCTTCCGCTGCTTTAAGTGAAGTGTGAACCATCGCACCGTAAGTGATGATTGAAACGTCTGTCCCTTCACGTTTCACATCTGCTTTACCGAGTTCGATTGTGTAATCACCTTCAGGCACTTCGCCACGGAATGAACGATACAATTTCATGTGCTCGAGGAACACAACCGGGTCGTTGTCGCGGATTGACGCGATCAACAAACCTTTTGCATCGTAAGGAGTTGATGGAATAACGACTTTTAGACCTGGTGACTGAGCCATTAAACCTTCAAGGCTGTCCGCGTGAAGCTCAGGTGTCTTAACGCCACCACCGAATGGTGAACGAATTGTAATCGGTTGGCTGTAAGCGCCACCCGAGCGGTAACGCATACGTGCCATTTGAGCTGCGATTGAGTCGAAAACTTCGAATACAAATCCGAAGAATTGAACTTCCATGATTGGACGGAATCCAGTAAGACCTAGGCCGATTGCAAGACCACCAATCCCTGATTCAGCGAGTGGCGTGTCAAAGACACGGTCTTCGCCGAGCTCGTCTTGGAGACCTTCCGTCGCACGGAATACCCCACCGTTTTTACCAACGTCTTCTCCAAAGAGAAGTACTTTCTCGTCGCGTTTCATTTCAACGCGCATCGCATCAGTAATCGCTTGGATCATTGTCATTTGAGCCATAACTTACTTCGACTCCTTTGCAGTATATTCTTCAAGCTGTTCTTTCAAGTTTGAAGGAAGTTCTTCATACATGTTGTTGATGAAGTCCGAAACTTTTTGTTTTGGTTCTTTGTCAGCTTGGCTGATTGCTTCTTTCACATCTGCCTTCGCTTGCTCGATCACTTCGTTCTCCATATCCTCGTTCCAAAGCTTCTTGTTCTCAAGGAAGAGACGGAAACGAACAAGCGGATCTTTTTCTTGATACTCAGTATCGAGTTCTTTTGTACGGTAACGTGTTGGGTCATCCCCAGCAAGCGTATGTGGTCCGTAACGGTATGTGAGTGACTCGATGAGTGTAGGTGTTCCTTCGAGTGCGTCTACACGAGCTTGTTGTGTCGCTGCAAGCACTGCAAGAATGTCCATTCCGTCTACTTGGATTCCGTTGATTCCAGCTGCAACAGCTTTTTGCGCGATCGTCTTAGCTGCCGTCTGCTTCTCAACTGGCGTCGAAATAGCGAAGCGGTTGTTTTGAACGACAAAGATTGCTGGTGATTTGAATGCACCTGCAAAGTTCAATCCTTCGTAGAAGTCACCTTGTGATGACCCGCCGTCACCGGTGTAAGTAATGGCGACATTTTTGTTGCCGTTGCGTTTGAGACCCATTGCCACACCCGCAGTTTGAACGATTTGTGCACCGATGATGATTTGTGGCATCAATACGTTGACACCTTCAGGGATGCGGTTTCCTGCCACGTGTCCACGTGAGAACAAGAATGCTTGATAGAGCGGAAGTCCGTGGAATACGAGTTGTGGAATATCACGGTATCCTGGAAGAATCCAGTCCTCTTTGTCGAGCGCATATTGCGTCCCGATCATCGTCGCTTCTTGACCTGCCACTGGCGCGTAGAATCCTAGGCGTCCTTGACGGTTAAGTGAGATGGCGCGTTGGTCCCAGATTCGAGTATAGACCATGCGGCGCATGAGCTCCTGAAGTTGCTCGTCCGTTAAGTCAGGCATTGCGTCTTGGTTGACGACCTCACCCTTCTCGTCGAGAATACGGAACGTTTGGAAATTTTCTTCCACGTTTTGAAGTACCTGAACGTTGTTCATTCGTTTCACCTCATCCTTTCAACTATGAGACAATTGTCTTTTTTGTGATCAAACACTATCTCAAATCTTACGTGTATCTGTCCAAAAAAGCAATCTGTATTAACGTGATTCAGGAAAGTTATTCTATCCTGCCGTTTCCTTGTTAGTATAAAACGGGTTGTTACAATAACGCAAAAAATATGCTCACTAAAATAAACCGCTTACATTGAAGGGTTATTACGTCTTTTTTACCGCTGTATTATTTTCATTTCACCTTCTGTACCATCCACATTACTTCCTGTTTAAATATGATATAATCAAACGTATACGTTTGATAGAAAGGAAGTTGTTTATGTTAACGATGAAAGATGTGATTCGCGAGGGAGATGAACGGCTTCGCGCTCGCTCAACTGAAGTACCGATTCCGCCAAAAGAAGAAGATTTGGCATTACTCGACGAGATGGAGACGTTCCTCGTCAATAGTCAAGATCCAGAAATGAGCGAAAAATATGAGCTGCGGGGCGGTGTCGGAATCGCTGCTCCACAACTCGGCGTGAACCGTCGTTTCTTCACGATACTGCTTCAAGAAGAGGAAGAGACATTCAAACTCTCCATCTTCAACCCTAAAATTACGAGCCATTCCGTCGAACAAACATTTTTAAATGGTGGGGAAGGCTGCTTATCGGTAGACCGCGTGGTCAAAGGAAATGTACCTCGTTTTCGTCGAATCACATTAGAA
The DNA here is from genome assembly GCF_018617735.1 of Exiguobacterium sp. s89. Taxonomy (NCBI): domain Bacteria; kingdom Bacillati; phylum Bacillota; class Bacilli; order Caryophanales; genus Exiguobacterium; species Exiguobacterium sp. s89. The sequence continues at coordinate 805,416 of NZ_JACSKS010000001.1, forward strand.
GGGTTCGACCGAGACGGGAAGCCGATTAAGCTTCGCTTACGCGGAATGCGCGCCATCGTCTGTCAGCACGAGCTCGACCATTTGGACGGAATTTTGTTTTATGACCGTATCAATACAGCGAACCCGTTAGAAACTTACGGCGAACCGATTTAACATGTTTAGTTCGAGAAAAAGGGCACTGTTGTTACTATTCCCATTTTTATTTCTTTTAATCGGGGGATGTGTACGTATTAATTATGACGCGACTGTAAACTACGATCAGTCCGTTTCTCTCGAAACGACATACGCCTTTCGGGAACATCCGGTCATGAAGTTGCTCAATCTCAGGCTCGATTGGGATACATGGAAAGAACAGGCTGAGGATAACGGGTATGAAACGGATGATTACTCGAGTACCGACGACTATGAAGGAATGGTTTTGAGGAAGACATTTAAAAATGTGGATGAGTTGCAACAGATTAAAGAAGAGTGGAAAACGGGTCCAGCTGGAATTTTGGTTCCTCCAGACATTCGATTCGACATCGAACAGCGAGAGGGTATCTGGTTCGATTCTTACACCCTTCAGACGAACCTCGACCTTCGACTTGATCAAGTCGACTTACCAGGAGTTGAACTGACAGGGTCTCCTAAAAAGTTAGCTGAGCGGTATATCCGTCAAGCCGATATCCGTTTCAACTTGAACGTGCCGACCGGCGTGTTTGTCGAGGACGGGACCGGTCTTGATCTCCGTTCTATGAAACATGTTGAGTGGCAAGTATATGGAGGACGCCAAAACAATTTGAAGCTCGTCGCCCACGTGCCAAACATCAAAGCGTGGATTGTGACGATCATCGTACTCATTGCGGCGGTAATCTTATCCTATTTTATTTGGCGTAAATATCGTCGAAATGTTGGCAATCCGAGAAAGACCTCGATTCGTTCACGACTGCTAGGACTTTTAATTGTCTCGCTATCGCTATCGCTCATCATTGTCACATTCCAACAAGAGTTAGCGAACGAGCGACAATCTGAGGCGGTTCGTCAAGCTTCACAAACGAATGAATTCATCCCTACTTTTGCAGTGCATGGTCTACTCGGTACAGATCGGACCTTCCTTCGCTTCTCTCAAGCTATGGAACAAAGTGGTCAAGCGACTGATGGCGCACTCTGCACTGTTACTGTAAAAGGAAAAGCCGATTGTGAAATTTATGATTATAGTTCGAATCGCCCTATTGTCCGAATCGAATTCGAAGATGCGGAGGCTTCTTTAAACAACCAGACGAAGTGGTTTAACGCTGCCATCGAAACGTATAAAAAAACAAGAAATCGTTCGTTTGATCGCATGTATATTATCGGTCACAGTATGGGTGGTGTTGCTGCTGCCAACTATATCCTGAATCAAGAGACTTACATCGTGGATAAGTTCGTCACGTTTGATAGTCCGTTCGGCGGCACACGACTTGCGAACTTCGGACTATCTGCAAGTAATTTCGGAATCAATACAGGTAGTCCCGCTATCCGTGACTTATCACCTAACTCGGATGGGTTGCAAGCATTCCAATCAAAACTTGAGACATGGCCACGCTCCGTACAAGTACTCTCATTTTCCGGACGAGGTGGCGAATTTAATCTTATCGAGAAATCCAGTTCTCTGCTACTAGAAGAGTATACGAATAATATTCAAACCGAAACCGTCCCGTATGACCACTTCTCGCTCCATCGAAAGAGCGATGTATTGGAAGAGACGGGGAAATTCTTGTACGAATACACGAATGAATTTAATCCCATTGAGACGAATTAACGTTAAAACAGCTATCCCCTTTTGACTGAGGATAGCTGTTTTTTTCAATATGTCATCGTCCACGTGACTTTTTGAAGCCAATAGATTGCGTACTTACCGAGTGGAATGTCTGTTTGTATTTCGTCATATGCTACCGCATATGTCCCGTTCTCGTTATTCCACAAACGATTAAAATACCCGTCCACTTCATCAAAGAATGCTGTATCCCCTTCCCCCTTCACTTCGACATCTGCCTCTAAATTATAGTCGTTCATATTTCGGGTCGTATAATTCCCAGAGCCTAACACGACCGTTTTCTCATCTCCATCGACATATAGAATTTTCGGGTGATACTGCTCTTTGCCAACGTCATACCAGCGAATCTCGATTCGTTCCGGGTTGACGGTATTTAGTTCGGCTGTCACCGGTAAGTTCGGTAATCCCGACTTTGAACGACCAAACGCATTCGTGTTTGGGTCGAGAATCAAATTAACGGTCACACCTCGTCCCGCGGCGTCCTCGATTGCCTGGATGATATTCCGATCAGCCAGGTAGAACATTCCGATCCAAACGGTATCTCCGTCGTCCGCTCCATTCATCGCGTCGAGCACCGACTCTTGAATCTTCCCTTCCGTGACATAACGAATTTTCATTGTCGCCTCAGACGGTTCGCTCTCAATGCTAGACAACGCCTCGTCATCCGGGAAGCGTCGTGCATCCCCTTTCGAGAACGTCGCAACCGCTTGCTCGCCTTCAATGATTTCTTTTAAAATCGGTCCTTTCAGATGGACACCGACGTTTGAATGATACCCACTGGCGTCATGCGGATTCGCAGATAACACGAACCCTTCATTTTCAGTGACCATGACCTTCCGGTGGTTCGCTTTGATGTTTAACAGCCTCAAATACGCACGAACAGTAATGTCCGGCGCAGATGAGGCCATCGGATTCGGTAACCAACCGTCCTGACTATTTCCGAACCATTGAATCGCCATCCGGTAAAACGAGGAGTATAAAATATTCGGGTCACGAAGTTCGTCAAGATTCGTGTAAACGACTTCTGCCCCTGCTTCCTCTAGTACGTCGAAATGGTCTGACACGTGACCGTTGTATGTTGTATTAATTTCATCTGTGATGAAGACGACTTTCAAGTCTGGATAGCGTTCCATTTGTTCAAGCAACGCGAAAGAGAGTCTTGAAGTAATATCTGGATATTGCCGATCTTCGTTCGAATAAGGATTAAATAAGAAGAAGTCCATGACGATATAATCTTTCGCCTCTCGAATGGCTCGTTCCACTTCATTAAAGATTTCTTGCTCGACAATTTCTGTATCCTCACCCTGATATGTCAGATCATGTAGAAAATCGATTTGGTCATCCGAAATCATATACGGTTCGGACTGACGTGACACCCCTTCCGGTAATGGTTTGATTTGATGATATACGAGCGTGATGAGAAAAATGACCGCAATGATTGCCGTCCCCCACTTCCACCACTTCTTTTTCCCAGTCTTATTAGCCATACTTTCCCCTCCTTAATTGCGGTGAAAAAAAACAGGCTGTAGTTTTCTACAGCCCGTTGAAATCACACTTCCATAATAATCGGTAGAACCATCGGGTGTCTCCGCGTCTTTTGTGCCAAATATGGTGTGAGCGTCTCAGACACAAGTTGCTTCATCTCCGACCACTTCATCTGCTTATTTGACAATCCTTGCTCGACCGTTTTCTTCAACAGACGTTCACCATCACGAATCAAGCTACCTGATTCACGCATATAGACAAATCCTCGTGAGATGATATCTGGTCCTGACACGAGTTTACGTGTCTTGCCGTCGATACTGATGACGACGACAACGAGTCCATCTTCAGACAAGATGCGTCGGTCTCTTAATACGATATTTCCGATGTCGCCAATTCCATTTCCATCAATATAAACAGCGTTCGCAGAAATTTTACCGGTGACAGCAGCCGAATCGGCATCGACGGCGAGCACTTCCCCGTTATCCATGACGAAGCTGTTCTCTTTCGGGATGCCAACGGATTCAGCAAGTTCCGCATGTTTCTTCAACATCCGATATTCACCGTGAATCGGCATAAAGAATTTTGGATTGAGAAGACGAATCATCAACAACTGTTCTTGTTGCGAACCGTGTCCTGATGTATGAATGTTCGTCAACTTCCCATAGACAACGTCCGCCCCTGCTTTATACAACTGATCAATCGTCTTCCCGACGGAAATGGCGTTACCAGGAATCGGAGAAGATGAGAAGATGACCGTATCTCCAGGAATAATCGACACTTGACGGTGTGTCCCGTTTGCGATGCGACTGAGCGCGGCCATCGGTTCACCTTGTGAGCCGGTACAAAGGATCGCAATCTCATTCGGGTCGTAATGACGCATTTGATTCGTCTCAATGATCATCCCTTTCGGAACGTTGATGAAACCGAGCTCTTGCCCGATCGTCATGACTTTTTCCATCGAGCGACCAAAAATCATCAGATGGCGTCCAGTCTCGGCACACGCATCGACCACTTGTTGTAATCGATAGATGTTTGATGCAAACGTTGCAAAGATGATACGACCGTCTGCCTTACGGAACGTCTCGCTAATGGTACCTCCGACAACACTTTCACTCATCGTGAAACCTTCGACTTCCGCATTGGTAGAGTCAGATAAAAGACAGAGCACACCTTCTTTTCCGATTTCCGCCATCTTAGCGAGGTCTGCTGGTTCACCGACCGGAGTGAAGTCAAACTTGAAGTCACCCGTATGGACGATATTCCCTTGTGGTGTTTTCACGACGACACCGAGTGAGTTCGGAATCGAGTGAGTCGTACGGAAGAACGAGATGCTCGTTTTTCGGAATTTAACGATTGCATCTTCATCAATTTCATGGAGCTCCGCTTCACGTAACAATCCGTGCTCTTCTAGTTTTACTTTAATCAAACCGAGGGCGAGTTTTGTCGCATAAATCGGTAACTGAACTTGCTTTAGTAAAAATGGAATCCCACCGATATGGTCTTCGTGACCGTGCGTGATAAATACCCCTTTTACTTTGTCCTTATTTTTAATCAAGTACGAGTAATCTGGAATCACATAGTCAATTCCAAGCAAGTCATCCTCTGGGAACATAATTCCCGCATCGATGACGATGATTTCATCTTGGAATTGAACAACGTATGTGTTCTTCCCGATTTCTCCTAGTCCGCCTAATGCGAACACAGCTGTTTGGTGGTTCTTAACAAACTTCATTTAATCTCTCCTTACTTTAATTATTAATACATCTATGTGAAACATAAGTGATTCTCGAATATGCCCGTAAGATTCTTTTTTCATTATAGCTCATATCATGCCAATATTTCACTAACGATGTGATATTCGTGGTAGTTTCCCTAATTCATGTTATCCTTTTAGTGGGTTCGAAAAACATATTTTTAGACAAAGAGAAAGAATGGTGAATCAAATGGAAGACCAAAAAGTTGTTTTTTTCGACATTGACGGAACGCTCTTACATGAAGGAAGTTATATTCCACCTTCAACGATTTCAGCAATTCAAGCTTTGCAGGCAAACGGTGTCGAAACATTTATCGCTACGGGGCGAGGACCAGCCATGCTCTCGGACATCCCGGAACGCGTCGGGATTGACAGCCTTGTATGTTACAACGGTCAAATCGTTGTGCATCAAGGCGAAATCGTGTATCGTAACACGCTCTCAAAAGACGCCTTAACCCGTTTGACGACTCACGCCACATCAAATGACCATACCCTCGTCTATTTAGGACAGGACAGTGGAGGCGCCTCAAAACCGAATGATACCATTGTCAATCAATCCCTCGGAGAGCTTGCCATGCCGATTCCTCGATTTGAACCGAACTTCCACGTGGAAGAGGATGTGTACCAGACACTCCTCTACTGTACGCCAGAAGATGAACATCACTATATCGGTACCTATCAGGAGTTCGATTTCATTCGTTGGCACCCTCATGCGATGGACGTGATCAATAAAGGGGCAAGTAAGGCCGATGGCATCCGTCACTTTATCGAAACGAACGGCTACCGCGTTGAAAATACGTACGCCTTCGGAGATGCTTTGAATGACCTAGCCATGCTCCAATATGTAGGGACAGGTATCGCCATGGGCAATGCTCGTTCTGAAGCGAAGGACGTTGCGGATTTTGTGACAAAATCAATCCTCGAAGATGGTATCGAACACGGTTTGAAGACCATGAAGCTAATCTAAAAAAAGACCTCTTTTGAGTCAAACCGTCGAGTTGGATCAAACGATTCAACAATCACGGTATCGCTCAAGAGGTCTTTTTTATTTCGAACGTAACGTCCGCTCGAGTCTATCTAGATCAGTATCTTTACCAATGATGATCAAAATATCTTCTGATAAAATCATTTCATCCGCCTGCGGAGAAATGAGGACATCATCATCGCGACGAACGGCAACAATGTTCACCCCGTATTTCGCCCGTAAGTCCAAATCAATAAGAGATTTGTTCGACAACTTATCAGACGCTTTGATTTCGACAATCGAGTGTTCATTCGATAACTCAAGATAGTCGAGAATACTTTGGCTCATCAATCCATTTGCAATTCGAACGCCCATATCGCGTTCTGGGTGGACGATGTTGTCTGCCCCAATTCGACGAAGGACTTTTTCATGGTAATCGTTTGTCGCTTTCACCGTGATGATTTGTACACCGAGCTCTTTTAATATTAACGTCGTCAAAATCGAAGCTTGAATGTTTTCTCCGATTGCGACAATGACATGTTCAAAGTTACGAATCCCCAAACTTTTCAATACGTTCTCATCGGTCGTATCGGCAATAACGGCATGAGTGGCCAACCCCATAAACTCGTTGACACGTTCTTCATCGGAATCGATGGCGAGGACGTCGTATCCGTTTGAAGACAATTCACGGACGATCGACCCACCGAACCGTCCTAATCCGATGACTGCAAATTCACCTGTCATGATGCTACATCCCTTTCCTACACATATTCTCTTCTTGATTCTTCGTTCAGTTTAACTGATTCCACTTCAAAACTCTATACAAAAAACAAAACGGGATTCCCTTCAAATAAAGGAAATCCCGTCTTTGACATTATGCTTTTCCACTCGAGCGTTTCCCTCGTACGTAGTCGTTGTCGAACAAGAACAAACGAAGCAAGAGATAGAGCGCCGGAACGAGAAGGAGCAATCCTAAGATGAATACGATGACGAGCGCCACCGCCATCGACTCGTTGACGACACTTCCATTGATATCGATGTACGGATACAAGATATACGGCAAGTGCGAATATCCGTATCCGAACCAAGCCATGAAAAATTGTCCCATAACCATCAGGAAAGCAATACCGTAGTTCCGTTTCATATAAACGAAGGAGACGGCGATGACGAAGAAGAGGAAGCTCATCGCGAACCACCACCAGTTTCCTCCTAGAATACTTTCATAGTGCCAAGCCGCCTGCGACTTCAAGCCGAAGAAGACAAGCCCTGAAGCAATAATCGTCGGTACACTCCAAAAGAGAGCCCATTTTCTGACGAGTTCTACCGCATCTCGATCACGTGCTTTGTCCGCATAGAACAAAAGGAACATGGCGCTAATATATAGGACCGAGACAATTGCTAAAATGACGACTGTCCACGAGTAGAAGTTGGTAAACAACTTCGCCGCGTCAAAGATGACTCCGTTTTCCGTTTCGGTGATAAAACCACCTTGACTGACCGTCAATACTGTCGACATCGAAGCTGGGATGAGTAACCCGGTCGCCCCGTAAAGGAATACATAAAGCGTACTTTCTTTCGACCCGTAGTTCGCAAACGCATAAAAGCTACCACGAATCGCAAGCAAGATTAAAACTACAGATGCCGGAACGAGTAATGCCGTCCCATAATAGTAAGCCGTGTCAGGGAAGAATCCAACAATTCCGACAAAGAAGAAGACAAAAAATACGTTCGTAACTTCCCATGTCGGGGACAAATACCGCTTGACGAGTCGGTTCACTAGATGGTCGCGTTTCGTATAGCGACTATAAAAGGCGAAGAATCCTGCACCGAAGTCAATCGATGCGACGATGAGATAGCCGTACAAGAACGTCCATAAGACGGCAATCCCTAATTCTTGAATTTGCATGTCATACCCTCCGATCACACTTCATCCGCAAACATCGCTTCACCACGATGTTCGGATTGTTTTAGTTCTTTCCCTACTGGGTTCTCTTTGAACAGGCGTGATAGAACCAATACTGTGACTGTTCCAAGTACCGCGTAGAGGATCGCGAAAGCGACAAGCATCCAACCGACATTTGCCGATGTCGTAGCTGCATCACTCGTGCGCATCAACTCATAAAGCGCCCAAGGTTGGCGACCAAACTCAGCGAAGAACCATCCAAATTCAATCGCTGCCATCGCAAGCGGTCCGCCGGCTGCAATCGCAAAGAGCATCGGTTTACTGAACTGATTCAATCGCTTAATATAGCGCCCTAGTACGAATAGGAAAGAGATGAGCGCGAGAAGCATCCCGATTCCGACCATCGCATCAAAAAAGTAGTGAACAAAGAGCGGCGGTTGGTCTTCTTTTGCGAATTCATCTAGACCTGTCACCTCATAGTTCGGGACACCACCAGCGAGAATAGAAAGTGCATAAGGAATCTTCAAAGCCCCTCGGACTTCATATCCGCCTTCACCGTCATCTTCTAACCAACCACCGAGAATCAATTCTGCCTCGGAGGAGGTTTCAAAGTGCCATTCAGCTGCCGCTAATTTATCCGGTTGGTATTGAGCCAAATATTTACCTGAGAAATCACCAACAAGCGCTGTCGCAATCGCAAAAATCAGTGCGACTGTCATCGTCAAACGAAGACCTTTTTTGTGGTACTCGATCGACATCTTGTCGAGTTGATTACGACGTTGACGCAACAATTGTACGGCTGCGATCGCTGCTAGGATGAACGCAGATGTTAAAATCGCAGACGTCAGCACATGAGCCATCTTCGTCGGCATCGCCGGACTGAACATCGCCTCAAGGGGACTAACGTTCGCCAAACGACCGTCGACAATATCAAACCCTACAGGTTGGTTCATAAAACTGTTTACCGTTGTGATGAAAAATCCTGAGAACAATGCACCTACCGCTACCGGAATGCCGAGAAGCATGTGGTGCCACGGATTTTTAAAGCGATCCCACGTGTACAAATAAATTCCGAGGAAAATCGCTTCAAAGAAGAACGCGAACGTCTCCATGAACAGCGGGAGCGCAATCGTTTGACCCGCGACGCGCATCAAATTCGGCCATAATAGAGAAAGCTGTAGACCGATTGCCGTACCCGTCACAACACCGACCGCTACCGTCACGACATAGCCACGTGACCATCGTCGAGCCATGAGCGTGTATTTCGGATCTTTTTTACGAATCCCTAAAAATTCTGCCAATAAGATTAAAAGTGGAACCCCGACGCCGAGTGTGGCAAAAATCACATGAAACCCTAATGTGAGTGCCGTCAATGCCCGGCTCATCAGGACAGGATCTTGAAACATCTATTGATTACCTCCTATCTCTCTCTATCGCTTCGAAACATGTATGAAGCGACAATCACAGATGAATACCCTTCGATACTTTCATCATAATGATTTTGTATTGCGCTGTAATGTCCTAATGCTTGAGTTCGCAAAATGTTCACATTTGAGCAATCGCCACAAAATCGTCGCTTTACATTCATTCACTTTTCCCTTTTCCACCAAGCTTCACTCCTATTTGAACACACTAAAAGCGGTCACAAACGCGACCGCTCCGAGTTATTGAATCATGACTGTACGGAAGTAGTGATCAAATAAATCAATGGCAACTTCTATCGCACGTTCATCCGGATTGAGTGTCGATTGATGGAGACCCGACCCCATGTCGTTTACCCCTAACCAAACCATGAAGCCCGGGACTTGCTTCAGCATATATCCGAAATCTTCGCCCGTCATGGCTGGTACGCAAGTCTTATACGAATAGCCCACCTCTTCGACCGCTTCTTCGAATTGATAGAGATAGCGCTCATCGTTGACGACCTCATGGTAGCGATTCCCGAATTCAAGATCAATTTGAACGTTATACGTCATCTCGACCCCGGCGATGACTTGACGAATCCGACTCTCGAGCACGACCATTTCTTTATCAGACAATGCTCGTACCGTCCCATCCAATTTAGCCGTATCAGCAATGATATTCTCTTTCGTCCCGGCCGCGACCTTTCCGATGCTGACGACCGCACTTCCCATCGGGTCGATGTTCCGTGACACGATTGTTTGCAGTTGCATGATGAGCGCAGCTTGAACGATGACAGCATCAATCCCAGCATGAGGAAAGGCGCCATGCCCTCCTTTACCATGAATCGTCATATGGAGCTCGCGCGCGCTTGCAAATAGCACACCGGGTCTTGAAGCTACCATCCCGACCGGATATTCAGGAGCGACATGTAAGCCGAATAACGCATCTGGACGAAAGTGATAGAACAACTCAGATTTCGCCATCGGTTCCGCTCCCCCCGGTCCTTCTTCAGCAGGTTGGAAGAAGATGACGAGATGATGATTAAACGGTACTTCGACGGCACGTTTAATCAATCCGAGCGCGATGGACATATGGACGTCATGACCGCACGCATGCATCATCCCTTCATGAATCGATGCAAATTCTAAATCTGTCTCTTCCGTAATGGGTAACCCATCCATATCAGCCCGATATCCAATCGTCTTTTCACCGACAAGTCCATCTACACGTACAAAGAGCCCCGTCCGCCAATGCGTGATCTGAACACGTGGTGAATCGAGCGAACGAATCAATTGTTCAAGAGTCGCTTGTGTTTTGAACTCTTCATACCCGACCTCTGGAATTAAATGTAGTTGTCTTCTCGCTTCGATTGCCCAATTCATGATTCAGTCTCCTTCGTTACTTCTTCAACAATATTCCAAAATGCTTGAACTTGCGCCAACTCTAACATCGATTCTGTCGAGAGCATCCAAGTGTCTCGAACAAGCGGCACCCCAGCTGATGAGGTCAATGGGATCTTATTCATCTCATTGACATCTTTGATGGTCGACTCCGGCAAAATTGCAAAGCCGATTCCATGTAACGCCATCTGTTTACACGTTTCAATCTGATCTACGACAAGCGTCGTGAGTGGCGGACTTGAAAACCGTTCTTGCCACCACTCTAATATTTCCTGGTAATAAGTCGAATCACTCTTAAACTGAATGAACGAGCGTTCGTTATTTTTCAGTTGGGAGAGTTCGGTCATCTTCAAATCGACCAAGTGTAAGGAGTCGGAGAACAACTTCATACGCTCGCCCCGCCAGTCCGGATTCCCTCGTATAATCCCTATATGATAATTTTCTTCAAGCATATAACGCATCATTTCACTCGACCATCCTGTGACCAACTTCACTCGAACGGACGGATATCGTTCCACAAACGTCTTTAATACTTTCGGTAGCCAATATTGCCCCATGATAGAGGCGACGGCGATTTTCAATGTCCCGTATACTTCTCCTTGGTTTGCTGTCAGCTCGCCTCTTAGTTCCTGTTCTTCACTGTACATCTTTTTGGCAAACTCGATGATTTTCTCGCCATCTGGTGTCAATGCGAGCCCTCGGGTCGAACGAACAAAAATCTTCTTCCCCCATTGATGCTCGATTGTCACGAGCCGCTGACTGAGAGCCGGTTGTGAGACGAACAATCGCTCTGCCGCTTTACGCATATTCAATTCTTCTGCAAGAATAATTAACACTTCTACTTCTGAAACTTGCATCACGTCACCTGTTTCTCTATCGTTTGAAAGATTGTATACTGAATAAGTATTTGTTTCAATGTATCATATCATGTTTATTCAATATTTTGAGTATTAGGAGGAATTCTGATGCAACGCCGTCATTTCGCCTTTATCTTCGCAGCTGTCGCGACACTCGGCAGCCTTTATTATTCTGAAGTTATGCTCTTTTTACCGTGTAAATTATGCTGGTTCCAGCGTATTTTTATGTATCCGCTGGCCATCTACTATCTGACCACCATGTTGACCGTTCGTGATGTCAACCGCTTGTTTGTCGGAATCATGGCCGGAGCAGGATGGTGTATTAGCCTATACCACGTGATTTTAGAACGCATCCCTAATGGAGAGGCTTTCTGTACGAACGACTGCCTGATTCGCTGGGTCAACTACTTTGGATTCGTCACAATTCCTTTACTCAGTTTCATCGCATTCACATGCATTCTGATTATTCAGTTCGCCCCTTTCAAGAAAGCGTGAAACAAATAAAGGAGAAGCTGTCATCGCGACAGCTTCTCCTATTTTCATTGCCACCACTCGTCGTACAAAGAGGCAGGCATATGATGCTTGTGACGTGAACGCTTGAAAATCGTCTCAATTCGTTCGGCAATCTCCGGGTCGATGGATTTCCCTTCTAAATAATCATCTAGTTGATCATACGTCATACCAAGCGCCACTTCGTCAGGAAGTCCAGGACGACCATCTTCAAGGTCTGCTGTCGGTACTTTATAAATGACACGTTCGTGAGCCTCCAATTCGTGGAGAAGTGCTTTTCCTTGACGCTTGTTCAAGCCAGTCAAAGGTGTGAGGTCACATGCACCGTCGCCATGTTTCGTATAAAATCCTGTCACATACTCTGCTGCATGGTCGGTACCAACGACGAGGGCACCGAAAGTTGCCGCGACGTCATATTGAGCTTTCATTCGTTCTCGCGCCTTCGTGTTTCCTTTATGGAAATCACTCAATTCAAGATCAGTCGCTTGTCGGAACGCCTCAAGTGATGCATCGACAGCAGGTTTGATGTTGATGGTCAATGCTTTGTCCGGGCGTATAAACTCAAGAGCAAGTTGCGCATCACCTTCATCATGTTGTTCACCATATGGTAATCTTATCGCGTAAAACGTATAGTTTCCATCCTCTTCCGATCGCAGCTCTTCCATCGCGAGTTGACATAGTTTTCCGGCCAAACTTGAGTCTTGTCCTCCTGAAATACCTAGGACGAGTCCTTTCGCACCAGCTCGTCTCACGTAAGTTTTCAAGAAGTCAATCCGCTGTCGAATCTCCTCTTTCGGATCGATGGTCGGTTTGACATGTGTTGATTCAATGATATGTTGTTGCATGGATGACCCTCCCACTATTCTCTCATTTTGCTTTATTGTCCGATAATCCTTATACCCCGTCAACTAGCACTCTAAAAAAAAGAAAGACGGAAACAATCGTTTCCGTCAAGAAAGTTATTGAATTTTAAATGATGTGACTTCTCCACCAATCGGTGTCATTTCTAAGAACAATTGTTGATCATCCGCTGGCGCTTCGTCGAGCAACACGCCAAACGAGAATCCGCCTCCTGTGACTTCAGCTGCTCCTTGTGCATACAGGTTATGCCCATCTGATACAGACCACTCGAACTCTACCTCGTCCGTGAAACCACTAACTTGAATCATCGTGTCATTCACATCAATTTGTACATCACGGAACGCACCATCTGATTGAGGTTCTGATGCAGATGGTTCTGAAGTATCTTCTTCAGGTTTTTCTGAAACAGATCGTTCAACTGTGAACTTCGTCTCATCCGTTACAGCAATTTCCGGAGCCCCGTCGACTTGAGCGAGCCCGACCACTTCGACTGAATATTCACCAGCCTCTAATTCATCTAACAGTAAGACCTCATCGAAGATCTTTTGTTCATCCGCTGCCCACTTTTCTTCAATAATCGATTCCGTGAACATAAATTCGCTACCATAATCAAATACGATTTTGTCACCTTGCTTGATAATCAACTGATAGCGCTGTGACGTATTGAATGTCACGTCCACGGCTTCTTCATTTGGGTTCGTCATTTTGATTGTTGCCGACAGTGTATTTGCAGATGAATCGTATGCCACTTCCGTGTCGAGCGTCAATGGAGCCGGTGGTTCAGACGAATCACTGTTCACTTGACTCGGTTTCGCCTCTTCTTTACCACACCCTGCTACGACTAATAAGATTGCCGTCACTACGGCGAGCAACCAAGTTTTCTTCATGGATCCCACTCTCCTCAACAAAATAAAAAAACGTCTATAGCACTAGTGTATACAAAGTGCAGACGTTTGTAATGATTTTCCTTATATTATTTACCTTTTTTACGAAACTTTAGTTTGTTCCATGTATTGCTGCCAGCCGGTCATGAACAATGAATCTGCGATATCGAGATCAGACCGGACTTGAGCCGTAATCGAGAACGTCTCACTGTGCATCGATTCAAACGTGACGACCATCGTTTCTCCTACTACTTCCTTATAAGCTACAAGTTCAGGCGTTTCTGCAAACAATATCATAAGTAAGGCTCCTTTGTTCATCTGTGATAAACCTAGTGTACCAATCTTAAACCGATATATATGTCCTATCGTTCGACAGTGAACCAATGACATTATACCTATTGTCGAAACGCTTACATCAAATGTTAAGCAATTGGGGAAATGTGCATATGATTTTATGAAAAAAGGAGCAATCCGCACTGCAGACGCTCCTCTTTACCTTAAATTGTAAATCAAATTGATTCAACACTTGTCGAACGAAACAAGTTATTTAGAGCGGTTAGAAATTTGTTGCCATACCGTTCCGAGTGCCGTTTCCCCGCTCGTGATCCGCTCTTTCGCAAGTCTTGCTTGTAATGAAACTTCAAATTCACGGTCTTCTTCGGCAATTGATAGGGCTTGGACAGCACGTTCATCTCCACAATCAAACAAGAATCGAGCCGCACGCCAACGGACAAGTTTGTTCTTATCTTTTAGCGCCTCAATCATCGATGGCTGTGATTGAGGTAACGCCCAGTCTGAGACTGTGTCCCCAGCTGTGCGCCTCACAATAGGAGAAGCGTCTACTAAGGCTTGTTCGATATATGTGACATATTCCTCACGTCGCTCTTCAAACATCCCGATCATCACGACAGCCTGTCGACGGATGGCCATCACTGAATCTTCTAGTGCACGACGGAAATATGGCATATTTTCATGATGGATTTCGAGTTCATCTAGGAATGCCATCCGATCTTTCCAGTTCTCCGATTGTAAATGATTCGCGTTCGTCTCAAAATCAGCCTCGCGTCCGAATGCCCGAGCTACAATGCGTTCGACACGTTCTTTTGGATACGCAGCCTCCAACTCTTCTTGAGCGACGGCACTGACTTCATCCAGTTGGCCATAACGTGGGGCTTGTTCCACCCAACGACGGTCTTGGATAACATTTTTCACCTGTGCTTGAACTTCCATCGCTGCATCAACGAATCGTTTCGACAGTCCGATTCGTTTTTCCTCGTCCCCTTTGACGAGTTTTAATTGCATCGGAACATCAAGTACAAACTGAACAGAAACGTGAACCGGTTCATAGTCCGTATCCATTTGGGCGGTCTCGACTTCCTCGACTTGTTCCCCAAAAACTCGACGAATCTCATTCATCACGTCGTGCCAATCATGTTTCGGATGACGTTCGACAGCGATAAAATCAGATACAGCATAGACTGATTTCACCCCTTGAAGTGCGACAATCTCCTGAATGATGACCGGAGCATCGGTATTCGCTTTGTCATACGTGGTGCCTCTTCCTTCAAATGGAGGTTCTACGATAATTTTCAAGTTATTTGGACTTGGTGTTGGTTCAATTGCTACTAGTTTCATTCTCATCACCTCACTCTTCATCGTGACGAAAATGACAAAAAAACGCAAGCGAGTCGCTTGCGTCAATCATTCGTCTATTTATGTTTAGAACAGCGCGATGAACTGTTGGAGCGAATACGTATCACCATCCACAGTAAACGTGTCGTCATCTGCAATCGGTTCAAGGAAGAAACGTTTTTCTCCGTCTTCTTTTACATAACCGAAAATATGATTGGATTGATAGAACAACTCTACAATCGTCATACGTCCAAACGTCATTCCATCGTTCATTACCGCCCGATCACCTAATTCGCCGCCATTGTACAGTTCGATGTAAGTTTCCATTTTGGTGTCGCTCCTCTTGTGTTTGTTTTCACAATTCCTTTCTATCAAACAACAAGAACGACTTCAAGTTAATTTTTTGCGCTACGCTTCCAAAATTCAATCCATTTATAATACTCAGATAACGTTTTTTTAATTTGTCTAATGGACTTTTCATCGTGAAGTCCTGATTCCCCGATTTTGTCTTTACAATGCGTTATAAAGATTTCATTTCCTGGTAAAACATTTGCTCGATTTGTGGCAAATACTTGTCGAAGATGAATCTGGCATCTGGCCGTTCCGAGCATACCTGGAGACGCTCCGGCAATCATGACCGATTTATCCCGAAGTGGGGTACCCGGTTCGAGCGAGAGCCAGTCAATCGCGTTCTTCAAGACACCTGGGATACTGTGATTATATTCCGGAGTGACGATCAGTAATCCATCCGCTTCCCGAACGGCTTGTTTCAAAGTTGCCACCACTTCCGGTTCATCCGGGTCAATCAAATCATCATTAAATAATGGGAGCTCGATTGAGACAACTTCAATGTCAAAATCGTCTCGAGCAAGTCCGATGATTGAGCGGAGAAGAGCCGTATTGAATGATTGTTTCCGAAGGCTGCCAGAAATCGCAATCAATTTATACTTTTTCATGAGAAGCCTCCTGTAGCCATTGATTAATAATCGCAGCCTCTTCCTGAGGTGCTTCCATCATTCCCATATGACTGTAAGGGACAACGGCGGTCGTGTGACGACTCGCACCTAAAAACGCCCGGTCCTCATTCATGTTCGGATCTTTCTCTCCATAAATGAATAATCCCGTAAGTTCAGTTGCCTCGACAGTGTTCACTTCATCTTCACGATCCCGAATCGCTCGTTGCGCATTCACAATTCCATCGACCGACATATGGTATCCAATCTTAATCGCATTTTCGACGAGCATAGGGTCTGAATCATTCGAGAAGACACTCGGAATCATCCCATCGATAAACGGCTTTACCCCTTCTTCGATGACTTTATTGATCGCCGCATTACGTTTTTCTTTAGCCTCTTCTGAATCTGATGCAGCGGTTGAATGAATCAGTCCAAACCCTGACAACTCGCTCTCATAACGACGAACGAGATTTGTAGTCACATACCCCCCGAATGAATGCCCGAACACGAGTGGTTTGTCAAGATTACGCAGTCGTATCTCTTCAATGACCCAGTCCGCGAACTGATCCATCGTTTCCGGTCCCACTTCCGTGCCTGCATGACCCGGTAATATGAATGCATGAACTTCCGCATCTAGCAAAGGTTCTAACTGTTCAAAGTACTGTGGCGAACCACATAACCCATGTAACAAGACAAGTGCTTTCATAAGATTGAATGCTCCTTTTCTTCCCATTCTGTTTTGAGTAATCGATACATCGTCAAATCCATAAAACGACCATGACTGTACGCATAATCTTTCAATAATCCTTCCTCGATAAACCCGAGTTTTTGTACGAGTCGATTCGAGCCTTCATTACCTGGTGCGACCAATGCGGAAATTCGGTGGAACTTGAACTCTTCAAATCCATGCTGGATGACAGCCGTAGCCGCTTCAAACGCCACACCTTGTCTCCAATAATGATGAGAGACCTCAAATCCAATCTCAGCACGATAGTATTGGGCGGTCCAATTGTGAAATCCAATCGTTCCGACCAAATCGTTCGTAAATCGATCGCAAATCGCCCAGCGGATGGCTTTCCCTTGCTGAAATTGATCTTTAAAATAAGCGATCACATTCTTCGCTTCATAGACGGCAAGCAACGGGTCCGACCCATAATATCGCATCACTTCTTCCGTGGATAAGATGGTATAAAGCGCTCTTGCATCACGCGGTTCAAGCTCCCTAAGGATAAACCGTGGCGTAGCGAGCTCAGGAAAACTACGTTTCAATCCCCACATATGGAACCCGCCTTTCCTATTCATTTCCTCAATTATACTTGTCTTTTCCCAAATGTATCGAACTCAATCCTCAGTAATCGTCTCAAGATGGCAGAAACCAAGTGTTTTTGCTACTATGAATGTAGTATGTCAAACTGAGGGGATACCATATGTCAAAACAACTCTTTTATTTGAAACTAGACCGAGACGTCCAACGATTCACGCTTCATGGTGTAACATTGGCCGATGTAACAGAGGCTTTTTCCGTAAGGAGACCGATGATCATTTGTCGAACCGATATTAAAGGGATGAGGCAATCATCACGGTCACGTTTTCGCTATATCGAAGCGCATGAGCTTTCTTCGTTCTCGTCAAAGTATTTGAATAACCAAACGACATTCACAGCAATCGACTTTCCAGATTACAACACACTTGAAACGTTGTCTGATCATGAGATTGCAGAGATCCTGTTTTTAAGTCATATGGAACGTGGGATTAAAAAACCATTTTTGGATTCGCTCGATAATGAGATTGCTTTTTTCAACGAAGCGAACGATCGGCACAGTAGCCTCTACATTCGAGACTGGTCGACCATCAATCGATTTGTTCAAAACATGTTGCAAAGTAAACTCGACCGAGACATTCGCAACATTAGTTTTGTCCCGATCCCACTTCCTGTAATTGATGAATTGCTCGACTTGGCACCTCAAGGGCTAATCATCGACTTCGATCATACAAAACGAAGTTTATTCAATCGACAAATTGTTATTTCTTTCTATGTGGCTGGCCGCTATGAGGACATGTCCGTCCTCGAAGAAGACTTCGACGCCAAGAAAGAGTCCATCGCACTTAAAGGACAGTTGATGTATCGCCGTCGTACTTGGCAAATCGAACGGTTATAAGGTCACACATGTAACTAACGTATCTGAACCTCTGGACAAGAGGTTCTTTTTTGTTATTTTCAGACTGATTATTTCAAGCAATTTCCCTTCATAACCGGGCTTGAACGCTATCCTTAAAAATTGATAACAAATTGTCTTAATTTTTTGTTAAATTAACACTTTTCTTTTCTGAATGAGGCGTTATACTAGGAATAACCTTCTGGAGGAATGGAAGGCAATATAGAGAAAGCGAGGTGAAAATCTATTCATCACGCGGATGGATAGATACACGAAATGGAACAACTGAAAGTACAAGGAGTCTCTTCGTTCACCAAGTTTGCGACGAATGGAAAAATGCTGAAATTAAAAGATGCTCATGCAGGGGAACAACGCATTTCACTACAGGATGCGACCGACATTCAAGTCTCTCTGCTCGACGAGGACCATTCGCGCTTCACTATATTTGGTCATGCTCACCCTCTTGTGGAGCTGACCCTTCCTCACAACTCTTGTGAAGTCCTTTATGCATGGTTACTACACAAGATGAAACGACAAAAAATCAAATTAGCTTCAAACGCTTAAACAAAACAAGGTCTTGTCTCCGTGTGGGAGAAAGACCTTGTTTCTTTATCTAAAATCAGAACTTTCCTTCGTTTCTCTTTATATTATGAAGTCGGCGTGATCGAATTTTTCCGATAGATGGTTATTCCCCCATGCTTGGCTTCCCCTACAACTTCGAAAAGCCAACCATTCTCAATTAACATAGTTCGAACAAATAAGAAGTCTTCTTTCGGCACTTTCACTTCCTCTACTTGTCCCTCTAACAATTGCTGAAACGTTGTCTCCCAATCAGTCATGTCCATTCTCCTTACGTGAGTCTTCTTCGCTCATCCACTCAAAAAGGCGACGGCCGGAATCGAGTCGGTTAGTCGCATCCCATAATTCGTTTGGAACGACTCGAGATACGTCAATCGTACCATTTCCCGCAAACACGACATCTTCGCCTGTCGCCTGTTCAATATAGTGAAGCGCGAACGACAAGACGGATTCTTCCGATTCATGCCCACTTTTCTGCAAGGCGAGATCGTAAGTCTCGTCACGTTGGTTGTTCACAAGTAACGTCCGTCCTCCATCGAGTAACGTCATCGGTGGGACGGCATCGACATGAAACACTTCATACGAATGATACGTCCCTTCATTATAAGATAAAAGCGGGATAAACTGGCGTTGACTCGCCCATTTTTTCAATTGGAACAAAATTCTCATCGAAGTGAACCACGTTGCCCCCTCAATATCTTTTTCCACTAAAATCGTAGGAATTGATGCTTCATCCGCTTCTTTTTTGTGAACAAACAGCCATTTTTCTACATCTACGACGATGATCAAACTGTCTTCCTCCTTATGAACCATTCAGAGAGTGCAATCATGGTCAGTGCAACGAACCATCCACCGAGCACATCACTAAAGTAATGAACATTTAAGATGACCCGACTTAGCGACACTGCAACCACAAGACAGACGAGTATTGCAATAGCGACCTTCGACTGTCTCTTTTGATACAGTACATACGCCATCAATCCATACAGCGCAAACGAACCGGAAGCGTGTCCGCTCGGAAAACTGTACGTCGTCGCATCAAGAGACGCATCGATGAGGGGTCGGTCAATTCCATAGATGAGTTTTAACACTTGGGTCAACAGAAGTGTCCCGATTCCCACGAGCGCTAGGCGCCATGCCTCGACACGATTCCCTCGCCATAACCAAAACAACAATCCTAAAATCGAGAGTCCAACGATTACTTGAGCGCTCCCTAATTCTGTTACGTATGAAAATATACGATTCGGTAACGGTTGTAACCATTCATATACGATTGTGTTCATCGGATCGACCGCCCCTAAAACGACAAACACCGACACGATCACATAAGCGACCGTCCCGGCTATCATCACCTTCTTCGGTGTCCACGCCATCAATATAACCCTTTTCGTTCACGTATCTCTTCTTCTCCGAAATCGACCATATCGCGTAACCGGTGTGCCAAACGCCCTGAAGCGTTTGCCGCAATCGCGCCGACGAGGTCATCCATGAACGTATGCACTTGACCGTCGTCCATCTTCGTATCAAGTTGCTTGATGATACCTATTTTTGCCTTGTCTAAGTATCCGAATGTGGTCACGGCAATCGAACCATATGTGTTGACGGCACCAATCGCAATCGTTTCATCCACACCAAATAATCCCTCATCAGATGCGATAATTGATAAGAGTGGTTCTGATAACTGACCTTTCTCTGCCAACATATCAAGCTCTGAGCCGACAAGAATTGCATGTTGTAATTCACGTTTGTCGAGAACCGCCTCGACAGAATCCATGCAGTCTTTTAATGAAAGATGCGGTGAGTAAGGTGCTTGCATCTGATAGACAATCTCCGCAATCGATTCGATCGTGACGCCGCGCTCGAATAGACGAGCACGAGCCGCGTCTCGGACGTCTCGTGAGTGTGGTACGTGTTTCATTGTATGCGCAGGATCGGAATCCTGCTTCACATCCCTTCGTTCAGAGAGTTATAATCTCTCTATATGATATAACCATTATACTGAAAAATCGAAAAAAAGACGAACCCTGCTTTGACTTCGCTTATTAAATCGTTCATCATAAACATGTAGTGTAAACGATTAAAGGGGGAAGAGGAATGAAGATTGGGGTAGTCTTATTTCCGTCAAAACAAGTGCAAGATTTTGCGAACTCTTATCGAAAACGTTATGACACGAAATATGCGTTAATTTCACCTCATGTGACAATTAAAGCACGTACAGAAGTGTCAGAAGAAGAGTTGCCGAAAGTACTAGAATATTTACAGCAAGTCGCAGATTCGACTAAACCGCTTCATCTAAAAGTCGATGGTGTCCGGTCTTTCGCACCAACAAACAATGTATTGTATTTGAAGGTACTCCCGACACGTGAACTATCCACGCTTCACCAGCGGTTACATGAAGGTCTCCTCAATCAACCGCCGAAATATGAATTTTTGCCGCACATCACCATCGGTCAAGATTTGACCGATGCGGAACTGTTCGATGTACTCGAGCGGTTGCGTATGGAACAAGTTCATTTTGAAGAGACCATCACACGGATGGCCGTCATGTACGAACTCGAAAACGAAACGTGGAACGTCTATGAGACGTTCCGTTTCCGTGGTTAAACTTATATGCTCCGGTCGACATAGCGACCGGGGTTTTTTTCTTGCTCTTCTTCTAGCCATTCTTCCCGCCGAGGCCGGATACGTTGAACACGTTTGATGCGTGTCACCGGTTCGATGCTCGCTCGACCTGATGGCTGGACTTGACGATTGACATATTGCACGACTGTGAAATCAATTTGATAAGGACCCATGATCTGACCTCCTTCATAGGTCCTTACCCGATTCTTTCATGTGGTAATACAAAAATGGCGCATCACTGCGCCATTGCCCAAACTTATAAAATATGGTACCCGCTATCCACGTGAATGACTTCACCGGTAACGCCGCTCCCCATTCCCGAAAGAAGAAAGAGTCCTGTCGAAGCCACTTCATCTGCAGATACGTTTCGACGTAACGGTGCCTTCTGTTCAAGTTCAGAAAGGATACTGTTAAAATCACCGACCCCTTTAGCCGACAACGTGCGAATCGGGCCTGCTGAAATTGCATTGACACGAACCCCGTGAGGTCCATACTCGTTCGCCAAGTATTTGACACTTGAGTCAAGTGCCGCTTTTGCAACGCCCATCAAGTTGTAGTTCGGGACGACACGCTCTCCACCGAGATACGTGAGCGTGATCACTGAAGCATCAGATGCGAAATATGGTTTCGCTGCTTTCACAACGGCTGTCAAACTGTAAGCTGAAATGTCTAACGCCTGCGCGAATTGACCTCGTGTCATCTCAGAGAACTCACCGCGGAGCGCTTCTTTGTCAGCAAACGCGATTGAATGAGCGATTCCTTGAATCTCCCCTGCTTCTTCGTGGATTGAGCGGAACGTCATTTCAATCGCTTCGTCGTTCGTCACATCGCACTCAAGTAAAATCGCTTCCTGCTTTAACTCACCCGCAAGTGATTCTAATCCTGATTTGAATCGTTCTGCTGCATAAGTCAATACGAGCTTCGCTCCCGCTTCATCAAGCGTTTTGGCGATGGCCCAGGCGATCGAGCGCTTGTTGGCAATCCCCATGACGACATAAGTTTTATCTGTTAACGTTGGAAAAATTGACATCATAAACTCCCCTTTTTAGTACCTGGTGATAATATCTGTTATCAGATTACAGAAAGGTTTCTCTTTTGTCAACCGGCTCGTTTCGTATTGCGATTTTTTTAAGTTGCGGTAAGATAAAATACGTATAGAAAGGGTGACTCGACTCCATTATGAACCGCATTCAATCATATTTTAAAAGTTTAGACACGACGCTGTTGACCATCGTCTTCCTGTTAATGATCATCAGCCTCGGTGCAATCTATACGGCACAGCCGATGTTGCCGACACGCCTTCAGCATATCAACTTCGCTCTCGAGCAAGGCATTCGTTACGTTATTGGCTTTTTTGCGATGTTTGCCATCATGACGATTGAATATGAACAACTACGGAAAATCCATTGGTATTTGTACGCATTCGGCCTGCTCCTTCTCGTAGGGTTAATCCCTCTCCGAGATACAACGCTCGTTCCAAATATTAATGGGGCGTATGGGTGGTATAACGTTCCAGGTTTCAGTTTCCAACCTGCCGAGTTCATGAAATTGTTCCTGCTAATTTCGATGTCGACGATTGTGTATGAACACAACAAACGATATGGCTCATCTCAACTCGATACGTGGCTCTTGGTCAAACTGATTTTAGTCGCCCTCCCTCCACTCGGACTGATTGTAACGCAACCCGATTTGGGAACAGGGCTCGTCTTAATAACGATGCTCGGCGCCGTCATTATCGTCTCGGGAATTGGCTGGAAGTGGTTGCTCGGTCTCTTCAGTGCGGCCGCTCTGACAATCGGAACATTTATGTATTTGTTCTTCTCCCATTTTGAGTTGTTGCAAGCGTTCGTACCGGGCCATGCCCTCAACCGATTTCAAGCATGGATTTATCCATACGAGTATTCAGACGATTTAGCATTCCAGTTAATCAAGTCGTTACAAGCAATCGGGTCCGGACAAATGTTCGGGACAGGATACGGACAAGGTCTCGTCTATTTGCCGGAATCGCAGACAGACTTTATTTTCGCAGTGATCGCCGAACATTATGGTTTCATTGGTGCAGCGCTCGTTATCATCGTCTTTTTCCTGTTCCTCTATCGCATGATTCATATTGCATTAGAGTCAAGTAGCGCTTTTGGAAGTTACATCGTCACCGGCGTTATCGCTATGTTCACATTCCAGGTTTTCCAAAACATCGGGATGACGATCGGTGTTTTGCCAATCACGGGTCTCACACTTCCATTCGTCAGTTACGGGGGAACGGGAATCATCATGAACATGATTGCAATCGGTCTCGTGATGAACGTGGCATCCAAATCAAAAACATATATGTTTGATGACGATTGACAAAAGCCCTCAAGGAATTGAACTTGAGGGCTTTGTTCACGCTCGGATAAAATCTTCTGGGATCGGCGCCTCGATAAAGATTTCTTCTCCTGTTAGCGGATGAATAAATCGTGCAGACGCGCTGTGAAGGGCATGACGGTCCATTCGGTTGACTCCACCATACATAGAGTCCCCAATGAGAGGATGTCCAATATGGCGCAAATGAACGCGAATCTGATGGGTCCGTCCTGTCTCAAGACGTATGGTCAATAAAAAGTCACTTCCGAATTTCTGGCAAGCGAGAACATGTGTGACGGCACGTTGCCCATCTTCTGTCACGACCCGTTCCATGATTGAGCCCTCAGCACGCCCAATCGGCGCATCAATTGTGTGGGGCAACACTTCTTCTTCGACGAGTGCCATGTACGAGCGCATCAATTTATTCGCCTTTTGAAGTTCGCTGAATCGATGATGAACAAAACCAAACTTCGCAAATAAAACCACCCCGCTCGTATCGCGGTCGAGTCGGTTGACGACATGAATCGCAGAAGGAAGACCGATTTGCTTATAATATCCGAGTACTGCGTTCGCGAGCGTATCGGTCGGGTGTAATCTTGATGGAATCGTCGCGATTCCTGCAGGTTTGTCAACCGCTAACAAAGCGTCATCTTCGTATAAAATACGAAGCAATCGGTTTGAAGCGACCATTTCTGTTGAAGGAGATTCTTCTGGGAACGTGACCTCCACTTCATCACCCTGTTCGAGATTATGACGCACGGTTCGAGCTACTCCGTTTACTTCAATCTTCCCTTCATACTTCACGAGCGTGAGCATTTTTCGGGAAATGCCCATATCTTGCATTAAAAAATCGCGAAGTGGGCTTTCTTTTTCCACAACGCGACGAATTGTAAATCCTTGCATCCGTTACTTTCCTTCCTCAATGAACGATTCGCGCACCCGGCGCCAAAACGGGAAAGGCCGAAATCGAGCGAACGTCACTTTTTCTTTTGCAACCGCACATCGAATCGAGACGACGTCAGACCAAGACAAAGCTTCTTGATGGTCAAACGCCAATTCGAATTCGGTTTTCGTATGCGGCTTGATTTTCACTTGATGATGTTTCGGTAAAAGAAGCGGCGCCCCGATTGTTCGATAAACCAAGTTGTTAATCGAGGCCATTTCCGTCACTTGAATTGCTTCGATTGACGGATGAACGATTGCCCCGCCGAGCGCTTTATTATAAGCAGTCGAACCGGATGGGGTCGAGATACACAGTCCATCTCCACGAAACGTCTCAAAATAATCATCTCGTATCGATAAATCACAAACGAGAGTTCGCTTGTAATTTTTAATCGTACAATCATTCATCGCTAATTGACGATCGGTCTTTCCGTTCTCGTAGTCGATCAGAACTTCTAATAGTGGGTACGAGACCGGCTCGAACGACTCACTCGTAATCATTTCCGTCAATTCGTCCAATTCATCCGGTTGCCAATCGGCATAAAAGCCTAAATGTCCAGTATGAATGCCGACGAGAAGCGTTTCATCGAGTCGGTCAATGTATTTATGGAACGCCTGCAACATCGTGCCATCTCCCCCGACCGATACCACGATTCGCGGCTCCTCAGATCGCGTATGCCCGGCAGCTTGAAGTTTACCAGTCAGTTCCTGGGCAATCTCCGCTGATCGCGTATCCCCTCTCGAAACAATCGCAAACTGCATATCAATTCCCCCTAGTCCTCATCCGTTTTCACGTTCATCTCTTTATCCCGAAACACTTGCTGGGCGTCTTGAATTTCGACGCGGAGTTGACTCATTTCTGCATCGAGAAGAAATGCCGCCTCGGCCGCACGTCTCAAACGCTCTTGTACTTCTAAAGGCATATCGTCATCGTATTTATAGTTTAATGAATGCTCGATCGTAGCCCAAAAGTTCATCGCAAGCG
This sequence comes from Exiguobacterium sp. s89, assembly GCF_018617735.1. Lineage (NCBI taxonomy): Bacteria > Bacillati > Bacillota > Bacilli > Caryophanales > Exiguobacterium > Exiguobacterium sp. s89. Next base: position 831,447 of record NZ_JACSKS010000001.1, read on the forward strand.
TGCGGATTTGTACTTCGACTAGCGTCGGGATTTCTCCATGAATCGTTTGAACCGGGTATTCGATGATGACATGATACGATCGATAACCAGAATCTTTTTGGTGAGTAATGTAATTCCGTTCCTCCACTATTTTAAAATCTGTTCGACGATGAAGCAAATCCAAGACGTGAACGATATCATCTACAAATTGGCACATAATTCGTAATCCAGCAATGTCCTGCATATCTGTCGCCAATTCGTGTTTAGCGATATTTTTTCGTTTCGCTTTTTCAAGTATGCTCCCGATCGGTTTCACTCGACCAGTGACAAACTCTATCGGAGAATGGTCATTTTGAGACTTAAATTGCTTACGAACTGCTTTTAATTTCACTTTCAACTCGTCTACCGCGATTTGGTACGGTACTAAAAACTGATCCCAGTTTATTGATTGCATACGCTGTCACCACTTTCGTTCTTTTCCGGAAAAAAACGTGTCCTTTCCGTATGTATCCGTTTGTATGGTATCATAAACGAACAATTGTTCATAGAATGGAGCGATGATTCATGACCCAAGAAGTGGAAATTGAATTTAAATCAATGTTGACGAAAAAAGAATACGAGACGCTACTTCAAACCTACAAGTTAGAGGATCAAGTTCGCTGGCAAGCGAATGACTATTTTGACACACCATCGTTCCAGTTAAAAGAAAAGGGTGCAGCACTCCGCATTCGCGAGAAGAAACAAGGTCAAGTATTGACGCTAAAACAGCCGAATGATGTCGGATTGCTTGAAACACACGCAACTATCACAGAGGCAGAGGCTGAAGATTTATTTAAATACGGCATTATTCACGATGACCAAATGAAACAAGCACTTGCACCATTTCAGTTGAGCGCCCCACTCGAACACCTCGGTCGTCTCGAAACGCACCGGGCAGAACATCAAATGAAAGATGGACTACTCGTCCTAGATGAAAGCCATTATTTGGAGACAACAGACTACGAAATAGAATTTGAAGTAACGAACGAAGAAGCCGGTCGACGCGCCTTTGAACGACTCTTAGCAGAACACGGACTTCCTTACCGTCCCGCCAAAAATAAAATCGTTCGATTCATGGAGTTAAAAATGAATCCTCTTGAAGGTTGAGCAGATACATTGCCAACCTTTTTTTTTCGTTGCTACAATAAGCATACAAAGTTAAAAGAATTTTTAACGAGAGGAGGCGACACAAATGGAACGTGATCATTGTAATGGGTCATCTTGTTCACTGGAAGAAACTCCTATTCAAGTAACTTATAAGCCATTGGAGCTATTCTATTTCATGGACATTTCGAGCCCTGAAAACTTTCATGTGATGACATTAATCAAAAAGTTAGAGATTGAATACGGACATGTCATTCGTTTCCGCATGGTCTCTACTGTTCCTAGCTGTGTTGGCGGATGTCAGGAAGAGGTTCGCCTTCTCACCATGATCAAAGCGCTAGAATTACAAGGAAAGCGTCATGCAATGCGTTTCTTGCGACATTTGCATGTGAATGATTTATTTTCCAGTAAACAACCCGACCCCATCGATCTATGGGAACTCGCACGATCTTTCGAAGAGTATGGTCTTGATTTAAGTGAACTCGAAGCCGATCTTCAATCGAACCAGCTCTTGAATGCGTTAGCGGTCGACCATCAAGTGTTGAAAGATTGGGAGATTGAGTCATTGCCCGCACTCACTTTTGTGACTCGTGATGAGGCGTTGAAGATTGAAGGCGTGTATCCGTACGATGTGTATCAATCGGTCATGACAGAGTTGTTAGGCTATGCCCCTAGCCGTTCAACCGATTGGGACGTAGCCAAAGTATTGGCTCGTTATGATGCATCGACGATTACCGAACTTTCATACATTCTAGACATGGAGAAAACTGTGATTGAACGCGAACTGAAAAAGCTATCTTTGCAGCAACGTTGTCGTCCTGTACCGGGATGTAGCGGGGAAGCATGGGCTCAAACGAAATAAAAAAAGAACCCCACGGCCGGGGAGCCGTGGGGTTTTTGACGTTTCAAGCGGGGACAAGAAACGTCGAACCTTGAGGCCCGGGGAAGGCCTACAAGATGGGAGAAAGTTTACGGTCAATAAAGGGGTTTGTGATTGATTTCACACTTATAATATACCTAGCCCAACTTCATCTGACAACCTCTTTGTGTATATTGTCACATATTGTTCACGAGAACAATAATGATTCCATTTCATCGAGAACCATTTCGAACTGATTGAGCGCTTTGAGTACCGGCTCTTTCGTTGTCATATCTACACCCGCCGCTTTTAATACTTCAATTGGATAGTCGCTAGAACCCGCCTTTAAGAAGTTGTCGATGTAGCGACGGACAGCCGCCTCCCCTTCTTCCATGATCTGTTGCGACAATGCAGCTGATGCTGAAATACCGGTCGCGTATTGATAGACGTAATAATTGTAGTAAAAGTGTGGGATACGCGCCCATTCATATGAAATCTCTTCATCGATGACAATGCCGTCTCCGAAATATCGTTTATTCAACTCTAAATACGTCTCGTTTAAATATTCTGGCGTGAGCGAGACACCCTCTTGTGCCGCCTTGTGAATCAAATGTTCGAATTCAGCAAACATCGTCTGTCGGAACAATGTCCCACGGAACGTTTCAAGTTGATTGTTCAACAAATAGAGACGTTCTTCTTTTGCCGTTCTCGTCTTCAATAAATGATCATTCAACAAGGCTTCATTTGTCGTTGACGCAACTTCCGCCACAAAAATGGAGTAGTCACCGTATGGATACGGCTGTGACGTACGCGTGTAATGACTGTGCACAGAGTGTCCAAACTCGTGTGCGAGCGTGAACAAATTGTTGACGTTGTCTTGCCAGTTCATGAGGATGAACGGTTGTGTATCATACGCGCCTGACGAATAGGCGCCACTGCGTTTGCCTCGTGTTTCCCGTACATCTACCCAACGCGAGTCGAGCCCGTCTTTCACAATTTGAACGTACTCTTCACCAAGCGGCGCTAAACCGTCGACCATCAATTGTTTTGCCTCTTCATATGACACTTTCATCTCTACGTCTTTGACGAGCGGCGTGTATAAATCATACATATGCAACTCATCTAAGCCGAGTGCACGTTTACGTAGCGCGACGTAACGATGCAACAAATCAAGACGTTCGTTCACTGCCTCAACGAGACCATCATAGACAGACTCCGGAATCGCATTATTGTGAAGTGCTGATTGTCTTGCACTTTCAAACTTGCGGACAGTCGCATAGAAGTTATCCTTCTTTACGCTTCCTGACAACGTAGAAGCAAACGTATTCAAGTATTGCTCATACGTCCCGTACATCGCTTTAAATGCGCCCTCACGGACGGTTCTGTCAGCCGACTCGAGGAACGTAATGTAACGGCCGTGTGTCAACTCGACCTCTTCCCCGTTTTCATTCTTCACTTTCGGGAATTTTAAATCCGCGTTGTTGAGCATACCGAACGTCGAACTCGATTGTCCGAGTACGTCCCCTGCTTGAGCGAGGATCGCTTCTTCCGCTTCCGTCAACACATGAGGACGTTCTTGCGCTAGTTCATCGAATGCATGACGATATACACGAAGTGCATCGTGTTGATCCATGTAGGCTTCAATCTGAGCTTCATCAATCGATAGAAGTTCAGGCGTCATAAACGCGAGCTGAGCCGAAATTTGAGACGCGAGTGAGCCTGCACGGTCATTCAATGCTTGGTAATGGCTATTTGCCGTATCTTCGTCATAACGCATGTGTGCGTATGTGTACAGCTTATGTAACTTACGAGATAGTTCATCTCGAAGCTGTAATGCCTCGTGTAGAACCTCTGCCGATTCTCCAAGGCGGCCTTTAAATCCAATTAAAGCTGGTACTTGTTCTTTCAGCGCTTGAAAGTCTGCTTCCCAAGCTTGATCGTCGTTGTAGATGGTCTCTAAGTTCCATGTTTCTTCCACTGGAACTTGCTGTCTTGTTAATACCTCTGACATACGTCCACTCCCTTTTCTTATCGATTGGTCGACTGTAACATCAATCGTTGAAATCCTTGAAACAAACGTGTATCGTGATGTCTCGCCTCTTCATATGTAATCGGCAACGACCATGACCTGACATCACAAGATAGACGACATGCATTCAAGAGTTGTTTCCATTGTACATGAAATGACTCCGAAAAGTCGCTTGTCGGTGTTACTCCAAACTGACGACACGTCTTTTCAATGCTCCATTCTATCGAATCATTCGGTGACTCGTACCGATTTAAATAAAGGACGGTCTGAAAATCTACCGGATGTACACGTATTCCCCATAGCGATGTGAGCGGAAGATAACAGCCTGTCGGTAAAAGTGCCGGCAATAAACCGAGTGGATAGAGACGATTGAAGATCAATCGGCGATTCTTTGGGGAAGGATAGGGCGGAGCCATTCGCTTCCGACGAATCATTTCCGTCCATTCCATCGCGTTGAACCGATAGTATGCTTCAAACGGCGACGTCTTTGCTGAAGAAGAGGCTTCCCAATTGCCTATTCCATACTTGATCGAAATCGGAAACCCATTGAAACGAACTATAGAACCGCTATTCACCGTCATCAACATATGACGTCTCGAGAGTTCAAGACGCATCCACGGTTGGAAAGATTGGTTCATCCTCAAGTCGAGACCACTTGCGAGCCAAATGACATCAAGATTTGCTTTCTCATAGTCGCTCGTCCGCTCGACATATTCTTCCGGGCGTAATGAAGATGCCTGAATCTCAATAACCGTCGACTTTCCATCGATTTTAGTTAAAATGTCCGCACGTCGCGCTCCAATCGTTACTTCTTGGTCGACCGGATACCCTCTTTCTTGTAACCACTGACTCACCGCCCATTTGTCTTGATGGTGTGGAACCGATTCTGCGCTTCCACACGTATGGATATGAGCAAAATGGAGGCGCCGCTTCACGCCCTGCTTCAGGATGAGCACTTCTTGACAAGTTGGACATCGAAAAGGAGCAAGCTGCTCCGCCTGCATTCGATTTAGGGTAAAAGAATCAACAATGTCCCCTTCCCGACCGATTGCAAATCGCATCTTGCTCCCCCCTTTTTATAGTAGTGGTGAAAACATTCTAGCCAATGACTCCACGAGTTTGATAAAGAATGAGCGTTTCACAAACTCTTCTAACACTAACTCGTGAGATCCTTCAAAATCATGATATAAGTCTTGTTTCAGTTGGTTGACTGAATTCGTGTTATACAAGAGGGCATTCACTTCAAAGTTCAAGTGGAAGCTACGAAAATCCATATTTGCCGTTCCAATCGTAGCTAGTCCGTCATCAACGACGATAACTTTTGAATGCATGAAGCCCTCCTCATATAAATAGATTTTCACCCCAGCTAGTAGTAGCTCTTCATAATAGGAGCGGCTCGCATAAAATACAATCTTATGGTCGGCATAACTCGGCAGCACAATCCGTACATCAATCCCTGACAAAGATGCCGTCTTCAATGCACTCATAATATCTTCATCAGGAATTAAATAGGGTGAAGAGATATAAACAGACTTTTTCGCGGCATTAATCAGCGAAAAATAAATCGATTTCATCGTTTCATATGGTTCATCTGGTCCACTCGCCACAATTTGGACGCCTCCACTCGCACTTCGAACCGTTTCAAGTGGCTCTAAATAAAACGGAGTGAAAAGACGCTCACCGGTCATGTAATACCAGTCTTGTAGGAAAATTAGCTGTAATTCAGACACTCCTTCTCCTCTGACGTACAGATGCGTGTCTCGCCAAAATCCAAATTTAGAATGTTCACCCAAGTACTCATCCCCAACGTTCAAGCCTCCAGTGAATGCCTCGGTCCCATCGATTACTACAATTTTTCTATGGTTACGATAGTTGGTCTTGCTCGAGACGAGTGGAAGTACGACTGGGAAAAACGCCTGTACTTGAACGCCAGCCTGTTTCATTTCTTCAAAAAAGTTGCCACTCGTATGAATCGAGCCGACCGCATCATATAAAAATCGGACTTCGATCCCCTCTTTCGCTTTCTCGATGAGGATCCGCTGAATTTCCCGAGAAATACGATCATCCCGAAAAATGTAATATTCGAGATGGATGTGTCTTGTCGCCCCTTTCAAAGCAGGTAACAGTTTCGAGAATTTTTCACGACCATTCGTCAAGATTTGTGTATACGTATTCGAGGAGACCGGAAGCTGATTTAACGAAGAAGTGAGATGCATCAACTTCTCATAATCGTCGTGTGTGAACATAAGCGATGGGGATAGCGTCATCGCCTTTTGGCGATAAGCTAAGTAAGTTTCTTCGTCGAGCATCGCTTTTTCTGTAAACATTCGCTTTCGTCGATAGTTCTGACCGAACACAAAGTACGCGAACAATCCAATGACAGGAAATCCAATCATGACAATCGCCCAAATCAATGTTCGTTGCGGATTTCGATTTTCGAGCAGAATCACTAGCAAAATGCTGAACGTTGTCAAAAAGACAAGAATCGAGAAGAGTCCAATCACTTGTGAGCTCCAGTAATACGATAATATCGCAATGAGTCCCGCGAGCAAAATAAGGGAAAAGAGTACTTGTATGCGTCGCAACATATTATAACCTGACCTCGTTTCTGTCATGTATTATCATTAATTATACATCGTAACGCTAAATTTTTGAGGGGAGCGAACAAACTATGGGGACTTTTCTAATAACAGGTGCGACTAGCGGAATTGGACGCGCCGTCGCATTGCAGTTAACAACGAATGGACATCGTGTGATCGGGATTGGTCGTGATGAAACAAGGGGGGCTTCCCTTGAATCTGATTCGGACGGACGGGCCACCTTCATTCGTTGTGACCTTCAGTCTGCAGAAGACCTCGACCATCTCTTCAGACATTTGAAAGAGCAGGGCGTGACGTTAAACGGCTTGTTCAACAACGCGGCGACTTTTGGCAGACCCGGTACGCCAGAACGTCTCACGCATGATGCCTATACCGAAGTATTCGACGTCAACCTATATGCACTTAACACGGTCACACAACGCGCAATCCCGTTATTTGAACAAGGTGCCAGCGTTGTTAACAATGCCGCCATCGTTGGCCACGTCAAATTTCCACCGATGCTCGCACATTATGCTGCTTCAAAAGCGGCCGTCGTCGCCTTGACCAAAACGTTTGCACACCGAATGAAAGGAAAAGTACGATTCAATGCTGTCTGTTTCGGTCCTGTTGATACGCCGCTAAGCCACAAACTGTATGGAGGTGAGGCGAAGTTCAAAGATGCCATGAGCCATCATTTCCGTGGACATGCAGCCTTACCTGAAGAAGTTGCTCCTGTTGTCGAATTTTTATTGACTGACGCTTCGACTTATATAAATGGACAAGCCCTTACCGTCGACGGCGGTTATACCCTCTCTTGAACAAAGACCACCTCTTCTTTTGAAAAGGTGGTCTCTGTTCATGCTGTCAGCTTTTTCGCACGATTCATCTTATTCCGCAAATAGTGTTGCTCTTTTGAATGAAAATGATCCCAATTAATTACGTCTTCAAAGTAATCAACCATACCATCAAACGTTGAATCCAATGTTTCATGGGCTTCGAGACGAGCCATTCGAATCGCTTCAAATACAGAACCCATCACGAAAATATCTTGATTTGCGTATGTTTGCATCGGTGACAACGATTCAAATAAAATCGTGTCCAGTGTCTTACGTTTCACGTGCCAATCGCACTTCCCATTTGAATAGAGGAAATCACCATCCGGCAGTTCACATAATTCCCTTAATATATCTCCGATGTAATGGATCGCGTGGATGGCCGTATTCGGATCATTAACCCCCGGCGAAATCCCGCGTAACGCAATCTCACTCAATTTTTCAATTGCAAAAGACGGGTCTTGCATCGAAGAACGAACTTCTCCGATTTCAAACAACTCGACATCTGGAGTTTCTTCACTCTTCCAAAATCCAACGAGGTCCCCTTTTGCAACAAAATCTCCCACGGCTACAACTGATTCAAAGTCCGTTTCATGATCTCCTTGCTTTTCTCTTAAAAACAAACGGACGTATCCCGTTCGTGGTGCCCGGACTGCAGTCCCTTCGAATGAATGAACAGATCTTGACAGAACGAGATTCACCTTTTCCGACTCGATTGCATCTTTTTGCTCACTGATGACCGACAAAGCCTCTTTATGTAATGTTGATAAGAGACGCTCCGCCTGAATCGAGACACTGACTGTTTGAATGAATTTTACGAAAGCCCAAATTGATCCAATCACCAAGATTACACTAATTCCAGATGACAGCACAACACCTTCATCCGCAGTGCGAACGAGGAATAAGTTCGAAATCCCGTAAATTGTGGTCATGATGAAAAGGCCGAGCGTATGCTTAGCCGCAGTATTCGTTAAGAAGTTATTTACTGTCCGTGGAGAAAATTGAGACGAATAGGTCGTCAAAACCACTAAAATGGTGGAAAAGCTGAATGTCATCATCGTCATAAGGCTCGTAAACGTCGAAGATAAAACAGATGCAGCTGAGTCCAAATCTAAATATATGAAATTCGGGAGTAAATCTCGAAAGAATTCACTAAACAGTTGAGTCAAAATCGTTAGTAAAATTCCGCCCGCTCCGTATAAGAAGGGGACAAACCAAGCACTTTCATTGAGTAATAAACGTATTCGTCTCACCATACCAACACCTCTTTGCCATTGATTTGAAAAAATCGCCTGTCCAACTGAACAGGCGATGCACCGTTAAAAGTAGTGACGTACTTTCGCAAAGACGTCTCCTTCGAGAATGGTTTTTCCATACTCCTCAAGCATAGGTTGCGTCTGTGTACTGAATGATAGATATTCCGCTAAGAGACTGAGTGCATTCTCTTCGTCTTCAGGTTCCATTTCATCCGGGAACTCAATCCACAAGTAGTAACGGTCTTGATAATGATATAGTTTCAAATCAAGATCACTGAAAGTGTCACCTGCACGCTTACTCAGTGAAATGATTGCCTCGAAATCATTTGTTTCCATCGCAAGTGGGGCCCAAGCATCTGTTTCAGCTTCAAGTTCATCTAACTCACTCAATTGATCGAGTACTGACTGCTGATCCCGTGCTTCATCAATTGCCGAGCGGAGAAGCGAACCGAGTTCAGAATCATCTTCGGAATCCATCACATTTTTCGCGATTGTCACCGTCACTTCTAGACCTTTTTCAAAAGCCTGGACTTGAATCCATAGTGGACCATCAAACGAGATATCTTCACGTTCGTTAGCCTCGTCCATCATTTGCCAGAACAGCTGCTCGCCACGTTCTCGGTTGTACCAAATTTCATCACGTGCGAAACCACGCTTTTCAATATCCACATATGTGATGAAAAATTTGACGGTATTATCGTTGATGCGCTCAATTTTCACGATTGTCCACTCCCTTCTCACCTCGCTCCCAATTCACATAAGGAGGAGAGGGGAAATTCTCTTTTTATCATTGTACCCTTTTTGACATCATTCAATCTGGATGACGGGTTATATCTTTATTTTATAGGAAATAATCAATAATAAAAAGCACACTGCTTAAACAGTATGCTTTCATTCATTCATTCACAAGTCGCTGTGCTTCCTGCAACTGGAACGTCCGAACTTTCCGTGGCAAGAATCGACGAATCTCATCTTCGTTATATCCAACTTGCAAACGTTTCTCATCAATAAGAATCGGACGACGTAATAAACCCGGATATTCTTGAATCAAATCATAAAGTTGTTGAAGTGATAAGGCATCAACAGATACATCGATTTTAGAAAAGACTTTTGAACGTGTCGAAATGATTTCATCTGTCCCATCTTCAGTCATACGTAAAATTTGCTTAATCTCATTAAGTGAGAGCGGTTCTGAAAATATGTTTCTTTCTGTAAAAGGGATATCGTGTTCTTCGAGCCAAGCCCGTGCCTTTCGGCAAGATGTACAGCTTGGAGACGTATATAGTGTGACCATTTTTCTTCCTCCCTGATCGAGTATGCGTCCATCTTTTTAAGTGACTCTATTTGTATACCCAAATTCGCATCCACTTAATTATAATAATTCTTAATTGTTGAAACTTCAATGATATTCTTTATCAGTCGGATAAGAAAAGAGGGCGCATTCGTTGAATGCGACCTTGAATGACCTATATCAAGATGCAGGGATTCGAGAAACCGGTTGAGACACCGTCTCTTTCCCTGGCTTTACTTGTAAGTCTTTCAACTTTTTCTTCAGCACTTCTTTTAAAAGTCTTTTTTTCTCTCGTAAAACTTTATCACGTTCTTTCATGGCCTCTCACCCCCATACAGCGTAAGGAACATGCAGAGCATTACCGATTCTGAAAATCTTAAAGTTGCACTAAATCTACAATTAAATTATAGCACATTTGTTTGTGAATTGTGAATCATTCTTAAAGGTTCATGATTTCTTTACATAGTTGAAATTTGCAACTACCCAATAAAACCTGTATAGTTAATAGAAATAACCTTTTTATTTTTAAGGAGGAGAGCGATGATGAGAATCACATTAGAAACAATTATGAAACATCCCATCACCCAAAAATATTTGACTCGATCAGGCTTAAAGCATGCAATCGACGTATGTGAACGCGCTCTCGAGATGGCAACAAAGCGAGGGCTCGACACCGATTTAGCGACAAAGGCCGCTTTACTTCATGATATCGGTCATTATGAATGGTATACGGAAGGTAAATGGAATTATGATTTGTATCGTCAAAATGATATTCATGCGATCAAAGGTGCTGAACGTGCCCATAAACTATTGATTCGATTAGGGGAAGACCCCGCTCGGGCAAAAGAGATATCTGTGATGATTCTCTTACACACCGATTCATATTTACCACCGAGCCGCATTCAGCGCACACCTCTTCAACAGCTCGTCCATGACGCCGATACATTCGTCGAGCAGCCAGGCGGTCTGCATCATTATGAAACAATGGAAGTCGAAGATGCGTTAGCTCGCGTTCGCCAGATTGATGCAATCGTTGAACGATTATCAAACTTGCCTCGCATTTCAAATGGATAACCAGTCACCTAGTTCGATAGGTGATTTTTTTGTGTAAAAAGATCCTGACTCAACGAGTGAGTCAGGATCTTTTTCATTAAACGAGTTGTGCTTTGTACGCTTCGTACTCTTCGTCTGTAAGTGAGACATAGTGTCCTGGCTCAACTTCGCGAAGTGGTGGAATGCTTGAATCCTCATCCGAACGTCCAACTGGACCTTTTGAAGTTGATTCATACACAATCCGCTTACGTGTGCGTTCATGCTCCGGGTCCGGAAGCGGAATCGCTGAAAGAAGCGATTTCGTATACGCATGAATTGGGTTCTCGTAGAGACGATCGGCTGTCGCAAGCTCAACGAGGTGACCTTGATACATAACACCGATGCGGTCAGAGATGTATTTAACCATCGACAAGTCATGGGCGATGAACAAATACGTTAAATCGCGATCGCGTTGCAATTCTTTCATCAAGTTGACGACCTGCGCTTGAATCGATACGTCAAGAGCAGAAATCGGCTCATCTGCAATGATGAAGTCTGGTTCAACGGCTAGGGCACGGGCAATCCCGATACGCTGGCGTTGACCACCCGAGAATTCGTGTGGGTAACGGCTCGCGTGCTCTTTCGTCAATCCAACTGTTTCAAGAAGATCATACACACGGTTCATGCGATCTTCTTTCGTCTTCGCAAGACCGTGAATGTCGATCCCTTCCGCAATAATATCTGCAACGGTCATACGCGGGTTAAGAGATGCGTATGGATCTTGGAAAATCATTTGCATTGCACGGTTGAATTTCAACTTGTCTGCTTTTGACTTTTTATCGTGGACGTTTTCGCCTTTGAAGACAACATCACCATCCGTCGCATCATAAAGACCGATGATTGTACGTCCTGTCGTCGACTTTCCACAACCAGACTCACCTACGAGTCCGAGCACTTCACCTTTGTAAATATCAAACGTGATGCCATCGACCGCTTTAACGACACGACCACGGCCAATTTTAAAGTGCTGCTTCAGGTTTTTTACCTCGAGTAATTTCTCGCTTTCCATTATTCAGCACCACCTTTCGTAAACGATTTAGCGAACGCACTGTCCGGACGATATTTGAGAGCGAGTTCACGAATCGCACGTGGAGGATTCACCACTGGTGCTTGCGGGTGTAATAACCAGCTTGACGCAAAGTGTGTATCACTTACCTGGAACATCGGCGGCTCTTTCTCAAAATCAATCTTCATCGCGTATGGATTACGCGGTGCGAATGCATCTCCTTTCGGAGGATCGAGCAAGTTCGGAGGCGTACCCGGGATTGCTGGTAACGCTTCATTTCGGTCGTCTGTCGGACGCGGCATTGAACCAAGAAGTCCCCATGTATATGGATGACGTGGCTCATAGAAAATTTCATCAACCGTTCCTTTTTCGACGAGACGACCTGCATACATAACAGCAACGCGGTCAGCCATATTCGCGACAACACCTAGGTCGTGCGTGATGAAGATAATTGCTGTACCCGTCTTTTGTTGAATGTCTTTTAACAGTTCAAGAATCTGTGCTTGAATCGTAACGTCAAGTGCCGTTGTCGGTTCATCGGCAATTAACACTTTCGGGTTACATGCGAGTGCAATCGCGATTACAATCCGCTGACGCATCCCACCAGAAAGTTGGTGTGGATATTGCTTCAAACGCGCTTCAGGGTTTGGAATCCCTACAAGTGTCAACAGTTCAAGGGTACGTTTCTTCGCATCCTCACCTGTCAATCCTTGGTGCTGCTTTAGCCCTTCCGCGATCTGTTTGTAAATCGTCATTGTTGGGTTAAGTGATGTCATCGGGTCTTGGAAAATCATTGCGATGTCGCGACCACGAATTTTGAGCATTTCTTTTTCCGATAATTTCGCCAAGTCTTTCCCTTCGAACATGATTTCTCCGTTCGTGATTTCACCTGGAGGGTTCGGAATGAGACGCATGATTGCCTTCGAAGTAACGGATTTACCTGAACCCGATTCTCCTACGATGGCGAGCGTCTCGCCTTTTTTCAAATCAAACGATACACCACGAACAGCTTGAACTGTTCCGGCATATGTGTGGAACGAGACCTCTAAGTCTCGTACTGATAAAATCGTTTCCATGCACGAGTCCCCCTCTTTCTGTATTATTTACGCATTTTCGGATCGAACGCATCACGCAAGCCATCGGCAAGCAAGTTGAAGCTAACCATGAGCAAGACGATGATGACCGATGGGATAACAAGAAGGAACGGGAATGTCCGTAATTCTTTGTATCCATCGTTGATCAACGTACCAAGTGATGCTTGTGGCGGTTGAAGTCCGATTCCGATAAAGCTGAGGAATGCCTCGAAAAAGATGGCAGATGGAATCGTGAACATGAGTGTGATGATAATCGCACCCAACGTGTTAGGAATCAAGTGTTTGAAAATTAAACGGGTACTTGATGCGCCTAATGTACGAGCGGCCAAGACGAACTCTTGGTTCTTCAATTTCAAAATCTGACCTCGAACGAGTCGACTCATCCCAATCCATCCTGTGATCGCCATGGCTAAAATGATAGTGAAGACACCCGGGTCAAAGATCAAGATGAATAGAATGATTAAGATTAAGTTTGGTACACCTGTCAAAATTTCAACGATCCGTTGCATGATATTATCGGTACGTCCACCGAAGTAGGCAGAGATTCCACCGTATGCGACTCCGATGACCGTATCGATAATCGCTGCCATCAAACCGATGAAGAGGGAAATACGCGTCCCTTCCCAAATACGCGACCAAAGATCACGTCCGAGATAGTCCGTACCGAACCAGAAGTTCTCTTCTACACTCTTTTGTTCATAAAAATCGATGTCGCGTCCTCCGAGTGTCGCCATCCCGTCAAAGCCTGCCCATTCGAGACCAGTGACTTTAGGCGGAAGCTTTGCTTGTGAAATATTTTGTTCGTATGCGTCACGCCCTGAAAGCATAGGACCAAAGAGCGAGAGCAACACGAGAAGTAAAATAATCGAAAGCGATACGATTGCCGCTTTGTTTTTCTTTAGACGCATCCAAGCATCTTGCCAAAAGTTTAAGCTTTTTCCTGCAATTCTTTCACCAAGCTGTTCATTCATTTTTACGGGTGCGAACATGTCTTGGTCGAACTGTTCGAAATTCTTTTTGTTTTCAATCATCAGTTATTCCCCCCAAGACGAATACGTGGGTCAACAACGCCGTATAGCAAGTCGACAAGTAAGATAATTAAAATGAAGACAGCCGAGAAAAATAGTGTCGTCCCCATGATTACGGTATAGTCGTTCAACGTGATTGACGTGACGAACAATTCTCCGAGTCCAGGTACAGCAAAGATTTTCTCAATAACGAATGTACCTGTCAAAAGAGCCGCTGTTAACGGACCTAAAATTGTAATAGCTGGAATCATTGCGTTACGCACCATGTGTTTCCACACAATTGCGTTACCACTAAGTCCTTTAGCCTTGGCAAGCGTGACATAGTCCTGTCCCGTAACCTCAAGCATCTCGGTACGGACAAAACGAGCAATCGATGCCGTGACTCCAAGAGATAATGAAATCGTCGGCAAAATCGTATGTGCTGGCGAATCCCAGAATGCGACTGGGAGCAACTGCAATTTGACCCCAACATAGTACTGAAGAAGGGCTGCGAAGACGAAAGATGGGACAGAAATACCGATTACCGATATGAACATCGCACCATAGTCGATCACCGTGTTGTGACGAATTGCCGCGACAACACCTAACAATATACCTACAAGAGTTCCGAGAACTAATGCTTGGAGCCCTAGTTGTGCTGAAGGACCGATTCGTTCCATAATCAATTCAGTTACTGGACGGTTTGCTGTACGGAATGATACACCAAGGTCACCTTGAAGCATGTTTCCGATGTACGTCGCGTAGCGGACCGGCAGCGGATCATTGAGTCCGTAGCGGTCATTCAATAATTGAATTTGTGATTCTGTCAGTTTTTCCTGGTTTTGATACGGAGAACCTGGGAGCAGGTCCATCAGGAAGAACGTAAACGTGGCAATCAAAAAGAACGTAATGACGCCGTAAGTCAGCCGTTGTAGGATATAACGTCCCATGAATAAAAACCCCCTGTGTTTTGTCTAATTCTTTCTACTACTTGCACCAACAGCTTTACTATGACATATGACCCATTTTTCAAATTCACAAAATGAAAGGAATTTTCTGAAAGAATAGATTACACCTCATCTCAAGGCTCTTAGTACAGTGGCTGAAAACAAAGAATATTCTTTTCAAAGATTATTCTGAATTTTCACTGTTACTACATTATACTTTACCAACAAAACATTTGAACAGTATTTTCTCTTACTTTAGTAGAATTTTTTAGAAAATTGGGGACATGCGGTTCGCATGCCCCCTCATTCCATTACTTGATATCAACGTATTTGTACTGGTAATCAGCACCAAATAATTGACGGTTAAAGTTTTCGATGTTTGGACGAATCAAGTATGCCACACCAGCTTGATAAATCGGCATGATTGCTTGATCTTGTTCAATCAAGAGCGCTTCTGCTTCTTTGAACAAGTCATAACGTGCATCAATGT
This sequence comes from Exiguobacterium sp. s89, assembly GCF_018617735.1. Lineage (NCBI taxonomy): Bacteria > Bacillati > Bacillota > Bacilli > Caryophanales > Exiguobacterium > Exiguobacterium sp. s89. Next base: position 847,052 of record NZ_JACSKS010000001.1, read on the forward strand.
TTGTTTCAGCAGATGCTTCGTTAATCAACTTGTCATATTCAGATGACTTGTACTTGATATCATTTTGGCCGTTATTTGATGTGAAGATACCAAGGTTTGTAAGTGGATCTTGATAGTCAGGTCCCCATAATGCGAACGACATTTGGTAGTCCCCGTTTGCTTCACGCTCGAGTTTGTTGTTGAAAGGCTGTTGCGCGATCTCAACCGTTACGTTCGGCAAGTTCGACTCGATTTGACCTTTCATGTACTCAGAGATTTGTTTCGATACTTCGCTATCGAATGAGAGAAGTTCGATCGTTGTCGCTTCTCCGCCTGTTGCATCTTCCCAAAGTGAAGCTGCTTCTTCAGCGTTCGTTTCGAAGTATTTGACGCCTTCAGTATAATCCGTTCCATCTTCATATTTGATGAAGTCTTTCGGGATGAATGAAGTTGTTGCCATTGAACCGTTGTTCAAGAGCTGATCGATGATTCCTGATGGGTCAACTGCACGTGCGATTGCCTTACGTGCATTTACATCAGAGAAAATCTCATCTTCATGATTGAACTTGAAGTAGCCGATTGACGAACGAAGACCTGTGTTGTAGTCTTCATCTTCTTGGAATGCTGCGACTTGTTCAGATGCAAGGCCAGCGTAATCCACATCACCAGCTTCATACAAGTTCACGACTGTAGATGTTTCTTTAACAACTTTTACGTCAACAGAATCAAGTGCGACGTTTTCTTTATCCCAGTACGTGTCATTTTTCGTTAAGACATATCCTTGTTCACGATCCCAATTAGTCCATGTGAACGGTCCATTGTAAAGAAGGTTTTCAGGGTTTGTTGAGAAATCTTCTCCCGCTTCGGTTGCAAATGCTTCATTGATTGGTGTGAACGTACCGAATGAAGTAAGCGAAAGGAATGATGGGTCTGGACGCTCAAGAGTGACTTCGAGTGTCTTCTCGTCAATTGCTTTTACGCCAAGCTCTTCTTTCGGCGTGTCACCTGTGTTGATCGCCTCAGCGTTTTTAATTGTGTTCATGATGTAAGCGTACTGTGAACCTGTCGCAGGATCGACAGCACGTTGCCATGCATAAACGAAGTCATTTGCTGTGACCGGTTCTCCGTTTGACCATTCAGCATCACGAAGTTTGAACGTATAAACAGTTCCGTCTTCGCTTACTTCCGGCTCACTTTCTGCGAGTGCCGGAACGGCATTTCCATCTTTATCAAGACGGTAAAGACCTTCCATCGTGTTTGCGATCAAGTTGAATGCGACCGCATCTGTAGCAAGCGCCGGGTCGGCTGTTGTGATATCTGACGTATCCGTCAAACGAAGAACTTTTTCTCCATTTGAAGAACCGTCGCCATCAGAGTCTCCGCCTGTCGAACAAGCTGCGAGTACTGAACCGAGTGCTAAGATGAGTGTCATCATGAGCAGAATCGATTTTTTCTTCATTGCGATTTCCCCTTTCGATTTGAAAAGCTAGCCGTTCGTCGAATGAACATCTTACTTTTTCTTTAATTTTCTGAATATTTCATAAAGTATTCGACGAAAGAACGTTAGGGCTATTGTAAGAAATTTTTAATCAAACTGTCAACTATGGAATAAAACGCTATCATAAAATCTACCTTTCACACTCGCTTTCCCCCCCGTCTTACTAGTATCATAGAAGAAACATAGAATGGCGACTCATACCTTCTACGGTTTGAAAGGAGATTACAGCGTTGAAAAAGTTTCGAAATATATTTTTTGTTTGGGGAATTGTCACAATCGTCTACACCATTTGGTCCTTTTCCGCCTATTATCGAAGTGAATCTTTTCTCTTTCATTTGAGTGGCGGATTATTCGTTTCAGGAATTCTCACGTTTGCGATCGGAATGTTTTCACATATGAGCGCGACCGGTCTGTTCGATGGCTTCATGTATGGTTTCAAACGAAATCGACGGGCGAAACTTAAAGAAATCGATTCAGACTATGAAGAGGACGAGGAAGAAGATCCTGAAGATCGTCTTCTTCGCAAACAATCAGCGTGGAGCTGGGTGTATGTGGGAGTCGGGAGTACCGTACTCTCATTCCTCATTGCGTTGATTTAATTCATCTTTTAGTTAGCCGGATCCTGTGCTAAACTTAATGCAGAATAAGAACACATGGAAGAAGACAAGTAGTTCAAATTTCCTTTTCTCCAGAGAGTCTACGGTGCTGCGAGTAGATGATAAGGCTTTGAACGAATGGACTTTGGAGTGGCTCGCTTGAACTTGAGTATGGCGAGACGGTTCACGCTCGTTATTGCGTTCAAGTGGCATATTTCATGCAAATTTGGGTGGCACCGCGGTTATTCGTCCCGATTTTTTCGGGCGGACGACTGCGGTTTTTTATATTTTACGGAGGTGTATACACATGGCAACTATTTTTTCAGGTATTAAACCGACCGGCGTCGTGACGCTCGGAAACTACCTTGGCGCGATGAAGCAATTCGTCGACCTACAAGACGATCACAATGCATATTATTGTATCGTCGATTTACATTCAATCACAGTTCAACTTGACCGCATCGAGCTCATGAACAACACAAGGAAACTAGCAGCACTTTATCTTGCATCGGGTCTCGATCCAGAGAAAGCAACCATTTTCGTACAGTCTGAAGTAAAAGCGCACGCCCAACTTGGATGGATGTTAACATGTATCGCCGGCATGGGTGAACTCGGACGCATGACGCAATACAAAGATAAGTCGCGAGGCAACGAAAACGTTGGCGCAGGGTTGTTTGTTTATCCGACCCTCATGGCCTCTGATATCTTGTTATACAATACAGAACTCGTTCCTGTCGGGGATGACCAAAAGCAACACATCGAATTAACGCGTGATTTGGCAGAACGTTTCAATAAACGCTACTACGAGACGTTCACGTTGCCAGAACCACTCATTCAAAAAGAAGGCGCACGCATTATGTCTCTTACGAATCCGACGAAGAAGATGTCAAAATCGGATACAAACGCAAAAGGGTATATTTCAATGCTCGATGAACCAAATGTCATTCGTAAGAAGATTAAGAGTGCCGTCACGGACTCGAGCGGTGTCATCTCGTTCGATCGTGAGAACAAACCAGGTATTTCAAACTTATTGGAAATTTATTCACTCTCGACAGGGACATCGATTGACGACCTCGTCAAACAATATGAGAACTCCAATTATGGAACGTTCAAGCAAGATGTGGCGGAAGCTGTCGTCGCTTTACTTGAACCGATTCAAGCGCGTTTCCACGAACTGATCGATTCTACAGAACTCGATGAAATTCTCGATGCTGGCCGCGCGAAAGCAGAAGCCGTCGCCAATAAAAATCTCGCGAAGATTGAAAAAGCGATGGGTCTTAGTCGCAAACGGGCAAAAGTGAAAAAGTAATTTAACCTATTAAAAAACTGCACCCCAATTGTTAGATGTGTCTAACAATTGGGGTGCAGTTCATTTTTTGAGAGTCTTTTTAATACACAAAAAAGAGAGACAGGCGTCCCTGTCTCTCTTAGTAAAGATGATTGATTATTCTTTGCCTTCGATTGAAGCCCACTTGTAAGAGTAGTCCGCACCGAATGCATGCTCGACGATATCCTTAACGTATGGTTTCGTAAGGCGAGCTGAACCACGTTGGTAAACTGGTGAGATTGCGTTCTCTTCAAGAACAATTTTCTCAGCATCTTGCATTTGAGTCCAACGCTCAGCAGGGTCTGTGCTTGATTTCGCATCAGCGATGAGTTTATCGAATTCTTCGTTCGACCATTTACCACGGTTGTATGGTCCGTCAGTGACGAAGAGGTCAACGAATGTCATTGGATCTTGGTAGTCAGGACCCCAACCAGCGAACGTGAACTCGAAGTCTCCGTTGTTCTCAAGGTCAAGTTTGTTATTGAACGGCTGTTGCTTGATAGTAACCGTCATACCTGGAAGGTTTTTCTCTAGTTCACCTTTAATGAACTCACCGATTTGCTTCGCAGATTCTGAGTCATAGTTGAGAAGTTCAAGTTCAATTTCTTCTGTTCCGAGCTCAGAAAGCCCTTCTTCCCAAAGTTTTTGAGCTTCTTCAACGTTGTATCCGCCGATATCTCCATTACCTTCACGGAAGTCTTTTCCGTCAGGACCTGATGCGAAGTCTTTTGGAACGAAGAAGTTCGCAGGGATTGAACCGTTCGCAAGAAGTGTTTCTGCAATCGCAGACTTGTCGTAAGCGCGGTCAATCGCATTACGAATTTTTTGGTTGTTAAGCTCTTCCACTTCTGTGTTGAATTGGAGATAGAAAATCGTCGGTTCTACGACTGTTGAGAAGTCTTCGTTATCTTGATATTGGGCTACGAGCTCCGAAGTCAAGCCTGTGCGGTCAACGTCACCATTTTCGTACAAGTTAACACCTGTCGAAACTTCTTTAACGACTTTAACGTTGATTTCTTCAAGTTTAACTGCTTCTGCATCCCAATAGTCTTCGTTCTTGACCATCTTCCAACCTTGTTCGCGCTCCCAGCTATCGAGTTTGAACGGTCCGTTGTAAAGAGTCGTCTCTGCAGATGTACCGAAGTTTTCGCCTTGCTCTGTGTCGAATGATTCAAGTTTTGGCATGAAGACACCAAAGCTTGTCAATCCGAGGAAGTAGTCAGCTGGTGCTGTCAATTTAACTTCAAGTGTTTGATCGTCGATTGCTTTAACGCCTACTGCATCGCGTTCGCCTTCGCCTGTATTGTACGCATCTGCGCCTTCGATGACAGACATAACGTATGCATATTGTGAAGCGTTATCTGGGTTGAGTACTTCTTTCCAAGCGTATTCGAAGTCGTTCGCTGTGACAGGCTCCCCGTTTGACCAAGTCGCGCCTTCACGAAGCTTGAATGTGTAAGTCTTCCCGTCTTCTGAAACTTCGTGAGATTCAGCCATACCCGGAGTTGGCTCATCGTTCTCATCCATACGGTAAAGACCTTCGTTAACGTTGTTCAACACGTTGAACGATACAGCATCCGTTGCGAGTGTAGGGTTAAGTGAAGGAATATCCGAGCTGTCGAGCAAGTTGAGGACTTGCGCTTCATCTGCAGAACCTTCCGAACCTGATCCGTTTGAAGACCCTGTGTCTTCATCCCCTGTCGAACATGCAGCTAGGAATGCACTAGATAAAAGTGTAACCGAAGATGCTAAAGCAAAACCTTTTTTCTTATTCATTGCGATGACCCCCTGATTTTTTCGTTTTAACGAATTGAATGATGGTAGAAAATTCAGTCATTTGTTCTGACAGTATTTGTTACCAAAATCCCGTTGATGCAATAATACAATATTCTGATAATTTTGCAAAGTGTTTATTTTGATTTTTCTAAAAAATTTTCTCTATAGGCTAAAAGCCCGCCTACAGCGGCGGGCTTTTAGCTCAATTTTCATATTTTTTTGTAAACGTTAGGACATATGAAGGACCGATGACCGGATAACCGACATGTTCATAACTTTTATCAATCATATATGAACGTCCTGCTTGATAGATTGGCATAACAACTGCTTCTTCTAACAACTGTGCTTCTGCCTGTCGTAAGATCTTGTTTCGTTCATCTAAATTCTCTGTCACGCGCGCCTGATCTAGCAACTCATCATACGACTCACTTGCATATCGACTCGAATTCAACACATTTTCTGTCTCAAATTGAGTCAAATAGGCTGATAACATTGGATAGTCTGGTTGCCAACCCGACAAGGAGAATGCGTAATCACCTGAGACTTCTTTCCTAACTTTATCTCCTAAGGGAAGCTCGATGACTTTGACTGTTAATCCGTCCAACTGTTCTAAATTCTCTTTCAACTTTGTTGAAATTTGGCGTGCTTCCTCATCAACAAAACTAAGCAGTTCAATCTCCACTTCGTCCTTCTTGAGACGTTGTTTTACATCCTCAAATAATTGACTGGGGTCTCCTTCTAGCTCTTTGACAGCTGACTTTTCGTCCATGACGAGCAATCGTTCCGTTGTTTGCTCCGCTCGTGCGAGAGAATCTTCAATCGCCGTCCGTTCTAATGTCAACGCGAGGGCTTGTCGAAACGCTACATCATTAAACGGTGCTTTTTCAACATTCGGTTTTAAGTAAAATACACCACTCCGTGGTACGTCCCGAATCGTCATGACCTCTTCGTTAACAGTAGACATGTCAAAATCATATGGAACCGGATGCATCCCGGATGTTTCGGACAAGTTCGGCTCACTACGGATAGAAACGGTTTCGAGCATGACGCTCTCCGCCTCACGATACGTTTCGTTTTTATGTATCGAGACAGTTGTATCATCAATTGAATTGATTTCAAACGGACCGTTTGTTTCTAGTTCATCCCACGCCTTCGCCGATAGTTGTGGTAAAAATGCGGGCATCGCTAGTACCTTCTCGAATCCTTCCATCGGTCGGATGAGGGTCAGCTCGAGCGTTTGATCATCGATTGCCTTAACTCCTAACGTACTGGGCTCTTTTTGCCCCAAACCAATTTCTTTTGCCGATTTGACATCTGCGAGTAAAAAACTGAATGGTGAATTCGTGTCATCATCGACAAGTTTACGAAAATGGTCGATGAACGTTTGCGCCGTAATCGCGTTTCCTTCTGTTGTCGTACTCTCTTTTAACGTAAACGTATATACCGTCCCGTCTTCTGAACGCTCCAATTTTTCGACAAGGGCCGGCTCGATGGACCCATCTTCACCAAAGCGATACAGTCCTTCATATAGATGCGACAATATTGTTTGTGATGCCGGATCAATCGCTAACATGACATCCGGTTGTGTTGGAAGTGACTCTCCGTAAATCGTCAAGGTTTGCTCTTCTGGCGGTAATAGTTCACGTGACTGCTCTCGTTGTTCGTTCCAAATAAATAAAAAAAGGATAAGGACTGAACCTAACAAGGCGGTCACGATGAATGATTTCTTTTTCATTCGTTGTGCTCCTTTCTGTTAGACCAACCCTTATACCCTAACCTTTTTTGAATGATATTTCTACCGTCAGTTCGTCACTTTCGCAAATGCGAGTGTCGCATTGTGGCCCCCGAAGCCGAGTGAGTTACTAAGTGCATACTGGATTTCAAGTTCCCGATTTCCTTCTCGTACATAGTCTAAATCACAATCCGCTGCAGGTGATTCGCAGTTAATCGTCGGATGAATTTTACCTTCATGAATCGAAAGCGCTGTGATGACGGCCTCGACGCCACCTGCACCACCAAGGAGGTGTCCAATCATCGATTTCGAGGAGTTCACTGCGAGCTTGTCGGCATGTTCTCCGAACACACGACGAATCGCTTTTGTTTCGAGCATATCGTTGAGCGGCGTGCTCGTTCCATGCGCGTTGATGTATTGAACTTCTTCCGGTTTAATCCCGGCATCACGAATCGCTTCACTCATCGCCTTCGAGCCACCTTCTGCCTCTGGTGACGGTGCTGTGATGTGATAAGCATCTGAACTCATGCCGTATCCGACGACTTCTGCATACATTTTCGCACCTCGTGCTAATGCATGCTCATATTCTTCTAAGACGAGCACACCTGCTCCTTCTCCCATGACAAACCCGTCACGATTCTCGTCAAACGGACGGCACGCCGTACTTGGATCCGGATTCGTTGACAATGCTTTGTTAGAACAGAACCCTGCGAACGAGAGTGGTGTGATCGGTGCTTCCGCCCCACCAGCGAACATCGCAATCGCATCTCCACGTTGAATAACGCGGAACGCTTCCCCGATAGAGTTCGTCCCTGATGCACAAGCTGTCACGGAACAGTTACTCGGTCCTTTTGCGCCAAGATAAATAGACACTTGTCCGCTAGCCATATTCGGAATCATCATTGGAATGAAGAATGGACTGACACGACGTGGTCCACGTTCGTGTAGGATGGCAGATTGTTTATCAATCGTTTCGACGCCACCGATTCCGCTCCCAATCCAAGTACCGACATCATCCGCCATCGCTTTCACATCGAGCCCACTGTCTTTATGCGCAGCATCTGCTGCTAAAAGTGAATATTGAATGAAAGAGTCCATCTTACGTGCTTCTTTCGGTTCAACTAAGTGTTCAATGCTCCATTCTTTCACTTCTGCCCCAACCTTCGCCGGATACTGACTGATGTCAATCTTCGTCAACGTATCAATCGCATTGTCCCCTTTTAAAAGGCGATCCCACATTGTCGACACGTCGTTTCCTAACGGTGATACGACTCCTAACCCTGTTACTACTACTCGTTTCATAGATGATTCCCCTCCGTAATTGTTGCCTGATTCCATGTCAAACAGCTAGCACCCCATGTGAGACCGGCACCGAACCCTGCGATGACGACCGTTTGTCCATCTTGGATTTTACCTGATTTTACCGCTTCGGCTAAAGCGAGCGGAATGGATGCTGCCGATGTGTTTGCATGGTCCTGAATGGTCATGACGACTTTCTCTTCTTCTAAACTCAACCGTTCCATCGCAGCATCGATGATTCTGCGGTTCGCCTGATGCGGTACGAGAACATCGAGGTCATTCAGTGATTTATCCGCTTTATTAAGCGCTTCAAGTACGATTTCCGGCATTTTACGTACCGCAAACTTGAAGACTTCACGACCATTCATGACGATTTTACCCTCTTCATTCTCATATAGGTATTTACCACCCGTACCGTCACTTCCGAGTACGAATGAGTCAATCGAAGCGACCTCATCTTCTCCAAGTACGACGGCACCTGCCCCGTCCCCAAACAAAACGGCGGTCGATCGATCATCCCAATCAATCAGACTTCCCATCTTTTCTGCCCCGATAACGAGCGTCTTTTTAAACCCTTTTGAATCCATCAAGCTCTTCGCAGTGTCCATCGCAAAGATGAATCCGCTACATGCTGCACTCACGTCAAACGCCACAGCCCGCTTTGCACCGAGATTCGCCTGCACGAGGCATGCTGTTGCCGGGAAAGATGGTGCTGTAGCCGTCGCACAAACGATTGCCTCAATCTCATCAATCGTGACTCCTGCGCTCTGTAGAGCACGCTCTGCGGCACGTGTTGCCATATCTGCAACCGACGTCCCTGTTTCTGCTAAATGTCGTGCCTCGATGCCTGTACGCGTACGAATCCATTCATCGCTCGTATCCATTCGCTTTTCTAAATCGATATTTGTCACCCGATTGTCCGGTAAGAACGATCCGATGCCGATGATTCCAATATTCATATCGTCGACCCCTATTCTTAGTATCTGGTACTAATATAAGGGAATAAAAAGAGGATGTCAATGCATCCTCTTCGGTATAACTCGGTTATGCCTTTTCTAGTCGCTTCGTAACAGCCATGACCATCTTCGCAGAATTAATCGAAGCCGTTTCTAAAAATTCATCGAATGACAAGTTCGCCTCTTCATCCGCACTATCCGAGATGGAACGTGTCACGACGAACGGTACGCCGAACTGATAACATGTTTGTGCAATTGGTGCAGCTTCCATCTCGACAGCAGCGACCTCGTCGAAATGTCCAAGAATGTCTGCTACACGTTTCGAGTCATTGATGAATGAATCTCCTGTGACGATCAACCCTTGGTGGACATTCACATCAGGCAAGCTTTCAATCACATCTTTACAGACACTGACGAGTTTGGCATCTGCCTCATACGCCGGCGGCATCCCTGGAACTTGCCCGTATTCATACCCGAAAGCAGTCACGTCGACATCGTGGTGACGGACTTCCGTCGAGACGACGACGTCGCCGACCTTCATTCCTTTTTTAAAGCCGCCGGCAGAGCCTGTATTGATGACAACGTCCGGCTTGAACTTATCAATCAAGAGTGTCGTCCCGATTGCCGCATTGACTTTGCCGATGCCCGACTTCAAGATGACGACTTGCATGTTTCCAAGATAGCCTTCATAAAAATGATAGTTTGCGATTTCCGTATCTTTCCGTTCCGTCAACTCATTCCGAAGCAAATTCACTTCTTCTTCCATCGCGCCGATGATGCCTACTTTCATTCCGGTTCCTCCTCATAAAGAGAGCGACTTCCGAATAGGAGGTCGCTCTTCGCATTATTTGATTTCTTTTATTTCGACGACCATGTCGCCACCCGGTGTTTGAACCGTAACCACGTCTCCGATTGTACGTCCAAGCAACGCCTTGGCAATCGGTGATTCATTCGAAATCTTCCCTGTGAACGGGTCCGCTTCGGCTCCACCAACGATTGTATACGTCTCGTCTTCATTGTCTTCTTGAATGAAGAACGTCACTGTCTTACCGATAGAGACAACCGAGTTATCCCCTGCGTCATCTTGAATGATGACCGCATTGCGGAGCATCTCTTCTAGTTGTGCGATTCGTCCCTCGACCATCGCTTGTTCTTCTTTTGCCGCGTCATATTCCGCGTTCTCTGACAAATCACCGAAATCACGAGCAATCTTAATATTTTCAACGACTTCTTTACGGCGCACCGTCTTCAGTTCGTTTAATTCATTCTCGATTTTCGCTTTTCCGTCTAACGTCATATAGTGTTGTTTTTCAGCCATTTCTGTCACTCCTTCATTGTCTCCTAGTATATTACAGCTAGGGGTGAATTGAAAACGATTTATTTCCTCACGCGCGATTGCGCTCAGTGAGCACCCAACGGATTTTTGTCACGAGTAAATCAATCGCGACAAAGTTTTCTCCGCCTTCAGGAACGATGATGTCCGCGTACCGCTTCGTCGGTTCACAGAATTGCAAATGCATCGGACGTACGACGTTCGTATACTGTGCCACGACTGAATCAATCGAGCGTCCACGTTCATTAATATCACGTTGCATTCGTCTTAAAATTCGAACGTCCGCATCTGTGTCCACGAAGACTTTAATATCCATTAAATCACGTAAACGGGCATCTTCGAGCGCCAATATGCCTTCTACGATGACGACATCGACCGGCTCGATCAAAATCGTCTCGTCCGACCGTGTATGGGCCGCATAATCATATACTGGTTTCTCGACTGCCTGATGCTGTTGTAACTGTTGGATATGTTCGATTAACAAATCGTTATCAAAGGCGAAGGGGTGGTCGTAGTTCGTTTTGTACCGTTCCTCCATTGTCATCTCTGATTGATCCTTATAATACGCGTCTTGCTCAATCATGACGACCGATTGACCTTGAAACGAATCGACGAGCGCGCGGGCCACGGTCGTTTTTCCAGATCCGGTCCCCCCGGCCACGCCAATAATGACGGGTTTATGTTGCATCAAAGTTAAGTCCTCCTCATCGTAATTTACGACTGATTGCTAGGCCATCACCAAGGGGCAAAATTGCAGTATGATAATCGGTCCGTGCCATCAATTGCTCAGTAAATTGTTTTACAAGACGGACAAGCCGGCGTCTTCGACGATCAAGTACTGATACGTCTTCAAGCAGGACGTCTCCTCTCAAAAACAAATTATCGCTGTAAATCGTACCACCAATTGGTACTAAAGCGCCATACCCATCAAAAAATTTTTGATATTGTCCTTTCGCCGCATCAATAAATACCGCATCGAACTTCCCTTCAATCGAACCGATCAATTCGACAGCATCACCATGAATGAGCGTGATACGATCACGAACATCTGATCGCTTGATGAAGCCCGTCGCTTCTTCAAACCGGCGAGCATTCCGCTCAATTGTGACGATTTCCGCATCCGGCAACAACTCCGCCATGCGAATGGCACTATAGCCGATCGCCGTCCCTACTTCGAGGATTCGAGCCGGTCGTTGCATCGCCAGTAACGAGAGAAGCACTTCAGAACCTGTCAGATCCATAATCGGAACATGGTGAACGCGCGCGAATGCCTCCATCTCCGTCAACAGCGGGGAGCGGTCATTAATCAATTTTTCTACATATCCTTCATAGGATGCATGGTCCACTCGTTCCACCTCTTCACTCTCTTCATTCAAACGACCGGAAGCAGATGCTTCCGGTCGTCCCATCAATTACTGTTTGCTTCTTCAAACGCTTCCCATTCGGAACGGTACTTATTGACGTTTTGTTGATGGTCCTCATAGTTGACTTCGAACAAGACTTCACCATTCGGGAACCCTTCACGTGGAGGGCGTGCGTAGAAGTAAATGTTCTCTGTATCGTTCGGGTTGAGCACTGCCTCAAAGGCGTCACGGCTCACGGCCGCAATCGGTCCAACTGGAATGCCTTCATAACGATACGTATTATATAAGGAATCGTTCTCCAAGTCAGCGAACGAAGTGAAAATTGATGTTTCTCCTGTACCGTACCAAACGGTCGGGTCAGATTGTAATCTCATTCCGTCGTTTAAACGATTCTCGAAGACACCGGCGATTTCTTTTCTGTCTTCCGTCGACACGGCCTCTTTCTCGACAACGGATGCAAGAGAGAGCGTCTCGTGGAACGTACGTCCTGAATCAGCTAAACGACCTTTGTATTCTTGATACATACTTTCAGTCGGCAATAACATCTCATCGATAATTTCGTTGAGTGTTACCCCTTTATTAAATTCATACGTGGCTGGGAACAGGTATCCTTCAAGCGGATGATAGATGCCGTCCTGCAACACTTCCTCCGTCAACATTTCGTGCTCATTCACGAGAGACTGAATGTATTCACGGTCACTCAATTGTTCTGAAATTTCTTCTTTCGGAATCTCGGCGACTTTCGCAAGTCGCGCAATCACCTGGTCGATTGTGAACCCTTCCGGAATGACAAGCTTGATATCAGGGACCACAATGACTTTACCTGTTTGCAACGTTTCAATCAACTCATCGATTGATTGTGACGGAGATAGTGTATACGTCCCCGCCTGAAACGAAGATTCATTTTTAAAGCGTGTATAGAAACGGAAAATCGTGCTACTCCTTACAAGCCCATTCTCTTCAAGTAATTCACCAATGTATCCCGAACCAGCTCCGAGTGGGACTTCGACCTCGACCGTTTCCGTCGATGTCGGGTCAATCGGTTCGACAGAGCGCTTCACAAATACATATGCGAGAGCAGATCCTGTGGCGATGACGAGAAGGAAGATCGCAAGGATGACAACCGTGATACGGCGAACGATTCGGTTGCGGGCACGTTTCTCATCTGACATAGATGGATGATTCATGCATTTCTCCCCTGTTCTTTTTAAAAAGAGAGGCGACGAGGGATGATCCCTAGCCGCCCGTCCCCTATTTAGTCTAGACCGACTTCGTCGCTGACGACATCGAATGCTTCCATAACCTCGTCAAAGTCTTCATCGTCTTCGACAAGCTTCAAGATGAATTCGCCATCTTCAAGTTCTTCAATTTCAAATGCATATACTTCGATTGTGTCTTCATCTTCTGTTTCCGGAGCGCCGACCGGCTCAAGCACGACGAATGTCTTTTTCGTGCGATCGCTTGTCATACGGAAAATTTCTGCAAATAAATGCTCGTCTCCATTTTCATCTGGAATACGGTACATTTCTTCTTCACGACGGATTTCTGCCATGAGAGATTCCTCCTTTAATTCCCGGAACGATCCAGGTAGTTTTGTAAAATCATCACGGCCGCCATTTTGTCGATGACCGCTTTTCTCTTTTTGCGGCTGACATCTGCTGAAATGAGCATCCGTTCCGCCTGCATCGTCGTCAATCGTTCGTCCACCAACACACTCGGAAGACCAGTCTGTTCAGTGAGGGCTTCAGCAAATGCTTCTGATGCCTCTCCACGAGGACCGATTGTTCCGTTCATGTTTTTCGGGTGACCGACAACAACTTCTTTCACATCGTACTGTTCGATAATCGGACGAAGGAGACGAACGGCCTCTTCAAAGTCAGGTTCAGTCCAGTAGACTGTCTCCACACCTTGTGCCGTCCATCCCATTAGGTCACTTACCGCGACACCAATTGTTTTCGAACCGACATCGAGTCCCATGACTCGCTTCATATTAACCCTCTCTACGATCGTTCAAATACGATTTGACCAACTCTTCGAGTAGTTCGTCCCGCTCAATTTTGCGAATCAAGTTTCGCGCATCATTATGACGTGGAATGTAGGCAGGGTCACCTGACAATAAGTATCCCACGATTTGATTGATCGGTTGATATCCTTTTTCCTCGAGTGCTTGATATACCGTAATCAGCGTTTCGCGTGTGTTAGCACGTTGATCATCTTCTGGAAAATTGAATTGCATCGTGCGATCCATTTGGCTCACAAGAATCCACCTCTTTCCGTTTGCACTTCACACTCTATTATGCCAGTGATTGGACATAATGTGAAGCAAACTTCAATGCTTCATCTAGTTTTGTTACATCGCGCCCTCCGGCTTGCGCCATGTCTGGACGACCGCCACCGCCGCCACCGCAACGTGTCGCAACTTCTTTAATGAGTTTTCCGGCATGGAAGCCTCGGTCATTCAAGTCTTTCGTCACGCCCGCGACGAGGTTGACTTTGTCTCCGTTCGCAGACCCAAGGATGATCACGGCAGAACCGAGTTTTCCTTTCAAGTCGTCGACCATGCTACGAAGAGCATCCATATCTTGTCCATCGACACGTTTCGCGATCAATTGGACGTCACCGATTGTCTCGATTGCATCTGTTAAAGAAGACGCTTCGATGTTCGCAAGCTTCGCTTTGAGTGACTCTGAAGCGCGCTCTACTTCTTTGATTTCAGCCTGAAGTGCCTGAACACGTACCGGAACCTCGAGAGGTTTCGTCTTCAATAGTTTCGCTGCCGCTTCAAGCGTCTCGATTTGCAGGTTCATCACTTCGTATGCGCCAGCACCTGTGACCGCTTCGATTCGACGTGTCCCAGCGCCAATCCCTGACTCAGACAAGATTTTAAAGAGTCCGATTTCAGCCGTATTGGATACGTGGCAACCACCACAAAGTTCAACCGAGTAGTCACCTGCTGATACGACGCGAACGACATCGCCATATTTCTCACCAAAGAGTGCCATCGCTCCTTTTGCTTTCGCATCAGCGATGTTCATCTCTTCGATGTCGACACCGATCGATGCCCAAATCTTCTCGTTTACTTGACGCTCAATCGATTGAAGCTCGTCGGGTGTCACTTGACCGAAGTGAGAGAAGTCAAAACGAAGGCGATCTGGTGTCACGAGTGATCCAGCCTGGTTGACGTGCTCGCCGAGCGTGTCTTTTAGCGCGCGGTGAAGAAGATGCGTCGCCGTATGGTTTTTCACGATCGCTTGACGTGATGCTTGGTCGACCGTTGCCGTGACTGCCGCTTCCGCTTTTGCCACACCTGATTCGACCGTGACCGTGTGTAAGTTTTGACCGTTCGGTGCTTTTGACACATCTTTGACACGAAGAACGAAATCTTCTCCGACGATTTGTCCTTTGTCACCGATTTGACCACCGCTTTCTGCGTAGAATGGTGTCTGATCGAGCATCACTTGTGCTTCTTCCCCGGCAGCGACGACATCGACGAGTTCGCCATCGTGAATCAAGCTGACAATTTTTGCATTCGTCTCTAAATTGTTGTAGCCGAGGAACGTCGATGGCATCGTGATGTCCGCGAGCACACCTGACTGAATCTGCATCGATTCAACGTCGGTACGCGCTTGTCGTGCACGTTCACGTTGCTCATTCATCGCTTCTTTGAAGCCGTCTTCATCGACCGTCATCTGATGATCTTCTGCGTATTCGATTGTCAATTCAAGTGGGAAGCCGTATGTGTCATAAAGACGGAACGCATCTTCACCGCTGATCACGTTCGACCCTGCTGCCTTTTGTGCTTTTGCAACTTCGTTCAAGATCGCGAGTCCATCGTTCAATGTTTCATGGAAACGCTCTTCCTCGTTTTTAATGACTTTTTTAATGAAATCTTTCTTCTCAGTCACTTGTGGATAGAAGTCGATCATGATGTCTCCGACAACATCGACGAGTTCATACATGAACGGACGCTCGATGCCAAGCATCTTCGCATAACGCACGGCACGACGGAGGAGGCGACGAAGTACATATCCACGTCCTTCGTTCGACGGAAGTGCCCCATCACCAATCGCGAACGATACGGTACGAATATGGTCCGCGATGACTTTGAACGCGACATCTTTGCTGCTATCTTGGCGGTAAACGTCTCCGCTGATCTTTTCTGTTTCACGAATGATCGGCATGAAGAGATCGGTATCGAAGTTCGTCGGAACATCTTGAAGGACGCTCACCATCCGTTCGAGTCCCATCCCCGTATCAATGTTTTTACGTGGGAGTTCCGTATAATTCCCGTGCCCATCATGGTTATATTGACTGAATACGATGTTCCAGATTTCAAGGTAACGCTCGTTCTCCCCACCTGGATACAGTTCAGGGTCGGTCGGGTCGTCTCCAAACGCTGGTCCTCGGTCGAAGAAAATCTCTGTATTCGGACCAGACGGGCCTTCACCGATTTCCCAGAAGTTATCTTCAAGCGGGATGATGCGGTCAGCCGGCACACCGAGCTTCAACCAGATCTGTTTCGACTCTTCATCGTCCGGGTGAATCGTGACGGACAGGCGCTCCGTGTCGAGACCGTACCATTCGTCACTCGTCAATAGCTCCCAACCCCATGTGATTGCTTCTTCACGGAAGTATTCACCGACTGAGAAGTTTCCGAGCATTTCGAAGAATGTATGGTGACGAGCGGTCTTCCCAACGTTCTCGATATCGTTCGTCCGAATCGATTTTTGAGCGTTGACGATGCGTGGGTTCGCAGGGATGACACGACCATCAAAATATTTTTTGAGTGTCGCTACGCCTGAGTTGATCCACAAAAGAGTCGGGTCTTCGACCGGAACGAGCGAAGCACTCGGCTCAACGCTGTGACCTTTTGATTTAAAGAAATCTAAGTACATTTGGCGAATCTGTGCGCCAGTCAATGATTTGAGCGGTTTCATGAACAATTCCTCCTTAAATTCTGAACGAAACGAAAAAAAGCGATGCCTGCCCCTGTGGAAAGGGACGAAAGCATCGCTTCGTGGTACCACCCTCGTTCGCACGGTAACACCGTGCCTCGAAACATCCGTTAACGTGGATGAGGCGCCCAGGTTGAGTGGGAACTCCAGAATAGCTTCGGTCGGCCTGCCCCCATCTTCTCGCAGCCTAGGAAGATGTCTCTGTAGAGGTGGTGACGACGTACTCATTTCCTTCATCGTCTGTATCGTTTCAGTTGTCTATTCGTCATTATCACACGCGCTTATGAAGACGTCAAGACTTCCCACCTAAGCGCTCGACCAATTTCGTCCGTCGTACTGGTTCCTCTTCTCGCGTGGCCGCCTCGAGTGCCCGTACGTCCCCGAACAGCAGTAAACTTTTCTTCGCCCGGGTCACAGCTGTATAAATCAAGTTACGCGACGACCGGAATCCTCCGTTGAAGAAGACCGGCATGAGCACGATTGGGAACTCCGAACCTTGTGACTTATGAATCGTGATGGCGTAGGCGTGAGTAAACTGATCCCATTCACTACGGTTATATTCGACTTCCGTCTGGTCGAATCGAATATAAATCTTATCGACCTTGTCGACGTTCTCTTTGGCGAAGAAGATGTTCGTGATTTCACCGATGTCTCCGTTATATACGTTTTCTTCAGCATTATTGACGAGTTGTAGCACTTTATCGCCATTTCGGTAAATGCGTATCCCGTGTTTTACTTCACGAGCATTCGATTTAGGATTGAACACATTTTGGAGCGCCTCGTTCAACCCGTCAATCCCGCATACACCACGATACGTCGGAGCGAGTACTTGGATGTCAAACGGTGAATACCCTTTCCGAAGGGCAGCCCCTGCCATCTGACAGATCGCTTGAAGCGCCGTCTCCTGATTCGCCGTATAGAAACGACGGTCCGGGAGAGCCGCCAACAAATCGTCCGGCATTTTCTTGGCGTTCAAAGAATGCGCGAGCCGTAAAATACTCGACTCCGACGCTTGACGATGGACGACGTCAAGTCGAACGACCGGAATCCCGTCCGTCTGCATCAAATCCGCAAGTACTTGCCCCGGTCCGACAGACGGGAGCTGATCGCGGTCTCCGACGAACAAGATTTTCATGCCGTTCGGAACAGCCTTCAGTAAACTCCTAAACAAGAAGATGTCAATCATCGATGCCTCATCGACGATGAGGACTTTCCCGACAAGCGGATTCGTTTCATCCACTTGGAACGAACTTCCGTCGAACTTCAACAGACGGTGAATTGTCGAGGCCGGTAGCCCTGTCGACTCACTGAGGCGTTTCGCCGCTCGACCCGTCGGTGCGGCCAAGACGAATGGGAACGGTTGGTTCGGTACAGGCTCTAACTTCCAATCGAAGACGTCACTGAGTGCATGAATGATGCCTCGAACGACAGTCGTCTTCCCTGTACCCGGCCCTCCGGTGAGTACCATGAGCGGTGATTTAAGTGCGAGCTCAATGGCTTCTCGTTGCTGTGTCGCATATTCGATCGAGAACATCTCCTCAACACGTCCGACCGCATCAAAGATTGTCGTCATGTCCACGTCTTCTGTCGTCGACGTCGCCATGATTCGGGCTAACTCCTCTGCCGCCTTCCGTTCGGCACGGAAGACACGGGGATGATAGACGACCCCGTCTTCGATAACGACTCGTTCCTCTTTCGCAAGTGACTCCAAAGCCGTGACGAGGGCGTCACCTGGGTCCGCTCCGATGATGCGAGGCATCTCGGCCTCGAGTTGGTCTGCGGTTACATATAGATGACCGTTCCCTTGTTCGAGTTCTAATACGTAAAGTACTGCTGCCGCGATGCGTTCAGGATGGATTCCTTGAATCCCAAAATGCGCGGCGATGGCATCGGCCGTTTTGAAGCCGATACCTTGCACATCGTACATGAGCGCGTATGGATTCTTTTCAATCGTTTCCATCGCTCGGCCTTCATATTCTTTATGAATCTTTGAGGCGAGACGTGGCGTCACGTCGAATGGGGCGAGAAATAGTAACAGTTGGTCGACCCCGTATAAGACGTTCAGACGTTCCGTAATCACACGTGCCTGTTTCTCTTTCAACCCGTCGACCTCTGACAGGAGGCTCGGATGTTTCACGATTTGGTCGATACAATCGTCGCCGAGAGCATCCGCAATCTTCTGCGCCGTCTTTTGACCGATTCCAGGGAACGATCCGTTCGTCAAAAAGCGGACGGCTGCCCGTTTCGTCATCGGGACGACACGGCGAATCCAATCGGCCTTCATCTGTTTCCCAAATTTGGGGTGTTCGACGAGACGACCGTGCGCCTTATACGTCTCGCCTTTCTCGATGCCGACACCGACGCCCGCGATGACCATCTCGGTCTCGTCCGTCTCAAAATTCTTTTCTTTTATTCGTACGAGCGCGATCGTGTGCGCTTCTTCTTCTGATTGAAACAGGACTCGAATGACTTTTCCAGTCAACTCATAAGGTGCTGCCATCATATCCGACACCTCCAGCTATTTT
Organism: Exiguobacterium sp. s89; assembly: GCF_018617735.1. Lineage (NCBI taxonomy): Bacteria > Bacillati > Bacillota > Bacilli > Caryophanales > Exiguobacterium > Exiguobacterium sp. s89. The sequence goes on from NZ_JACSKS010000001.1 coordinate 866,392, forward strand.
TCCATCATCCATTATAGCCCGAGATGAATCGATTGAACAAATGACCTATCCGAACAGATTTAAGATTTGTTCAATCCGATCAAGGTCGACGACTTCTAAAATGCGTATCAACTGTTCGATATCGACCCGGTCCAAAATGCGCTCAACCTGATCAAGGTCCACTTCTTCAATCAGACGCTGAATCCGGTCTAAGTCCCCAGATGCCTGATATGCCTCGAGTTTTGTGAAAAGCTCGGTCTTCTCGATTCGAATCGAATCTTCCAGCATCCCCCTCGCCCCGAATAGGACGAGACCGATGACCGCCAACTGAATCAACCAGTTCGTCACGACTTTCCAAAACGGGACGGTCTGATGGATGAATGGGATGAGCGGAATGAACGTTACCTGAAGGAGTAAAATTCCAACCTGGACATATACGTTCGGAATGAGGAATCCGAGTACTGCAAGAATCAATGGAACGACCCACCCGACACCGACGTGTTCAGATGTATGCTGCCAAGACTTCCGTTCCGAGTACACATAGTGAACAACCCATCCGACAATGAGGAGCGCTACGAACAGCATGAGTAATAACGTCAAGAGCCCTCGTGGTTCAATGACCACTTGATACAAAATCGTATTCGTCCACTTCCCGTCTGCCAGTCGTTCATTCACCGATTCAAATAATTGTGTGAACCACACATACTCGACAATGAAAAACAAAATGACACTGACCATGCTGAATTTTCGCAAGCCACTCGACCTCCTTCTATAAGTTGTCATTCCCCCACTTCAAGACGGGTAGTCGCGTTTTTGATTCAAAGAAACGGGGAACTGTTCGAATGACACAGTGAAGGAGGAGTCATAAATGGGTAAACGAATTCCAGTCAGCGGATTATGCGAACTCGTGTTAGAAGTGACGGATATGGAAGAAGCGGTAGCATTTTGGCATGAAAAATTAGGTCTCCCTGTCGTCGAACAATGGGTCGGAGACGATGCCGAGCCGAGTAAGTCACAAGAACACGCGAACGAGCCGTGGGCAACATGGCTCTATATCGGAGGGAATACGCGACTCGGACTTTGGTTGAAGCGTAACTTCACAGAGGAAGAAAACGCGAACCGCAAACAAGATGTGACCGATTGGGACACACTTTATGACGAAGGTGGCGTCCACGTCCATTGCGCGTTCTTCGTTCCGATAGAGTCGTTTGAAAAAGCACTTGAGATTTTGAATGATACCGATGTCCCGGTCAAACTGCGAACGTGGGATGAAGACGAGACGAAAAATGGGAAAGAGCGGTCTGCTTACTTTAAGGATCCGAGCCATAACATTATCGAACTGTATACGAAAAATATGGACGAGGCTTACGGAGAATTTGCCGGAGAACCCGTCAAAATCACGACGAAACAACTCTAATCGCGTTAACGAAAAAAGTGCCATCGCTCCATTGCGATGGCACTTTCCTATTCAAGAAATCAGTTCCCAAGCAGTGCATCCATCTTCGCGATGGCGTCACGTGCAAGTTCATGATCCGGTTGCATCTCCAAGACGCGTTGAAGTTCGGCATAGGTTTTTTCTTGGTCTCCCAAGAAGGCATATGCGATTGCCAAGTTGTAGCGTGCATCCGTATGGCTCGCATCGAGGTCGAGCGTCTCTTCCAATGCGTCGACCGCTTCTTCCAACTGTTCACTTTGCGCAAGTGCAAGTCCGTATTGGAACGTGATTTCCACGTCTTCCGGCGATTGCTTCTTCGCCTCACGTAGACGTGGCATCGCGCGAACAAAATCACCCATCGCCTTGTACGTCAAGCCGAGCATGAAATGAAGATCGGCATCGTCCATCCCCGAAAGGAGTGCTTGGCGAAGCGAGGTCTCCGCAGACTCCAATTGTTCAAGTTCATAAGCGAGAGCGCCTTTCGCATAGTGCGCGGCACCGAATGAATCATCGAGTTCAATCGCTTTGTCATAGAAGATGGCGGCACGGTCGTAATCGTTGATCGCCTGAAGCAACGTTCCCATGTTGACGAAACCTGTTGGGTCCGTCGGGTTCTCTTCAATCGCCTCATTGAAATGTTTGGCTGCCTGTTCAAATTCACCTTGTTGCATCGCTTGGATGCCTTGTTCGTTTGCGTTCATATTCAATCACCTCATCCGATATAGTCGAGTCGTTTGCCGTTGCGGTATGCTTCGTCGATTGTCGCTCCACCGAGACAGACGTCGCCGTCATAGAAGACCACGGCCTGTCCTGGTGTGATGGCACGTTGCGGCTCATCGAACTTGACGAGGACTTCGCCATTTTCGAGCGGAGCGACCGTGACCGGCACGTCTTGTTGACGATAGCGGAACTTCGCCGTCGCCCGGAACTCATTTGTTGGAGCAACACCCGTCCAAGAGAGTTTTGAAGCAAGGAGCGCGTCCGAATAGAGCGCGTCATGATGGAAGCCTTGTCCGACGAACAAGACGTTGTTCTCCAAATCTTTTCCGACGACGAACCAAGGGTCCCCGTCGCCACCAATCCCGAGACCGTGACGTTGTCCGAGCGTATAATACATCAACCCGTCGTGACGTCCTTTGACGACACCGTCGAGCGTCCGCATCTCACCTGGTTGTGACGGAAGATATTCCGATAAGAACTCTTTGAAATTCCGTTCTCCGATAAAGCAGATCCCAGTCGAGTCTTTCTTCTTCGCTGTCGCGAGTCCTGCTTCTTCTGCGATCGCACGCACATCTTTCTTGTCCATATGACCAATCGGGAACATCGTCCGCGCGAGTTGGTCTTGAGACAATTGGTTCAAGAAATACGTTTGATCTTTGTTGTCGTCTTTTCCTCGTAGCAGACGGTGCTCGCCGTCAACGTAATTCACTTGGGCGTAATGCCCCGTCGCGACAAAATCGGCACCGAGTCGAAGAGCATGGTCAAGAAATGCTTTGAACTTGATTTCTTTGTTACACATGACGTCCGGGTTCGGCGTTCGACCGAGACGATATTCTGCTAAGAAATATTCAAAGACGCGGTCCCAATATTCTTTTTCAAAGTTGACCGCATAGTACGGGATCCCGATTTGGTTGGCCACGGCGATGACGTCTTCATAATCCTCTGTCGCCGTACACACACCGTTCTCATCCGTGTCGTCCCAGTTTTTCATAAAGATTCCGATGACATTGTACCCTTGTTCTTTCAATACGTGGGCCGTCACCGATGAATCGACGCCACCTGACATGCCGACGACGACCGTCGTCTCTTCAGGGGCTTTCGTGCGTAAATTCATCTATCTCACTCCGTTCATAAATGTCGAGACGACTTCTTGTAGTCGCTCCGCGAGCCGTTTCGCGTCCTCGACCGAGTTGCCGTGTCCAAAACTGATTCGAACAGACTGACGCGTCCGTTCTGAATCCCCGTACATCGCCGACAATACATGGGACGGTTCGACCGACCCTGCCGTGCAGGCACTCCCACTCGAAATCGCCATGCCTCGCATATCCATCATGATGAGGAAAGGTTCAAGGTCAATTCCAGGGAGGTATAGGTTCACGATGTGAGGTAAACGGTTTGACCCGTTCACTTCATAAGTTACGCCTAGTTCGTCAAGACGTTGACGCAGCGCCAGATCGAGCGACGCATAGAGTGTCACCCGGTCCTCACGCTCTGCCATGACGAGTTCAGCTGCTTTTTGGAATCCGACGGCACCCGGAACATTTTCCGTGCCGGCTCGACGTTTACGTTCTTGTTGTCCACCAAAAGAACGTGACGCTAATTTTACACCTGTTTTCATGAAAAGAAAACCGATACCTTTTGGCCCATTCACTTTATGCGCGGACGCCGACAATAAATCGACATGGATCTTTTTCACATCGATTTCTTCTGTACCGAGCGCCTGTACCGCGTCGGTATGGAAAATGGCTTGATGGTCTTGTAACAACTCGCCAATCGTTTGAATCGGTTGGCGCGTCCCGACCTCGTTGTTGCCGTACATGATCGACACGAGAATTGTGTCATCTCGTAACGCGGCCCGGAACACATCTACATCGACAGCTCCTGACGCGTCGACATCGAGATACGTGACATCAAACCCCTCTCGTTCGAGCTGTTCCATCGCATGAAGCACGGCATGATGTTCGACTTTCGTCGTGATGATATGTTTGCCTTTTCCTTTGTGGGCATAGACTGCACCGAACAAGGCATAATTATCCGACTCCGTCCCACCTGACGTGAACACGATTTCGTTCGGTGAAGCACCGATCCATTTCGCAAGGACACGACGTGACGAATCGAGCGCCGCTCGGGCATTACGACCAATCCCGTGAATGCTCGACGCGTTCCCATACGTCTCTAAAAAGTAAGGTGTCATCGCTTCGAGGACTTCCGGTCGCATCGGCGTCGTCGCAGCGTGATCAAAATAGTTCATAATAAGGTCACCTCGTTCTTAAATATAAAACATGTAGCCGTCTGACTCTTCTTCTGCGAGGTCAGCGAGTGTCGTCTCATCTAGGACGGTATCGATCGCCTCTTTGATTTTATCCCAAAGCTTTCGTTTCACCGCATCATCTGCTTCAGAGTCCTCGACAACGGCTAAAGGTCCTTCAAGTAAGCGTATAATTTCTCCTGCCGTCACTTCTTCTGCCGGTTTGACGAGTTGATAGCCACCGTATGCACCACGTACGCTCTTGACGAGGCCTCCGTTTCGGAGCGGACCGATCAGTTGCTCTAAATAATGCTCCGGCAACTCGTGACGTGCCGCGATTTTTTTTAAACTGAGCGGTTTGTTGTCTGTCTCTCGTGCCAACGCAATCATAATCGTTAAGCCATAACGGCCCTTTGTAGATATTTTCATCTTCAAGTCTCCTTCTGTTATACTAATCGAACAAACGTTTGTCGAAAGGAATGGTTACGTATGCCTGATTTGTTTCATCAATCGAATGGTGGACCGCTCGCCAACCGGATGCGCCCCGAAACGTTAGATGACGTGATCGGACAGCGACATATCGTCGGCGAGGGCAAGCTCCTTCGCCGTGCCATCGAAGCGGATCGACTCGGTACGATTATTTTATACGGTCCACCGGGTACCGGTAAGACGACACTCGCTCGTGTCATTTCGAATTACACGAAGGCGACGTTCGTCCAATTGAACGCCGTCACCGCCAAGCTCGATGAATTGCGAAGCGTCATTCGTGAAGCGGAGTCCCGGTTTGACTTCGACGATGAGCGAACGATTCTCTTTTTAGATGAGATCCATCGATTCAATAAACTTCAGCAAGACGCGCTTCTCCCTGCCCTTGAGTCCGGAAAGCTCGTCCTCATCGGAGCGACGACCGAAAACCCGAGCTTTGAAGTGAATGCCGCCCTGCTGTCTCGGGCGACGGTGTTCCGACTTGAGCAGCCGGGTGCCGAGGAGTTACGTGCCGTCCTTGAACGGGCGCTCCATGACTCCCGTGGTCTCGGGAACTACCCTGTGAAAATGGATGAAGCTGCTGCTGACCATTATATCAAAATGGCGGACGGTGACTACCGTGTCCTATTAAATGCACTTGAACTCGCCGTCTTAACAACGCCAGAAGTAGACGGGCAGATTCACATCACACTAGAGGTCGCAGAAGAGTCGATTCAACAAAAGTCGATCAAATATGATAAAACGGGCGACCGACACTACGATGTCATCTCGGCCTTCATCAAATCGATTCGTGGTTCGGACCCGGATGCCGCGCTCTACTGGCTCGCCGTCATGATCGAAGCTGGCGAGTCCCCGCGCTTCATCATGCGTCGTCTTTACGTGCATGCCGCAGAAGACATCGGGCTGAGCGATCCGAACGCGCTACTCGTCGTCGATGCGGCAGCACGAGCGAGCGAATACATCGGCTTTCCTGAAGCCCGTATACCGATTGCAGAAGCTGTTCTTTATCTCGCGACCGCCCCAAAATCGAATGCGGTCATCACTGCCATCGACAAGGCGCTCCATCATGTCCGAACAGTCGAAGGTGGACCTGTACCGGTGCATCTCCGCGACGCCCATAGTCCCGGGGCACGTGAACTTGGGAACGGGGTCGGATATAAATATCCTCATGATGAAAAAGACGGGTTCGTTCCTCAAAACTATTGGCCTGAGAATTTGGCCCGAAAACGACCGAACTACTATAAACCGACGCCTCGTGGATTCGAGCAACAAATCCAAAAACGGCTTGAGTATTGGGAAAAACGACGCTGACTCACAACGAGTCGCGTCGTTTTACTTTTGGATTCGATTGATCTCGACTCCTGCTTGTTCGAGCAAGTCGTTAATGACGTAACCGGCAGCTACAAGTCCTGCGACCGATGGGACGAACGCGTTCGAGCTCGGTGGCATCTTTGCTTTCCGGATTGGAGCGTCTTTCTTCCCGACGACCTCGTTCACGTCTTCACGCGTCACAATTGGAGATTCGTCCGAGAAGACGACTGGGACCCCTTTATAAATCTTTTCTTTACGGAGACGTGTCCGAACCATCTTCGCAATCGGGTCATACGATGTATCTTTGATGTCGACGACTTTGATGCGAGTCGGGTCCATCTTGTTTGCCATCCCCATACTCGAGATGACAGGGATACCACGGCGCTTACACTCCACGATTAAATGGATCTTATAAATGATCGTGTCTGAAGCATCAATGACATAGTCGATGTTTTGAGCGAAGAATTCTTCGTACGTCTCTTCTGTATAAAACATCTTCAGTTGGACGAGGTCTAAGTCCGGGTTGATGTCGAGGAGACGCTTGCCCATCGCTTCTACTTTCGGTTGACCGACTGTCGACAACAACGCGTGGATTTGACGATTGACGTTCGTGATGTCGATGTCATCTTTATCGACGAGGACGATGCGTCCGACGCCACTGCGCACAAGTGCCTCGGCTGCGAATGAGCCGACGCCACCGACACCTAAAATCGCGACCGTTTTATTTTTTAAAGCATCGAGGCCTTCTGAACCGATGGCCAATTCATTTCGTGAAAACTGGTGTAACATGTTTCTTCCTCCAACCAATTCTATTTTCTCATACTATTTTACTCGGAATTATATTCAAAAAAAAGACGTCTCTCGACGTGTTCTCAAAAAAATCGATGGGGCCCGGAGTGCCGTGACGATGCCTTGCTTTTGAACCTGCGTATGCAGGTGGGTGACCTAGCGTTTCCTTCACAAGTCCTCCTGCACGTGATGAGGCAGTTGATCCGGTTAGCAGTTCGGTCTCCCGTATTCAAAGTGTTGGCTCAAAATAACGAAGGCGGCTCTCGTACACCTCAGGTATCCCATCTGTTGATTTAACTATAGCGCTTCTATAAAAAGAAGTCAATGAGAAACACCGACTTCTCGTGACAGTTTCGTCACAACCATTTGTTACGAAACGCACGGTCAGGATCGTACGTGAACTGTTGACGCTCGATGTTAAAATGCCGATTTCGTGAGTCGTTTCCAACACCCGCTTGATAAGCCCAATTCGCCCAATTACTAGCGACATCATAATCGATCAGCTTCGATTCAAAGTAGGCTGCTCCGTATCGCCAATCCTGCATTAACTCCTTAGCGAAATAGTTGGCAACGATTTGCCGACCCCGGTTCGACATCCACCCTGTTGCATTTAGCTCGCGCATGAACGCATCGACAAACTCCACTCCGGTATTGCCTCGTCGCCATTTCTCGATGATGTCAGAATCGACCCGCCACTCCTTCGGCTTCGAACGAATCCCCTGCTCCCGAAACAATCGTTTCCCTTGTTCAAGTGCGACCCATTGAAAAAACTCGCGCCACAACAACTCAAGGTAGAGCCAGTACGTCGATTCGTTCACACTATGTGTCCGCTCGTGCGCTTCTAATTCAAAGAAGACTCGACGCGGGGACAACGAGCCATTCGCCAAATACGGGGACAACTTTGTCGAATCGTCGACCCCGAATCCATTCCGTGTCTCTTTATACGTTCGAATCGGCACGGACAAATAATCATTCAACCGACGTTTTGCAGCTAATTCGCCACCTTTGAAGGGGAATGCCGTCCTCGGGTCTTGCTCGACTTCTTGAACTGGGAATGGGAACGTCACTTCGCGTTTAGACGCTGTCGCCTTTCGGGAGATGAGTTCACGTGGTCGTACATCATATTCGACTGCTTTACGGAACTCTGTAAACAGGAACGGCATCTTTTCAAATGGGACATCAACTTCTTCAAATAACGTAAACCCTTCGAACGTTTCGTACTCCCCCTCCCACTCCCCGATTACTTCTTCTTCACGCTTTCGTTCATTGTATCCGATTGCCCTTTGAAACAAGAGACGGTCGGTCGGGTCTAGTGTGTCGAGCGGATGCCCGACATGGACATACAACGGAATCCCAAGAGCATTCAATGAACCTGCCACGTCTTCTAACGTTTCTTTCAAAAAATGAAACCGTTCGTTCCCGAGCGGAATGACACCATATCGATTCTCAACGAGCTGCTTTGGACTGATAAAATAATGCCCTTCTATCGGATCATCATGTCGCAGCGCCTCCTCGAGTGGCAAGTGATCATCGACGCGTAAATCATTTTGGTACCATATAATTGTTTTCATGAAGAGACCTCCTCCATTACTTAGTATGATGGATGACAGTTTAGTACAAAAAGATTAGGATGTGTTTGAAAAATGTTTTCAAAACCAATTTGTGTGGAATATATTCATCTAGAAGAGAAAGGGGTGCTACTATGGCTAAGAAAGGTAAGATGGGATCATTAATCAAAGTCGCGACGGCGGTCGCACCGTTCGTCTACAAATATTATAAAAAGAATAAAGCTAAAAAATCACCGAAGAAATAACAATCTCGTCTCAGCTTTCACGCTGAGACGTTTTTTTCATGTTTTCAAATCGAGTGTGCTAAGATAAATCAATCATTTTATTGAAACGAGGCGATGTTCGTGCACGCAAGGTCTATCCACTTTTTACGTATTCTCTTCAAATGGGGCCTCTTCATGACCGGATTGTTCTTACTCGCACTCGGCTCATCGATCATGATCACGGCAAATCTCGGTGTCTCCACGTGGGACGTCCTTCATATCGGAATCGCTCACCATCTTCCGATTTCAATCGGAACGGTGATTTTATGCGTCGGTCTTTTACTCGTCCTATTTAAATACATACTTGACCGCATTCGTCCTCAGTTCGGGACGCTCGTCAACGCGGTTTTCGTCGGGGTATTCATGAACTTGATTTTAAATGAGCAATGGCTTCCTGTTTTCGAAGGGATGATCATGAATATCGTTTGGCTCACATTCGGCATATTTGTGATGGGTATGGGAGCTGGTCTGTACGTCGCTGTCGGGTATGGTGCCGGTCCCCGCGATGGATTGACGCTTGCCTTAGCAGACCGTTTCCAAATGTCTGTCCGTGCCATGCGGACTTGGATGGAGTTGACTGCTTGTCTTATAGGCTGGGCGCTCGGCGGACCGCTCTTCTTCGGCACCGTCCTATCGATTTTCCTCATCGGTCCGTTCTTCCAGTTTTGGTTAGAACGGTTCCGCCTGTTCATCGCCTACGTCGATCGTCTCAAAGTAAAATTTGCATAAAAAGAGAGGGGGGGCCCTCTCTTTTTATATGTTCGGAATCAAGACAATCTTTCCGAACTTACCCGATTGTTTGAAGTACGTTTGCGCCTCTCGTGCCTCTTCAAGCGGGAACGTCCGATCAATGACCGGTTTTAGCTTCCCTTCAGCAATCGAACGCAACATTTCGGCAAACTCATGACGTGTCCCGAGGACAGACCCGTACATCGCAATATGCTTCAAGTACAGTGTCCGGAAGTCGAGATGGGTCGTCTGTCCGCCGGCAGAACCGGAAATGCAGAATTTCCCACCCTTCTTCAATACTTGAAGGGACATATCAAACAACGCATCCCCGACGACATCAAGCACGGCATCGATCGGACCGTCGTTCGCGGCAATGATATCATCGGCGAGCGTCTCAGAACGATAGGAAAAAACTTCAGTCGCCCCGAACGCTTTCAATTCTTGCTCGTTTTTCAAATCAACGACAATGGCGAACACTTTCGCACCGAAAACGTTCGCAGCAATCTGAACGTTGAGCGAACCGACACCACCGCTCGCACCTGTGACGACAATCGTCTCACCGGAACGAATGTGTAACTGCTCATTCATATGCCACGCTGTGAGTCCGCTCACGGAAAAAACCGCACTTTCGACAAAATCATCGAGTGGCATATCAAAACAAAGGTCGGCCGGCCAGGCAACGTATTCTGCATAACCTCCGTCATATTCTGAGCCAATAAAGGACATATCGTCTGACAAGTGTTCTTTCCGTTCAGGTCCGCTCGAGGTGAACGGAAACAAGACGACATGTCGGCCAATCATCGTTTGATCGACCTCGTCCCCAACCTCGACGACTTCTCCCGTGATGTCTGAACCGGGAATGCGGGGAAAATGGACGCCTTCCGGGCGCCAACCTGACTTTTCGCCAGTTCCATACGCCCCTTCTCGCATCCAAATCTCGGTATTGTTAATGGCACAGGCGCGCACCTTGATCAGTACTTCTCCCGCTTTCGGTGTCGGTTTTTGGATATCGACCACTTGAAGTTGATCGACATCCCCATATCCTACGACTTGCACAGCTTTCATGGTGTATCTGCCTCCTTCTCTTTCGTTCATCCATATGTATTTACCCACGAACCATTCATATCACGCCCAAAAGGTCACCATTCTCAGGTGACCCTCCGTTTAAAGCTGTTGGCGTTGTAATAGATTTGTGAAGACGCCACCTTTTTGGCTGAGCTCTTCATGTGTCCCGTCCTCGACGATTCCTTCGGCCGTCACGACGAGGATCCGATCGGCATTCTTCACCGTCGCCAAGCGGTGAGCGATGATGAGCGTCGTCCGATTCGCCGCCAGTTCATTGAGTGAATCTTGAATGATGGCCTCGGTTTCTGTGTCGAGCGCCGAAGTCGCCTCATCCAAAATCAAGATCGGCGGATTTTTCAAGAACATACGTGCGATAGCGATTCGTTGTTTCTGACCACCGGAGAGCTTGAGTCCTCGTTCCCCGATTTGTGTGTCGAGACCGTGTTCGAGCTCCTCGACAAGCGTCCCGAGATGCGCCTTCTCTACCGCATACATGATATCGGCATCGGTCGCATCAAGCTTCCCATAAGCGATATTCTCACGCAATGTACCCGCAAACAAGAAGACGTCCTGTTGAACGATTCCGATTTGACGACGTAAACTCTCTTTCGTCATATCACGGATGTCCATCCCGTCAATCGAGATAGCACCCTTTGTGACGTCATAAAAACGAGGGATGAGTGAACAGATTGTCGTCTTACCTGCCCCGCTCGTCCCGACCAAGGCCACGGTCGTCCCTTCCTTGATCGACAAGTCAATGTCCGTCAACACTTGGCGATAATCCGAGTATCCGAACGAGACGTCGTCGAAGACGATATCGCCTTTCAACGTCTCAACATCAACCGCTTCGTCGCGATTCTTAATATCCGGTTCTTCGTCTAAAAGTTGCGTGAAGCGTTTAAATCCTGCCATGCCTTTCGGATACATCTCTAAAAGTGCCGTGATCTTCTCGATCGGCTTGATGAGTAAGTTCATGTACAAGATGAATCCGACGAGCTGACCGTAAGACAACTGTCCTTCATACGTCAAATACGCTCCGTAAACGAGGACGAGTAACGTCATGAGACGCGTCGTGATGTAGATTCCGGCGAGTGACTTACTCATGACCCGATACGCTTCAATCTTCGAGCCGCGATAGAAGTTGTTGTCCTTTTGGAAACGTCCGATCTCAAACGTCTCATTCGTGAACGACTGCACGACACGTGCCCCTGACACACTGTCCTCAACGCGTGCGTTCACTTCCCCGATATTCGTGTACATCTTTTGCCATGCTTTGTTCATGTTTTTATTCGCATACGTGATCATGATGATGAGGAATGGTACCGCGACAACGGTGACGAGTGCGAGTTCTGGGTCAATCGAGAACATAATCCCGAACGCACCAAGTAACGTCATGATGGCGATAAAGAAGTCTTCCGGCCCGTGGTGCGCCACTTCCCCGATATCGAACAAGTCGTTCGTGACCCGGCTCATCAAATGCCCGGTCTTATGGTTGTCAAAGAAGCGGAACGACTGTTTATGGATATGCGTGAACAACTCTTCTCGCATGTCTGTCTCGATGTTGATTCCTAGCTTATGTCCCCAATAGTTGACGACATACTGCATCATCATGGCCAATATGTAAAGAATCAACAGACCGATGCTGACAATGATAATCCAGTTCCATTCCCCACCTGGCAACAAGTCATCGATGAACCATTGAACGGCGAGCGGAAACCCGAGTTCAAGCAGTCCGACGAGAATCGCGAATGAAAAGTCGAGGATGAATAACTTCTTATGTGGCCGATAATAACTAAAAAAACGTGCAAACATTCTCTTACCCCCTTCTAAACATTAAGTGTACGCTTTTTTCCGAAAGGTGGAAAACAGGATGCATCCCTTTTTCATTCTTTTTTCAATCGGCGTATAATGAAGGTAAGGAGTGATACACATGCATGTACACATTACAGAACGCGCGCTCGAACGAATCGAGTCGTTGAAAGGCGAACGCGAGGGACAGATGCACCTCTTTTACGAGACGGAAGGTTGCGGCTGTGGAAACAGTGGAATCTTCGAGATTCGATACGTCACAGAGAAGACACCGGAAGACGTCGAGATCGACTCGAACCTCGGTCCAATCTTAATAAAAAACTGGACGAAAGTGTTTTTAGACGAACAGATGAAAATTGATTTCCTTGAAGACCGTCGTACGCTCGTCTTGAAGAGTGACGGGCAAGTGTTCAATTCGAATCTACTCGTCACGGACGGCACCGGTTGTCAGTTGAACGTCCCGAGCCGATGAAACAGACACTGAAACAACATCCGAGACTGTTGGTGCTCTTCTTCTTGAGCTTCGGTCTCGGACTGTTCGGAATCTATCTGGCGTTTACCGACTCGGTTTACACGATGTCTGCTGTCATCGCCTCGCTGTTTGCGTTCGGTTTCGCGTTGCAGCGAACAGCGAAATATATGCAGCGAGAAGAGGATAAACGTTAACAAGAGTATGTGTTCCGATTAAATATCTACCATCTCGTGTTGAATCCAAAATCCGTTTCACACATACAAAAAACGAGGATTGCCATGGCAACCCTCGTTTTTTGTGCTTATTTTTTCTCTTTCACTGCCGTACGAATCGACAACTCTTCAAGTTGCGCGTCCACGACAGGACTCGGTGCTTGCGTGAGCAAGTCGCTTGCCGATGCCGTTTTCGGGAAGGCGATCGTGTCGCGAAGGTTTGAGCGGCCTGCAAGAATCATGACGAGACGGTCGAGACCGAGTGCGATTCCCGCGTGTGGTGGTGTACCGTATTCGAACGCTTCGAGTAAGAAGCCGAACTGTTCAACCGCTTCTTCTTGCGTGAAGCCGAGCAATTTGAACATGCGCTCCTGGATGTCACGCTCATAAATACGCTGTGAGCCGCCACCGAGCTCGTACCCGTTCAAGACAAGGTCATAGGCGATTGCGCGAACGCTTGCCGGATCTGTCTCGAGAAGGTGAAGGTCTTCACGGTTTGGCATCGTGAATGGGTGGTGGTTCGCGTAGAAGCGACCGTCTTCTTCTTCAAACGTCACGAGTGGGAAGTCCGTCACCCATAGGAAGTTGAACTTCGACTCGTCGATGAGACCGAGTTCGTGTCCGAGTTTGACGCGGAGTGCGCCAAGGCTGTCTGCGACGACAGTCGGTTTCGATGCGACAAAGAGAAGAAGGTCACCCGCTTCTGCATTCGTTGCTTCGATCAACTTTTGCGCATACGTTTCATCGAAGAACTTCGCAATTGGCCCGTTCAAGCCTTCCGTTGTCACTTTGAGCCATGCGAGACCTTTCGCACCGTATACCGCTGTGAACTCTTGGAGCTTGTCGATGTCTTTACGTGAGAAATTGTCCGCCTCACCTTTGACGTTGATCGCTTTGACTTGTCCGTTTGATTCGAGTGCCGCGTCGAACACTTTGAAGCCGGCACCTGTCACGGCGTCCGCCACGTCGATGAGTTCAAGACCGAAACGTGTGTCCGGCTTATCTGAACCGAAGCGACGCATCGCTTCAGCATGAGTCATGCGCTCGAACTTCGCCGGTGTGTCCGTACGACCGAGCGTCGATTCCATGACTTGTCCCATCATCGATTCCATCATCGCCATCAAGTCTTCGATGTCCATGAAGCTCGTCTCGATGTCGACTTGTGTGAATTCAGGCTGACGGTCTGCACGAAGGTCCTCGTCACGGAAACAGCGCGCGATTTGGAAGTAACGGTCAAACCCTGCGACCATGAGCAACTGTTTGAAGAGCTGCGGTGATTGTGGGAGTGCGTAAAACTCTCCACCGTGGACACGGCTCGGTACGAGGTAGTCACGTGCGCCTTCAGGTGTCGACTTCGTCAAAATCGGTGTTTCGACTTCAAGGAACTCCTCTTCTGTCAAGAAGTTACGGATCGTGTTCGACGTCTTCGAACGAAGGCGGAACGTCTCTTGAAGCGCCGGACGACGAAGGTCGAGGTAACGATATTTAAGACGAAGGTCTTCTGAAACGTTTTCCGCTTCGTCCCCGATTGGGATTGGTGTCATCTTCGCCGCGTTCAAGATGTTGATCTCAGACGCGATGACTTCGATGTTTCCTGTCGGCATGTTCGGGTTCTTGTTCTCACGCTCGAGCACTGTCCCTTTCACGTCGAGGACGAACTCGCTACGAATCGTCTCTGCGAGTTGGTGGACTGCTTCGTTTTCTGGGCGAACGACGACTTGGACGATCCCTGTGCGGTCACGAAGGTCGATGAATATGAGTCCTCCGAGGTCACGACGTTTTTGTACCCATCCTTTAAGTTGTACTTCTTGGCCGATGAGTGACTCTGTCACCCGGCCGTTCATATGTGTGCGTCCGATCATTGTGCTGCTCCTTCCGATAGTTCACGAATTTTGTCTGCGACGGCCGAGAGTGGCACGTCAACTTGTTCACCAGTCGTCATATCTTTCAAGGCGGCTGCCCCGCGTTCGACTTCATCATCTCCTAAGATGACTGTAAACTTGGCTTTCAGGCGGTCCGCCTGCTTGAACTGTCCTTTGAACTTGCGCCCTTGGTAATCTCGGTCTGCCTTGAACCCTTCCATGCGGAGTAGTTGCAAGAGGCGTGTCGCCGTCAATTCGACTTCTTTCTCACCTTGCGCGACGATGAAGACGTCAAGTCCTGTCTCGAGTTCAGGTAAGACCCCTTCATTCTCCAAGGCGAGGATGAGACGTTCCAACCCGATCCCAAAACCGATTCCCGGCATGTCTGGTCCACCGATGTCTTGCACGAGACCGTTGTAGCGTCCGCCGCCACAAAGTGTCGTGATGGCTCCGAAACCTTCTGCCTCGGACATGATTTCAAACGCCGTGTGCGTGTAGTAATCGAGCCCACGAACGAGCGTCGGGTCAATTTCATAGGTGACACCAAGTGCATCGAGTTGTGCGAGCACTTGGTCGAAATATGCTTTCGACTCTTCATTTAAATATTCAAGGATCGACGGTGCCGTCTTCATCGACGGGTGATCGCGGTCGACTTTACAATCCAAGATGCGAAGCGGATTCTTATACAAACGTGACTGACAGTCTTGGCAAAGTTCACCTGCCACCGGCTCGAAGTGACGGATAAGCGCATCGCGGTGGGCGTTGCGGCTTTCCGCGTCCCCAAGCGAATTGACGACGACTTTGATTTTCTGAAGCCCAAACGACTTGTAGATTGAGTAAGCGAGGCTGATGACCTCCGCGTCAACGGCCGGGTCGCTACTGCCGATCGCTTCGACACCGTATTGGTGAAGCTGACGGAAGCGGCCTTTTTGCGGACGCTCATAGCGGAACATCGGTCCCATGTAGTAGAGCTTCGTCGGTTGGTCCGGATTCCCGAACAATTTGTTCGTCACGAACGCACGCACGACAGAGGCCGTCCCTTCTGGGCGAAGCGTATACTCGTCTTTCCCTTTCTTCACGAGCGTGAACATCTCTTTTTGGACGATGTCCGTCGTCTCCCCGACACTACGTGTAAACAGGTTCGTCGTTTCAAAGATTGGTGTGCGGATCTCTTTATAGTTGTAACGGGCGCTCATGTCGCGAAGTTTTTCCTCGACATATTGCCACGTCTCGACCGTGCCCGGAAGCAGGTCTTGTGTACCGCGTGGTGCTTTCATCATCACATTTCCCTCCTTAAAAATACAAAAAAGGCCCTCGTCCGCAAAGGGACGAGAGCCTGTGTAAGTTTCCCGTGGTACCACCCTCGTTGCAGAGCCATCACTTGAAACTCTGCCACTCGAAATCGGTTAACGCCCGATGAGACGGCTCCCCCTACTCGCTTTCAAAGGAGCACCTCCAAAGTGTCGTTCGGGTCATCATCCAGTCGATGCTTTCAGCCAAGGCATCGCTCTCTTTGCTGGTGGGTTGACCGTACTCTTCTTTATCGTAGGTGTTTGACTATATGCTTCATGATGCCGAATCAAGCCGGTATCTGTCAAGCGTTTTTTTCGAGCATGAGTGTGACCGGTCCGTCATTGACAAGTGCGACGTCCATCATCTCACCGAAGCGTCCCGTCTCGACGACGAGTCCATTTGACCGAAGTCGCTCGTTGAACTTTTCATAGAGCGTCTCGGCCATGTCCGGTTTCGCTGCCTTTGTGAAAGCAGGTCGCCGCCCCTTCATCGTATCTCCATATAGTGTGAACTGGGAAACAGACAAAATTTGACCGGACACATCTTGAATCGATAAGTTCATCTTTTCTTGATCGTCTTCGAAGACGCGAAGTCCCGTCACCTTGTCGGCGAGCCAGTTGACTTCTTCTTCAGTATCTTCATGTGTCACGCCGATGAGAAGCAAGTACCCGGCATTGATTGCCCCGACGACTTCTTCCTCGACTGTGACCGATGCTTTTTTCACTCGTTGCAATAATACACGCACGTTTCTCTTCCTTTCGTCACGTCATCATGACTCGGCTGACCGAATACACGTCTGAGATTTGTTTGATGCGCTCGACGACTTTCTGCAGGTGATTCACGTTTGGAATCGAGATCGTCATCGAGATGCGGGCTTGTTTGTTTTGGTCGCCCCGACCGCTGACGGCAATGATATTCGTATTCGTCGCCGACACGGCCTGAAGGACATCGTTCAGGAGTCCTGAGCGGTCATATCCAGTGATTTCGATATCGACGTTATAGTTTTTCTCTTTCGCCTGACCAACTTCCCATTCGACATCAAGGAGACGCTCTGGGTGTTGCTCGTTGACGATGTTCAAGCAATCTTTCCGATGAATCGAGACCCCGCGTCCACGGGTGATATACCCGACGATTTCGTCGCCTGGGACCGGGTTACAGCAACGGCTCATCCGAACGAGCATGTTGTCGATCCCTTTGACCGTCACGCCTGCTTCCGTCGTCTTTTTCTTCGGTGACTGACTGACTTTTAACTCGCTGATGGCTTCTGATAGCTCGAGCTTCGGCTCTTTTCGCTGCTTCTCTGTCAACTTATGCGCGACTTGAGCGGCAGTGATCCCTTGATAACCGACAGCGGCATACATCTCTTCTTCATTCCCAAAGTTGAATTTCTCGACGACGATACTGAGTGCCGGCTCGTCGATTACTTCTTTCGGTTCGAATCCAAGCTTTTTGATTTCCGCCTCGACGAGATCTTTCCCTTTCTCGACATTCTCTTCACGCTGTTGGCGTTTGAACCATTGGCGAATCTTATTCTTCGCCTGACTCGAAACGGCGAGCTTCAACCAGTCCTTACTCGGACCGTAACTGTGCTTCGACGTGATGATTTCAATGATGTCGCCCGTCTCGAGCTTATAGTCGAGCGGGACCATCCGTCCGTTCACTTTTGCCCCCGTCATCCGGTGCCCGATCTCCGTATGGATTCGGTAAGCATAGTCAATCGGAACAGAGCCTTTTGGTAACTCGAACACGTCCCCTTTTGGCGTGAACACGTAAAGCATGTCACTAAAGAAGTCGACCTTGAGGGACTCCATGAATTCTTCTGCATCCGTCGTGTCTTTTTGAAGCTCAAGAATCTCACGAAGGTGCGCGATTTTCTCGTCGAATCCGTTCGTCGAGACATTCTTCCCTTCTTTATACGCCCAGTGTGCCGCAATCCCGAACTCGGCGATGAAATGCATATCCTTCGTTCGAATCTGGACTTCGAGCGGTTCACCCTTAGGACCGATCACCGTCGTATGGAGCGACTGGTACATGTTCGGTTTCGGCATGGCAATATAATCTTTGAATCGTCCTGGCATCGGTTTGTATTGCGTGTGGATGATTCCGAGCACCGCATAACAATCACGAATCGAGTCAACGATAATCCGGACCGCCATCAAATCATAAATTTCATTAAATTCTTTTTTGTGCTTGAACATTTTATTGTAGATGGAATAGATATGTTTCGGCCGACCGTTTACATCGGCATCGATGTGCACTTCTTCAAGAACTCCGTTCACTTCTGTGATGACAGAAGTGACGAGCGCTTCTCGTTCCGTCCGTTTTTGTTTCATCATCGAGACGATCTTGTAGTATTGCTGCGGGTTGATATATCGTAACGAAATATCTTCGAGCTCCCACTTGATCGTCGAGATCCCCATCCGGTGTGCGAGCGGTGCAAAGATTTCAAGCGTTTCTTCTGCCTTTTGGACTTGTTTCTCTTTCGGCATATGCTGAAGTGTACGCATGTTATGGAGACGGTCCGCAAGTTTGATCAAGATGACGCGCACATCTTCGGCCATCGCGATAATCATCTTCCGGTGGTTCTCTGCGAGTTCTTCTTTTTTCGATTTATATTTGATTTTACCAAGTTTCGTGACCCCATCTACAAGCATGGCCACATCCGGACCGAAATCATCCGTCAATTGCTGTAACGAAATATCCGTGTCTTCGACAACATCATGCAAGAGCGCTCCGATGATCGTCGTGGCATCTAAGCCGATATCAACGAGAATGCCGGCCACTTGGACCGGATGGAGGATATAGGGCTCGCCCGAACGTCGGAACTGACCGGTATGATGAAGTTTTGCGTATTCGTAAGCGCGTTTCACTTCGGCAATATCGTCGTCACCCATATACTCCCCGAGCGCGTCGAGAAGATCCTCAATACTTACGATTTGTTTTTTGGTCATAACATTCGACACCCTTTTTCTTACCGCTCCAATCGACTCAGATTCGTCGCAGCATGGTAGTAGTTTATGTTCAAGATTCTCTAATTTTTATAACCATTATCGAAAAAATCTGACGACCTGTCAAAGGTTGTCGGTTATTTTCCTCAAAAACTATTCAAAAACGGGAAGCATCTGCTTCCCGTTCAAAAAAAATCAGTCTTCGTATCGGATGAGTGAGAAGATGTCGTATCCTTCAAGACGCTCTCGTCCACCGAGTCCGTCGAGTTCGATCAAGAACCCGATTCCTGCCACAACTCCACCGAGCTGCTCAATCATTTTGATTGTCGCTTCAATCGTTCCACCTGTTGCGAGCAAATCATCAAGAATGACAACTTGTTGTCCAGGTTTGATTGAATCTTTGTGCATCGTTAAGATGTCCGTTCCGTACTCGAGACCGTATGATACACGAACTGTCTCACGCGGTAACTTTCCTTCTTTACGTACTGGTACAAACCCGAGTTCGAGCGCATAGGCTGCCGGGCAACCGACGACAAACCCGCGCGCTTCCGGTCCAGCAATCAACTCTGCTCCACGCTCACGTGCATAAGCGACGAGCTCATCTACTGATTTCTTGTAGACTTCGCCATCTTGCATGAGTGACGTGATATCTTTGAAGCTGATTCCTTCCTTCGGATAATCTGCTACTTCTTTAATATGCTGTTTGAAATCCATTTTATGTGTATGCCTCCTGCATCTTGTTCGATCGTAACGATTGTAACCGCTCTTTGAGCTCCGCCAATGACGCGTATACGAAACGCTCTTCGAGTTGTTGGCGTCCAATCCGGCGTTGATAGCACGGCGCCTCGGTCAAATCGCGTTTCGGTGCTTCTGGATTGACTCCAGGCAGTCCGTCTTCCATTGTAACAAGAAATTCGAGTTCAGAGAATACTTGATGCATAAATTGAATCGTATTTTTTGACCATTTTCGCTCTTTTGACAAACGAATCAGGTTTTCACGTAGATTTTTCCGTTCGCAAGTCGCCATATGCACATAATACGTTCGGAAATCCTCACGCGACGGAAGACGTTCAAAGAACGAGTCCCCTTGTCCGAACGCACAATAGATTCGTTCGACACCTTCATGAAGTTTTTCTGCGAGAACCGTTTCATCGTCAGGAAGATCGAGCAGGACAACGAAACGATTGAGTGGTTCATCGTCTTCATGAAGCGGAAAATCCTCTGATGTTCCTTGGAATGACAGGAACGACGTATGTTCTTTCGGCAGGTCCTTCAACTCTTGCACCGACTTTTTCTTCCCACGGTAGTCAAATACTTGGAAGTCATCGACACGTAAATCTTGAATCATGAGCTGAGGCTTTCGCATCCCGTTCCATTCGTTCACCTGAAGACTCCCCATCACCGAGACATGAGCCATCTGCGAGATTTCCGAGACGACGTGTCCGAACCCGAACCCGATACCATCGAGCTCACGCTTGTCTCCGGCGAGCTGTACTTTCAAATGTGTTGCATCACGTCCGATTTGACGAATGTCACGTAGTTTCGCATCTGCCACGACAACACGTGGTGATGGGTTACCCATTCCAAATGGCGCGAGTTTGCCGATTTCTGTAATCAAATCGAGCGAGACGTCGTTGACCGTCAGTTTCAAATCGACATTGACCCTTGGCACGAACACGTCACCGGGAATCGATTCCGCTTGATGGTTCAGTCGTTCCCGTAGCTCAGCGACGTTTTCAGACTGTAACGTCATCCCTGCTGCGGCTGGGTGTCCCCCGAAGTGTGGCAAGATGTCTTCATTTTTAGAGAGTTCTTTGAACAGGTCAAACCCGTCAATCGATCGCCCCGAACCCTTCGCCTTGCCCGTTTCCGGGTCGTGACAGAGGAGGATGACCGGACGATAGTACGCTTCGACGAGACGAGAAGCGACGATTCCGACAACTCCAGGGTTCCATTTCTCACTCGCGACGACAAGCACACGGTCCTCTGTCATCGATGCTTCGACGAGCTCTTTCGCTTCAGCGGTGATCGTCTTGACGATATCTTGACGCTCTTTATTTTGCTTATCGAGTTGTTTCGCGAGCTCAAGTGCTTCCTCGACATGCTCGGCGAGGAGCATTTGAAGCGCCGGCATCGCCGAGTCGAGGCGACCCGCAGCATTGATACGAGGTCCGAACGCAAAACCGACCGACTCCTCATTCAATACACTGTCACCGAGACCACACACTTCTCGTAATGCTAAAATACCTGGTCGCTTCGAAGCTTCGAGTGCCGCGATCCCTTTTTTCGCTAGCAGTCGATTCTCTCCGTCTAGTGGAACGAGGTCGGCAATCGTGCCGAGAACGGCCAAATCAAGGAGTTCCTCCGGCATTCTTCCTAAAACCGCATGCGCCACTTTAAGGGCGACCCCCGCACCGGCAAGCTTATCGTATGGATATCTCGGGTCGATGTGCGGATGGATAACCGCATAGGCGTCCGGGAGTGTCTCTTTCGGCTCGTGGTGATCCGTGATGATCAAATCGACACCAAGGTCTTTCAACAACGCCGCTTCTTCAATCCCAGAAATCCCACAATCCACCGTGATGACCAATGTGAACCCTTCATCGGCCGCCCACTGGAACGCTTCTTTGTTCGGTCCATAACCTTCTGTGAAACGGTTCGGGATATAGCACTCGGCCATGACACCAATTTCAGTCAGGGCGTGCCACATGACAGAAGAGGCACTGACACCATCGACGTCATAGTCTCCATAGATGAGTACCATCTCACCTTCGTCCACCGATCGCTTGATTCGTGACACGACTTTCTCCATCTGTTCGAATAAGTACGGATCATGAAAGACGAGCTCTTCCTCGGCATACAAAAATGCCTTGGCCGCCTCTACGTCCTGATGACCACGCTGAACGAGTAACGTCGCGAGTTGTGCTGATATATTTAATTCGCTTTGTAAACGTGTGACGTCGTCCGGGTTCGTTTCCGGGTAGAGCCACTGTTTCTTCGAATGATACATGTCCTTCACTCCAATCAATTGTAGATTATAGCAGACCGCGTGAAAGATGTGCCGTCTTGACATTTGAAAAGGTCTCCCTTCGGAAGGGAGACCCAGTCGTTACGCCTCTGTGACCGGCGTATCTTTTTTCTTGTTGATGGTTGTACGTTTGATGAGGAGCCATAAGTAAGATGCGATGAAGATGGATGAATACATCCCCATGAAGAGTCCGACCAACAATGCGAGTGAGAACCCACGGATCGACTCAGCACCGAACACATACAAGGCAAGAGCTGTCACGAGGACCGTGATGACGGTGTTGACCGAACGCACAATCGTCTCTTGAATCGAGCGATTGATGATCGACTCATACACGTCCATAGATCGAATTTTTCGTTCTTTTTCATACGACGTGATATTCTCCCGGACCCGGTCGAACGTAACGATCGTATCGTTGACGGAATAACCGATAATCGTCAGAATCGCTGCGATGAAGTACAAGTTCACCTCGACCCCAAACAGCGAGAACGCAACGATCATGAAGAACGCATCGTGTAACATCGCCACCACGGTCGCGACCGCATAAGAGAATTGGAAGCGGACCGTGATATAGAGAATGATCCCGATCGAAGCGACGGCTACCGCATACAAGGCATTTTTCGCCAAGTCACGACCGACTTGAGCCGACACGGTGCTGATGTTCGGATCGTTGCCGAACTGTTCTGTGAACGCCGTCTTGACGCTCGCAACTTCTTCTTGTCCTAATTGTCCGACGAACGTGACATATGCCAAGCGACCTTCATCTGCATATTGGACGCTTGAAATCTCTTGGTCGACACCTGCGTCATTAAACGCCTGTGTGAACTCTTCTTGTGAGACCCGCTCTTCCGTTTGTACCTCGACACGTGTTCCTGAGGCGAAGTCGATTCCAAGGTTCAATCCCCGGAAGAACAAGAGACCGATTCCAAGAATGACGATTGCCGACGAAATCAAGAACATCGTGCGCATATGTTTGACGTAATTCCATTC
The DNA here is from genome assembly GCF_018617735.1 of Exiguobacterium sp. s89. NCBI lineage: Bacteria > Bacillati > Bacillota > Bacilli > Caryophanales > Exiguobacterium > Exiguobacterium sp. s89. Next base: position 889,599 of record NZ_JACSKS010000001.1, read on the forward strand.
AGTAAGCTTAAAGTTCACGGATTTCACTCTCCTTCACACCAAACCATCCTTTACGTTTGTCGAACAGGCGACTTGAGACAAGGAGGTGCATCAAATAACGTGAGATGAACACGTTTGAGATGAACGTCATCGCAATTGAAATCATGAGCATAATCGCAAATCCTTTGACTGAACTCTGTCCGAAATAGAACAAAACAGCAGCCGAGATGAGCGTCGTCAAGTTGGCATCGATGATTGTACTGAGCGAACGACGGTTACCCGCACGGAACGCCGATAAGACCGACTTACCAGAGCGGAGTTCGTCTTTAATTCGTTCCGCTGTAATAATGTTCGCATCGACCGCCATCCCGACACCGAGGACGAGTGCCGCGATCCCTGGGAGCGTCAAGACCGCATTGATTCCATTGAAGAACAACATGATCAAATTAATGTATAGAACGAGTGTAATAATCGACACGAGTCCTGGTAGACGATAGAAGAACAACATGAAGAAGAATACAGCGATAATCCCGATTGTTGCGGCAAATACCGTTTCTTCAAGTGCATCTTGACCGAACTGGGCCGATACCGATGTCGAATAAATCTCATCAAGCTTGACCGGAAGTGCACCTGCGTTCAAGATGTCAGCGAGGCGTTGACCGCTATCTGCGTCAATCCCACCACCTGAAATGATGGCTTTATCCGACAAGATTGGCCCGTTGACGGAAGCATCTGACACAATTTTCGAGTTCTCTTTTTGAATTTCTTCCTCGTATGTGTCACCTTCTTCGTAATCGAGCCAAATGACGAGACGATTCTCCGGAGCAGGACGTTGTGAGATTTCTGACGTCACTTCACCGAATTTGTCAGCGGATTGAAGCGTCAACTCAACGACCGGTTGCCCTTGTTGGTTGTAGCTGAGTGCAGCACCACGGGGCGCCAAGTCTTTCCCGTCGAGCAAGACGTTGTCATTTACGTCACGGAACGTCAATTGTGCCGTTGACGAGATGACTTCGCGCGCTTCATTTTGGTTCGACACGCCCGCGAGTTGGACACGGATTCGATTGTTTTCTTCGATTCGAACGTCCGGTTCGGATACCCCGAGGACGTTGATTCGGTTGTTGATGGCGCGAACGGTTGCATTCATCGCCGATTCGTCGATGACATCACCGTCTTCGAGCGGTTGCACTTCATACAAAACTTCGAATCCACCTTTTAGGTCGAGTCCGAGATTCGTGTTCTTGACGACCCATGGTGTCGTGAACACAGCGAGCAGGATTGTCGCAATCATGAGGATCGCGAAAATCACAATGTTGCCTTTTTTGTACATACGACTATTTCCTTTCTAGACCACTGTTCTTGATAAAAACTTCTCTTGTTAACATTACAAATTTTCTAAACATTTATCAATCATTTTCCTAAAATTGTAACGGCTGATCACAGATTATCTGTCCTAATTTGCGTATAAGACTAAATGTTGCGCATAGGCAAAACTTCATGTATGATAAATCTAACCATTACGAAATTAAAGGAGTCTTCCCTCATGGATAGTACGATTATTTATGCGTTCCTCCTCACCTTGTTTGCAGGACTTGCGACAGGGATTGGGAGTATGATCGCATTCTTTGCGAAACGAACAAACACAGCTTTCTTATCGATATCACTCGGTTTTTCCGGAGGTGTCATGATTTATGTATCATTCATCGAGATTTTCCCGAAAGCGCTTGAAGAGCTTGTTGGCGCACACGGAGAATCCACAGGTACGATTTATACAGTCCTTGCGTTCTTCGGTGGTATGTTCTTGATTGGCTTGATTGATAAATTCATCCCAAAAATGGAGAACCCGCACGAGGTCAAATTCGTTGAATCGATGCAAAATGATCCGTCTACTCAAGAATTGGCGACGACCGCAACAAATGAATCGACCAACATCACTCATCCGGAAACACAAAACCGCCTAAGAAAAATGGGGATTTTCATGGCACTCGCTATCGGAATTCATAACTTTCCTGAAGGGTTGGCGACGTTCATCTCGGCACTTGATGATCCTGCCGTCGGTCTTGCCATCGCGATTGCCATCGCCCTGCATAACATTCCGGAAGGGATTGCCGTCTCGGTTCCAATCTATTATGCGACGGGTTCACGGAAGAAGGCGTTCAAACTTTCGATGTTATCTGGACTTGCCGAACCGGCCGGAGCTGCCATCGGATTTTTGATTCTCATGCCGTTCTTGAGCGACACGGTATTCGGACTATTATTCGCGGCAGTCGGTGGAATCATGGTATTCATCTCACTTGACGAATTGCTACCTGCCGCCCGCGAATATGGGCGTGCCCATCACTCAATGTATGGAATGGTCGCCGGGATGATTGTTATGGCGACAAGTCTGATTCTATTGATGTAACAAACAATGCCCTGACGAAGCCGTCAGGGCATTGTTTTAGTTTGTTTTAAATACATGGACAACATCTTTTAATTCGGACGACATATGGCTCATCGTCTCGGCAATCCCATTGATTTCCTGAATAGCCGCAAGTTGTTCTTCGACGTTCGCACCCGCTTCTTCGACACTGCGCTGTGTCGAGACAGCGTTCGTAGACATATCTTCAACCGATACCGCGACCTCTGTCGTATTGGCACTTACCTCTTCCGTCGCTGCAGCAATCTCACTCATTTGACGCGAAGTTTCTTCGATGACCGATACGATCTCCCGGAACGCTTCGGCCACTTCACCCATTTGCGATACCCCGTTCTCTACGTGCACACTCGACTCCTCAAACGCTGATTCGACTTGTTCTGTGTCCCGCTGAATGTCGCGGACGACGGTTTGAATTTGAATCGCGGACTGCTTTGATTCTTCGGCAAGCTTTCGAACCTCCGCAGCGACAACCGCGAATCCTTTACCATGCTCACCGGCACGTGCCGCTTCTATGGCCGCATTCAAGGCAAGCAAGTTCGTCTGTTCCGTAATGGCTGTAATGGAACGGGTGATCTTTTCAATCTCTAGCGACTGGTTCGACAGACGACTCACCATTTGATTGGTCATTTCATTTGCCCGACGGATTTCTTGCATTCGCTTCTCGGCCAATTGAACCGTATCTAGTCCACCGTTCGCCGCCTCGAGTGTATGAATCGTCTGTTCATTCACTCCTTGTGAAGCGGCAGCAATTTGATTCAAGCCATCGACCGCTTGATTGACACCGATCGTTCCTTCCTCCGCGCGCTTGGATGACCCTTGGGCAGCTATATTCATGTCTTCGAATAATCGTGAGACACCTTGTGTCGTCGTTGCCACATGATCTGTGCTTGCGTAAAGTTCCTCTGAATAGGCTGTGACTTTATCTGAAGCTTCTCCCACGCGACGAATCAAACCGACAAGGTTATGTTTCATCTCGTTAAACGCCGTCACAAGGTCTCCAAGTTCATCGTTTGATGCGACTTCGATATCTTCTCCCGTCAAATCACCTTCCGCCATGATTCGGGCTTGACGACCGAGTCGGTTGATCGGTTTTAGGAATAGGCGTTGTAGTGCTAAGAGAGATAGAATTCCAATTACGACACCGACAACACTGATGACAATCATCCAAAAAATCGAACTTTCTGCATCCTTTTGAACCATCTCTGTCTCAGACTCAAGGAGGCCTCCTTTATACTCGACAAGATCTGTCACCGTCATGCGGACACGGTCCGTCGTAGGCGTCACACTCGTATTGAGTACAGTCTTATATCCAATCTCGTCTTGTTGCTGGCGAAGTTCGATCGCACGATTCATTTCGCGGTCCAACAGTTCGTTAAACTTTTCCAAGTCTTCTAGCCAAGATAAGATTTTCTCATCTGAAGACGATGCGTTGAGTTTTTTCATCAACTCATCACGATTCTCTTGAACCCCCTGTAAACTAATGAGTGTCTTTGGATTGGCGACAAGCATATAATAATTCAAATATCGTTCAGCATCCGTTACTGCCAATGACAAATTTTCTGCGAGGAGCATCTCCTGCATCCCTTCACTGAGAACCCGATCGTAAGCAGCTGTCGATTGTCTCAACTGATATGACCCGAGTGCTCCAACAATGACGAGGGCGATAATCGTCGGAACTAGTGCGATCGCCATACGTCTTTTAAGTGAAGAACGTCTATTTTGTTTCACACCGCTTCGTTTCCGTGTCCACCCTTTCCAATTTTTGAACGGTCTTACAAATCGTTTCACATCCATATCATTCGTTCTCCTTCATCTCGGATTTCTTCTCACCTTGACATTAATGCAAACGTTTTCACTATTCAAATCGATTTTTCGAAATAAGGTGGATGAATTTGAAACTAATTCATTTTGACAAAAATAAGTCATCTTTTGTATACTTTAAATCGTAATAATTACGTTTTGTGAGGTGTTCAAATGAATGTTGAAAACACATCGGTATTCATTATTGGTGGTGGTGTCCACGGAATGACACTCGCCATCTCTATATCACATTTTCGTTCGACTCGTGCTCTTCACTCGAATCGTTTATTGACCATGCCCTGATGATATGGAGCTCTGGTCTCAAATGGTCACCTCGAGTGACAAGAGGCAGCCCGAAGAATTCTCCCTCAACTCCTCTCGACACAAAAAAGCGTCCGACCGTAACGGTCAGACGCTTACTTGCTTATTCCTCAAATGAGGCATTCGCTTTTTTCACGACTTCTGCCACTGCACTTCGGTTGAAGCGAAGAAGCGACTGGTCGCATTTCAAAACGACATGTGTGTCTTCGATTTGATGAACGACGCCGTGTAAACCGCCGATTGTGACAACGCTGTCGCCACGCTCGAGGGCGTTTTGCATCGATTGTACTTCTTTTTGGCGTTTCGTCTGTGGACGAATCAAAAGGAAGTAAAATACGACGAAAATCAAGATCATTGGTAATAACGCAACGAGTGTTTCCATGTGTAACATTCACCCTTTCCTTCAATATCAGGTTCATTATACCGTGAAACTGAAACAATGTCACATAATGTCCGACACGATTTCTTAGAAATTCTTCGCGTTCGGCTTGTTGTAACCGTATTCTTCGAAGAACTCTTCTTTGAAATCGAGCAAACGGTCTTCACGAATCGCTTGACGAACCTGCTCCATCAACTTCACGAGGAAGTGAAGGTTATGTGTCGTACACAAGTGGAGTCCGAACATCTCTTCCGCACGAATCAAGTGATAGACATACGCACGCGAATAATTTTTACACGTGTTACAGTCACACTTCTCATCGATTGGACCGAAGTCTGTCTTATATTTTGCTTGTTTAATCGTGACACGACCTTTTGATGTCATGAGCGTCCCGTTACGTGCGATTCGTGTCGGAAGGACGCAATCGAACATGTCGATTCCACGAATCGATCCTTCAATCAATGCATCTGGCGAGCCGACACCCATCAAATAGCGTGGTTTGTTTTCAGGCATGAGAGGTGTCGTGAATTCAAGGGCACGATACATAACGTCTTTCGGTTCACCGACCGAGAGACCTCCTACCGCATATCCTGGAAAATCGAGTGAGACAAGGTCTTGCGCGCTTTGACGACGAAGATCTTCATATTCTCCACCTTGAATAATACCGAAGAGCGCTTGGTCTTCTGGACGTTCGTGTGCCTCGAGGCAACGTTCTGCCCAACGGCTCGTGCGTTCGACCGATTTCTTCATGTATTCATGTGTCGCTGGATATGGCGGGCACTCATCAAATGCCATCATAATATCCGACCCGAGCGCGTTTTGAATCTCCATCGCTTTCTCAGGTGACAAGAACAACTTGTCTCCGTTCAAGTGATTGCGGAAATGGACACCTTCTTCTTGAATGTTTCGAAGATCAGCGAGAGAGAACACTTGAAAGCCGCCCGAGTCCGTTAGAATCGCGCCATCCCAGTTCATGAATTTATGAAGACCACCGGCTTGTTTGATGACGTCATGGCCCGGACGTACCCATAGATGGTACGTGTTCGACAAGATGATGTTCGCGCCCATCGCCTTGACTTGTTCTGGTGCCATCGTTTTAACGCTCGCTTGCGTTCCGACCGGCATGAAGACCGGTGTCTCGAATGAGCCATGCGGCGTATGGACGATCCCGTGCCGCGCTCCGGTCTGTTTACATGTGTGAATGTGTTCGTAAGTGACTGCATGTTTTGTCATTTTGTTACTTCCTTCCTCGTGATGAGCATCGCATCTCCAAAGCTGAAGAAGCGGTATCGTTCTGCGACCGCAGTTCGATAAGCATGTAAGATGATGTCGCGCGTCGCGAACGCCGAGACGAGCATGACGAGTGTCGATTTTGGAAGATGGAAGTTCGTGATCAATCCATCGATTGCCTTCAACTCGACACCAGGGTAAATAAAGATATCCGTCCAGCCCGATGACTCGACGAAGTCCCCATGGTCTCGCATGATTGTCTCGAGCGTCCGCGTCGACGTCGTCCCAACCGCAAAGATGCGACCACCTTGAGCTCGAACATCTTGGAGCGCTGTTGCGGACTCTGCTGACAACTCAAAATATTCGCTATGCATCGTATGTTCTTCAATCGAATCAGCCGTCACTGGACGGAACGTACCGAGACCCACGTGCAGTGTGAGTGGAATCAACCGAACGCCTTTCCTTTTGGCTGCCTCAAGTAATTCTTCTGTGAAATGAAGACCCGCTGTCGGTGCCGCTGCACTACCACGTTCTCGTGCGTAGACCGTTTGGTATCGGTCCTGGTCGTCGAGTTGTTCGCGAATATACGGCGGGAGCGGCATTGTACCGAGCTCGTCTAAAATTTCATAGAAGATCCCGTCGTAGTCAAACTTGAAACGACGTCCTCCTTCCGGGAGCTCCTCGACGCATTCTGCGCGGAGAAGTCCGTCGCCGAACTCGACAATGGCACCGATGCGTACTTTTTTTGCAGGTTTGACGAGTGCTTCCCACACATCGTCTTCCGTCTGCTTCAACAAGAGCAGTTCGACTTTCCCACCCGTCTCTTGTTTCGCACCGAAAAGACGTGCCGGTAAGACGCGTGAATCGTTGACGACGAGCGCATCTCCCGCGTGCAAGTAATCGAGCACGTCACGGAAATGACGATGCTCGATGTCCCCCGTCTCGCGGTCTAACACGAGCAGTCGTGAGCTTGTTCGATCGAGTAACGGGACTTGTGCGATCAACTCTTCCGGTAATTCAAAATCATAATCGTTTACGTTTAATTGAATATCTTGCATACCTTACTCCTCTTCCTCAACATAACCAAAATGCGACTTGGCAAACTGTGTAATCATGCGTCCTCGCGGCGTGCGCTGCAAGAATCCTTGTTGTAATAAATAGGGCTCATAGACGTCTTCAATCGTCTGAGCATCCTCACCGATCGTAGCGGCGAGCGTCTCGAGTCCGACCGGTCCACCTCCGAACCGTTCGACCATGGACCGAAGTAACCGGTGATCGACTTCATCGAGACCGAGCGCATCGACGTGAAGACGGTCGAGCGCGTCGGATGCGAGCACGGGGTCGATTTCTTTCGTTCCAGCCACTTGTGCGAAGTCACGAACACGTCGCAATAGCCGGTTCGCGATTCGTGGCGTCCCGCGAGATCGTTCCGCAATCGCTCCGCTCGCCTCAGGTGAAATCGAGAGACGGAACAACTGTGCCGTCCGACTGACAATGGCCGCTAATTCATGCGGTTCATAATATTCAAGCTTCAGTGTGACGCCGAAACGGTCACGAAGTGGTGCCGACAACATCCCAGCCCGCGTGGTGGCTCCGACGAGCGTGAACGGTGGCAGGTCGATGCGCACACTTCGTGCCATCTCGCCTTGCCCGTAGACGATGTCGAGACAGTAGTCCTCCATCGCTGGATAGAGAATCTCTTCGATTGTCCGGCTCAACCGGTGAATCTCGTCGATGAATAAGACGTCTCCCGGTTCAAGTGTCGAGAGGATTGCCGCCAAATCACCTGGTCGTTCGATCGCAGGGCCAGCGGTCGTCTTGATCCCGACGCCCATCTCGTTGGCGATGATTTGGGCAAGTGTCGTCTTTCCAAGTCCAGGTGGTCCGTATAACAATACGTGGTCGAGCGTCTCACTGCGAAGTTTGGCGGCTTGAATGAAGACCGACAAATTGCCTTTCGCTTTTTCTTGCCCGATATATTGCTCGAAGCGCTGCGGACGTAAGCTCCACTCTTCAGAGTCTTCATATTGCTGATGAGATTGTGACAACAATCGTTCGTCCATAGCTTCCTCCTTATTTCAATAACAGCTGTAGCGCGCGTTTTATGTACGCGTCGGTCGTCAAGATTTCCCCGCTCAATGCTTTGCGTACTTTCGCAATCTCTCGTTCAGAATATCCGAGTGCGACGAGCGCTTCACACGCCTCGTCTAGTTCTGATGCACCTTGTGCGAACAATCCTTCGTTCGGCACATAATCCGGTGCGAGTTCGGATAGCTTCCCTTTTAGGTCGAGGGCCATCTGTTTAGCCGTCTTCTTCCCGACTCCCGGGAACTTCGTCAAATACTTCTCATTCTCGGTTTCAATTGCGTCAATCAACGCATCGATATCGCCAGATGCGACGATGGCGAGCGCTCCTTTTGGTCCAATCCCGCTGACGCTAAGAAGCTTATTGAAGAGCTCCCGCTCCCGGCGTGACCGGAAACCGTATAGCGTCTGTTGGTCTTCACGCACGTAATGATGCGTAAATACGATTACATGTTCGTCTTGTTCACGATAAAAAAACGGGTTAGGCACATGTACTTTGTAGCCGACGCCCGAAACATCTAACGTTATATATTCCGCACACACATAGGCGACGGGTCCTTTTACGAATTCAATCACGGTGTACTCTCCTTTTCGGTCGGAAAAACTGCATTTATTGTACCATAACGGACGACACGAAAAAAGGACAGGCGTTTACCTGTCCTGAAGCGATTACCGTGCCAGCATCCGTTCAAGCGCACGTTTCGATAATTCTGTCGTGTCAGCATCGACACGAATCACATTCACTGGATCGGTCTCGAGTGATTCAAGCGACCAAAGTAGATGTTGCAAGTCGATTCGATTCATCGTGAGGCACGGACACATGAACGGGTTCAATGAGACGATATCAAGATGTGGGTACGTGGCCGCCAAACGGTTGACGAGGTTCATCTCCGTTCCGACCGCCCATTTCGTCCCCGGCGCACTCGCATCAATCTTGTCGATGATATACGATGTCGATCCCGCCTCATCCGCTGCCTGAACGACGTCAAATGTACATTCCGGATGAACGATGATGCGGCGGTCCGGTTCGCGTTCACGAAACGTCTGAATTTGCGAGACGGTGAACTTCTCATGGACGGAACAGTGTCCTTTCCAAAGGATGACCCGAATTTGTTCGAGCTCGCCTTCCGCAACCAATTCTTCGTGAAGTGGGTCCCAGACGGCCATCGCATCGAGCGGGACCCCGAGGTCATACGCCGTGTTCCGACCAAGGTGTTGATCCGGAAGAAATAAAATTCGTTCGCCGGCCTCAAGTGCCCATTTGACAATTTCATGAGCGTTTGACGAAGTGACGGTCGCCCCACCGTGACGACCGACGAACGCTTTGATGGCCGCTGTTGAATTGACGTATGTTATCGGGATGATTCCTTCTCCAAATCGTTCCGTCAGTTCTTCCCAGGCAATCTCCGTCTGATCGATATCGGCCATGTCTGCCATCGAACAACCGGCGCGCATATCGGGCAAGACGACAATCTGGTCGTCCCGCGTCAACATATCAGCCGTCTCTGCCATGAAGTGGACACCACAAAAGACGATGAATTCCGCCTCGCTCATCTGTTCCGCGAGTCGCGCGAGCTGGAGCGAATCTCCTGTCGCGTCTGCGAACTGGACGACTTCGTCTTTTTGATAATGATGTGCCGGCAAGAACAGTCGCTTCCCGAGTCGGTCTTTGACTGCCTGAATCCGCGTCTCCATTTCTTCCACCGAAAGGTTAGCGTACGTTGGTGGAAGTGTTCCGAGTAGTTGCATATTTCATTCCTCCTTGTAAATTCATACTGCAGTCAAGCGCGCACACTGAATGGGTCAATTGCCCGAGGGAGATCACATCGATGCGAATTCCTTTGTATGCGGCAATCGAATCGAGCGTGATGCCCCCTGACACTTCGGTTTTGATATGACGTGGGATATACCGGACCCATTCTCTCAATTCATCCGGTGTACAATTATCAAGCATCACAATATCTGGATTCGCCGGAATCGCCTCTAAGAGCTGTGTGAACGTCTCGACCTCGACTTCAATCGGGGTCGTATGCCCCACTTTAGCGCGTGCGGCATGAATGGCCTCTGTCACACCACCGAGTGCGACGATATGGTTATCTTTGATCATGACGGCATCGTCGAGTCGGAGTCGATGGTTATAGCCGCCGCCGACACGAACCGCATACTTCTCAAGCATACGAAGGCCCGGGGTCGTCTTCCGTGTATCGGTCACGTGAATGGATTCGTCATTGAGAGAATCAACGCACTGACGTGTCATGGTCGCAACACCACTCACGTGTTGAATCACATTCAATAGGACGCGCTCCGTCTCTAAAAGGACACGTGTCTTTCCTTTCAAGACGATCAGTTCGTCGCCGATCGCGATTTGATGACCGTCTTCTTGGCAGAACAAGACATCAAACTGCTGAATCGTAGCAAGTTCTTGAACGATTGGTTTTCCGCAAAAGATCCCTTCTTCTTTCGCAACGATTGTTGCGACCGATTCATCATCCGGGTCAATCAACGCACTCGATAAATCGCCAAATCCGATGTCTTCAATCAAAAAGTTCTGCAGCTGTTCGCGTAGATAAATCGTGTTCATCATACCTCTCCATTTCAAGGATGCTTTGCGCGAGGAGACGCGCTGCATCGAGTTGTAAAGTTTGTTCACTTAATTGTCTTGTCACGTGTTTCGTCAAGGTCAATGATTGGGTATTTTGTAAGAAACATTTCATTTCTTCAAGACTTGGTGAGATTGTCAACCATTTACCGATTTGATGACGTAACGTTCGGAAGTCATCCGGTTTGATGTCGTAAGCCATCGTCTCACTTGACGTAAAGGATGAGTCATGTAACTGAAGCGCTCGCGCGACCCGTTTCCCGAACACCCAACATTCAAGAAGCGAGTTCGAAGCCAACCGATTCCTCCCATGGACTCCTGTATCCGCGACTTCACCGACTGCGTATAATCCATCAACGCCGGTTCTTCCCATGTCATCCACTTCGATTCCACCCATATGAAAATGAAGACCTGGACGTACCGGAATCCGGTGACGATCAATCCCAAGCTTGTCGCATGTCAAAGCGAGTTTCGGGAAGCGGTCTCGTAGTCGTTTCACTGTCGTCGTATCTAGATAAACAGGTCCCGCTTGTTCATTCAGGACCCGAGCCACCTCATCTCGAGGAGCGAGACTGCCAAGCGGATGATGCGCCATCACATGGTTTCCTTCCTCATCAACGAGTGTCGCCCCGGCTCCTCGGAGCGCCTCGGTCACGAGGTGAGGCTCATCGGTCGCCAGTAATGTGGGGTGAAATTGAATCCGCTGTAAGTGTGTCAGCTTAGCACAACATCGATTTGCCAGAACGAGACCATCGCCGGTCACGGTATGCGCGTTTGAAGTCCAATCGATCAGTCCACCAATGCCACCTGTCGCCAACACGACAGCACCGGCTTCAATGTGTAGGACTTCTTCTTTATGAAACGCCATCGCACCGACGACTCGTCCTTCTTTCATCACCAGGTCATGTACGAGGACGTGTTCGAGTATTTTCACGTTGTCTGACAACGACTGACGTAATTGTCGCATGACATGGCGACCCGTCTCGTCGCCACCGGCATGAAAAATTCGATGCGCTCGATGTGCGCCTTCTCGTCCGAGGGCATACTCGCCCTCTTCAAGATCAAATCGGACACCAAATCGCTCCATCTCTTCAATCGATTGACGACCTTCTTCGACGAGAATGTCTACTCGTGCTGAGCACGATGTCATGTTTGAAGCGAACATCGTGTCTTCTTTATGTGCCTCACTCGTCTCCTCAAGATACGAACTCGCAATTCCTCCTTGTGCCAAATCTGAGTTACTCTCCGTCACCCCGCCTTTTGAAACGAGGAGAACAGATAAAGAACCCGGCACATGCAAGGCCGTTGTGACGGCGGCAAGTCCAGTACCAATAATCAAAATGTCAGTTCTCTCTTTGTGTAAAGACACCTGTATATCACCTGTATTCCATATGTAATATTGACTTGTAAACTAGTTTCGCATAATTTTGTGTAGAAGACAACATGAGAAAAGGGGAGTCCATGATGAACCGCTACTTCGACTACGCCGCTACACATCCAATGACACATGCTGCATTAGACCATTACGTTGCTATGGCCCAAAACGTTTATGGGAACCCATCATCACTCCACACACAAGGATATATGGCTGAAGATTATTTAACTGAGGCACGACGTCTATTCAAACAAGCGCTCGGAATTGACGTCTTACGCGGAAAATTATTGTTTACCGGAAGTGGATCTGAGAGTAACTACATCGCGCTCACAAGTTTACGGAAACGTATGAAAGGCAAAGAAGTGATTACGTCTTGGCATGAACATGATTCGGTCTCCCTTCCACTTGAAGAATGGGAACGGGAAGGTGTGATTGTACATCGTTTGAAGTTAAAAGATGGAAAGTTTGATTTGGATCAGTTTACGCACCTACTTGACCGTGACATCGGACTCGTCACGCTCCAACACGTCAATTCCGACACAGGATGGGTGTTACCGCTTCATCACATTCAATGTTTACTGAAGTACAGAAAAATCCTCTTCCATGTGGATGGGGTGCAGGCACTCGGGAAAATCCCAATCTCTGTCGAAGGCATCGACGCCTACTCGTTCAGCGCCCATAAGGTCGGGGGACCAAAAGGCGTGGGGGCGCTTTATATGGAACGATTGATTCCACCGCCATACTATCCAGGTCATCATCAATATGGGATTCGTCCCGGTACGATTGACGTACCCGGAATCAGCTCTTTCGTGAAAGCACTCGGGGAACGACAGGAGCAATTGACGCGTTTTCAGAGAAATTTCATGGCGTTTCGTGCTATCTTGAAAGAGAAGACTTCAAGATATGTTAATTGGCTCGAGTTTGACGAACAAAGTCCCGCTATCTTTTCCTTCGTGTCACATCAACGCGATGGGCAATGGTGGATGACTGAGCTCGATGATCTCGGGTTCCAAGTATCGGCCGGTTCGGCATGTCGTGCCGGCCAGAATGGACCGAACCGCATGCTCGAAGCACTCGGATATGAAACGAGTGCCTGCCATGGACTCGTCCGTATTTCCTTCGGCGCACAAACGACCGTCGAAGACACATCGGCCCTCGCCGATGCCATCGTCACTTTAGCAAGGAGAGTCGAACATCATGAACAAACGTTTAGCCGGTGAAGAACGCCGTCGCACTTTACTTCAGCTGATTGAATCGAGCGCTGAACCAATCACAGGATCCGAACTCGCAAGGCACGTATCTGTTAGTCGTCAAGTCATCGTCCAAGACTTGTCGCTCTTAAAAGCGAAAGGTCATCAAATCATCGCCACAGCCCGTGGTTATGTCTATTTGCACGGGGACTTTACTCCGTCTACTTATTCGAAAAAGGTAGCTTGTCGTCACACTGCAAACGAGATGGAGGCAGAAATGAACGCCATCGTTGATGAAGGAGTCACGATCAAAGACGTCGTCATCGATCACCCAGTTTACGGTTCTATCACCGGTCAACTTATGGTGAAGAGTCGACGCGACGTTCGCGCATTTCTCGAACGTGTCAAAACACATGGGGCCTCCCCGCTCTCACAACTGACCGGGGGCTTACACATCCATACGCTCGAAGCAGATCATAAAGAGGCAATCGATGCTGCGGTGAAAGAACTCGACCGCCTCGGCATCCTCGTATCCGAATTAGATTGAAGGGACGTCACGAATATGTGACATCTCTTCTTTTTCTTTTGGTTCATGTCCGTTATACTGATGGATGGAACATCTTTCCTGAAACTTTTGAAAGGAGGACTTGTCATGAACGTTCTCGAGCATTTGCTTGCCGCATGCGGTGTCTTCAGCATCCCCATCGGTATCTTGATTCAATTCATCCCGAACGAACTCGTCCTCGCATACGGCGGCTTTCTCGTTGACTCACATGATGCGCCTTTCTTTCTTATGTTCCTACTGGCGTGGTTTTCATTCACGCTCAGTCAAATCGCTCTCTATTGGATTGGTCGGTACGGCGGTCGTCCCGTCGCCTTAAAACTGTATCGCTATTTTCGAATTCGGTCGGACAAGCAACTTCGGGCCGAACGATGGTTTGAGAAGTACGGGGCTTGGATCGTCTGTCTCAGTCTCTTTTGGCGACAGTTGTTCGCAGTGAGTGCCGGTGTGATGCGTCTGTCATTCCGTAAATTCTTGACAGTGACGACATTGATTTTTGCGGCCTGGTCCTTCGTGTTTATTCATGTAGGGATGATGCTCGGCAATAACTGGCGGATGATCGGTCACTTCATGGACAATGTTCTCCCATTCCTAGCATTTGGAATCGGCACGACCCTCGTCATTCGTCATTTTCGCCACCAACCAAAACGTTTGAAAGAATCCGCCTAAACGTGACGGATTCTTTTTTTGTTGGAAAGGGAAACGATGGAATCTGTCGAATAAGAACTATGTAAGCGAATTGCGGTCATACATTCAGGATACCGCACAACGAAAAAGGAGGAATCACCATGTTCCATCGTCGCAAAACGTATACGATTCGACCTGAACGCCTGCAAGAATTCACCGACTTTTTTCATACATACATCTACCCGATCCAAGCGTCCCATGGCGCTCGTCTTGTCGGACGCTGGGTGACGGAAGACAAATCTGAGGTCATGGCCTTATGGGAATACCGGGACCGTGAACATTATGAGCAAGTCGAACGGGATTACCGAGGCAGTGCGTTACGGCGAGAAGCGATGAAAAAACGAGCCCGTCTCGGAAAAGACTTGTATATCAAATCGAGCGAAGAGTTCATGATGCCGACGGGACATTATACGCCACCTCGTACCATCGTCTCTGTGACGGCCCATATCACGAACGAAGCGGGCGAGGTCCTACTCGTCAAAAACATGCATCGGAACGACTCGTTCGAAATGCCGGGTGGACAGGTCGAAGAACATGAGTCACTCGTTGACGCCATCCATCGCGAAGTGCGAGAAGAGACTGGTGCAGAAATAGAAGTGGAAGGCATCACCGGGATTTATCAAAACGTCTCATCCCGCGTCCTCTGTGTCACCTTCCGCGCGAAATATGTATCAGGTGAGCTCAGGTCGCAAGCAGGCGAGACGCAAGAAGTCGGGTTCTATCCGATTGATGCGGGTAACGTCGGCGACTATATCAAGCGGGAACATTTCCAAATGCGCTTCCTCGATGCAATCGACCCGATTTATATGCCTTACGCGATTTATAAAGTACGTCCATATGAATTGATTGAACGGATCGAACGCCAATCGGTATAACAAAAAAAGAGATGATTCGCTCATAGCGAATCATCTCTTTTGCTTATGCTTCTTGCATGTCTTCTTGCTTCGATTGGCCGGTCTCCACTAATAGCTTACGGACACGACGTTTTTCCACGTGGAGGACGGTGAACGTCATGTCTTCATACATGACTTGCGCACCTTTCTCCGGGATGTCACCGAGCAATTCAACGAACCATCCACCCATCGTGTTTGAATCGATGTCTGGGTCTTTGATTCCCATCTCTTCTGCGAACTCATCAACATCCATATCGGCCATACACTCATACACACCTTCACGAAGACGTCTGAGATAGACGACGGATTCGTCGTGCTCATCCCAAATATCACCGACAAGTTCCTCGAGCATGTCTTCTAGAGTGATCAAACCTGCTGTCCCCCCGAATTCATCGAGGACGACAGCCATGTGAGACTGTTTCTGTTGGAGAATCGGAAGCAGTTCAATCAGTTTTGTCTGCGGTGACACGAACGTGACTGGTCGAATGAGCGAACGGACATCGGTCACTTCATCTCTCATCATCGAACGCAAGAAGTCTCGCTCCGACAAGACTCCGATGACGTTGTCAATCGAGTCTTTATAGACCGGTAACCGTGAATGACCACCACTGAAAATCGTATCTTTGATCTCATCGAGCGTATCATCGATGTCGACGGCCAAAATATCAATACGCGGTGTCAGGACGTCATCTACGGAAATGTCGTTAAAGGCAAATGCGCTGTGCACAAGCTCAGCTTCCGTCTCGCCGAGAACACCTTCTTCTTCACCCATATCGACGAGCACTTTCAACTCTTCTTCTGTGACTGACGGCTCTTTATCTTTCATCCCGATGAGACGTAATGTCACATTTTTGAGACCTGTGAACACAATAGTGACCGGTTTAAGGATTTTGACAAGAAAGACAAGAATCCCGCTGATTGCGAGCGAGTACTTCTCTGCGAATTCTTTCGCGAGAGACTTCGGTAAAATCTCACCAAAAATCAAGATGAGAATCGTCGTTACGAATGTCGCAACAAGGAGTCCCGTCCCTCCGGTAAAGATCGTAGTCGCAATCGTAGTCGAGACCGTCGCCGAACCGATGTTGACGATGTTATTCCCGACGAGGATTGTCGAGAGCGTATCATCGAAATTGTCGACAAGGCTGAGGACGCGCTTGGCGCCTTTATCCCCATCCTCTGACATTCGAATCATCCGCACTCGGTTCACACTCGATAAGGCGGTCTCAGATGACGAGAAGAACGCTGACAATAGAATCAAAACTGCATATAGAATTAAACTTGACGAGGGCACAGGGTCCACGTTAGCTTCACACTCCGTTTCTTCTTAACAAATAATTTTTTACTCCACAAATTCGAATTCGAAATCGAGGATTGCGACGACGCTACCGTCTTCGGCACCCAATTTACGAAGATCGTCATCGACGCCCATCTGACGCATTTGACGAGCAAATCGCTTGATTGACTCATCATGGTCGAAGTTCGTCATCTTGAAGAGCTTCTCGATACGTGGTCCCGTGATGACGAAGCGTTCGTATTCATCGATGTGGATTTGATAACCTTTTTCTTCCTTCTCATAACGATACACGACACGAGGCGTCGCTGTCTTCTCTTCAAGCTCATCGAGTGGGAATTCAGGCGTCGTATCGACGAAGTTCGCCACTTCAATCAACAAGTTGCGAAGACCATCTTGAGCGAGTGCAGAGATTGGGAAGACTTTGACATCGTCCCCTACCTTCTTCTTGAACTCTTCGAGATGTTCCTCTGCGTCCGGCATATCCATTTTGTTCGCCACGACGACTTGTGGACGCTCGAGGAGGCGTAAGTTATACGACTCGAGCTCACGGTTGATTGTCGTGTAGTCCTCGAACGGGTCGCGTCCTTCCATTCCGCTCATATCAATCATATGAACGATGACTTTCGTCCGCTCGATATGACGCAGGAATTGGTGACCGAGACCGACACCTTGACTCGCTCCTTCAATGAGACCAGGAAGGTCGGCCATGACGAAGCTACGATCGTCCGCTGTCTTGACGACGCCGAGATTCGGTGTGATCGTCGTGAAGTGGTACGCCCCAATTTTAGGACGTGCAGATGAAACGACCGAGAGTAGCGTAGACTTTCCGACAGACGGGAAGCCGACGAGTCCGACATCAGCGAGTAATTTCAACTCGAGACGTAACTCGCGCTCTTGACCTGGTTCTCCGTTCTCTGCAATTTCAGGAGCCGGGTTGGCTGGTGTCGCGAAACGACAGTTCCCCCGTCCACCACGTCCACCTTTGGCAATCGTTGCTTGTTGTCCGTGCTCTGTCAAATCGGCGATGACCGTATCCGTTTGTGCATCGAACACGATGGTACCAGGTGGAACTTTGACGATGAGCGGCTTCGCTTTACGTCCGTGCATCCCTTTTGACATCCCTTTTTCGCCATCATAGGCGATAAACTTCTTCGAATAACGGAAATCAACGAGTGTACGTAACCCTTCTTCTACTTCAAAGACGACATCTCCACCGTGACCACCGTCACCACCTGCAGGTCCACCATCTGGGACATACTTCTCGCGGCGGAAGGCAACCATACCTTTTCCGCCGTCTCCAGCTTTTACAAAAATATTAACCTGATCGACAAACATTTATTTCCCCTCCTTTATGTGAAACGTAGTACTATCTACGTTCTGTTCGTACACATCGGCTGATGGGTTCACACCTGCCGGGACAGTGCCCGTGACGCGAACCATCAGTCCGTCCGTGAACGTCACATGAATCGGCCCGTCCGTGTCTTCTAGTAAACGGACAAGCATCTCTGCCACTCGCGCGTCATCGATGGCAAGTTGGTCGGTCGAAATCGTATACGTCATCCGTCCTTCCCAATTCGCTTGAATCACGACAAGGCTCGTCTGCGGCACGTTCAGACGAACGAGCGCACTCTCCTCGTCAGCCTGTTTCCGATAGCGTTCGTAAAGTTCCTCGAGCTTAGTCGGATCGAGTGCCGCATAGAGTGAGATCAATTGAAGCCGATTCATCCATTCGTGACGGACGGTCGATAAGAGCTCGAGTGTCTGTTCTGAATCCATTTGATCCTCTCCTAGAAAAAAAGACTCTAACCAAAAAAGTGGCTAGAGTCTTCTGCGTCGTTCAACTTACGCGCCTGGGTAAACGCTCACTTGTTTCTTGTCGCGACCAAGACGCTCATAGCGTACTACGCCGTCAACTTTCGCAAACAAAGTGTCGTCGCCACCACGGCCAACGTTTTCACCTGGGTGAATCTTTGTACCGCGTTGGCGGTAAAGGATTGATCCAGCTGAAACTGTTTGTCCGTCAGCGCGTTTTGCACCGAGACGTTTCGAAATTGAGTCACGACCGTTTTTAGTCGAACCAACTCCCTTTTTCGAAGCGAAGAACTGAAGGTTCAATTGTAACATGAGGTCCACCTCCTATTGTTCAATTTGGATATATTCACCGTAGCTTTGGGCGATCGTGTCTAACTGCACGAGCATCCCTTCTAATAACAGTTGGGTGCGTTCCATATCCTGCGGTGATAAGTCAGGATACGTCTCGACATAAAAGTAACCACCCTCTGTTTGATCTGCCATTTCTACAAGAAGCGATTGACCCGCAAGCGTTTCGACGGCGTTATAGGCACCAAATATGATGGCTGAAACACCGGCGCACACCAAGTCAGAACCAGGTTCTGCAAAGTTGGCATGACCAGTCACTTCGACAGAGCGAATCAAATTCGCTTCGTCTCGTCTTACCTTGACCCGAATCATAGCTTACGCTTCGATTTTCTCGATGCGAACTTTCGTGTAAGGCTGACGGTGACCTTGCTTACGACGGTAGTTTTTCTTAGCTTTCATTTTGAAGACAGTGATCTTCTTAGCGCGGCCGTGTTTTACCACAGTACCGACAACTTTAGCTCCTTCTACGAGTGGAGCGCCGACTTTAACATCGTCACCACCAACAAAAAGAACCTCACCGAATTCTACAGAACCTTCGACATCAGCATCGAGTTTTTCGATGTAGATCTCTTGACCTGCTTCAACTTTGATTTGCTTACCACCAGTTTTGATGATTGCGTACATATACGTGCACCTCCTTGTTAAACTCAGACTCGCCATCCTGGGCAGGGCAAAAACCTTTAAAAACCCGTTCTGTGCGGTTGTAGCCATTTGGGTGCTTCCAAACGAACTAACGTTATAGATAATACCATTCTCAATTATTCATTGTCAACGACGAGATAAGAAATTCTGACATTCTGCGGACGTTCCATAAAACGCGAACTCTGGATTCCCTTCAACGAGGTGCACCTCGATGTCACATTCGTGCCAAGAAGCATCGTGCCACTTTTTTGGTAGCGAGAGTACGACCGCTTCATATTGATCGTTCAAATCAAGTAGTGCACGTTCGAACTGTGAGAAGATGGCCAGTTTCGAAGGCTTGCCGGCATACGACATTCGATCTTGAATCGAGCGTCCCGTCCGTTCTCTCGACAATTCGAACAAGCCCATTCGTGTGAATCCATACACCTCGACACGTCGCGGATCACGCGCCCCAAGTTCTTTCATCTTTTTTAGAAGACGGGTCTGACCTTCTTTCGAACCGCGCAAGAAATCAATACTGATCATGCCTCCGATGTTACGCAAGCGCAACTGCTCCATGATTGTGTAGAGGGCGGCCTCGTTAATCGTGTCGGCTGCTCGTCCTTTGTCTTTGACGGCAACGTTCTTTCCGCTATTCACATCGATGACGGTCATCGTCTCGACTTGTTCGATTAGGACGAATGCCCCTCCGTCTAGCCAGACGACACGACTCTCGAGCTTCTCGATTGCGCCGTCGAGACGTTTCGCCTCAGGCATTCGTCCTTTCCCGATGTGACGTTTCACGGGGACGTCCAATCGTTCGATTCGTGTTTGTCCTTCTTTGTCATTCAGGAGGACCGATTCGACCACATGGCGTCGTACGAAGTGTTCACATAGTAACTCATCTTGTCCATAACGCTGATCAATCACAACAGTCGAACGTTCACGAAGAAGGTTCAGTTCTTCCTGTAAAGCATCAGGTGCCACTTGCCCGGCTTCCGTCCGAAACAGGACCCCTTCCTCTTCTGAAAGCTCGAGCACCTTCGAGAGACGATCCTGCGTGACGAGGTCAAGCTTCCGACTAAACAATTTCCGCCGACCAAACGGGAAGTAGACGAGATAGCGTCCGCCGAAACGAATATTTTCTGTCACTTTATGATGCTTACCGTTGATTCCTTCTTTCGTCACTTGGACGAGTCGCTTTTCCCCGACGATAGCAGCCTGACCGATTGCCGGCACCTCTGGGTAAGAGGCGAGCGCACGGAGCGTCTCTGCGATCGGCAGGAAGAACGTCGTCTCACCGTCCGTCAAAAAGGCTGCACCGAGCGACGGATGAATCCGTTCGATTGCAGCTTCGACGATCGTACCGACCGACAGTTGGTCGACAAACCGTTCCTCGACTTCAAGTAAACGTTCTCCGTCCACGAGCATCGCCCGCTCAACCGAAGGGGTGCGTTCATAGATTAACTTCATGTGCATCACTCCTTTCGACAGAAAAAGGCAACTTTCGTTGCCTTTACACTTTTTTCATTCCAAACTTCATCATCAGTTTTGCCCAGAAGCCGACCGGTGCCGCGTCCGTCTGAATCGACATGAGCGGGACCGATTCGCCGAGGATACGGCGTGTGATGTTCCGGTACGCCTGTCCGGCATAGTTATCTGGGTTCATCGTGACCGGGACCCCGCGGTTTGCAGCAGCAATCACTTCCTCATCGTCAATCACGACGCCGAGCAGGTCAATCGAAAGAATCCGCATGATGTCATCGATGTCAAGCATATCACCTGACTCGACGAGGTGATTCTTGACTCGGTTGACAACCAGCTTTGGTGCATCGATATGCTCCGCTTGTTCAAGCATCCCGATAATCCGGTCTGCATCCTGAACAGCTGCCTTCTCAGGTGTCGTGACGACAATCGCCTCATCCGCTCCAGCAATCGCGTTCATGAATCCTTGCTCAATTCCTGCAGGACAATCAATCAAGACGAAATCATATTCCGTCTTCAACTGGTCGACAATCTCCTTCACTTGCTCGGGATTGACCGATGTCTTATCTTTTGACTGTGCTGCCGGGAGTAGGTACATCTCCTCGAACCGTTTGTCACGAACGAGCGCCTGGTTCAATTTACACTGCCCTGTGATGACGTCGACGAGGTTATAAATGCTCCGGTTGTCGAGTCCGAGAATGATATCGAGGTTACGTAATCCGATATCCGTGTCGACGAGACAGACCGAGTGACCAGACAAGGCGAGCCCCGTCCCGATGTTCGCGGTCGTCGTTGTCTTACCGACGCCCCCTTTTCCTGATGTCACGACGATGGCTCTGCCGTTTTTCACTTCTTTTTCTGTATGTACAGGCTCCACTACTTGCTCCATTCCACTCACCCTCTCTGTAATTCCATTGCATATGCGTCTTTCAGACCGGTCATGACGTGCCGGAGACGTGTCATCTCAATCCCGTCACTCGACTGATACGCACAACCCATCTCGATTTCAGGAAGTTCCTCCTCGTCGTCGGAGGTGAGAACATGTTCGCCGATTGCTAAAAATTTCGGATGGAGCAGGCTCGCGGTAATCACCGCTTCTTCCCATCCTTCGACACCCGCACGTACATTTCCTCGTATCGTTCCTAAACAATAGATACTTCCTGTCGCCCGGACTTCTGACCCGGGATTGATATCCCCAATCACGAGCACAGAACCATCAAACGTCAGGACTTGCCCGCTACGAATCGTCCCACTGTGATAGTGGAACGTCTTTCTGCCGTACGTCGCTTTCGCTTCTTCCGTCAACATGACATCGCTCGACAAGTCTTCAATATAAAAAACGCCATGACGAGCGACGACCTCACGAATTTGACGTGACAGCTCCTCGTCAAGATAACGAGTACCCGCATGCAACTTCAGGGCAATCTTCCCGGACGGCGGCTCCATTTCTTGCAATGTCGCTTCTAAGTCCGTAAGCACCTCGTCGATGCCACTCTTCGGATTGAAGTGAATGGCAATGCCGTTGCGATGTCCTTTAATCGTAATGTGTCGTTTACGCTCCATCATGGCTACCCTCTTTTCACAACAGGTCGTGTCGTCACGTATCGCGTCATCGGATAATAAAGAATCACGATGGCGATGGCATTGACAAACATCGTCCCTGGAATCTGTTCAACCAATAGTGTTTGAATTGTCATCAACGTCCCACCAATCGCCGCCATGATCCCGTAAATCGAAACGGTGAAAACAAGAATCATAAACGTAAATGTGATGGTGACGGAGAAAAAGTTCTCACCTATATATTTTAACACGAAGCTGGCTAAGAGAGGAATGAGTGAAAAAGTAAATACGTAAATTCCGAGCAAGTCGGTGTAGACGATGTCATACAGCAATCCGAATACAAGACCAAACCCGAGCGCCGTTTCCCATCGACCGTACAGACTGACAAACATCAGTCCGATGAGCGTCAATAAGAGAAACGGCGTCGCATAGTGCCAAGAGAAAATCGATGCCCATGTTCCTTCAATAAGAAAAAGGAGGAACAGGGCGATGAACACTTTCATGTTACTCACCCGCTGCTCCTCCTTCCTCGGGACCCGTTAGAAACGGTTCGTCTAGTGTCCGATTAATCACGTACATTTGTGAGAACTCATTGAAGTCGGCCTCCGGTTTAATTCGGGCGACTTGTGAGACCCCGTATTCGTCCGTCTCAATCGACTCGATTGTACCAATGACGAGTCCGGCCGGGTAGCGTCCCCCGAGTCCAGAAGTCGATACGAGTTCTCCTTCTTTCAACTTGACGCTATTCGATACTTTCGTGAAGAACAATTCGTTCGTTTCGGTATCGAATCCGTCAATCGTTCCATATGTCGCTTTTCCATCCGCATCTTTGACGACAGCCGAAACGTTATTCGTCCGATTGTTGTCGCTGAGCAACTGAACTTGTGACGTATAGGCACTCGTCTGGATGACACGACCGACCATCCCACTTGCCGCGGTTACGGCCATGCCTTTCTCAACGCCTCGTTCTGAACCGACGTTGATAGTGACGTAGCGTTGCCAATCGTTCGGTGTACGACCGATGACTTCCGCGGGAATGAGGTCGAAGTCACGTAACGACTTGTCTTTCGCTTCGACCATCTTTCGAAGTTCCTCATTCTCACGACGCAAATCATCCGCTTCAACCGATACCTCGGCGTACTTCGCCAAATGTTCTTTCAGCTGGCGGTTCTCTTCGTAGATATCGCGGACGTCTGAGATGGAAGAGACCGTCGAGTCCATCCATCCGATTGGTACCGCGAACACTCGCTGGAACGTGCCGACCACATCACGCGTGACGTCTTGGTACCAGGCTGATTCCGATCGTCCTCGAATCGAAACCCCTAAAATGACAAAAAACAAGATCAGTACAACTAGCGTGATGATGAGCTTTTTATTACGTACGAATCGGCTCATCGTGTCTCACCTCTCATCGCCGTGACGAGATGCCTGATTTCGAACGGAGGACGTCCATCATTTCAAGAGATTTCCCTGTACCAATCGCAACGCAGTCGAGTGGTTCATCCGCAACGAGTGTCGGGATGTGTGTCTCGTCTGAAATCACGTCGTCCAAGTTTTTAAGGAGCGCGCCGCCACCAGTCAAGACGATTCCGCGGTCCATCACGTCAGCTGCGAGTTCAGGAGGTGTTTGTTCGAGCGTCTGCTTGACACCTGCTAAAATCGCTTCGACCGTATCCGAAAGTGCTTCACACACTTCTGTAGATGTGACTTCGATTTGTTTCGGAAGTCCTGTCACGAGGTCGCGACCACGGATTTCCATCTTTTCCGCTTCGTTCGATGCATCGATGCGCGCCGAACCGACTTCCATTTTGAGCGTCTCGGCCGTACGTTCCCCGATCATGAGGTTGTACTTGTTTTTGATGTAACGAATAATGGCATCATCCATTTCGTCACCACCGACACGAATCGATTGGCTTGTCACGATGCCGCCGAGTGAGATCACTGCGACTTCGGTCGTTCCGCCACCGATATCGACGACCATCGAGCCAGTCGGTTCCCAAACCGGGAGGCCTGCACCGATTGCTGCCGCGAACGGTTCTTCGATCGTATATGCTTCACGAGCTCCTGCTTGTTTAGCTGCGTCTTCGACGGCACGTTTTTCAACAGACGTGATACCGCTCGGGACACAAATCATGACGTTCGTCTTCGATGCGAACAAACCGCCTTTTGATTTTTGAGCTTGTTCCATGAAGTATTTAATCATCGTTGCAGTCGTTTCAAAGTCAGCGATGACGCCGTCTTTCATAGGACGACGTGCAGAGACGTTCCCTGGAGTACGTCCAATCATATCTTTGGCCTGGTTACCAACGGCCTCAATTCTTCCTGTATCAGTGCGGAACGCCACGACGGACGGTTCACGTACAACAATTCCTTGACCTTTTACATAAACGAGCGTGTTAGCCGTTCCAAGGTCGATTCCGATTTCTCGGTTAAAACTACGAAACATAGGTGTTGCTCCTCTCTTCGTTACACTATTTTTTATTATAACGGAAAAATCATGTTTGAAAACGTTCATTCGATTACAGGTTATTTACAATAACCGCATCTCAGTCCTGTCTCACCGTCTTTTAGTTTGCCTTCTTTTCGGTAAAAAGGCAAATCAAAAAAGCAGACGCGAGTAAGCGTCTGCCTAAGAAGAGAACGGTTACAATCCTGGTTGGAGCGGGATGAGTAACATCGCCCCGTAGAAGAAGACCGAGAAAATCAATACTGGTCGAAAGAAGCGGGACGGTTTCAGGCGTGTCGCTCCCGCCAAAAAGCTCGATGTCGTCACGACGAAAAGGTAGATGCCGACGTACATGAGCATGAGGCGGACGAGTACCGTCCACATGCCGAGTTGGTCGATTTCGTTAAAAGAGAGCACAATTAGACCAATATAAGCGATGAGCGATAGAGCACCGACCCCGATGCCGACGAGCGGTGAGACACGGTCGAGCCAATGGTCCTCGTCGAACCGAAGGAAGAGCACCGTACTTACAAATAAAAACAAGATAAACAAGACAATCGAGAAAAGTGTCGGTTCTAAGTGTATGTAGCTGACGAATAGTGACATCCCGATCATCAAAACCCAAATGATTTTTTCCATGTTGAACACCTCATTTATCATTTTACCAAAGTCACTTTCCCGAATGGAGAAAACTGTATATTCTTTTTGAGGTTGTCATACCTTTTAATCTTTAGTCGAATGACAGTTTAGAGGTCCCTGTTCATTCAGGCCTTCCATTCGAATGTTGTGATGTTTCTTCTTCACCAGAATAAATCATCCACAAACTCAACATCAAACAAATCAATCCGCCTAGCCCAGTCGTGATCAAGGACAATTGCTCACCAAAAAATGATTTACTGACTGATAAGAAAATGAGAAACACCCAACCGATCACATTCCATACCGTAATACGCGACATTCGGTAACCCCCTATGAACAAACTCATACATCATCATTCCTACTCTATTCAAATTCTACATCTCCATTTATCATTTTCCAACTATATCCAAAATTTAATGAGGTTATACGCATTATCCGAAATCGGTACAATTGAATAATGAGTGAAGATAATATGTTTTTAATCTATTTGAAACTTAACTGTAGATGAGTAACCCTAAGCGAATTAGGAATCGTTAATAATGTGGTTCAACAATTTTTACAAAGGAGGATTTATAGTGAAAAAGAAAATTTACACGTCTTTATCCATAAGTGTCATCATAATCATTGGAGGATGGTTTCTCTATATTGATTCGAAGAAGGAACAATTAGAAGAAATGGTGTACGAACATTTAGTGGAAGATAAACAAGTCCCTAAAGATGAAATCATGAGTATTACCGCGTTTAATGCAAACCTTCCAAATGAAAAAAATTACTTAGTGAGTGTCAAAATAATAAATGATCCAAATACCTATTACTATTATCGAGCGTCGAACGGCTCCATAGCTCTTGAATCTTACACGGACGAGAACAATGTAGAACATGTATCTCCTTAGTCCATAAGAGTTTTTGACTCGTTATATTCTAGACTTCTATGAAAATGTGAATGAAATCAATCAAAAAAGCAGACATCACGATGCCTGCTCTACTCCTCATCCATTCATATATCCCCGCTGCTTCATACTGACATAATGGTCCTCCCCGATGATGACATGGTCGAGACAGGCGATGCCGACGATATTGCCCGCTTCGACCAAACGTTCAGACACCTCGATGTCTTCCCGACTCGGGGTCGCGTCCCCGCTCGGATGATTGTGAACGGCGATAAAGCACGCCGCCGACAACTTGAGCGCTTCGCGGAACACATCGCGCGGGTGGACGATGGACGAGTTGAGCCCTCCGACGAACAACGTCTTCCTCGCGATGAGCTGATTTTTTGTGTTGAGATACAGACAGACGAAATGTTCTTGATTCAACAGTCTCAATTCATCCCGCAACAACTCATACGCGTCTTGCGGTGAACGAATCGTCGGCATACTCACTTTCGGTTCCTCGACGTACCGAATCCCAATCGTAAACGCGGCCAGGAGTTGCTCTGCTTTCTTCTTCGTCATCCCTTCGATTTTGCACAAATCGTGGACGGACGCTTGCGATAACGCCCGTAACGTCGGGTACACGTCTGAGATGCGGCGTGCCGTCTCCATCGGATCAGGTCCCCGTCCCCCGATTTGAAGCAATCTGGCGATGGCGGTCTCTACACTACGGTCAAGCACCATGGTCATTCCTTCACCTACTTTCAAGTTCACAGGAAGCGAGGCGTCACCCCATGCCGTTCGAGCGTCTTGACGAGCGGATGGATCGGTAATCCGACGACATTATAAAAATCCCCTTCGATTCCTTCGACGAAGAGACCACCCGACCCTTGGATGCCATACGCGCCAGCCTTATCGTAGGGCTCTGTCGAATCCAAATAATCCTCTAGCCATGTTTCAGGAATCTCGGCGAACGTCACATGCGTCGTCGTGACGAATAAATCTTGAGTCGCACCGATGATACTCACACCCGTCAGCACTTCATGGGTCGAACCGGATAATCGTTCAAGCATCCGTTTCGCATCCTCCCGGTCTGTCGGTTTCTCCAAAATGACGCCGTTCAAAACGACGACCGTATCCGCACCGATGACGATGGCATCCCGGTGATGCCTTGCCACATCCATCGCTTTCTCTCGAGCGAGACGAGCTACATAATCATTCGGTGTCTCCCGACCGTCCGTCCCTTCCGTCACGGTTGATGGGATGACCTCATGTTCGATTCCTGCTTTCGTCAATAGCTCGGTGCGTCGTGGTGACATCGACGCGAGAATGACACGCTTCTGTGTTGAATTCATTGTATCGACTCCTTCTCTTATTCTAAAACGGGGTTCCTTTCCGTTTCATTCTTCTCTGTTGATTGTAGGCAACGTGCCTCTTGAACACAATCATCCGTGGCGAAAAAAACGTCCCCTCAATTGAGAAGGGACGTGTCGACTCATGGTGTCGTATAGTCGTATACCGGGATATCCTTTTGTTCGAAAGCTGGTTCCGGAATGTAGCGATCTGGAACGAGCTGATCGAGGTCCGGGCGATAGAAGGCATCGAGCTCCACTGTAAACTCGAGCGACTGCACTTCTTCAATCGTATTCGGTCCCGTCTCAGCGGGTCCGGTGAATTGGACCGTCCGCAACACGTGAATCCGATTCATCGACTCGATTGACTCGAGGAACGAGACGAGCGCTTCATACGTCTCTGCTTGCAGGTTGACCGTCGAACGGACCGTAGATGCGTTGACCGGGGCAACATCCGTCGGTTCAGCCGGTTCGTTCGTCGCACTCACATCAGCCGGATTGAACGGCTCGACCGTTTCTGGTACTTCTGACTCGGCTACCACGCCATCCGCGAATGCGATGCTCGTCACGTTGACACCCGCAAGAAGACTTGCCTGTGACAACGCTTCGACGACCGTGTCGAGGGCAGGCATCGTCGGAACGCGTGTCTGAAGCGTCTGAGAGTCCGCTACGTCAACAGCCTTCCCTTCTTGACGCAACAACTCCAGTTTTGTCTGCTCGAGCGAGAGGTCGCGTTCAAGCGCTTCGACCTCACCTTGTTTGACGTAATACGTATATCCGAAGTAAGCCGGTGCGATGATTGCGACGAGGAGGCAAATCGCAAATAACGCATAGATTGTCGAACGTTTCATTGACTCACCACCTCCTCATTCGTGTCCTCTTCTTCCGTCAATTCTTCCTCTACGTCCTCGAACATGAACGTGAACTCGCCGATGTAGCGTGGGAGCGGATCCTCTTCGCGCGAGTTCGGTTCTTCTACATCTACATCCGCTTTCAACTCCGTCGTCACACCGAGGAGTTTGACGTCGAGGAAGCGCTCGTCGGTCATGAGCGAGCGTTGGAATTCATTTAAATCCTCTAACGTCTCGAACTGAGTCCGTACGCTCATGATGGAACCGTCTGCGTAGTTATACGTCAAGACGTAACCCGTCGGCGGCAATTGTTCGGTCAACGCGCGCAGTGCCGGCACCGCGTCCTTCTCCATGTTGGTCAACGCCGTCACGGTTTGGTCGAGCGAGACCACTTGCTGCGCTTTCGAATTCACCTGTTCGGTTTGATAAATTTGAACGAGCTGTAACTCTTCTTCGATTCGCATCTGTTCTGCTTCCAATTGGTCGACCTCATAGTACAAGTATCCGGCCGCCCCACCTCCGATAAGAAGCGCGAAGAGACCCGTCACGATCGGCCAGCGAAGCGTCACATCGGTCGAGTTGATGAAGTTCGTATCCCGATCTCGTTGAAGCGTCGCCATACCAAGGAGTGGAAGCATTTGATGCGATAACGGTGTCGCATGCGCGATGGCGAGCGGTTGCTCGATACGCGTCACTGAGACGAGTGACTCTGACTGAATCATACGGACGAGGTCATCGACTTCCGGGACAGTTCCCGAAACGTATAACTCATCGATGGCCCGTCCATCTGTCCGTAGCGAATAACGATAGAAGTCGAGGAAACGGGCGAGTTCGTTCAGCCAGTCATCCAGTTGATTCGCCTTCATCTCGCCTGTACCATCATATGTATACGTCACGACCCCGTCTTTCGTCCCTACCTGATACGGAAGATCCAATTCAATGGAACGAATGAAACGAATTTGTCCTTCTTCGAGCACAAGCAACTGATGCGAAAATGGTGTGATATGCCAAAGAAGCGTCGACTGGAACGGGTCGATCTCCGACAAGCGCATGACCCCGTTGGCGACCGCGACGGAACGTGGTGTGATCTTCTTCAAGGCGAGACCACGTTTTTTCATATAAGAACGGAGCGACTTCGTCAATTCAATAGAAACGGCATGTAACATGACGTCCGTCTTGACCCCATCTTCTCCTAACACTTCATAGTCGAACGACACGTCATCGAACGGCAAGATGATCGAGCTCCCGATTTCCATGAAGAGATAGCCGCGAATCTCGTCCTTCGGAATCGAGGAAGGAATCTCGACTTTCCGTGACAACACCTCGGTCTCGTCTAACGCGACCGCACACGTCATCCCACGACGGACTTTCAACTTGCGACAGAGCTCATCGAAAGCGAGCGTAAACGCCGTCTCATCAAGAATCTTACCTTCTCCGTATGTATCTTTTGCTAACTGAACCGAGGCGCTTCGTTTGAACACCCCTTGTTTGATGACGGCCCCGTGGATGCTGAGTGCATCAAACGAAAAATACGCGACCGTCCCTTTCTCTATCCCACGACTCATGATCGTTTCCCCCTACATCAACTCAAAATACCAATCAAAAAAGCTTTCACTAAACCAAAACGTCAACATCGTCCCGAGCGCGATGGATGGCACGAACGGAATCGGCTGTTTTCGTCCAATTTTCTTTGTCATCATCAACCCAATGCCGACGACCGCACCAATCAAGCTCGATAGAAATAAGGCGACGAGCACGTCACGCGGACCGAGCACAAGACCGATCATAGTAAACAATTTGACGTCGCCTGCCCCAAGTCCCCCTTTTGACAAGAAAAATACGGTCGCCAGGAGCGAAAATCCGAGGAGTGCTCCCGCAAGTGGTGTCCACCAGGATGCTCCAGTAATGTATGTAAGGACGAGTAGCACCGGTGCCGTAATGCGCAAGATGACGTTCGGCACGAGCATTGTCGATAAATCAGACATCGCCAGCGCCAGGAGCGTCGACAAGAAGGCGAACGCGAGAAGCGTCGTCACACTGAAGCCATAAAGTGAAAAGCTATAGCCATATCCGATGGCACCGAGCAGCTCAAATATTGGATACGTCGGCGCGATCCGCTCGCCACATCCGCGACATCTGCCTCTTAAAGCAAGATAGCCGAAAATCGGGATGAGTTCCCACGGTGACAATTCGTGACCGCAAGACGGACAATGTGACCGCGGCGTCACGATTGATTGCTGGCGTGGCACGCGGAGCCCGACGACGTTCGTGAACGACGTGATGACCGCCCCAAGGACGATGCTATATAGGAATCCAATCAATTCAATCAAGGAAGGATCCTCCTTTTGTCAGTATATGCCAAAAATAGAAAACCGGCTAGGCTGAGCGAGTGCCCAGCGCCAGCCGGAGTGATGTTTTGCTTTATAGGTTATTTAACATCTTCTTTATCTAAATCACCACTTGCAATCGTTCCAGCTGCTGTAGCGGCAGTTCCAATATCTTCTGCTCCATCTAGCCATACCTGGTACTTGTATTTATTATTTGTACCTTTAGAAACATAAACAACACCATTTGTATAATTTGTGCCAAATGGGTCTTTCATCGTATCAATCATATTCGAACCATCTACCTCTGTAGCACCTTGAGTTCCAACAAAACGAATTACCGTTCCGTCAGCAACATCATTCGAAGCGACGTACAACTTCGCCGCACTGACCATCTGCTTCGCATCGGCTACCATTGCATCCTTTTTCGAGTTCTCAATGATCCCACCAATCGCAACGACTGCGATGGCTGCGATAATCCCTAAAATAACGACGACGACGAGTAACTCGACGAGTGTGAGTCCGCGCTCATCTTTTAACTGTTTAGCATCTTGCCAAATCATTTTCAACTTTTCTACCATGATTCATTCTCCCCTTTTGTGTAAAGTACTGTGATTAAACTAGATGAATTACTAAAGACCTAATATAGAAGTAGAACAATTTTACTATACCTTCAAAATATAGTATTGAAAAGGTATATTTTCAAAAGCCTGCATATTCTTTCTACTGATTCTGAATATCCCCATAAATTTGGAACATCGGGACGACAATCGAGATGACGATGACTCCGACTACGCTCGCAAGTACAACGATGAGAAGAGGCTCGATGATCGACTTCAATCGGTCGGTCGTCGTCTCGACCTCGGTCTCATAAAACTCCGCCACTTCGTTCAACATCGAATCTAAATCCCCACTCTCTTCCCCGACCGCAATCATCTGGGTCATAAGTGCCGGAAAGTTCGAGTTACGCATAAGCGGTTCATGGAGCGGCACCCCTTGCGCCATCATGTCACGAGCCTCCATCAGTCCTTTTCGGATGACGCGGTTTGATACGATGCGCTCGGTGATTTCAATCGCCGTCAAAATTGGGACGGCCGCCTGTAAGAGAACGGCTAAACTTCGTGTCAATAACGCAATTTGAGACTTCATCACGATCGTCCCGAAAATTGGCATCTTTAGTAGCAACCCATCGATAACGAACCGCTCCCGATCCCGCTTCAACATCCAAGTGAAGGTGAGGACTCCGAGAATCGCGAGTCCGAGCAACAGCCACCAGTAGGCAGCGATGAAGTCAGAGACCGCGACGACGATTTTTGTGATAAGCGGTAGCTCACCACCGAGTTGACCGAAGATACTCGCGAACGTTGGAACGACGTTCACCATTAAAAAGGCGACCACACCGATGGCGACAATCGAGACGACCAACGGATAGGTGAGAGCGGAGATGACTTTCCGCTTTATATCATATTGCTTTTGGAGTTGAAGCCCGATTTGGTCGAGCGCTTCCTCTAAGTTACCGCTCGTCTCCCCGGCGAGTGCCATCGAACTAAAGAAGTTTGAGAAGACGCGCAGATGTTTTTGAATCGCGACGGAATAGGCAATCCCTTCTTTTAAATCATCCTCGATCTGACTAAGTGCTTTCTTCAACACTTTCGATTCAGTCTGTACCCGTAAAATCGAGGTCGCCCGAACGATTGGGACACCTGCCCGGATGAGCGTCGCAAACTGTCGAACGTACATGATCAGGTGTTCAATCTTCACACGTTCCGGAAGTAAATTCACTTCCATATTCAGTCCGGTCGACTCGAGCTCGGATAGGTCTGTCACGAGAATCGATTCTTGACGCAATTTATCTTTCGCCTCCCGAAGTGAGACGGCCGTGATGCGCCCTTTCTTGCGTTTCCCGTTCAATAGTTTCCCTTCATACTGGAATATCGCCATCACTCATCACCTCATCTCTTCTGTCGGGACGGCGTTTGGATTGATGATTCCTTGCCGTACCAATTGCTCGATGGCAGCATCCATCGATTGCATCCCATTTTGGCGACTCGTCTGGATGACGGTCGGCAATTGGAATTCTTTTTCATTTCGAATCAAATTGGCGACAGCCGGATTCCCTAACATGATTTCCATGGCGGCGACACGGCCTTTAGGCACATCGATCCGAGGAAATAACCGCTGACTGACGACCCCGAGAAGGACGTTGGCGAGTTGCGTCCGGATTTGGTCTTGTTGCTCAGCTGGGAACGCATCGATGATTCGGCTCACGGTCGACATCGCACTCGATGTATGGAGCGTCGCCATGACGAGGTGACCCGTCTCTGCCGCCGTCATCGCCGTCGAGATCGTCTCTAAGTCACGCATCTCCCCGAGCAAAATGACGTCCGGATCTTGACGTAAAGCAGCCCGCAACCCGCTCACGAACTTCATGACATCGGAGCCGATCTCCCGTTGGTCGACGATGCTTTGGTCATGGGAATGCAAATATTCGATTGGATCTTCTAACGTGATGATCCGTTTTCGCTGTGTCCGGTTGATCTCATGAATCATCGCCGCAAGCGTCGTTGATTTTCCTGAACCGGTCGGACCCGTCACAAGGATGAGACCGTGCGGCTTTTCAATCAAGCGCTTCAACACCGTCGGAAGGTTCAGCTCATTCAATGTCGGGATTTCCCCGGAAATGGAACGGAATGCGATGGCAATCGTACCCCGTTGATAGTAAGCATTGACTCGAAAACGCGAAACGCGTGGAACACCGAACGAGAAGTCAAGATCCCGGTCACTCTCTAAACGTTCCCGCATGTCCTCCGTCATAATTTCTTTTAAATATCCTTCGAGATGATGAGGCAATACCTTTTCCTCGCCCATCGTGATGAGACTCCCATCTACTCGAATGATCGGAGGTGAGCCTGCCGTCAGATGAATGTCTGAGGCACGTTTCTCGACCGCATTCGTCAAGATGACTTCAATCGATTGATTAATCATAAGCATTCTCCGTAATGACCGTTCGTAATATTTCTTCTGTCGTCGTCAAACCGGCGGCGACTTTTTCTAACCCATCGGCAAGCAGGAACGTTGCGCCTTGCGACTTGGCGTAATCGACCATCTCGGACTCGGTCGCTTGGTTCATAATCATCCGACGCAAACCCTCATCAATCGGAATGACTTCATGAATGGCAAGACGACCCCGATAACCCGTGAAGTTACATGAGGTGCATCCTTTTCCACGAACGACTTGTTCGATGTGAACCCTTTCCGCTTCAAACAGACTCTGTTCACTTTTCGAGACTGGTTCGGCATGCCCACAGTCACGACAGACGCGTCGAACGAGACGTTGCGCGACGAGCCCGGTCGTCGAAGCGGCGACAAGAAATGGCTCGACGCCCATATCGACGAGACGCGTGATGGAACTGATTGCTGAATTCGTATGTAGAGTTGACAGGACGAGGTGACCGGTGAGCGAGGCACGAATGGCAATCTCAGCCGTCTCGGTGTCACGTATCTCCCCGACCATGACGATGTTCGGGTCTTGTCGCAAAATTGAGCGAAGACCTGACGCAAACGTCAACCCGACTTTTGAATTGACCTGGACCTGGTTGATGCCATCAAGTTGGTATTCGACCGGGTCTTCAACCGTGATGATGTTCTTCGTCTCATCATTCAATTCTTTCAACGATGCGTATAGTGTCGAGGACTTCCCTGAACCGGTCGGACCGGTAATCAGGATAATGCCATTCGGACGTTTCAGCATGTCGCGGTACGACTGTTCGTTTCGTTCACCGAATCCGAGTTTCGTCAAATCGGTCAGTCCTTGTGATGAATCAAGGACCCGAATAACAATCTTTTCCCCATACATCGTCGGGAGCGTCGACACCCGGAAGTCATAGGCCCGGTTGCGCAGCGTATACTTGATCCGACCATCTTGCGGCAGACGACTCTCCGTAATGTCAAGGTTACTCATGACTTTGAGACGCGTCAGCATGACGCTTTGAATTTTCTTCGGGTAGACCGTTTCTGTCCGTAAGTCCCCGTCGATCCGAAAACGCACATGAAGTTGTTTCTCGTGCGGATCAAAATGAATATCCGATGCACGTTGGTCAATTGCACTTAAGAACAGTTGGTTCACGAGTCGGATAATCGGGGCATCATCTCGACTAGCAGTCTCTTGACGCTCAATCTCTGGAGCATCCTCTTTCAAAATTTCGATGAGCGAATGGTCCATCTCGTAGTAGCGACTGATCGTCTTTCGAATTTGCTCTCTCGTCGCGATTCCGAGTTCAATATTCATACCCGTCTGTAAACGAATGTCGTCAATCGCAATCAAATCGAGCGGGTCAGCCGTCGCAATATGGAGCGTATTCCCGTTCAACTCAAATGGCATGATGTCGTGTTTTTGCGCCAACGCTTTCGGCACGAGTTTCGTGACCGTTACATTAATGTCATGGGAATACAATGCAATGATTGGAACTTGCAACTGTTCATGAATCATTTGAATCAACTGCGTCTCCGTAATATGGTTCAGTCGGATCAGCGCATCACCAAGTTTTTCTCCGGAACGCTTTTGTTCGAGTGCCTCATCGAGTTGACTTGTCGTAATGAGTCCTGCTTCGATGAGCATCTCACCTAATCTTCGTTTCGTTCGTCTCACGTCACTTCACCATCCTTTGAGGAGCCTCCTCCTGCTTAGCTTTGTTTTCACGTTCTTCAACAAAGACACTCGCAGCCACCCCTCCAATCAATGCAACAACAAGAATGAGCCATGCCCACCACGTTTGTACGAGCGCTTCTTGTACCATCAGATAGATGCCACCAGACATGAGGGCCGTCCATAGACTGATGACGAGCTTCGTTTCACGCTTGCGCATCATCGGGACGGACAAGGCGAACAACGTCAGTGTGGCGAGTACCCAAAATCCAAGTAAAATCAAATAGCCAATCATCCGACAGCTTCCTCCTCTGTAGGGACCTCTTCCAATACGGGTGGTTCTGCCTCAAACGGATTTCCGTTCGAATCCTCTGTGAACGGATCTTCTTCATTCTCATCCGGGAATGTCGGAATCACCGGTTCGACCGGGTCAGGTAGCGGGAGTGGAACTGAGCTCTTCGTCACGATTTCCGGTGTCGGGGCATAAAAGTCAAACCCGAGCAATTCCATTTTTTCCCCTTCTTCTGTCACTGTGACACGGTAGAGCTTACCTGATTGTCCATCTTGACCAGACTGCGTGACAGATGAACTGCCAGACGGGAGCGACGATGAGAAACGGACGACTTTTTGATGCGGGACCGTCTTCACTTCCTCCACCCTTGCCTCAAAGGCAGCTTCAAACGGCTGACCTAATAACTGAACTGTCACCGTGCCTCCTTCATTTAAGACTAGGATTGCGTAAGATGAATCCTCACGATTTTGGACTGCAAAGTTCGAACGATCGTCCACTTTCGTGTCATAACCTAGCTCCACACCAGGCGGAAGCGTTTCATGCGGGACCCGTTCAAGAATCGCAAACGGTGTCGCGGCGAACATTCGATAGAGCGAAGAGCCGAGCGTCGTGAGGGCTTCATAGTCTTCCCCGAACGCTTTGAGACTAAAGATATCCCCAGCGGCCATCTCAAATCCGTTCATCCGATCGAGTGCCGACTGCATCGCCGGTGTCGGGCTCACAGTGAATGAGGCGACGACTTCACTTTCAGCCGCGACTTGCTCGAACGTCACAGTTGATTCAAGCATAGATGCAGCTTCCATCAATGTCGGTACAATCATCGTCATCGTCACAGGTTGCCCTTCAAGATAAGG
The DNA here is from genome assembly GCF_018617735.1 of Exiguobacterium sp. s89. Lineage (NCBI taxonomy): Bacteria > Bacillati > Bacillota > Bacilli > Caryophanales > Exiguobacterium > Exiguobacterium sp. s89. The sequence continues at coordinate 926,510 of NZ_JACSKS010000001.1, forward strand.
TTCGACCTTTACTTCGTCAACAGACGTTAAAAGTGGATAAGCGCCCGTGTCCTCGATGGAGTCAAGCGTATTCGATACATCGAACGTCACGATTTCTTTCCCAATCTCCATGATCGTTCCATCCACCAAATTGACCGAAAATGGCAACGTATTAAAATCTTTGATTGCATTGTCGAGACGAACGTTCGCTTCTTCCTTCGTCATCCCTGACACGTCGATGCCTGCGACCGTCGTCTCGATATATGTAGCACTCGACTCAGCAGACGCGTCTAAATAATTGACGAGTCCGATCGTCGGTAATGTCACGAGTACGACGAGTCCAATCAAAATGACTAGATGCATCCCATACCGCTTCATATAAAATTCCCCCCGTGTCTGATCCGACTTCTATTCTATGTATCCGTTTAGCGTATAACTTTAGTATAATATGTATTGTACAAAAAATAACATTTAATTCAGTATTTCATACGTTATTTACCGAATGTTTTACTTTTTTTGAATAGGAGGTCAATGTCTTGTCGCATTCCGAAAAAGGTTTTACGCTCGTAGAAGTACTCGTCTCCATCGTCGTTCTATCAATTGTCTCATTTTCTCTACTTACCATTTTTAGTCAAAGCTTGAAGACGACCCACGATAGTCTCAATCAAACGATTGCGAACCAAGTGGCGCAAAACACACTACATACGTTGAATCGGCGGGCGGCTTCCGTCGATCAACCGCTCGAGCTACGTCAATTATTGAATCGGGACGGCATCAGCCTCACATGCGACTTCTGCGAAGATACGCGGATTCATGGGGATACGTACGTCGCAACGATTCAATCGTTATCCACCGCACCCGGACACACGATCGAGGTCGAAATCTCGGTGACGACCGACCGATTACAAACACCCGTCACCTTGAAAGGAGTCATATCGAATGCGACATTGCGCGAACCGTTCCCTGAAACGGCTGTGCCGACAACTGACTGAGATGAAAAAACGAGAAGACGGCTTCACACTCGTCGAGTTGCTCGTCACCGTCGTCGTCGCTTCGATTTTGAGCGGAGTCATCATTACGGCTTTCATCACGGGCACGCTCGGTTTTCAAATGACGAACGAAACGAGCGAACTCCGCAGTGAGGCGGATTATTTGATCGCCTCGGTCCTCTCCGACGTGAACCGGACCGAATTCGATGCGGTGACGGAAGTGGGCGGCACGTTCCAATTTTATCGGTTATCTGCACCAGGCATCTCAGAGGCCGGAATGATTTACCGGGAGGCGGGATACGTTCCGACCGATTTGGTGCTCTCAGAGGAATCGTTCACCCCATCCAATCCGCAAATCACAGTTGAACGGTTGACGATTCAATTGAAAGATCCGGTATTCGATCCCCGACGCCCCACATATATGACGGGAGGTCTGATTGAAATCGAAATGGATTTGACCCAGACGAACGATTCTGATTCAGTGACCACATTTGAAAGCTCAATCCCATTTTAAGAAAGGAGGCATCCCGATGCGAAAACGTGAAGACGGATATGTCCTCGTGCTCGTCCTCGTGACGATGGCGGCTCTCGCCGTCTTGTCGCTCGCTGCTATGCAAGTGAATTTATCGACGAACAAACTGACAGTCATCCGGACGGAAGATACCCAATTGAATGAAGATGCGAAAAGCGCGCTCCGTCTCATCGCCGACGAGGTCCGGACCCAGTTCCCGCTCCACGGTGAAGCGGAAGTCCCTATCCATATGGAGTCCGAAACTGCATTCAATAACAAGATACAGTCTCTCATTATCAATGACGAACCGTTTACAGCTTTGACGACAGATAGCGAGGTCCGCTACTCGATCGAACTGAAGAAAGATGCGACGGATACCACCATTCAGACGGCTCCGTTCACGACGATTCTTCAAGTGAATGTCACGGCATCGCGTCAAGTGAACCCGGAACAGCCCGTGCTCGCGGTCGAATACACGCAAGATCTGTATTTGACGGCGCTCCCGTCCTTTTTATACTACGTCCTCGGGTCCGACCAACAGTTAAACGTGAATGGTATGCCGACGGTTCAAGGAAATATCTATTCAGGCGGTCCGCTTTCCTTCATGCGTAAGGCTAACTTTCAATTAGATGGCGTGCCCAAGCAAATCGATAATGTGGATACAAGCCGACTTCATTTAGACGGTCGAATTGATTTGTTGCAGTTGAACGACTGCTTAAGTTGTCAACAAGAAAACTATTTCACGGCAGGTACGGAACAGGCTGGTGAAAAAGCGGACTTTGGGGTGTCCCCAAGTCGCTTCTCCCCGTTCCAATATGACTATTCGATCATTGAATTTTTGAATCGTCGACTCGACACACCCCTCACCTTCACGAACAACGTCAACTCGAAAATCTTTGATGAAGGGCTGATTGCCTCGACGAATCGAGTATTCGAGCTCGAACGGGTATTGTCGGAAGACGGCTCTTCAATCATCGAACGACCGACTTCATATTTACGGGCGGATGCCTATAACGCTTTAACGGATCCGACCATTTTGACATTGCCTACTACCATTTCTGATCGTGCCATGTACGTCACCGAGTCCATTACCGAATCGAACGCCCCGCTCCTATTCGATGGAGATGTCGTGATTGAATCACTTAACAAACTGACGATTGCGCGCCCATTAATCGTGCGGGGAAATTTGACCATTAAAGGCAATGTGTCATTCAGTTCAACTGTCTACACGCTCGGCGACACCTTCATCGACCGTGCCAATATCCTTCCAATCGATGCAGAGAAAGGGAACTCCCTCATCCTCTTGTCAAAAGGAAAGATCTTATTGAACCGAATCAACGAATTCGATGATACACCGACGACGCTTCAGGCGTTCATGTATAGTGATTCGAACGAACCAACTTACGTCTATGCGGTCGGATCAATCCTAGAAGTCAACGGAGGACTTTACAGTAAGGGCCCACTTGAGGTGAACGTCTTCCGCGGAACGTTCGGAGGTGGGAACGGCTTAAGCCCAGCTGAGAACTTCAACCTCCAAGTTCCGGCTCATGCGCCAGATCAGTCCCGCTTAAAACTGACATATAACGATTCCGTGTTTAATCAACTCGAAACATTACCGGTCACGAATCAACTCCAGTTTTTCGTCAGCCATCCTGTTCAATTAAAATAAGCTCAAAAAAATCGGCTTCCTCTCGATATGAGAAGAAGCCGATTTTTTAGTTCCCCATCTTTAAGATGAGGTCTGAATTGTAGTCTTTGGCCGTCTGTTCCATGGCATTGGTCCACTTCGCACCGTTGTCGAGCAGCAGTCGAGTCAACTCGACCTGGTTATGACGGACCGGCTGCAATAACACCGATTCGTCATCTTGAATCGGATAGCCCTGATCGAGGAGATGTTTGACTGCCTCAAGATTCAACGAGTCGACAGCAATCCTGAGAAGTCGCTCATCCTCGACATAACGTATGGCGAGCTCCCATTGCTCGGGACTGCCGTTCGCGCTGAACAAAGGCGTGATGATCGGCATCCCTTCCACTTCTTCAAACGGGTCGAGCCCTTGCTCGAAATACGCTTCAATCACGTCCATCGGTGCAGTAGTCACCGCCGTCGCAAACTGCTCGGATGTCGGAAGGATTTTTTTATCCTTCAGAATGAGTCGGACGGCCTCCCATTCCTCCCGTGTTTGTAAATCAGTCAACTCTTCTTTTGAAACTGAAGAACGTTGGTTTACTTCTTTTATTAAAGCATCACCAGACAATTGTGAGAGCTCCGGTTGGGATTGGCTCCAATAAAGAAGTCCTCCCAATCCACAAGCGAGAAGCAATCCGGTGATTCCAATCATCATTCGCTTGCGATTCATCATTCGCCAACTTTCTGCCATTCACTTAATAACGGTCATCATCCTGTCCTGAGGCATTCGTTTGGATGATGCGTACATAAAAGGTATCTTTCACCGCTTCAAACGGTTTTCCTGCCGGGAGAGTTGTATACACTTCCACTTTGGCCACACCCGGTTTCACTGGAATCAACTCTTTTCCTGACGCACTGACTTGAACAAATTCTGCACCAGACACAATCTCCATCCGATAATCACGCCAAGTCGAGGTCGTCGGCCAGTACTCGAGGAGCGGTGGCCGTGGTGCCGTCCCTTCACCGATATTAATCGTCATGTCTTTTGACATCAATTGGTTCGGATATTCGTTGACACGGACGATTGAAATGTTTGAACGAATGTTCCGTAAGGCATTGTCATTAAATGTTGTCTGAATCGGAATGTCCGTAACGATCCCGTTTTTTCCATATCCATGATTGGCACGTAATTGGTATCCGGTCGCACTTTCGGTGACCGTCAAAGCCGACGGGGTGGTCCCGATTCGTTCAAGCGGGATGGTTACACTTGGTGATGAGGTCACTTGAATCGTCGCGACTTCATTCACTCGTTTTTCTTCGTCCACACTATCCCATACCCACAAGTCGAGTTGGCTCGGTGTTTGGCTCAAGGATGGTGCCGTGACATTGATTGTAAAGACAGTACTAGGTGCAGCGATATTTAACCCACTGAAAAAGTCACCGACGTCAACAGTCGCCTTGAATTGAGTCATCCCTGGTTTTAATCCAACGATTTTCAGGTTGTTCCCGTCCTGTTCGAAGCGGACACTGTCACCGGATTCAACGACATAACGAACCGACTTGTACTGTGCCGTTTCCGGCATGACTTTTGGTGTCACGGTAGTCGCTTGACCGACATACAGTTCTTTTGACTGAACGGTAAGCTGTTCAGGCGGGCTGATGACCTTTACGTTCGACTCCGCTACGACACGTGGTTTCCCATCACCTGGATCAATCGTCAACCGTAACGTGGCAGTTCCTGTCTTCAGTCCGGTCACAATCGCATTGTTTCCTTGTGAAACAAGTTTGGCGACACCGTTCGCATCGATGATTTCCCATTTCAAGCTTTTCCATTTCGGGTTTGAATAAGGATCCCCTTTTGCATCGGTGATGGTCGGACTGACAATCTGTTGTGCACCAATTTGCAGTGTGACGTTCGGGATCTTCGCACCGTACGCATACGGTGCCCCAATATTGATCAATAAATCAGGGAACGAAGAGTGAACGATCTGCTCCTTATCCCAGTCGTTGTGCTTATCTAAATTATGACCTTGCTTCTTCGCATACTCAATCAATGTCGTCAATTGGTTATCCGCTTTTTTCAGTTGAATGAGCGAGGAAGAAGACTCGATGGCACGGACAACTACTTCAAACGTCACAGTCCGGTCACCACTCTCGTTCGGGAGAAATACGTTCGAGTTCCCGTGTCGCTCGTAATACAGATTCGGTTTTAACTCTAGATTGATTTCATTTAGATTCGTGACCGGATAGTCTGTTCCATTTCCATCACGAATCGCAACGATTTCAAGTTGTTTTGGCAACTTCTCTGTGAAGGTCGTCGAATCAATCCGCAGGAACTTGTCACCCTTTTGGTCTTTCGATCGATCAAATTGTTCTGGATATTGAACTTGGTATCGAATCGTTCCCGTCTCAAACAAGTTGATGGTCGAAGGATCAATCGAACGGGACACTTGAATCAAGTCCGATACATTCTCCGCACGTTTTACGTTAATCGTGAACGTATCAATCACTTTAGCATTCCGTTGATCGGACGTCTCGATTTTCACTTCAATCGGTCGGTTTGCGACAACGTCCGCTGCAGGAATCGTGAACTCTTTGACTTCATAGTTTCGCAATTCTTCAAATGCTACCGACTTTCCGTTGTATGTGATTGTTGAATTCAAAAATAAGTCTTGGAAGTCATAGTCACTCGGACGCCACATCAACTTGACATCTTTGCCAGCAGTCACTTCAACTACTCCAGCTTCTATGTCGGAAGAAGTGTATGAGTTCGTAGAATCGCTAACTGATTCGATCACATTATAAGGTTTGTGGTTCGCCCCGATAAAAGCGCGATACATCGTGTTGATAAAGATTTTTTTCTCGTCTTGAACTGAAAACTGATTCGTGTGACCCGCGCCCGAATAGGTGAAGTTATTTTTCGTGTACGTGTAGTAATGGTTACTCGCATCTCCATATGACCGTTCCTTACTAGAATTATCCGAAGACAAGTTGTACCAAGGTGTAACTTCAGGGTCATTCAAATCAAGCGTGAAATATTGGTTGTGCGTTTTTGAGATCTTTTTAGGCTCATCATTCAAAGCATATGGATATGAAGTGAAAATTCCATCCTGTACTTTTTCAATCACCTGAGTAACTTGCGGTGCACCATAACCCATATTCGTATAGATTTTTTGTCCTGAAATATTCTTTGTGGAGTCTGAATTGACAAACTGACGTTCCCACTCTGAAGTGGCAGAGTTCCCACCACCGGAACGGAAAATTGTATCATGGGTCAACATGACTCCTTGTCCCGTTTCTGAGAACGTCTTTACTTTGGAAGTAGCCGCAACGTTCATGCTACCTTGTGTGTTATAAGAATCCTGAAAACCAAAAATCAACATATCATACGTATTATTATTCAAACCTTGATCGAACTTACCTAGTTGAAAATCACTGGTTGTTCCATTATTTAACGTGAATTGATATTGACCGTTACTGTCTGTCAGCATATTTGACAAGTAGTCAGAAATTTTTCCTTTACTCGCTGTTCCTGCAGTTAGTTGTAAGATGTTTGCTTCTACTTTTTGATCGATATAGAGGAACGTCCCCTTTTTATAATCTTTACGCCCGGTTACTGTATCTTTAGCAACAATCATCCAATTCTTCGGCCCGGTATACGTAGGTCGAGATAATAGAAACTCGAGTTGATTCGTTGAATTTGCGACTACTTCTCTCACCTTATCTTCAGCATCAAAGCGATCGTTGTGATTAAAATCAATGTATAATTCTACAATCGTGCTTGAAGTTGGTGGGTTTACAAATTGATAGTTGAACTGAAACGGCTTTCGATCATTGTTTTTGATTTGTACCGTTTGATTCACAAGCGGTTGTTGATTATACGTCACGTCAACATCCGACAACAAGGGACGAATGCTCGATTGATTGACTAATTGATTGATCAGCGCCCCGTCCGTATCAAACTGTTTGACGTTGGCATACTCTTTGAATGCGGCTATTTTTTTTACATTTTCTCCACCGAGTAACAAATCTTTATGAAGGTATACGGGTAACCCTGTTTTTACGTAAAATTCTGTAATCTCATCGAACTTTAAATCTGTTAAATCATTTAAAATCGTCGTCGTATTATGTTCAGTATTACGATTCGATGTACTTTTTATTTTATTCACTTTATTAAGTGCTTCTTGATACTTTTCATTTTCACCAAGTGGGCTACTTGCCAATACAATCGCATCGTAAGCTCCATCCATCGGGAAACGAGTCGCATTGAATTGTTTAACCGTTAAAAAATCGATCTCTAACTTATTCAATGTATTCAAATCGTTTACTAATGTCTTTTTATACGAGTCAATCGCCGTTTCTAAAGCATCTTGAGTCAATACATTGCTTGCTGTATACGCATCTCTTAAATATAGTACTTTATATTTCGGTAATTCCTGCGCCTCTACAAACTTGCTTTGAGGGACGAACGAAAGTAGTAAAATGAAGATTATGGCAACATGCATGAGTTTACGCAATGTATAGTCCTCCCTATTTTTAGTCTTCACTACTAATTATCCCACCCACTTGAAAAAATATACATCTATTTCTTTGACATCAGGTAAATGTTTTCGCTTAAGAAGCGTCTCACTTCACTGATGAAATAAAGAGACCCGGTCACAATCAGCGTCTCGCTTGTCGGCGTCTCGATCCAATCGTGAAGCCACTGTTGCCATTCGATAAAGCGCGCCCCATCTTTCTCTAGTTGCGCTTTCGTTCTAGCACGCGGAAAGTCGAACGTCGTCTCATACACATCACCGATTTGCTGAAGGGAACGAACCATCGTGTCGCGGTCTTTATCCTCTAAAATGGCGGTCAGCACGGTCACGTCTGTCTCTTGTTTAGCTTGTAAAACTAATGCCTCGATGCCTTCCTGATTATGTGCCCCATCTAAAATAATACGCGGTCGTTTTGATACGAGCTCATATCGTCCCGGGTGTTGCGCTCGCTCGAGACCCGATTGAATGGCTTCTTCCTTCCAACCGAGGTGACGTGCCACCGCCACGGCGCACGCCCCGTTATAGGTCTGATGATGCCCTGTCAATCCGAGCACGACAGGTGGCATGGCTTGATATGTCACGACTGTCTCTGCCCCGTCTTCAATCTTAGTCACGAGCGCACGTGCGTCATGAATTTGTGCATCTAAGGCCTCCCCTTTTTGATGCAACAACTCAATCAACTGATCCTTCTCGATACTATGGAACATCGGCACACCACGTTTCATAATGCCGTACTTCTCCATCGCAATCTCTTCAAGCGTATCGCCGAGAATGCCTTGATGATCATGTCCAATCGACGTCACGACGGTCGCAAGTGGATGTGTCAACACATTGGTCGAATCGAGTCGTCCCCCAAGACCGACTTCCCAAATGATCACATCAGGACGTGTGTCATCAAAATAGCACCATGCCATCATCGTCAATAGCTCGAATTCCGTCAACGTCTCTGGCGCCTCGTTCGCACAGGCTTTGACACGGTTCGCCACGTCGACGAGCGCGTCTTCCGGAATCGGTTCCCCGTTCAACATGATCCGCTCCTCGAACTGAATGATATAAGGGGACGTAAATGTGCCGACGGATAAGCCGTTCTCCATCGCCATCGCCCGTAAAAACGCGACGGTCGACCCTTTTCCATTCGTCCCGGCCACATGGATGGATGGGCGTTCTTCTAACCCTAACTGCTCAATCATCCAGCTCATCCGTTCAAGACCTGGTTTGATCCCGAAGCGAAGCTGTCCACTCAACCAATCGAATACGTCTTGTCTCGTCTCCATCTTTCACACTCCTACTATTTACACTTCTGTTTCATCTTATCAAAATTTACGACAGCCGTTATGGAAAACAGTCTGTGCTATACTCGAAGCGAAGAAGGAGGCATGCGCCATGACAACTGACTGGAACTTCGAGGCGACGTACCTCGAACTACGTGACATCTTTTACGACCGTGGTCCCATCCATCCGGTCGACAACCCAACACTCGTCTTGTTTAACGATCCATTAGCCGCTTCACTCGGGCTTGATGCGCATACAGTCAAACAAGATATCGACTTACTCGCCGGCAACCGTCAAACCGAGACGTCGTTCTCTCAAGCATACGCCGGACACCAGTTCGGGAACTTGACGATGCTCGGGGACGGAAGGGCCCTCATGCTCGGCGAACACGTGACTCCGAACGGGAAGCGTGTCGATGTGCAATTGAAGGGCTCAGGACCGACGGAGTACTCTAGAGGTGGCGACGGACGGGCCGCACTCGGTCCAATGGTACGAGAGTTCATCATCAGCGAGGCGATGCATGCGCTCGGCATTCCGACGAACCGGGCGCTCGCCGTCGTTCAGACAGGAGAAGCCCTCATGCGACAAGGTCCAAAACACGGAGCCATCCTGACCCGGGTCGCCTCGAGTCACTTGCGTGTCGGGACGTTCCAATTCGCGGCAGGTGCCGGCTCCATTGATGACGTTATTTCACTAGCGGAGTTTGCAATCAAACGACACGACCCAGACTTGATGGATGCACCCGATCGCTACGAACAGTTTCTCGGACGCGTCGTCGAAAGACAGGCGAGACTGATCGCCAACTGGCAACTCGTCGGGTTCATTCATGGGGTGATGAATACGGACAATATGTTCATCAGTGGTGAGGGTCTCGATTACGGACCATGCGCATTCATGGATACGTACCACCCGGAGACGGTCTTCAGTTCGATTGACCGAGACGGACGGTACGCTTATGCGAATCAACCGTACATCGGGTCTTGGAACCTCGCCCGACTCGCGGAGACATTGCTGCCGCTCCTCGGGGAAACGAAAGAAGAAGCGGTCGATGTGGCGAACAAACAGCTCACCCGTTATACCGAGTTGTATAAAGAAGCGTACTTTACCGGACTCGCGCATAAGATTGGCCTATTCGTCCGAAAAGACGGTGACGATGCGCTAACGGATGAACTACTTCGGTTGATGGTAGAGACGGAGTCAGATTATACGAATACGTTCCGCTCGTTGACGCTCGGTGAGAGTGAATCGCTCTCATTCGCAACTCTTGAAGACGGGAAGGCGTGGATTGATGCTTGGCAGAAACGTTTGAGTGAACAAGGTCTCCCGGACGAGGACGTCAGTCGAATCATGCGCCAATATAATCCGGCCATCATTCCCCGAAATCATCATGTTGAAAAAGCGATTCAAGCAGCAGAACGAGGTAACTTCGGTCCGACCGAGTCGCTACTCACGATTTTGCGTGACCCGTATAACTACGACCATCCGTCTGAATATGTGTCGGCAGGTCCCCCACGGACGTATCCGTATCAGACGTTTTGTGGTACATGAACCATCTCGCTTTTGTGAGATGGTTTTTTGAAACCAATTTTTCATTCATACGTAATATGGAGTGTTCTTATTTGAAAGGAAATGATGATGATGAATGAAATGACACTTGCCTATTGGAATGAATATTGGAAAGAAATTGGATTTCATCCACCGATCGACGTTGAAGCGTTTCAGTTTGGCGATGATGCAAATGCATTGGCAGCACTAGTCGTCTCTGGAAAGAAAACCGCAACATGTTCCGCCCATATACTTTATGAGATAGAGAAGGAACTGCTTCCCTACGTCGGTCAGTACGCCATCGTTCTTGATGCAGCGGAACGACCGGTTGCCATCATTCAAACGACTGACGTCACAATTCAGCCGATGAATGAGGTATCCGAAGAGTTCGCCTTGGCTGAAGGGGAAGGGACGTATGCAGACTGGTGGGACATCCATGAGCGATTCTTTATCGAATTACTCGGTTCGTATCAATTATCTTTTTCGCCAAGTATGAAGCTTGTCTGTGAACGCTTTATTGTCGTGGACCGATTCAATGAAAAAGAGTGATCGAACGGGAAGATGACCTCGAGTGAAGAATAAATTTTTGATAAAGACCCGAACGTCACTCTTGACGCTCGGGCTGCTCTTTATTTCGAATTATGGAACGGGAATGATTCGGACGAAGGATCCGGTAGAGAGTCAACGAGTGTCAACAACTCTTCTTCCGAGACATTTCCCGTCACAAGAATCAGTTTGTCTTGGCTGATGTAGTATAATCCATTCCCACTTGGTTGGTTCAATCGATACCGCTCCGCCCCATCGGCATTCTGATTGATCGGCTCCCCATCCCCTACACTGAATGCGTCGGTCATCAAAATGGTGACCAGTTGCGTCTCATCATACAAAGTCCACAGTTTTACAGGTCGTTCACTATCATCAATTTCACTATCGATTATGTACATCGAATCTTGTGGGAGCGCCAAACCATGTTGTGTTTTTTCAGAAACTCCAACTATTCCAAAGTGCTTCATTCCACGCATGATCCATTCCCCGTCACGTGAATAGTGATATACCCCAAAGGAAGGCATTTGGTTCGGATGACCAATCGCGATCAATCCGATGTCTCCAACTTTTGCCTCATAGATGACATCCTTTGTTGCAAGGCGTCTTTCTGATCCATCCTTATATTGCAGCGTGATTTGATGTACCACCGCATCTGACAATGATTCGGTCCCTTTTGGTACGTCTTCAACTAGCGTCCCTATCCATTCACTCGTTTCAATTTCCTCTCCACCTGTCTCGACAAACTCCATCTTTTCTGGTGACGTACATCCAGTCAGCCCCAATACAAGAACACCTATTATCCCGATCCGTCTCATCTCATATCCCCTTTTCTATATCCACCTCTCCAAATTCTACCAAAACACAAAAAAACCTTCTTCAGAGAATTAATCTCCAAAGAAGGTCCATATCTTACTTACGCAACTCTTCCAAACGGGCGCGGACCGCGTCACGCTTGTCGAGGTAATCTTTTTCTTTTGCTTTTTCTTCGTCGATGACGTGAGCCGGTGCCTTGGCGATGAAGCCTTGGTTTCCGAGTTTCTTCTGCACGCGCTCCACTTCTTTCTCATACTTCGCCACTTCTTTTTCAAGACGGGCGATTTCTTCTTCGAAGTTGATCAAGTCTGCGAGCGGGATGAAGAGCTCCGCTCCTGTCATGATCGCTGACATCGACTTATCCGGAGCCGTGAGGCCACGTCCGATTTCAAGCTCTGTCGCGTTCGTGAACTTGCCGATCGTCATTTCGTTCGCGCTCAAGTAACCTTGTGTCGTATCGTCGCTCGTCGAGATGAAGAGCTGGATCGTTTTCGACATCGGTGCGTTCACTTCGGCACGGATGTTACGAACCGAACGGATGACGTTCATCACCGCTTCAAACGCTGGAACCGAATCCGCAAAGTGAAGGTCGTCACGACGTGTCGGGTAGCTTGCACGAACGATTGAATCGCCTTCGTGCGGCAAGTGCTGCCAGATTTCCTCTGTGAGGAACGGCATGAACGGGTGCATGAGACGCATGATCGAATCGAGCGTATGCGCGAGGACCGAACGTGTCGTGTGCTTCGCTGCTTCGTCCTCACCATAGAGCGTGAGTTTCGCCATCTCGATGTACCAGTTACAGAACTCTTCCCAGATGAAGTTGTACAAGTAACGACCGGCTTCACCAAACTCGTATTTGTCGACGAGACGAGTCACTTGATCGATCGTGTCGTTCAAACGAGTCAAAATCCACTTGTCAGCAAGCGTCTTCTCACCCGTGAGGTCGATCTCTTCCACTTTGAGTCCGTCCATGTTCATGAGGGCGAAACGGCTCGCGTTCCAAATCTTGTTCGAGAAGTTCCACGTCGACTCGATTTTCTCCCAATAGAAACGAAGGTCGTTCCCTGGTGTCGATCCTGTGAGGAGGAACCAGCGAAGTGAATCCGCTCCGTATTGGTCGATGACTTCCATCGGGTCAACGCCGTTACCGAGTGATTTCGACATCTTGCGCCCTTCCGAGTCACGGATGAGACCGTGGATGAGCACATCGTTGAACGGTTGCTTCCCTGTGAACTCGAGTGATTGGAAGATCATGCGTGATACCCAGAAGAAGATGATGTCGTATCCTGTGACGAGTGCGCTCGTCGGGAAGTAACGGTTGAAGTCCGGTGCGTCCGTATCCGGCCAACCCATCGTTGAGAACGGCCAGAGTGCTGACGAGAACCATGTGTCGAGGACGTCCTCGTCTTGTGTCCAGTTCTCACTGTCCGCTGGCGCTTCTTTCCCTACATACACTTCTCCTGTCTCGTTATGGTACCAAGCCGGGATGCGGTGGCCCCACCAAAGTTGACGGCTGATACACCAGTCGCGGATGTTCTCCATCCAACGAAGGTATGTGCCTTCGAAGCGTTCTGGGACGAAGTTGACTTTCGTATCGTCGTTTCCTTGTGCTTCGAGTGCTGCTTTTGAGAGTGGCTCCATATCCACGAACCATTGTTTCGAAAGGTATGGCTCGATGACTGCGCCAGAACGCTCTGAGTGACCGACCGAGTGCGTGTGTGGCTCAATCTTCACGAGTGTGCCGTCTGCCTCTAGGTCTTTGACGAGTTGCTTACGGCATTCGAAGCGGTCGAGCCCTTCGTAAATGCCTGCGTTCTCGTTCATCTTCCCGCCTTCGTCCATGACGAGGATGCGTGGAAGTTCATGTCGATTCCCGATTTCAAAGTCGTTCGGGTCGTGGGCTGGTGTGATTTTCACGCAACCTGTACCGAACTCCATGTCGACGTAGTCGTCCGCAACGATTGGAATCTCACGGTTCATGACGGGAAGCATGATTGTCTTACCGATGAGGTGTGTGTAACGCTCATCTTTCGGGTTGACGGCAACCGCTGTATCCCCGAGCATCGTCTCAGGACGTGTCGTCGCGATCTCGATATGACCAGATCCGTCAGCGAGTGGATACTTCATGTGATAGAACGCACCCTCGACTTCTTGGTAAATAACTTCGATATCCGAAACGGCCGTCTTTTGAGCCGGATCCCAGTTGACGATATATTCGCCACGGTAGATCAAACCTTTTTCATAAAGACGGACGAATACTTCTTGAACGGCCTTTGAGAGCCCTTCGTCGAGTGTGAAACGTTCACGTGAGTAGTCGAGGCCGAGTCCAAGTTTTGACCATTGGTCGCGAATCGTCTTCGCGTACTCGTCTTTCCACTCCCACGTCTTCTCGAGGAACTTTTCACGTCCGAGGTCGTAACGCATGACGCCTTCTTCACGGAGCTTTTGCTCGACTTTCGCTTGTGTGGCGATCCCGGCATGATCCATCCCTGGGAGCCAGAGCACGTCATAACCTTGCATACGCTTGAGGCGCGTCAACAAGTCTTGAAGCGTCGTGTCCCAAGCGTGACCGAGGTGAAGTTTCCCCGTAACGTTCGGTGGCGGGATGACGATCGTGTACGGTTGTTTCGAATCGTCCTCATCTGCTTTAAATACATCGTTCTCTAACCAGTAATCGTACCATTTCGACTCCGTCGCACTTGGGTCGTACTTCGTCGGCATGGTGATTTCATTTGTCTCATGGGCCATGTGTAGCGCCTCCTCTATCTTATTGGTGAACACAAAAAACGGCTTCTCTCGTCCTATACGCTAAGGACGAAAGAAGCCGAATCTTCCGCGGTACCACCTTAGTTCGCCAACAAAGTGGCGCACTCAAAATCGAATAACGGTCGATAGACCGAACTTTCCTACTCCATTCAGAAAGTCAGCTCCGAGGCGACTTCCGCGTCCATCCCTCGCAACCTTTCACCAAGCGGTCACGTCTCTAAAAGGAATGAATGATGCGTACTACTCCTCATCAAAGCAATTCATCGTATCTGTTAAATAATTGTAGCGACAGAAACGTCAGCAGTCAAGATTAGAGTGAAAACTCTTCTTGAAGCTCCTTGAATGTCGCTTCGACCGCTGCGATCGTCTTCTCGATATCCTCATCCGTATGAGCAGTCGAGAGGAATAAGCCCTCGAACTGTGACGGTGGCAAGAATACGCCACGTGCTGCCATCTTCTGATAGTACGAGCGGAACATCTCAAGATTCGCCGATTTCGCTTTTTCGAAGTTCGTCACTTTCTCGTTCGTGAAGAAGAAACCAAACATTGAGCCGGCACGGTTCGTATC
Source organism: Exiguobacterium sp. s89 (assembly GCF_018617735.1). NCBI lineage: Bacteria > Bacillati > Bacillota > Bacilli > Caryophanales > Exiguobacterium > Exiguobacterium sp. s89. Next base: position 941,664 of record NZ_JACSKS010000001.1, read on the forward strand.
GTGCGGGATGTTGTATGTTTCACCGGCCTGCGTGAATCCTTCGGCGAGACGGTCTGCCTTACGCTCGAACTCGGCGTAATGCTCCGGTTTAAGTTGCGAGAGTGTCGTGTAACCGGCAATCATCGCGAGTGGGTTACCCGAGAGTGTACCCGCTTGATAGATCGGACCTTGTGGTGCGATCTGTTCCATGATTTCACGTTTCCCGCCATAAGCGCCGACCGGAAGTCCACCGCCGATGACTTTCCCGAGACATGTGAGGTCCGGGGTGACACCGAAGTACCCTTGTGCACAGTTGTACCCGACACGGAATCCCGTCATGACCTCATCAAAGATGAGGAGCGCGCCGTTTTGTTCCGTGATCTCGCGGAGTCCTTCGAGGAATCCTGGTTGTGGTGGTACGAAGCCCATGTTTCCTGCGGCCGGTTCGACGATGACGCCAGCAAGGTCGTCTCCGTATTTCTCAAAGGCGACGCGGACTGCGTCCAAATCATTGTAAGGAACCGTGAGCGTATGGCTCGCGAGCTCTTTCGGTACACCTGGTGAGTCCGGGAGACCGAGCGTCGCGACACCAGATCCGGCTTTGATGAGCAGCGAGTCACCGTGTCCATGGTAGCATCCCTCGAACTTCAAAATTTTCGTCTTCCCGGTGTAGCCACGTGCGAGGCGAAGTGCCGCCATCGTCGCTTCCGTACCCGAGTTGACCATGCGGACCATCTCGATTGATGGAACGCGGTCGATGACAACTTCTGCCATTTTCGTCTCAAGCTCGGTCGGCGTCCCGAACGTCCATCCTTTTTCAGCTTGTTCTTGGATCGCTTTCGTGACGACAGGGTGACGGTGACCGAGGATGAGTGGTCCCCATGAGAGGACGTAATCGATATATTCGTTGCCGTCGATGTCATAGACACGTGAGCCTTCACCGCGTTCGGCGAAGATTGGCGTCATGCCGACCGATTTGTAGGCACGGACCGGGCTATTGACACCGCCTGGCATGAGCGGGCGGGCTTGTTCGAACGCTTCTTGTGAGCGCGTTTGGTTATATGTCATGCGTAGTCTCCTTCCAAGTAGCGACAGACGTCTTTTGCGAAATACGTGACGATGAGGTCGGCACCGGCACGTTTGAATCCGACCATTGTCTCCATGACGATGCGTTCTTCGTCGACCCAGTCGTTCAGTGATGCAGCTTTAATCATCGCATACTCTCCACTCACGTTATACGCCACGATTGGCATATCGAGTGAGTCGCGCATGTCACGGATGATATCCATGAACGCGAGAGCCGGTTTGACGATCATGAAGTCGGCACCTTGCTCCACGTCCGATTGCGACTCGCGGAACGCCTCGCGACGGTTCGCCGGGTCCATCTGATAGCCTTTACGATCGCCTTCACCTGGAGCCGATTGGGCTGCGTCACGGAACGGTCCGTAATACGCAGACGCATATTTGACGCCATAGCTCATGATCGGGATATGGCTGAATCCGTTTTGGTCGAGACCTTCACGGATGGCTGCAACGAATCCGTCCATCATCGAACTTGGTGCGATGATATCGGCACCCGCCTGCGCTTGTGTGATTGCTGTCTGGACGTGAAGTGGAAGTGACGCGTCGTTATCGACGTCCCCGTCCTTCACGAGGCCACAGTGACCTGTCGACGTGTACTCACAGAGGCACGTATCGGCGATGACCGTGAGCTGTGGCGCCCACTCTTTCACTTTACGGATTGCTTCTTGGACGATGCCGTGGTCGTGATACGCTTCACTGCCTTCCGGGTCTTTATGTTCTGGTACACCGAACAAGAGCACGGATTGAAGACCGAGGTCGACGATTTCTTTAATTTCTTCTTCGAGTCGGTCAAGTGAATAATTGAAGACGCCAGGCATCGAGCTGACTTCACGTTTAATGTTAGTCCCTTCAATGATGAAGAGCGGGTAAATCAAATCTTCTTTTCGAACATGATTTTCACGTACGAGGGCACGCATCGACTTCGATGAGCGAAGACGACGGTGACGGTCAAACTGGTTCATGAAAAATCCTCCCCTACACACTGTATTAATGCATCCATAGTATAACATTCTGGCACTCGGACCGGTAATGTCGACACTTGTCGTACGGCACGCTCGGTCACTTCGCCAATGGCGTACCATGTCCCGTTAAAGTGGGACAGATGTGGCGTGAGCGCATCGACGGCCGACGGGCTCAAGACGAGCAGCGCCTTCACCGTCTCGAGTTGATGTTGTTGCACCGGTTTCAGTTGGACAGGGATTGTCTCGTAGACGACCCAGTCATATACATGAGGCAACATTGTCATATGGGACGTATTCGCCAAATTGCCGCGCGCGAACAAAACGATGTCATCCTTTGAGGCGACGTCACGCAACTGCTGAAAGAGTGCCTCACCGGTAAATGTTTCCGGCATGAGCGTGACAGTATAGCCTTCTGCTTCAAGTGCTCGTTTCGTCTTCTCTCCTACAGCGGCGACTTTCACGTCCCGCGTCAAATCTCGAAGTGCAGGTACCGCGTTTTGACTCGTGACGACGAGCCAGTCGAATCGTTCTAAGGGTGGTGGTACATGCGTTTCTCTCGTTTGAATAAGCGGGACATGATGAACGGAAAGACCGCTCGCCTCGAGCAGCGCCCGTTGCGAAGCGGTCATTCGTTTCGTTCCCGTGTACCAGAGGTCACTCATTGACCGAGGCGAGGATTTCGCGTCCGCCACGTTCAAGCAATTCTTCTGCGACGTCCATTCCGAGTGCAATCCCGTCCGTTGATGTTTTTGTCGTACGAAGCACTTCTTTTCCGTCCACTGATGCGATGAGACCTGTGAGCGTGACTTCGTCGCCATTGACTGTTGCAAAGCCACCGACCGGTACGTGACAACTTCCTTCAATCGCTTTCAAGAAAGTACGTTCCGCTGTCGCAGCTTTCGCCGTCACATCATCATGCAAGAGTTGAAGCACTGCCGTCACTTCTGCATCGTCCTTACGGCTCTCGATGGCAAGCACACCTTGTCCTACTGCAGGTACCATCAAATCTGGGTCGAGCGCTTCAAAGTCGACACGATCCATCCATCCCATCCGTTCAAGCCCTGCTTTCGCGAGCAGGATGGCGTTATAGTTCTCCGAATCCAATTTTTTCAGACGAGTATCGATGTTTCCTCGAATCCATTGAATTTCAAGGTCCGGACGTGCCGCCAAAATCTGTGCCCCACGACGGAGAGAGCTCGTTCCGACGATTGCTCCTTTCGGAAGTGTCTCGAACGTATAGCCATTCTCACAGATGAGAACGTCACGAGCGTCAACACGTTTCGGCATACAGCTGATATAGAGTTCTTCCGGAAGCTCAGCCGGAACATCTTTCATACTGTGTACGGCGAAATCGATGTCCCCATCAATCATCTGTTGTTGAATCTCTTTGACGAACAGACCTTTCCCACCGACTTTCGAAAGTTGGACGTCGACGATTTGGTCTCCTTTCGTCACAATTTCTTTAATTTCAAATTCGTTTTTTGCTCCAGCTTGCTTCAATTGCTCGATGACCCATTTCGTTTGGGTCATGGCGAGTTGGGAACGGCGTGAGCCGACAATAATTTTCCGCATGTTGAGTCTCTCCTTCATAGAAAAAGGCGACACATGTCGCCTTTTTGTCTTGTTAGCGCATCAATGCGCGAAGTGGTGCTTTGGCAGAAGTAGCATCTGTTTCTTCCACTTCTTCTATTGATTGCTTTGGTAACTCGACATCGAGGTCGAATGTTTCGACAAACTGGGCAATCCGAACGTTTGCATCCGGCTGAGCCGCAGCGTCTTTAATATAGTCGATCGGGTCACGAAGCATTTGGTTAATGATTGACTTCATATGCTTCCCGATGACTTTTTTGTCTCGCGCAGACAAGTGGTCGAGCTTACGCTCTAGACTTGTCATCGTGTCTTCTTGAATATCAAGGGCGCGGGCACGTAACTCGTTCATGATCGGCACGACTCCAAGTGTGACGAGCCATGTTTGGAACTCTTGAATCGCTTCATCAATTTTCATCTCAATTTTCTCAGCTTCGATGAGACGTGCCTCAAGATTTTTGTTGACGATTCCATTCAAATCATCGACATCAAACAAATGAACACCCGGAAGTGTCGCGACCGCTGGATCGATATCTCGCGGCACAGCGATGTCAATGAGAAGAAGTGGACGTTCACGGCGTAACAGTTGTGCCGCCGCCACATCGTCATATCCAATGACGGCATCTTTCGCTCCGGTCGAACTGATTAAAATATCGGCATCAAGTAATCCACACGCGATTTCACGAATGGAATGCGCACGACCTTTAAATTTGTCTGCGACGGCTTTCGCCTTACTCTCTGTTCGGTTGAAGACGGCGATTTGTTTGGCACCCGCTTCGAACAAGTTGAGTGTCGTGAGTTCACCCGTTTCTCCGGCTCCGACAACGACAACTTGCTTATCCTCGAGCTGTTGGTACATCTCTTGTGCGAGCGTCACGGCAGCTGAGCTGACCGATACAGACATTTCCCCAATTTGTGTGTCCGTATGGGCGCGCTTGGCGAGTGTGACCGCTTCTTTAAACAATTTGTTGAAGACGGTTCCCGTCGTTCCATACTCTTGGGCACGGAAGAAACTTGTCTTCACCTGACCTAAAATTTGTGTTTCCCCGATGATCATCGAGTCTAGGCCCGATGTGACACGGAACAGGTGACGAATCGCCTCTTCCCCTTCTCGAATCGACAAGTAAGGTGTGAACTGCTCCATCTCTAAATTGAACCAGTTCGCCAAGAAACGTTTCGTGTAATAACGTCCCGTATGGAGTTGATCTGTCACGACGTACAACTCCGTCCGGTTACACGTAGACAAAATAACTGACTCGAAAATGCTCTTCTCTTCGCGAAGTGCAATCATCGCATCCACGATTTCTTGCTCCCCAAACGAGAACTGCTCTCGAATCGCGACAGGGGCTGTCTTGTTATTTAGTCCAACGACGACAATATGCATGTATCTCTTCCCCTCATCTAAAATCCACCGACGGTTGTCTCTTCTTTTTCAATCTCTACGGTACATTATAGCAATTTTTATCTAGGAACTATAATCTTCTGTTTGATTTTCCTGAAATAAAATAAGAACTTTTTGTGACAAAAAGAAGTAGAAATGGAGAAACTCCATTTCTACACTCTTTCTTATGAATTTGGCGCGTTTGGCTCCGTAATTATCGTACTTTCCGTCTCTTCACTTTCTAAGTATTGTTCGCGTTCCCTCAATTTATAGATGCGAACGATATTCTGAACAACTGTTTTAGCAACCGCATAAAACGGTACAGCAATGAGCATCCCGATAATACCTGCCAAATTCCCGGCCACAAGCAAGACGATGATAATCGTCAGTGGGTGCACTTTCAAGGACTTCCCTTGAATGAGTGGCGAGATGACGTTTGACTCTATTTGCTGAACGATGATAATGACGACGATGACCCAAAGAACTTTAATCGGATCTTGAATGAACGCCACAATGACCGCCGGAACGGCACCTAAAAACGGTCCGAGATACGGGATGATGTTCGTCACCATCATGAAAAGTGCAAGTAAGATGGCGTAATCTACGTCGATAATCAAAAGACCGATGAACGAGGTGATCCCGACGAAGAACGCGACGAGTAATTGTGCATTCACATAGTTTCGGACCGTTTCGTGCATATCGTGCAAGATATGGCGTGTTTCTTTTTCATAATTCGACGGGAGCAGTTTGACAATCGCATCGGGCAGACGTTTACCGTCAAGCAACATATAGAGAAGCATGAACGGGATGACGACGATTGTGATGACGGCTGACGTCACAAACCCAACCACTTGACCGAGTGACGATGCGATATTTCCGAACAAATCTCCTAAGTACGAGGTAATGTTTGTCGTCAGGTTGCGGAACACCTCATCGTTTTGCGCCATGAAGCGCGATAAGAATTCGTTTTGCATCAATGTATCACGAACAGCGAAAGCCTGTTGCTGAAGTTCTTTTGCGATGCTTGGCATTGCATTGACTAAAGATGTGATCTGTTCCCCTAATACAGGACCTAAACTACTAAAGACGATCGTAAAGATGAGGACGAGACCGATCAATGTAATCGCGACCGCTAATGGTCGTTTTCCTTTTAAACGCTTCTCTAAAAAATCGACGATGCCGACCAAGAAATAAAAGAAGAGTCCTGCCACAATGAGCGGTACGGTAACTAGTGCCAAAATAACTTGGACCGGCTCAAACACAAATGAAATCTGTGTTCCGACCCAAATAACTAAAAAGATGGTCAGCGTCCAAAAGAGGGCGCGGTACCATTTGCTTTCAAACATGCGTTGCATCTCTCCACCTCATTTGCAATTATGACTATGTACTAACTATGATTATACGATAATTACCCGCTTGGGGGATTAGAAAAACAAAAAGACGAAGGAATCCCTTCGCCCTTTCTCTTATTCACCATCTGTGATGAGTGCATAAATCGCTTTCCACGCCTCGTCTTTCCCTTCCGCCGTTTCAGCTGAAAAGGCGACAAAACGATCTGATGGGTCAAATTGAAGCTTGCGTTTCACTGCCGCTTCGTGTTTTTGACGTTGACCCTTCTTGATTTTATCAAGCTTCGTCGCAACGACGATGACCGGAATCTCATAGTGTTTCAAGAAGTTGTACATCGTCACATCATCACCGGTCGGCTCATGACGGATATCGACGAGTAGGACAACGCCACGAAGCGCCTCTTGGCTCGTCAAATATTGTTCCATCATAACGCCCCACTTCTCTCGCTCCGTCTTTGATACTTTCGCGTATCCGTAACCTGGAACGTCAACGAACATGATTTCATCATTGATGTTGAAGAAGTTGAGTGTTTGTGTCTTTCCTGGTTTCGAAGACGTGCGCGCAAGCGCCTTTCGTTGACAAATCTTATTGATGAACGACGACTTCCCGACGTTCGACCGGCCGGCAAGTGCCACTTCCGGCAATTCATGGACCGGATAATGGTCTGGCGCGACGGCACTCGTCACAAACTCTGCTTTGTTGATTTTCATTTAATTTCCTCCAAATGCTACATCTAGTACTTCATCGAGTGTCGTCACTGGAACGAACGTCAATTTCTCACGTACCGTCTCTTGAATGTCATCGATGTCTCGCTCATTATCTTTCGGAATGACGATTGTCGTCAATCCGGCCCGATGAGCGGCGAGCGCTTTTTCTTTTAACCCACCAATCGGCAAGACGCGTCCACGGAGCGTGATTTCGCCTGTCATACCGACGTCGCGATGAACTTTTTTACCGGTCAGTGCGGAAATCAGTGCCGTCGCGATTGTAATCCCGGCCGACGGTCCATCTTTCGGCACGGCGCCTTCAGGGACGTGAATGTGGATATCTTGTCGCTCATAGAACGTCGGATCAATCTCGAACCGTTCTGCATTTGCACGGACATAGCTATACGCTGTCTGCGCTGACTCCTGCATGACGTCGCCGAGTTTACCGGTCAACTGGAGCTTACCTTTCCCTGGGGCGAGCGCCACTTCGATGGTGAGCGTGTCTCCACCGAAGGCAGTATACGCAAGACCCGTCACTGCACCAATCGAATCCTCTGTCTCACCTTTTCCGTAACGATACTTCGGTTTTCCGAGATACGTGATGATTGCTTTTTTCGAAATCGTGACGCGTTTTTTCTCACCGATAGCGATTTGTTTCGCCGCTTTTCGGCAGAGTGATCCGATGACGCGTTCCAAGTTACGCACACCAGCTTCACGTGTGTATCGGCGCACGGCCTCATAAAGCGCATCTTCTTTGATGGTCAGTTGACTTTTCTTCAACCCATGTTCTTTCAGCTGTTTCGGCACGAGATGGCGTTTCGCAATTTCCACTTTTTCGTGCTCTGTGTAGCCTCCGATTTGGATGAGCTCCATCCGGTCAAGGAGCGGTGCCGGAATTTGTGAAACATCATTCGCCGTCGCGATGAAAAGGACGTTCGATAAGTCAAACGGTTCTTCGATATAATGGTCCGAGAACGAGACGTTCTGTTCCGGGTCGAGCACTTCGAGCATCGCTGACGCCGGGTCGCCTCTAAAGTCAGAAGCCATCTTGTCGATCTCATCAAGCAAGAAGACCGGGTTCTTACTTTCCGCTTGCTTTAACCCACGAATGACCCGCCCTGGCATCGCGCCGATATACGTACGACGATGTCCTCGAATTTCCGCTTCATCGCGTACTCCACCAAGGGAGACGCGAACGAAGTGACGTTCAAGAGCTGATGCAATCGAGCGGGCAAGCGACGTCTTCCCGACTCCCGGAGGCCCCGCGAGACAGAGGATTGGTCCTCGGAGCGAATTCGTCAATTGTCGGACGGCCAAGTACTCGAGGATTCGGTCTTTTACCGACTCCAAGCCATAATGGTCGTCATCGAGAACATCCGCCGCGTGTTTCACGTCAAGCTTATCTTCCGTCTCAATGCCCCACGGTAGTGACACGAACCAGTCGAGATAGTTACGAATGACCGCGTACTCTGGAGATGTTTGCGGTACGACGTTCAATCGTTCCGCTTCACGCATGACATTCTTCCATGTCGTTTCTGGCAAGTCGAGCGCCTCTAACTTCTCCCGAAGCCGATTCGGCTCAGACTCTTGCGTTTGGTCGCCGAGCTCTTGTTGAATCGTCTTCATTTGTTCTCGTAAGTAATATTCGCGCTGCGCCTGCTCAATCGACTTCTTCGTCCGCTCACGCATCTCTTGCTCAAGTTCGATCACTTCGACTTCATGGGCAATGATTTCAAGTAGTTCGAGTCCGCGCTTGACCGCATCCGCTTCTTCGAGCATCGCCTGGCGAAGTTCGACATCGACATCGAGTTTTGACGTGATATAGTCCGTGAGTGATTCGAGCCGTTCATACATTTCAAAGCGACGACGCTCATCGGGTGACATTCCTTTAATGTTCGCAACTAGTTTTCCGAACTGTTCTTTTAGCAGACGGACAAGTGCCGTTCGTTCGACCTCTTCCCCTTCTGTAAGTTCAACAGGTTCAATGTTGGCAAACCAACCTTCATCCGTCGATTCGATTGAATCGACGCGAACGCGCTCTTTCCCGACGATGCGCACCCGAAGTGTCTCATTCGACAATTCGCTCATCTTCGCGATATGGACACGCGTTCCAATTGCATATAGGTCCTCCGGTTCTGGGGACTCGTTCCCTGTTTCTTTTTGGGTAACGACAATTAAATCTGTCTCATGCTCCTTTGCGGCAAGGAGCGCCCGAAGCGATAACGGGCGTCCGACATCAATGGTCACACCGATGAGCGGATATACGACGACTCCTCGCAAAGGAAGGATTGGTAATTTTTCCATCTACTACGCCTCCTGTGCAAAAAGGCCCAAAACTCGGATATGCCGAGTGTTTGAGCCTTCTTTCTTAAAAGAATTATGCTGTCTCTTTGTTATCCCCTGTCTGTTCGACAGTACCATCACGAAGGACGTATTTCGGACCGGCAAGACCCGTAATCGTTTCATCCGTGATGACGACTTTCTCGATATCGTCACGCGATGGGACGGTAAACATCACATCGAGCATCATTTCTTCGATAATCGAGCGGAGACCGCGAGCACCAGTCTTACGTTTGATCGCAAGTTTGGCAATCTCAATCAACGCCTCGTCTGTGAACGAAAGTTCGACATCGTCAAGTTCTAGCATCTTCACGTACTGACGAACGAGTGCATTTTTCGGTTTCGTCAAGATTTCGACGAGTGCTTCCTCATCGAGTGTCGTGAGCGTAGCCATAACTGGCAGACGACCGATGAACTCTGGAATCAAACCGAATTTTTGAAGGTCTTCAGGGAGTGCGCGGGCGAGCAAGTCTTCTTGTGTCAACTCGCGGTTTTCTTGATCATTCCCAAACCCGATCACTTTTTTCCCGACACGTCGTTTAACGACCGATTCAATACCGGCGAATGCACCGCCGACGATGAAGAGAATATTCGTTGTATCGATTTGGATGAATTCTTGATGCGGATGCTTACGTCCACCTTGTGGCGGAACGCTTGCTGTCGTACCTTCAAGAATTTTAAGAAGTGCTTGCTGAACCCCTTCTCCGGATACGTCACGCGTAATCGATGGGTTTTCAGACTTACGGGCAATCTTATCAATCTCATCGATATAGATGATTCCTTTTTCGGCTTTCTCGACATCATAGTCAGCTGCTTGAATCAACTTGAGCAAGATGTTCTCGACGTCTTCACCGACGTAACCCGCTTCTGTCAAACTCGTCGCATCCGCGATTGCGAACGGGACGTTCAAGATGCGTGCCATCGTTTGGGCGAGGAGCGTCTTCCCGCTACCTGTTGGTCCAATCATGACGATGTTCGACTTCGCAAGTTCGACGTCATCTGCACGTCCACCTGCATTGATGCGTTTATAGTGGTTATAGACAGCGACGGCGAGTGAACGTTTCGCACGATCTTGTCCAATGACATATTCATCTAGCACATTGCGGATTTCTTGTGGTTTCGGAATGTCTTTGAATTCGACTTCTTCCTCGACACCGAGCTCTTCCTCAACGATTTCATTGCAAAGTTCGATACATTCATCGCAAATGTATACGCCAGGACCGGCGACTAGTTTACGGACTTGTTCTTGCGATTTCCCGCAAAACGAGCACTTGAGTTGCCCCTTTTCCTCGTTAAATTTAAACATTCGATACACCCCTTCTGTGGTGAAAATGGATGTAAGTGCGATAAATCGCGATTTGTATTTTCTGGTGCGATGCACCGCGAAAAGACATTTTACATCTCTGCGTTGAAATAATTGTAGCATGAACATATTCCGACTTCAAAGAATTACACATGCAATGTGTTGTGACAGAAAAAAGGACGACCGCTAGGCAGTCGTCCCTTCGAATATCAACTTACTTTGCTTTACCGTTTTCAACGAGGATGTCAATCGCTTTACGGAATTTGAGGTCACCTTTAAGTGTCTCAAGACCGCCTTGTGGAGCGAGCATCGTACGGAGTTGGTCTGGTGCGATGTTGTAAAGTTTAGACATTTCTTCAAGTTCTTTCTCAGCATCTTCGTCAGATACTTCGATTTCTTCTTTGTCAGCAATTGCTTTCAAGACGAGACGAGCTTTAACACGCTCTTCAGCTTGCTCTTTCATCTCTTCACGCATTGCTTCTTCAGAAGTACCAGTGAGTTCGAAGTACATGTTAAGGTCGATTCCTTGTGAAGATACACGTGAACCGAACTCTTGTACCATGCGGTCTACTTCTTGGTCAACGAGAACTTGTGGTACGTCGATTGTCGCGTTCGCAGTTGCCTGCTCGACGAGTTGATCGCGCATCGTACCTTCAGCTTCTTGTTTCTTGCCAGCTTCTAAACGCTCACGGATGCTTGCTTTCAACTCGTCGAGTGTAGAAACAGACTCGTCGATGTCTTTTGCAAACTCGTCGTCGAGTTCAGGAACTTGTTTTGCTTTTACTTCATGAAGTTTGACTTTGAATGTCGCTGGTTTACCCGCTAAGTTTTCAGCGTGGTACTCTTCAGGGAATGTTACTTCAACGTCTTTTTCTTCACCAGCAGTCAAGCCGATCATTTGCTCTTCGAATCCTGGGATGAATTGACCAGAACCGATTTCGAGTGTGTAGTTCTCAGCTGTGCCGCCTTCGAACTGCTCACCGTCAGCGAAACCTGCGAAATCAAAGACAGCTGTATCGCCGTTTTCGATTGCACCTTCTTTAACAGCGAGTTCTGCGCCTTGCTGTTGAAGTGCTTCAAGTTCTGCTGTCACTTCGTCTTCTGTTACTTCTGTAGCAACAGCTTCGTACTCAAGACCTTTGTATTCGCCAAGCTCAGCTTCTGGCTCAACCACGAATGTCACTTTGAACGCGACTGGTTTGCCTTTCTCGAGCGTGCCGTCTACATCGATGTTTTCGAGCGCGATTGGTTCGAAACCAGCTTCTTCAACCGCACCTTGGATTGTATCGCGGTAGAGAATGTCGAGTGCATCTTGATAGAGTGCTTCTTCTCCATACATTTTGTTGAACATTGGGCGTGGCAATTTACCTTTACGGAAGCCAGGCACGTTCAAGTCTTTGACGACTGTTTTAAATGCGGCGTCAACTGCTTTATCAAAAGCTTCTGCAGGAGCTTCGTACGTGAGTACGCCTTGGCTACCTGATGTTTTTTCCCATTTTGCTGTCATGCTAAGTCCCTCCAACAATTCGTTTATACCGTACAAAAATGTACAACAATCCGTATTATAGCATAAATCCTCTATGTGCACACAAGGATTTAGTCTAATAACGCCTGTGTGAAGCGCAGATCCGCCTCTAAAATCGCAGCTGCCAAACCATCGACCGCCTTGTCATGCAAAATCGCTTGTTTCGCTTGTGCGAGTGACTCTTCGATATCCTCTGTTGGAACCGGCACATACGGATAATGCGTGTACATGTAATTCATCAACAACTGGGTTCCGATCTCATCACCTTCCACTGATTTTTGAAGTGACAATACAGTCTTCTCCCACTTCTCAATGTGCGCCGTCGCCTCTACTTGCGACATCTCGTTCATCGATTCTCCATCCGTCCATTTGATGTTCGCAAGCTCGGTAAACGCTTTTTCTAATACAATCAGTTTGATGAGCTTTGGTCGCTCCGACTCGAGCAATTCGTGAAGCACATTGTCGAGCGCCGAATCGATATTAAAATGGACATGTTGTAACGCTTCAATTTGCTCCCCTGTACTCCCTCGCGTCAACGTCCGTTTCAACTTGGCAATCGCCGCCGGAAACTCAGTCATCTTTAAAACTTGAAGTACCTGATGCGCCTGTGTGTTGACCGTATCTTTATCTTTTTGCCATTCAAGATACTGGTTAATCCAATGCGCCGCTTCAAACGGTTGGTCACGCATAATGTAATACTGCGCAATCTGAAGCCCACCAGAGGCCGGTTCCTCTGCTTCCGTCATCTGAATCGCGACAAGTTCCTGTAGTTTTTCGAGTGTTTCCGGATCATCCGGTCGTTCCATCGCACATTGGAAGATTTCCATGAAAATAAATGGGTCACCCGGAATCACCTGATACCAATCCCATAAAATCGGTTCGATCCGCTGTCGTTCCCCAGAAGCATCCGCCTCTTGAATCATCTTATGCAGACGCGACCAATTCCCAGGGAACGGATAGTCTTGGTCCTTTTCCTTCTCCATCTTCCCTCACCCTCTCTTCCATACTCTTTCATCTTCCTTTAGGACGCAATTCCTTGTCAATCGATTTCCCGGAAAATGAAAAAAGAGATGATCTCCGTAGAGACCATCTCTATTTTAAATGGAAGCGTCCCAAGAGGGATTCGAACCCCCGACCGACGGCTTAGCTTACCACCATGACTTTCGTCACCAACATTGCGTTGTTTGTAGTCTGGACTATATCTTCACCATTTCAGGTGCGACACGTGTAGTCTCTACGGAACCTCACGAGCATGATGCCCCTCCATTGATTCTACCTCTACGTTCGTAGTCATTCGAATCAACTCGACCCGATTATACGGGAATGAGTTTCCTCGGTATTACCATCAGCATCATCTGTTAAGGCTTCACCGATATAGTGTCGTCCACTTTATAGGTTTCTGTTTCCCTATAAAGGCTCCTATTTGTCTTGAAGGCCGTTGCTCTATCCTGCTGAGCTATTGGGACATTGACATGAAAACTATAATAGAAAAATGGTTTCCTGTCAATCGATTTCCTATATGAAACTCATAGTTTTCCTACGATGTCTAAATCTTCGACGTGCGAACCGTCCTCCGAGCGATAGAAACGCACTGCAGCTTCCCCTTTTTCTAGGTCAAGTAACGCATACGTTTTGTCCGTTCTTCCTCGCGGCATTCGTATCGAACCCGGGTTGATGTAGATGACACCATCCTCGATCAAAGCACCCGCCACATGCGAGTGACCGAACAAGACGACGTTCGCGCCGACTTCTTCAGCCCGATATCGCAAACGATTCAAATCGAATTTGACGTCGTGATGGTGCCCATGGACGATCAGAATCGTACCGGCATCTGTCGTCTCGATTCGCTCGAGTGGAAGGTCTCCCCCAAAATCACAATTCCCACGGACTGTCCGATACGGTAACAAATGTTCATCGACCAAAGCGAGTTGTGAGTCCCCACAATGAAACGCATCATCGATTTCTGCTTCATGTCGTTCAAAAATCGTTGTCAGTTCTTCGGTCAGACCATGACTATCACTCACTATTAGAAAACGCATAAGCTTCATCCTTTCATGAATGGTGTGATTTCTGCCTCCAACTTCCGTAGTGCTTGTCCACGATGGCTGACAACCGCCTTCTCTTCGCGTTCAAGTTCTGCCGCTGTCTTATGGAGCGATGGGACGATAAAGAGCGGGTCGTATCCGAAACCATTCTCGCCTCGTGGCGAGTAGCCGATTGTCCCTTCAATCGTTCCGCGAACGGTCAACGTTTCTCCAGTCGGTTTCGCCAGACAGAGCGCACAAACAAAACGGGCCGTACGATTCGTTTCCCCGTTCAATTTTTCAAGAAGAAGGGCATTGTTCGCCTCATCCGACTTTTCTGGGCCGGCGAAGCGGGCCGAGTACACACCTGGCGCCCCGTCGAGCGCATCGACTTCAAGACCTGAGTCGTCCGCGAGTACGGCGTGTCCGAAATAAGTAGCCGCCTCTGTCGCTTTTAATGCAGCATTTTCTTCGAATGTCGTACCAGTCTCATCAGTTTCCGGTGCATTCGGATAGTCGAGTAATGACTCGACCTCGAACCCGAGCGGGGTCAACATCCCTTCGAGTTCCTTCACTTTTCCCGGATTGTGTGTCGCAATAATCAACTTCATAAAGTCTCCTCCGAACGTTCTCCGACGTACCACCACGAAGCACCGAGTGCTTCTTCAGCCGCCTTGAATAATGATTCGATTCCTCGCTCGGCGAGACCGAGCATCTCGCTCATCTCTTGAAGCGTAAACGTCGCCTCTTCTCCAGTACCCTGTACTTCGACGAAACGACCACTCGCAGTCATGACGACGTTCATATCAACCTCTGCCGCAGCGTCTTCCAAATAATTTAAATCGAGCACGAGTTCGTCTGTCCGTCCGACAGAGATTGCGGCTACACCTTCTTTAATTGGTGTGTCCTCGAGTTTCCCTTGACGTATCAACCGATCGACAGCCAAGACGAGCGCACAGAATCCACCAGTGATGGATGCCGTACGTGTACCGCCATCTGCTTGAATGACATCGCAGTCAATCCAGATTGTTCGTTCTCCAAGCCGTTCTAAATCAACGACCGACCGAAGTGAACGAGCAATCAAACGTTGAATCTCCATCGTTCGTCCCGACTGTTTCCCGCGTACCGATTCCCGGACTGTCCGGTCCCCGGTTGCTCGTGGTAGCATCGCGTACTCGGCATTGATCCAGCCTTGTCGCTTCCCACGTAGGAAGTTTGGGACACGTTCTTCGACAGTCGCTGTACAAATCACTTTCGTATCGCCAATTGAAATAAGGACAGACCCTTCCGCATGTTTATTTACATGAGGCACGATTTCAACCGTGCGCAGTTCGTCATATCGTCTAGTGTCACGCAATGCCCGTCACCTCCACTTTCTCCGCATGGACCGGACGACCGAGCCATTCGCTCGCAAGTCGGTCAAACAGTTCAATGTCGCCGGTCGCATAAAAAGCATGCGTCGGGACTGTATCTAATCCATTCTCGAGTTCTTGATAATCAAGGATTGCCGCAACCTCAAGCGCAGTCTCGTCACCAGATGAGATGAGGTGGACGCTCGGTCCGACCACGTCTTGGATGACGGGAGCGAGAATCGGATAATGCGTGCAACCGAGGATGAGCGTGTCCATCTCGGAAGTTTGGAGCGGACGTAGTGTCTCTTCCACTACTTGATAGACACGGTCCCCATACACTTCCCCTGCCTCTACGAGCGGAACAAACGGCGGACAGGCGAGCGAGTACACGTCTACCTCACCAGCGACGTGACGGAGCGCCTTCTCATACGAGCCGCTCTCGATTGTCATCTTCGTACCGATGACACCGATATGTTTGTTGCGCGTCCCTTTGACGGCCGCGCGGGCACCCGGGTCGATGACTCCAATGACCGGGATATCAAGACGTTTCCTCGCCTCTTTCAAAACGACGGCCGTCGCCGTGTTACAGGCGATGACAATCATTTTGACATCTCTCTTTAATAAAAACTCAATGAGTTCCCATGTGTATGCTTCAATCTCATCGTGCGGACGCGGCCCGTACGGACAGCGTTCCGTATCCCCGATATAGATGATTTCCTCTTTAGGGAGTTGACGCATCAATTCTTTGACTACTGTCAATCCGCCGACTCCTGAATCGAGGACTCCAATCGCTCGTTTCATTTGTATCACTTCCATTCTCACCTATCTTATCAAAAAACATCGGACGGAAAAAGAAACGTTCCCATGACAAAAAAAGACGAGGTCGCCAATGGCGCCTCGTCCCTTACCCAAATTACTGAGCAAGACCTTCGCTAGTGAGCATGTCAGAAAGCGTTTTGATCGCTTCTCCTGCATCTTCACCTTCAGCAGTGATCTTGATTGTAGAATCTTTTGCGATTCCGAGTGAAAGTACACCCATGATTGATTTCAAGTTAACTGTTTTGCCATTGTACTCGAGGTTGATGTCTGATTGGAACTTAGATGCTGTGTTAACAAGCTGAGTAGCTGGACGAGCGTGAATTCCTGAATCAGCAACGACTGTGAACGTTTTTTCCATGAGATGATGGTCTCCCTTCAAAATTCAATTCTACAGGCGAACCGGCAGAATATTTTTTGTTTGTGAACTCATTATCAAATGATAGCGGATTCGCAAAAATTCTGCAAGCGATTTTTATATTCCGGAGCCCATTCCATAGGACGACCTTCTTTCGACAAATGAACAAGGCTTGTCCGTCCTGCGAATAAAAGTCGGTCTCCGTCATACGCCCCGTAATGAATATCACATGAAGTATTTCCGACCGTCAAGATATTGGCATGCACGGTCAGCTGTTGACGTGGCATGACTTGTCGAACATAGTCACAT
This sequence comes from Exiguobacterium sp. s89, assembly GCF_018617735.1. NCBI lineage: Bacteria > Bacillati > Bacillota > Bacilli > Caryophanales > Exiguobacterium > Exiguobacterium sp. s89. Next base: position 958,740 of record NZ_JACSKS010000001.1, read on the forward strand.
TGCGCATCGGCGACGACGACAAATCCATCCTTCAAGGAGAAACCTGTCGCCTCTAACAACTCGATTCTCGCATCTTCAAAATAGATGAACGGAATTGTGTTATTCATGTGACCATATGGATCGCATTCAGAAAATCGAACTTTCACATCGAGCGCGATCCCTGCTTTGACACTTGTTTCCCAACCCGGCTCTCGAAAGTACTTGGTCATCGGCTCGCTTATGCCTCGACCGCAGAACCGGTGCGACCTTTGTCACTACCGAAGAACTGTTTGAACGAGTGAAGCGTCGTTTGACGGTTCATCGAAGCGATCGACGTCGTGAGCGGGATGCCTTTTGGACAAACTTCGACACAGTTTTGTGCGTTTCCGCACTGCATGATGCCTCCGTCTTCCATGAGTGCCTCGAGGCGATCTTCCGCGTGGAAGGCACCTGTTGGGTGTGAGTTGAAGAGTCGAACTTGCGAAATAGCCGCTGGACCGATGAAGTCCGATTTGTCGTTCACGTTCGGACACGCTTCAAGACAAACCCCACAAGTCATACATTTCGATAGTTCATACGCCCATTGTCGTTTGTTCTCCGGCATACGCGGTCCTGGACCGAGGTCGTATGTGCCATCGATTGGGACCCATGCCTTCACTTTTTTCAACGCGTCGAACATACGTTGACGGTCGACTTGAAGGTCACGGATGACCGGGAACGTCTTCATCGGCGCAAGACGGATCGGTTGCTCAAGTTTATCGACGAGTGCCGTACACGATTGGCGCGGCTTCCCGTTGATGATCATCGAACAGGCCCCACACACTTCCTCGAGACAGTTCATATCCCAGTTGATCGGTGTCGTCTTGTCCCCGTTCGCGTTGACCGGGTTACGGCGGATTTCCATCAATGCCGAGATGACGTTCATGTTCGGACGGTACGGAACCGTGAATTCTTCAGTATACGTCGCTTGGTCCGGTCCATCTTGGCGTTCGATGATGAAACGGATGTCTTTTTGTTCAGATTGCATTGGCGTCGTCATTTCGTCTTCGCCCCTTTCTTCGAGTAATCCCGCTTACGTGGCGGGATTAACGAAACGTCGATTTCTTCATAAGAGATATCGACTTCCCCATCTTTGTAACGTGCCATCGTCGTCTTCATGAACTGCTCATCATTACGTTCCGGGAATTCCGGCTTGTAATGAGCACCACGACTCTCGTCTCGCTTGAGGGCGCCGAGTGTGATGACGCGTGCGAGGTCGAGCATGTGGTCGAGTTGTCGAATGAACGATGCCCCTTGGTTGCTCCAACGTGCCGTATCCGTAGCCGAGATGTTATGGAAACGTTCACGCAATTCTTGGATTTTCTTGTCGGTCGCTTCAAGCTTGTCATTGTAGCGAACAACCGTGACGTTGTCCGTCATGAGTTCACCGAGTTCACGGTGGATTTGATACGCATTCTCTGTACCATCCATCGCGAGGATCTCGTTGAAACGCTCGATTTCTTCACGTTCGTTGAAGTTAAAGAGTGCGTCCGAGACGCTTTCTGTCGCTTGATCAAGACCACGCATATAGTTGACCGCCGCAGGACCGGCCTCCATTCCACCGTGAACGGCTGAAAGAAGAGAGTTTGCGCCGAGACGGTTCGCACCGTGCATCGAATAGTCACATTCACCGGCTGCGAAGAGTCCTGGTATATTTGTCATTTGGTCGTAGTCGACCCATAGTCCGCCCATTGAGTAGTGAACGGCAGGGAAAATCTTCATCGGTACTTTACGTGGGTCATCTCCTACGAACTTCTCGTAAATCTCGAGAATCCCACCAAGTTTGATATCGAGCTCTTTCGAGTCTTTATGAGACAAGTCGAGGTAAACCATGTTCTCACCGTTGACTCCGAGTTTTTGATTGACACAAACGTCGAAGATTTCACGCGTCGCGATGTCACGCGGTACGAGGTTTCCGTAAGCAGGATATTTTTCTTCGAGGAAGTACCATGGCTTCCCGTCTTTGTATGTCCAGACACGTCCACCTTCCCCACGAGCCGATTCACTCATGAGACGAAGCTTGTCATCACCAGGAATCGCTGTCGGGTGAATTTGAATAAACTCCCCGTTCGCATAGACCGCGCCTTGGCGGTAAACCGCTGCCGCTGCTTGTCCTGTGTTGATGACCGAGTTTGTCGACTTCCCGAAGATGACCCCTGGACCACCTGTCGCCAAGATGACCGCGTCTGATGGGAACGCTTTAATTTCCATCGAGCGCAAATCCTGACAGACCGCACCGCGGCAGATTCCTTCTTCATCCACGATTGCACGAAGGAATTCCCAACCTTCATATTTCTCGACAAGACCTTGTGCCTCGTATCGGCGAACCTGCTCATCAAGCGCGTAGAGAAGTTGTTGCCCTGTTGTTGCTCCTGCATAGGCCGTACGGTGGTGAAGTGTTCCTCCGAAACGTCGGAAGTCTAAGAGCCCCTCAGGCGTACGGTTGAACATAACACCCATCCGGTCGAACATGTGAATGATTTTCGGAGCATTGTCCGCCATCTTTTGAACTGGCGGTTGGTTGGCGAGGAAGTCGCCTCCGTAAACCGTGTCGTCAAAATGTTGCCAAGGAGAATCGCCTTCTCCTTTCGTATTGACGGCTCCGTTGATGCCACCTTGGGCACAGACTGAATGTGAACGCTTGACCGGTACAAGCGAGAATAGTTTTACCGGAACACCCATCTCTGCCGACTTGATTGTCGCCATGAGTCCAGCTAGACCGCCTCCGATGACGATCAAACTTTGATTTGCCATGTAAAATTCCCCCTAATTACAAGATGCCTGCAAACGTCAAAATTGAACGGATGCCGACAAAAGATAGTGCCAAGAACACGACACCTGATACGTAGCTCATGAGACGTTGCGAACGAGGTGACTGTGTGATTCCCCATGTGATCGAGAACGACCAAAGACCGTTTGCGAAGTGGAACGTAGCCGAAAGGATTCCGACTATGTAAAAAATGAGCATGAGCGGGTTGTCGACGATGTTTTGCATCATCTCCGCATTGACTTCAACACCACGTAACTTCGCAAGGCGCGTTTCCCAAACGTGCCATGAGATGAAGATCACGAGGAAGACTCCTGTGAAGCGTTGTAAGATGTACATCCAGTTGCGTGCGTATGAATAGCGGTTCGAGTTGATCGATCCAAGAAACGCATAATACACGCCGTACACTCCATGGAAAATCATCGGCAATGCGATAATCGTCACTTCAAGGAAGTACAGATACGGTAAGTTCTCCATAAATTTTGCTGCTTTGTTGAATGACTCCACTCCATCGACGATGTAGTAGTTGACCGACAAGTGAACGATCAAAAACAAACCGATTGGAATGACCCCAAGTAGCGAATGGACTTTACGACTAAAATAGTCACGATGCGCTGCCATTCTAGTTCCCCCTTTTCACGAGCATTGGCTCGTTTTGTCAATAAAAGCGTTTTCAAATGCAGATATAGCTTTCTGTCTTTTATTCTACTCTTGTGAAATTTGTATGACAAGACAACCTAGCCGATTTGTGCCACATTCTTTTCAAAAATTCAGGATGACCAAATTCCGATTGGTCGTTATAATAATATAGAGAGATTGGAGTGATGGGATATAATGGAAACGATGAGCCAACCGATTTTCGCGATTGAACTTCTTCGCGACTATGTGTTGACGGACTTGCTAGGTGAAGATTACGCCCAAGTCATCTATTGGTCAGGGAAACGGGTCGCCCGTAAATTCCCGACGATGTCTGACGATGAACTGATTGCTTTCTTCGCAGAGGCAGGTTGGGGCGAGTTAACACTCAAGAAGGAACGAGGGAGTAAATTCACATATGAATTGACCCCACCACCTGCGACTCAAGCTAAAGCGACAGGCTACTATCAACTAGAAGCCGGATTTTTAGCCGAACAGATTGCAGGTCGTTTCCAGTGTGTTGCAGAAGGCTACGCCGATCCCGCTCGAAAAGCCGTCCAAATCACCGTCCAACTAGACCGGAAAGACGATTACAAATAAGAGTCGGTGCCCTCCGCATCGACTCTTATTTTTGTTTCTGCTGAAGTTGTCGACGTATATATCGACGAAATTCATCAAGTTCTTGTGGATGAAACGTCACGACCTCTCCTTCATATCCTTGAGTCGCCTTACGTATGACATCGACGATATTTTCTGGGAAATGTCCGTTCTCTAACAACCAACCGAGCGTTTCCTGTTTTGAAAGAAGGACATGTTCTCGTTCATAAGCCAGGCCGCGTATCAAGTTCAACACGCTATAGATTGGATTTTTTTCAATCGTTTTGAGGCAATCGAGTGCATCTATTCGAATCGAATCAGAAAAATGAGCTGAATCAAATCCGCAGAGCAATTCATGAAGCGGTTGCCCTCGCCAAGTTATACCTCGCTCTAAAATCACTAGTACGTGAGCCGCCAAATCAGGATCGGTAAATCCTCGTTGCAACTCGGTACGCTCTTCCCTACTTGTCTCTTCGAAACGCGAGCGCCACCCTTCACTATAATGAAACTCGAAAGGACTCGGATGACACCAGTCTTCTAGCTGCGCCGTTGTCAGTATACTCAGTTCGAGCGGATATGGTTCATTCGAGTATAGAAGACAGCAGTCAATCAGCTTTTGCCGTTCCTCACGAGTCAACGCGTCAGCCACAACAAGCAATAAATCTACATCACTTTGTTTTGGATGAAAGCCACCCATCGCTAGTGACCCATGGATGTATACATGATGAATAGTTGGCAGGAATTCATCAATCGCCTCTAAAAAGGAAGAAATCTTTGTTTCCACATCCTTTGGAAATTTCCTCATTCATCCGTCTCCTCATGTACATATTGAAGCACGGTCTCCGCTAATTTTTCAGGCAATCCTGCTTCCTTCAGTTGTTCAAGCGATGCCAGACGGATTTGCTTCATCGAACCGAAATGTCGGATGAGCTGTTGACGACGTTTCGGACCGACACCCGGAATCTCGTCTAGTATCGATTTCGTCATCTTCTTCGTCCGCAAGCTACGGTGGAAGGTGATGGCGAAACGGTGGACCTCATCTTGCATCCGCTGCAACAGATAAAACGCACTCGACCGTGGATGGAGCTCGACGACAGCACCACTTTCTCCGAACAACAGTTGGCTCGTCCGATGTCGGTCATCCTTTTTGAGCGAGCCGACCGGTAAGTCGAGCCCGAACTCGTTTTGGATGACGTCGAGCGCCGCATTCAATTGCCCGATCCCCCCGTCGATCAACAGAAGATCTGGCAGTCGCTTCTCTTCCGTCAACAAGCGGCGGAACCGTCGACGGACGACTTCACGCATCGTCTCGTAGTCATCCGGCCCTTGGACGGTTCGAATCTTATACTTCCGATATTCTTTCTTAAGTGGCTTCCCGTCCTCGAAGACGACGAGTGCTGACACGGCGTCCGCCCCTTGAATGTTCGCGTTATCGATGATATCTACGCGTGACAAGTTCGGTATGCCGATGGCTTCTCCGAGTTCTCGCATCGCGAGTAACGTGCGCTCTTCGTCACGGGCAAGTAACTCGAACTTCTCGTTCAACGCAATCGTCGCATTCTTCGTCGCCAAATCAAGCAACTGTTTCTTTGCCCCACGTTTCGGTTGCATCACTTTCGTACCAAGCGCTTCGTTTAGAAGATCGAGCCGAACCGTCTCCGGAACAAGAATCTCTTTCGGGACGACGTTTTGTTCATAAAACTGCACGATGAAACTTTCGAGTTCTTCCGAAGGTTCTCCGTGCATCGGGAAGAGCGAGACATCTCGCTCAATCATCTTGCCGCCACGCATATAGAACACTTGGACGCACATCCAGCCTCGGTCGAGCGTATAGCCGAAGACGTCACGCGCTGTCGGGTCGGCCGTAATCATATTCTGTTTGTTCATGATCGATTCGACCGCTCGAATCTGGTCGCGCAGTTCAGCTGCCCGCTCGAATTGCATCTCTTCAGCGGCATGTCCCATCTCGACGTTCAGCTTCTTGAGCGTCTCACTCGTCTCGCCGTTCAAGAAGCGCCGGATTTCACTGACGATCTCTTTTTGCGAATCCGTGTCAATCGCTAGTTCACATGGTCCTAGGCATTGGCCGATGTGATAATACAGACAGAGTTTCTTTGGCATCGGCTGACACTTCCGGAGCGGATACAGTTTATCGAGGAGACGTTTCGTTTCATTCGCCGCATAGGCGTTCGGATACGGTCCAAAATAATGTCCGCCGTCTTTCTTCAAGTTCCGTGTCGTCAAGAGCCGCGGATACGGTTCATTCGTGATCTTGATATACGGGTACGTTTTATCATCTTTCAAACGGATATTGTACTTCGGGTCGTGCTTTTTGATGAGTGTCATCTCAAGCAGGAGGGCCTCGAGCTCGCTCGCCGTCACGATGTATTCAAAGTCACGAATCTCGGCGACGAGGCGCATCGTCTTGATGTCGTGGGCGCCCGTGAAATAAGAGCGGACCCGATTCTTCAAGTTTTTCGCTTTACCGACATAAATGACCTCGCCGTATTCATTTTTATGCAGATAGCATCCCGGTTCATCCGGAAGTAGCGCTAATTTATGTTTTATGTGGTCGCTATGACTCAATTCCATTCACCTCAGTTTAGCTTCCTCCTAGACGGGAAAAAGAGTGTGATATCTCGTCAGAGGAGGATTTTATATTATGAAACGATACGATGTCATTATTATTGGGAGCGGGTCTGCCGCGAGCCAAGCCGCCACGATTTTACGCGATGCCGGTAAAGAGATCGCCATTATTGAAAATTGGACGTTCGGAGGAACGTGTCCTCAACGCGGGTGTGACCCGAAAAAAATGCTTGCCGAAGGGGCCGAACTACTCGCCCGTGCCGAGCGTATGCGCGAACTTGGCGTAGAAGGCAGCCTCTCACTCGATTGGTCATCCTTCAAAAAGCGGATTGATGAATACCGCTTCTCGATTCCTACGTCTAAGACGCAACATTGGAACGAGATGAACATCGATTTATATCAAGGAGAACCTCACTTTATCGATAAAGACTCAATCGTCATCGATGGTCACGAACTTTCTGCCCCTCAATTTTTGATTGCGACAGGTCAAACGCCCCGTCCTCTTGATATCCCAGGGGGCGAACATGCCATCACGAGTGATGATGTGTTCGACCTCGAATCGTTACCAAAATCGATTCACATTGTCGGGGCCGGTTATATCGCCTTTGAATTCGCTCATATTTTCCGACGTTTCGGAAGCGAAGTGACACTCCTCATACGTTCACGTGCATTGAAAGCATTCGACCCGAACGTCGTCCACCGACTCGTCGAGGAATCGAAGCATATCGGCATTACCGTCCGACATGACGTTGAGCCAACTAGAATCGATGGGAACATCTTAACGTTATCAGATGACTCTACCCTTGAAGGAGTGGTCCTTAACGCCACCGGACGAATCCCGAGCATCGAGCGACTCCACCTCGATACGGCTGGAGTCGAAACAGACCACGACGGTGTACATGTGAACGGTTATCTTCAGACGAGCAATCCAAATATTTATGCAGCTGGCGACGTCGCCAGCAGTCCGAACCCGGCGCTCACACCGTTTGCTGGTCAGGAAGGACGCCTCGCCGCATTGAATATGCTTCATGGGAATACACGGGCACTCCCGGAACGTCCGGCACCGACAATCGTCTTTACAACGCCACCAATTGCCAAGGTCGGACTGACCGTTGAGGAAGCGGAAGCTGAGGGGATTGACTTTGAGGTGAAAGAGACTGATATGTCGCACTTCCTCACCTACTCGCGCATCAATGACGCGACCGCCTATACGAAAGTATTATTGAGTGCAGACGATTACGTAATCGGGGCACATGTAATCGGACACCATGCGCCGGAACTCATCAATCTGTTCTCTTTCATTATACAGAACAAACTGTCGCATCAACACGTCAAACACTTAGAGGTCGCCTATCCGACCGCCGCTTCCGACCTCACCTATCTCATCTAAACAAAAGACGGGACTCGCCTCGTGGCGAATCCCGTCTTTTTCTCATTCGATTCCTTTATCTTTATCTTCTTTCAGTGCGTCTTGTAACGACTTCTCCCAAAGCGGGACGCCTTTCGCGTGCGCCGCACGCGAAATGAGGTGCCCGCCAACGGGAGCCGTCAAGAGGACGAAGAAGAGACCGAGCAAGAGTCTTGCGTCAAATACCCGTTCATCGACATATACGTGAAGGACGGCCGCAAAGAGGACGAACATGACACCGAGTGTCGCACTCTTTGAGGCAGCGTGTGTTCTCGAATAAATATCTGGGAGACGGATGAGACCGATCGCGGCGACGACAGTGAAGAAGACGCCGATGATTGTGAAGATGCCGGTAATGAGATCAAAGATCATTGTCGCGGTCATGTTGAATAATCTCTCCCCTCTCTAAGAATTTCGAGAACGCCACCGTTCCGATGAAAGCTAGAATACTGAGTAGCAAGATGACTTCAAAATAAAGGGTCGTATCGAGCAGGATCGACAGCAGGGCAACGACCGAGATGAGCGCAATCCCGATGGAATCGAGCGCGATGACTCGGTCCGCTGTCGTCGGTCCCTTGACGACGCGATACAACATCATCAACATCGCAAGCAAGAGAATGGCGAGCGAGATGTAGATGAGAATGTCTAGTAAATCCATCACTCTGTCGCCTCCTTAATGCTTGATTCAAAGTTATCATAAATGTCTTTTCGTAACGCTTCTTTATCCGGCATATTGAGTGCGTGGATATAGAGCACAGAATTGTCTTTTGACACTTGAACGACGAGCGTCCCTGGTGTGAGTGTGATCAGCATCGACAGCAAGCTGATTTTCCATCCCTTGTCGAGTGACGTCTCATAGCGGAAGATTCCTGGTTGAATCTTCAGTTTTGGACTGAGGACGAGACGTAACACCTCGAAGTTCGCAAGGAACAGTTCACGGATGAAAATCAAGAGTAGTTTAAATAACCGCCAAACACGCGCAAAATAGAAACTACCTCCACCCGATTTGAAGAATCGGCGCATCATGAACAAGATGAGTAACCCGAGTATATACCCGATAAAGAATCCGCTCGATGTGAACGATCCCGTGAGGAACATCCAGATGAACGCCAAGAAAAAGTTAATCAATAGTTGATATGCCATCTGTATTTCACTCCTTTATCACGGCATCGATATAGATTTCTGGATTGACGAGCGGCTCGATTGCTTGCGTGATGTACGGATGGATGGCTTCTGCCCCGAATCCGTAACCGACCGCAATGACGAGCAGCAAGAAGGCAGGGACAATTAAACGTTTCGTATATGGGACGAGCGGTCCATCATACTCACGCTTCGCCTCTCCCCAAAATCCGTTCAAGAAGATCTTCATGACCGAATAGAGGACAAAGAGACTCGATAAGAGGACGAGCAACGGACCGAACAACTGCCCTTCATCCATACCACCTGACACAATTAATAGTTTCCCGAAGAATCCACTGAGTGGCGGGATTCCCGCGAGCGAGAGAGCTGCGACGAAGAACGTCCATCCGAACAGCGGGAAACGGGTGATGAGCCCTCCCATATCACGGAGTTGACCAGATTTGGTGATGCCAATCATCATCCCGACGAGCATGAAGAGAACCGCCTTGATGATCATATCGTGAATCAAATAGTAAAGCGACCCTTCAAGAGACGTTTGCGTATTGACCGAGATTCCGTACAAAATGACCCCGACCGCGATCATAATGTTGTAGATGATGATCAACTTCACATCGTTATAGGCGATTGCGCCTGTCATCCCGATGAAGATCGTGAGGACAGCGAGCACCATAAGGAACGTCTGTAAAAACTCACCGTTCCCATCAAAGAGTAACGTATACGTCCGTAAAATCGAGTACACCCCTACTTTCGTCAAGAGCGCACCGAACATCGCGAGAATCGGGGTCGGTGCGACCACATATGCTCCCGGGAGCCAGTAATGAAGTGGGACAAGTGCCCCTTTCATCCCGAAGACGATGACGAAGAGTACACCGATGACGGTGATGACATCCGGATTATCGACGAGCGGGATCTTCATCGCCAAGTCCGCCAAGTTGAGCGTGCCCGTCACGCCATAAAGCAAGGCGACCGACATGACGAAGAGCGCCGAGGCGATGATGTTCACGAGCAAGTACTTGATTGACTCCCGTAACTGGACACCACGTCCACCGAGTACGATCAACACGTATGAAGACATCAAGAAGACTTCAAAGAAGACGAACAAGTTAAAAATATCACCCGTTGTAAAGGCACCGTTCACCCCGACGAGCAAGAACAACATCGCGATGTACAAGTAGTTCCCTTCATACGAATCTGAAAAGTAATGGACGGCGAACCATACGACAAATAGTGTGAGTAGTGTCGACGTCGTCACGAGTAGGGCTGACAGCATATCCGATACGAGACTGATCCCGAAAGGTGCTTGCCAGTTCCCGAGGTTGAGGGTTTGAATTCCCTCAACGGAGACCGTGTGTACGAGAAAGAGTGACACGATCGAAGTAATGACTAAAGCTCCAAGAGCCATCCCGCGCTGCAGTTGGACCCGTTTTGGCATGAACATCATAATGATGGCCGCAAGCGCAGGAATGACGATTGGAAAGACCGGTAAGTTAATCATACGATTCTGTTCCTTTCATTTCTTCCATATTGTCCGTGCTGAGCTCCTGGTATGTGCGGTATGCAAGTACGAGGAAGAACGCCGTTACACCGAAACTGATAACAATCGCCGTCAAGACGAGCGCTTGTGGTAACGGATCCGTAAATTCAGTCACGCCGTCCACAAGGACAGGGGCATCCCCTGTCTTCAAACCTGCCGTCGTCAAGACGAGCAAGTGTGCCGCGTGGCTAAATAGTGCCGTGCCGATGATGATGCGCAACAAACTTCTTGAGAGAACAAGATAGACCGCACACATCGTCAGAACACCGATGATGATGCTAACGAAGATTTCCATTATTCACTCTCTCCAATCGTTTGAATGATCGTCATGGTGACACCGATGACAACGAGATAGACCCCTAAATCGAACGCAATCGCCGTATGGAGTGTCTGCTCACCGAGAAGTGGCAAATCAAACTTTCCGTAGGCGTGGGTTAAGAACGGACGATCAAAGAAAATTGAGTGAAGACCTGTCGCGAGCGCAATCAATAACCCCGTCGCTGTCATGAGACGATAGTCGATTGGGAGCACGTTCGCGAGCGTCTTCGAATCAAATGCAAGTAGCAGTAAGACGAGTGCCGCGGATGTCATCAACCCACCGATGAAGCCTCCACCTGGTGAATAGTGACCGGCAAAGAACAAATCGATTGAGAAGATGACGATGATGAAGAAGATGATAATCGCAGCCGTCTGCAAAATGACATCATTGACGGGTTTGCTGTTTTGCTTCATGTGCACCTTCTCCTTTCGTACGTCGTGATGTTCTAAATTTAATCATCGTGTAAATCCCGAGTGCCGCAAGTCCGAGAACGACGATTTCAAACAAGGTATCAAATCCACGGAAGTCGACGAGGACGACGTTAACCATGTTCTTCCCTGCTGCGAGCTCATATACGTTCTCTTTATAAAATTCCGAGATCGACGTGAGCGATTTATTCGTGAGCGCCATGAAACTGAGAAGCGTCACGGTCGTTCCTACAAGAATGGCCACGATGGCATTCCCTACTTTGAAGCGCATGCGTACTTCCTTCTTGCTGATCTCTGGCATGTGATAGAAGACGAGCAAGAACAGTGCCACAGAGACCGTCTCGATGACGAGCTGGGTGAGCGCCAAGTCAGGTGCACCGAAGAAGACGAAGAAAAGGGCTACGCCGTAACCAACGACTCCAAGTAAGATGATGGACGGGAGACGCGACTTCATGAATAGAATCGCGAGCGCACCGAGCATGACAACAGCTCCGAGAACATATTCATACGGCGCAATCTCAGCCAAGTTCTCGAATGAGAACTTGTACATGTCGAACCACCAAATGCTAAAGAGCATCATTCCTGAAAGGAAGACGAAAATATAAATCAAATACGACCGGATGAAACCAGTCATATAGTTGTCTTTAAAGCGATACGCTGCCTTATTCGACCAAACGAGCGTACCATCGTACACTCCGTTAAGCGTCAAACGGTGTGGGATGCGATTGTAAATCCCCATCCATTTGCCCATCTGCCAAAACAGTAAGGAACCGAGGAGGACGACCCCGATAGTCATATATAGTTCAGGCGTGAGTCCGTGCCAGAAGTAGATGTGGACATCGACTTCCTGGCCTTGTGCGACGAGTGTCGGATAAATCGACTCGACGGCTGGCTTAACGAGCGAGTTCGACAACACGTTCGGGAAGAACCCGAGACCGACAACGAGAAGCGCTAGGATGACCGGCGAAATCAACATGCCGATTGGTGCCTCATGCGGTTGTTTCGGTAACTGATCGAACTTCGCTTTGCCCATGAACGTCCGTGCGAACAGCATGATGCTGTAAATGAACGTAAACACACTACCGATGAAGGCAATGACCGGGAGTAAAATCCCGATCGTATCGAGCGCAAAGAAGTCGGCTGAGAAGACTTTCGTCGTCGCCTTCAAGAACATCTCTTTACTCAAGAAACCGTTAAATGGCGGAAGACCTGCCATCGACAACGAACCGATGATGGCAATCGTGAACGTGATCGGCATGACGGTCATCAGACCACCGAGTTTTCGAATATCACGCGTGCCCGTCTCATGGTCGACAATCCCAGCCATCATGAAGAGAGAACCTTTGAACGTCGCGTGGTTAATCAAATGGAAGATAGCGGCGATTGTCGCTACCATAAAGATATTGTCATCCATTCCGTCATAATGAAGGGCAGCTGCCCCGAGACCAAGAAGTGACATGATCAATCCAAGCTGACTGACCGTAGAGAACGCCAAGATCCCCTTCAGGTCGGTCTGCTTAACAGCGTTGAACGACCCCCAGAACATCGTGAACATCCCGACTCCGGCAATCGTCCATAGCCATACCGATGACTCTTGGAAAACCGGGCTCATACGGGCCACGAGGTAGAGACCCGCCTTAACCATCGTTGCTGAGTGGAGGTACGCACTGACCGGAGTCGGTGCCTCCATCGCATCAGGTAACCAAATGTGGAACGGGAACTGCGCAGATTTCGTGAAGGCCCCGAGCAAGATGAGAATCATCGCAACAAGGAAGAACGGACTCTCGGCGATGACACCTGAGTTCGCGACCATGTCACGAATGCTGTACGAGCCGATCATCGACTCGAGTAAGACAATCCCCCCGAGCATCGATAATCCACCGAATACAGTGAGAAGCATTGATTTTTGAGCACCGTAACGAGAACGCTCTTTTTCATACCAGTATCCGATCAACAGAAACGATGAAATCGATGTGAGTTCCCAGAACATATACATGACAATCATGTTGTCCGAAAGAACGACCCCGAGCATGGCGCTCATGAACATCAAGAGATACACATAAAAATGTCCTAACGATTCCTTATCCTTATTCAAATAATAAATCGAATAGAGGACGACGAGCGCCCCGATCCCCGTAATGAGGAGGGCGAATAACAGACTGAGTCCGTCGACGTATGCCGTGAAGTTAATCCCGAGAGACGGCATCCACGAAATCGTCGCTGTCACGACGTCCCCTGCACTCGTAATCGGAATGAATCCGGCGAAGTAGGTGACGAGGACGACCGGAACGATCAGGACGAACCAACCTGTATGAATTTGCTTCATCCCCCGAAACAAAAACGGGATGAACGGTGCCGCGAGGAGCGGCAACAAAATAGCTAAATGTAACACCGACAAGAAAATTCCTCCTTCGAACAGAGTCGTACACTTAATAGAGCCGTAAAGTAAGGTCACTTGACTCCATCATGTCTTCCTCATGAGTATAGCGTAAATTTTCAGTCTGTTTCCATGATAAAAGCTTCCAGTTCAAACGCTTCCTAGTTATTTTTTTCTGTCTGTTAAATATGAAGGAAGCCGACGGAAATCTTATAAAAAAAATTAGAAATCAGACGTTATGTATCGGAAAATGACCCGAGTGATACCCTACGGAATAACTCATTCTATTCCCTACTTGCCTGTTCTTTTCCTTCTTTTACAGTCGACAAAACAAAAAAGCAGCCGATAAACCATCGGCTGCTACGCAATTATTGTGCTGTCGCGATAAACTCTTTCAATGCTTCTTTCGGTTGGAAGCCCATTGTTTTAGAAACAGGCTGACCGTCTTTAAACATCATGAGTGTTGGAATGCTTTGAATTTGGAAAGCACCCGCGACTTCAGGATTTTCGTCTACGTCGAGTTTCACGATTTGGACTTGGTCACTCATTTCTTGATCAAGTTCTTCAAGAACTGGCGCGATCATGCGACATGGTCCACACCAAGTTGCCCAAAAATCAACGAGGACTACGCCCTCTTTAACATCTTGTTCAAACGATTGAGTCGTTGCGTGTTTAATAGCCATTTATAAAAACCTCCCCAATAAGATGAGAGAGTCCTGATTTAGAACTCTCATGCAATTCATGTTCAGAGTATACCACGGAGGGTAACAACCCCAAAACGTTTTGCTTATTAGCTATTGACGAGGTGCTTGCGGAATTCTTCCGTCAACATCGGGACGACATCGAACAAGTCACCGACGATTCCATAATCCGCTACGCTGAAGATGTTCGCTTCTGGGTCTTTGTTGATGGCGACGATCACTTTCGCGTTACTCATCCCTGCCAAGTGTTGAATCGCTCCAGAGATCCCGCATGCGATATAAAGATCCGGTGTGACGACTTTACCCGTCTGTCCGATTTGAAGCGCGTAATCGCAGTAGTCGGCGTCACATGCTCCACGTGAAGCACCGACAGCTCCTCCGAGCAGTTCGGCCAACTCTTCAAGCGGTTTGAATCCATCTTCGCTCTTCACACCACGTCCGCCTGCGACGATGACTTTTGCTTCCGCCAAGTCGACTTTTCCTGTCGCCTTACGAACGACTTCTTTGACGATCATCGCGAGGTCTTTCAATTCAACTGCTGGCGTTTCAACGGAGACGCTTGCGCCTGCTTGACGAGGAAGCGCATCGATGTTGTTTGGGCGGATTGTGAAGAACATGACCGAATCTTTGAACTTCACTTTCTCGAACGCCTTCCCTGAGTAGATTGGGCGAACGAATTCTGCATCGCGGCCTGTTCCTTCAATGGAAACAACGTCACTGATGAGTCCGGCATCGAGACGTGCCGCAAGTTTCGGTGCAATGTCTTTTCCGAGTGCCGTATGGCCGAGGACAATCATTTCCGGTTTTTCTTGCTCGATCAACTGACGGAGCACCTGTCCATAACCGTCTGGCGTATAGTGTTTGAGACGCTCGTCTTCGACGACGAGGACGCGGCTTGCGCCATGTTCTCCGAGTTCTTGGGCGAGTGATTGCACGTGATCCCCAATCACGACTGCCGTCACATCGTCTGTTAATTGTTTCGCCGCAGCGATGGCTTCAAATGATACGTTACGTAACGCGCCTTCACGCGCTTCTGCGAGTACTAAAGCTTTCATCTATGATCTCCCCCTTAAATGACTTTCGCTTCCGTGCGAAGAAGTTGTACGAGCTCATTCACTTGTGTCGACATATCGCCTTCAAGGATACGCCCGGCTTTCTTCTCCTCTGGTAAGAATCGTTCGATCGTCTCGATTTTCGCCTCGATTTCATCCTCATCGAGTTCGATGTCCATGAGTTCGAGTTCTTCGAGCGGCTTTTTCTTCGCCTTCATGATTCCTGGCAAGCTCGGGTAACGTGGCTCGTTCAATCCTTGTTGTGCCGTCACGAGGAGTGGGAGTGCGACTTCGATGACTTCCGTGTCCCCTTCCACATCGCGTGTGACCGTTGCCGTCGTGCCATCGATTTCAAGACCGGTAATCGTCGTCACGTAGTTCATGTCGAGAAGTTCAGCAACACGCGGTGCGACTTGTCCGCTACCACCGTCGATTGCGACATTTCCTGCGAAGATGAGGTCTGCGTCTTGTTCTTTCAAATACGTCGCAATGACTTTTGAAATCGTGACGTGGTCCGCATCTTCGACATCGTCTTCGATTGAGATGCGAACGGCTTTGTCCGCTCCCATCGCGAGCGCTGTACGAAGTTCCTTATCTGCATCTTCTGGTCCTACCGTGATGACCGTGACCTCTCCCCCGAGTGCGTCACGTTTTTGAATCGCTTCTTCGACTGCATATTCGTCATACGGGTTGATGATGAACTCAGCACCGTCTTCTTGAATTTCCCCATTCTCGAGCTGAATCGCTTCCTCTGTATCAAACGTACGTTTCAGCAAAACAAAAATATTCATGGTTGATCCCCCTTTAGTCAATTCTTCCCATCATTCATGAATCAGCATTCATTTTTTGAGCTAGTGATAGGGCTCACTGTTAAGTAAGCCCCTTTTTTAACATATGGTGCACGTTCGGAAGTGTCGACAAAAGATCATACTTGAAGCCACTCGCCATCCAGCTCGTCACAACCTCATCGATTGTGCCGAAAATCATTTGACGGGCGAGTCGATAGTCTAAATCGGTGTCGAACTCTCCTGTCTCGATTCCATGTTTGACGACAGAATCAATTAAATTCAAGTACGGTTTGAGCACTTCTCCAATTTTTTGGCGAAGTACCAGGTTCGATTGTCTCAGTTCGATTTGTGTCACGACAGCGAGGTCGTAATCGGCCGACAGTTGCTTTAAATGAGATTCTATCAACTGATATAGCTTATTACTAGCTGTCGCCTCATTCTCGATTTGTTGCTTCGAGTAGTCGATGAACAGCCCCATCTTCGTTTGGAACAACTCGATCAAGAGATGCTCCTTGTTTTTGAAGTACAAGTAGATTGTACCGTCCGCGACACCCGCCTCTTTGGCGATGGCTGTCACCTTTGCACCGTGATAGCCATGATTTGCAATCACTTTGACCGCCGCATCAATGATTCGGTCACTTTTTGAAATGTTATTTGTCATAAACCCCAAGCTCCTTACCGCTGCAGAAAAAATGAATGATGGTTCATTCATTTATTATTCTATCATGCATACGCTTGGTGTCAACTGCTTTGTTTCACTTGCTTCGCCTTCTCTTCGTCGACGAGAACGCGACGTAAAATTTTACCGACGAACGTCTTCGGCAACTCATCACGGAACTCATACAACTTCGGTACTTTATAGGCTGCTAGCTTTTCACGACAATGTTTGTCGAACTCTTCTTCCGTCACGTTTGTGTTGTCACGGAGGACGATGAACGCCTTGACGGTCTCACCGCGATACGGGTCAGGGACACCGATACAGACCGCTTCCTTGACGGCTGGGTGTTCATAGAGTACTTCTTCGATTTCACGCGGATAGACGTTGAAACCACCTGCGATAATCATGTCCTTCTTCCGATCGACGATATAGAAGAACCCGTCCTCACCCATATATCCGAGGTCTCCGGTCGCGAGCCAGCCATCCTTCAAAACGGCTGCTGTCTCCTCCGGCTTCTGCCAGTATCCTTTCATGACCTGCGGACCACTCAGCATGATCTCTCCAATCTCACCAATGTCCGCCTCGGTCTCTCCGTCCGCTTTTACTATTTTAGCAGAAGTATCTGATAGCGGGGCACCGATTGAGCCGACGATGCGTTTATCCCATAAGAAGTTCGCATGTGTGACTGGAGACGTCTCAGACAAACCGTATCCTTCAACAATACGACCTCCTGTGATTTTCTCAAACTCTTCTTGCACCTCAATCGGAAGTGGTGCCGAGCCAGAGATACATGCTTCGATCGAAGACAAGTCGTACTTCTTCAATTTCGGGTCGTTCAGAATCCCAACATACATCGTCGGCGCACCTGGGAAGAAGTGTGGTTTCTTTTTCTGAATCGTCTTCAGGACATCCGTTACTTCAAAACGCGGCACGAGCACGAGCTCATAGCCGTTCGTGACACCGAAGTTTAGACAACACGACATCCCGTAGACGTGGAAGAAAGGTACGACACAAAGAACGCGCTTCTCATCCCCACGATTATACTTATAGAATAAGTTCGTGATTTGATCCGCGTTCGCCGTCAAATTGAAGTGGGTCAACATGACGCCTTTCGGAAGACCGGTCGTTCCGCCTGTATATTGAAGAACAGCGACATCTTCTTTCGGATCGATTTCGAGCGGTGTGATTGGGTTAAAGTCCTTATAATCTTTGAACGGCGTCGATCCGGTCGTATCGATGACGATATTGTTCTCACGTTTCACTTTGATCGGATACAGTTTGTTTTTCGGGAAAGGTAGGTAGTCAGCGATACTCGTTGTAATTACGGTTTGAATCTCCGTCTTCTCACTGACACGAAGCGTTTTCGGATATAACAGGTCGAGGGTGATGACGATTTTGACGCCCGCATCTGTGACGAGGTTATCGAGCTCACGTTCCGTGTAGAGCGGATTCGTCTGAACGACCGTCCCACCTGCATAGAGCACGGCATAGAACGAGATCACATATTGAGGACAGTTCGGGAGCATGAGGCTGACACGGTCCCCTTTTTCCAAACCTTTCGCTTGGAGCATCGTGCCAAGTCGACGTGCGGCGTCATCAATCTCAGCGAACGTCCACTCTTTCCCGATAAAGGAAACGGCCGTACGATCCGGATAATCCTTTGCTGCGCGAGACAACGCCTCATAGAGCGGCTTTACCTCATAATCAATCGACTGGGGCATTCCTTCTGGATAATCTTGTAACCACGGTTTGTTCATCGCTGTTCCTCCTTGAGAATGAATACTCATTCAGTTAACTCCATTATAATGCTAAGAAAACGCTTTCATCTACCCTTTACCCGATAATTTTCAGAAAATATCAAAAAAAGCGACTAGATTTGTCATCCAATCGCTGTCATACCCGCCTAAAATAGGAATCTTTCGAATCCAGTTTTTTAAGCTTCTGATTCATGAGTTGTTGCAATTCTTTTTCATGACGAATATTTGAGAAGTCAGTCCCGAACCATGCCTCCATCTCAGGTCGGGAAAAGGCATACGTCCGGTTCGGGAAGGCGAAACGGACGATCTCTGCGTTTGGAATGAGCGTGAAATATGCAGCCGCATTCCGAATCGCCAGACGCTCTTGCTCCGCCCGCTCCATTCCAGGATCTTCATAACGGACGGTCAACCCATAAGGACGCTTCTTCGTCTGCAGTTCGACGGATCGATAACACTCATGTAGCGGCAAACCTTCGGCAATACCGACGACGGCGGCATTGTCTCCGACTTTCGAACCTCTAAATTCAAAGGCGTTCGGTTCCGGATTCGCGCAACCTGATAATGAGATGACGAGTACGAGCAACAGACAGAAGCGTTTCATGGATGTACCTCCTTACGATTTTAGTTTCAAGTTGAATCGGTAGAGCAGGCGCTTGGCGAGTAAGTGCGCTAGAAATGCACCAATTACAAAGCCGACGAGATACAACATCACGCTTTGCGGGTAAAAAACACCCGAGAAGAACACGCCGCCTAACATCGCGAAACAAATGACGATGACGATATGGATGAGCCACAACCAGTTCGAAAACATGAAGAAGCGACCATTGTTCTCTTGAGGTGCTTCCTTGAACATCCACAGCCCTAGACCAAATGTGAGAACGATGAAGACAATAGGACTGAACAGTCCTATTGTGAGAAACTCAGTCCACTCCGCTCGAGAATCAAAGAGTAAATACATGTCCGTATTGACGATGTTATTCAAAGGTGACAGGATTCGCATCGGCACACTTTCAAACGCATCTTCAAAAAATGTATAGGAAGCATTTGGAGATAAGGCAAAAAGTGACCCTTGAATGAGGAGTAAGATTCCCATCGGAAAGACAAGGGCGACGAACGTCCATACGACTTGTGAAATCGACTCTCCTCCAAACGACCCCATCCATAGCGAGACAGAGAAAAATGAGATTCCCGATAATAATAAGAAAAGAATCAACCCAAACACTTTGAATTCATTGCCTTCGAGCAAGAAGGAGTAGTCAGAAAGACGGATGATGAGGAACATCAACGTTCCACCAACCAATGTCGCTGCAACGATACCCGTCACGCCAATCACCCACTTTGATATGTAAAGCTGGGTGCGGGTGTATGGTAGTGACATCGAAAAGTCCGACATTTGACTGTTTCGTTCACTTCCAATCAAGACAGACGCCATGAGCGCACCGAAGACGACAAATAAGAAAATGACGACCCCCATCGGAATGAGTGATTCAAGTCCACCAAGATAACCATAGTCAGAATTACTATTGAAAAAATCCTCGGTATTCATTGTTTCTACATTTCCCTGTAAAACATCCGAATACTGACTTGGATTTTCTTGCATGTCGCTAATCTGTTCTTCATATACTTGCATTTCTGTCCACACTGGCACCGTGAAGGCAACGACACCTAAGAAGACGAGCAAAATCCAAAGAAGCGACACTTGTTTCCAATCTTTCTTCAACAACACTTTAGACGGCATGAGCTTCTCCTCCTAACTGGATACGGAAGACGTCCTCGAGAGACATCGGGATTTCTTCGATGAGCATCGGATTGTATGAATCGACGAACGCCTCGAGTTCTTCCGTCCGTTCTTTCGCCATGAACAGCACGACCCGCCCTGTCACGCTGATGATTTCGATATCTTTTCGTTCGAGCAACTCGACCGGGACATGGTCGTTAAAGACGACTTGCCACTTGATACTGAGAGCACGCGCCTCTTCGAGTGACATGATCGCTTTGACACGTCCGCTCTCGATCATGATGATACGGTCGGCGATTCGTTCAAGTTCATGTAACTGGTGACTCGAGACGATAATCGAACAGTTCCGTTTCTCGACTTGGGAGATCATCAGTTTCAATACGTCTGACTTGGCGACGACGTCTAAACCGTCCGTCGGTTCGTCCAAAAGATAGTATTTCGCTTGGACGGCGAAGGCGAGCGATAACGTGACGAGCGCCTTCTGTCCTTTTGAAAGTTGGCGAATTTTTTTGTTATCGATGTTGTAACGCGTCAATGTTTCACGGAATGCAGAACGATTGAACGATGGATAGATTGACTCATACAAGTCCGTCGCCTCGTTCACTGTGTAATGTTTGAGCGCATCTGCAGAATCCGGCACGAAGATGACGTCCCGTTTCAATCCCGCGTCTTTGAAGATACTTTTCGTTCCATATAATACGTCTCCCATATCTGGGCGGATGATGCCGACCATCGTCCGGAGAAGCGTTGTCTTACCGGCACCGTTACGTCCGACGAGCGCGATGATTTCTCCTGATTCGACCGTAAAGTCGATGCCGTCGAGAATCGTCTGACGGTCAATTTTTTTACTTAACTGTTCAACTTTCAGCATTGGCTTCCCCTACTTTCTCATATTCCCTCCGCAATACGTCGATGGCTTCGTATAACGGCACGTTCGCATAATGGCAATCAATCGCAATCTTTTTGATTGATGCGATGACCGGCTCGCGTGCCGCATCATCGTCTACCCAGTCTTCAGAGACGAACGTCCCGCGCCCACGTCGCATCTCGAGTAGCCCGAGTCGCTCTAACTCCTGGTACGCCTTACTGACCGTATTCGGATTGATGACGAGGTCGGTGGCGAGTTCGCGCACGGACATCACCTTGTCTCCCGGTCGTAAAATCCCCCGGATAACGAGTTCTTTCGTTTGATTGACGATTTGTTCGTATAGCGGTTCTGAACTTTTCATATCGATTTTGTATAGCATGGGTCACACCCTCTCCTAGTCAATGGCACTCTTTAAGTGTATTATATGTATTAGTGCACGTAATTGCAATAGTATTTCGAGGGCACTTTCAGTTTACAGTGAAATGGAAATGATTTGAATAAGTCTTTAGACCGAGGTCCCACCCCGTCTTATCGGGTATATTGGTGGAGAGGTGACAAAATGATAAAAAAACGAATCGTGGCAGGCATCGTCGGCGGGCTTCTCGCTGGCGGCTTCTTCGTGTATACGACGCTTGAAAAATCCGAGGCACGGGATGCATACAGTGCTTATGTGAAAGAAACGTATCAGGAACAACCCGACATCGAGCTATCTCGCGACTGGCATATGGGAGGGTTTACCGGGGAAATGACTTTGACGAAAGAACCGTTCGCCGGCACCTATTTCCTCGAGACATATAGTGACGGACCCATCCACGACAACGTGCTCGAGACGTATTGGGAACGCGAGGCAGAGCGGACGATTCACGAGAGACTCGTGTCGCAAAGAATCTTAAAAGAAGAAGAGACCGTCCGCGCGGAAGTACCGCTCGGAGTGTCCGATGATGCGCAAGCGAACGTCAGTCCGACTCCGACATCCATCTTTAAAACGAATCCGAAGACGTATCTCGACGTATCGATCATGTTTCATGAAGACTGGAACAATACGGACGAACAGAAACAACGGATTCTCGACGTCATCCGTGCAGTGGAGTCCGACGTCTATTCGGTTCACTTCTCGTTCGACGGAAAACCAGGAGGCAACGACGACTACACAGAACGGTACATGATGTTCACGCGCAAAGCATCTGACATCGACCCGTCCTTCCTCGATGTGCGGACGATTGAGGACTTGAACGCCTATAACCGTCTATACGGATTCGACGAGACGACGTTCACGACAGAATATCGATTTGATGGCACCCCCATCGAAGATGAGACGACACAATAATTTGGTGTCGTCTTTTTTTGAGCGTTTGACTTTACAGGCAATCTGAAACGTTGTATCGTTTGACAAGTCAACGATTGATAAGTCAATTGAGAAAGGTGGGACGCAATGGACCTACGTGAAATCAGCCGATTACTTTACCAAATCAAGTTGGCGGAACAAAACGTCGCATCGTCGTTCGAACGGGAGACGGGCTTCAGCCTGACCCGCTACGAGATGTTACAAATCGTCAAAGAACGAGGCGTTTGTTCGCAACGCGTGATTAAAGAAGAGATGAAAATCGACAATGCCGCCATCACCCGACATTTAAAGATCCTTGAAGAAAAAGGGTATGTCGTCAGAGAGCGGAACGCGGAGAACCATCGCGAGATGTTCGTCCGTGTGACAGAGAAAGCAGAGCAAGACCTCGGGCACTGCGAACGAGACGAACAGGCCAACCACCTCGTCTTACAAGCCTTGTCTGCTGAAGAGATTCAACACTTATCCGGACTGCTTCAAAAACTGAACAGTCACACCTAAACAGAGAAAGAAGGAATTCACCAATGGCAACTACATTCGAAAACAACACATTTACAGATATCATGTTCGACCGCAAATCAATCCGTGTGTATGATGAGAACGTTAAAATCTCACAAGAAGAGATGCTCGAAATGATCCAAGAAGCAACAACGGCTCCATCATCGGTCAACATGCAACCATGGCGCTTCGTCGTCGTCGAGAGCCCAGAAGCGAAAGAAACGCTCAAGCCGCTCATCCGTTTCAACACACGCCAAAACGATACGTCGTCAGCGATGCTCCTCATCTTCGGAGACATGGAGTGCTACGAGTACGGCGAACAAATCTACGATCAAGCGGTCGCAGCAGGCAAAATGCCACAAGAAGTTCGCGACCAACAACTCGGCGCGATCATCCCTTACTACAAAAACCTCTCGAAACAAGAGATGAACGACATCGTGAAAATCGATGCAAGTCTCGCAGCGATGCAGTTCATGCTCACAGCACGTGCACACGGCTATGACACGAACCCAATCGGTGGATTCGAAAAAGACCAACTCGCAGAAGCGTTCGGTCTCGATAAAGATCGCTACGTACCCGTCATGATCTTGTCTGTCGGAAAAGCTGCAGAAGAAGGTTATAAATCTGTACGTCTTGACGCTCAAACGGTCACTTCATTCAAATAATTCTTAAAAAAATCGGAGGAATCACCCATGATCTTAGTAAACGCCACATTCGATATCCAAGCATCACAACGCGAGAACTTCTTGCGTGACATCCAAGTCTTGATCGACTCATCAAAACAAGAAGCGGGTTGTGTCGGATATGACCTATATGAGTCAACGTCTGTCGAGAACCGTTTCGTCATGATCGAGAACTGGGAAGACCAAGCCGCTCTCGAGCAGCACAACCAAAACCCGGTCCTCATCAACTTCGCACAAAACGTCGCGAACTACGTGTCAGCGAAACCGGTCGTGCAAGTAGCAGCGGTCAACTAATATGTCGACGCTCACCCTTGTGCTCGGAACGCTCGTCGCCATCGAATTCTTCTATATTTTCTATTTAGAGACGATTGCGACAGCATCTTCCTCGACGTCACGCGTCTTCCGTATGTCGAAAGACGAGCTAACGAGAGACTCCGTATCGGTTTTGTTCAAAAATCAAGGCGTCTATAACGGGTTGATCGGGGTCGGGCTCTTGTACGGGCTATACGTATCCCCTAACCCGATCGAAATCGTCACCATGATTCTGATTTATATCATCCTCGTTGCCCTATATGGCAGTATCACGAGTGACAAGAAGATTATCCTGACACAAGGTGGGCTCGCCATCTTGACGTTGATCTCGATGGTGATGTGATGACAGAAAAAGCGTTCGACCTGTTGAAAAGGTCGGACGCTTTTTGCTTGTATCCTCTATACTAAATAATGAGGTGATAATCTTGAGATACACATGCCCATGTTGCGGCTACCAGACGTTAGAAGATACACCGCCGGGCACATACGACATTTGTCGAATCTGCTTTTGGGAGGACGACGGGGTTCAATTCGACGATCCCGATTATGAAGGCGGTGCGAATACGGTGTCGCTTCGTCAGGCTCAACAAAATTACATTCAATTTGGTGCGAGTAATCGGCTCTTTTGTGATTCTGTCAGAAAACCAAATGAATGTGATAAAAAAGATTCAGACTGGAGACCATTACCCAGTTAACCAAAACAACAATCAATCACTGACATCAATCATTCACCCGCTCTAAACAACCCCACAACGCTTCATCGACGACAAAGAACGCTTCATGGGAACATACCGCGAGCACGCACGTATCCCCCGCGTAAAACATCAAGTCTTCTGGAAGTTCTGGATGGATCCAACTGAACAACGAGCCACCATGTTCTTTTAGGAATTGCGTTGTCCTGTAATTGATGTGAAACGAATACTGATACGCCGTATCCCCAGACAATCGTGTCGTCTCCCATTCACTCACGATGGTCCGTTCAATCAAATCCCAACGAATCTCTTCAGTCAGTACATCCATATACGCCAGACGCTCTTCTTCGATCTCCATTCGTCGCCTGTCTTCCACGAACGCAAAATGAGTACAATGCTTGAACAACACATCAATGAGCGCCTCATAGCGCTTTCCCTTTACATCTTGAGTGATCATCAGCATGCTTCAAGCCTCCTATGGCGAAGATACAAAGATGCCCGTCTCTTCTGTAATCTCGAACGAATCATGATTCCATCTGACTTCAATCGTCCCGACTCGTTCGGGTTCTTCGACACTTCGATATAATCGCCTTACCTCCATGTCAAAAGTGAAAAAGCCACTGGATTGTTTCATATATCCCTCTTCATTCACATATGTATTCGTCTGATCCCCAATCAGCTCGAACGAATCACAGCTCTCATCTTCACATTGTACCGAATACGTTTCCTCGAACCAGCTCACAAAGTCAGTCTCACTGGGTTTAGACGTATATATCGGTGCCACCCAAACTCTAGCTACAATCAACACAATAAAACCGATGAACAACCATTTTTTCATACGCTCTCCCCCACTTTCACTATCCAAAGTCTACCATATCCATTTCATCAAAAAAACCGCCCTGACCGAAGTCAGAGCGGAGTCCTGTTACAAAACGAAAATCGCTGCAGATACACCGACGACACCGACTAGCGCCATCGCATATACCGGTACACGTGGCATTTCACCATTGTTGTCGAGTGCTTTCCCGAACATATAGAAGACGATCGGGTGCACGAGGAACGGCATCGAGAAGATGAGCGGGATGAGAAGCGATGCTTCCGTCCCGAACATACCGCCTTGGACAGCTGCGAATAAGCCGAAGTGCGAGATCGCTGACGATTGTGCCATCGTCGTGTAATCAAACGCAATCGTGCTGAACGTCAAAATGACGAGACCACCGAAGACGGCCATTATCTGCCATCCGAACGAGAACTGCATAAGGGCTTTGACTTCTTTGAAGTCTTCCCCGTTCGCCGCACGCAAGTTTTTCAACGAAAGCGCCGTGAGCGCGAGACCGACCAAGACGATGATCATCGTTGGCCAGATCCAGAGCGCGCCGTTGTCGGCACTGACCGCGAGGATCGAGAAGACGAAGATATGTCCGAAGAACGGGATGTTGATCATGATTGGCGCACGTTTCGCCGCCACTTGACCGAAGTCCCCAGCCGTACATGCTCCTGTGAGACCACTATGTGAAAGAGACCCCGCCATACCTGGCGCGAGGTTACGGATGTGACCCGTACGAGCAAACCACATGATGAGTGCGATTCCACCGAACATCCAGAACAACTGTCCGAAGAAACCGTACACGAGAATCGAATTCATACCTTCGATGGCGAACGCGTCACCGATTCGTGAACCACCGACCATGAAGTTGGCAGCCAAGACGACCGGAATCCCTGCGAAGAGAAGCGCGCGGACAGTCGGTCCGTACGTCCAGTTATGGAAGATGGCACCGAGTGCTGACGAAATCAACATCGCGAAGAAGATTTGCGGCAATGCGATAATCGGCTGAACTGCTGTCGCAATCAGGAACGAGACGAACAAGATGACAAGCAAGAGGACTGTCTCGATGACACCTTTTTGCATGTATACTTTCTTGTCCTGAATCTGTGCTTTATGATCGATGAGTAAGAACGACACCGCAAGACCGAGGAGTGCGAGGATTGGGTAGTAAAGCGCAATCCCTTCTGCCGTACCTGGCTCGATTGCCATGCGGAAGAACCCTTCCAAACCGACGAGCAAGAAGAACGAACGAAGGATAAAGATAAACTGCGTACGCCCTGTCCCGAGGAACATCTCTTCTTTAGAAGGAACGACGATGTCCTCCATCTCGAGCTCTTGTTTGCTCAAGATTTTACGAAGTTCTTGTCCACCGACGAAGAACGAAACGACTAACGCGATGATTGTCGTCCGTGACAAGAAGTCGACGAGCGGGAATTCAGGAAGACCTGGAGTCGCGATACCGAGCTCGACCATACCGAATCCGAGACCGAGACCGAAGATGACGATGACGAGGATCGGCGAGAAGCGCGTCCCTGCCACGACCATACGAGATAAAATGACCATCGGGATGATGAAGGCCATAAGCAACCAGAATTGGTTGATGAGTTGCATTTGAGATAATTGCTGTACAAGTTCCATTGACTAACCCCTAACATAATTTTTAGCACACAATATCGAAGTGTACAGGAATGAACATTGTGTGACAATAGGGTGTGATGTTTTGTAAACATTGAAAGCGGAACCAAGTGAAATTGGTCCCGCTTTCGTTAGTTATTGGATTGTCTGAGGCCCCAAATGCCTTTATTTCCTGTGGAATAAAAGAGGTCTTTTTTTCCGGTAAAGCTCGCTGAATCACTGGAGTGCGCACGAATCTGTTTATTGACGTGCCCTTTCCAATCTTTATAGCGATCGAGCTCGAGTTGATAATACGATTTTTCGACATACGCATAAATGTCTTGTAAAGATGCCGTCCCACCGTGGTGTCGGAGAGCGAATTGGATTTTACGTAGTAATAGGCGTTTCATATTATCCCACCTTTCTACTTCTGCTTCATTTCAAAGTAGTCTTCTAATTTGTTTTCAACTGCTAATTGAATAGTAGCATGCGCTTGTTTAGTCAGAATGCAGTACTCTTCTCTGACAATGAGTTTCCCATTTGAATTCTCAAATGGTGATTTACCTGTTCTTGGCGATTCTGTCGTCAATTTTGCGAACGGTAGTGAGGATAAGTGGTTTTCAACTTCCGCTCGTGAAAATGGCTTGTGAAAAACTTTGCTTATCCCATCTAACGCATGCGTTTCACACTGGTCTCTTACCATATCATAATATTCGTTTGCGATACTATCCGCGGATATAGGCTGAAACCACTCCTCGTGCCCTTTTTTAAGCATAATCTTGATGACGTTCATTTTATATGGACCTTGCCGTTCAAAGCTTTCAATGAAGTCGCAAAAAAGTTTAACTGTAGTGTCAGTCTCTGCTATCCCCGAAGTTGCCATGTTTCTCTCATCCCTCTGCTTTCTTACTGAAGTAGTAATGCAATCGTACATCAACGATTTGCTTTACCCACTCATACACAATCGGACTTTGAAGCGTTTCTTGAAGTTCGATGTGGAGCGTTTCGTTCTCGACATAGAACGGTCCTTTTGCAATCTTGTCAAACGGCATACGAAGTAAAAGCTTCTCTATTTTTTGCTGATTGAATGGTTGTTGGAAATCTTTCGTTTTTCCATCGATCTGCTGACGATATGGTTTCTCTACAATGTAGTCGTAAAAAGGACACGCCGCATCAGCTGCTCTAAGTGGCTTGTACCAGTTCTCTTCTCCTCGTTCTAACATGATAGACATGACGACCATTTTATAGCTTTTGGTCATGCTCGTGTATTCCACCTCGACGAGAAGCGACTTCACATCATTGTATATTATCGTTTCTTCCTCACTTAGTTCTCCGAGTTTATGCAAGAATCCGAAGAACCCACCAAGCTTTCTCCATTCGGAACGATACGCATCTATAGAGTACTCCCCTCGTTGGATTAACTCCATGTAGCTCGGACGTCTACCCAATTCTTCTTTCACCATGAAATAATTTTGTTCAAGTAATTGCTGACGTGTTGAGGAACGTGTCACCATTTTCTTCAGTAAGTCAACAGTTTGTAAATCAAACTTAATTGTACATGACGAAGGTAGATCAATCGTAGTTGGTAAGGAATTCACTTTATCTTGTCGGCTAGTCGTCAACAAAGCCAGTTTCTTATCAATATTTTTATAGTTCCCAATCAAATCGATAATCGTACAGTGTGTCTTTCCTTTTGATAGACGTAGCCCTCGTCCGATTTGTTGAGTGAATACCGTCAGTGATTCTGTCGGACGACAGAACAATAGCGTATCGATTTCAGGGATATCGACGCCCTCATTAAATAGATTCACTGCAAAAATGATGTCCAATTGTCCATGCTTTAACTGACCAATCACTTCCGTGCGATCATACTCGGCCTGACTATGAAGTGCTACCGCCTGCACCCCTTGTCTCCTGAAATAATCCGCCAAATATTCAGCTTGTATAACGGATGAACAAAAACCGAGTGCCCTCGATTGATGATGCTCTGCCCACGCCTTATAAATCTTCTCGGCAACACTTTCTTTTAATTGTTCTGCCAATAACTCTTCCTGATCATAACGTCGTCCATTGATTAGACGAATTTGAGAGTAGTCGATTTCATCATAGATTCCAACATAATGAAACGGAGTTAAATACGATTCTTCGATTGCTTCTGTAAAGTGCATCTGGAAAGCAACGTTATCATCACAAAGTGCGTATACGTCTCCCCCGTCTAAACGGTCAGGCGTTGCAGTCAAACCGAGTAAGAACTTCGGTTGAAAATAATCTAGCACCCGACGGTAGGAAGGAGCAGCCGAATGATGGAACTCATCCACGATAATCAAATCGAATTGCTCCGGGTCATATTGCTCCATTCTTTGTTTTGAAGCTAACGTTTGAATCGAGGCAAACACGACGTCAGCAGTTTCTTGATCTCGTGATTCACCTCCGAGTAATAATCCGGTCTTCCAGTCGGTCGCCACATTGAGGAAAGACCTTTCTGCCTGTAACAAAAGTTCTTTTTGATGCGCGACGAAAAGGACACGTTTAAATTGACGAGCAAAGAATGCACTTAAATACGTCTTTCCTAATCCAGTCGCTAAAACGAGCATCGCTTTCTTTCGACCTTCCGCCATCGTTTCACGAAGTGCCAACAATGCTGCGTCTTGGACAGATGTCGGTGTAATCGAATCATCTTCTATGTAAACAGGAGAATGTTCAGCGACCTCCAGTTCTTTCATTCTATCCTTCCGCGCTTCATACTCTTCACGATAAGGCTGTAAGGAGACTGGATTCATCATTTGCGCATATTCACTATAAAATAATTCGTGGAACGCAGCGACTGATTCTTCAAACACTTCCTCTGATACACTTGAAGGAATTTCAACATTCCATTCCACTCCATGATTGAGTGCGCTATGTGATAAGTTCGACGACCCGACAAAAAATGTTCCGCTATTGAACGTGCGGAACAAATATGCCTTTGGATGGAACGACCTTCCCTTTGAGCGGTATAGCCTGAGCTCGATGTTCGGGATTTTCAGAAGCATGTCCAGCGCATCGGGGTTGGTGAGGTACAGATAGTCCCCAACCAAGATTCTTATTTGAGCACCGCGTTCACTCGCGTTTCTTAGCGAAGCAGATAATTCTTTCACTCCCGACACTTGAGCAAACGCGACGACCATATAAATTTCAGTCGCCGCGTCTATGTGTTCTTGTAAAGGGGTGCCGAGGTTGCTTGTATGGAGTCGTAAGTCACTCATAATCCAGGACCTCTTCTAAGAATAGACCCTTTTCAAAACCGCCGCGTTTTTTTCGTTTCTCTTCACGAATTTGATTCAATTCATCAAAGTTTGCTCCATGCATGTTCCCAAGTGTATAGACCAATTCCAAAATGTCAGCTAACTCTTCAAGAGACTCTTCATCAATGTTCGTTTCTTCATACTCTTTGATTTCTTCGTAGAGTTTCAATCGTGATTGCTCGAAGTGTTCGGCTTGAGTAAGTTTCTTCACAATCGGGATTTTTCCTGATTCGTGAATGATTTCAGGGATGCGGTCACGGATGAGTTTGTTGTATTTAGGCATTGTATTTCTCCTTTCACTCTATTTATCAGAAAGCTAACTTCACTAGGAGTGGTGGTCAACAAACTCAGATTACGGTTCATCACCATAGTCTCTTTTCAAAACAAGTTCCATTTTCTTCAAAGTGAAAAAAGCCCATGACGCTCTCCTCGAATAGAATGCAGTCACTACATCATACATTTAGACAGAGGAAATATCATGAGCTATACCCATCTCACCACAATGAAACGTGTTATAATAGATATTTAGCTAGAGCTAGGGCCCACAGCGAGACGAATCGAGACTTACGAAGAGACGCTACAAGAGGGCGAAGTCCAACTACAGCACCAAGACGAAGCTCGACGATACACCTCGCCGGATAATCATCAAAAAGCTGCAGGCTACTTGATTGCTGGAACAGACTCGCGGTCACCTCTACACAAGCAAAATCGCCATCTCCAACATCTATTGTTGGATTTATTAAAGGACAAATTGAAGTGTCCTCGACTGCGCTGCGCTAGAAGGTGAAACGCCCAGAGGCCGTCAAGACGCTATGGGAATCAACGATTGCCTTCTTCGGACAGGGGCAATGAAAGACATACTTAGCGACGTTCACCGAGGGAAAGAACCATTTCTATCTTACCCTGCCGGACCAAACGAAGGCGACGACTGACCGGCTCAAAGAGTTCAATGGGCACAAGCGCGTCCTAGCGACGCTCAGAGTACCGATGTATTTCGCCAATCCGTACTCATCTGGCAACGAAGAAGAAACGAGAACGCCATTAGATTCCTCCACAAGTTCTTTCCAAAAGGAAAGGACTTCGCATAATACATGATGAAATCACGGACGCGCTCGCCAAGATTAACAAGCGACTGAGAAACCGCATACGAGGTCTTCTACGAGAAAGTACTGCGCTTAATTCGATAAACCTTTATTTATATTAACTTTCATTACGTTTATCAGCTAATTTTCGGACTGCCGGAGTACACATCACCATCTGTATTGTATGTTAGAGTAAATACCATATCTGATAACCATTTCTTAAAAGAGTCGTTATCATTGTACTGCTTAAACACTTCCATGTTGTCAGACATAAGGTTAATGACAGCTCGATTTAGGGCTTTTTGGCTCTCAATTTTTGCATTTTGCTTATCAGAGTTTTTCATCGCATTCTGATAATCTTTATCTTTTGCGACAATTTCAGGGATAGCAGCAATATGTTTCTTAACCTGGTCTTCGTCCCTCCAAGAAATATTTCCAAAGAGGTCATGGAAGGTTTCGAGAATATTGCTCAGTAAGTCTAACTTTACTTCTGATTTCCCACCCGTTGCCGATGTAGGTACTGGTGCAATCTCATATTCTTCCTTATCCTCTAGTACAATGGACATTTTAGCTTGTGCTTCCGCCCTGTAACTATCTAAGTCAATCGCTTCGAGAATACCAATTGATAGGTCTTCTTCTTTTGGTGCAGGTAGCTTTGGTATCAAGAAGTTTAGGAAGATTGAAAGTTTTTCCCACTCAGGATTTCCATAAGGCAAGATGGATGCCAAGAATCCGTATGTTCGCACAAACGCCTTCGCCTTGCTCTTAAAGTCTATTTGGCCATCTTCATCCAAATCATCTTCATAATGCTTAGCACAAACATCGAGAATGGGGTCTAACTTATCACGTTCTGCCCCATTGAGGTAAAACTCTACCAGGTTATCAATATGTGTATCTGTGAAAACATGATAACGTCTAATGTCACTATCTAAGTCATTAAGTTTATCCGGGTCTGTCTCTTCTGAGAGTACCGTTGTTTTATAATACTTAGAAAAAGCATCTTGTATCGTATTCGTTTCATTTGCAAAGTCTAGTACGAATGTATCATGTTTTTGTGGATGCGCTCTATTCAAACGAGATAATGTTTGAACTGCTTTAATGTCTGTCAATATCTTATCAACATACATGGTATGAAGAAGCGGTTCATCATAACCTGTTTGGAATTTATTTGCCACGACTAGGAGACGATACGGGTCCTTTTTGAGTTTTTTCTCAATTTCACTACTAGGAAACCCGTTAATCGAACTCTCTGTTACTTTCTTTCCACCGTACTCGTGCTCACCTGAAAAGGCAACGATTGGTTTGAACTGACTTTTACGTTTTTCCAAGTAAGCAGATATAGAATAATAGTACTGTATGGCTCGTTCAATGCTGCTAGTTACAACCATAGCACGAGCATGACCGCCAATTTTTCCTTTTGCAATCACTTGGTCATGAAAATGGTCTACCATAATTTCAGACTTTAGTTCGATTGCCTTTTCATTGGACTCAACATACTTTCTCAGCTTTTTTTGTGCCTTCTTTTTGTCAAATTTCGGGTCATCTTCTACTATCTTGGCAATCTTGTAGTAACTCTTAATTGGCGTGTAGTCTTTCAATACGTCCAAAATGAAGCCTTCCTGAATGGCTTGTTTCATCGTATAAACATGGAACGGTCGATGTTTAATCTTTCCGTCCTTTGAATAAGGGACACCAAACATTTCAAGCGTTTTATTCTTCGGGGTTGCTGTAAATGCAAAGTAACTCGCATTGTTAAGCATTTTTCTCCCCTCTAGTATCTTTAAAATCTTATCTTCTGTCGTTTCATTTTCCGCATCTTCATATTGGTCAGAAAGTGCCATATTCATCTTGGCCGACATGTTTCCACTCTGACTAGAATGAGCTTCGTCAATGATGATAGCAAACTTGTTTTTTCGGTGTTCATTTCCAATGTCATCAAGAATGTACGGGAATTTATGAACAATGGTAATGATGATTTTCTTACCATCTTGAAGTAGTTTCCTTAAGTCTCCTGAGCTTTCTGCATGCCCCACCGTGTTCGATACCTGCATAAACCCTTTAATGGTATTCTTAATCTGCTTATCGAGATTAATTCGGTCAGTGACAACAATAACTGAATCAAAAAAATTCTTACTGTCTTTTGACAAAGAAACCAATTGATGAGCAAGCCAAGCAATCGAATTCGATTTTCCACTTCCTGCACTATGTTGGATAAGATATTTTTGACCGATACCCTTCTCACTGACATCAGCTAGGATAGATTTCACACCAGCCAACTGGTGATATCGAGGGAAGATTTGGGTACGCTTTACCTTTTTAGTTTCTTGGTCTTTCTCCTCAACAATTTGTGCATAGTTTTCAATGATATTTGCAAGTTCACTCTTCACAAAAATTTGTTTCCAAAGATAGTCCGTCTTGATTCCATCAGGATTAGGAGGATTCCCAGCTCCATTTTTATATCCTTTGTTAAAAGGTAGGAACCAGGATTTCTTACCGTCAAGTTTCGTACACATGCGGACTTCATTGTCATCAACTGCAAAATGAACCATACATCGTCCAAATTGAAAGAGTAATTCACGAGGGTCCCGGTCTATCTTATACTGATAGACCGCATCCTCAACATTCTGCTTCGTCAGTTGATTCTTAAGTTCACATGTAATGATAGGTAGACCATTAAGAAAGATAACAAAATCAAGTGCAAGTTTCATGTTGTCTCTCGAATACATCAACTGTCTTGTTACGCTAAATTTGTTTTTATTGTACAGTGCTTTTGCTGCATCATTGGCTTCAGAAGGCGTAAGGTAAAACAAATCTAGTGTCACTGGATAGATTTTCAGTCCGTTTCTTAAAACTTCAATTACACCATTTTTCGTGATTTCCCCTTGCAAACGATTCAATAACTTTGCTTTGTTGCTATCACTTTTATAAATACCCAACATCTCCAACTTTTCTTTTTGAGTATCCTCTAAGAATTGAAAGAAACGTGTCTCATCAATTGCATAGTCTTTATTATAGTCACTGTTTTGCCCTTGCTCATATCCATTCTGATTTACAAGATGATTAATAATTAATGTCTCAAGTCCTGATTCTTTTGTGTTAGTTGCCATTAGACCACACCCCTCGTCCTCTTAGACTTCCTCCAATTCCAATATTTCTTCATCTATAATATCTTCCTGCTCTTCATACTGGAAATCACCTATTTCAATATTTCTTACATCTACTTTACCAGTGACAACATCTGAAATAAGCCTACCACGATATTCTTCAAAAAGGTTGATTTCCCTTTGAAGTCTTTCTACTGCATCATCGATTCTTTTAAACTCTTTAGGAATAAACTCTAGTATTTCTTTTTGTTCATCTTCAGGTGGAACAAAAAAAGGTATTTCTTTCATTTTAGCGAGCGATAGGTCCCACTGACCAACTCTAATACCATCAGATGCCTGATAAAAAAAGTTTACATATACTTTACTTCTGATTGCATAATGAAAATAGTCTTTATTCTCAAAGTTTAAATCGAAAATATAATATGCTGGACTAACAATTCCATTATAATGAGAAACTCCGTATGAACCTTGCCAAGCTTTCATTTTATTCATTGCAAATTGACCAGTTCTTACTACCTTATAGCCACTCAAATCGTCTGGAATAAAATTATGATTTTCTTCTTTAGACATACTCGACCTTAAAATAACACCTTTTTCTCTTACAACTGAGAGCAAAGGTAAATCCGGTCTATTTTTAATACTCACTGGCCTTAATAATTGTCTTAATGGTTTTATTCCCCAATGCTCAGGAATATCTCCTAACCACTCAATTCCACTTGGCTTCATTTTCACGTTGGAAGTTAATCCTTTTGTAACTGCTTCATTAATTACTGCCTGTTTTTGTTCTTTCAGAACAATTATAAGTTTTTTCTTGGCTGTAATAAATTTATTAATTATAGCAAGCTTGTAGTCAAGATATTTTACAATTTGGTCTTGTTCTTCCCGTGTTGGTATAGGTAAGTATTGATTTGCAAAAACTTCAAACCTAAAATCAGATGACCTTTCACGTATTCCTCTGTATAGAGACTGAATGAAGCCTGTTTTAGCCATTTCTCTAACTATATAAGCATAATAATGATTATTTAAATCTACTTTAGGTACACAGACACTATATACTGGTGTCGATTTACCATCTGAATCAGACACACCTACAGCTCCTGCAAAGGCATCCATTACATGAATCACCAGGTCACCTTTTTTAATCCCTTGATAACCTACTTCTTTTATGGATTCAGTAAAACCTGTTGTTCTTCTATTTTTTCTTAAAGTTACTACTCCGTCTCTGAAACAGGTTATCACTTCATCTGTATCTTTAACAGGACGATTCACCTTTGAATACAATGCTTTTGCACGCTTAACTTCCCAAGTTTCTGGTAATTTGTCTAACCATGGTAAAGGCACATCCTTGTATTTCTCATAGGGTATAAACTTATGATGCATTATATTAACCTCCTATGATTTCCTGAAGCAAGCCTTCGGTTTGTTCTTCTAGCGCTTTTATATCAGCTGCAATTTCTTCAAGAGTACGTAATTGAACAGGTTTATAAAAATATTTTGTAAAACTAATTTCATAACCAATTTGAGTCTTACTCTCATCAATCCATGCATCTGAAGCAAAAGTAAGTACTTCATCCTTAAAGAACCTTTCAATTCCACCTTCATGCATCAATGGAATTTGTTCTGTGTCTCTTAAATTCCCATCTGGCTCATACTCAACTACATAATCTTTTCCATTAATTGTAACACTATATAAACCCTTTAGAGGATTTGCTTCAGACTTTTCAGGTTTGTGAATTTTCTTAATTACCTTCTCGGCATTTTCATCGACCTGTGCTATATAATTTTTAATTAAGTTAATTCGTTTATTAGGTAATTTTTCATCTAAACTTTTTGCAATTTCACTTAGTTCATTTATGAACTCGTTAAAGTCAAGAATAATCGAATAGTTGAATTTTTCTGCTGCTTTTCCGATAATTTCTGCTAGCATTGCGTCTTTTTGATATTCACATACTTCTAATATCTTCTTCAAGCTCTCACTTGTTAAGTCCACACTTAAACGTAATGGTCGTTCTACTGTTATCTTAAAGTAACCAAACTCTTGGTTATCAAATATCTTCGAGTGTTCTGTATCTTCAAAGTTGATAAGCATGTCAGAAATCTGTTTTCTTAATCCTGGTGTCAACTCACAGTTTTTATTGCCTAGATTTCTACGAAGTGGACTCTTCAGACCTGTTGCATCAATTAGCTGTACTTTTCCACTTCGGTGATTTGCTTTTCTATTTGTAACTATCCAAATAAAGGTAGCTATTCCAGTGTTATAAAACATATTTTCTGGTAGTGCTATGATTGCTTCCAACCAATCATTTTCAATAATATATCTTCTAAGATTACTTTCCCCTTGGCCCGCATCACCTGTGAAGAGAGAAGAACCGTTGTGAACTTCAACTATACGGCTACCTAATTCTGTGTCATGCTTCATTTTACTTAACTTGTTAGCAAGGAAAAGCATCTGACCATCACTTGAACGAGGTATCATTTTATAATTAGGGTCTCCGTTATGATTCACAATAAAGCGTGGGTCTGAAATATCTGCTTTCCCACCTAGTCTCTCTAAATCAGTTTTCCAACTCTTCCCATAAGGGGGATTGGATAACATAAAGTCAAAGTTTAACGTTGGATATCCATCATTTGATAAAGTAGAACCAAAAGCTACATTATCATCCTGGAGAGATTCTCCTTTAATTAATAAATCAGCTTTAGTGATAGCATATGTTTCTGGGTTAATTTCTTGTCCGTAGAGATATGTGTTAATCTCCTTACCATGTTCATTGGCCAACTGGTGTAATCGTTCGTCAGCAATTGTCAACATTCCACCCGTTCCACATGCACCGTCATATACAAGATATGGTGCGTTATTGATTTTATCAGCAATCGGTAAAAAGGTGATGTCTGCCATAAGTTCTACTACATCACGTGGAGTAAAGTGTTCACCAGCTTCTTCATTGTTTTCTTCATTAAAACGACGAATAAGTTCTTCAAAGATGACACCCATAGTATGATTATCAAGTCCAGGAATTTTAATATCGTCATTATCATCTAAGACAGGTTTTGGACTTAGGTTAATAGTCGGACTAACAAATTTCTCAATAACAGCACCCAAGATATCAGCTTCAATCATCGTATCTATCTGATTGCGAAACTTAAACTTTTCAAGGATTTCTTGCACGTTCGGTGAAAAACCATCTAGATAGGCAATAAAGTCAGCCTTCAATTGTTGCTGTTTAGCACGTGATTTCAAGTCTTTAAGAGTGAAAGGTGACGTGTTACAAAACGATTGCCCGGCTACACTACATAGAGCATCTGTTTGATTAATAACACCAGCTTCATCTAGACTTTTTTTCATTTGTAAAACCGCATCTTTTGTTGGTTCTAAAACAGCATCCAAACGACGAATAACGGTCATTGGCAAGATGACATCTCGATATTTTCCACGCACATATACATCTCTAAGGCAATCATCAGCAATGCCCCATATAAAACTAACAATTTGATTATAAGTCTGATTGTTCATTTTAACTTCCTCCAAATAAATGATACTTAGCACAATTCTATCATATAAATTGTTTATATTTTTGAGATTCGTAGTGAAAAAAAGAAAAGTATCCGTCCATTTTTTAACAAATGATGAATTAAATGATATTTTTATCTTTTCCCATTTAATTTAGCTATATAAGAATTTATACTTTCAATTATTGCATTTATATTCAAACCGATTCCGAAAAAATTAGGTTTCAGTTCGAACCATTTAGCTTTTTCAGCTAACTGAGAGGCTAGTATTAGTTTTCCACCATTATCAAGAATTCGTATATCTTCCAATTTCTCAACTGCATTACCAGTAGTAAAGGAGGGTACATAATGTACTTCTGATTCGTCAGTATCAATGAGTGACATTTTTCCTATTACTTCGAAAGAGAAGCTACCTCTATTTGACCTTAGCTCCATTTCTATCATTTGAGTATCATATTCTTCATCCCAAAACACCGAATACCTAAACTCTCTTTTTTCACTCATAATTTCTGAGGCATTATCGAATGGGTCAACTACCTTTAAATCCCTCAAACGCCGTGGTTATGGCTATCGAAACCTTGAACGGTTCTTTTTAAGGTTGGATGGTCTACACTAAGTTGGACATAAATGTGGAGGGGCGTTAAGGAACATATGCGTATGATCTTTATCGCATTCCAAGGCTATAATTTTGATATTCAGTTCTTCGCATATTTCGGACATCAAACCTTTGAAACGTATTTCTACATCGTTACGAAGGAATATCTTTCTTCTGTATCGAGGACAGAAAACGAAGTGATAATTGATTAGAGAAACAGTAGTATGAGTTCTTCTATAGTTGGTTTCCATATTAATATCGTGTCAGATTAACCAACAAACTTTCACTGCATTCGTCATCAAGACTTCAAACACTTCTGACCCGTTCGCCATGACCTACACCTCAACCTTCTTATGTATCTCGTTCCAAAATCTAGTTTCAGTATATACGGTTCCCCACATGAATTGTAAAATACCTTCCTAATTACCTATATATTTTATATTTAAAGTTCACGAAATCAAAAAAGGAGCATCCAAACGGATCCTCCCACTTTCTTCAATAAAAGATATACCATAGTGCCGCTGCCACTAAGAACAGCCCGGCCCCGATAAACAAGATTTTTGCCAATCGTTCGTATACCATGTCTTCACCTCACCAATGCCGCGCCGACGACGAGGGAGACCCCGATCGACAGCAAGAATGCCAACAATCCGACGGCGATATTTCCTTTTTGAATCTCATCGTTCACCTTCAGTGTCGGTGTCAAAAATTCAAACAACCAGTAGGTCGCGAGAAGAAGAGCGAATCCGAACCCACCCCCGACAAAGATGTCAATCGTGCTCTCATAATAGCTCTCGACGACACGGAAGATGTTGGCGAGACCGACAATCTTTCCGCCTGTCGCGAGGGCGACGGCGATATTTCCTTTTTGAATCTCGCGCCAGTTGCTGTACGGCGTCGTCACCTCGAAGATGGCCAGACCGACGATAATCATCAGTCCTGCCATCGAATAGAGACCGAACGATTCCAGCATGACGGCAAACATTAACGTGCCCATTCCCGACTCCCCTTACTTCAGTTCGACGACCGTGACACCGAGTCCACCTTCACCCATTCCACCCGGGCGTTGGCTCTTCACGTGACGATGTCCTTTTAAGAATTCTTGTGTCGCCTGACGCATCGCCCCGGTACCAAGTCCGTGGATGATGCGGACGTTGTCATAGCCCGACACGAGTGCTTCATCGATATACTTATCAAGACGCATGAGTCCCTCTTCGACACGGACGCCACGAAGGTCGAGCTCAGACTTCGTCGAGCTCTGACGTTTGAGCGAGCTCCCTTTCGACTGAAGCGACTTCTCTTTCGATGGACCGATCTTCTGAAGGTCATCCGCTTTGACGTTCACTTTCATGATGCCGACTTGGACGTTGTACTCATTGTCATTGATTTGTTTCACGATGTAGCCTTTTTGATTGAACGTCGTCACTTTCACTTCTTCGCCCTTACTGAACGTACGTTGTTGCTGGGCTTTTTGTTTCACTTTTTGGATCTTTTTCTCTTGAAGTGTCGGTTTGGCCGACTCGAGTTCTTTCTTCGCTGCGATAATCTCGTGCTCTTTGACGATTCCCTGCTCCCTGAGCTTCTTCAAGCGGTCGATGACTTCGTTCGCCTGACGCTTCGCCTGTTCGACGGCCTTCTCGGCTTTCGCCTCAGCCGCACTGTACAAGTTGTCGCGTTCGCGCTCAAATTCGGTCATCTTCTCTTCAAACGTTGCCTGCTCTTCTTCGAAGTCATGGCGTTTGACGATGAGTTCCTGCTCGAGCTGCTCGGCGCGTTGTTTCGCCGCTTCGAGCTCGTTGATCATCGATTCGACCGACTCGGCATCACTGCCGACATGGCTTCGTGCCTTGTCGATGACCTGCTCGGACAGTCCGAGACGACGGCTGATCTCGAAAGCGTTCGAGCGACCCGGTACGCCAATCAAAAGACGGTATGTCGGGCTGAGCGATTCGA
This sequence comes from Exiguobacterium sp. s89, assembly GCF_018617735.1. Classification (NCBI taxonomy): domain Bacteria; kingdom Bacillati; phylum Bacillota; class Bacilli; order Caryophanales; genus Exiguobacterium; species Exiguobacterium sp. s89. The sequence goes on from NZ_JACSKS010000001.1 coordinate 999,604, forward strand.
TATCAAACTCCATCGAGGCGTTCATGACGCCTTCGCGGTTATACGCGTATGCCTTCAGTTCTGAGTAGTGCGTTGTCGCCGCGACACGTGCCCCGCGCCGTTTCACTTCATCTAGAATCGCGATGGCGAGGGCTGCCCCTTCTTGCGGGTCCGTCCCGGCACCGAGCTCATCGAAGAGGACGAGTGACATGAAGTCGATCTTGTCGAGCATGCCGACGATGTTCGTCATGTGTGAACTGAACGTCGAAAGACTCTGCTCGATCGATTGCTCATCCCCGATGTCGGCATAGACCGCGTCAAACACGGAAAGCTCTGTCCCGAACTCTGCCGGGACGTAAAGACCTGACTGTACCATCAACTGAAGAAGTCCGATCGTCTTCAACGTGACGGTCTTCCCGCCGGTGTTTGGTCCGGTGATGACGAGTGACGTGTAGTCTTCTCCGAGCTCGACCGTGATCGGCACGACCTCATCTTTCGGGATGAACGGATGGCGTGCCTGTTTCAATTTGATCTCTCGATTGTCGTTCAACTTCGGCTCGGTCGCTTTCATCTCTTGTCCGTAAGCGACTTTCGCGAAGATGAAGTCGAGTTCGGCTAATACATCGATATTCGTCATGATGGCATCATGGACCCCACCGACCTCGTTCGAGAGCGCGCTCAAAATTCGATCGATCTCCGCACGTTCTTTCAGACGAACTTCTTGAATCTCGTTGTTGATGGAGACAATCGCTTGCGGTTCGATGAAGAGCGTCTGACCGGAAGCTGACTGGTCATGGACGATTCCGCCGAACGCCTGGCGATACTCTTGTTTGACCGGCACGACATAACGGTCGTTTCGAATCGTGACGATAGCATCTGAGAGCATTTTCGCGTTATTGCGAAGGATATTGTCGATTCGTGAACGGACGCTCCCTTCATAGCTCCGAAGCTGTGTACGGAGCCCACGGAGTTGTGAGCTCGCCGAATCTTGGACCGTCCCCTGGTCGTCGATCGCATGGCGAATCGATTGTTCGACTTCGATAAGTTTCGTCAATTTGTCCGCATACTCATCAAGGCGCGGGATTCGAATCTCCTCATTGTCCTCATGGAGTTTCTCGAAGAAGTTTTTCACCTGGCGACCGCCATACATGACAGCAGCAACGGCGAGCAATTCGCTCGTCGAGAGGACCGAGCCGATAGCGGCGCGCTTCACTTCCGCACGGACGTCCGTGAGCCCACCGAGGGGTAGACGATCACGGAGACGAACGACCTCGGTCGCCTCTTTTGTCACGTTCAAATTCGAGAGTACCCGGTCGTACGAGTAGTCCGGTTGCATCTTCAGCGCCAAGTCTTTCCCGAGCGAGCTCGCCGCGTGACCGGCAAGCTGTTGGCGTAATTTTTCATATTCTAGTACGCGTAACGCGTGGTCCATCTAGCATGTTCCTTTCTATCGCTTCGCCGCAAAGAACGCCTTGGCGTCCTCAAACGTGAAGCAGTTAATAATATCCGATGGTTCGAGATAGGCTTTCCGTGCGTGTAACACACCGAGTGCCATGTCTTCCATCATATCTGGGTGGTGCGTGTCGGTATTGATCATCACTTTGACTCCCGCAGCTTTCGCCTTCTTAAGCGTAGATGCGGTCAGGTCGAGGCGGTTCGGGTTGGCGTTCAACTCGAGCGCCGTCCCCGTCTCTTTGGCGAGTGCGATCAACTTGTCCTCGTCAATCGGATAGCCGTCGCGTCGACCGATGAGTCGACCTGTCGGATGGGCGATCACGTTGACGTACGGGGAACGGCAGGCGTTCTCGAGACGTGCCATGATCTCGTCGACGGATTGGTCCATCTTCGAATGGATGGAAGCGACGACGTAGTCGAGCGTCTCTAAAAACTCGGGTTCATAGTCGAGCGTCCCGTCAGGACGGATGTCCATCTCGACGCCTCGCAACACCTTCATGTCGTGCGTCTTCGCGGCTTCCCGGATCTCTTCCCCTTGTGCCTCGAGTCGTTCCTCCGTCAACCCATTGACGAACGTCAAATATTTCCCGTGGTCGGTAATGGCCATCCATTCATAGCCGCGCCCTTTCATCGCCACGACAATCTCGTCGACGGTCAACTTCCCGTCCGACCAGACCGTGTGCATGTGCGCGTCAGCCTTGATGTCCTTGAGCGTGACGAGCTTCGATAAGTCGTGCTCGAACTCAGCATGTCCTTCCCGAAGTTCAGGCGGGATGAATGGGAGACCGTACCGTTCGAACAGTTCTTCTTCTGTTTTTGGTTGCCACAACCCATCTGCCGTCTCGACCCCATATTCGGAAATGGACTCCCCTTTTGCCTTCGCGAGTTGGCGCATACGGACGTTGTGGTCTTTTGAACCTGTGAAATGATGAAGCGTGGCAGCGAACGCACCCGGCTCGACCATACGGAAGTCGACCGACACCATCTCCTCACGTTCGAGGACGAGCGAGACTTTCGTCTCACCTGCCGCAATCACTTCGTTGATGAACGGAAGGGCGAGCAGTTTCTCACGCAGCGCAATCGGCTCCTCGGTCGCAATGATGAAGTCAAGGTCTTTACACGTCTCTTCGGCACGGCGGAAGCTTCCCCCGACCGAATGACGCAAGACGAGCTCTTCTTTCTTCAACACGTCATTGATCTCTTCGACGATCGGTCGCATGACCGCATACGCTAATCGTTCCGGACGCGACTCAAGGTTTTTCGCTGCGGCGAGCAGCTTCTCGACACTCTTCGCACCGAACCCGGGTAGTGATGCCGCTGTCCCGTCTTCGAGTACACGGATGAGCGACTCCAAGTCGACGACGCCGACCTCACGGAGTTTCGCGAGTTTCTTCCCGCCAAGCCCTTGAATCTTCAAGAGCTTCATCAAACCGAACGGAATCTCTTCCTGCAGCGCTTCGAGTACTTCACTACGTCCTGTGTCTCGATACTCCTCAAGGACGGCGGCCGTTCCTTTTCCGATTCCTGAGACTGAAGTCAAATCCTCGATGTCCTCGAGTTCAAAGTCCATGTTCTCGAGCGCTGTCGCAGCCTTACGGAACGCATTGATTTTAAACGGGTTCTCCCCTTTGATTTCCATATATTGCGCGATCTTCTCGAGCAACATCATCGCTTCTACTTTATTCATACGGTTCCCCCCCTATTCACACAGAAAAGACCGAGACACAAGCACTAGCTTGCATTCCGGCCTGTCGTGTCACAACATCTTATTTGAAAACCAATCCGATAGATATGGTGTGTCTTGAATGATCGTTGTCGCGAGTGACGAATTGTCGACAGCATTTTGAACGCCCGCCATCGGCACGAACGCGATTACCCAAAGGATGAAGAACGTGATAACATACGCCTCAAAGAATCCGAGGACAGCTCCGATCACACCTTTTAATTGGCGTAAAATCGGCAAGTCCGTCAAGAAGTCGAGCATCGCCAAGATGAGATGCAAGACGAGTTTCGTGATGAGGAACAAGACGACGAACCAAAAGACGTTATAAAACGTCATCTCAATCCCTGAAAGAGAGTTGAGGTCCAAGACGCCGCCAGGTAGCGTTCCATCAAGCTGAGACGGATACGGGATCCATAGCTTGAACGCTTCAGCTAAATCTTTATAGTACGTGTTAGCGACAAGGAAACTGATAATGAGCGCGACCCAATGGCCGAGCTGTAAAATCGCACCACGACGAAAGCCATTGACGATTCCGATAAATAAGAAAAACAGTATAAGTAGCGTAACCATGGATTGAATTATTCTCCCATATTTCGTTTAGTTTTGACGTGATCGCTCGCGATTTGAATCGCAGCAAGGACCGCTGCCTGACGAGCATCTAGATGAGGGGATTGATCACGAATCTCGCGGATCTTACTATCGACCAAAAAGCCTACTTCCCTCACATGATCAGCGGGTTCTTCGCTTACGATCGTATAGTCTTGACCCGCAATGTGAATCGTTGTTCGTTGTAACTGCACGCGCACCCCTCCTTTACGTCTGTCAGCATTAATCATAACATCGTTTTTATATTAGGAAAAGGAGAAGCCCCTTCCATTGATATGTACAACATTTTCTATTACCCTTCTTTACAGTTGTCAAACGTCTTTCTTTAGAAAAAATAAAAGGAATGGTGGCAACATGTTGTGAAATGTGCGAAAATATCAACTATTCAAACAAACAGAAAGGATGATTGATTTGAAACTACGCATTGGCCTCTTAGGTCGCATCATCATCGCGATCGCTTTCGGGATTTTGCTCGGGAGCATCGTACCAGAAAGTCAGAACTGGATTGTTCGGACGTTTGTGACGTTCAACACAGTCTTCGGGCAGTTCTTAGGCTTCGCCATCCCATTGATCATTCTTGCGTTCATCATCCCAGGAATCGGGGAACTTGGAAAAGGAGCAGGAAAGTTAGTCGGACTCACAGCACTCATCGCTTATGCATCAACCGTTGTCGCAGGAACGCTCGCCTATTTCGCAACAAGCAACTTGTTCCCGCAAATTTTATCACGTTCTACAGTAGGAGCCGAAAATCCAGAGGAAGCCTTATTGAAAGGATTCATGGAATTTGAAATTCCACCTGTATTCGGTGTCATGACCGCTCTCATTTTAGCTTTCGTCATCGGCATCGGGATTGCCGCCATCGAAAGCAAACGGTCACTTGACCTCGCCATGGATTTCCGCGATATCATCGAGCTCTTAATCAGTAAAGTCATTATTCCATTACTACCAATTCACATCGCCGGAATTTTCATGAACATGACGTACGCGGGTCAGGTCGCTGAGATCCTCTCGGTATTCTCACTCGTCTTCGTCACAATCATCGTCCTACATTTAACGATGCTCATGATTCAATATTCAATCGCAGGTGGTCTCAACAAAGAGAATCCGTTCAAGTTGCTCAAGACGATGATGCCGGCTTACTTCACAGCGATCGGGACGCAATCATCGGCTGCGACGATTCCAGTCACACTTCGCCAAGCGAAGTTGAATAACACGGATGAGGGTGTCGCGAACTTCGTCATCCCGCTCTCGGCAACGATTCACTTGTCAGGTTCGACGATCACACTCACGTCGGTCGGTGTCGCGCTCATGTACTTGAACGGCATGCCGATGTCTTACGCGATCGTCCTCCCATTCATCCTCGCACTAGGTGTAACGATGATTGCAGCACCTGGTGTACCGGGTGGAGCCGTTATGGCATCACTTGGATTGTTCGGTTCAATCCTCGGATTCGACGCGACGATGCAAAGTTTGGTCATTGCGCTCTACTTGGCGCAAGATAGCTTCGGGACAGCGACAAACGTCACGGGTGACGGTGCCATCGCGAAGATTATCCACTACTTCAAACACAACACGAAACTTCTCGACAACACATCGTCGAAACAAGAAGATATCGCATAAAGCAAAAATCATAAGCGGGCAAGCCAACAGGTTTGCCCGTTTTTGTCTACATTGAAAAGGAGCGATACATATGGAATGGATTGAATGGAAAGACCCGAATCACTTCTCTGACCGCGTCATGGACGCATTGTTGAAAGAAGAAGCCAAGAATAGCCTCATGATCGGCGTCTTGAATAACGTGATTCAAGGCATCTATGAGACGTTTCATCAGTTCACCGTCGAAGAGGACGGTGAACTGCTCGCCATCCTTCAAGTGACACCGCCACATCCACTCCATTACATCGTCGTGGATTCAGAACGCTCGGACGAACTCCCGTCCTTCATCATCCCGCACCTTCTCGAAAACGAGATCCCCTTCACCGAGGTCGTCTCAGAACGCGAACAAGCCGAACGGTTCGGTCATGCGTGGCAGGAGTTGACGTCTGGGTCGAGTGAGATAAACATGTCCCAAGGGCTCTATCGCCTCGATTGTGTGGAAGACATCGACATGGCGACAGGGAGGATGCGAGAAGCGACGACAGCCGACCAGGAGCAGCTCGAGTCTTGGTATAGTGCCTTTGAAGCCGAATCAGGTCTCCGTTCATCTCCGCCAGAGAAAGTGACAAAGGCCGTCCAGACGATGCTCGAGAGAGAAGAAGCTGTCTTTTGGGAAGTCGATGGACAAGCCGTCTCGTGTGCGAAACGAGCACGTCCGACCGAGAACGGCATCACCGTCTCGTTCGTCTATACGTCACCTGACGCACGAGGAAGAGGGTATGCACGAAGTCTCGTCGCAGACCTTAGCCGCCAGTTACTCGAGACGAAAGCGTTCTGTGTCCTTTATACGGACTTGACGAATCCGACATCAAACAAAATCTATCAGGAAGTCGGCTACGAGCAGATTATGCACTCCGCTTGGGTCCGACTCGCTAGATGAAACGCATCGCCTCCCCTATACTAATAGGTGGAGGCGATTTTTTATGGTTAGATTCCGTTTTATTTTACGTGCACTCGGTGTTGCGCTCCTTCTCTATATGTTGATCGTCGGGGGACAGAGCGTTCTCGATAACCCGAACATCGATACGCTCTGGCTCAGTGTCATCGGTGCCGCGCTCCTGACGTTCATTGTGTATCAGACATCAAAAAAGTGATCGACGCGTTCGTCGATCACTATATTTGTGTTTAGAAGAATGATGCTGGGTTGACTGTCCCACCCGCGCTTGATGATGACCATGAGTAACCGCCACGGTGAATCTCGAAGTGAAGGTGTGAACCTGTCGAGTTCCCTGTGCTACCCATGCCTCCGAGGTTTTGGCCTTGTGACACGCGTTGACCCGCTTTGACTGAGACTGAGCTCATGTGTGCGTAAACTGTCGTCCAAACTTGACCATTGATGACGTGAGTAATCATGACATGATTCCCGTATGCGCCACCCCATCCAGCTCGTGTGACCGTTCCAGTAGCCGCTGCGTAGATTGGTGTACCAACTGACGCTGCGATATCAAGACCGTTGTGGAATGTGTAGCCGTTCACGCCGCTTGCTGGACCCCATCCTTGCGTAAGGCGACCGCTTGCAGGACGTTGGAACATACCGCCGCTTGCCGGTGCAGATGCAACAGGTGTTGTTGTTGCTGCACTAGTAGAACCACTGTTCGAGCTCGAACCTTGCTGCTTTTTAGCAGCGGCAGCTGCCGCTGCGGCTGCACGACGTGCTTCTTCTTCAGCACGACGTTGTGCTTCGATTTCTGATTGAATCGCTTTTTCTTGAGCTTTGAGCGTATCTTCCATCTCTTGCAAGCTCATGAGTTTCGATTCAAATTTCACTTTTTCAGCTTCAAGTTTCTTGATTTTCGCAGCGCGCTCTTTCATTTTTTGATCAAGCTCTTTCTGGCGTTTCTCAAGTTCTTCTTTTTGCTTCACGAGTGAATCACGTTCTGCCTTAAGTTCAGCTTGCGCTTTCGCGAGTTTTTCTTTCGTTGCTTCGTACTCTTCAAAGATCTGTTGGTCATTCTCTTGAATCGTACCAGCTGTGATCATGCGTGTAATCAAATCGCTGAAGTTTTTTGATCCGAAGATGAATTCTGCCCAGTTGACTGACGAACCACCGTTTTTTTGCATCGTCGCCATACGATCTTTCATAAGTTCTTCTTGTGCTTTCATTTTTGCTTCGTATTTTTTGATTTGCTCTTGAAGTTTTTTGATTTTTTCTTCAGTTGCACGAATCTCAGCTTTTTTCTGAGCGACATCATTGATGACGTCCTGGAGTTCAGCATCTAACTTGTTGATTTCTTGTTGTTCTTTGCTGATGGCTTGCTCACGTGATTGGATCGAAGAATTTGCTTTCGATTGTTCACTGCTATTCTTTTGTTGTTGTTCCTGAACTTTCTTCTGCTTCTCTGTAAGTGAGGCCGCATAAGTCGGTGACGTTCCGCCAATCAAAAGTGCGCCTAAAGTGACCGTCGCTGCAAATTTCTTCAAGTTACCCAATGTGCTTCCCTCCGCTGATTTCCGTGTATTTTTTATCTATTATCATTCAAGTATTTTTTATTAAGATGAGTCGCGATATTTCATTCGCTCTGTGACTCATTATAGCAATCTAAACCAAAAGTTATTTTACACTTATATTTCATTCGTATGACATTGACCTGATTTAGGTTTTATCGCTTAAAAAACGTGGGTATAAACAGTTTTTTATTTGATTTGTTGTCACAAAATAGTTTTAAAAAGAAAAAAAGCACTCAAAGAAAGCGCTTTTCACATAGTAACCTATATCATTTTTTGTTTACCTCAATGCCACATATCCAGCTCGTTTCCCGTTTCTCCGTTTCAAAAGAAGTAACAAGAACCCACCAATCAGGATAACCCCTGCAGCAGCACCGCTACTATCTAAGAGAACATCTTCTAATAACGCAGTTCTCTCAGAAGTCAAGCTTTGATGATATTCATCAAAGATCGCGACCGAATTGGCAAGCGTCCAAGCGAACAATAAGTTCAGTCCGGCATGCAGGTTCGTTCTCGAGATGGCTTTCACGAATAATGCACCGAGTGCAAAAAATGTAACGACATGTGCCGTTTTCCGCATAAAGAATTCAATCAGTCCTGCTGTTCCTAACGTCTCAAGTGAGATTTCCTTTCCGGCGTAGTCGAACTGCACGTTCGCTAGCGTAGGTTCGATCCACTCCCAATTGAATCGCTCTAGCGGCGACACAATGGACTGATCCGAGTAAGGAGTCGCACTTGATAAGAACAAGCCGATTAAGATAAGCGCAATCCATATAAATTCATTTTTTAAAAATCGCATAACACCGTTCCTTTCTACAACGTTTTTCATTATACGGATTCTTCTGTGAGAAAGATGTAACAGCGACATCATGATTTCATAACAATTTGATTGCACATAACGTGTTCAAAGTCGTCACCCCGTTACTCCCTTGATATACTAACGAAAAGGGGGAATCAACATGATTTATGATTTTGAAGCAATGAACATGAAAGGACAGCTACAACCGTTAGCTACATATAAAGGCGATGTCCTACTCATCGTCAACACAGCGAGCAAATGTGGTTTCACGCCGCAGCTCGACGGACTCGAGTCGTTATACAATACGTATAAAGGTCAAGGGTTACAAATCTTAGGCTTCCCGTGCAATCAGTTCGGACATCAGGACCCAGGTTCAAACGAAGAGATTCAAGAATTCTGTCAACTGAATTACGGGGTATCGTTCCCGATGTTCGCAAAAGTCGATGTGAACGGCAAGGACGCTCATCCGCTCTTTACGTATCTCTCGAAAGAAGCTCCCGGACTCCTCGGGTCAAAGACAATCAAATGGAACTTCACGAAGTTTTTAGTCGACCGTGATGGAAACGTCATCGAGCGCTTCTCGCCACAGACGACACCGGATGAGATTGAAGATGCGATTAAAAAATTGATCTGACCAAAAAAGGATGGCTCCGAGGAGTCATCCTTTCATCGTGGTGTAATGAAGTTGATTGTATAGAATGGACTGCTCTCATCATTATAGGCGAGGCCGACGGCTGCATGCGTGAATCGGGGTTGCAAGATGTTCTCACGGTGACCTTTCGAATTCATGAGTCCCCAATGTGCATGAAATACGCTCATCTGTCCCATCGCCAAATTCTCACCAGCTATCGAGTAGGAAAGTCCTGCCTCATCCATCCGGTCGAACGGATCACGTCCTTCTGGGTCGGTGTGACTAAAGAAATCGTTCTGCGCCATGTTCTGACTGTGCGCCCGAACGACTGGATAAAGGGGTTCGTAGTCAGACAAGGCGTTCAAATCAAACTTCTCCCGGTCCCAATTCATGAGGATACGCATCAACTGCTCATTGGCGACAGTTCCTTCTTTCGATAAATCGCCATAGTATCCCTCACTCGCCTCTTCGACACGACGCTCGACCGATAAAATACCTTTCAACAGGTCATCGTCATGCTGATCGAAAAAGAAGGTGACGTACTGTCCATCAATCGCGAAAACTGAAAAAGCTGGATCATCTGGAATCAAGTATCGATTCAACCCTTTATTATAAGATGTCACATCTTCAAAGCCGATGTCCTCGACTTGGTCACGTGTTGTTTCGTTCAAGACGAGACTGCGATACGTACTGCCTGTCTCGAACTGATAAAACCCTTTCTTCGCACCGTCCTCGTCAATCAATTCAAGTCCGCGATTGCCGCCGCGATCAACCAAATACCAGTCATGCCCGGCATACTGACTTGCAAATTTTGGCGCGTCCGACACGCGTTCGTTCGCCACTTCTGACTGAACTTGCACACTCGTCGGAGCTGATACGTTCGGCATCTCATATTGCCAAGCCATATAGAGTCCGATCGCCATCAATAAGATGATCAATTTTCGAAACATGGCTCCTCCTCCCTTACTGCTCCCGCTGACGCTCTCCAAAGACATGTAATCTACCTTTAATATCAGTGAGCATCTCCATATACGCGACATACGTCGCTTCGTCTATATTCAGCATACCACTTACTTGTAAAGGCACGTTGACTGCCTGCTCACGCAACGCGCTACCGGTTGCTGTCAGACGGACAACAATTTTTCGTTCATCGTACATTGCACGACTCTTTTCGACATATCCGATTTGGATTAATCGTTTGACGAGCGGTGACAAGGTACCTGAGTCTAATGTCAGCCTCTCTCCAAGCTGACGCAAATCGATTCCATCTTCTTCCCATAAAACGAGCATCACCAGGTATTGGCTGTATGTCAGGTTTAGCGGTGCTAAAATCGGGCGATATAGACGGGTAAGCTCTTTTGAAGCGGTATACAACTGAAAACAGATTTGATTTTCTAACTTTAATGATTGTTCCATGCCTAATCCTCCGTACTCTTCTTTAGCCAAGCATATCATTTGCGAAACTTTTTGACTGCTCTATAATTTAAATTGTGCACAACTTAATTGTTAAAAATGAAATGGAGGAATTTAATCATGAAATCACTATTCACAGCATCAGCAACCGCAATCGGTGGCCGCGAAGGTCACGTGAAATCAACAGACGGCGTCATCGACATGAACGTTTCAATGCCTGGCGCGAAACACGTCGACGGTGCGACGAACCCGGAACAGCTTTTCGCAGCTGGCTATGCGGCTTGCTTCGGTAGTGCCCTCAACCTCATCATCGGGAAAGAACGTGTGAAGACAGACGGTTCGAGCGTCACAGGTCACGTCACATTGAACCAAAACGATGAAGGCTTCTTCATTTCAGTCGAGCTTGAAGTCGAAATCAAAGGCGTCGACCAAGCGACAGCGGAACGCCTCGTTGAAGAAGCACACCAAGTGTGCCCTTACTCGAAAGCGACTCGTGGCAACGTCGATGTCAAACTGACAGCAAAAGCAGCATAATCGTTCATCCCGCTCTTCAGGAGCGGGATTTTTTTGCTTCATCCTGCGTGTCAGGGGTAAGATAGAAGCAAGAGGTGAAAGGAGAGGATTCTGATGACAAAACGAAAATCGACTCTTCTTTTTGTTGTGCTCGGTATCTTGTTGTTCACGGCGACCTATAACGCGCTGACCGTTCGGACGTACAACGTGACCTCAGAAAAATTGTCAGTGGATGAATCGCTCCGCATCGTACTCCTTTCTGACCTACATAGCGCCTCTTACGGTCATAAACAATCGATTTTAATCGATCAAGTCCGTGCTCAGGAACCGGACCTCATCGCCTTACCGGGTGACCTGCTCGACCGTTATCGTTCCCCGGAACCCGCTTTCGAACTCATCGAGGGACTTGCGGGCATCGCGCCGATGTATTTCGTTACAGGCAATCATGAAATCGATGACTCTGAAGATTACGTACGCCATAATGTCAAAAACGTCTTCCGTTCTCACGGGGTGACCATCCTTGAAAACGAATGGGAACCGATTACGATCAATGAAATCGAACTCGTCATCGGTGGATTAGAGGATCCGTTACGAACGTATACCGAAAACATTTATGGAAGTTGGGAAACGGATGCCGCATCATCCATGCAAAACGTCGACTCGAACGACACGTTCAACGTTCTCCTCTCCCATCGCGCTGAGGAAGTGGACACATATGCCGACTTGCCTTTCGATCTCGTCTTATCTGGACACGCCCATGGTGGACAAGTGAGAATTCCTTATCTATTGAACGGTTTATTCGCTCCTGACCAAGGGTTCTTCCCGAAATATGCAGGAGGTCTTTATGAACATGAGACGTTCACCCATGTGATTGGGCGAGGATTCAACTATAGCTTCAACGTGCCAAGGATCTATAACCCACCAGAGATTGTGGTGATTGATGTGTACGGGAAATAACGGACACTCAAGGGAAGTGTCCGTTGTCTTACCAGATGATCCGTTCCTCACAACATTGTCGCTCTCGTTCGACCTGTACCGTTGAGCGCTCGAACTTTCCGTATTTACGAATCCGCTCCGTCACTTGTCGTAACACGGCTTGATCATCTGCCTCTTCTCCGATTAATACGTGACATGTCGCGGCATGCTCACTCGATGAGATCGACCAGACGTGCAAGTCGTGCACCTCTTTCACCCCATCAACACTAGCAATCTCTTCTTGCATCGCTCGGACATCGATTTGTGCCGGTGATCCTTCCATCAAAATATGAATTGCCTCACGTGTCACGCGATAGCCGCTAATCAAAATCAAGACAGCTACAAACGCACTCGCGACCGGGTCAGCCCAAGTCCATCCGAACACCATGATGAGGATTGCGGCCGTAATCGCTCCAACCGATCCGAGTAAATCGCCGAACACGTGAAGTAAAGCACTCTTCACGTTCAAATTATCTTTCTCCCCGCGCATTAAAATCCAAGCGGCAAGGATATTGACGAGTAGCCCTATGATGGCAACAATCAACATACCACCACTCAAAATTTCCGGTGGAGCACTTATCCGTTGGTATGCCTCTATAAGAATATAGATCGAGATAACGAGTAGCGTCAGCCCATTTATGAATGCCGCTAAAATTTCAAAACGTCGATACCCGAATGTCCGGCTAGGCGTCGCCGCTTTCGCCCCGAATCGTACAGCTAGGAAGCTTAGCCCTAACGCCGCTGCATCTCCGAGCATATGTCCTGCATCCGACAAGAGCGCCAAACTGTTCGTCCATAGACCACCGATGACTTCAACGACCATGAACGTCGCAATCAGGATGAAAGCAAAGAATAGCGCACGCTGGTTCGTGGAATGATGATGGTGATGGTCGTGATCATGATGATGTCCCATGACTAATTCCTCCTTCTGTCTCTTATATTATTCCATTTCACCGAAACATTCAAACGTTCATTTGAATGAAAAACATTAAAAAAACGGGAGAATGAATCTCCCGCCTCCCATCACTTTTGTTCTAGGCGTACACGCATCACGCCACTGTATGGAAACAGCTTCAACTGAACCGCCTCTCCCTCGAACCAGACGCCAGCGGGTTGTTCGCTCGTCGGTTGGATGTCAGGGGTCGCGATTGCTTGTTTGTCCCAATCGACGGCACGTACTTTTTGGTCTCGTACCATGAGGAAGAACCCATCATAGAAATGATACTCGTTCACTTGATCACGTTGAACGGCAGAAGGATTTCCGAGTTCAGCTCGAACGGTCGCTATGTCTTTGCCAATCCAGTTGAGGACGGTCTCCGAGGCGTTCGGCACGACTTGTTGCCATGCGGCGATCACCTCATCGTCAGACAAGACCGGTGCATCCGTCGTGACACTCTCTTCCGTAACCCAACCAGTCATTCGTTCGTTCAACTGAACTTTCACGAACCCACTTACTGTCTCCAAGCGTTCAAAACGATCGCCGAGATCGGCTTCGTAAACGACCGCAACTCGGTCATCCGCATATACTTTCGTATAAGGTTGTTCGATATAAATCATTTCTGCTAATTCGGTTTCGGCGTCCTCTGGTTGTTCGGACTCCGAATCGACCATCTCCGTTGCAATCTCATCTGATTCCGGTAAAGCTGACTTCTGCTTTTGGTCAATCAATGCCGCAAACGCAATGATGCCAACTAAGGCGAGCATCAATGCCACCGCCGTCGTGATTCGGAATACGCGTTTACGCTTTCGGGTCGTCGCGCGCGACAATCTTCCTCCATTCATGTTCTTCACTCCTACTCGATTCGATTCATTCCACTCGTTTCGTCAAATGGTAGGAGGTTTCCTGCCTCATCAAAAAATTTCAAGTCATGTTTTGTCAATTCGTCCATCGTTCGGACCATTTGTTCAACATCGACCGGTCCATCGCGCTCATCGTTCTCACGTATGACGATGTGTTCTCCTAATTCAATCGTGCGTGAAGTCAGACGATGGAAATAACGGTCGTGGGAAATCAACAACAGCCCGCCCGGATAGACGGACAAGGCCGCCTCGATTTGTTCGCGTGTTGCCACATCCAAATAGTTCGTCGGTTCGTCGAGTGCTAAGAGATGCGCGTCGGAGAAATAGAGAATGAGAAAGGCAATCCGACACTTCTCACCCATACTCGCCTCGACAATCGGAAGGTTCACTTCATCCCGCCGGAACAAGAAGTGGGCGAGCAGCGTCCGCGCTTCCGTCTCCTCGATGTCACTATGGGCGAGCAACGCCTCGAGTAGCGTTCCCGTTTCCGGCAGACGTTCGAGTGTTTGCGAGAAATACCCGATCTTCAGACGGGGATGTCGCTGGATGACACCCGAAAGTGGAGCTCGTTCACCAATCAGTACGTTCAATAATGTCGTCTTGCCGCTTCCGTTCGGTCCGATGATGGAGATGCGGTCTCCTTTTTGAATCGAGAAGGAGAATGGGTCATAAAACGGCTCGCCGTATCCAAACGTCATATGTTCACACGTCAGCCACGTCTTCGCTTCAAGCTCATTCGCAGCAAAACGGACGGAGATGGTCTTCTCTTCTTTCGGCTTCCGCGGACGATTGTCTTCGAGCTGTCTCAGCTTCTGTTCTCTCGCTTTCATTTTGACGGCGAGATTAGCTGCTCCTTTTTGCGCCCCTGGGCTGCGGACACTAGCCGTTGCTTTCGCCTTCAAGTGCCACCCTTTATATTGGGCAATCATCTCCAAAAGTTCTATCTTCCGGCTCTCGTAGCGGGCGTGAACTCGCTCGTCACGCACACGTTCCTCCTCTTTTTGCCGCTTATACGCCGTATAATTTCCCGGGTAACGGGTAACTTGTCCGTCCGACAGTTCAAGGATTACAGTTGCGACATCATCCATCAATTGACGGTCATGTGAGATGACAAGAACTGTCCCGTTGAATCGGTTCAGCCACTGTGTGAGCCAGTCGATCGACTCGATGTCCAAGTGGTTCGTCGGTTCGTCGAGAAGGACGAGGTCGACCCGCTTCATCGTCAATGTCGAAAGCTGTGCCCGCGTCTTCTCACCCCCGCTCAAGTCGTTGATGTTTCGGTCGAGCTGACCATCTAGCCCGAGTCGAGTCAACGCCCTCTTCGCCTCTTGCTCCAAGTTGTATACATCGAGTGCTAGTGCTCGTTCATAGGAGCGCATGACTCGCGCCTCATCGCCTGAAGACACATCTTCATAGAGGGCATATCGTTCGGGATCGCTCCGCATCACCCACTCAAGGAGCGACATGTCCTCGGATTCAATCGTCTGCCGGACGAGTCCGATTTCACCGTGACATTCAATCGTCCCGGCTTGTGGGGTCAATTCCCCTGTCACGAGTCGGAAGAGCGTCGTCTTTCCACTCCCGTTCAATCCGAACAATACAGCTCGTTCTCCGGCTACGATCTCAAAAGAGACCGCTTCAAATAATGGTTTCCGGTCATAATCAAACCGGACTTGTTTCATAACTAACATCTGTTTCACCTCGCTTATTTTTCCGATACGCGATGAAACAAAAAACACCATCCGCTTCAAAGCGGTGGTGTGAAGGAATCCGTTCAAATGAGGAAAACGAGCGTTTCCCGTACTTGAAAAAAATGGACACACTTCACCCGTAACTGTTCAAGCGAACAGTGATGATTCGTCTCATCGATGGAGTGAATGTGTTTTTTTCATGGCACGGTGTACCTCCCTTTCCTAAGTTACTGTCACCTTATCAGATTGAAAGCGCATTCGCAACAACCCGCCCCACAATCTCCCGTTTTTTCTACTCCTTTAGGCGGATGCGATTCATTCATCCCCGCGTTATGATGACAGTATATTCGAACAGTGAGGTGATGCATGATGCGTCGACGCATCCTCGTTCCGAGTGCCGTCTTAGCGAGCGTCGGAACGTTTCTCTATACACGATTCAAACAACGGCTCCCCCGCCCGCGATTTAAATGGCCGGAACGTCCAGAACTGACAACCATTGATAAGACGCATGTGCAGGCGACATGGATTGGACATTCGACCGTCCTCATTCATTGGTACGGGCTCAAGATTTTGACGGACCCGGTCTTCTCCAAACGAATCGGTGTCCACTTAGGCCCGCTGACGATTGGCATGAAACGTCACACGGCTCCAGCCCTCTCCATCGAGGAGGTCGGACCGGTCGACGTCATCTTGCTCAGTCACGCCCATATGGACCACTTTGACCACAAAAGTCTAAAGCGACTCATCACACGCGATACAATCGTCGTTTCGGCCCCAGGGACGAGTCGACTGCTCCGAAGGTATCCGAGTATGCAAACACTTGAACTGCATCCGCATGACAAAGTCACGCTTGCGAACGGACTCGATGTCCGAGCCATCCCCGTCAAACATTGGGGCAACCGTTTCCCGTGGGACAAGCACATGGGCTACAACGGCTATTTGCTCAAATACAAAGGAATTCGAATGCTGTTTGCGGGAGACACGGCGTACACCGATTCTTTCAAAGGGCTCGCCGACCGTGAACCAATCGACCTTGCCTTCTTCCCGATTGGTGCCTATCAACCGGATTCATTCCAAGAGGCGCACTGCACACCTGAACAGGCTTGGTTGATGTACAAAGAGAGCGGAGCGAAGCGCTTCTTCCCCATGCATTGGGACACGTTCGTTCTGTCGTACGAGCCAATCGATGAGCCGTATCACCGTCTCGTAGCGGCCGCAAAAATCGATCGTGGTCAAATCGCAATCAAGACGCATGGAGAAAGCATCCGCTTATAGCTTATAGTTTATACTTTCCCTTCACCCAAAAGTTCGGTAACGTTAGAGACGAGAGGGAGGGATTTATTATGGAATGGACGACATTGAATAATACTGTCAACATGCCGATGCTCGGACTCGGTGTGTACAAGGTCGAAGATGGTGCGGTGACGGTCGACACGGTCAAAACTGCGCTCGATGCAGATTACCGATTGATCGATACGGCCGCAATTTATCAGAACGAAGAAAGCGTCGGGCAAGCGCTGCGTGAAGCAGGTGTCCCACGTGAAGAAGTTTTTGTGACGACGAAACTTTGGAATGAGTTCCATGGGTTTGACGAGGCACTTCAAGCGTTTCAGGATAGTCTCGACCGACTCGGTCTCGAGTATGTCGACTTATTCCTCATCCACTGGCCAATGCCGCGTTTTGGTAAGTTTGTCGAAACGTACAAGGCACTCGAGCAATTGTATGAGGAAGGACGAGTCCGTGCCATCGGTGTCTCGAACTTTGAGATCGAGCATTTAGAACAAATTATTCAATCCTGCTCGATTGTTCCTGCGGTGAATCAGGTCGAGATTCATCCATATTTGTCTCAAAAAGACCTGATTGCATTCTGTAAGCGATATGACATTCAAATTCAAGCGTGGAGCCCACTCATGAAAGGACGCGAAGCGCTCGAAGATGACACAATTGTCGAAATCGCGAACCGTCACGGCAAGTCTCCAGCCCAAGTTATCTTACGTTGGCACTTACAAAACGGGGTCGCCGTCATTCCAAAATCGGTTACACCGAGTCGAATCAAAGAGAACATACAGGTATTCGACTTCACGTTGACGAATGAAGAGATGGCGGCCATCGATGCGCTCAACCGTGATGAACGCACCGGCTCCGACCCGAAAGAGATGCACAAAATCCATTATTGAGGAGTGAATGACATGTTCAAAAAACTAGCTTCTGATTTGACCGGCTTCAGCGACATCGGTGAGGTGATTGACCCATCTGACTTCGATAAGGCGGATGCAGATGATTACGTCCTTCACGAGGACAATGAGAAGATATATTTCTTGATCAAGTCAAAATCAGATGAGTATTGTTTCACCAACTTGTCGATGATCCACCTCGATGGAACAAGCGCCATCAGTTCGAAGCGCGTCCTCTATCGTTATCCGTATTCGCATTATCCAATCAAGCACGTCATGTTCGAAACAGCGGGCACCGTCGACCTCGATGTCGAGGTAAAATTCACAATCGGGGATAAACCGTACTCGATTGATATCAACAAGAAGCAAATCGAACACGTGAAAGATTTATATAAGGCAATCCTCGCGATTGAAGAGATTCAACGAGAAGGTCGTCGTATGATGGAATATGCGAACACATCACTCACACACTCGGTCTCCATTTTGAGCGGACTTCGCGAAGGTGACATGAACGTGCCGAACACGTTTAAAGAGTTGAACGAGCAATCGTTCGATTGGCTCCAACGTCACTATCGTGAGTCGAATCGAAAAGATTTCGGTTCGGTGTATGAGAAGTACATCAATAACTGAAAAAGAACTCCTCACAGGAAGATTTCCTGACGAGGAGTTCTTTTACGTTTCGTCGATCAACTGCTCGGCCAATCGTTGATACAAGTGGCTCATGTGAACGGCAGACGCGATAGCGAGCGACCGCTGCACACCACCCTCTTTTTCGAGCGATGCATTCAAAAGCATGTCTGCTTGAACCTCGAACGCTTCTACATTCTTCATTTTTTGTGCCTGATACGCCTCGTAAAAGTCCTCAAGAGAGAACGTCTCGTCCGACTCATTCAACGGTCGGAGCGTTTCCTTAATATCACTAATCGATAAGAGGCCCTTCATCTCATAAATCAAACTGAGTAACATGAGATGTTCATTCGTATACTTCTTATTTTTGACGGGATGGAACAACTTGCCCTTCGCATAGTTGTTGATCATCGTCTTCGTCAAAATCGTCTCATCCTCATTCCGCTTCATTTTGCCATAATGCTGCTCGAACAATTGGATGACCTGGTCCATGTATAAGTCGATTGTTGGTAACACTTCCCGAGGAAGCGTCCCTTCTGTTTCGGCAATTTTTTTTGATTTCATCTGTTTCACCTCTCCTCTTTAGTATAAAGAACTCTTCCCGTTGTCGAAAGGTATACCTTGCTGTTTAGTCTCATTCAGTATATCATGTAGTTATCGATACTACATGATGTGATAAGGAGTGTTTTACATGAATTCAATTTTTCGGGAACCAATCAACGCGCTGACGCATCTCGCTGGAGCCTTGCTCGCTTTCGTTGCGCTCATCGCTATGGTCGTCAAAGCCTCACTACTAGGTTCGCCACTCGCGATTATGGCCGCAATTTTATTTGGCATCAGCCTCGTCTTTCTTTATTTATCGTCTGGTCTTTACCATAGCATCATCGCTTCACCGAACGTCATCGCCTTCTTCCGGAGAATCGATCATGCGATGATTTACGCATTGATTGCGGGTACATATGCGCCTCTGACGCTACTCGCGCTCGAAGGCCCGACACGATGGGTCCTCTTCGGCACGGTACACGCACTCGCCTTGTTCGGAATCGTCTTCAAACTCGTCTGGTTCCATGCCCCGCGCTTCTTGTCGACCGCGCTCTACATCGGGATGGGCTGGTTGTCGGTCTTCTTCATCGGACCGCTCCATGATGTAATCGGGAACGCCGGCATCTTCTGGCTCGTGCTCGGAGGTGTCATGTATACGATTGGCGGACTCGTTTATGGGTTCAAGCCAAAGTTCGTCAACTGGCGGGGATGGGGTTTCCATGAAGTATTCCATTTGTTCATCTTGTTCGGAAGCTTCGCCCACTTCGTCTGTGTCTTCTGGTACGTCTTTTAAGTCCTCCGCGTGGAGGGCTTTTTTTGTGAGCCGTTTCCTGTACTTTGAATTCAAGATTTTCTACACTAAGGACAGGAGGGATTCACTATGAAAATTGAAGTATGGTCAGATTATGTCTGTCCGTTTTGTTATATCGGGAAGCGTCGTTTAGAAGAAGCACTCGAACAGTTCCCCCAGGCGGACCAAGTGGAAGTCGAATTCAAGAGTTTCGAGCTCGATCCGAACGCTCCGACAAATGATTCACGTACCATCTATGAAGCGCTCGCGACGAAGTATGGCATGCCAATCGAACAAGCGAAAGGCACTACGGCACAAGTTGCTGCTCAAGCTCGCGAAGTCGGTCTCGACTATGATTTCGAGAACATGGTCGTCACAGGTACGCTCGACTCGCACCGTTTGACGCATTATGCGAAGACGGTCGGGAAAGAGAAAGAATTGTCGGAAGCGTTGCTTCAGGCTTACTTTATCGATGCCAAACACATCGGGAACCACGATGTCCTATTTGACATCGCGACAAGCGTCGGACTCGACGGTGACGCGGTACGTGATGTCTTGACGACCGACGTATATACGGATGACGTTCGTGCCGAAGAGAAGCGAGCAAGCGACCTCGGCATCACAGGTGTACCTTTCTTCGTATTCGACAATAAATACGGGGTATCCGGTGCTCAACCGACGGAAGCGTTCACGCAAGTACTCGAAAAAGTTTGGTCTGAGAACAACCCGACGATTCAAGTCCTCTCGAACGGTGCGACATGCACGGACGACAACTGTGATATTTGATTCATGAAGAAGCCGAACGTCGGCTTCTTTTTTGTGGTATTCTTCACCCCACTACTTGATAATAGTGATTAGCATATAAGAATCGAGGACTACATCTATGTGGAAAAATCGGAACGTCTGGATCATTCTGACGGGCGAATTCGTCGCCGGTCTCGGTCTATGGCTCGGCATCATCGGGAACTTGGAATTTATGCAAGACCGCGTCCCCTCTGACTTTGTAAAGGCGGTCATTCTCGCCATCGGCTTGCTTGCCGGGGTCGCCATCGGTCCGCTCGCTGGACGCTTGACCGACCAAGGTTCTAAGAAAAAAATCATGCTCATCTCAAGCATCGTCCGGGCGCTCAGCGTGATCTTCATGTTCGTCGCCATCGAAACGAATTCGGTCGTGTGGATGGTCGTCTTTTTAATCATTTTACAAGGATCGGCCGCCTTTTACTTCCCTGCCCTGCAGGCAGCGATTCCGCTCATCGTGAAAGAACGGGAACTCCTCGCCTTGAACGGTGTGCACATGAATGTGTCGACGTTGTCGCGCGTCATCGGGACGGCGATTGCCGGTGTCCTCTTGACGCTCATCTCACTTCGGAACGTCTACGCGCTCTCGCTCGTTGCCTATCTGTTGCTTGCGGTTGCGACGCTGTTCTTACAGCTAGACGAAACGAAGACACCGTCGGCGAAGAAAGTGGATGCGAAAGCGTCGAGCGGTTTCAAGGACGTCTTCCCAATCATCAAATCGATCCCAGTCATCTTCATGACCCTCGTCATGACGCTCATCCCGCTCCTCTTTATCGGGGGGTTCAACTTGCTCGTCATCAACATCAGTGAACTGCAAGACTCGACGGCAATTAAAGGGTGGATTTATACGGCTGAGGGACTCGCCTTTATGACAGGTGCCTTCATGATCAAGCGAATCGGAGAAAAATTCTCGGCGTTCTCGATTTTATTCTCGTTCTCGTTTTTGATTGGCGTCGCGCAACTCATGCTTTATTTCGCGGACATCCCGTTCATGTCGATTGCCGCGTTCGTCCTCTTCGGCTTCTCGGTCGGTTGCTTTTTCCCGACGGCTGTCACGATTTTTCAGACACGGATGCCAAAAGAGTATCACGGTCGTTTCTTCTCGTTCCGTAACATGCTCGATCGGATTGTCTTCCAAGTCGTCCTGCTCGTGACAGGGTTCTTCCTCGATTTGATCGGACTTCAGCTCATGGTCGTCTTGTTCGGAATCAGTTCCATCGCCATGACGGCTGCATTCCTTGTGTATACGCGAAAACATAAATTGCATATCGAGGAAGATTCTACAGAAAAAATGTCTTCATAACAAAAACAAGCGATGACCTCGGTCATCGCTTGTTTGCGTCTTGGAGCTCTCGCCACCACGTCGTCGTATCATTCCGACCGTCGAGCGTGATACGCTCCCCAATCTTCGGAGTGAGGACGACTTCTTTCGGTAATAGCGATGCCATTTGTTCTGCCGGGTCGAACCAATCGTGGAACGACAGTGTGAACGCACCCCAATGGATCGGCATCATTTGGTCGGCACGTAGATCATGAAACGCTTGCGCCGTCTCTTCTGGCTGCATATGTACGTCCGGCCAGCGCACGTCATATTGTCCGCATTCGAGAGCGGCGAAATCAAACGGTCCATACTGTTCACCAATCTGTTTAAAGTGAGGAGCATAGCCGCTGTCTCCGCTGAAGAAGAGACGGTCCGCCTCGCCGAGAACGACCCATGATGCCCAGAGCGTACTGTTTCGGTCCGTCAACGAACGACCGGAGAAGTGACGTGCAGGTGTGCAGACAAACGTCCAATTCCCGAACGTGTAAGACTCGTTCCAATCTCGCTCCACGATTCTCTCTGCACCGACACCCCATCGTTTCAAATGACTTCCTACACCGAGCGGCACGATGAACAAGGCGACCTTGTCTTTGAGGGCAAGGATCGTTCCATAGTCTAGATGGTCGTAATGGTCATGCGTCAATAAGACGACGTCGATCTCAGGCAAATCCTCGAGGTCGAACGGCAAGTCTTCGCTGAAGCGTTCATTTTTCGCGAACGGAAGCGGGGATGGGCTTCGTCCAAACATCGGGTCGACAAGCATCGTCTTCCCATCCATTTGCACCATGAGGGCCGAATGACCGAGCCAGTAGATTCTCGTGAAGCTTGAGCCCGTCTTCTCCTCGAAATCGATGGGCACGATCGGTAAACGTTCAGTCGGCTTGCGCAGTGAGGTCACGTCACGATAGTCGCGCGCCATCGATACCATGTCCTCTGCGGAAAAGTTCATCGGCGTCTCGTATTGATTACGGAACGTTCCGTTGACCCGGTTCGGGGATTGAAGTGATTTCGGTTTTCGTCCGAGTGGTTTGTACTGCGTCAGAATCGTACCAGTGACAGCCGCCATTCCGACCAATGAGAGCAACATCGTCTTTTTCATTTAGATCCTCTTTTCTACAAGTTCGTTGAATTGATTATAGCGTGCATTCCTCATTCTCATCTCGATTAGTATGCAGATTCACTAATCTTTCAAAAAAATAGAGTGTTCTTGATTTAAGTCAATGTGAACCCTCGTCCACCCTTTTATGATGGAGATAAGATTAATCGAAAGGAGTTTTTCTCATGACACATTCACCTTTACGTTCACAGCGACGTGCCGCATTCTCGTCCGGGATTGCCCTCGTCCTCATGGCACTCATCGCCTTTTTCGCGCAAGGATATGTCTACCAATCCCTCATAATCGAAAATGATCCGATGACGACGTATCAAAACTTAATGAGTCATCCGACGTTGTTTCGTTTCGGGATCATCGGTTGGGGCATCATTGTCGGGCTAGACCTGATTGTCGCCTACGGACTATACCGTGTCTTCAAACCGCTGCATGTCACATTCGCCCTACTCATCGGAGCACTTCGATTCGTCTATACACTGATTCTCGCGTTTGCCGTTTTGCGACTCGTCGAAGCCGAACGCCTCCTCGATACATCCGCTTCAGCTAGACAAATGTATGAGACGGTCACTTCCTTTGAAGGCATTTGGTCATTCGGCTTGATTGTGTTCGGGCTTCACCTTATCGCAATCGGATGGATGGCAGTGCGGACCCGGCTTATTCCGAGAATGATCGGGATCCTGCTCCTCCTTGCCGGCTTCAGCTATACGCTCG
Source organism: Exiguobacterium sp. s89 (assembly GCF_018617735.1). Lineage (NCBI taxonomy): Bacteria > Bacillati > Bacillota > Bacilli > Caryophanales > Exiguobacterium > Exiguobacterium sp. s89. The sequence goes on from NZ_JACSKS010000001.1 coordinate 1,023,365, forward strand.
TCCATGTCCTTTATCAATTCCCTGCAGTTGAAGGCATGACGGCAATGCTCGAACTGTTTCTCATGCTCCCAATGTTCGTCGGGGAGTTGGCCTTTGCCGTATGGTTAATTGTGAAAGGAAGAACACTTCCTATTCATGACCTCACTCGACAATCCGAAGGTGACGCATCGCCCGCTTCTTGATTCGACTAAGTGATTCCGGGGTGATGCCAAGGTAACTCGCGAGTTGATATTGAGGGACGCGATGAACCAAGTCAGGTCTCTTCTCCATCAATGCCTGATATCTCTCTTCAGGTGAAGAAGACATGAACTCAGCGAACTCATCTCGCATCGTCCCCATGTCCTCTTCAATCATGTCACGTGTCATCGCCTCAAAGATAGGATTCATCTCGTATTGTTGTTGCTCCGTCGCAAGATCACCGACGACGAGACAACATTCCTCCAGACACGATAATGAATACGGTGACCGTCCGTCCGATTGATGTTTCGTCAATATGGTGATGCTCTGTTCTTCCGTGATGAAATCGACGGTATGCTCGTTCCCTTCTTCGTCGACCTTATATTGACGAATGCAGCCACTCAGTACGAAATAGCATTTAGTCGGGACGTCTCCTTGATGTAATAAAATCGTACCTTTCGGAAATGTGGTAATCGGTACATCGGCTGTCAACCGTTCACACTCTTCGTCACTCATATCCGTAAATCGCTTCATATATTGAATCAGGACGTCTTTCACTCAACTCACTCCTTTTCAGGAAAACCGATTTATTCCCTCAAGTATAGCAGGTTTCGCCATTCAAAAAGACCTGCCCACCGCTTTGGTGAGACAGGTCTTTTGTTAAGACTTTTGCAAGATTTTAATGTCGTTGATGATGTCTTCGGTCGGGACGTTTTGGAACCCGGGATAAGCCTTCATAATCTTACCTTCCTGATCGACCAAGTAAAAATACGTGCCATGGTCGACTTGTGTGCCTTCTTCAGGCTTACGGACGAGCGCTTTGAAGTTCTCTTGAGCGAACGTCTCGATTTCGTCTTGCGAGTAGCCTGAGAGGAACTGCCAATCCGCGTTCACAAGGTCGTATCCACTCATAAACTCTTTCATCTTCTGTGGAGTATCCACTGTCGGGTCGACGCTGAACGAGACGAATTGCACATCTTCGACGCCCTCCTCCTCGAGTGCTTCATTCAGCTTCGTCATATTATACGTCATCGGCGGACAGACTGTCTCACAGCTCGTGAAGACAAAATCCACCATCCATACTTTGCCTTTTAAATCTTCGAGACTGACCATTTCTTCTTCTTGGTTCATGTATTCGAACGATTCGACTTGCCAATTGAGCGGGTCCTCAATCTCTTGTCCACATCCGGCTAGGACGATGAGCATCGTCATCAAACTACCGATCCACCATTTCTTCACGCGTTCCAACTCCTTATCTCTTTTTGACATTCCACATCAAGATTGTGATGAACGTGAAAGCTGTCAACGCGAGGAACGGAATCGTGATGAACCCGAGCCAGTTGATATATTGACCGCTACACGGAACCCCTTGTGCACAAGGTTGAATTTCTGCAAAGCCCGGCACTTTTTGTACCAAGTAATGGTAAAGTGAAACGAAACCACCTATGATAGTAAGCGGTAACACATATTTCCGCACCGTCCGATCGTCCGTGAAGACGGCAATCCCTAGTATGATCGTCAGCGGATACATAAAAATACGTTGAATCCAACATAGCTCACATGGCACGAATTCCCGGATCTCACTGAAGTAGAGACTGCCGAGCGTCGCCGTCAAAGAGACGAGCCAAGCGAGATACAAGCCATATTTTTCGTGAAATGACTTCATTTATAGGTCCTGCTCGATCAACTGTTGGATTTGTTCATAATCGAACGGGTCTTCGAGCATCACACCATTGATCATGATTGACGGTGTGAATTGCACACCGTTCTCTTTCACAAGACCATCGTCCTTGCTGACTTTTTCGAGTACGGTCGATTCTTCTCCAAGGTCTTGCTCAAGTTTTGCCAAGTCGACCGATGCCGTCTCGCTCGCGATCTCCTTCAACTTCTCGACGGTCACCCATGCGTTGTCGTGTTGCTGAGAAGCCGGTTGAGCGTCGTAGAGCGCTTTATGGAACTTCCAGAACGATTCAGGGTCTTGCTCGTATACTGATTCGGAAGCGAGTGATGCCAAAATTGATTCTTGTCCATGGAACAAGACGTTAATATAGCTGAAGCTGACGTCTTCCTTGTCAAGATAATCCGCTTTCAGTTGCGGGTAAATTGTGTCGCCCCACTGTTTGCATGATGGGCATTTATAGTCTCCGAACTCGACGATTGAGACTTTCGCTTCTGGGTCCCCAAGCGTCGGTTGCCCTTCGATGGACACATGATCGCCTCGATCGACTGTTGCCGACTCATCTTGATTGAGCAAGACGAACACGATTGCAATCAATGCGACCGCGACGATGGTCATGACGACCAACCATTGATTCTTTTTCATTCTCTTCACCTCTATTTATTTTCGACTCGTCTTTCATTATAGCGGAAGCTCTTACACCTATCATGTGTTCGACTCGTTTTTCATAATTCTCTTCATTTCAAGCTTTAGGAGGTTTTTCTCGCATGATCAAGTCTTTTACGATGCGCCTCGGTCTCATTTTGGCGCTTAGCATTGCCACGCTTGTCTTTTTACTGACGATTGCACTCACATCTCTGATCAGTCACCGGGCGTCTGACTCGCTCGAACAAGAAATCGGGGAAAGACTCTCCACGACCTCGCATCAATTGGCGGACAAACTCGACTTTTATATGTGGTCACGTTATCAAGAAGTTCAACTCTTGCAAGGACTTGATTTAGAGGAGCCGGAGGAAACACGACGACTTCTCAATCAAGTCCAATCGAACATCCCGGCATTCTCATGGATGGGTGTAACGGATGCGGACGGAACCGTCGTCGCCTCGACGAACGGCATATTAGAAGAGGCATCCATCGCCGAACGACCAGTTTATCTCGAAGCGCAAGTTGCCCCCTTTATCGGAGACGTTCACGAGGCGGTCCTCTTAGCTGAATTATTGCCGAATCCGACGGGGGAACCGCTCCAATTCGTCGATATCAGTGTCCCGTTATTTCAAGACGGGACGTTTCAAGGGGTGCTTGCCACTCATTTGAGCTGGGCTTGGGGAAAAGAAGTGCTCGGACATTTCAATCGGACGCTCCATGAACAAGTCGATGATACGGATTTATTCGTCGTCAGTGAGCGAGACAACGTTATACTCCTCGGCCCAGACGACATGGTCGGAAAACCACTTCCCGTATCGTTTACAGAAGGAGCCACCGTAAAAAAATGGGAAGATGGTCAGGACTATCTGACGGGTATGTCCATCGGAGAAGGGTATGATGAATATCCTGGACTCGGTTGGCGTGTCGTCGTCCGTCAGCCGGCAGCAGTCGCGTTCGCACCGGTCGAGACACTTGAAACGAGCATCCTGTGGATTGGCTTGTTCGCATCTCTTGTGACGGCTGTCCTCGGTTGGCTGCTCGCTTCTATCGTGACGAGACCGTTGAAGCGAATCACCGAAACGGCTTCGCTCATGGAACAAGGGAAAGCCAATAAATTTCCACATCAGTCCGGAATCGAAGAGATTGAGTCGCTCGCATTCGCCTTGGAATCACTCGTCACTTCCCTCACCGAATCAGAGTCGGAACGGGTACACTTTGAGAAACTTGCGAATCGCGATGCGTTGACCGGGCTCTCGAACCGCGTCGCTTTACGGGAACAGTTGAATCGACTATATGATTCAGAAGAGACGCATGTCTTCTTTTATATCGATCTCGACGGGTTCAAGGCGGTGAACGATACATATGGCCATGCGGTCGGGGATGCGTTGTTAGTCGAAATTTCACAACGACTCCGAACACTTACAATCGATGAGTTATACCCGGTCCGATTGAGCGGAGATGAATTTTTCCTCATGTTCCCGAGACGTGAATGTTCGGTTGAAGAAATTCATCAAATCGGTAAATCGGTCATCGACACGCTCTCACAACCGGTGACGATTGACACTACTTTCATCTCTGTTGGGGCAAGTATTGGTGCATCGATTTGGTCGCCACCTGAACCACCACATGTCGCCATCGAACAAGCGGACGACGCTTTGTATCGGTCAAAAGCGAACGGGAAACAACAGCTTTCGTTCCACGAATTGTTCGAATAATTTTGGGCGCCCATATGAAAAGGAGTTCATGCTGAACTCCTTTTCATTTTTACTCTTCAGTTTCCATTATCATGTCATCCTGCTGCTCATTTTCCTCTTCTGGCATCGGCTCCAAATCCATCGTATACACGTATTCCTCCCCAAAGTTATTCAAGATGAACAACTCTTCTTCTGCACGTGTCGACAGTCCATTCGAAAATCCGATTGCGGCATACATTTCCTCTAACAAAACGTCCTGTTCTTTGTCAATCTCATCAAACATGGCTTTTTCCCACCGTTCAATGATTCCTCCGAGTTGAAGATAGTCATCGCTTTTGATTTTATTTTGATCGTGCAACAACTCCAAATATTCACGAACCTCTTTCAGATTTTTATGCGTCATCGGGATTGCACCCGCTTTTTCTGTCGCCAATATTTTTTGATGGGTCATCAGATGCATTGCTTCGACGAGATTCCCTTTGTTCAATTTTTTGGGGTCGTCAAAGTCGAGTCCCGTCGTTTCTTGCGGATTGATGCGGCGCGTGACGTTTTGACGCCGTCCGAATGGGTCTTCCTCTTTGATGGTATCAATCAACTCGAGTGCACGAGTGTATTCTTCTTCCGTCAACTGTTCACGGTCGAGTTCAGCTGGATTTGGCCCCATCCAATACTGATAGAATGCATATGTAGCAACGACAATGACAACTAAGACAAGTCCCATCCAAGGAAACCATTTTCTCCATTTCATTTACCATTCACGCCCTTTTATTGATTCACTCTATCAAGGATAACATATATACCTTGCTAAAAATTCCATAAAAAGGGTTTGATTATAACCTCACATAAAAAAGTACCCACCCCGAGATAGGAGCGAGTACTTTCTCTTCTTACGCTTCGAACAACAACTGTTCTGGATCTTCAATCATATCTTTAATGTGTTTGAGGAATGTCACAGCCTCGCGACCATCAACAATTCGATGGTCATACGAGAGCGCCACGTACATCATCGGACGGTTTTCCATCGTGTCCGCATCGATGGCGACTGGGCGGAGTTGAATCGAGTGCATCCCGAGGATGGCGACTTGCGGTCCGTTCAAGATTGGCGTTGAAAGAAGTGAACCGAACACGCCCCCGTTTGTGATCGTGAACGTACCACCTGTCAGATCACTTAATCCGAGCTTGTTGTTACGCGCTTTATCCGCGAGGTGAAGGATGTCTTTTTCGATTTCCCCGAAGTTTTTACGGTCCGCCTCACGGACGACCGGCACAACGAGACCGTCTGGAGCCGATACGGCAATCCCGATATCGTAATATTTCTTCAAGACGATTTCGTTACCTTGGATTTCAGCGTTCAAGTAAGGCATACGTTTGAGCGCCGCTACCGCTGCTTTCGTGAAGAATGACATGAAGCCGAGTTTGACATCGTTGTCTTTCACGAACTTCTCTTGGCGACGTTTACGAAGTGCCATGACCGCCGACATATCGATTTCATTGAACGTCGTGAGCATCGCTGCCGTCTGTTGCACTTCGACGAGACGGTTCGCGATCGTCTGACGGCGACGCGTCATCTTGATGCGCTCTTCTTCTTTGCCACTTGCGGCAGGTTGTGGTGCAGGTGTTGCAGCAGCCGTTTTTTGTTCTTTCACAGCTGGTTTGTCTTCATGTTTCGAAACATCGTGTACGTTGATGCGCCCAATTGGATCGTTCGTTTGAACGGCTGAAAGGTCGATGCCTTTCTCACGAGCAAGCTTACGTGCAGCCGGTGTCGCGATCGGTCCTTTACCAGGGCTTGCGACGTGCTCTTCACGCTTCTCGACTTTCTTGCCTTCTTCGACAGACTCTGTCTTTTTCTCAGTCGGCGCTTCTGCTTTCGTTTCTGCCGCGTTTTCTGTCTTCGTCTTCGTCGCGACAGCCGTTCCACCGCCAGAACCTGAACCGAGACGTGCGATGACTTCACCGACTTGAACCGTATCCCCTTCTCCGGCAAGTTGTTCTTCTAACACACCCGCTTCGTCAGCCGGGACTTCGATATTGACTTTATCTGTCTCGAGTTCAACGATGGCTTCCCCTTTTTCAACTTGGTCGCCCGGCTGTTTGAGCCATGTCGCGACCGTTCCTTCCGTAATGGACTCTGCTAATTCCGGTACTTTGATTTCGATCACAATGAGTTCCCCCTTAACTTATTTACGATCTTTTTGATATGTGCTCGTGCCTGCACCGCTCGAGACGACGTCACGAGCGAGTGCTTCACGGATGATGCGTGCTTGTTCTTGTTTATGGGCTGTCGGATTTCCTTCAGCCGGGCTTGAACGACGGCGACGACCGATGTAACGGACGTCGAGGCGATTCGTTGTGACCGCTTCAAGGCGGGGCTCGATGTATGACCAAGCTCCCATATTTTTCGGTTCTTCCTGTACCCAGACGATTTCACGCGCGTTCGGATAGCGACTGATAACGTCACGAATCTCGCGTACCGGGAACGGATAAATTTCTTCGACACGGATGATATGGAGAAAGTCGAGTGATTCCTCTGACTTGCCGACTGCTTCTGCGAGATCGATTGCCATCTTTCCTGTGCAGAAGACGAGACGTTCCACCTGCTCGGTGCTCTCACCGAGACCTGGTTGTTCAATGATCGGTTTGAATCCCTCTTCCGTGAACGCCTCGACTGGTGATGTGGCGAGTGGATGACGGAGCAGGCTCTTCGGCGTCATGATAATCATCGGACGAATCTCTTCTTTTCCGAGCATCTCGGCTTGGCGACGTAAAATATGGAAGTACTGTGCCGCTGACGAAAGGTTTGCGACAGTCCAGTTTTTCTCCCCGGCTAGTGTCAAGTAACGCTCCATCCGAGCACTCGAGTGCTCCGGTCCTTGTCCTTCGTATCCGTGTGGTAAGAGCATGACGAGGCCTGATTTTTGACCCCATTTCGCACGTCCCGCTGAGATGAACTGATCAAACATGACTTGAGCCGAATTCGCAAAGTCACCGTATTGTGCTTCCCACAGTACGAGCGTGTCTTGTGCAAATACGTTATAGCCATATTCAAAACCGAGCACCGATCCTTCTGAAAGTGGGCTGTTATAGACCGAGAACGACGCTTTCGCTGTCGACAATTGATGGAGTGGCGAGAACTTCTTCCCTGATTCGACATCGTTCAACATGATGTTTCGTTGTGCAAACGTTCCACGTTCCGAATCTTGACCGCTCAAGCGTACGGGCGTACCATCTGAAAGAATCGAAGCGAAGGCGAGCGTTTCCGCGTGACCCCAGTCGATTTTTCCACCTTCGTTGAAGGCCTCGCGACGACGGTCGAGTACTTTTTGAAGCTTATGGAAGACACCAAACCCTTCTGGCCAGTCAAGCAACTCTTCGTTCAATTGAGTGAGCAGATCGTGCTCTACAGTCGTGTCGACTTTTGGGAATCCTTTATGGACAGCTTCCGGCAAGACGATGTCCGCGTCCACTTCTTCAGGAGGAACAAGGTCGCGGGCTGCTTTGAGCGCCTCTTCGATGTTTTGTTCAACTTGCGCTTTCTCTTCTTTCGTCATAACGCCTTCTGCTTCAAGCTGTGCAGCATAGACGTGACGGACAGATTGATGTCCCTTGATCGCTTTATAAAGAACAGGGTTCGTGTTCATCGGTTCGTCCATTTCGTTGTGACCGTAACGACGATATCCGATTAAATCGACTAAGATATCTTTATGGAATTTGGCACGATACTCACTGATCAACTTCGCGACGGCGACACACGCTTCCGGGTCATCCGCATTCACGTGTAAGACCGGGATTTCATATCCTTTGGCGATATCACTCGCGTAACGCGTCGAACGTGAATCGTTCGGGTCCGTCGTGAAACCGATTGTGTTGTTGGCGATGACATGAACCGTCCCACCTGTACGGTAACCCGTCAAGTTCGTCATGTTGAGCGTCTCAGCGACAATTCCTTGTCCTGGGAAGGCCGCATCTCCATGAATCAAAATCGAAGCCGCCAAATCATCGTGCTGAACAGCCGATCCTTTTTCGGACCGATTATCTTGCGCGGCACGTGTGTAGCCTTCAACAACGGAGCCGACAAATTCAAGGTGACTCGGGTTGTTCGCTAAGTTGAGTCGAACTTCTTTTTGTTGTTCAACCACTTTACGGTCAAGACCGAGGTGATACTTCACGTCGCCCGTCCAACCAAAGTTGATGCCAATCGACCCTTCAGACGGAATCAATTCTTTGTTCGGTGCGTGCTGGAACTCCGCGAAAATCATCTCATACGGTTTACCGAGTACGTGGGCAAGTACATTCAAACGTCCACGGTGGGCCATTCCGATATTGATATGTTCAGAACCGCTCGAGATGAGTCCTCCAACCATGGCATCGAGTAATGGCACCATCGCATCCAATCCTTCGATGGAGAAGCGTTTTTGTCCGACATATGTTTTATGAAGGAATGACTCAAACAGTTCTGTCTCAGCAAGACGTGTGAATAATTCTACTTTTTCTTCTTTTGAGAATTTTTGCATCAACGCGCCTTGTTCGACTTGGCGGCGAATCCACTTCTTCTCTTCCATATCGTCTAAGTGACGAAGTTCGATGGCGACCGTCCCTGTGTAGACGTCAAGTAAGTGACGGAATAACTCGAGAGCACTCGCATCTGGTTTCGGTGCATCGTCTGATAAAAGGCGTGCTGGAATTTGCAACAAATCTTCTTCTGTCAAATCGTAACGTGACAGTTCGAACAATTCCTGCTCTCGTGGATGATCTTTCAGTGGATAAATATCGGCCGCTTTGTGACCGAAAGCACGGATATCATTGACAAGGCGTGTCGCAGAGACGACCTTCTCCAAATCAAACGATGGACCCGAGACCGATGCTTCTGCCGGTGATGCTACTGGCGCCCCATTCTCATCGAAGTAACGACGAGTCTCCTCATCGACCGTTGATGGGTCTTCCAAATATTGCTCGTACAGTTCAATGATGTAGCCTAAGTTAGGACCATAAAATGCTTGCGATTTCTCGTGGACATTCGACGACTCTCCCATTGAATAAATCCCCCTTATCCATTCCTAAACGTTCTATCTGTGAACGCTTTCATTTTAACATGTAGCCCGAAGCCGTTCACTTATCTCTTACCTAGTGAACAAAACAAAATCTTGCCTCTTACGCTCAACTTCATACTACACCTTTCATGGCGGAAAGACCCTTACAAATTCACAATTCGTCCATACTATTTCAATAAGTTTTGCTTATCGATAAATTGTGTCACAAGCATTTGTTTCAAAAATTTCAAAAAAAGATGAAACCTTATTTCAAACAAGCCCGTAGAAGGGGATGTAGGAAGCACAATAACACATTTAAAAGAAAGCTAGGTGACAACATGTTATCCGTACAGAATGTTCACAAGAAAATGGGAAAAGCGACGGTTTTGACGAATGTCAGTTTTGATGTCGTTCCAGGTGAGATTTTTGGTTTTCTCGGCCCAAACGGCGCGGGGAAGACAACAACGATACGTATTATCACAGGTCTCATGCCGGCCACTCACGGGACCGTAACCGTCGACGGATATGACGTCGCGAACAGTCGCCAAGAGGCGCTGAGCCGAATCGGTGCCATCGTCGAGAATCCAGCGTTTTACCCGTACATGACAGGACGAGAAAACTTGATTCATGCCATGAACTTGATCCCGAATTTGAAAAAAGTCGACTTGAACGCGCTCGGCGCACTCGTCGGTCTCGACGGAAAACTCGAGATGAAAGTGAAACAGTACTCGCTCGGGATGAAGCAACGTCTCGGGATTGCCCGTGCTTTGTTGCATAATCCAAAAGTTCTCATTTTAGATGAGCCGACGAACGGTCTCGACCCAGCTGGAATCGCCGACCTTCGGAATTACTTACGCCACCTCGCTGACCATCGCGGGATCGCCATCCTCATCTCAAGTCATTTGTTGAGTGAGATGGAATTGATTACGGACCGCTTCGCCATTATTGACCAAGGGCAAATCAAATCGGTAGAAGATGGACAAACGAAAGCCGAGAGTGTCATCCTTTGTAAAGTTGCCAAAGAACAAATGAACGATGCACTCGACGTCGCTGCACTCGCTTTTGATGACGTGAAAATCGTCCAGCAGTCTGCGGAGTCGTTCATCGTACCGCGACAGGAGACGGATATCCCAATCTTATTGAAACAATTAATCGAGCGAGACATCGCCGTCTATCAAATCGGTATGAAGCACGAGTCGCTCGAAGAACAATTCTTGAAATTGACGAAAAAAGAAGGAGGTACGAACAATGCGTTCATTACTCAGCAATGAATGGATGAAATGGCGTCATACGATTAAACCATATGTCGCCCTAGGTGTATACACGGCGATTATCCTCATCGTATACGCCGTATTGGCAAGCGGAGACGGTACACCGGAAGCGGCATCGTTCTTTGAATTTTCAACAATGGGCGCTATCGCCTTCCTGAGTATTTTTACAATCGTCTTCACGGCTGAGATGGTCGGGAACGAACTGAAGTTCGATACGCTGAAGCATCTCCTGATGAGTCCTTATTCTCGTGACCGTATCTTGTTATCTAAACTCGTCATGGCCGTCCTCGTCATGTTGTTACAATTCGTCTTCATCTTAGTCGTCGCGTTCGGGTTCTCCCTCACGCTAGACGGTTCTGTCACATGGGACGTCGTTCGTCCAATCCTCATCAGTGTGAGCGGACCAATCTTCATCATCTTCTTGACACTCATGTTCTCGGTCGTCTTCAAGTCGGTCGGTGTCGTCATCGGTTTCACGGTGCTCGCGAATTTCGCGTCTAGTATCATCGGTGGTCTTCTCGTCGCTTGGAAACCTGAGCTTGCGAAATGGGTCGTCTTCTTGCATACGGACCTCTCCATTTATGACGTGAATCCTGAATTCATGAAAGCAATGGATGCTACGATCGGCTTCTCAATCTTCTACGTCGCCCTTCATATCGTCGCATTTTACCTCATCACGGCGTTTATGTTCCGTAGCAAAACGTTCGCGGAATAAACAAATAATCTCTATTGATTCGACACGTTCGAATCGATAGAGATTTTTGTTGTCTGAATCTGCATGTGTGACGATTCTCTTTCCCTTTTGTCACATAAACTCAATATTCTGGAAGACGTCTCTAGCAAGCATACGATATGATGAAGGTAATAGGTTGAAAAAAGGATGTGACAATATGGCTCTCACGATCGGTTTAGCATTGCTCGTCTGTTTGATTGCGCTCATTTTCACCATCATGGTCGGGCTCGGGAAAGACCGTTCCACGTACAGCCAAAAGAAAAGCTTATCGATGGTTTCTTGGCTCTACATCATCTTGCTCCCCGTCTCGTTCATCGGACTCGGTCTGCTTTACTATTTCATTACGAAATAATCGAAAAAATCACGATGCCTACACGCTAGGCATCGTGATTTTTTTATGCGATCAAGTCGCTCCAAATTTTGATGGTGCTCGCTAAAATAAGTAGCGCCAAAATCCATTGAAGTGCTTTCGTATTCATGTTTTTGCCGACGTTTGCTCCGATTGGTGCAGCAATCAAACTCGCGATGATCATGATGATAGCCGGTTCCCAGACGATTTGGTCGGTAATGATTTTTCCGAATGTCGAACCGATTGACGAGATGAACGTGATGGCAAGTGAACTGGCAATCGCCATCTTTGTCGGGATGCGTAAGACGACGAGCATAATCGGCATGAGAATGAATGCACCCGCCGCCCCGACGATACCAGCCGCGATTCCTACGACGAACGCTGAACTTGCCGCAATCACTTTGTTGAACTGCACTTGGTCGAGTGGCATATCATCCACTTGCGGTTTCGGCAAGAACATCATAATCGTTGCAATCGTGGCGAGTACAGCGTAAACAACATTGATCATCGTCTCCGAAAGAATCGTCGATCCATACCCTCCAATAAAGCTACCAATCAATACTGCTACACCCATGTAGAGAATCAATTGCTTGTTTAAGTATCCACCTTTACGATAAGCGTAAATCCCACCGATAGTTGCAAAGAATACTTGAATCGCACTGATTCCTGAAACTTCGTGTGCGCTGAATGCAGCAAATCCTAAAAGTGGTGGAATGTACAACAACATCGGATATTTGATGATGGATCCTCCAATTCCGACCATTCCAGAAATAAATGATCCGATAAATCCTATTAAAAAAATTGTAATGATAAAACCGAACTCCATATAGACTCCTCCATTTAGTTTATTATTCTCTGATTATTCATTCGCTTCCCAAGAAATCATACCGCCTGAAACGTCATAAATTTCTGTATAGCCGGCGTCTTGTAACTGTGTGGCAGCTTGGGCACTTCGGTTACCACTCCGACAAATAACGTAAATCGGTTCGTCTTTCGGGTACGATAATTGGGCAGCATCTAATGAAGAAAGTGGTGCATTCACCGCTTCTGCAATATGCCCCCCCTCGTATTCAGACACTTCACGTACGTCAAGGAGTGTTATTTCCTCGTTTTCCAATTTGTTTTGTAGAGTTTTTGTATCAATCTTCACAATACCATCCTTTTCAGATGTGATTACAAAGATAAAAATACCCATTAAAGCCACAATTCCGACAAATAAGGAAATTTTCTTCATCTTTTCTCCTCCAATTCTTTTCACTTGCGCTCATTATACCTTAGGGGGTATATTAAAGCCAACGAAACATTCTCGTTGCCAAATCACTAGGAAATGAAAAGGAGATCAATGACTTATGAAGACGATTACGACTACTGAATTAGAAGCGTTACTTCAAGCAGACGATTCACTCAACTTAATCGATGTGCGCGAGACAGATGAATATGCTGGAGGTCACATCAAACAAGCGAAAAACGTACCACTTTCTGAATTCGGGGCAAAAGTCGATGAGCTCGATCGCTCTAAACCGATTCACGTTATTTGCGCAGCTGGCGGACGCAGCATGAATGCATCTGCTTATCTCGACTCACTCGGGTTCGATGTCACGAACGTCGATGGCGGGATGATGAGCTGGCAAGGCGAAGTCGAATAAACCATTACTTTAGGTCATAGGGGGAAATTCACATGTTATTACGTTATTTTTATGATGAAAAATTAGCACAAGCTTCATATATGGTCGGTTGTCAAATGACGGGAGAAGCGATTGTCATCGACCCGGCCCGCAACATCGAACCATACCTTCAGGAAGCTAAAAAAGAAGGCATGAACATTGTTGCAACGGCAGAGACTCACATCCATGCAGACTTTGTGTCCGGTTCACTCGAACTCGCGAAACGCACAGGATCAAAAGCATATCTATCTGATGAAGGAGATGCTTCATGGAAGTATGCGTTCGCGAAAGACATCGATTCACAACTCGTCAAAGACGGTGAGACGTTCAAAATCGGAAACGTGACACTCGAAGTCATGCACACACCTGGCCATACACCAGAGCATATCTCGTTCTTATTGTATGACCGCAATCAAACACAACCGATGGGAATCTTCACAGGGGACTTCGTCTTTGTCGGCGATATCGGTCGCCCTGACCTTCTCGAAGAAGCAGCAGGTGTAAAAGGAACGACGGCAATCGGCGCAGAACAAATGTTTGATTCGCTCAAAAAATTCGTAGCTCTACCAGACTTCGTTCAAGTATGGCCTGGACACGGCGCAGGTAGCGCTTGCGGGAAAGCGCTCGGTGCGGTTCCTACGTCAACGGTCGGTTACGAGAAAGCGACGAACTGGGCGCTACAGATGACGGACAAAGATGCCTTCATCAAAGAGTTGACAACCGATCAACCCGAACCACCGAACTACTTCGCGATGATGAAAAAAGTGAACAAGGAAGGCATCCAAATCACGACTGAAATTACTCGGCCTGAAGTCGTCGAATCGAATCGTCTCGATACACTCGTCGAAGAGACGCAAGTCGTCGACACGCGTAAAGGTGAGGACTTCGCGAACGGACACGTACCAGGGACGATTAACATCCCGTACAACAACAAGTTCGTCTCGTGGGCGGGGTGGCTCGTCAACTTCGACAAAGATATCACACTCATCGCAAGTGCTGAGGACATCGATCAAGTGCAAACGGACCTTCAATCGATTGGCCTTGACCGTCTTCGTTTCATCGTTCCAGTCGAAGAACTCGAAGCATCGCTCTTGACGGAAACGTATACGGACGTGACGGCAGAACAAGCGATTGAAGCTGCTGAAAAAGGAGACGTCTTCGTTCTCGACGTTCGAAACGCGACAGAATGGAACGCAAGCCATTACGAAAAGGCAGAGCGCATCTTGCTCGGAAAACTCGCACGTGACCATGAAGGTCTTCCGACAGACCAAACGATTGCGGTTCATTGTGCTTCAGGCGTCCGCTCACGCATGGCGGCAAGTGTCCTTCAATCGCTCGGCTACAAAAACATCCACAACATCCTTGGTGGCTACGGTGCGATGAAGACTGTCTTGAACGCTCAACAAATCAAGTAATGCTATACTGACTATGAATATGGCGCCCGCTTCGAGAGGGGTGCCTTTTGTTTAGGAGGGAAAGACGTGGTCGCTATCGGTCCACTCAACATTCGTTTAGATTTACTCATCTTCTTACTGAGTCTTGTTGTCCTTTATGGCATCTTCCGCTTCCTTGGGTTGACAAGTAAACAACGTGAAGCCGTCATCGGTACATGGTTCTATGGTTTTCTCGCTTGGAAAGGAAGTGCGATTGTCATCGGTCTCTTGACGACACGTGATATCTCAATCGCTCTCTATGCGACTGGAGGTATTTGGGCTCAACTGATTGCAAGCGGAATCGTACTTTGGCTCGTCTATCGACTCGATCGAGACCTTTTAGGATATTGGGTGCTAAGTGGGGTCCTCATCTGGCTCGGGATGACGCTCGCGGTTCCGATATACGGGACGATTTTGAACCTTTCCGACCAGCCGATTCATCTATGGAGCGCCGTCCTCATCCTTCTGCTACTCGTAACGACGTGGCGATGGATGCATGAGCCGACACGCGGGAACATCCTTTGGACCGTCCTTGGTGCATCTAGTATCTGGCTGTTTGAATCATACGCAGTCGGACAGATTCAATGGTGGATGATCGTCATCACCCTCGTCCTGTTTGGACTGACCGTCTTTCTCGCTCGCCCTTCAAGGAAAGCCGTACAATTCAGTATCGGTGTTCTTGTCGTGCTAGCGGTGGTAAATGCTACTCTACCGGAACGCGCGTCGCAAACCGTCACCACCGAGACGGCATCGACCGGTTTGAATATCGGGCAAATCCCACCTTCGTTCGAATTAAAACGAACCGACGGGAGCGCATTCGACTTAGAATCGTTACGCGGTAAGCTCGTCGTCGTCAACTTTTGGGCGTCTTGGTGCCCTCCGTGTCGCGCAGAGATGCCAGATATGGCCGCGTTCGCCAAAGAGCGTGAAGATGTGATCATCGTTGCTGTTAACACGACGACGAGCGAACGCGATCCAAGCAATGCCGTCTCGTTTGTCGAACCGTACGAAGACGCTTTTACCGTCGTCTATGACCGTGACGGCCAAGTCGGTGATGCGTACCGAATTCAAGCGATGCCGACGACGTATGTGCTTGATGAATCTGGAGTAATCATTGCGAAGCAATTCGGCGCCATCGATCATGACTGGCTCGATGCTCAATTATAGTGAACATGACAAAACCGCCGACAGAGACTTGTCGGCGGTTTATCTTATTGCTTCAAATAGCCTTGTGCTTTCAAGAAGTCTTTGACGTCAAGACGTGTCGATTTCGACAACATGCGCCCCATCTGTCCGGTCCACGTATCTTTACGCGGGTTAGAGCCCCGGACCATATAATAATCGTGGATCAACGCATCGTAATCAGAAAGTGACTGTTTGATCCGTTCTGGATTCGCCTCGTATTTGTTCTCATGGTAGACATGGTGGAACGGTAGACGTGGTTTTTGATCCTCGACTGTAGCCGGTACACCGACTGCCATCCCGAAGAGCGGAATGACCCGTTCTGGCAATTCGAGCACTTCTTTCACAGCAAACAGGTCGTTCCGAATTCCGCCGATATAACAGATCCCGAGTCCCATCGACTCCGCTGCCACCGCCGCATTTTGTGAGGCAAGCGCCGCGTCGATCACAGCGACAAGCAACTTCTCATCAGTCTCAAGCGTCGCAGAAACCTCAGCCTCTTGTAGCTCACCAATCATTTCATGACGATGCAAATCTGCACAAAAGACGAAGAAATGACCATTCTCGACCACATAGGACTGATCACCCGCTATCTCGGCAAGTCGTTTCTTTTTCGCTTCATCGGTCACCCCGATGATGGAGTAGGCCTGGATAAAGCTAGACGTTGATGCGCGTTGTGCGCTCTCGACGACTGTCTGAATTTGTTCATCTGTCAATTTCTCGTCCGTAAAATCGCGGACGGAACGGTGGTTCAATAATGTCTCAATCACTTCGTTCATACGTTCTTCCCCCTTTTTTTTCAATCTTGGCACAAGGTTTGTGAATCCACAAATAAGAGGAATCCGTTGGGCACATTTTGAATGGATGATGTCCGAATTTTGCTTTCTTATGCTATCATTAAAAGCTATATAGTAAATACAATCATGTAACTTCGAATAAGGAGCGATATATATGAAAAGAATGCCATTTTACATTCCATACCTTCTTGGTGCTCTATTCCTCTCTGGATGTACGGATGCCGATGTGAGCGTCTCGACGTCGACCGAAGAGAGTACGACACAAGAGGAACAGACAACCGAGACGCTTTCACCTGAACAGGAAGAAGATTTGTTCGAAGGCTATACGTTGATCGAGGTTGATGGCGGCGATCAATCCGGTAGTCGTGAAGCGAATGTCGTCGTCGATATCGGTTTTGGCGACCGTGAGTATTGGGCGTTCACGAACGAACATGGTCAATTGGTTCGCGTGATTGCCGATGAGATCACTCTTCAGGACGATGAGACCGAAGACGTCAATTCTTCAGGACGTTACTATTCAGACGAGGCAAAAGTTCCGGGTGTTGAAGACCCGAACCTCGATGAAGGCCATATCATCGCCGATTCGCTCGGCGGTGTTTCAAACGCCTATAACATCACACCACAAAACAGCGCACTCAACCGCTACGGTGATCAGGCGTTCATGGAAGATGTCATCCGAAAAGCTGGTGGGGCGAAAGACTTCGAGGCCATCATCACCTATCCGAACACGACAACACAGATTCCTTCCCGCTACCAATACACGTATACCGTACGAGGCAACACGGTCACCGATACGTATGGTAACGCGGACCCTGAAGAAGTAAACGAATCGCTGGATTTGACGGACGACTCACCGCCTGACGTGACGACGGAGCCGGTCGAGGAGCGAGAATTATCTGATATCGACCTTGACGGGAACGGGCAAGTGACAATCAAAGAAGCAAAGAATGCCGGATTTGAGATGCCGATCACGCGTGACCATTGGTTGTATCAATATATGGACGACCGAGACGGTGATGGGATGGTCGGTGAATAACAGCGTTTCACGAGACGTTTCTCTAATGGAGAGACGTCTTTTTGCATACAAAAAAACCGCGGTACATGACCGCGGCTAACTTGTTAGTTCGACATCTGATTCAAGAATGGTGCGAGATCAACGTTCAACTCGTTCGAGAGACGCTCTCCGAGCTCACGGTCCGCACGATAGAAGTTACAGATTAGGAGAAGAGTCGTCTTCTCATGACGAACTTCTTTGATGTGGGCGACGAGGTTACGGATGAGTGCGTCCTTCTCTTCTTGAGAATAACGGCGATACACTTCTCCGGCCTGGCCGAAGTCGTTCGTCTTCTCAATCTTCTGACGTCCCGTCACACCTGTGATTGGCTGTGGCGTCTCGATGTAATCCGCATTCGGCTTCGGTGCGTCTTCATAGCGGTTCGGCTCGTAGTTGACCGGGCTCGTCTGTTGCTTGAATGGCATCGCTCCGTCACGCTGGTTGTTTGCGACTTGAGCGAATGGGCAGTTGATTGGAAGCTGAAGATAGTTCGGTCCGATACGGTGACGTTGCGTGTCTGAGTACGAGAAGAGTCGTCCTTGAAGCATCTTGTCTTCTGATGGCTGAATCCCTGGGACGAGGACCCCCGGGTTGAAACCAACAGACTCGGTCTCGGCGAAGTAGTTGTCGACGTTTTTGTTGAGTGTCATCGTTCCGACCAATTGATACGGGATGACGTCCTCGAACCAATCTTTCGTCGCATCTAGCGGATCGAAGTCGAAGTTATCCATGTCCGCCGGGTCTAAAATTTGTACATATAAATCCCATTCCGGATAGTCCCCGTTTTCAATCGCGTTGAACAAGTCACGTGTCGCATGGTTGAAGTCTTCTGCTTGAATTTTCGCAGCTTCTTCCATCGATAAGTTTTGAATCCCTTGCTTCGGTACCCAGCGCAACTTTATGTACACCGTGTTTCCAAATTCATTCACCCATTTGAAAGAGTGGACGGATGACCCGCGCATATGACGATACGATGCCGGGATACCCTCATCACTGAACAAATGAAGAAGCATACTCGTCGATTCTGGTGTGAGTGACATGAAGTCGAAGAAGCGGTCCGGGTCTTGAAGGTTCGTTTGCGGGTCCGGTTTGAGTGAGTGAATCACGTCTGGGAATTTAATCGCATCACGGATAAAGAAGACCGGCAAGTTGTTTCCGACGAAGTCATAGTTTCCTTCTTCTGTGTAAAACTTGACAGAGAAACCACGCGGGTCACGAAGCGTTTCCGGTGAACCTAAGCCGTGGATGACGGTCGAGAAACGCGCAAAGATAGGCGTCTCTTGCCCCTCTTCTTGCAAGAATGCCGCTTTCGTATAGCGTTTCATACTATTTTTTACGGTGAAGACACCATGTGCTCCTGCCCCTCTCGCATGAACGACACGTTCTGGTACACGTTCACGGTCGAAATGCGCTAATTTCTCAATTAATTGATAGTCTTCGAGAAGCGTTGGGCCCCGACGACCCGCAGTGATGGAGTTGGCGTTATCCCCGATTGGTACGCCTTGATTAGTAGTTAGTTGACGATGTTGATCCATTTGATTGCCTCCCGTTATTTATAATCATTACAATATTGATATTAATAAAATATTATAATGATTACAAATAAAAAAGCTCGTGCATCACGAACTTTTTTTCATGCTTCGTTTTTTCTTGGCTTTTTCACGTTGATGAAGCGACACGACGAAGAAAGCAGCAAGCACTCCCCCGATTGATCCGGCAATGATGTCGACCATCGTATCATCGTTTCCGTTCCCCTGCATCGTCGTGTTCAAGAAGACATCGGATGTGAATTCATACATTTCCCAAAGCGCCGCCCCGGCCATTGAAAAGACGACGATATACACGAATAGAAACCGTTTCGGAATTTCCGTACGAAGATCGTCATCGAGCCGGGAGAAAAAGTCGAATCCTAAAAATGCGAGAAAGATGCCACTCAAGAGATGAAGGAATGTGTCCCACCAGCCGTTCCCATACAATCCGACGATGGACCCTAAATATTGTGACGCGAACAAGAATAAGATATACGCCACTTTCATCTTACCATCAAGTTCTGTTTTGAACGTCTTTTCAATGAAAAACGGGATGAGACCAGAGATGATCCCGGCTCCCGCCACACTCGCATCGAACCAGGATTTTTCAATGATCGCTGTCACGAGTATGACCGCCATGAACAAGACGAACCCAAACTCAAGGATACGCCCTTTCGTGAGCTTCATAATCTTTCGCCTTCTTTCGTCAATAATGTTCTCTATATGGTTTATTCCCAACTCACGATGGACTTCAACCTATACACACATTTGTTGATTCGCAAGCTGCTCATTTAACTGAATTTAGCGCGAATTCTCCCACCTCCAAGCGTCTCGGGGCACAGCCGAGCGTAGGTGGAAGATGGATCGGCGGGTCCAAAATTCTATTCTCCCTGTGATGGATATAACGAACAAAACTTCGTGATTCCGTCAGATTCCTATTTCCCTTCGGCGGGTATCGGATGAGGAAGACAATGGATGTGCGTGATACGAAAAAATCCCTGATTCTTGAAGAATCGGGGATTTACTTATTTCTGTGCAACGAAGAAAATACGTTCAGCATCAGTTCCTGGTGCATGTTCAGTGAAATCAGATGTAACTGATTTGACGTGGAACCCGGCACCAATCAACCATTGCATGTACTGCCCTGGTTCATATGTCCGTTGCTCATGCGTCTCCTCGACCCGTTCGTACGTCCCGTCTTCAAGCGCGACGAAGAACGTCAAATCATGAACGACCGAGAGCGGTGCTTCTCCCGGGTCGGCAAACCAAATATACGAGCAGTCTTCTCCGTTTGACGCGTACGTCTTTTGGTTGAAGAGCGTCTGCATCTTATTCGGGGCATGCACATCAAAGATGAACAGCCCATTTGGCTTGAGTTGGTTGTAGACGGATTCGAACGTATCGATTACATCCGCCTCATCCTGAAGATAGCAGAGCGAGTCGCAGAGAATCGTCACCGCATCGACCGGCTTCGGCAGTTCCAACTCGCGCATATCCTGTTCCCAAAGCGGCAACTCGATTTCTGCTTCAAGTGCCTTTTCTTGTGCGACTTCGAGCATCGACTCCGATAAGTCAATTCCCATGACATCGTAATGTTCAGCGAGGCGAATCGTGGCCGACCCGGTCCCGCATCCGACATCCGCGAGTGTCGCGCCATCTTGGACGTGACGACGCACGAAAGCGACCCACTCATCATACGGCGCGTCTTTCATCAACTCGTCGTATACATAGGCGAATCCTTCGTATGCCATTAGCCGACTTCCACTTCGACGTGCGGCGCGTCAGCCCACAATTTCTCTAGGTTGTAGTAATCACGGTCGTCACGATGGAAGATGTGAACGACGACGTTCTCGAGGTCAGCAAGGACCCAACGTGCCGTATCCATTCCTTCGAACTTGTGGAGCGGTAAGTCGTTTTCGCCAGCGATGTCTTTAATTTCACGCGCAATCGCTTCAACTTGTTTCTCCGAGTTTCCGTGACAGATGACGAAGTAGTCCGCAATCGGTGAAATGCCTTCCATGTCGAGTACGACGATTTCTTCGGCACGTTTATCGTCAGCCGCTTTTACAATCAATTCTAATTCTTCTCTTGCAGTCATAAAGACCCTCCTAAGGTGTATTCACAAAATCATTATACGTATCAATCGTCAGTGGAAAAATGCGCACTGACTTCTTTAATAAAAATTCAATCGTTTGACGCAGTGTCGCGACAACGGCCGCTTCGAGCGACTGCTCCGCTTCTGTCCGCAGGCGATCGACACCTGGATAGTTCCGATTCGGTTCGATGGCGTCGGCCACGAACAGGATTTGGTCGAGACGAGACATTCCGGGTTCTCCTGTTGTATGGTTCCGGATCGCAGAAAGTACATGCGGGTCCAAGTCATACTGTCGAGCCAGCAACACTGCTCCCACTGGCGCATGCAATAACTCGTCCCCGTATTGAAGGAGATTCGGATCAAGCCCCTCATCGATGACGACTTGGCGCATCTTTTCCGTGTCGAAGTATTTCGCATAATCATGAAGCATCGCAGCAAGACGCGCTTGTTCAATATTTTCGCCATATTGATTCGCTAAGCGCTCCGCTGTCTCGACCACGCCGAGCGTATGGATATAGCGTTTTTCTGGCAGCGTCTGTTTAATCAACTCGTGTGCTTCTTCAAACGTCATACAACTTATGCTCCTTCACATACGTCTCGACTAACGTCGGGACAAGATATTTGATGGACTTGCCTCGTTTCGCCCGTTCACGGATATCCGTCGACGAGATTTCAAGCTGTGGCATGTCAATCGTGCGTACGTCCGCCTTCTCTGGAATCAAATAGCGCGTGCCAGGGCGAGCGACCGCTCCGAACGCGACGAGACGGATGAGCGTTTCGTAGTCGTGCCACGATTCGAGCGAGACAAGCGAATCCGCTCCAATTAAAAAATAGAACGTATCGTCTGGATGTTGTTCAATCAACCGCTTCATCGTTTCCACCGTATAGGATGGCTCACTCCGTTCAAATTCAATCAGGTTCAACTTGAAGTCTGACTGATTTTGAATGGCACGACGGGTCATCTCGATTCGGTCGTCAGCCGAGCTGAACCCGACTTTGTGTGGTGGAATCGCAGCCGGCAAAAACCAGACTTCGTCGAGTACAAGCTGTTCGCGAGCTTGTTCGGCGATTAACAGATGACCGAGATGCGGCGGGTCGAACGTGCCCCCCATCAAACCAATCCGGCTCATGGGAGTTTGATTTGGCGATTTTCTTTCTCTGTCGCCTCTTTGTATAAGACGATGACTTTTCCAATGACTTGTACGACTTCAGCCTTTGTACCTTCTGACAATTCGCCAGCCACGTCTTTCGGCGTGTCCATGCAATTTTGAAGTACTTGGACTTTGATTAACTCACGTTTCTCAAGTGCGTCCGAGATATCTTTACACATCGCTTCACTTACACCATTTTTCCCGACTTGATAAATCGGTGAGAGATGGTGCGCTTCTGCACGTAAAAAACGTTTTTGTTTACCTGATAGCATAGTATATTATTCCTCCAATAATCTTTCGATTAACTTCTTTCCGATGGTTTCGTCCGGTTTCACGCCCGTCCATTTCTCGAACGAGAGCGCGCCTTGCCCAACGAACATACCCACACCTGTCACAACAACTGCCCCGCGATGTTCCGCTTCTCGAATCATCGGTGTGATGAGTGGACGATATATGATATCACAAACGACGGTGTTTTGTCGTAATCCTTCTAATGAAAGTGGTGTGGATTGATTGTCCATCCCGACCGATGTCGTTTGAATGACGACATCATATCGAGAAATGTCGACCTCATCGAACGTCGTGTACGCGACTCCGAACGTGTCGGCGAGCACTTTTGCCCGTTCGACTGTCCGATTGACAATCGTCACGTTGCGCGTCGGGAGAGCTTGTACGATCCCGCGGGCGGCGCCTCCTGCACCGACGATGAGAACACGTCCTGTAAAGTCTGTGAATGGCATCAGCGCTTGGACGAGACCGGCACCGTCCGTGTTCGTCCCGATGAGTTGCCCGTCTCGTTTATAAACCGTATTGACGGCACCTGCTAACTTTGCCGCATCATCGAGCTCGTCAAGATGACGAATGACCGCTTCCTTGTATGGAATCGTCACATTGAATCCGTCCCATCCCCCGTCTCGCATCGCTTCAATCAAGGTAGAAAGTTCGTCCGGTGCGGCGTCAATCGCCTCATAACGCCCGAAAAGCCCAGACGCCCTCAACCACTGCTCGTGCAGCTTTGGAGAGAGCGAATGAGCAATCGGGTGACCGATGACGGCCAGATTCATACGAGCGCCTCGCGGAGTGTGACAGCGACGCCTTTTGGAGCCCACGCTGCAATACGGCCGCCTTTACCGTGAATCGAGACCCATCCGAGACCGCTGAACACGATATCAGTCTTCACACCATCTCGTAAGCTGAATTCGTGACGGACGAGTGGTGGTAACATTTCAAGTGTCTTCTCGTTCGGTGGGTTGAGCATTTTCCCAATATGTTGGTCATAGAGCTCATCCGCGCGTTCGAGTTTCGTACGGTGTGCTTTCAACTCGTTCGACATATAGATGACGAACGACCGTTTATTGCCTTCCAAGTAATCCAAGCGTGCCAAACCGCCAAAGTAAAGCGTCTGTTGCGGGTTCAATTGGAACACGTGCGGCTTGATTTCTTTCTTCGGCGTGATCGTCTTCAAATCTTTTGCGTCGACATAGTGTGCCATTTGATGACGGTTGATGATCCCTGGTGTATCGTACAGGTTCGCATCATCATCGAGCGGGATGTCGATCAAGTCAAGCGTCGTACCCGGGAAATGACTGACGGTGATGATGGCTTCATCCTCTTCACCGAAACGTTTGATCACCTGGTTGATGAGTGTCGACTTTCCGACATTTGTACAACCGACGACGAAGACGTCTTTGCCTTTCCGGTAATATTCAATTTTCTCAGCAAGCTCATCGATACCGTGCCCTTTTTTCGCACTGATCAAATGAACGTCGATCGGGTTCAATCCGAGCTCTTTTGCCTCTGCCTTCATCCAGTTCGCCATCCGGTTCGGGTTGACCGACTTCGGTAACAAGTCGACCTTGTTCCCGACTAACAGTACGGGGTTCGAACCGACAGAACGTTGTAGACCCGGCAGCCAGCTGCCATTGAAGTCAAAAATATCGACAATTTTGATGACGAGCGCTTCTTTTGAACTGATGCCGTTCAAGATACGTAAGAAATCATCATCTGATAAATCCACGTCTTGAACTTGGTTGTAGTGCTTCAATTTGAAGCAACGTTGGCAAATGACAATCTCACGGTCAAGTGCCGATTTTGGTGCATAGCCGACTCCGTTCGGGTCTTCCGTTTGAATGGCTACGCCGCACCCAGCGCAATATCGTTTAGTTTCTTCCATAGTTGTACTTACTGCCGTTTAGGTTTCCCCTTCTTCATTCACCGTAGCACCTCGCTGCTACTCCTGAAGCGTTAATTCCGACGCCTTGGTCGCCGTACATCGGCAGCCTCCTTCTTTCTGTGCGTTCGAGGTCTTATTCATCTTTTTTATGTGAATCTTCGGAACGTGGATGCATCGCTTCACCGATTTTTTCAGCGACAGCAACTTTTGCACGCTGTGCATCAACGGCAAGCTCTTCCACTTTTTTCGTGATCAATACGTACTTCCCACGACGCTTCATGTGCGCGAAGACCACCTTCTCAAGCATCCGGTTGAATTTCGTGACGAGCCCGTCTGTTTTGACGACCGGTTGCACATGGATGACATGAATGCCCGCCATATTGGCACCGAGCACGTCTGTAAACAGCTGATCTCCTAAGAAAATAGCTTCTTTCGGCGAATAACCATATTTCGAGAGCGCTTCTTTAAACCCAGATGGCAAAGGCTTTCTAGCACGAGCGACATAATGAAGGCCGAGCGGCTCCGTAAACGTTCGCACACGATTCTCATTATTATTTGATACGACAATCACATCGAAACCGTATGATTTTACTTTTTCAAGCCACATCAATAAAAGCTCTGGCGCATGCGGGACATCCCACGCGACGAGTGTATTATCAAGGTCCGTCAAAATGACACGTACCCCACGGTCTTTCAATTCTTGTAAGTCGATGTCAAACACAGTCGCGACGAACTGTTTCGGATAAAGTCGATTAAACACGTAAAATTCCTCCAATTAGCTAAACGATTCAACTACTTATACAAGTATTGATATCCCTTCTATGGTAAACGAAAACCGACCAAACGACTAGTCTATCGTTCGGTCGGAAGAAAATTATTGTAAAATTAGTTGGTTTTGAATGTCCCGATGACTTCACCGAGTCGAACCGGACCCATTTTTTCACGTTCTAATTGAACGGCATCTTTCTCAAAACAGAGGACGACGGTCGAACCGAATGAGAAGTATCCGACTTCTTGCCCTTTTTCGGCTTGGTCCCCCTCGAGCGTCCATTCAATCGTGTTCACGTTAAGGGCACCCACCATAATATGTTCATACGCTCCGACCGGGCTGTCAAAGCGTGTCACACGACGGTAGTTGCGCGAGAGCGGTCGCACCGTCTCGGTCAATCCGATCTCATTAACCGGTGCCGAACGGTCACCGAGCTCGTAATGGCTGAGCACGCGGCCGGCAAGTGGTGTGTGGACACGGTGATAATCGCTCGGGCTGAGATAGAGGACGACGACCGTTCCGCCAGCGTAACGGCGCGCTTCTTGTTGTGAACCGAGAAGTTCCGCAAGCGTATACGATTGTCCTTTCACTTCAAAGCGGCTATCTTCCGAAATTAACTCAATGACCGATAACTTCCCGTCACAAGGTGATACGAGTGTGTCGGTCGATTCATCAATCGTCCGTGCGTCAGGCTTCAAATGACGCGTGAAGAACGCATGCAGTGAAGGATAAGCTTGTAGCGGTTGCTCTGCTTCCTCTACCGCAATGTGATACACTTTTGCGAACGACGGAATCAAATGACGACTCACTCCTGATTCTGCGAAGCGTTTAAGGCGTGAGGCAATCCAGGGAGAGGCGTTTAGTTCAAATAACGTTTGATAAAAACGACGTTTCATTCCTCTTTGGCCTCCTCATTTTTAAAGAATGTCTCGTATTGTTGTTCCGAGACCGCACCTTCAATGCGACCGATTTCTTTTCCATCCTCAAAACGGATGATTGTCGGTGTCCCATTGATGCCATATGTTTCCCAAACATTGTGGTCTGACAAGTTGATTGAAACCGCATCGTATTCTTCGATGAGAGGTTCGACATAAGGCTTCACTTGCTCACAATATTCACAGCCAGTTTGCCAAAAGTAAGCGACGACCTCTCCCTCTTTATCTAACTGTTGCTGCAATTCATCTGCCGTGACGGCATTGGCACCTTCTTCTTCATTAGCACCGTTCAAAAAGAACAATAAAGCGATTCCGATGACGATAATCGCTCCGATGATGGCGAACGTCATGAAATTCGCACGTTTTTCAGGATTTTTCATATGTTAGGCCCTCCTCTAATAATGATGAAAGAAAAAAGACTGACTCATACACGAGTCAGTTTGATTGTAGACGGCTTACTTCTCTTGTGCAACGTCGCTAATTCCCATGTCTTGGTTTAAGACATCGAGAATTGCAACGAAGAATGTGATGGCCACGCCAAATCCTGTCGCGAGCATCGCGTTGTACTCTACACCATCAACAGCAGAAATGATAAATACCGCTGTATTTGAGAGCACAATCGCCCAGATCAATGTCACTAAATAACGCATTGAACGTCCCCTCCATCTCACAGATGATTCGTAAAAATTCATACGACATTAGTATAGCATTGTTCGTATAGAATATGCGACTTCGATTGTATATTCTTTCCGTCCAATCAAAAAATGTGATACGGTCGTAGAAACATCATTGTGAAGAAAAGAGGATGACTAATGTCACGTTATTTAATCGCAGTTGATTTAGATGGTACGTTGTTAAGAGATGATAAAACAATTAGTGAACGAAATCTCCGTGCCTTACAGGCGGCGCGTGAAGCTGGACATGAAGTGATGATTGCGACAGGGCGACCGAAGCGTCACTCACTCATGTACTATGAACAACTCAGACTAACGACACCGCTCGTCAACTTCAATGGCGCGCTCGTGCACCACCCGAAAGATGCGAATTATGCGGTCACACACCGACCAATCCCGCTCAAGACCGCGCACGACATCATTGAGGAAGTAGCGGATACGAAAGCACATAACATCGTCGTCGAAGTGACCGACCACGTTTATTTCCAAAAGGATCCGCAAGAGTTTTATAGCCCGTACGCAGAACGTGCGCTCAGTGTCACATCCGGCAACCTGTTGACCCATCTACAAGATGAACCGACGTCACTCCTGATTCACGCGACTAAAGATCACGTCGCGCACGTCCGTTCACAACTCGATGATATTCATGCAGAAGCGGTACTGAATCGGCAATGGCGCATGCCAGAGCATATGATTGAAGTGATGAGTAAAAACACGTCGAAAGCACTCGGACTAAAGGAAGTCTCGAAGCATTTAAATATCGACCGAAAGCACATCATCGCATTCGGTGACGAGGAGAACGACCTTGAAATGCTCGACTATGTCGGCACAGGTGTTGCAATGGGAAATGCCATCGACCAACTGAAAAATGTGGCCAACGAAGTGACCGCTTCGAATATGGATGACGGAATCGCCCTCTTCCTAGAAGAAAAACTCGGCATCAAGGCATAATGAAAGCACCGACTGCAAAGTCGGTGCTTTTTATGATTCATATACTTTTTTAGCGACGGAACGTCCCTTCGACGTCCTCAGTCGGCAAGATATTGATCCAAACAGTTGGGTCGGCATCTTTACAAATACGTGTGATTTCACGAACCTCATGTCGCTGCGCGACCATCATGAGCGTTGCTTTCTCGACTTTCGAATACGTGCCGATTGCCGGCATGAGCGTGATACCACGGAACACGTGTTGATGTAGTTCCTTTGTCACCTCATCCGGATGATTCGTCACGATAAACAGCGTCTGACGCTGTGTGTTCGTATAAATCTCATCGATGACTTTTGATGTCACGTACAAGAACACGATTGTATAGAGTGCCGTCGGCCATCCGAACAATGCCCCTGCAGCGAGCGCGATCATCATGTTCATTAAGAAGAGATAAACCCCGACCGAGTTGTTTGTAAATTTCGCCAAAATCAAAGCGACGATATCAAAGCCCCCTGTTGAGGCACCATATCGAATCGTAATTCCCGATCCAATTGCCAAGAGCACACCGCCGAATACGGCGTTTAGTAACGGGTCGTCCGAGAGAAGCTGCGATTGCGGAAGCATACGGATGAACAACGTGACCGAGGCAACACTGACGAGCGTATGGATCATCATGTTCCGGCCGAGCATAAAATAACTGACGACGAGTAGTGGTGCATTCAGAATAAAGAACCAGAGCCCTTCCCCTAGTTCAAACGGTGTGCCCGCTAACAATGTCGTCAAGATTTGGGCTAGACCTGTAAATCCCGTCGAATAGACGCCAGCTGGAATTAAAAATAATGTCATGGATAAGGCAACGAACAATCCTCCGATAATCGAGACAACCCCGATTCGTGTATGTTCTTTAACGGCTTCCGTCAAGCTTCAACTCCCCTTTCTCAAAATAGCTAAGAATCAAGATAACATAGATTATTCATACTGCATACAGCAAATATGCATGAATTCTCATAAGTTTGATACACAAAAACAAGCCGACCTCAGTCGACTTGTTCATATAAAGCAATTGATCACGCTTTCACTGTTTCAATTGAAATTGAATCATCAGAAGGTACCGTTATCTCATTCCCGTACACATGAATCGTTACATCTGACCCTCCCGTTTGTTTGATCGTCACTTGTTCACGTGATGAAGTGACCGTCAAATGATGACCACGCCAGAGCATGTTGAACGAGTAGCCGTTCCAACCTTTTGGAATCATCGGACTGAACGAGAGATTATCTTCTTTGATGCGCATTCCTGCAAATCCATGAACGATTGACATCCATGAGCCGACCATCGATGTGATGTGTAAGCCATCTTCTGTGTCGTTGTTGTAGTTATCGAGGTCAAGACGTGCCGAACGTTGATACAATTCGACCGCTTTATCTTCATATCCGACTTCTGCCGCAATGATCGAATAGACACATGGCGACAAGCTCGACTCGTGAACCGTACGTGGCTCATAGAAATCAAAGTTCGCTCGTTTCTGCTCGACTGTGAAACGGTCACCGAACGTGTAGAGTCCTTGGAGAACGTCCGCCTGTTTGATGAAGTTCGAACGGAGGATTCTGTCCCACGACCAGTTTTGGTTGAGTGGAAGATGCTTCGGATCGAGGTCTTTCACTAAGATCTGTTCTTTATCCATGAAGCCGTCCTGTTGCATGAACACGTCTGGAACGAGGTCGTCTTTCGGGTAGTACATTTTTGCCTGAATGTCCGCCCACTTCGCGAGTTCCGCGTCCGTGATGCCGAGTGTCGATACGAGCTCATCGAGGCGTGCAGGCTCTGCTTCTTTCAAATAGTTGTACACTTCTTGCGTGTATTCGAGTGTCCACGCGGCAATCAGGTTCGTGTACCAGTTGTTGTTGACGTTGTTATCGTATTCGTTCGGACCTGTGACGCCTAGAATCATATATACGTCTTTGTGCGGCACAAAGTTGACACGGCTAGCCCAGTAACGCGAGATCTCGACCAATACTTCCAGTCCGTATTGTCCAAGGTACGATTTATCGCCTGTGAAGTTCGTATAGTTGAAGATGGCGTGGGCAATCGCACCGTTTCGGTGAATCTCTTCGTGTGTAATTTCCCACTCATTGTGGCACTCTTCCCCGTTCATCGTGACCATCGGATAAAGGGCACCTTCCATGCCGACATTCTTCACAGAATTCTCTTTCGCCTGTGGTAATTGGTTATGACGATATTTGAGCAAGTTCCACGAGACTTCCGGTTTTGTAGTCGCCAAATAGAAGTGGAGGCAGTATGCTTCTGTATCCCAATATGTCGCACCACCATATTTCTCACCCGTGAAACCTTTTGGACCGATGTTAAGGCGTGAATCTTCACCTGTATACGTTTGATACATGTTGAAGATATTGTACCGGATGCCCTGTTGCGCTTCGATGTCTCCATCGATGCGGACATCTGCATCTTCCCAACGCGCAAGCCATGCTTCTGTCTGATCAGCGAGAAGCGTCTCAAAACCTTTTTCAAACGCTGCTTCGACACGTGTCATCCCTGCAGATTGCAACTCGTCAATCGTATGGTCACGGTTCGTCACGACAGATACGTATTTATATGCAGTCGCCGTTTCGCCAGCTTCCGTATGCACGGTGAATTTGTTCGCCACGAACAAGTCTGTCGCTTCAAGCACTTCACAACGCGCACCTTCCACGTCTGCAATCATTGATGCCGTGACATGCCAATCGAGTTTTTTCGTCTTCGTCGTCACGAAGCCAAAGCGCTCTTCGACACCACTTTCGACCGGAAGCCAGAACTTCTCGTCGTAGTTTGAGTCTTCGTTGACGACATCACCGTCTAAATATGGGGTGAACTCGATTTTAGCTTTATAGTTGACTGGTGTAATGTTATAGCGGATTGCCAATATTTCTTTGTCGACGATTGAGAAGAAACGGACGACTTCGACTTTCGTCTCTTCTGTCCCGTTCATCAACGTGAACGTCCGTGTCAAAACACCACGCTGCATATCGAGCTCGCGTGTAAAGTCTTTTACTTCCCATTTTGCCAAGTCGACTGGTGTTTCATTAATCGCGACGCGTAGACCGATGACGTTTGTCGCGTTCAACACTTTGGCAAAGTACTCAGGATATCCGTTCTTCCACCAACCGACACGTGTTTTGTCCGGGTAATAGACACCCGCCACGTAGAATCCTTGGTGCGTATCATTCGAGTAATCCTCTTCAAAGTTTCCCCGCATCCCCATATGCCCGTTTCCGAGCGATGTGATCGATTCAGCAAGGCGGTTTTCTTTCGGATGAAGACCTTCTTCTGTTACTTTCCATTCATCGACTGCAAACAATCGTTTCATCTGTCTGCCACTCCTTTTTCTCTACAAGGCTACCTTCGACAGACAACTAGTTCGTGCAACCGTTTGTCTATGAAAGCGCTGTATTTAATCTCACCTTTCATTTTACACAACTGAACTCAGAATGCAATCGTTTGCATAAAACTTTTTCTTTCTTTTTTTTTCACATTTTTTCAGAAAAAAAAGACTGCCTTTTGCCGAGGCAGTCTAAATGAATCATCATTTATGGTCTTCTTGATTTTCACCGAACGCGGCATTCGCTTCATGTCCTTCAAAAACATCGCTCCGTCCATCATTGAATCCCGTATCGGGTTCGTCGATGATGAGAGCGTATCCACCTTGCTTGACTTGTGAATGCGCATGATCCACCTCATCATTTGAGATGCCTAAATCACTAAGAACTTGCTTCACGTCTTGACTCTTTCCTCCTTGGATGTTGTCTAGCCAAGACGTATCGCCTTCTTCCACTTTTACGTTTGTCTCACGCTTGACGACCCGAACCTCGTCTTCCTGTTCAGTCACAACGTATAATTCACCTTCATCATAGCCATTTTCTTTCAGCTCATTGATTTTGGAGAGAAGATTCCCTTTTGTTTCATATGTTCCGACAAATCGTCTTTTACTCATATTAATCCTTCCTTTCGATTTCAGTTCATTCTTGAAAGATGTTCCCTTCTTCTTTTAGCTTCAATCACCAGGATATGCAAAAAACGACCTCGCTCACGCGAAGTCGTTTAGATCATTCAAGAATTCGATTCAAGTGTCTCCACCGTCTTGCTATCCTTCTGTCCGCACGATTGACGTACGACCAGATAATGAGGCACGATGACGCGTTTCCCATAAGGTGGGGCACTATCACTAATCTGTTCAATCAAACAGTTCGTCGCTTCGAATCCAAGACCGAAAATATTGATTTCAACCGACGTGAGTGGCGGATTGGAGTGCTCTGCGATATAGACATTGTTGAAACTGACGACGGCGACGTCTTCAGGAATTTTAAGTCCCATCTCACTGAGTGTGCTGATGACACCGAGCGCCATCATATCATCACTGACAACGACGGCCGTTGGTGGTTCTTCGTTCTGAAGTAACTCACGGACAGCCATCGCTCCGCCTTTCGTCATAAATTCAGCACGTGCAATATAGTCTTCACACACCGGAATGCCCGCTTCCATGAGGGCGGTCGCATAACCGTTCCGACGGTCTTGTGTCACCGCAAGTTTGTCCGATCCACCGATGAAGGCGATTCGACGGTGACCCAGGTTATAGAGATGTTTCGTCACCTCACGACCGGCAAGATAGTTGTCCGTATCGACATATGTGATCGAAGAAGCGTCCCCGAACGGCTTCCCGACCACGACGAACGGAAACTTCGTTTGACGTAAATATTGGACGACTTGGTCGTCTTCCCGTGAATAGAGGACGATCACGCCGTCGACACGTCGTCCTTGTACCATTTCAATGACACCGGACAGTACTTCTTCCTCTGTCACTCCAGTTGTCATATAGAGAGAGTATCCATTTTGGTGCGCCTTCGTGCTGATACCTCGCAACACTTCAGGGAAAAATGGATTTTGGAGCGTCTTTGTCGCCGCACTCGGCATGACGAGACCAATCGACTGCGTTGAGCGGTTCGCGAGACTTCTCGCATGAATGTTTGGATGATACCCTAGCTCTTCCATCGAACTTCTAACCCGTTCTTTTGTCTTTTGGCTGATTCTTGGGCTGTTGGCGATGACACGAGATACTGTCGACGGCGCGACGTTCGCATGCTTCGCAACATCTTTGATTGTAATTTGCATGGTGTTCCCCCCTGCTTCCGTGAATTCATACCTTAAGGCGTTTCATTTCTTTATTTGCGGCGCTTCCACATGACCAAACCTGTCAAGAAAATCGGAATCGTGACGACAAGTAATCCCATCATCCATGGATTTACCGATGACTCCTCAACAATGTAAGCGTTCGCACTTTCACCAGATAGTTCAATTGTAAACGTTCCGCGCCGATCTGTGACCAGTTGTGAGAATAATAGACCGCGAAGTCTCGTATCTTCCCCGATTTCATTGACATCGATTTCAATCTCTCGATCCTCGCTGTTCATGTTGATCGCATATAACGCGATGTCATCTCCATCTTTCCGCTCAAAGACAGCCATCCCATCTTCGGATGCAATCATGCGCTGTTCACCAGTCGCAAATACTGGGTATTCTTCACGCATGCGATTCATCGTCGCCATGTATTCATGCAATTCTTCATTTCCCGGGAATTCTGTCATAACACGGTTCGCCGGGTCGGCTCCACCGGTCTGTGCATTTTCTGTTCCTTGGAAGACGATTGGCATGCCAGGTGACGCATAAAGCGCGAACAACCCGAGGCGTAACCGTCGTTCTGCTGACTTCACGTCGCCGAGTTCTGCCATATGCATGAAACGTTCGACATCATGGTTATCGAGGAACGTCGCCATTTGGTTCGGGTCGTTGAAGAACGTTTCTGCATAGCTTGCGGCAACATCGATTTCGTCGACATTCGCCTGTTTTTGCGTCATCGTTTTCGACACCCGATCATAAAACGTAAAGTTTGTGATGCTGTTGAATCCAAGATTATCATATTGTGCGACATATTTCGGATCCGGGTCGAACACTTCGGCGAGTAAGTAAAAGTCAGGGTCGATTGAACGAACACCTTCGACAAAGTCTTTCCAAAATGCTTTGTCGACGTGACGAACCGTATCGAGGCGATAGCCGTCGATGTCCGTCTCTTCGATCCAGTACTTCGCCGCGTCAATCAAATACGACTTGACTTCCGGATCCTCTGTTTTTAAGTCAGGTAAGTCGAACAACCAGTGCGTCTCGACTTGCTCCTGGTCTTTCCAAAATACGATTGGTAGTTGCTCGTGGAACCATTCCGGCTTTTCTTCCACCCATGGATGGTTCGGACCGACGTGGTTGACGACGAAGTCGAGGATGACTTTCATGTCTCGCTTGTGCGCCTCAGCGACGAGCTCTTGTAAATCCTCTTTCGTCCCAAATTGCGGGTCGATGTTGTAGAAATCTTTTATCCAGTACCCGTGATAGCCGTCCGGCATATTTTCAAAGACGGGTGTTAACCAAATCGACGTGAACCCGAGTGACTCGATATAATCGAGTTTTTCAATGACTCCACGGATGTCCCCGCCATGAAAAGCTTTCGGATCGTCTTTGTCTACCTGTTCATTGTTGTCGGGGTTCCCGTCAACAAAACGGTCGACCATAATAAAATACATGCGTTCTTGTTCCCAAGTAGCAGCTTCCTTTGCTCCGACGATAGTCGGAAACAAAAGAAGCGACAGGAGCACGAGCACGACGCCTCGTCTCATATCGCTTCCTCCTTTTACGAGTATTATCCTTTCGTACCACCCGCTGTTAGGCCAGAAACGAAGTAGCGTTGGAACATGAAGAACAAGGTGACGATCGGGAGGGCTGAAAGGACAGCACCTGCCGCGAACAACGTGAAGTTGTTATCAAATTGTTTCGAGATCATGTTGTAAAGACCAACTGCCAATGTTTGTTTCTCTGGTGAACGAAGGACGAGCGATGCCAAAATAAAGTCGTTGAATGGTCCCATGAAGTTAAAGAGAGCAATCGTTGCGACAATCGGCTTCGCAAGCGGCAAGATGATTTGCCAAAAGATTCGGAGGTGACCGGCA
Organism: Exiguobacterium sp. s89; assembly: GCF_018617735.1. NCBI lineage: Bacteria > Bacillati > Bacillota > Bacilli > Caryophanales > Exiguobacterium > Exiguobacterium sp. s89. Next base: position 1,058,373 of record NZ_JACSKS010000001.1, read on the forward strand.
CCATCCATTCGAGCAGCTTCGTCAAGTTCTTTCGGAATCGTATCGAAGTACCCTTTCGCCAAGTACGTGTTCATCGGAATCGCACCACCTGCATAGAGCAAGATGAGCGCTGTATGTGTGTCAAGAAGACCGAGCATGTTGAGCAATACATAAATCGCGATGATTGCAACGAACTGTGGCACCATTTGAAGGACGAGGAACAAGACGAGCGAGTTTTTCCGTCCAACGAAACGGTAGCGCGAGAAGACGTATCCAGTAATCGTTACCAAGATGACAGAGAGTGCCATCGTAATGAAAGCGATTTTTAACGTGTTCACATACCATAAACTATAATCTGAAATCGTTAAATCAAACAAGTTTTTGTAGTGAACAAATGTCGGGTTTGAAGGAATAATCGTTGACGTAATCGTACGCCCCGGGTTGAACGATGTACCGACAACCCAAAGCATCGGATAGAGAATGATGACCGACGCAAGCGTCAAGATAACATACGAGATCGCCAAATTGATTCGTTTTTGTTTTTTCATATCAGATCATATCCTCGTCTTTGAAAGATTTTGTCCGACGGAACTGGATGACCGCAAGCGTCATGATGAAGAATGACAGAATGAGCGTGATCGCAGCCGCAAGTCCGTATTGCGGGTTGGCACCGAGGGACAATTTGTAAATCCAAGAAATCAAGATGTCGGTACCGCCGGCCGTTTGTCCAGGTACAGCAGGGCCACCGCCATTAAAGAGATAAATGATATTGAAGTTGTTGAAGTTGAACGTGAACTGTGTGATCAAAATCGGTGCTGTCGCGAACAAGAGCATCGGCAATGTGATCAAACGGAACTTATCAAAAATCGTCGCTCCGTCAATCGTCGCAGCTTCATACAAATCACCAGGAATTGATTGAAGCACACCTGTCATGAGCGTCATGATGAACGGGAATCCGAGCCACCATTGAATGAGAACGAGTGCCGAACGGGTAGCCGTCGGATCGGTCATCCAGTTGATTGGATCAAGACCGAGTGCCGGCAGAATCGTCGTATTGAACACCCCAAACGATTCGTTGAACATCGAACGGAAAATCAAGATTGTGATAAATGCTGGGACTGCCCAAGAGAGAATCAAGATTGAGCGGAATAAGCGACGGAAGCGAAGACCTTCTTGGTTCAAGAGCACCGCAAGGAAAATACCGATTGCGATGACACCAGTTGTAGAAGCAACCGTCCAGACAAGTGTCCAACCGAGAACCCCGACGAACGTGTCTCGGAAAATATCGATTTCAAAAATGCGCGTAAAGTTCTCAAACCCTACCCACTCTACGAGTTTCGCTGGTGGTGCATTGTTGTAGCGATAGTTCGTAAAGGCGATCAAGAACGTAAAGATCAATGGAAGAATAACTGTAAACACTAACAAAATGAGTGATGGGATCAACATTAAGTATGGGAATCCATGGTCACGCAAGTTGCGAAGTTGCATTTGGAACGATGGAAGGTTTAGATGCTGATCACGAGCGCGACCGACACGATAGGCGTCACGAATGTTCCAAATATAGAACGCGATTCCGAAGAAAAGTAAAATTAACGCGACAATCCCCTCGACCATCAAAAAGATGGAGTGGTCGTTACGAGGTCCTGGCACTTCACCAAGCGTGATCAATCCCCAAAGTCCTCCACGGTCACCTGGTCCGGCGCCCGCCCCTTTGAAAAATAGATCATAGTTTACGGCAAAATAAGATACGACGACGATAAAGAACGCTACCGCTTTCGCGTATTGTTTGTTATAAAATTGTCCGAATCCCGGAATGATGGAAAGTAATCCCGCGTTCCGAGCATGGTTTGTAGGCTTATCCGGGCGTTGGTCCGGTGATTTAGGGTTCGCAATTTCAGCCATCCTCAGTTTCTCCTTTCGATTTGAGCAAATCAATCAAGCAAACGTTTGCTCAATGCTAGAAAATGATGGGGAACGCCTAGCGGCGTACCCCGTCATTTCAATTCCTTATTGGTTATTCGCTTGGATTTGTTGTTCGATGACTTTGACTGCATCGTCTGCAGATTTTTGTGCATCTTGTTTACCAGTCGCTACGAGCTGAAGTGCTTGTGCCATTGGCTCCCAAACTTGTCCCATTTCAGGAATGTTTGGCATTGGGATAGCGTTTGTCGCTTGATCGAATACCGCTTTCGCAACTTCGTTCGATGTGATTGTCTCGTTCGACTCGAGTGCTGCTACTGGTGGAATCTCGCTGTACGATTCAAACATTGCCAATGCGTTTTCTTCATTCGTCAACTCTTGAAGGAACATTTCAGCCCACTCTTGGTTTTCTGTGTAAGCTGAAAGGGCATATGTTTTCACACCCATGAACGTCTTGATCGGCTCACCGTTTGGAAGTGTCGGCATTGGAGCCGCTCCGAGGTTCACGCCTGCATCTGTGTAACCAGCTACAGCCCAAGGTCCGTTCATGACTGAATGAGCTTTCTTCTCAGTGAAGAGTTGGTCCATCGCTTGGCCACCAGACTCACCGATCAACCCTTTAGGGAAGAGACCTTCTTCGTACCATTTACCGATGTATTCGAATCCTTCAACTGCACCTTCGTTGTTCAAACCGATATCCGTTGGGTCGAGTGCGCCACCGTCTTCATTGAACACGTATCCGCCGAATCCTGCAACAACACCGTGAGCGAAGTAGAAGTTATCCCAAAGTGCGAGGAATCCATACTCGCCGTCAGCTTTTACATCGTTAGACAACTTGTAAAGGTCGTCCATTGATGTTGGTGCTTCAGCCATCAAGTCTTTGTTGTACATGAGAACTGGTGTCTCAACAGATTTCGGGTAACCGTAAGCTTGACCGTCGAACATGACAGCTGATTTCGAAGCGTCAGTGAACGCATCGAGTGAACCTTCGTCAGCAATCGGAGTCAAGTGACCTTGGTCTGCGATTGTACCGATTTGGTCGTGTGGGACGAGAATGATGTCCGGACCTTTACCAGCTGGACCATCAAGCGCGAGCTTGTCTTTTTGATCCGTCATCTGTACTTCGACGACTTCAACTTTTACGCCATGCTCTTCTTCGAATGCTTTCGCAACTTCTTTTGTTGTTTCAGACTTTTCGATGTCTTCCCAAATGACGATCTTCTCAGGCTTGTTCTCGCTTGAAGAACCACCTTCGTTAGAAGATTCGTTGTCTGTTCCGCCACCACATGCAGCTAGTGCACCGAATGCGAATACTGCTGTTGAAAGTCCTGCTACCATTTTTTTCATCTTCATGATGAAAAACCTCCCCAAGGAAATAGTATGGTCAGATTTGCGCAATCGCACGACCACGTCAATTTTAAAACTCCGCTACGAAATTGACATGGTAGTGAAAACGTTTGCATCCTCACCTCAATTTTTATTATACAGTTGTGAAAGCGTTTTACAAGTCTTTTTTTACACTTTTTTTACGACTGTTGACCCATTTATGTAATTTTTAAAAAAATGTTCTCATTTATACAATTTTTATAAGCTTCAGCAATTGACAAAATGTAAACGCTTTATTAACCTTTGCTTGAGCAAACGTTTTCACAACCCCTGTTCTCTTTGATGCACGGTGTTGTAAAATGATGTCATCCCTTATTAAAGAAAGGACTGTTTTCCTTATGATGAAAGAAGCGATTTATCATCGTGCCATGTCCCCATTCGTCTACAAATATGACCGTGAGACAATCCATGTTCGTTTCCATACGAAGCATGGTGATATTGAATCGGTTGATTTGATTTGGAATGACCCTTACGATTGGCACGCTGAAGACCCGGCGATGTGGAACTTTGATCCGAGTAAGCCGAGCTATTGGCGTACATACGAAACTCCAATGGAGAAGATTGGTTTCGATGATACTTATGATTATTGGTTCATCGCGATTAAACCACCATTCCGACGTCTTCGCTACGGCTTCCGTTTGAATGATGGGCAAGAAACGGCCGTCTACACTGAAAAAGGATGGTTCGAGGAAAAACCACTTGATGACACGGGCTATTACTTCTGTGTTCCATTCATTAATCCAATCGACATTTTCCATGCACCATCATGGGTGAAGGACACGGTTTGGTACCAAATCTTCCCGGATCGCTTCGCCAATGGAGATGCTTCACTCAATCCAGAAGAAACTCTCCCATGGAACTCGACAGAGCCGACAACGACGAACTTCTTCGGTGGCGATTTCCAAGGTGTCATCGACCATATTGATCATTTAGTCGAACTCGGCATCACAGGAATCTATTTCTGCCCAATATTTAAAGCGACGACAAACCATAAATACGACACACTCGACTATATGGAGATTGATCCACAGTTCGGAACGAAAGAGAAGTTTAAAGAAATGGTCGACCTGTTGCATGAGAACGGCATTAAGGTCATGCTCGACGCCGTCTTCAATCACGTCGGGTATCATCATCCGTGGTTTAAAGATGTTGTGGAGAACGGTTCGGATTCTGAGTACCGTGATTGGTTCTACCTTCGTGAGTTCCCGATTGCGACGGAACCGAAGCCAAACTATGATACGTTCGCATTCGAGAAGAACATGCCGAAGATCAACACCGAACATCCAGAATTAAAAGCTTACTTATTAGATGTCGCCCGTTACTGGGTCGAAGAGTTCGGCATCGATGGCTGGCGTCTCGACGTCGCCAACGAAGTTGACCATGCGTTCTGGCGTGACTTCCGCAAAGCAGTCAAACAAGCTAATCCGGAAGCCTATATTCTCGGAGAGATTTGGCACGACGCACAACCTTGGCTCCAAGGTGACCAGTTCGATGCCGTCATGAACTATCCGTTCACGAATGCGAGTCTCAATTATTTTGCGCTCGACCGGACGACCGCTTCCGAGTTCCAAAACGAATTGACGCGTGTCGAGATGATGAATACGATGAACGTCAACGAAGTCACGTTCAACTTGATTGACTCGCACGACACACCACGCGCCTTGACACGAGCTAATGGCCATAAAGGGAAATTCAGACTATTGATGACTTCGATGCTCACGTACACGGGGAGTCCATGTATCTACTACGGGGACGAAATCGGGCTTGAAGGTGAACAAGATCCGGGATGCCGCCGCTGCATGCCATGGGATGAAGCCGAAGAAGACCGTAATCTCTTCCGTTACATTCAAAAGCTCATCCAGCTACGGAAAGACCATCCAGTACTCGCCAACGCGGGCTCGTATCGCTTCAACCTAGTCGATGATTCCAACAACGCCGTCATCATCGAACGATGCACGAAAGATGAGACATATTTGGTCTACTTCAACAACTCCGACTCTACTTCAAAACTGAATCCACTCGGTTATAGTGGCGCCGCCTATGACCTCTTACAAGATCTTGATCTCGATTCACTCGAAATCGAACTCGCACCATTCAGCGCCGCTATTCTGAAATTGAAATAATTTCGAAAATCACCTGATTCATTCGGGTGATTTTTTTGTTGAAAATAATTCAGCAAACCCCTTTCTTTTTCATTTCATAAGGAGTAAGATGACCTTTGACATTTTTACAAAACAAATAGTTAACAGAAAGAATTATAGAGAAAAGGGAGAATACACTACATGCAGACGAAACAAACGGAACAGCTCACCTTGTTCAAACTGTCGTGGCCGATTTTCATCGAACTTGCCCTCCATATGGGGACCGGGATCATCGCCACATTGATGCTTGCTCACTACTCGGATGCCGCCGCTTCGGCCGTCGGGGTCGCTAACCAAATTTTAAACGTGTTCTTGATTGTCTTCAGTGTGACGTCTGTCGGGGCTACGATCTTGATCGGTCAAGCCATCGGGGCACAGCGCATGAAGAAAAGTCGCGACTTCGCCCGCTCCGCTGTCAGTTTGAACATGTGGCTCGGTGCGATTATGGTCGTCGTCATCTTCTTGTTCGGCGAAACGTTCTTACGCCTATTCGGGCTGTCAGACGAACTGTTCGCTCACGGCCTGCTGTTCCTTCAAATCGTCGGCTTGTCGTTATTTACCGAAGCGCTGATCATGGCGCTCAGTTCGATTCTACGGAGTCACGGCATGACGAAGCACGCCATGCTCGCGACGTTGTTGATTGACATTATTACTGCAGTCGGAGCCGTCTTCGCCGTCACTGGTTGGTTCGGGCTTCCTGTAACCGGTGTTGCCGGTGTTGCTTGGGCCATCGTAATCGCACGGTTCGCCGCAATGATTCTCTTGTTTTGGCTCGTTAAGCGTAAACTTATGATTCGCTTCCCGTTAAAAGAAGTCATTCGTCCGAAGAAAGACGATATCCAGTCGCTTCTGCAAATCGGGATTCCTTCTGCCGGAGAGAACTTGTCGTATCAAGCATCACAAATCGTCATCACCGGTTTCATCGCAACGATGGGTGAGGCTTCCCTTGCCGCTCGTGTATACGTGATGAACTTGTCGATGCTCGCCTTCTTGTTCACTGTCGCTGTCGCTCAAGGGACACAGCTTTTGATTGCACGAGACATTGGAGGGAAACGATTCAAAGAGGCGTATCATCGCGCCGTCAAGACGTTGAAGATTGCCATGTTCGCCTCGTTCATCGCCTCTCTCGGTTTGGCAGTATTCAGCGAATCGTTACTCGGTCTCTTCACATCAAACCCTGACATCATCGCAGTCGGGGTACCGATTTTATGGGCAACGCTCATCTTAGAGCCGGGTCGTGCGATGAATATCGTCTTGATGGGTTCACTGAAGTCTGTCGGGGACGTGCGTTTCCCAGTCATGATTGGAATTGCCTCGATGTGGGGTGTCGCTGTCGCATTCAGTTATTTGTTCGGTCTTCAAATGGGACTCGGCATCCTTGGGATTTGGCTCGCCTTCTCCCTCGATGAGTGGTTCCGTGGCTTCTTCGCATTCCGTCGTTGGAAATACGGGACGTGGCAACAAAAAGGCTTCCAGTTCGAAGCAAAATCAACCACGTAAAAAGCGGCCGAGGGCCGCTTTTTTCATTTCATCAAGAAAGCCTGCATCGCCTGGCGGTGAACGTCCGTGTCCCCACACTTCCGCTGCCATTCGATTTCTTCATTCAATCCGTCCTCAAACGAAGTGGCTCGCATGAGCGCCTTCATCCCTTGAACGGCAATTGGTGATTTTGCAGCGATCGTCTCTGCATAGGTCGTCAATCGCTCCGTATACATCGCATCTTCCACTAGCTCTGTGACGAGCCCGAATGTATGCGCGACCTCCGCGTCAATCGTACTGCCATTCCACAACCAATCTAGCGCCAGATCGTGGCGCATGAGTCGACGTAAGTGGTACGGTCCACCAGCATCTGCCACTAACCCGATTTTAATGAACGCTGAGCTGAATTTCGTCGATTTGGCGACGATTCGAACGTCTGCCGCAAGTGCCAAACTGAGTCCCGCTCCAGCTACTACGCCGTGAATCCCTGCGATGAGCGGTTTACGGCATGAGAAAAGCGCACGTACGAGTGGATGATACACATCCTCTAAATATTCCCCATAATCCGCATCACTCTCAATCGTTAAATCTTGTCCGGATGAGAACGCCCGTCCCTCGCCGACAATGACGATGACGCGAACCGCATCGTCTTGATCAAATGTGTCGATTGCCGTTTTCATTTCACGAAGCAACATCTCGTTCAAGGCGTTCAGCTTTTCAGGTCGGTTCAGTTTCAACCACCCTACCCCATTATGTGTCGTCAATTGAATCGTCTCCACTTTCATTCCCCCTTCAAAATGAATCACTGTTCATTTCTTCATCGTTCCATTAAACTCCTTCCTTTACTGAAAAGTTTTTTGAAGTTCAATTGCCGGGAAGTTGGTCTATTTGCTATTCTAAAAGAAGTCAGTCACGAAAGGATGAGTCAGATGCAACTGACAAACGCCGCTCGGCAATTGAAACAGAAGAAGATTCCGTTCACTTATCATACGTACGAAGTTGATGAAACCGATGTCTCGGCCAAACATGTGGCGATGACGTTGAATAAACCACTTGATGAACTGTATAAAACGATTTGTCTCGTGAACGAGAAAAAGCAATACGCTTTCTTTCTCATCTCTGGAGAACGTGACATTGATTTAAAAGCAGCCGCAAAAGCTTGGGGGGCGAAGAAAGCAGCGCCAGTCCCGATGAAAGAACTCGAAGCGCTGACGGGATATATTCGAGGTGGTGTCTCGCCGATTGGGGCAAAAAAAACGTTTCCGATGTATCTGCACGAAGCAGCTAAAGACAGAGAGACAATCACCATCTCTGCCGGGAAACGCGGCTACCAAATCGAGTTAACGCCTGAAGATTTACTGCAATTTACAAACGGTCACTGGTTCAGCCAATGACCTTATTGGGGGAAAAATTATGTGGAAAGAACGCATCCGTTCGTGGATTCCAAACTCCTTTACGTTCGGAAACTTATTCTGTGGTGTAGTCGCAATCGTCTATGCTGCTCGTGGTGACTTCTCAAACGCCACGCTATTGATCATCATTGCGATGATGCTCGACAGTTTAGACGGACGACTTGCCCGTATGCTCGGGGTGGCCGGGGACTTCGGGAAAGAATTGGACTCTCTCGCCGACATCGTCACGTTCGGAGTTGCACCGGCGATGCTCGCTTATTACACTTTCTTTATTGACTATGGTAATTATGGTTTATTCTTTGCTGCACTCTTCCCGCTCTTTGGCGCCTATCGACTCGCTCGCTTCAACTTATCCGCTACAAACGTTTCGGCCAGTTACTTCTCAGGTGTCCCGATCACGGCTGCTGGCGGACTACTTGCTGTCATCACGACGTTCGGGGACCGGGTCAGCGAACTGTTGACACCTATTTTCTTTACGGGGCTTGCACTTTTAATGGTGAGTCGTGTCCGCATCCCGAGTTTTAAAGATGTGCCACTACCACGTCACTCGTTCATTATCACGATCAGCCTTATCTATGTGACATACATGATGTTCGCAAGGTGGAAAGAATGGCCGACTTTCTGGTTTATCGCTGTTCCTTTTTATATCTTATTTATCGCCTTTTCGTTCGTAAAAAAACGGAAAAATGTAGCAAATTAAGAGTCTCATTCATTGAGGCTCTTTTTTTCGTACATGTATTTGTTAGACCTAGACTGAGATGACCTTTAGAATGAAAGAAGAGGTGATGAAATGAAAGTGTATCCGTTTATTTGGAAATGGTTTATCGTTTGGTATTTCATAGGTTTAGTTTTAGTCGGATTCGATCTCCTTCCTTCGTGGTTGGAGTGGGCGAACCCTGTCTTTTTATGGCTCGCCGGTGCAATTGGAGGCACGATTCTATACAAAGGGATCCGACAAGGCGTTTGGATTGTCCCATTTATTTTTTTCGGATCAATCGCAGTCGAGACGCTCGGTGTAAAAACCGGATTCCCCTTCAGTGAATACGTGTATGCCGAGGCGTTCGGTCCGACTCTTTTCGGCGTTCCGGTCACCATCGGTGCAGCATGGCTTGCCGTCATCGGTTCAAGTTTTGCCGTGGCACGTCTGTTCACATTCCGCAACAAGACATTATGGCTCGTCCCGATTCTTGCGGTTTGGCTTGATATGGCAATCGACCCGGTTGCTGCAAACGTGAAAGGTTATTGGGAATGGGCAAACGACGGGTTATATTACGATATTCCAACGCAAAACTTTATTGGATGGTTCGGATTGTCTCTCCTCTTTTCATGGTTGCTGCAGCGCCATGAACGAGCAATCGACTCGTTGTTTATCCAACACGGCGTGTACTTGTTCGTCATGCTCCATGCGCTCTTTGGTGTCACAGCCGTCAACGCCGGCCTTTACGGGATTGGGATCCTCAGCGTCTTCACGTCCGGGGTAATGCTACTTGAAAGGAGAAGTCGCAATGATCGAGTCACACAAAAAGAAATGGTTCAATAATCTGTTCTCGACGTTTGTGCGAGAGCGTCAGATTCGCCCGACGTTCCATAATATCTTCATCCAAACAGACGATGTTCCGACTCCAGGGTTATTTTTAAGTACACATAGCGCCTGGTGGGACGGTCTCATCATGTATATGATTAACGAACATTTTTTAAGGCACGACATTCACGTATTGATGGACGAGGATGGACTGAACCGCTTCCCGTTCTTTCGACATCTCGGTGCCTTCTCTGTAAAAAAAGGCAGTTTATCTGATGTGCGAGCATCCCTTGCTTATGCAAACGAATTGCTCACATCCGGAAAATCCGTGTGGATGTTTCCTCAAGGTCGAGAGATGCCACAGGAGCAGCGTCCCGTTGAAATCGAATCCGGAGCGACACTGCTACTGAACGACCGCCCCATTCAGTTATGTGCTATGTATTATTCGTTTGAAAAACATGCTGAACCGATTGTGTACGTCCGCTTTCGGAAGTACGCCGTGACCTCGACGTCGCGGCGATCACAAAAACAAGAAATCGCGCAAGCACTTGAAGGGCTTTATGACGATGTGAGACAAGACGTCATCAACCGTTCTGGCGCATACACGCCACTCTTTCAACCACGTCGTAACCTTGCCGAATGGACAGAAGCGATGCTCCGACTTGGGAGGGGACGCTCATGATCTTATGGATCGCCGCCCTCTCGATGCTTCTCTTCACAATTGTCAATCTACTGTTTTTAAGACCGCTCGCAAACCCAGGACGGACACCAGCGACAGCTGTCTGCATTCCGATGCGAAACGAGTCTCGACATGTCGACCGACTCATTTCCAATCTAAAGCAGTCGATACCGGAAGGGACACATGTCTACATATATGAAGATCGCTCCGAAGACGATACATTCGAAAAGTTGACTCTTGCCATTGCGGACGATTCTCGTTTCACGATTATTCATGGTGTTCCCTTACCTAGTGACTGGTCCGGGAAGGTACATGCCTGCCATCAACTAGGAACGCGCACGACCGAACCGTACCTTCTGTTTTTAGATGCGGATGTCACGATCGATCCAAGCTTTATCGCACGTATGCACGCTACGCTCGCCCGCGAACAGGCCGTCTTTTTATCAGGATTCCCTCAATTTCCAACGTCGACATTTCTCGGGAAATTGTTGATTCCGATGCAACATGTTCTCATCGCCCAACATCTGCCTTTGTTTTGGCGTAAAGTGAAACATCCGGCATTTGCGGCAGCAAATGGGATGAACGTACTCGTCGAACGCATCAGTTATGAAGCAGTTGGCGGACATGCTTCGATTCGAACATCGTTGATTGATGATATCGATTTGTGCCGAACGTTCAAACGGCATAAAAAAGTCACATCACTCGTCCAAGTCTCCCCTATCATCTCCTGCGACATGTATGAGACGAACGAAGAAGTCTGGACCGGGTTTTCAAAAAACGTATTCAAGGGAATGAATGAATCAGTAGGACTCGCCTTGTACTTTATGACGTATTATGGCATCCAGTTGACCGCCATGCTCGCATGGATATTTTCACCAAGTTGGCAAACGGTCAGTGCGGCACTCTTCGTGCTCCTTGCGCGCCTCGCTGTCGATGTGAAGTCAAATGGATCTGGTTCATGGTTACATCCACTCAGTTTAATCGCTTATTTAATCTTACTCGGAAACGCCGTCATCCGAAAATGGAGACGGTTGCCTATCACTTGGAAAGGTCGTCACTATTCTTAAACACACGTCTTAAGGGGGACATATGTATGAAACAGATTATTGTGGTTGGTGCCGGACTAGGCGGACTCAGCGCTGCCGTCACGCTTGCTGCCCGTGGCTATGATGTCACAGTTATTGAAAAAAATGAACATGTCGGTGGAAAACTCATGCCTGTCATCACTGACGGTCACCGGTTTGACTTCGGCCCGAATACGATTACGATGCCGGATGTATTTCGCTCGGTCATCCGAAACAGCGGAGCCAATCCGGATGACTATTTTGAGTTGATCAAACTCGAGCAACATACCGTCAATCATTTTTCAGATGGCTCATCGTTCACTTTTAGTACGGACCGGGCACAACTTGAAGCAGAAGTCCGTCGATTGACCGGTGATCAAATGAAGCAAAATCAAATACACGCTTACTTAGATGAGGCAGAGAAGCTGTTCCGGATCGCGAATGAACGTTTCTTTACGCGGATGGAGACAAAATTAGACCCTGGTCTCTGGGCGGACATGGTCAAAGTACACCCGCTCCAAAGCTTGCATGCCCTCCATAAGAAATACTTTAAAGACCCACGAATCATCCAGTCCCTTGATCGCTATGCAACATATATCGGAAGTAGTCCATACGTGACACCCGGCACCTTCGCTCTCATCTCACATTTAGAGTTGAATGAAGGCGTCTACTTCGCAAAAGGTGGCAACTGGAATATCGCAAAAGGTTTCGCTAAGCGGGCGAGTGAACTCGGGGTAACATTCCGTCTCGGACATGAAGTGACGAAGATTGAGGTGTTGAATGGAAAAGCACATGAGGTCGTCGTCGATGATGAGGAAGTCATCTCTTGTGACGCCGTTCTTCTTAACGGGGAGTTGCTCACTCAATATCCACGACTCGTCGCCGCGAAAGACCGCCCTTCCTTCCCGGTCCCGACACGAGACACGGTGGAACCATCAATTTCTGCGTTCGTCTTGATGATCGGGTTATCGAAGCGATTGAATCTTGCCCATCATAACGTCTATTTCGCTGACGACTACGAACGAGAATTTCGGGCACTCTTTCAAGAAGCACGATATGCAGATGAGCCGACCATCTATATATCAAATTCGTCCGCGACCGATCCATCCATGGGCGAGGCGGGCGACAATCTGTTCATCCTCGTCAACGCCCCCGCCCACCTGACCGAAATCGATGCCGTTACGTATGAACATCTGATTCGTCGTCGTTTGCGTGAATTCGGTGTGGATTGGAACGATGAGGAGGTCCTCTATCATAAAAGAGTGACGCCCCAAGACTTGACCCGTGATTTTTATGCGTACTATGGCGCACTTTATGGTACATCGGCCAACTCGAAAAAAGGAGCCTTTTTCCGACCAGCTGCTCGGTCGACAGACGTGTCGAACATCTGGTTCGCAGGTGGTTCGACCCATCCAGGAGGCGGTAGCCCGATGGTCACGCTTTCAGGACAATTCGCTGCGCGCTCGATGTTAGAGGACATACCTCTGACAATATGAACATTTTGTGAACGTGAGTTTCGACACTTGTCGACAAGTGAGAGACGTGATAATATCATATTCGAGTTCAAACAGTTTTGTAACGTTTGTTACACCTGTAGCGATCGAATGGCTTCCCCGAGCCAAATCGCGTTTTGAACTTGTCACACCCGAGAAAGTGATGAGCGAGTTTCCCCACTCGTATCCCGTAGTTGAAACAGCTTGCGTATGATGTTCCCCCTTAGTCCATCAAGCATCCTGTTTCAGCGAAGATGTCCCAATGATTCATTCCCCATGAATCCCGGCACATCTTTAGGGCTTCATCACAAATCGATTCATTCATTTCCCCGATGAATGAATCACATAACGCTTACGCCACTTTTGGTCCCCCGCCAAAAGTGGTTTTTTTTGCGCAAAAAAACTGTAGACGCATGAAGCGCCTACAGCTATCTTGACATCTTATAGTTTTGCTAATAATTTCCCTTTTTGTAAAGTTGATACGTACGCCCGTTTTGTGAAGACATCGTATTGATTTGCCCGCGCTGCATCTAAAATCCCCTCATAGAGAAGAGCTGCCGCCTGCACCGGTTTTCGGCTCGCAAGTGGATACAGATGATGGGTTGCTCGGGCTCGCTCATACAAGGACTCTGCTCGAGTCGCCACCGCCTCCCATAATTCGATAAAGGAAGGTGCCACTTCATGTTGGCGCAATTTCTCTTCACTCACACCGTATTGTCGCATCATCGTACGTGGTAAATAGATTCGATCCCGATTCAAGTCTTCTCCGACATCTCGTAAAATATTCGTTAATTGCATCGCGATACCAAGGTCGATAGCGCCTTGTCTTAACTGAAGTTTTGTCTCAGCGTCTTGATTCGGGACAAGAATCGGGAGAAGCATCAGACCGACTGTACTGGCCGCATAATAACTATATTGTTCGGTCTCTTCGAGTGTCTCATACCGCGACTTATGTAAATCCCATTTCATGCCTTCTGCCAACTCGAAGAAAGGGTCGACGTCCATCTCATAGCGCTTCCATACATCTCGAAGGGCGACCCATAACGCTTCATCTTGATCGTAATCGGCTAAAAAACGGTCGAAATCATGCAAAAATGCTGCCAAACTCTCTTCTGGACGGTCTGATTCATCGACCGCATCGTCGAGTGTCCGACAGAATGTGTAAACAGCCATGACCGCCTGCCGATCTGGTTTTGAGAGCAAAGAGAAGGCCCGATAAAAAGTCAACGAGCCCTTCTTCATGATTTCCTCACATTGACGATACGCTTCTTGTGTCGTCACGATGTATTGCCCCCATTTCTTCTTCCATTTTTTTCACGAGTAATTGTGACCCAATCATGACAATCGGTACACCGCCACACGGATGGACGGATGCCCCCACCGCATAGAGACGCTCGATTTTCGAAAATGGTCTCGCCTGTGGTTTGAAGGCGGCTGACTGAGATAACTTTGGTGCAATCCCAAAGCTTCCTCCTTCAAACAAACCGAATCGCTCGGCATCCATTGGCGTACGAACTTTCATCTCGATGACTCGTTCACGAAAATCAGGCAACAGTACTTCGATTCGTCCTACTAGATGATCGATTGTTCCTTGGGCTTCGATATCTTCACGTTCTAATTTACGTGGAACCGGGACGAGGACATACAACACACTCGTTCCATCCGGAGCCAGTGTTTCATCCATGCGAGATGGATTGAACGTATACATTGCCGGATACTCACTTAGTTTACCATCCTCAAAGATGGTTCGCATCGATCCCTCGAAATCATTCGGTAAATCAAATTGATGAATTGGCAAATCAAGTTCACCTTTGACAGTGAAGTAGAGGAGTAACGTACCACTTGATGGTTCATACGCTTTCGGTGTCACCCCGTCAACGAGCCGCTCCATGAGCGGGAAGTCACCGTTCACGATGACTGCATCATAAGGGACATATTCGTCATTGACCGTGACGCCGTTCGCCACCCCGTCCGTGACGTGCACACGATTGACAGTAGCGTTCATGACGAAGCGGACACCTCGCCGTTTTAATTCATTCTCCATTGTCGTTGCGAGCGAGAAATATCCTTCTTTTACGTACCAGACCCCTTCTTCCTGTTCACGATAAGGGATGAGTCCATATAAAGAAGGAGTCGCATAAGGGTTCCCACCGATATAAAGGGTTTGTAAGCTATAGGCGACACGTAAGCGTTCATCTTCAAAGAAACGTTTCATGTTCGCATGGGCCGACTCATATGCTTTTAACCGCATGAGGAGGAGTAACAGTTTAGGTTCGAACAACTCTGTTTTTGATGCGTAGCTACGATCTAAAAACGTATTGAACCCAATTTGATACTCTTCTTTCTTTTGAGACATATAACGACGGAACGCATCTCCCTCACCGAAAGTTCGTTCGATTTCATCAGCCTGACGCTCGATATCTCGATACTTGTAAAATGACGTACCATCTTGATAGCGCAAACGGTAGAGTGGGTCGACTTCAAGCAATTCCACTTCATCCTCAGATAAACCCGCTTCGATTAATTGTTGCTTTAATTTACTCGGTAACAAGACGATCGTCGGACCTTCGTCGACTTTCGCCCCATTTTCAAATTCAACGTAATTCAGTCGTCCACCGACACGCGCTTCTTTTTCGTAAATCGTGATATGAAGCGATGGATTTCGTTTCGTCAACAACAGAGCGGCGTAGAGTGACCCAACCCCGGCCCCCACAAAACTGATGTTCATCGGCCGACACCTGCCCGCTCACGTAATAGATTCGTCGTGATTCGTGCCGATTCAAAGATTGTCGGAAGTCCGCTTCCAGGGTGAGTTCCACCCCCGACAAGCCACACGTTGTCGAGCTCTTCGAATTGGTTATGCGGGCGAAAATACATCATTTGCGATAAATTATGTCCTAGATTGAACGTTGCTCCTTCGTACACTCCAAACGTTTCCCAATCCTCTGGGGTCAGCGTTTCCATCACCTCGATGTGCTGACGAATATGACGATAAGGCGAACGCGTTTCAAGAGCGTAAAGTACACGTTCTGTCATCGTCGTTTGCAATTCTTTCCATGGTAGACCGGATAAGTTGTTCGGTACCGGTACGAGGACGTAGAGCGAGGATTTACCTGTAGGTGCAAGTGTCGGGTCGATACGTGAGGCATTCTGTACATAAAACGAAAAATCCTCACTCAACTTCAACTCTTTTGTCATCTCTTTGACGTTCATTTCATAATCGTCCGCAAAATGAATCGAATGGTGTGCTACGTCCTCATATACGTGATCGAGTCCAAGATAAAGCATAAATGTCGAGCACGAGTAACGTTTCTTCTTCAATTGAGTCGGACTCCACTTCGACAACTTGCCTTCCGGAACTAAAGAAGTCATCGCATGTGCAAAATCAGCACCGATCACGACTTCGTCGAACGCATAATGGACGCTTCCTGACACGAGACCTGTCACTTTCTTGTCGTCGATGAGAAGACGTTCCACCGGTTCGCCTAAACGAATGACTCCACCCTCTTCTTCAATCACGTTTGCCATCGCGTGACAAAGCTGATTCACTCCTCCGATCGGATGATGAACTCCATACGCATGCTCCATGTAAGATAAGATTGAAAAGCCACCTGGGCATTCCCAAGCAGACATACCTAAATATTTCGCTTGAAACGTGAACGCATATTTCAATTCTTCGCTCGTAAAGTATTCAGACAGGACATCATAAAGTGATTTACCAATGGAGAGAAAAGGAAGCGCCTTGAGCACTCGTAACGATACGTAGTCGGTCAATTTGTCGTGAGCGGTTTGCAAGACAGGCATCAACTTAGATAATTTAATCGCCTGTTCGCTCATGAAACGTTCGTATCCTTCCCCATTTCCAGGAAACTGCTCTTCAATCGCTTGATGCATTTGATCGCGGTCTGTTGTCATTGAGAGATGACGCGTCCCGCGGTCGAAGTACAAATCATACATCGGCTCAAGTCGTTTCATCTCGACATAGTCGTGTAAATCACGTCCAGTTTCTTCGAATATCTCTTCTAAAATATACGGCATATTTAAAAAAGTAGGTCCACGGTCAAACGTAAACTCGCCTACTTGAAGGCGCGATGTTCTTCCACCTACAAACGGTTGCTTCTCAAATACAGTGACATCAACCCCACGATGCGCTAGTAGCATCGCAGCGGCCAAACCACCAGGTCCTGCTCCAATAACGGCAACTCTTTGTTTCGACACACTCAACAACTCCCTATGTGAATAGTCTCTTATGCTTCTCTATCATTATAGAAATGACTGGAGACAAGTTCAATTTTGAATCGGTTGATTGAGTAAATTTGCGCTTCCTCGCTCGGCGATAACGATATACCAAGATCCTTCTGGGATGAATGGGATAAACCGAATCTGTTCAAATCCTACTTCTTGCATCTGTTGACGCAATTTTGGGATTGTCGGAAGAGGATACAAATTGTCATGAAGCGTCATGAACGCATTGAACGCGGATGCGAAACGACCACCAAGAGCCGTCTCAGCAAGTGGTGTCACGAGGACAGCGACACCATTTTGATCCAATCGCTCCCTTAGTCGATCTAACAACTGAATCCGCTCTTGCGGTGAAAAGTAATAGAGCATATTGTTCATCATGACCGCATCGAACTGCTCTTCAGTTTTCCAATTCATGAAGTCAGCAACTTCGAAGTGAATATCATCACTCTCATCGCGCGATTTTGCCTCTTCAATAACATCCTCCTCTAAATCAATCCCCGTCAGTTCCCAACTCGGTTCGAGAGATTGTAATTTACGTAAATAGCCCCCGTGACCACAACCGATATCGAGCATTGATTGGACATTCGCTTGTCGTAATAACTGCTGCACAATCGGGAAAGCGACTGTTTCGACGAGCGTCGACGTCTTCGCGACAACTTGACCATGCTCGGCTCCATCGAACGTTTTCTGTTTACCTGACTCTAAAAAATCAGGATAGGCAATCAAGGCTGGGATATGGAGTTCCATCATCTCCTGTAACATAAACCCGATGCTACGTTCATCGGTACCGGATAATTGATATTTTAATCCCCGGGTCGGATAATAACGCCATCCCTTTTTCTTCAAATGGCGTACGGCGACCCCTACCTCTAACCAACGTTCTAACGCAAGTTGGGTCAATGGGCGTTTGAGTCGCAGGTTCATTTCAGCCATACTCGCCCCACCTTGCAGGGCATCGAATAATTCGAACTTATAGCCGATGTAACCGTGCCAGAGTGGTAAAAATGATTCCGTTTGCTTCATCCATTTTCGAGCATGTAAAACACGTGTCCATTCCATTAATTGTTGATCCATCGTTTCACCTCATCGTCATGATTACTGATTTTTTTATTTTCCCCTAATAATTTGTCTACAAACAAAAAATTCCCACTTCGGTATGCGAAGTGGGAAAGTCTTATTGAATGAAACTGTTAAAGAATGATTGTCCGTATGGCAACGCGTAACCGATAAAAATCGTTGCGAGTGCAAACACGACAAATCCGCCGAACAAAGCGTTCGATGGTTTTTTCTTTTTGACTTTGACGAGCGTCATTTCACCGAAAATCAACGTCAGTAATCCAACCGTGATTTTCACATGATAGAACGTACCGCCTCCGTTCAATTGAAGGTAAAGATAAAGTCCTGTTCCGAACGCGATGAGTAACATGAGTCGAAACGCCATATGTGCGATTTTTCCACTCTTGTTGCCGTTCTTATAGCCGATGTAGGCCACGGCAAACAAAATAAGTAACAAAATCCAGCTCGTGACGTGCGTGTGCAAGAATGCAATTAGTGGCATTCAAGTGCCCCCCTTTATGATGTTTGTTCAGTCTTCATTGTACACGAATCATCTCATGAATGGTCAAGCGAACGCTTTAATCAAAAAAATGAGTCACCCCTCCGAAAGGATGACTCATTTCATTATACTGGTGTCGTCTCCGCCTCTTGGACGGCAAACTCATAACTTGGAATTTCGACGATGAACGTCGAGCCTTTATGTTGAATCGATTCCACATGGATTTGACCGTTATGGCCTCGAACGATTTCCTGGCAAATTGGTAACCCAAGTCCAGTACCGCCGATTTCCCGACTGTCGGAATTATCGACACGATAAAACTTATCAAATAATCGGTCGAGCGCGTCGCTCGGAATTCCGATTCCTTCATCCATCACTTTGATAGACACGATTTGTTCATGATGCTCAAGCTCCACTGTGATCTTTCCTCCACGCGGAGAATACTTCACGGCGTTCGACAACAGGTTACTCATCAATTGTTTAAATTTTTGACAATCGACAAACAATTCATATGGCTGCAAATCATCAGCAATCAACTCAAATTTATGTTTCAGAGAAGATGCTTCATAAAATGTCAGCATGTCTCGAACGACCGGCTCAATATCAAGTTGCTCCCGGTCATACATTTGACTACCGGATTCCATACGTTGCACATCGAGGAAGTCGTTGACAAGATGCGTCAGGCGTTCCGTCTCAGCATGGATGGTTTCCAAGTATTTTGCTTGCTTTTCATTTGGCAGTTGCTTCTTCACCATCAATTCCGTGAATCCATAGATGGATGAGAGCGGTGTCCGTAATTCATGAGAAATGGTTGAGATAAACTCACTCTTCAATCGCTCGGCCTCTGTCTCGCTCGTAATATCCCGGAATACGAGAAGCGTCCCTTTCGAAAGCCCTCCGACGATGATTCGTTCCGCAT
The DNA here is from genome assembly GCF_018617735.1 of Exiguobacterium sp. s89. NCBI lineage: Bacteria > Bacillati > Bacillota > Bacilli > Caryophanales > Exiguobacterium > Exiguobacterium sp. s89. The sequence goes on from NZ_JACSKS010000001.1 coordinate 1,078,167, forward strand.
ACATTTGCAAGTTCATTTCGCCTTTGCGAATCGAGAAGCTTACACTGTCATGCGGGAAGTCTTCAGTAAACAATCGGTTTGTATATTTCATGAAGTCTTCTGCCTGGTCGACGGTCTCGACAAGACGATGGCGCCATTCTTCCCATGATTCTTCCTCAAGGTCGAGCGAGCTGACCTCACTTAATTCAGGGAACATCTCATAAAGTGGTCGGTTGACGAATACATCATCGGTCGCATGTTCGATATAGACGACCGCTTCCCGAATCGAGTCAAGGATACGTTCCGTCTTCCCTTTTTCGCGCTTCATTTCTTCAAATAGACGCATCCGTAAAAGCGAAAGCGAGAGTTGACGGGCGAATGACATGATGTCGCCCATCTGTGTTTGGGTGAACCGATCTTTATAGCGGACAAGATAAATGAACGCGATAATCGAATCGTCAGTCGGGTCATTGACGGGTACCGCAGTCTCAAACATGTAATACGGATACGGCAGTGGGTGATCACTTGCAACTTGTTTCGACGAATGAACCGTCGTCTTCAAGTTCATCGCACGTGTCAGCACCGAGTTCTCGCTGTCGAGCAACTGGCGAGTCAACGTCTCATTCAAACCATGGCTCGTCACTTTAAAGTTTTCAGCTTCATCAACGAAGACGAGCGCACCAACCTCTGAATCGGTGATTGTCACAAGTTTTTCGATAATCTCAGGATAAGCAGTGAGCGAGTCACGTGACGCAAGCGTCTCCGTCAACTCATTTCGATATGCAAGATGTTGTTCATTTTGTTGTGTCTGTTCTAAAATTTCTTCTAATTCCTGTTGTTGTGCCTGCAGTTCTTCTTGTTGCGCAATCAACTCTTCCTGTTGCGCTTGTAACTCGTGGTTCTTTTCAATCAAATGACGTTCATTGTCACGAAGTGTCTCGGCCATCTTATGGAACGAACGAGACATCGTACCAATCTCATCTTCCCGTTTCATTTGATCGCTTAAGTCAACAATTTCACCCTTCAACAAGCGGTTTGAGGCGTTTGAGAGTCGTGAAATTAAACGTGTTTGACGACGGAGGAACGGTTGGACAAACAATAAAATCAATGCGGCAAATGAGGCGATGCTCATCATCCACAAGAATTGAAGAATGTTATTGTTTTGATGCCATTCTGCGTAGACGGTCTCTTTTTCAGATGCCATCAGGTCTCGATAGTTCTCAAGAGACGATTCGACTTCATCGATTGGTCCTAAGATGTCGATGCCTCGGTCAGGATTAAATTGAACGAGTCCTTGCTCAATCAAACGCTGTGCCGTCGGGAGTTCGGCAATGGTTTTTGCATCAATAAACGTTTCAGTGATTTCACCATCTTGTTGTGCTTGTGCGTATTCGTAAGTCACTGGGATGACGACGTCATAATAAAAGTTATGGAACTGTTGAAGGTCCTCTGCGAACAGTTGACCCTGACGACTCTGCACTTGTGTCTTGAACCAATTGATTTCTTGTTGGAACTTCGCCTCGTTCGCGCTCGCGCGTTCGAGCGTTTCAGTATCACCAAATAAGAGATAGCCACGCGTATCATACTGATCGGCTTGCCACCCGTCCCAAAGTACCGTCAGACGGTCGACGCGCTCGTCGACCTGACGCAGTTTGGCCTCATTCGCCTCTAGTCGGTTCTCGATATAGACATATGTCAACACCGAACCTACCAACGCGATAACGAGGAACGAATAGAGGACGACCATGATGTCACGTCCGAGTTTTTGTTTAAACCACCTTTTCAATTCACGATGCCTCCTATGATTTTGACAAGTTCAAGTGGGCTGAACGGTTTTGAAATGAAGTAGTCGACGCCAATCTCATTCGCGCAATCACGGTCAGATTGTTGGCTTTTCGCTGTCAACATCATCACTTTCGTATGCTGTCGCCCCGGTAACTTTCTTACTTTTTCAATAACTTCAAGCCCAGTCATACCGGGCATCATATGGTCCACAATGACCAAATCATATTCATTTTTTTCAATCAATCGATAGGCTTCTAGTCCATCCTGCGCCTCGTCGATTTCATACCCTTCATCTTCTAATGTATCCATTACGAGCATTCGTAGTACTTCTTCGTCTTCTGCAAGCAAGATTTTAACCATAATCGTTCCTCCATTTTTTATCCCATTTATCTATTTTAACGGATTTGTAATTGTTACACAAAATAAAAAGACGTACGAAACATATCTTCGTACGTCTTTTACCGAATCACCTGACCGTAAAACCTATATTCTGTTTATACGACCTCTTTTTCAGCAAACTGACTGTTGTAAAGATTTTCATAAAATCCGCCTGCTTCTAGTAATGACTCATGCGTTCCTTGTTCAATGACACGACCTTGGTCCATGACCAAAATTAAATCAGCGTCTTTAATCGTCGACAACCGATGTGCGATGACAAAACTCGTTCGGCCGTCCATCAACCGTTTCATCGCCTGTTGAATCAAAATCTCGGTGCGCGTGTCTACACTTGATGTTGCTTCGTCCAAAATCATAATAGGTGGGTTCGAAAGTACCGCTCGCGCGATGGTCAGTAATTGTTTTTGTCCTTGTGAGATGTTATTCGCTTCCTCATTTAAGACTGTGTCATATCCATCCGGCAACGTCCGAATGAATGAATCGGCATGTGCCGTCTTCGCTGCATTCACAACTTCCATCTCTGTCGCACCCGTTTTACCGTAAGCGATATTGTCACGGATTGTCCCGTTGAAGAGCCACGTGTCTTGCAATACCATGCCAAACGTATGTCGCAAATCGTGCCGCGACATTTGTCGTGAGTCTTTCCCATCGATTAATATTTCGCCTCCATTCAATTCATAGAAGCGCATGAGTAGATTGATGAGCGTCGTTTTTCCGGCGCCCGTCGGCCCGACGATGGCCACTGTTTGTCCCGTCAACACATCGAGGTTCATATCTTGAATGAGCAGGTCCTCCCCATATCCGAAGTCGACATGACGGAACGTAACATTTCCTTCCGCGCGTTCTAAGCGGTAAGTCGTCACATCCTTCACTTCTTCCTCTTCATCCAATAGTTCAAATACGCGTTCCGCAGCAGCGACCGTCGACTGGACGATATTTGCGATGTTCGCCGTTTGAGTGATCGGTTGAGTGAACTGTCTCGTATATGTGATAAACGCCTGGATATCCCCAATCGAGATAGTGCGTTGTGTCACGAGAATCCCGCCAACGACACTAATCAACACATAGCTGATGTTCCCGATGAACATCGTCATCGGCATGATGATTCCGGAGATGAATTGCGCTTTTCGTCCGGCATCATAGAGTTCCTCATTCACTTCTTCGAATTCACGAACAGCCGTCTCTTCTCGACCGAACGCCTTGACGACGGCGTGTCCAGTGTACATTTCCTCTACATGACCGTTCAATCGTCCAAGATTTCGCTGTTGATCCGAAAAATATTGTTGCGATCGTTTTAAAATAGGTCGAATCGCAAAGATAGTGAGCGGTAAGGACACAAGGGAGATGACCGTCAAAAGCGGACTGATTGACAACATCATAATTAAAATCCCAATGATGGTGACAATCGATGTAATAAATGACGTCACACTTTGTTGAAGCGTGCTCCCAATCAAGTCAATATCGTTCGTGACACGACTAAGTGTCTCCCCATTCGAGCGTCCATCATAATATTTGAGTGGCAGTCTTTCTAGTTTTTTATTGACGTCCTCCCTAAGATCATACACTGTTTTTTGGGCCACACCAGACATCAAATATTGTTGAACGTAGTTGAACAGACTGCTGATGACATAGAGACCAGCGAGTAAGGACAAAATTTGTCCGATTCGTGTAAAGTCAATCTCTGCATCAGGTACTCCCGTGAATTTTGCATAGGCACCCTCAAACAGTTCCGTGATGGCGATCCCCATAATTTTCGGACCGGCGATCATGAAAATCGTACTCAATATCGCAGCGATGAATACAGCTATCAGTGTATTTCGACGTGGTTTCAAATAAGCAAGAAGGCGATGGAACGTGACTTTGAACGCCTTCGGCTTTTCACCCATCATCATCATGTTCCCACCGCCGGGACCTCCAGGACCGCCGTGTCCGCCATGAGTTTGTCGTGTATTTCCTTGTTTCTCACTCATGCGATCTCCTCCTCAGACAATTGCGACTTCACGATTTCTTGATATACCGCATTATTCGCAAACAATTCTTCATGTGTCCCAATCCCGGCTACTTTACCTTCTTCTAGCACAATAATCCGATCAGCATCTATGATTGTGCTAACGCGTTGCGCGACAATCAATACTGTCGCGGTTCTTGTTTCATTTTTCAATGCTTTTCGCAATGCGGCGTCCGTTTTGTAGTCAAGTGCCGAAAAGCTGTCATCGAATACGTATAAATCCGGTTTTCGAACGAGCGCACGCGCAATCGAGAGGCGTTGTTTTTGTCCACCCGACACGTTCGACCCACCTTGCTCAATCATCGACTCATAACGGTCTGGCATCTTCTCGATAAAGTCACTCGCCTGTGAAATCGAGGCCGCATGTATGACTTCTTCAGCTGTCGCATCGGCTTTTCCGTATCGAATGTTCTCTGCAATCGTTCCAGTGAACAGAAGCGCTTTTTGTGGGACGAACCCGATTTTCGAGCGAAGGTCTTCTTGGGAAACGGATTGAACATCCACACCGTTCACAAGGATATGACCTGACGTCACGTCATAAAACCGTGGAATCAAGTTGACGAGCGTCGACTTCCCAGACCCTGTCCCACCAATCACCGCTGTGACTTCTCCCGGATTTGCTGAAAAACTCACATCGGATAGCGCTGGTTCTTCAGCGCCCGGATAAAAGAACGTGACATGGTCAAAGACGAGCGTGCCTTGTTCAACGTCCGCAGTCATCGTTCCGTCATCAACTAGTGACGGTTTCATTTCGAGCACTTCGTTGATCCGGTTCGCAGACACCGATGCACGCGGAATCATAATAAACATGACAGACGCCATGACGAGTGCAAACATGATTTGCATCACGTATTGAATGAACGCCATTAAATCCCCGATTTGCATGGCCCCATTGTCAATCCGGATGCCACCGAACCATATGACACCGACGACCGTCAAGTTCATCACAAGCATCATAATAGGCATAAGGAACGCCATGATCTGGTTTACTTTGATTGACACATCTGTCAATTGTTCATTCGCTTCTGTCATGCGGACTTGCTCTTCTTTTTCACGATTGAATGCCCGAATGACACGAATACCCGTTAGATTTTCTCGGAGGACGAGATTTAAGCGATCCAATCGCTTCTGCACTTTCTTAAATAGCGGCATGGCCTTCCAAAAAATCAAGAAAATTGAGATGACGAGCACTGGCATAGCTGCCACAATCACAAGGGACAATTTCGCATCTTTTGAAGTAGCCATAATTAATCCACCGACAAACATGATTGGCGCACTTACAACCATCCGAAGCATCATGATGATCACTTGTTGTACTTGTGTGATATCGTTCGTCGTCCGAGTGATCAATGAGGCCGTTCCGACGCGATCGAACTCTTCAAGAGAGAATCGCTCAACATGATTAAAGACGCGTCTCCGTAAGTCACGACCAAATCCCATCGCTGCTTTCGATGAATAAAAACTGGCCACGACGGCTGCGATGGCTCCAAGTCCCGTCACACCTAGCATGATACCTCCCATTTGCCAAATATATCCTGTATCGCCCGTCACGACCCCATTATCAATGATGTCTGCCATTAACGTTGGTAAAAATAAATCTGCCAACGATTGCGCGAACACAAACAACAAGACTATCAGAACGGCCCACTTATAACTAATGAGACGTTTCAACAACTTAATCATGACGGCATCCTCCTTCACAGTCTGTGAACCCTTCATTTAACCCATCTGCAATCTGTTGATGGGCTTCAATCATATGATGATACGTACCTTCATTTAGACGAGATAAGATTTGATTCAATTGTTGCTCGGTCCCTTCTTCTTGTTGCTCAATATCCTCAATCAAACGTTTGCCCGATGTATCAATCGTCAACACGACCTCCCGACGATTGTCGGGATTGATGTCCCGACGAATCAGTCCTTTCTCCACGAGACCATCGAGCGATTGACTCAACGTGCTCTTTGGCATCTTTGTCCGTTGAACTAGTTCCTTTTGCGAAATCGCTCCCTGTTCATTTAACATCATCAGTCCATGAAGTTGAGGTAGGGTGAGGTCATTTTGTTGTGCCGTTTGATGCATCAAACGAATTAAAACACGCTGTACACGCCAAAAGGATTGCATCATTTCCCGTGCCCGCGTTGTATTCGTCTCGGTCATACTCGTTCACTCCTTTATCGTTCCGTTTCGAATTGTTCTATTAGGAACAATTACTTATATAAAATAAATTACTCCTCTCGTGCTGGATTGTCAACGAAATTGAATGTGAATTTGCACATAAGAAAAGAGCGATGCCATCTAGCTGACATCGCTCGCCATGTATTCTCATTTATTTGGTCGACACGGTCACGATTTCCTGTAAATCAAGCGAATAAATCAAGGTCCGCTCGACACGAATATCCCAAATCGTTTCAATAGCCTCTCGATACAGTTGCAATTGAATTGCATAGCGATCCCGCACTCGATTATGTGCCTCTTCACGAGACTCAGATAAATGGACAACGGCATCTGATTTATAGTCTAAAAGGACGTAAGAGGTCCCATCAAAATACAGACAGTCGATAATCCCTTGAATCAATACATATTCATCCGTGAACTGTCCATTCGGATTGATTCGCTCGGCCGGTACCGTGTAGGTGAATGGCAACTCTCGCCATGCGGTTCCCCTCTCGATTGCACCGGCGAGCGATTGCCCGACTTCCGTTTGGAAAAATGCCTCAACATCAGGGAGTGCGAGGCGTGCCGTCTCAGCCTCGACTGGACTAAGCATCCCTTGCATCTCCCACCGATTGATTTGATCGACAATCGGTTGGCTTGGGTCCGCTAATTGGAAAATCAAGTGTAACGTCGTCCCTCGTTCGGCACCGGTCTGTTTGACTTGACGCCATTTTGGTTCTCGGTAAGGCGTATCGACCGGTCGGACCGGGTCTTCAAAGGCGGCTTGTTCAAGTTGCATCGCCCGTTTCAATTCGGTCACTGTTTGTTTCGCTGCCGTGCGCACCGCATCTTGAGAAGGGTATGCGTAGTTCAAAGCCTGATGGACGGTACGTATCGTCACTTCTTCGTTTTGAATCGGGAAATCGATTGCTTCAAATCTTTGGACATGATGCAGTTGAGCCATCATTTCTTGCAGTGTCGCAATCTCCGCAAGATCCGGTACACCGATCATGCGGTACATCCACGAGGTCGACTCATGAAATGAAGCGGGAACTGTGAAGCCGAAGGACTCGATGAAGGTCGAAGCGCTTGGCAATCGCAAGAGCGCTGGAGCAATCCAGTCCAAGTACGTTTTCGCCTCTCGTCTCGCCTCACTAGCCAACAGCTCCCCGGATTGTTCGACCTGGAGCCACTGTTGGAGATGTTTGACCGGTTCCCCTACCGTTCCGACTAGGATCAGTTTTTCTTTCGCCCGCGTCAAAGCGACGTAAAGAACACGCATCTCTTCTGCTTTCATCGTCGCGTCTAAATCTCGTCGAATCATCTCTTTCACAAATGTTTCCGACTTTGTACGCGTCACCACATCGATTGCATCCAGTGAAATCCCGAAATGCTTGTGGAAAATGACACGTTGCATTTGATCACGTTTATTGAATTGTTTTCCGAGCTGAGCGACGATCGTCACCGGGAACTCGAGACCTTTCGATTTATGGACGGTCATGATGCGAACGACGTTCTCCTCGTCACCAAGTGACCGTGCCTCTGACAAGTCCTCACCGGTATCCTGCAGACGGTCCATCACGCGTAAGAAGCGATAAAGGCCACGATAGCCACTACGTTCATAGGAGAGGGCGCGGTCATAGAGCGCCTTCAAGTTTTCTTGCCGTCCTTTTCCTCCAGGCAATCCACCTGAAAAGTCATAAAACCCGGTATCATTGAATAACTGTTGAATCAATTCAGACAGACTATGGTTTCGCGCATAGGTGCGCCAACGGGATAGTCGGTCGAGCATCTCTCCACATTTCACCCCAAGCTCATCATCGTCATCTGCCTTTGCTTTGAGTGCCTCATAGAATGAATCGTCGGATTCGAGTCGGATTCGTGCCAACTCACCGTCATCGAAACGGAACATCGGTGAACGAAGCGCACCTGCGAGAGGGATGTCTTGTAGCGGGTTGTCAATCACTTTCAAGAGGGCAAGGATCATACGGATCTCAGTCGCTTGAAAATATCCACCATCCGAATCGGTGTAAGCCGGGATGTTGTACTGTGTCAAAATATCCATCAACTGCTCGACTCGTTCTTTTTTCGAACGCACGAGAATCACGATGTCTCGATACTCACAGTTTCGAAGTTGTCCGGTCTCTTCATCCGTCACCTTGAACGGTTCTTCTCCCGATACGAGTTCTAAGATTCGGGTTGCGATCGCCCGACCTTCTACCTCTTGCTTCGATAACTCACGACTCTCCCCGTCGACCAAAATGAATTCTGGGTCCGCTGGAATCGGTTCATACTCACGTCCCGGTACAAGTTGTGCTGCCTCGTCATATGCGATTTCGCCGACCTCTTCATCCATGAGCTGAACGAACAAGTCATTAATCCCGTGGAGGACTTCTCTGCGACTACGGAAGTTTTGAGAAAGGTCGATTCGTTTCCCTGTACCCGCTTGTCTAAAGCGCGTCGCCTTATCGATGAAAAGACCCGGTTCTGCATGGCGGAATCGATAAATCGATTGTTTGATGTCGCCCACCATGAATAAGTTCCCGACTTCCTCTCGTTCATTTGCGACCAGATTGATGATCGTTTCTTGAATCTCGTTCGTATCTTGGTATTCATCAACGAGTACCTCAGCGAATCGTTCTTTATAAAGCGCAGCAACATCGGACGGTCCCCCGTCTTGTCGTAAAATGGCGAGCGCATAATGTTCCAAGTCACTGAAGTCAACGAAAGCCCGTTCACGCTTTGCTTGCTCGTATACTTGACCGAATGTACGGACGGTTCGAACGAGTGTTTCAACGAGAGGTTGTTGCATCGAGACGCTCTCTAATAAGTCCGCCCCACTGACACGCGCCTGCTCGACCACTGCCGTCAATTTTTTCTTCGCCTGGTCGTACGCTGGTTTGAGGACCTCGTGGTAAATCTGGTGCTCCTCTTTTTTTGGAACAGCCTTCATCGTCCCAAACTTCATCGCACGAGCCGCCGTCTCGAGTTCACTCCAGACAATTGTCTCCCCTTCAAGTTGTTCAAACGGAAAAATCGCCTGACGAACATTGTCTGATTGTGGTTCATAACCGGCGACCCGAAGCTCCGCTTCAAGCTTCCGAAGTTCCCGTACCGCCTTTTCGATATCTTGCCACAACATCTGACCAAATTCGATTAAAATCGCCTCTTCGTCAGGGTCATCTCCGAACGTATACATAGATACGAGATTATCTAAATAGGCGTCTGGATTTGGGAGCGTACGCGCATAGTGGTACATTCCGAGAATCAAGTCCTCGATTTCGCTATCACCGCGATCTGACGTATACGCATCGACAAGAGAAAAGAAATCGGTATCTTGTTTCCCGTACTCCTCTTCAAGCACCTCTTCTAATACGTCGTCCTGCAACAGGACGAGGTCACGTTCTTCCGCAATCTTGAACGCCGGGTCTAAGTCTAATAGATAATAATTCTCGCGAATCACTTCTAAACAAAATGAGTGGATGGTCGTGATGAGCGCCCGGTTCAACATCTGCCGTTGCTTCCGGACGTATTCATTCGTCGGGTCTTCGCGTAACGCCTCTTCAAGCGCCTTTGCGATGCGTCGTTTCATCTCTGCAGCCGCTGCATTCGTAAACGTAACGACGAGCATCCGGTCTGCCGTGAGCTCATCCGTCTCGTCAAGCAATCGGCTAGATAACCGCTCGACAAGGACCGCGGTCTTACCAGAACCTGCCGCAGCCGAAACGAGCACATGGCTTCCCCTCGCTTCGATCGCGGCGAACTGATCATTCGTCCATTTCACGGTCATCGCCTCCTAACTCCTGGAATACTTCTTCTTTCTCGAGCTTCTTCAATTTACGAGGCTCATTCGAGAGTGCCTCGTCAAAGTGACAAACACTTTGGTACGGACATGTCTGACAGGGCCGCCGCTCTTTATACTCATACGGTTCTACATCAATTTTGCCGTCATACATCTCCTCTGCACTCGCTTTGACGACGTCAAATGCATGATCCATCAACTGTTCGAGTTGAGGCGTCGTGACAATCTTCTTCAGCGTATTGGCATCAGGTGTGCCATCTTTTTTATATTTGACTGGGATAACGATTGATTTTTTCGACGATCCCTTCGCTGAGTGGTCCATTACCTCTAAGATTTGTGGATCGTCTACGAGCAATCCTTGCATCTGATATGACTCTAATACCTTTTGACGTGTCTCTTCTTCGGAACTCGCGGGCGGTACGAGTGGTCGATGAACATGGAAATAGAGGGCGGCAGCAGGTGCTACATTCTCTTTCGTCCATGCCTCTGCCTGTTCAATCAATACCTTCAAATAGATGAGCATCTGCATCGCCAGACCGTAGTATATTTCAGCGAAATCAACTTCACGTTTACTCGACTTATAGTCGACGATTCGAACGTAAAGCTGGTCATGGATCATCGCTGTATCGACACGATCGATGCGACCGACTAGTTCACATGTCGCCCCATTTGACAATGTAAATGATACGGGTGGGAACTGACCGCTCCCGAATGCAAGTTCAAACGCTTGTGGGTCAAAGCCATCTCGTTTCGACTGTTCAATCAACACTTCTGCCGTCTTACTGACGACGTCTGTCAATTTTTTCTTCAAATACGCGTATCGGTTCGAACTCATTAAAATGGCGTGCTGAATCTCAGGTGTCACAAGTTCCACCGCCTGCTCGGCTAGGTTCATACACTCAACTGGTGAGACATCCCGCCACTGTTTTCCATCCATTTTCACCGTCTGCGACATATGCTCGATCGTCCGGTGATAGAGGTTTCCGATATCCGGTGCTTCGAGTCGATACAATCGCCGCTCTTTCAAACGTAACCCATAACTCGCGAAATGTTTGAACGGACAAGCTTGGAATGTCTCCAGTCGCGAGACACTCGCTCGAATCGATGGCGTGTACAATGATTGTGCGACGTGGTCGTCTAGCGATTTTGGTATATTTTGATAGAACAAGGCGCTCGTCAAAAGCTGCAAGCGTTCACGTCCATCCGGGTGCTTCAACAGCTCGTTATAGACGCCAAACCACATATCTTGAATCGGATAATGACGACTTAAACGCTGAAGCTCCAGTGCCGTGACGGCTGCCGTCTGATTCACGTTCGTCAAGAAAGCGAATTGGTCCTGTGGCCGATGTTCTCCAGCTTCAGCGAAATGTGTCTTAATGACGTTTTGCTGCAGACGTGTTTTCAAATCTGCTATGAAGCGAGCCGGTTGAACGGCCTTACCCGTTCTGTCAACTAGAGCATAGCTAATATAGAGACGTTCACTTGGTACCGTCACCGCTTTATATAAGTAATACGTTTCATCATCGAATAAGTGCTCCGTCGCCTTCCCGGCACGTAGTCCATTCTCATGCATGAAATCTAAGTCATGGTCGGTCAACAGCTTGGACTGTGTCGTGACGAGAGGGATTTGATCTTCATTCGCTCCGAGTAGGAACACAACTTTTTTATCAATCAATCGCCCACGAACATAGTCCGTCACAGTCAATTGGTCAAGCGAAGGTGGGATGAGAGCATAGCGGAGACTATCCAGACCTGTATCCATCATTTGAAGAAACAGGTCTGTAGACAACGTTTCTTCTGGAGCTGCTGCTTCTAACTGCTCAAGTAAATGTAACACCGCGTCCCAAACTTGAGTATGTTCACGTGCCTCGATTAACTGTGCTTCTTCAATCGCCTCATCGCGCCAATGGGTCAGACAGTCCGATACGCCGACACGTTCTAAAAAGGCAAACATGGCGTGCGTATAAGCTTGCATTGTCTTCGCTTGCTTTAATTCTGAAAGCAATGGATCAAATGTATCGATGACTCGTGCTCGGTAACGGTTCAAGTCTGCCTCGACGTCCAGCTCTTCGCTCGTGAGTCTTGCCTCTTCGCCCATACGACGGCGCAATTGCCATTCGTCATGCCAGTGATAGTGCTTGATTCCTCGCTCAATCACGAACGCTTCGAGACGATCGACGGACGTACGGCGATGTGTCGGGTCAAGGACGACGAGTTCCGTCTTCAGTGCCCGAAAGACGGGTTCCTCCCGATAGCCGCGTAAAGCAATGTCGATTGCCGCCTTTAACAGCTCGACGAGAGGATGGTCAAGCATCGGTTGCCGTTCATCAAGGAAGTACGGCAGGCCCATCTTTTGTAACGCTTGTGCTGCCAAATCTCCATATTCCTCGAGAGAACGTGAGACAAGAGCGATGTCTCGGTAACGATATCCTTCTTCACGAGTGAGTCGAATAACTTCCCGAACGGCCGCCTCCACCTCGACGGTCCGGTCGACTGCGGCATGTAGATCAATCCGATTCTCTGAACCAGTGTAAGGTTCTGCAGTCAATTGGTCGAATGTGGCCTCCAGATAACGGAGACTCGGATGCGTGTAACGATAGACGGTATCATACAGCTCGTCTCGAGAAGGGATCTGTCGTTCTGTCAACAGTTCTTTGAAACGCATGAGCGTCCGTTGTGTCGGGCCAAACAATGGATCGAGACGATACATCGAAACAGGATCGAGTGTAAGCAACACATCGACATTCACTTTTTCCGCAAGTGCGACAAGGACTGCCAATTCCTGCTCCGAAAATTCATTGAACCCGTCCACATAGACACGTACACCCGTCAAATCCGTTTCCGGCAGGATCTGCAACATGACGTTGAAATAATCTTCCGCATGGAGTGCCTTGCCTTCCGTCATCTTTAAAAATCCTTCGTAAATGATGGAAAGGTCCTGTAACTTCAAAGCACGGTGCTGCGCCTGTTCACTTAACCGCAACAAGTGCTCCGGTTCCACAAGCCCACGCTTCAACATGGAAATCAATTGATTCAATTCTTCGTAAAAGCCGAACTGATTCATCGTACGCCGGAACAAGGTCAATCTTTCCTCGCTCATCTCGACGACCCTCCGCAACAACAAATGAGTTCCGGTTTGATCTAAAAATTGATCTGTCGCGACGCCGGCATCTCGCATCATCAAGAAAGCGAGACGACGCATCGAAAGAACTTGAATACGAGTCGAACCACGAAGATCGTCTACCATTGCCATCTTCTTTTCCATTTCAAACGACATTTGATCCGGCACGATCATATAAATCGTCGGTCCGCTCGGGTTTTGCTTCAGTTCCTGAATGACCTCATCGATCATCTGCTCACTTTTTCCCGTTCCCGATCGACCAACGTGAAAGGTTACTGTCATTTTAGCGAACACTCCTTCCCTTTTTTCTTCATTATGAACCATCTCTCCTCATTTGTAGAGGGAAACCTCCCTTGAACCTTAGTCAAAAAAGTCATAACCTTCATCATTCCCATTTTTGCCCGAAATCGATTAGACTGAACGTATGAGGGGGAATATATGTGAGTGCCTATGAACAATTTGGAGGCGAACGCGGTGTTCAACAACTTGTCGACGCGTTTTATGACCTCGTCTATGCCGACCCGATTTTACTGCCGCTCTTTCCTGAAGACAAAGACCGGGTCAAACAACATCAATTTGAATTTTTAACACAGCTGCTCGGTGGTCCAAAATTATATTCAGAACGCCGTGGCGGTGGGAATTTAGCTATGATTCATCATGAACATCCGATTTCTGAGACGCACGCCGGTCATTGGCTTGGTTGCATGGAGCAAGCACTCAAGACCGTAGATGCCCCGGAATCGATCAAGCGCCAGCTGTTTCAACGATTGATCATGTCATCTTCGAATGTTGTTCGAGTTTGCTCGCATCATTTTGAGTAGTCACAACTATAAAAAGTGGGTATGATAGGAAAGTAAGTAAAGGAGGTCGTTTCATATGACAGAAGAAGAAAAAAAAGAAGTCGTTTCATCTGAAGAAGAGGAAACGGAAGAAAAAGAAGAAACGGTAGTCCTCGCCGATGCACTTGAAGGAGCAGCCGAAGCAGCAGATGCTGAAGAGGATGAGGACGATGATGAGAAACAGCCGGAAGAGAAGAACATGGACCACATCAAAGGCGTCTTCAACTACGACCACGAAAATGGCCGTGAATATCGTGTCGTCTTTTACAACGATCGCAAAAACTTAGTGTTCCGTGAACTTGGAAACGGCAAAGTTGAATTTGTCGGCCGCTTCTCGGACGATGCATACGATGAAGAGAACGAAGAAGAAATGCGTGAACTCGGGCAACGTGAACTCGAGCGCATCCTCGCTGAACGCTTTAAATAAAAAAATCGCCGAATTTTCGGCGATTTTTTTATTTCTTCTTATTTCGTTTCTTTTTACGAAGCGCATAAGCGACACCGGCGATTCCACCGACGACCGCGAGTCCAGCAACGACCGGAACGAGTACACGTTTCGTAGGAATCATCTCTTTCACACGTTCGTATGGCGTCGGTGTGGAGAACTCTAACTGTACGGCAGTGTCTCCGTGTCCGTTCGCTCGAGCGTTACGAGACGCATCCGTCACGACCACGCGTCCCGTCGTCCAACGCCGATTGCCGTATTCGTCCACGTACGGACGACGTACTCGCTTTACATCGCGTACCATCTTTCCACGTGCACGATCGGGTCTAACGACACGCTCACTTGACCATGAGCGGCTCCCAGTCACACTGTACGCTGGTCGTACTTTGCGGCGATTGAGCCAAATATATGAATCGTTCATCTTCAATTCCCTCCCATACTGTTCAAAACCTCTCTTCTAATTATACCCATACAACATCGCACAAAACATGTGACAATTGGTTCAAAAAAAGATGTGACACCATACGGCATCACATCTTCAAGCTAAATCATTCTGTAAATGGTTTGTCCTTATGACGACGTTTCGCCAAAATCAGGTAATAAGCCGGGACAAGCACCAAGGTTAACACAGTCGAGAATAGAATCCCTGACACGATTCCGATCGCAAGCGGTTTGAAGAGCGGATCGTCACCTAATGCGACAGGTAAAAGGGCGACGACTGCGGTGAGCGCTGTCAAGAGAATCGGACGAATCCGAGCACGTCCTGCTTCGTATACAGCGGTCGTGACCGGTAAGCCTTCACGAATACGCTGTTCGATAAACTCGAACAAGACGACCGCGTTTCGTACAACGATTCCCGCAAGTGATACCATCCCCATCGATGCCATGAAACTGAATGGCGTCTGTGTCACGAACAATCCGACGACAGCTCCAGCAATCGCGAGATAGATGGTGAACAAGACGAGTAATGGTAGTGAGAGTGAGTTGAACTGGAATGCGATAATCAAGTAAATCAAGAACAAGACGACAACAAACAATGTCGCAAGCTCTAAGAAGAACTCATTTTGCGTATCACTCGCTCCGGTCTGGTCAAATGTGATTCCTTCATCGTCTAACCCAGACTTCGCATCTTCCAACACTTTCTCGACATCTTGCTTGAACGCATCCTCGTCCATGCCCTCACTCGCATAAATTTGGAGTGTGACCGAACGTTCCCCGTTCTCGCGAGGGATCTGTTGAATTTGCTCCGTTGTCGTCTCCGTCACAAACGTGCTGAGTGGAGCAACAGGTGGACCTCCTTCTGTTTCAACAGGAACTAAAATCTCGTCAAGGGCGAGTGCTTCGCGGTTCGCCTCAGCATCGATGACGATTTTCACGTCACGTTGTTCCACCCCGTCATCGAATGTACCAATCGGAACCCCGTCTGTGACGAGACGAATTTGGTCACTGATTGTTTTGGCCGTCACGCCGGCCTGTGCCATTTCCTCACGATTCAATTCGTATGTGAGTGTTTGGAACGGTTCTTTAATATTATCGAGGACAATCGCCCCATCAATTTCTTCCAAGTCGGCCTTCACTTGGTCACGTGCAGCCACGAGCTGATCAATCGTTTCACTTCGCATCGTGAATTCGACAGGTGCCGACGCAGGAGGTCCTTGCTGTTGCGTGTCTAAGAAGATTTCGGCATCAGGATATTCTTCACGCAACTCGTTCGTATATTGATCAATCAATTCGATAGCATCGATTGAATCATTATCGACACGTACGATAACTTGTCCTGAGTTTTCACCGGATTGATCGAGTCCTCCCGTGAATAGACCAGGAAGTCCACCTCCCGCAAAGATGGATGTCTCGACGACACCTTCCTCCTCTTGGAACCTCGCTTCGATTTCTTCAAGACGTGCTTCTGTTTCTTCTAAAGTCGTTTGTACCGGGAACGTCACACTCGTCACGACTTCTGGACGGTTTGCGGCCGGGAAGAACTCGAACGGCGTGAGTAAAATCAATCCATATAAAGCTGTCGTAATGACAAATCCTACAATCCCAAACGTCCATGGACGTTTCGCTACACTCGGTAAGAGGCGGTCGGCATAGAAATTACTGAGTCGGTTGAGCGGTCCACCGAGCCAACCCGGTTCACGTTTCGACACTTTCACTTCTTTACGGTTCAAGCGATACTGTGCAATCGGCACGAGCGTCAAACTGATGACCATCGATGCTAGAACAGAGAGCGCAAGGACAGTCGGTAAGGCACGAATGAAGTTTCCGTTCGCTCCAGACAGCAAAGTGAGCGGGAGGAATGCGAAAACAACTGCAAGTGTTGACGTGACAATCGAGCCCCATACTTCTTTCGTTCCACGGACCGCCCCGACCATCGCAGAATCTCCGCTTCGATATCTCCTTAAAATATTGTCGTTGACGACAATCGCATCATCGACTAAGATCCCCAAGGCGATGATTGCCCCGATAATCGAGATTTGGTTTAAATCAACCCCAGTAAACTGTAATGGAATCAAGGCGATTAAAAATGACAACGGAATTGCCAGACTGACGATAATTGAGCCAGAGAACGTGAGACCAATCGTCGTCACGGCAATGACGGCGATGATGGCGATAATGAATTCACGTGTCAATGAAGAGAAGATTGCATCGACCGCTTTCGCCTGCTCATAATATGGAACGAGATCAAACCCGTCTAAATCACCGAGTCCATCCTCGACCACATCGTTGACACGATCTTGCATCGTCGGAATATCCAACCCTGATTCAATCGGAACTGTAATCGAAACAGCCGGCTTTCCGTCTACAGAAACGAGATCGGTTACACCTTCTGCTGTCTCTTCGACCGTTCCGACATCTTCTAGTAAGACCGCTTCTCCGTTGAATGACCCAACGATCACTTGCTCCATGTCGTCTACATTCGTCAAGTTGTCAATCGCTAGTTGGTAGATGCCTTCATCGGTCGATTGACGACCGAGCGGTGTCGTTTTGTATTCTTCGTTGATGGCCGTCAAGACATCCGGGAAGGCAAGCTGACGTGAACTCAGCTCTTCAGAGTCGAGTGACACAACGTATTCCTGCTCTGGTAACCCCTTGATGGTGACTCCTGTCACGCCATCTGTTCGAAGAAGTTTCGATTCTAATTGTTCGATGTCTGATCGTACATCCTCGAATGATGAACGATCATCTGCTGTCAATAAGTACGATGCGACCGGCAACTGACCGAGCGAGTCATTGACCGTTGGTGCGAGCGCGTTCTCAGGAAGTTTAGGTGTCGCATCCGACAAGGCTTGTCGGACGTTCGCCTGAAACTCTGCTTGGTCGGTCCCGTCCGCATATTCGACCGTGATGTTTGAGAACTCTGAAGCCGAGATCGACGTCACATTCTCTACACCCTCTAGACTACGCAGTTCTTCCTCTAATACACCGGTAACATTTCGTTCAACTGCTTCTGCTGTCGCACCAGGATATGGCGTTTGAACGAGCACGATATTGATTCCCGTTTCTGGGATCTCTCGTTTAGGCAGCTGGAAGAACGTCAGCACACCTACAACGATTGCGACGAGAAGAAACACGATGACTAGTTTCCCTCGTTCAATCATTTTTTCAAAAAACATAAAAACCCCTCGCTTTCGGAAGATGTGCAAATACACATATGATATCTCTTCTTCATCATAGAGGGGTTCTTCATTGAATTCAATCCTTAAGCGTGCTGCAATGTGCTGTCATGGAAACGTTTTTGAAACGCGTACGATAATTCGATTGACCGTTGTTTCTGTCTCGACACCGTATGGTCGGAAACTTGAACTTTAACCGACTCGCCCGTCAGAAATTGAATGAGCGTCTGTTTTCCGTCTTTCTTGATGGCCGTCACGTGCTGAAAATTGATCCATGCACAGTCTGGACTTTCCTTTGCAATCGTCGGAAAGAAAACCGCGTCCGCGTGCCAATCCATCACGACAGGTGTCTTTCGATGCGGGCCGAGCACATGTCGAGCTGCTTCAATCCGACCTTGAATGCTCGATCCGTAGTACAAACACGCATGTTCAAGATTGTCGATTGGTGACCCTTTCAATCGCATCACACCTTCAGGTTGATACACAAGTGTCTCCGCTTCTCCAAACTCGTTAAATACAGGAATTAAAGCTCTCGTTTCATTGGTCAATCTACTCATCTTTTCATCCCCCATAACGTATGTAATGACTTACATGTCATTCATACCAGGATTTTGTCCGTCCCGCAAATCGGCTTTCGTCTATTTCCCATGAAAAAACCAGCCGTTTCTTGGCTGGTTTTGAAAATCAAACGTCAGATTTTAAAAGATGGTTCGGTTTGAGTCTTGGAAAGTAAAATCGTACTGCTGTTCCGTCTCCTGTATTTCGTAGGGAGACCTCCCCTGTGTGAAGTGTCACAATTCGTTGCACGATGAACAAACCTAGCCCGAACTTCCCTTGTTTCCCACGAGAAAATTGATGGAACAAATCCAAGCTCTCATCAACCGGTGGTCCGTCGTTAAAGATGGTGATTTCCACACCGACATCATCTTGATGTAGGTCAATCCGGATGCATGATTCCGCATAGCGGAGTGCATTGTCGAGCACGTTCTCGAACGCAACCCGAATCTGTTCACCATCGCCAAGCATCTCGCCGCCTTCACCATTGATTTCCCAGTCGAGCTGACCTCTTAGCTTAAAGCGCGCGACAAGTAGTTCCATCAACTTATCGAGATTGATTGGTTCGAGTTTTGTCTCCTGCCCTTTGAAATATTCAAGTTTCGTGACGTATAACAAATCGACGACTTTCTTTTCGAGTCGAGATGCTTCCTCGTCTATAACCTCGGCAGAGCCTTTCAAGTCCCCCGTCGGATAGATGCCGTCCCCAATTGACTGGGCATAACCACGAATGACCATAATTGGCGTTTTTAAATCATGTGATATGTTTTGAAGCAACGCCTGTTGTGCCAGGTCTTGCTCTTTCAATTCTTTCCGCATGGCATCAATCGAATGGGCCAATTGGCCAAGCTCATCTTGACGATCTAACGGGAGAGCCGTCTCCCACTGTCGATTTGAAATCTTCTCAACGGCTCGTTCCATCTCCACAATCGGTTTCGTCAATTGACGTGACATCCATAATGCCGGAATAAGTGACAACAGGCTGATGATGCCAATCAGAATCGATATTCGCCAATATAACGTCGACACCAGCTCCCGACGATAGGCATCCCAGGCGTAGGAGGCCTGATACACAATCGTTCCATCATATTCATTTTGACGAATGATGTAATAGACGTCTTCCCCATCAATCGTCGTCTGATACCGCTCGACTTGTCCACTTTGGTTCAACGCTTCCTGGTACATGCGGTTCGTCAATTCAAGCGGCGCCGACCCATAGATGATTCGTCCGTTCGGGAGAAAAATCAATTGGTTGACCGAACGGGATTCCTGTTGCCGCCGGTCGTACTCGATCGGGTTTTGGGGATAGTTCTCTAACTCGTTCGTATTGCCTAAATAGTAGTCCACATCTCGTAACGTCTCATATACCTGTTCATCGATAAACTGAGTGATAGATGAGCGGATCGTAATCAAAATCATGAGCGCAAGCGTCACGATAATGAGTAAGATGAGCACCCAAATCTTCCACATGAGTCGCTTTGGCTTGAGCGCGTCCATCATGGTCTAACGAGACGGTAACCGATACCGTAAAGTGTTTCGAGCTCGAGACGATGTAATTTCTTCCGGACACGGCGCACCAAGTCATCGACGACGCGGTCTGAACCAAAATAGTCATTCCCCCAAACCCCTTCTAAAATCTGTTCCCGTGACAAGGCCGAACCGGGATATTCTAAGAATAAAAGAAGTAAGTCAAACTCTTTTGACGTCAAATCAATCTCTTCGTCTCCGTGCTTGATAAGGCGTTTATCCGGATAGATTGTATATTCTCCGTATTCGATATGCTCGTTCGATTTCGAACCGTAGACACGGTCAATCAATTTTTTGACACGAATGACGAGCTCCCTCGGGAGGAACGGTTTGGCGATGTAGTCATCCGAACCCATCTCGAGTCCGATGATTTTGTCGATATCCTCGTCGCGCGCCGAGATGAAAATCGTCGGCGTATTCGCATTGACAGCTTTGATTTGTTTCAACAATTGGAACCCGTCCAAGTCCGGCAACATGATATCGAGCACCCACAAATCCGGTTGGTCCGGAATCGCTTCTTGTGCAGATATCCCGTCCGCAAACGAGCGCACGTTGTATCCTTCCTGTTCTAAATACGTGACGAGCATTTTATTTAAGTTTGCTTCATCGTCGACTAAGTAGATTGTATACATTCAAGTCACCTCAACACGTTTTTTCTCATCATATCAAACAATTGTCGTGAAATGATGGGAAAGAAATGAAGTCAAAGAAAAAAGAAGGCAACGGAATCGCACCTTCTTCACCGTACTGAATTCGTTCGTAACTGTTGCGTCAAAAATGCTGCGCCCCCACTAATCAACGCCAATACTCCACTGATCATGATCATTTCCATGATATCCGCCTCCCGTTGATACCGATTCTCATTATCAACTTAAATATAGCATACATCTTATCCGTTGAATACCACAAAAAAAGTCCCGATTTCACTCGGGACTTACCATGATTATGCTTTTACGTCATATCCTTGTTCTTCGACTGCTTCCACCATCGCTTCAAGTGAAACAGAGTCTTGGTGAATCACATCGACCCGATGCTCTTGGAGCGATACCGTCGCTGATTCGACACCGTTCAATTCATTCAATGCTCCCTCCACTGCCGCTTTGCAGTGATTACATGTCATTCCTTCTACTGTTAAAGTTGTTTCTTTCATGATGATCCTCCTTGAGTTTTTAATCTTAATGCGTTCAAGACGACAGATACCGAACTGAACGCCATCGCTGCACCGGCAATCCATGGGGCAAGTAATCCAGCTGCCGCAACCGGTATGCCAAGACTATTATAGGCGAGGGCCCAAAACAGATTTTGACGAATGTTTTTCATCGTCAAGCGGCTCATATTCATCGCCCGACTCACGCCTTCAATGTCTTGCCCTACAATTGTAACATCCGCCGCCTCGAGAGCGACATCTGTGCCACTTCCGAATGCGATGCCAACGTCTGCCACCGCAAGGGCAGGGGCATCGTTCATGCCATCCCCTACCATAGCCACACGACCGGATTGCTTCAATTGTTCGATCTGATCTGCCTTCTCGACAGGAAGTACTTCGGCGATGACTTGACGATTCGGTATGCCGAGTTCGTCGGCAATCGCATATGCGACTTCTTTCCGGTCTCCGGTCAAAACATACACCTTGCGGGTTTGACTGAGTGCCTGCACAACATCACGACTTTTCGGCTTCAATTGATCTTGTAGTCCGAACGCCGCGACAATTCCGCTCTCATCCGCGACATAGACCGGGGTCATCGCCCGCATCGACCAATCCGGCAATTTGTATCCGAGTTCCTCCATCATTCGGACAGACCCGATGGTGAGTTCTATCCCATCAACGACCGCTTTGACACCTCGTCCGGCTAACTCTTCCACTTTCGTCACGACACCATCGCCTGCCTCACGACCAATCGCAGCTGCCAAAGGATGCGTCGATTGCCGTTCTGCCATCACAGCCCGTTTGAGGACCGCTTCGTCTCCGAATGTTTCGACCACTTCCGGCGTTCCGTTCGTCAATGTCCCAGTCTTATCAAATACAACGATATTCGCTTCATTTAGCGATTCAAGTTGCCCTCCACCTTTAAACAAGACACCTTGTTCCGCCGCTCGTCCCGTCCCGACCATGATGGATGTCGGCGTCGCCAAACCGAGCGCACACGGACACGCAATGACGAGTACAGCAATCGACGCCCGAATCGCCGTATCGATATCGTTCAAGAGAAACGCCCATACTACGAACGTGACGACACTGATTGCTACGACGACTGGCACAAACACACCGGAGATGCGGTCGGCCTGCCGTTGAATCGGTGCCTTGTCGGTTTGCGCCTGCTCGACGACGCGTACAATTTGAGCGAGCATCGTTTCTTTACCGACACGTTCCGCCCGCATGAGAATGCGATGGGACTGATTGATCGTCCCGCCGACGACTTCGGCGTCGACCGTCTTCTCCGCTGGAATCGATTCTCCTGTCAACATCGATTCATCAATAACTGTCTCTCCTTCAATGATTCGTCCATCAACCGGAATTTTCTCTCCCGGACGCACGACGAGAACGTCTCCTACTTTGACGAGTTCAACGGCAACAGACCGTTCTTCACCATCGACAAAGAGGATCGCCTCTTTCGCCTGAAGCGATAAGAGTGATTTCAACGCATCGGTCGTCTTCTCTTTCGCCCGTCCTTCTAACCACTTCCCAAGTAAGACAAGCGTGATGAGGACTGCACTTGTTTCAAAATAAAGATGTGGATTCATCGGGTGTACAATCATTTCAAAGATGGAATAAAAGTATGCGGCAGACGTCCCCGTCGCGACGAGCACGTCCATGTTCGCCGATCCGCTCTTCAAACTCTTATACGCACCTTGATAAAACTGTGCGCCAATCCAAAACTGGACAGGTGTCGCAAGGGCGAATTGCCACCAGGGACTCATCAACCAGTCGGCTTGGAACCCGAGACCCGGGATATGAGTCAACATCACCAATAGAAGTGGTGCCGACAACAGCGCAGAGATGATGACCTTACGTTGTAAAGGACGTAAATCATGCGGGGGCGCCATCTCGACTTTCGGTTCAGCACCGTATCCAATCTTCTCGATTCGAGCAATCAGCTCTTCTTCCGTAATCCCTTCATCGACACGAATCGTGGCTGTTTCAAGCGGAAGGTTGACCGTCGCTTCGACTCCGTCCATCTTATTCAACACTTTTTCAATTCGAGCCGAACACGCCGCACAAGTCATACCTTGTATGGATAGCTCAACGGTTTTCATGAAATCCCTCCTTATTTTTTGATGCGGCTGACAATCGTCATCAATTCATCAATGTAAGGTTCCATGTTTTCCGTCTCGCTTGCGTGAACCAAACACTTGCGCATGTGACGCTCTAACAGTTGCATCTCGACTTGCTTGAGAGCGGCTTGAATAGCGGATGTCTGTGTCAAAATGTCGACACAGTAACGATCGCTCTCCACCATTTTTTGAATTCCCCGGACTTGTCCTTCAATTCGTTTTAGACGTTTCCCGAGTGCCTCACGTTCAGCGTCATCACGCGGAACGAGTGGTTGGTCATGCAAAAATTCATCCATGTTGATCACCTCACCACCAATATACCCCTACCCCGTAATAGTGTCAAATGAGAAGATAAGAAAAGAGCGAACTAGGTCGCCCTTCTCTACTCAACTATTTTGAAACGCTTCGCTCTTTAAGACGGTACGTAAAATCTTGCCGGTCGTATTTCGCGGAAGTTCTTCAATGATTTCGAGGTAAGTCGGTTGTTTGTATTTCGCCAATTTTGTTTGGGTGTAAGCACGAATATCTTCTTTCGTCACTCCTTCATGTTTCGTGACGACAAACGCCTTCACCGCTTCCCCTTGCTCGGCATCCGGCACACCAATCACTGCCGCTTCAACGATGTCAGGATGTTGATACAACACTTCTTCTACCTCTCGAGGGTATACGTTATAGCCTCCGACGATGACCATATCCTTTTTACGGTCGACGATATAGAAGTAACCATCCTCATCACGTCGCGCTAAGTCTCCCGTATAGAGCCAGCCATCGCGGAGCGTCATCATCGTCTCTTCCGGCAGCTTATAATATCCTTTCATGACGTTTGGTCCTCGTACAACCAATTCTCCGACTTCACCGACGCCGACTTCTTCCCCAAGCTCGTCGACGACTTTGTTTTCCACATGAACGATGGAAGGTCCAATCGATCCAGCTTTTCGTTCACCGTGGAGCGGATTGAAGCATGTGACCGGTGACGCCTCTGACAGACCATACCCTTCTAGAATCTTACACTCGAACATCTGCTCAAATGATTCGAGCAATTGAACCGGTAAACTCGCTCCACCTGAAACGAAAACGCGGACATGTTTTAGAGCAGAGGTGTAAGCTGGTACCTTCATCGCTGTCTGCAGCAAGAAATTATACATTGTTGGTACGCCAGCAAATAATGTCACACGGTGCTTTGGTACTAAGTCGAATACGTCTTGTGGCGAGAACTTCGGTAAGATGACAATCGTCGCACCACGAAGAAGCGGCGCGTTGACGATAACTGTCAAACAGAAGACGTGGAACATCGGCAATGCCGCTAACGCTTTATCTTCAGGCGTGATGTCCAAGTACTCTCCAATGGAATGCGCATTCGAGAACAAATTTCGATGAGTCAAAAGAGCCCCTTTCGGCTTTCCGGTCGTTCCACTCGTATAGAGAATGACGGCGACCTCCTCTTCATCCACTTCGACGAATGTTCCTTCCGACGCAGCAAACGACTCCGCAAATGGGATAAATTCAATCTCACCTTCACGTTTCAATGCCGGAACGTTGGCATATGGCACCGAGATGACAATCTTCAATTCAGGCAACTTCGAGAGTGTCGCTTCTGCCTGTGCGACGAGCGGCGACAACCCAACGATTCCTTTTACGTCCCCATCGAGCAAAATGTAAGCCATCTCATCCGGCGTGTATGTAGGGTTGATCGGAATGACGACCCCTCCACGTGACAACACGGCGAAGTACGTAATCAAGAACGCAGGGCTATTGCCGAGGACGAGAGCGACATGATCCCCTTGTCCGATTCCTTTTTGTTCAAGTGTAGACGCCATCGCCTTGACTTGCCCATAAAACTGTCCGTAACTCACCGTGTCTTCCCCAAACACATACGCCGCTTTCTGCGGGTGAGCGGCCACTACTTCCTGTAGTGACTTGACTAAGTTTGCCATGGTAATCCCCCTTTAAATGAATGATGATTCACTTTTGAGCCATAAAAAAGAGCACGTTGTCCGCGCTCTTTTCAATTACTTCTATTGTACATGAAATGTTTCAATAAGAAAACGCTTCCAAAAAGTTCGTCTGCAAATGAAACATACCGGCACGACTTTGGATATGAACGAGCGCTTGTAGTGCCTCATCGTCCATCAGTAAATCATCAATCAACTTATGATACATCTGCTTTTTGGGTTCATTCGTAGCCGTAATCAAAAGAATGGCCTTTGCATGAATCTTTTCTCCGGTGATCGTCTTTACTTCGCACGGGTTCATTAGGTGAAGGAGTGAAATGCCGTCTCGTTTTGAAATGGAGAGAGGCACGTCAATGACAGCTACTGGAATCGCGACATCGCTCACCCCGGAAGGAATAATCGTCTCCTGATCGAGAATCACCCGTGTAAATGAAGAATCGACCATATCTTTTCGTTCTAACTCTAGACCTACCGCCTTGACAGCTCGTTCAAATGTCGCTTGCTCCGTCACCCACATACGACTCGCATCCATCCATTCACTAAGCATCCGATACATGCATACTCCTCCTATTTTGATTAGCCTTTACGAAAACGCTTGCACAAATTATGATACGCCTTCTCCCGTCGAGGCGCAATCCGTTCGACCAACGTTCACGAAACTGCCAAAAAAGGACGAGCTCCGTAGAGATCGCCCTGATCATCTTAACTAATCAAATCAACCAATTCCTCGAGCTCGACATTTCCAAAGTAATGTTTTAAATCGAGCGTCATTAACTGTTCACGGATGGCAGCACGTTCGAAACGAGTCCCAACGAGCGCTTGCTCGACGTCTTGGATGTCACCGACACCGAAGAAGTCACCATAAATCTTCGCTTCTGTGATCGTCCCTTTGTTCACGTTCAAGCGGACGTCGATCGTCCCGATTGGGAAACGGCGTTTTGACTCGACGTCGAACTTCGGAGATTTCCCAAAGTTCCAGTCCCAGTTCGCATAGCGCTCTTTCGAGATATCATGAACGATTTCCCAGTCCTCATCACGTAGAACGTAACGCTCCGGCTGCTCTCCATCATAAATCGAATGGAGTAACGCCTCGACGAAGTGTTGCATCTCCATCTCGCGCTCTAAAAATTCAGTGATGTTCGCGACACGACTGCGAACAGACTTGATTCCTTTTGAGCGCATCTTTTCTTCAGAGACGTTAAGTGAGTTGACGACTTCTTCAATGTTCGAATTGAACATGAGCGTCCCATGACTGAACATGCGTCCACGCGTCGTAAATTGGGCGTTTCCGCTGATTTTACGCTCGCCGACCTGAATATCGTTACGACCCGTCAGCTCTGCCTCGACACCTAGATTACGTAACGCATCAACGATGGGTTGTGTAAACTTCTTATAGTTATTGAACGAGTTGCCATCGTCTTTTGTGATGAAGCTGAAGTTCAAGTTTCCTTCATCGTGATAGACGGCACCCCCACCAGAGAGACGTCGAACGACATCGATGCCGTTCTCTTCGATATACTTCAAGTTGATTTCTTCCGATGTGTTTTGGTTTTTCCCAATGATAATCGAGGGTCCATTGATGTAGAACAGGAAATAATCTTCATGATCTACGTTCAAGTGTTTTAAGATATACTCTTCAACCGCCAAGTTAAGCTTCGGATCGCGGATATCTGGATTAAAAATAAATTTCACAGTCTATTTCCTCCTAGTCAGGTGTTCGCTACTCGTATTATACGAAACAAGACGACGCCTCGCCAAATCTTTTAGCTCCACTCACCTGTCATGACTCGTTTCAAGGCGTTGGCCACCCCGTATTCATTGTGCCGTTCTGTGACGTGATCACTGATGGCAATCAGTTCTTCATGGCTGTTACCCATCGCAATCGCTTTGCCGGCAACTTTAAACATCGGTACATCGTTCAAGTTGTCACCGATGACGACGACTTCAGATAGGTCGATGCCGTAATGTTCAGCGAGCTTCGATACACCGTTACCTTTATCCGCGCCGTGTGCCATCACTTCGATGTTGTCATTGCCCGAAGACGTGACATACACCCCTTCGACTTGAGCTTCGATTTCTTTCCACAGCGTTGACATTTTCTCAAAATGACTCGAGAACGCAATGAACTTATAAACACGTCCCGCTTCTTTACGAATAAAGTTCTCGATATCATCAACAATCTTCACATCTTCATTGACGTAATAACGGTTTTTAAAGAATTCGTACCTCTCAAGCGAGCGGTCGTCACCATTCGCTTTCAAGTTCTTCATCGACGCCTCAATCAAGTCACCACGGCTCGCAACAAGCCCAGCTTCCGTGTAAATCTCGTAAAAAACGTCCGCATATTTGTCATCTTGATGAAGAACATCAATGACTTGAAGTGCCTCTTCAATCGTTAAATCGATTTCATGAAGGACCTCTCCCGAAGTGTCGAGCACGCGTCCCCCATTCGATGACACGATCGGACAAGATAATCCGACCTCATCCAAGATTTGTTTCGCATTTACATAATTGCGCCCCGTCGCAATCGCAAACCGAATCCCCGCTGCTTCTGCCTCACGAACGATTTCAGCCGTTTCCTTCGCGATAGTGGTGTGGTTGTGCAAAATCGTACCGTCCATGTCTGATACAAAAAGTTTATACGTTGCCATCTTCCATCACTCCTTTTTCTCTTTCGCTTCTAACTATAACAAAAAGAGAGGGATTCGGAACAATCCGAACCCTCCCTTCATCAAATCTCAACCTTTTCGCCCAATGCCTTCACTTGTTCTCTTACACTCTTCACACAGTCCGGCATTCCGATTCCGTCATAGGCGATTCCAGCGAGAATGACCCCTGGATACAAACGGCCCATCTCGGCACGCAGCGCCTTGACACGGTCAGCGTGAAAGACCGCATACGGGGGCAAACCATCACGGAGTCGACTGACAACCGTCTGAACCGGTTCACGATGAATGCGCATGAGACCTTGAAGGTCGTGTAGTGCCGTCTCGATAATGTCTTCATCAGACGCTTCGACGATTTCATCTGCTCCGGGGCGACCTAAAAAGACGCGGAGGACGTGATATCCTTCTGGTACGGCGTGTGGCCATTTCTGGTCGATGAACGTACACGCTGTAATCGTTACATCCGCTTCCTGACTCGCGACAAATCCGGTTCCGACAAACGGAAGCTCGATGTCCTCTTCTTTGAAGACTAAAGAACAGGTCGCTGTCGCATGTGGCTTCATATCTGCCAAAAAGTCACTATCGACTTTCGGGAGGAATTGACGAATGAGACGGGGCGGCACCGTCAACACGAGATGGTCCGTATCGATATCACCACGTGTTGTAAACAATCGATATCCTTCTTCACGCTCGGACACTTGTTCGACGGAGCAATTAAAAATGACCTCGGTCCGCTCCAATCGTTCAGCGAGTCGATCTGTGAGCGATTTTAGCCCCCGCTGCAATGAGGCGAACTGACCGACTTTCTTCGCACCAACTTCAGCTACCCGCTGTTCAGGACGTAAATGCCGCATCCCTTCGTATAAGTTCCCGTATTTCTGTTCTCCTTCGATAAACTGCGGGAACGTCGACATCGCACTCATTTGATCGATATCTCCAGCATAGATACCAGAGAGTAACGGTTCAATCAATCGGTCGACGATCGGGTCTCCGACACGTTCACGAAGGTAGAGGCCGAGTGAGACGTCCGAGTCTGGCGTCTCTACTTTTGGTGGTGACAGCAACATCCGCTTCAAGTCCTCGTGCTCTTCCTCCGAGAGCAACGTCGTCTCACGAAACGCGTTGACGTCTAGCGGAATCCCCATTACCGTCTGTTTCGGGATTGGATGGAGTCCGTCATGATGAAGGACGTAAGCCTGCCCGACACCGTTTCGAACGAGTTCATCCCCTAAGCCGACGTCTTCAATTAATTCCGTCATCGCAGTCTTTCGAAAGACGTACGAATCCGGTCCACGTTCAACCGCAAATTCTCCTGTTTCATACGTATCAATCTTTCCACCGAGGCGATCTGTCGCCTCGAGCAACGTGATGGTCACGTCTTCCGGCAAATAACGCTCCGCATAAAAAGCGGCGGTGAGACCTGTGATCCCACCACCGACAATCGTGAATTTACGCATGATGCACGATCACGCTTTCCATTCGATCCGCGATGGCTTCGATGAAGCTTCGCTCTGCATTTGGCATAGCTGGACGTGCGTAGTGAACACCGAGGCGGTCACAGACAACTTTACACTCGACGTCGTTGTCGAACAATACTTCGAGATGGTCTGCAACAAAACCAACCGGCGTATAGACGAACGCCTCATAGCCATATTTTTCATGAAGTTCAGCCGTCAGATCCTGTACGTCAGGTCCAATCCATGGATCCGGCGTGTTCCCTTCTGACTGCCAACCAATCTCATAATGCGGGACGCCCGTTTCAATGGCAATTTTATCAGCCGTTTCTTTCAATTGATCCGGATACGGGTCGCCTCCAGCCAAAATCTTCTCAGGGAGACTATGCGCTGAAACGATGAGACATGTCTTTTCAGCCGGTACAGGCAATGACGCATACGTATCGTTAATCGCATTCGCCCACCATTTGATAAACTTCGGCTCATCATACCACGACTCTACCGAACGAATGTCGATGCCATACTTCGCCGCTTCTTCATGAGCACGTCCGTTGTATGATTTGACGCTATATGACGAGTAATGAGGTGCTAAGACGACCGATACCGCCTCTTTGATGCCATCGTTCGCCATTTGCGCGACCGCGTCTTCTACGAACGGTTCGATATGCTTCAATCCGATATACAGTTTGAACTCGATTTCACCTACATGACGCTCATTCAAGATGTCACGAAGCGTCTCCGCTTGATCGATTGTGATTTTCGCGAGTGGAGATACGCCACCAATCGCCTCGTAGCGTTCCGTCAAATCTTGGAGTGCCTCCGGTGACGGCTTGCGTCCATAACGAATATGCGTGTAATAACGTTCAATATCTTCCGGTTTGTACGGTGTGCCGTACGCCATGACAAGTAGTCCTACTGTTTTCATGATTCGTTGCCTCCCATTTTTTCGCGTGAGTAGTCGTGAATGAATGCCGTCAATTTGACGAGAACAGCCGGATCGACTTCAGGGAACACCCCATGTCCCAGGTTGAAGACGTAACCAGGTTGTTTCATTCCTTCATCTAAAATCTCCTTAACCTTCTCTTCGATGACCGGCCATGGAGCTAACAAGAACGACGGGTCTAAGTTTCCTTGAACGGCTTTCGTAATCCCACGTTCCCGTGCTTCCTTTACCGACAAACGCCAGTCAAGACCGACCACATCTAGTGGAAGGTCATGCCATTCTTCGATTTGATGGCTCGCTCCGACACCGTGCATGATGAGCGGAATATCGAGTGAACGCAATTCCTTGAAAATTCGCTTCGTCGTCGGTTTGATGTAACGCGCATAATCTTTACGACTAAGCGTGCCGACCCACGAATCAAACAATTGAAACGCCTGAATGCCAGCATCAGCTTGCGCCTTCGCATACGTGATGACCATATCACCGAGTTTCTCCATCAACGCATTCCATACATCCGGTTCTGCATACATGAGCGCTTTCGTGCGATGATAGTTACGGGATGGGCCCCCTTCGATCATGTAGCTCGCCAATGTGAACGGTGCACCTGAAAAGCCGATTAGTGGGACTTCTAGACGTTCCCGCAATAAACGGATTGTATCAAAGACGTATGAGATATCATCTGGGTTTAACGGTTTAAGTCGTTCCACATCCTCCATCGTACGATATGGATTATCGATGACCGGTCCGATTCCGCTCTTAATTTCGACATCAACTCCCATCGATGGAAGTGGTGTCATGATGTCTTTATATAGGATGGCCGCGTCGACTCCGAGTTGTTTCACCGGAAGTTCCGTGACATATGCACAAAGTTCAGGATCATGTGTGATCTCGAATAATGACCTCGTCTTTTTAATCTCTCGATATTCCGGTTGATAGCGTCCAGCTTGGCGCATATACCATACAGGTACATAGTCCGTCGCCTCTCCTTTAAACGCTTTTAAAATTGTATCGTTCATACGTCGCGTCATTCCCCTCTAAATTTCTCCTACACTATTTATTCTCTTGTTTGTGAACTCAAAAACATTATACAGAAATTAATTAGAATTATGCTAATGTGAAGCATTTTCATTGTGTTTTCTTTGTGTCATTTTTTTGTCGGAAATGTTCGGAAGGCTGAATTCAATTGACCTCGAATCATATCATCGCGCTGTTTCGTCGACAATCGACGTTCGCGCTCTTTAATATCCTGAATTCGCCACCCATCCTCCAATTTGGTCGCCACTTCAATCAAACGCTCCACGTCATGGAAAGAATATTTACGTGACCCACCTTTAGTCCGTTCAGGCAAGACAAGACCTTTTTCTTCATAGTAGCGGACTTGACGCTCCGAAAGCCCCGTTAAATCTGTCACGACGCCCATTCCGATGACCTTCTTCGATTTGTAGTCCATTCTCTCCCGCCCTCCCTATTTAAAAAACTATGTCAGATAATCTGACAAAATGCAATCCAACGTCGTTTTTTCATTTTACACTGAAGTCAACTTTTGGAAAGCACCTAAGAAAAAGGAGGGCATGAACATGGAAGACATTCTCTATTATATGGACACGCTGTATGTACTCATCGCTGCATTGCTCGTATTGACGATGCAATTAGGTTTCGGATTACTCGAGACCGGGACGCTCCGAGCCAAGAACGCCGGTCACGTCGCGGTCAAACAAATAATCAGCCTCTCTGTGGCGGCACTCGCTTTTTGGGCGGTCGGGTTCGGCCTCTCGTTCGGAGATGGAACGACTTGGTTCGGGACAGAAGGTTTCTTCTTGAGTGGATCGTTCTCAAGCCTCGATTGGGCGAACGTTTCAATCGACATCAAATTCTTATTCCAGTTATCATTTGTTGCAGTCTCACTCGCCATCGCTTGGGGTGGATTTGCGGAACGGGCTAAGCTGTCTGCCTACGTTCTCTTCGGTATCTTCTTCGTTGCTATCCTCTATCCAATCGTCGCACGCTCAGTATGGGCTGGCGGTATGCTGGGATCAATGGGTATGCAAGACTTCGCGGGTTCAGCGGTCGTTCACCTTCAAGGTGGGATGGCGGCGCTCATGGCTACCATCATCTTAAAACCACGTCGTAAGACGGAATCACTCGCTGGTCATAACCACGTCTTAACCGTTGTTGGCGGTCTCGTCCTTTGGCTTTGCTGGTTCGGATTCAACGCCGGCTCGACGATGTCGGTCGCTGACGGATTCTTCGGATACGTTGCATTGACGACGATGCTCGCCACAGCAGCTGGTGCGCTCGGTGCCCTTGCCATCGTCATGCTCCATCGGAAAACGGCAGATATCCCGTCAATCGTCAACGGGGTTCTCGGTGCACTCGTCGCCATCACGGCGGCATGTGCGTTCGTCGAACCGTGGGCGGCCGTCGTCATTGGTGCACTCGCATCCATCGCGACATACGGAACGAGCATCTTGATGGCGAAATATGTGGATGACCCACTCTGCGCCTTCTCTGTACACGGAGTGGCTGGGATCATCGGAACACTCGCACTTGGCTTCTTCGCTTCTCCCCGACTTGTCGAAATTACGGGTATCGGTTCTGCCGGACTGTTCTATGGTGGCGGATTGACACAACTCGGCGTACAGACACTCGGTGTGTTGATCGCCATGGTCATCGCCGGTGGCGGCAGTTATGCTTTCTTGAAACTACTCGACGTCACAATCGGTCTCCGTGTCACGGAAGAACAAGAAGATGTCGGTCTCGATATCGCAGAACATGGTGTGTCAGCATACGGTGAAGTCGAAGAGTCGACAGAGAAACCAGGACGCTTTCCGAAAATTCTCGGTTCAAGCGTATCGGTCATGTCTCCTAAAAAATAATCTAATCATGCGAGAAGGACACCCGAAAAGGATGTCCTTCTTTTTTTATGTCAAACGGCTCAAGTAATAGCGAATGACCACAATCGATAAGATAAACCCAATCGCCGCGTCCCATGTCGCACCAAAAGCGATGGACACAAGTACGAGAACGATTGCCTGGACGATAAGCAACCGCATCGCCCACCATGAATACCCTTCAATCCGCTCGTCACGAGTAATTGGTAGCCAGGAGACTATTGAAACCGCCTCTAACCGCTTAAATAAAGGAACGAGCTGTAATGCTGTTAGTCCCACAAAGAGTGGCGTGACAAAGCCCACATACCACCCTCCTGACATCCACATGACAATGAGCGCTACTGCTGTCAAACGAAGAATCAAATCGAGCGAATCGTTTGACCGAATAATACGAAGGCCGTACACATAACGTGATGCGTCCACGTGCTGGAGTACTCGCCGTTCTAACAATTTCGTCAACAGTCTACGCTCCCGGACTTCTTCTCTCAAGGTCGGTAAGTCGACGAACCAACTGATCACCCGTTCAAATTGCGCCCGACTCTTCTCTTCAAGAGTCAACCAATGGAGAAGAGGAATCCGCTCATGTCGCTTAACGTGTAATAGAATGAACGGAGCAAAAGCCGGAATCCACGCCCACTGTGTCCAATCGACAAGAAGACAGACACCGCTCACGAGCGCAAACAGCAAGATCGTCCATTCGCGAATCCCCTCTACTCTAGCCAAACGTCCCGCAGCTGACAGCAAAACCATCGTCACGACGAATGATAGCACTTCCATACTCGAATAATTTTCCGTTCGCACGAGAAGTGGTAACAAAATGAGCAAGACGAGCAATGCACGCAGCAGGGCGAATGCGACATTAAACAGACGAACGCCAATCATATAGGATCGAATATCACCCAGCTCCGGTAGTAAGAACACTTGATCTGCATCTTGGATGAATGTTCGTGGACGATGACCGAGCGGGATAATCAACAGGATCGCCCCAGCAATCCATGCACCCGGGAACGTCCCATCGATTCGTTCTAAAAAATTGTTATAGACGAACGCCCCGTAAATCAAGGTGAAGTAGAGCGTGAACAGTAGCCCCCCGTTCGCGACATAGCGACTATACTTGACGACCTCTTCCATCCAATTTCCGAGTCTTGAAGTAAATCGATTCATGACGACTGTTCCTCCGAAGCAATCGCCTCGACATATATGTCATCAAGCGTCGCATCCGGTGATAATCGGTACACTTCACGTAATTCCGCGGCCGTGCCGGTTGCGATGACGACACCTTGATGAAGGAAGATGAATCGATCACAATGCCGTTCTGCCGTTTCAAGGATGTGGGTCGACATCAAAATCGCGCAGTCTTCTTTATACTCATCAAATAATTGGAGCAACTGTCGAATCGCCAATGGATCAAGACCAACAAACGGTTCATCAACGATCAAGAGCGGAGTCTTTGTCACGAGAGCACATAAAATCATTGCTTTTTGACGCATCCCTTTCGAAAAGACCGATGGGAACCATGCGAGTTGCTTTTCCATTCGCATCTCTTTCGCCAAACGGTTTGTACGCATAGTCAAATCCTTAGAATCGACATCATACGCTTTTCCCATTAACTCGATATGTTCTTGTAATGTCAATGTCTCATATAAAATCGGCGTCTCCGGTATGTAACTTACTTTTTTACGATACTTTTTTTCTGAAGACTGTAATGTCTCACCATCAATTTCTATTTGTCCGGATAGTGGTGACAAGAGCCCCAAAATGTGTTTGATTGTTGTTGATTTCCCAGCGCCATTTAGCCCTATCAAACCAACGAGCTCTCCTTTTTTCACTTCAAACGAAACGTCATGCAATACTTGTTTACCGAGATATCCGCCGTTCAACCGATCGACGTGCAGCATGAAAACCACACCTTTCATTTTCAACTTTTTTTTGTGCTATATGTTTTAAATGTTGTCACATGGGAATAATCACAACTGTAAGGCATTTTAAAATAAAACATCAATACTTCCATTGTTCCACAAAATCGTTGTAAAGAACAATGGGCAAAAAGAGGAAGGAGAATGGTTTATGGGGTTTATTCTTTATTTAATTATCGGGGGTATCATCGGTTGGTTAGCAGGATTGATTTTAGGTAAGGACGTACCAGGTGGAATCATTGGTAACATCATCGCGGGGATCATCGGTGCATGGTTAGGTGGACTTATCTTTGGTGACTTCGGACCAACAGTTGCGGATATCGCAATTATCCCAGCGCTTATTGGTGCGATTATCTTAATCTTGATCGTATCATTCGTTATGAAATCAATGCGTAAAAAATAAGATTATGTATCGGAGGGGCTTCCATTATGGAATGCCCCTCTTTTTTTATTCAATCAGTAAATACATCGCGTCATTCTTTTCGACAAACTGCTTCTCGGTCTCAAGGCCAAAGAATGTAAAGAACGATTCGAAGAACGATTGACCGTAATCCCACTCTGTACCGAGTTGGTGCTCTAGTTTCTCTTTCGGTTCACCAAGTAAGGCAATCAAATCATCCGGCCGCTTATCGAGATCGACCATAATCGACTGTACGTCCCCGTCATCATATGTGACCGTCAACTGTTCATAATCCCATTTCTCCTCACGCTTTCCAGTTGGTTCGCCAAGTGTTTCTAAGACCTTCTTCTCCGATTGTCCAATCAAGGAATCAATCGTTTCTAACGCATGTCCCGTTTGTGCTTCCACTTCGATTTCAATCAGCTCAGCCCGTTTTAAATCGAACTGTCCCGCAATCGATTCGTTCGATTCCGGCATAAGTGCATAATCAATGGATGCAGACGAAGTCAATTGAATTGTCTCAGTTTCGGATACCGTCTCACCGTTCGCGACGGCGACCGCCTTCACATCATAACTTCCCGGCATCTTTTCAAACGTTAGCAACCCGCCTGCTTCATCGATTCGTCCCACGCGCTGACCGTCAATCCAAATATTCGTCAACTGTAAGTCCGAAGTCACATCGATTCGTTGCGGGAGAAGCTCGATTCGATAGTCAGAAAAGCCGTATCGTCCTTCACCCGTGTCGATTAAACGAAACAAACCTTCCGATTCCACACTAGACGTTCGATCCGAGCGATCTTTCGCAACCTCTGCGATGGCATCGCCTCGAATTGATTTTTCATCATTTAACCAACGCATAAATCGCAACGCTTCCGCTCGTGTTAGTGGTTCTCCTTGATATTCCATCTTTTCTTCAAAAAAAGCACGGTCTTGTTCTAATAAGGCCTCTTTGAAAGCAACGTGAATTTTATCTTGTTCCGCCGCCGGCTTGTATGCGTATAAATAGAAAACAATAGCTCCAACTATAATGATCAAACTAAATAATAAAAGAAGAACTCTCGGGTTGCTCTCTTTCTTTTTGCTTCTCGTATACGACATTCACTCGTCTCCTTTCATATACTTCTATTATAGAAGGAATCGATTCCCCATCCAATCATTCTTGCGCCCGAAATTCCATGGTATGATGAAGCAGAAATGACTTTTAGAATGGAGGAATGAAGATGCATACCGATCCAACCTGTATCTTTTGTAAAATCGCTCAGCAAGAAATCCCGTCGTATCGGGTGTATGAAGATGAGGCTGTCGTCGCTTTTCTCGACCTCTCACAAGTGACAAAAGGTCACACGCTCGTCATCCCGAAACATCATACGAAAAACATTTACGAATTGCCTGAAGATGTCGCGGCGGATGTATTTAAACGAATCCCAACAATCGCTAATGCGATTCAGCGCGAGACGGGTGCAATCGGAATGAACGTCTTATCGAACGCAGAAGAAATAGCCGGGCAAACGGTGTATCACTTCCATATTCATTTAATTCCACGTTTTGGACATGAGGACGGGTTTGGTGCGAAATGGATTACGCAAAACGACGCCTTCACATCTGAAGAACTCTCCACCCTTGCATCGAATATCCATGCCCACGTATAAGACAGACAGAGACCCGTCGATGACGGGTCTCCTTTATGATTGATTGATAGAATCACGACGGCGCTTCTGCTCTTCTTCCAATTGCGCTCGCTCGACCTGAAGCTTAATCGCCACTTCATAAAGTTGTTGACGCTTTTTGACAGATGTCGCTTGTTCAAATTCTTTTCGTAATTCAGTTAGACGGGTATCTATTTCAAGGATACGCTTTTCTCGAATGGATTCTTCACGATCCTGTTCTGATTGTTTCGATGCTTCATATCCCGCCTCTAGTGTGTTCATAATCGATTCGGCCCAAGTGTCATCTCCCAGTCGCTTAGCGGCGAGATATAGGTCAAGCATATCATCTACCCAACGCTTCGCTTTCTCCACTGAGGATCACCTTCCTTTACCTGTATTTTAAAATAAAATGATTTTTCGGTCAAAAATGAATGTTCTGAAAAATTTTATTTGCGATATAGGTTTTTAATCACTCTTTTTTGGTAAAATAATATGAAAAGAATGTAATTCTGATGAACCGTGCTTGAGGAGGGGAATGAATTGTCGAGTCGCCAACGTCGAGATTGGATTGCTTTCGGCTTTGTTTTAGCATTTTTAGGGGTCGCCACGTTTAAGAAACTAGCGCGAGGAACCGCAAATGACGCCGCTGCGCAACAACATCGAGCATCCACAATCACTACGCTAAAAGAACAATTTGGAAATGTTGCGAAACATGCATCACATGTTGCCGCTGCAAGTAAGCTACAAGGAAAAGAATTGACTGATCAAGTGAAAGTCGAAGTCGAACGCTATCAACAAGACATTCAGCCTTCAGTCGATCGCATCCAAGAGAACCTTCAGGAGCTCTCGAACTTACAGTCTGCTATGACTGAAAAAACTGTCGATCAGACACAGTGAGTGTTTGGGGACATCGTCCGTCGATTATAATTGATTTTTTTTATCCGGAAAGGATGGATCGAGATGGAACACGAAAAAGAATTCACTGGCCCTGAGGCCATGCTCTATAGCCACAAAATTATTCAATTGAGTAAGGCTTTATGGAAAACCGTCGAAAAAGACTGGCAAAATTGGATTAAACCGTTCGACTTGAACATTAACGAACATCATATCTTATGGATTGCCCATGCTTTAGGCGGTGCATCGATCTCTGAAATTGCAAAATATGGCGTCATGCACGTCTCGACTGCTTTCAACTTCTCGAAGAAGTTAGAGGACCGTGGATTACTTACGTTTTCTAAAAAAGAGACGGACAAACGAAATACGTATGTCCAGTTGACACCTAAAGGCGAAGCATTGTTACTCGAGACGATTCATGCGTTTGACCCAGAAGGTAACGGTGTCTTCCGCGCTTCCCTTCCCTTGCAAGAACTTTATGGCAAGTTCCCCGATTTAACAGACATGACGGCCATCGTTCGTCGCTTGTATGGGGACAACTTCATGGATATCTTTGCAGAAACATCAAAAATGATTACAGAAGAGGCAGGCAGACGCCCTGATGATGAGGATGATCATCTCACTCAAGAAGCCTAACCTGCCGATACAGTGGCTCTGTGACGTCTAATTCGATTCCTTGACGGACGCATGCCTCAAGAATCGTTTTCACATCGAGCCTCGCATCTAACATACCTGCAAAATGAACGAGCAACGGCTCTATGGACGTAAATCCATAGCGCACTTGCTCGTTTTGTCGCGCTCGAATTTCATCAAGCAATTGATAAAATGACTCCACTTCCTGTTTCGTCAAGTTTGCTCGAATCACTTCATATTCAAACGGACGGTTCGTCCAATCGACAATCTCGAGTAAGATCTTCATCTGATACGCTAAATGCTCGACCTTCTCTTCTAGTGACACTGCCCTCACCCCATCATTTCACATTCTATTACATCATTATACGACAGGATTGTGTGCTATGATACTGTACAGACAAGAGAACAGCTGTCATGATTAGGAAAATGTGATATAGTCGGACTTAGAAACTTTAAGAATTATTAGGGGTGGAATACATGTCAAACGGAATGACGAATGAACCAAAAAAGCAAGATAAAAAATTCTCAACTGGCGCTCTCGTTGGTGCATCTGCAATCGCACTCATCATCGGTGCTGGCGGTACGTACGCGGCAACGAACGCGGGCGGCGGAGAATCAGATAATTCAGCAGTCGTCACATATAAAGGCGGCGAGGTCACTCGCGGTGAAATCGCGGATATGAGCTATGACCGGATGGTGCCACAACTCGCATTCCAAGAGACGATGAATGCACTTCTTGAAAAAGAATACGGTGACCAAGTCGACCAAGAAAAAGTAGACGAAGAATTCAGCAAGACAGAAGAACAATTCAACTCAGAAGAAGAATTCGAACAAGCGATTCAACAAGCCGGCATGAGTGGTACGGAAGAGTTCAAAGAAGCGCTTCGCGGGCAGATGCTTGTTGACGCAGCAAAATCTGAGCTTGTCGACGTGACCGATGAAGACATCGAAGCACAGTTCGCAAAAGAGAACGTAGAAGTGGAAGCTAGTCACATTCTCGTTGAATCAGAAGAAGAAGCACAAGACATCATCAAAGAGTTGAACGACGGTGCGGACTTCGCAGAACTCGCGAAAGAGAAATCAACGGATACAGGTTCTGGCGAAAAAGGTGGAGAGCTCGGTTACTTCTCTGCCGGTGCGATGGTACCTGAATTCGAAGAATACGCGTTTAAAGAAGATGTGGTCGGAAAAGTTTCTGAACCAGTCCAATCGCAATTCGGTTTCCACGTCATCAAAGTGACAGACCGTAAAGAGAAAGACTTGAAACTCGAAGACGAGAAAGACCGCATTCGTGAAGAATTAGCAGCTGAAAAATCAGCTTCGGTCGACGCGAACAAAATTTACGCAGAGTTGA
The DNA here is from genome assembly GCF_018617735.1 of Exiguobacterium sp. s89. Classification (NCBI taxonomy): domain Bacteria; kingdom Bacillati; phylum Bacillota; class Bacilli; order Caryophanales; genus Exiguobacterium; species Exiguobacterium sp. s89. The sequence goes on from NZ_JACSKS010000001.1 coordinate 1,118,418, forward strand.
TTGAAAAATATAACGTTGACGTAAAAGATGCAAAAGCAGAGCAACAATTTGACGCTGTCAAAGAAGCGATTAAAAACGCAGACGAATCTTCTGAAGAATCGACTGAACAATAAGTTTAAAGGGCACTCCAACATTGGAGTGCCCTTATTTGTGAACAGATGCCGTATTATAATTTCGGACGATAAAATGCTCGATTATCGAGAGCCATGACACGTTCCGTGAACGCACCCGGTTCGACGCCTTCATATGCTTTTTCGAACATGTTCATGCGCGCATCGATGTTGTCGATGAAGAACAACATCTCCGCCTCAGGAAGTTGAGGCGTATTCGCAGAACCCCACTCCGGTTTACCGTGATGACTTAAGACGAGATGTTGCAACAACGTTGTCACTTCACGGTCTGTCCCAAGTTCACGTGACACGACTTCAAGCTCCGATGCCATGAGTGACAAGTGACCGAGCAACTTCCCTTCAAGCGTATACTCCGGTGTAATCGCATCGGACAACTCAATGACTTTCGCCAAATCGTGTAGAATCACACCCGCAATCAAAAGGTCCCGGTTCAAGGATGGATACAATTCACACATCGTATCCGCGAGCTTCAACATCGACATCACATGAAATGCCAGTCCCGAATAGACCGCATGATGATGTCGAACGGCAGCCGGATATGTGAAATATGCCTCTTCGTGACGATTGACGACTTCCTCGACAAGACGGCGAATCTCATCGTGTTGAAGTGACGTGATGAATCCACGAATCGTTGTCTCAAGCTCCGACTTCGGAATCGGTGCCGATCGTACGTAAGGTGCGATATCCACTTCTTGTTCGATAATCGAAATCTGCTTCAATTTCAACTGTGTCCGCCCGCGATAGTCCATCACTTCACCGGCCGCATGGACGATTTTTTTCGTCGCGTACTTCTCAGTATCGGCACTATCCCATAGTTTCGTCTCGATTTCGCCACTCTCGTCGCAAAGGATTAATGTTAAATAAGGCTTTCCGTTCCCGGCAAGTCCTTTATAGGATTGTTTGATCATGACATATTGGTCTAGCGTGTCGCCCACTTTGAGTTGACCGATTTTTGTCGTCAATGAAAGCACCTCTCTCTTGTTCAGTACCTTCATCTTATCGAAAGTTTGCGACAGATGCCAACATTCCTGACAATTTGGGAATACTATCAATGTAGCGAATTGGGGGAATGGATGATGGAATGGGATTGGTATACACGACCTGAGGACTATATTTATGTAGATCAACGATATGTTCAAGCTTATACGTATTGGCTCGAACAACTGACGACCGCAAACGTCACCAAAATTTTGGTCGAGGACGGTTTTATGTATGGTTCACTCACGCTCGACTATGAACAGTTAGAACGAGAACCGCAAAAAATTGGACATTACTTCATCGGACCCGATTTTTTATGGACGATTGGTTTTGATGATCTTCATCACGAGTCGATTCTCGCTAAACAATGTGACTCTCCGATTGAGGCTTTTTACGAGTTACTTGCCGAGCGGATGAACAACTATTTTCACGGCATCGATGAATTTGAAGAACGATTGTTGACCGCTCAACGTGAAATGACGGGACAGGTCCCTGCTACGTTCATGAATGAGATTTTTGGTCTTCGCAGTGAGATCGAACGGTGGTCGGACACCGTCACCCCTTACAAAGAACTCGTCATGGCAGGACGTGAGGCATTTTTAAATAAAGATTTACAGCAGTTGAAATCATACCAACTTGCTGATTATCGAGTCAGTCGCTTGCTGACGTTGATCAATCATTATCAAGAAGACGTGATAGCGATGACAGACCTCGCCTCCACACTCTCGAACTTCCGAGGAAACGAGATCATGAAGGCCCTCACCGTCTTCACAGCGCTGACGACCCCAGTCGTTGCGTTCGGTGCCGTTTGGGGGATGAACTTTAAACATATGCCTGAACTGGAATGGCCGCTCGGGTATGGATTCGCCTGGATCATGATTCTTCTCTTCACGCTCATCATCCAAATGTGGTTGAAACGGAAGAATTGGATTGGGTCGTTGTTACAGTTTCCGAATCAGACGACTTCGACGAAACACCGAACAAAACAAAATGTTAAAAAAACGAACAAAAGTTCGTTATAATGAAAGAAAAGTGTTTTGCCCAGGAAAGGTGATGTTATGGAACGACTCATCATTCACGTGGACATGGACGCATTTTACGCCTCTGTCGAACAGCGAGACCGTCCCAATTTACGAGGGAAGCCCGTCATCGTCGGAGGCCCACCTCACAGCCGTGGGGTCGTCGCGACATGTTCCTATGAGGCGAGGAAATATGGCGTACACAGCGCGATGTCATCACGTCGCGCTTTTGCCTTGTGCCCGCATGCGACATTTGTCAAACCAAGGTTTCAAGCATATCGCGAAGTCAGCGCGCAAGTAATGGAGATTTTTAAGTCAGTTACACCGCTCGTCGAACCGCTCTCGCTCGATGAGGCTTATCTCGACGTGACAGAGAATACGTTATTGAGCTCATCCGGACCCTTTATCGCCCGGTATATTTTAGGTGAAATCAAACGGCGTACCGGCCTTACTGCATCCGCCGGGGTCGCGCCTTCAAAATTCGTTGCTAAAATCGCTTCGGGATTTGAGAAGCCCAACGGTCTCACTGTCGTCCCGGCACATGAAGTGGCAGATTTTCTCGCTCCCCTTTCTATTGAAGCGATGCACGGGGTCGGAAAAGTGACCGCACAAACACTTTATAAGAGCGGATATCATACAATTGGTGATTTGCAAACAACTCGCCCGGAACAATTGAAAGCCATTTTCGGACATGATCGTGGACAACAATTATATGAACTGGCACACGGACGAGACACACGCCCCGTCGTCGCCACACGGGAACGTAAGTCGATCGGATCGGAGACGACGTTCGCCATTGATATCGATGACCCGGAAGAAGTGTTCGAACGGGTCATTCCTGAAATGGAGGACGTATTGCGTCAGCTCGATCGTCGCGAGCTGAGCTGTCAAACGGTCACCATTAAATTAAAGACGAGCGAGTTTCAGGCTCGGAGTCATCAAATCAAATTAAACCATCCGACTCATGACCACGACGAGATTCGACGATTGGCCCGACGTCTCTTCGATGAGATGAACGTCATCGAGCCCGTCCGTTTGATCGGACTGACCGTATCCGACTTGATTCCCCGAACTGAATCGACACGGCAACTGACATTCGATGAATTGACAAAACCTTCTCTTGAAGAATGAATAACCATTCATTAAAATAAAGAAAAGGGGGTCATGTGAATGGAAACATACACGGTGACAGGTTTCGAAAATGACGGCACGCTCGTATTGAATGAAATGTTTGAGGCGAGTGACGATCAATCCGCCAAAATAAAAGGACTCGACATGCTTCGCGCTGCCGGGCACGAGCATAAAGGGGCACGTATTGTGCACCAGGGGCAGCTCATCTATTTCGAACGGTGCAAATTACCGGGGAAATTGAAAGGCACTGCATCCTAATAAAAGTAGACCGAGGTTATTTTTCTCGGTCTACTTTTTTATTCGCTGTATTTCTCGTCCCATGCTTCCTGCCATTCTTGAATATCAGGATGAATGTCCTCTAGCGTTTCTCCGCTCAGACTATATCCGTTCCCCAAGCCCGATCCGTCGGTTACAGGGAAAGATGTCCCTCCGATCACCTTCCCATCCACGACCATCACCGACACTCCAGTCAGGCCGGCGGGAGATTGCTCACTTATCGGATGATCTTTCACAGTAAAGTTTTCATAGTATATAATCTTTCCTACGTATTCATCCGGTGACACGGATTGTAGTCCCCACGTGTTACGTGCACGATCTTCTTTCAACTCATCTAAGGTTAATGTGCTCGTATGCTCTCCTTCGAAAGAGACGATTGGATACTGTTGTTCCTCGAGATACTGTTCGGCCACCCGTCCGTTCTCCGTCAACTCGGGTTCAGGTTCCACTTCTTCCCCGCATGCAACGAGAAATAGACAGAGGATGAGCATCATCCATTTTTTCATGATCATCATTCCCTTCCTTCAGCCACTCTCTGATTATTCTTTTCGTCCCTTCTCAACTCCTGCTCAAAATGGAAATAAGAAAAGAATCATGAGTATACCGAAGAATGCAGTCAGTAGTTGCAGTGGCACACCGACTTTTATGAAATCTACGAATCGATACCCCCCCACACTAAACACCATCGCATTTGTCGGAGACCCGAACGGGGTCATAAAAGCAAGTGACGCCGAAATGGCGACGGCGATGACGAACGGGATCGGACTAACCGCCATCGATTCCGCAAGTGCGATAGCAAGTGGTATAAACAAGATAGCGGTCGCTGTGTTCGAGATGATTTGACTAAGTAGGATTGTCGCAATAAAAAGAACAACGAGCACCCAGCCAGGTCCATATCCGGCAAAAGAACTCTCTATCCATTCAACTAACCATGCCATGACTCCCGCGTGCTCAAGCGCAGTCCCTACCGGTATCATAGCTGCAATCAAGACGAGTGATGACCATTGAATCGATTGATATGCGACATCCATATGACGCACGGCCCCACTCAAAATCATTGCAAGTGCCGCTAACCAAACCGCAACGGTCGGGTCGACCCACTCGAATACAAACAGCACCACCATCATAAGCAAGATGATGCCTGCTGCAAGCTGATGATGACTGGATACGGTTCGATTGGCCACATCGGTCACCCGTTCATTCGAGAGCAATAGACGTGTGTCTTGTTCAATTCGTTCAAGGTCATCCCACTCTCCTTGTACCATCAATAAGTCACCTTGTTTTAGCGGGGTATCTTTCAATCGGACATGCGCAATTTCTTCTTGTGGACGAATTAATTGTAAGACGTTGACATGGAACTCACTCCGTAATCGACTCTCGCCGATACATTTCCCTACGAGTTGACTCGATGCTGGAATCGTGAATAGCGCGACGCCTCCTGCTTTATCATTTACAGCTTTTGCTTCAACCTTTTTATAAGGAATTTGTTCCTGATGTGAGAGGGAACGAACTTGCTGTTCGTCCCCACTAACGAGTAAACTTCCTGCGCGTATCACGGTGTCGGCGCGTGCTGTTTCATAGTGTTGACGTATCCCTTGAATACGTTCTTTTAGAACAAGAATCCCATTATGTGACCACTTCAGGTCACTCAACCGCTTCCCAATTAAAGGGTGGGATTTCTCAATCGATATGACATACACGCTCGGACTTGGTGGTTCTTTTGTTTCTTCTTTAGCCCACTCATTCGAGCTACCTTGATCGAGTAAACGATTTCCGAACAGACGGAAATAAACCAATCCCACGACCATGACGACCAAGCCAATCGGAAGCAGCGAAAAGAAACCGATCGGGACTTCCGCAAGACCACGTAACGATTCTGCTGCAACTAGATTTGGTGGTGTCCCAATCAACGTCATCGTTCCACCAATACTTGAGAAGAAGGCGAGCGGCATGAGATATGTTTTGGCAGACCTTTTAATTTGGCGCGCCATCGCCATGACGACTGGAATGAGTAATGCGACCGTACCTGTGTTTGACATGATGCTTGAAAGGAACGTGACGGTCAACATGAATAAATAGAATAATCTCGTCTCGCTCCCGTTGGCGTATGGGATCAATAAGGAAGCCAGTCGTTCTGCTAAGCCAGAATGAAACAATCCCGCACCGACCACGAATAGTCCGGCAATCATCAACACAACCGAATTTGAGAATCCGGATACCGCCTCACTCGGAGTCAATTGATTTGTTAAGACGAGACAGAGAAGTCCAATCACAGCAACCAAATCTGCCCGTAGCCATCCCATTATGAAAAAGAGAATCATCCCTAAAAGTATAAGGACAGTCACCATGACAGTTCACCCTTTCCCCATTATCACATCTTCATTATAATCCAGTTTATGAAAGCGCTTACTTAATAGGTGTGACAATCTCATCAACAAAAAAACGGATAGCCCGAAAGCTACCCGTTCATCATTGTCTTATTGAACTTCGTTTTCATTCACCATCGGAGCGTAAAGCTCTTCAAGTGGTTTCATGATGACTTTCGTTACTTCTGTAACGAGCTGGTGCATGCGTTGCTCTTCTTGCATGAGCTCCATGATCAATTCGTTCTGTTGAACGCTCATCATTTTCGTTTGCGCATCCATCATTTCCTGCTCAGAGATTTCCTCTCCTTGCATTTGCTTTTGTTGAAGCGTCATTTGGATGTTACGGAAGTCAGCGAACAACTGGTTCGCTTCCGCATCCGCATTGACACGATCGTATAAAGAAGAGAGTGTTGTGAACTCTTCAGAATCGCGAAGTGCTTTCTCCAATTGGTAAGCTTGGTCGTACAAGTTTGTTTGTGACATGTAACGTCCTCCTAAATACTATTAGGGTTTCGCCATCACAAGATGGCAATCAACCCTTGGATCAACCCAATCATACCACCTAATAGCGCGCCAAGCCATGTTATTGCCCGAAACTCCCGTTTGGAAATGGATAATACAATTTCTTCTAGGTAGGACGTATCGAGAGATTGAACTTGTTCCTGAACAATTTTATCAATCTTTAATCGATCCATAATCGTCTCCAATTGATTCGTGAAGCGCTCAATGACAAGCGTCACGCCTTGTGGGACGATTTCGTCGACGACACGGGATTCAACAGACTCCGTATATGTCGAGACGGGGCGATCCAACAATTGCGCTATTGGTAAGCGTGAGACTACCTGTTGCACAATGCCATCGATGAGTCGTTTTTCTAATCGTTCGTCCATTAGCGTATCGACTGATTTTTCACTAAAACGCTCAAATTCGCGCGTAATCATCGTCGTCATTCCGTCACGCGTTGACTGACCTCTTAAAATATTGACGATTTCAGGTCGAACCATTTCGACAAAGTTGATGTTTTGAATGAATCCTGCGATAAATCCGAGTCGACGTTGAACAAACGAATCAACCATATGTCGAAGCTGTGCCTCACCTTCCGGAGAATAGAAATATTCTTCCGATTTAACAAGAAGCGCATCAACAATTTCAGGAATGACCGCCCGTACGCGGTCCATCCCTTCTTCCCCAAGTAACTCGAACAACTTTCGTTCCTTTACTTCAGCCATGACGCTCGTTAACTCGTCACGTAACTTGTCATCCGCTAACGTGAGGATGCGTGCCTCCGCGTTCGGGTAGAGGGGTTCTACGAGTTCTCGGACCGTTTTATCCGAGCGCAACATCGCTTGAACTTCTTGCTGAGCAAATTGTGTGATGTGTGTCGTCACTTGATCATCTAGCAATCGCTTTCGCATACCTTCTGGTGTCAACAAGTGTTTGACGACGGTCTTTCCTAAACTGGATGCTAATTCATCCCGTCGCTTCGGAATCAGTCCCGGAGTAAATGGAATCCGGAACGAACCAATATATTTCGGTTCATGTGGTCGGAATAACATTTTAATGGCGAGGAAGTTCGTCACACCCCCAATCGTTGCTCCAATCACAATCATGAGTAAAATCTTCAATATCCCGTCCAAACTGCAAGCCTCCAATCTGAAATATGATACATTGTTGTTGAGGTGATAGTATTGAATACGTTTGATCGTATTAAATCGATATTTCCGGCCGCTGTCTATCGGTCGGAAGATGCATCTGGTGACCATGACTGGTTCGAGACGCAAAACGGTACCGTATTTGGATTACCAACGTTCGAATTAACCGAACGTGAACAGCAACTTCTACGCATGTGGGCGACTCCCATTCTTCAGTCAGACCCTCATCAGCGAAAGTGGCAAGAGCGTTTACAGGATGATACGTTTCGCTTTGAACAACCGTTTCGGCTGATTACCCTTTCGCTTCAAGAAACAGAAGAGGAATCACTCGATTCATTCATCAGCATTGTACACGACTTCATGCCGCATGCTGAAATGATAGTGATGACCCAAAAACATCTCGAACTCATTGAGCAAGACACGTTTGCCGATCTCCAAGAATTTGAGGACGTATTGCGTGCCATTGCGAGCGATTGCTTTATAGAAGCTTATGCCGTGTATAGCGAACGCCCACAAGGCAACCTAGCCCACGTGTATCGTCAACATCAAATACTCATACCATACGCGCGTCTCTCTACTAAAACTTACCCTGCTAGTCAATTATTATACCATTATTTACTACAAGAGCAGGATTCAAAAGAACGAATTCGCCGAATTGCACCATTGCTTGAACCGCTCGACCTGTCAACGATTGAATTGCTCGAATCATTGTTCAGCCACTCGTTGAATGTCTCACATACGGCCAAAGCGCTGTTCATGCATCGAAACACGCTGAACTATCGACTCGATCGCTTGTTCGAGACGACCGGTTATGACGCTCGAAAGTTCTATGACGCTAGTCTCCTTCAACTATTGGTCACGTTGCACAAATCCGACTGACGGTTTTTGTGCAACTTGTCTATATTCAATGCAAGCGGTTTCATCATATAATCATTCTTGTAAGCGCTATTATAAACAAACAGATTCTTTAGGAGGCTAACGACATGGCAGAAATTCGTTTAGAACATATTGAAAAAATTTACGATGGTGGCGTCAAAGCCGTCAGCGATTTTAACTTACACATTAAAGACCGTGAATTCATTGTATTTGTCGGACCGTCTGGTTGCGGAAAATCGACGACACTTCGTATGATCGCAGGCCTTGAAGAAATTTCAAACGGTGACTTTATCATTGATGGGAAACGAATGAACGATGTCGCTCCTAAAGATCGTGATATCGCCATGGTCTTCCAAAACTATGCACTCTATCCACACATGAGTGTCTTTGACAACATGGCATTCGGGTTGAAACTCCGTAAGTTCCCGAAAGATGAGATTGATCGTCGCGTCAAAGACGCTGCACGTATTCTCGGCTTGGAGGAATACCTCGAGCGTAAACCAAAAGCACTCTCAGGTGGACAACGTCAACGTGTGGCCATCGGACGTGCCATCGTTCGTGATGCGAAAGTCTTCTTAATGGACGAACCACTCTCGAACTTGGATGCAAAACTTCGTGTACAAATGCGTAAAGAGATCATCCAACTTCACAACCGTTTGGACACAACTACGATTTATGTTACCCATGACCAAACTGAAGCGATGACACTCGCAACACGTATTGTTATCTTGAAAGACGGCCTTATCCAACAAGTCGGCTCACCAAAAGAAGTTTACGATTACCCGGACAACATCTTCGTCGCCGGTTTCATCGGCTCCCCTTCAATGAACTTCTTCCGCGGTACACTCGCAGAAGGCAAATTCATCACGAACGGGGAAGAAGTCAACGTACCAGAAGGAAAAATGAAGACCCTTCGTGACCGTGGTTATGTTGGTAAAGAGCTTGTCCTCGGGATTCGTCCAGAATCAATCCATGATGAGCCAATCTACATCGACTCGCCAACAACGCATACGTTCAAAGCACACATCGATGTCGCTGAGCTCATGGGATCAGAGTCATACCTCTATGCAGAACTCGGTGGACACCAGTTCACAGCACGTGTCGACGGTCGCTCAAACATCCACATGGGTGACGATGTTGAACTCGCCCTCGATATGACAAAAGCACACTTCTTCGACGGAGAAACAGAACAAGTCATCCGTTAAGCCATACAAAAACCCTCGATTCGTTTGAATCGAGGGTTTTTTATCATCGAATCGCGTAACGCTGTTCGAGTTTATGTTGCCCAGCTTGAATCATGGTCGACAAAATCCAATAGATTGAAGCCGAGAACAAGAGTAACGGCATGACCAGATAGGTTGTGGCCGCAATCTGGTCAGACACGTACGTCAACTCCTGAACCGCAATGACCGTACCAAGCGATGTCGACTTGATAATGTCGATGACCGAGTTCGAGACAGGCGGGATGGCACGAGAGAGCGCTTGCGGGAAAATGATGTCTTTGAAACGCTTCATTTTCGGAATGCCGAGCGCGACACTCGCTTCCACTTGTCCTTTGTCGACAGAGTTAATTGCCGCCCGAAATGCTTCTGAGATATAGGCCGCAAAGTGAAACCCTAATCCGAAGATGAGCGCCTGCATCCCACTGAGTTGCACGAACCCAGTGAGACCGACATACAAAATCAACAACTGGAGCAACAGCGGTGTTCCACGGAAGAACGAGATATATGTCCGTGTTAACAATCGTACAATTTTAATTGGACTACTATGAAGTAAAGCGATGATCAGACCGAGCGCCAAGGCGAGAAGAATCGACAGGACACTGGCGATCAACGTGAGCTGGATGGCTTCAAGATAGACCGAGCGGTTATCTATGACGGTCGTGATCAGTTCATTCATTGACTGATATCCTCACCGAAGTATTTCTCACCGATTTCTTTCATTGTGCCATCTTCTTTCATTTCCGCGAGTGCATCGTTCAACTTCTTAAGAACATCGCTATCCTGACGTGCCATGAATCCAGCTTCACTTGTATTGAAGATGTCACCGACTGCTTTGACGTCATAACCTGTCTTTTCAAGTTCTGTCAAAATAAAGAGACGGTCATTAAGTGCCGCTTCCAAGCGACCGACTTCGAGATCTTGAAGTACTTGGTTTGCCCCTTTGTAGTATTTCACTTCAGCACCTGCTTCTTCAGCCATTTGGGCATAAGCAGAACCTTGTGTCGAGCCGACTAGTTTGCCATCAAGGTCGTCAATTCCTTGAATATCATTGTTGTCCGAAGCGACGATGACTTGTGCACCCGACACGGCATACGGATCAGTAAATGCATATTTCTCTTCACGCTCAGGTGTGATGCTCATTTGGTTGGCAATCATATCAATGCGTTCTGCATCGAGAGCCGGGACGAGTCCCTTAAAGTCCATTGCCTCGTATTCAACTTTATAACCGGCACGTTCTGCCGCCTCATTCAAGACATCGATATCATATCCCATCAATTCACCTTTGTCTTTATATGTGAAGGGTGGATAAGTCGCCTCTGTCCCGACAGTAATGACCGATTCGTCCGCTCCACTTCCTGTTTCATTGCCACAAGCTGCGAGAAGCCCTACTGAAGCTCCAAGTGCCAATACTGTAGTTAACGTTTTTCTCATGATGATTCCGCCTTTCTTATAATCCTTATATGATTACACGGTTTTAAACAATAACCTCATCATACTGGCGGAGTGTCTTCATGTCAAACAAAAAACATCACCCTATTTCTAGAGTGATGTTCGGTATCAATCAATCGCTTTCGCCTGTTGCATGACGTCCGCTTCAATCGCTTCACGTTTTGCAGTCGTTTTGTCGGCACGATCCGCATGTACACTGAAGTAGAACTTGATTTTCGGCTCTGTTCCAGACGGACGAAGGCAGAACCATGACCCGTCCGCAAAGATGAATTTTAAGACGTTCGATGATGGCAATTCGATGGCTTCAGACTTACCGGTCTGCAAGTCAGTCGCCACTTGCTTCTTATAGTCTTCGAAGCGAACGACCTCGTATCCCCCTACTTCTTTTGGCGGATTGGCACGGAACGCTTCCATCATCCGTCCGATTTGTTCGAGACCAGCCTTTCCTTTCAACGTCATCGACTGTAACGATTCTTCATAGAACCCATACTTCTCGTAAATCGACTGCAACGCATCATAAAGCGTGCGACCATGTTGTTTATGATAAGCCGCCATCTCCGCTGCGAGTAAACAAGCCTGAACGGCATCCTTATCACGGCAGAAATCCCCAATCAAGTAGCCATAGCTTTCTTCATAGCCGAACAGGAACTCATATTCTCCAGACTCTTCATACTGTTTAATTTTCTCACCGATGAATTTGAATCCGGTCAGCGTGTTTTCAAGATGCACGCCGTATGCTTTCGCAATGGCGGCACCAAGTTCGGACGTGACAATCGTCTTCGCGACGAACCCGTTCGATGGAAGCGTCCCCGTTTCACTCTTCTGTGAGAGGATATATTCCATCAATAGCGCACCTGTCTGGTTTCCCGTCAAGACGAACCAATCACCATCTTGTCCGCGCACGGTCAAGCCGACACGGTCGGCATCAGGATCGGTCGCCATCAGTAAATCAGCACTGACACGATCCCCGTATTCCATTGCTAATTTAAACGCCGCCTTTTCTTCCGGGTTCGGATAACTGACTGTTGGGAACGCGCCATCTGGCTCTGCTTGTTCTTCTACAATCGTCACATGGTCAAATCCATACGCCTTCAACCCTTCCATGACTGGACGGCGTCCCGTCCCGTGGAGCGGCGAATAGACGATTTGAAGGGAACTGTCCTGTACGTCACGATGAATACGGATTGACTGGAGCGCCTCCATATACGCTTCATCGACTGATCGGTCGACTGTGACGAGCAAACCCGTCTGACGAAGCGTTGCCTCATCTTTGATTTCAATCGTCAGCTCATCTTCAATCGCATTGACGTAACTGACAAGTTCATCCGCTTCCACCGGTGGAAGCTGTCCACCGTCTGCCCCATATACTTTGAACCCGTTATACTCAGGGGGATTGTGGCTAGCTGTGATGACGATCCCGCCGAATGCATCAAGATGACGTACCGCAAATGAGAGCTCAGGTGTGGCGCGCAAACTTGGGAACAAGTACGTTTTGATGCCGTTTGACGCGAGCGTCCGCGCCGCCTCTAACGCGAACTCCGGAGAAAAATGACGCGAGTCATGGGCGATGACGACGCCGTGACGCTTCGCCTCTTCTCCTGAGGATGAGATAAAATCAGCAAACCCTTGAGACGCTTTTCGAATGGTATACATGTTCATTCGATTTGCACCCGGTCCAATTTCTCCCCGCATCCCGCCTGTCCCGAACTCCAGCGTCTTATAAAATGCATCTTCTAACGTTGACTCATCTTTTGCGAGTTCTTCAAGTTCCGCACGCAAATGCGGTTCAAGTCCATCAAATTGACTCCAACGTTCATATGTTTGTTGCCATGTCATGGTTTATTCCCCTTTCAACTTAAAAAAATCAATCGAAGTACTCGCCAATTGCTTCAATCTTGTATACGATGAGAGTAATGAAACCTCGAGGTGATATTAATGTTTCCAACAATGCGTGCCCAAGAATTAAAACAAATCGTGCATACGAACTCGATTCGTTTCATCGATTGCCGATATTCGTTAAACGACGCGTCCTATGGTAAATACGTTTATGGACAGGGACATCTTCCGAACGCCGTCTTTCTCGACTTGATGGAAGACTTGTCTGGTCCACTCGGTGAACATGGTGGACGTCATCCGCTCCCTTCAAAAGAGGCATGGACGTCAACGCTTCGTCGCATCGGCTTGAAAAAAGATGATCTTGTCGTTATTTATGATGACGGTTTTCCGTATGCAGCCCGTGCATGGTGGCTCTTTAAATGGGCCGGTCACGAGCGGGTCGTCGTCCTAGAAGGCGGAATCCAGTCGGGAATCACCTATTGCGGTGATACCACGACGGAAATTCCACACTATAAGTCGAGTGACTATACGCCGGACTTCCAAGACGACATGATTGCCACACTCGAAGAAGTAAGAGCCGCCACAAACGGTAAACTTTACGATTCTAGATCAGAAGATCGCTATAACGGCGTACACGAACCGATAGACCAAAAAGCAGGACACATTCCGAACGCATTGCTTTGCTCATATGCAGAAGCTATTACAGAGCTCGGCACATTAGAAGACTTTCACGATTTGAAAGAACTTTACAAAGATGTTCTTCCTGTCGAGAACCCCATCTTTTATTGTGGGAGCGGTGTGACCGCCTGCGTCAATATTTTAGCGCTACATGCTCTCGGTAAGGACGATGTCCGGCTCTATCCAGGATCATATTCCGATTGGGTCAGCTATCCAGAAAACGAGGTCCACCCGTAACGGGTGGATCGTTTTTTTATTTCACGCTCGTCGGTTTGATATTCCAAACTGCGTTTGCATACTCCGTGATGGTTCGGTCACTTGAGAAGATGCCCGATTTCGCCGTATTGACAATTGAGCTCTCTGCCCAACGCGCACAATCACCGAACATCTCGTCGACACGTCGCTGTGCTCGCATGTAAGAGATAAAGTCTTTTAAGACTAAGAAATCATCGTTGTAGACGAGAAGTGAATCGAAGATGGACTGGAATTGATATTCGCCTACCTTATCGAATGTCCCACTGACGAGACCATCGACGACATCCTTGATTTCTTGGTGTGCGTGATACATCTCCGCTGCATGATACCCTCCGAACTTTTTATAGTTCATGACTTCTTGTGGAGATAATCCGAAAATGAAGATGTGATCATCGCTGACGGCATCACGAATCTCAATATTGGCTCCGTCTAACGTTCCAATCGTTAAAGCACCATTCATCATGAACTTCATGTTGCCGGTACCCGATGCCTCATAGCTTGCAGTCGAAATTTGTTCACTCAAATCAGATCCCGGGAAAATCCGTTCAGCCATTGAAACACGATAGTTTTCAAGGAAGATGACTTTGATGAATTGACTTGCTCGCTTATCCTTGTTGATTAATGTCGCAAGCGCATTGATGTAACGAATAATTTCTTTCGCATAATGATATCCTGGTGCCGCCTTTGCGCCAAAGATAAACGTTCGGGGAACCATCGTGAACGTCGGATCTGCTTGAATCTTCAAGTAGAGCGCGTGGATATGAAGCGCGTTTAGCAACTGTCGCTTATAGGCGTGTAGACGCTTGACTTGCACATCAAAAATCGAATGCGGATCAACCGTTTCTCCGGTCTCCGATTGAATGTAAGCTGCCAAATCGAATTTATTTTGTTGCTTCACATCCATCACTTTTTCTTGAAAACTCTTATCTTTTGAGAAATCCATCAGCTTTTCCAAATCATTTGGATGCTCAATCCACGAAGGACCGATTGCTTCTGTGATGACCTCAGATAACCGTGGATTCGATTTTAAGAGCCAGCGACGATGGGTAATCCCGTTCGTCTTGTTGTTAAATCGCAGTGGGAAAATCTCATATAAGTAACGCATCTCACGCTGTTTCAAAATATCGGTATGGATTTGTGCAACCCCGTTCGTCGAATGAGAGCCGACGACGGCCAAGTTGGCCATATTGATATGCTCATTCGATACGATTGCGATTTCACCCATATGTGATTCGAGATGGGGATAGTTGACCAGGACGTCACGACAGAAACGTCGATTGATTTCTTCGATGATCTGATAGACACGTGGCAATAGCCGCTGGTACATCTCAACCGGCCATTTTTCAAGTGCTTCTGCGAGTAACGTGTGGTTCGTAAACGACATGACGCTCTTCGTGATTCGCCACGCTTCCTCCCATCCGTATCCATGCTCATCCATCAAAATTCGCATTAATTCAGGGATTGCAACAACCGGGTGCGTATCATTGATGTGAATCGCATAATGATCGCCCAATTGTTTGAGAGATTTATTACCTTTTAAGTAAGAAGCAAGCATCGACTGGATTCCTGCCGACACGAAGAAATACTGTTGTTTCAAACGAAGTACTTTT
The DNA here is from genome assembly GCF_018617735.1 of Exiguobacterium sp. s89. Lineage (NCBI taxonomy): Bacteria > Bacillati > Bacillota > Bacilli > Caryophanales > Exiguobacterium > Exiguobacterium sp. s89. The sequence continues at coordinate 1,133,898 of NZ_JACSKS010000001.1, forward strand.
CCTTCATAAGTCGTATCATCCGGATATAAGAATTCCGAAATGGTCGCAATCGACTGTTTATGTTTTAACAAGTCTTTATACGTCCCTTTCGTTTTTTCTAAATAAGCCTCATCGTCAAGGGGCGATTCAGCGTTCCAAAGACGCAACGTATTCACAACGTCATTCTGATAACCGATGACTGGCATATCGTACGGGACCGCTTTGACAACTTCATCAGGATGATGGACGACACGCAATCGGTCTCCGATTTGCTTCATCTCGATCCATCCACCGAAGTTAATGTCGACCGCCTTATCCTGACGTCTCGTTTCCCACATGTTTCCGTCACGGAGCCAATTGTCCGGTAGTTCGACCTGATATCCATCCACAATCTTCTGTTTGAAGAGACCATAGCGATATCGAATCCCGTTCCCGTGCCCGGGCAAACTGAGTGCGGCCAACGAATCAAGGAAGCAAGCTGCTAAACGACCGAGCCCCCCGTTCCCGAGACCAGGTTCCGGTTCCAACTCTGAGATATCGGTAAAATCGTATCCGAGATCCTCAAGTCCTTCTTTGACGAGTTCTAATACGTCTAGGCTTAACAAGTTATTGTACAGGAAACGGCCTAATAAAAATTCAAGTGAGAAGTAGATGACTTGCTTACTATGCTTTTCTTCTTGACGGTCTCGCGTATGGATCCATTTCGGCATGGCCTGTTCGCGCACCATCGTTGCCAATGTTTGATACACTTCCTGCTCTGTCCCATCCTCAATCGACTTTCCATTCAATGCGATAAATCGTTCTTTAAATGCGCCGACAAAGCTCTGTTTATCTGTGAACATAAATCAAATTAGCTCCTTCCAATCATGCGAATAAATGATATAACTCACGATATTGCTTGGCGGATTGTTTCCAGCTGTAGTCCGCGGTCATCGCCTGATGGACGAGGGCATCCCAATTTTCTTTCTCGGAATAGACACGAATCGAGTATTCGATTGTCGCCAACATCTCATGGGCATTATAATTCATGAACCCAAATCCGGTCCCTTCTTGCGTGAACTCGTTATACGGCTTCACCGTATCCCGCAGTCCGCCCGTCTCACGTACGATGGGCAATGTGCCGTATCGCATGGAAATCAGTTGACTGAGTCCACAAGGTTCGAAACGTGACGGCATTAAAAAAGCATCCGCCCCAGCATAAATCAAGTGCGCGAGTTCGATATCAAAACCGATATATGAACCGACCGTTCCCGGATGTGCTGCCGTCATCTCGTGAATGATTCCCTCATATTCCGGTTGTCCCGAACCAAGAAATGCGAATTGACAAGGCAATTGACCGAGTTCTTCACGGACAGCGTTTATTAAATCGAGTCCTTTTTGGTCAACGAGTCGGCTGACAAAACCGATTAGCATGACATCGTCTCGTACCTCAAGACCGAGACGCTCTTGTAACGCTCGTTTGTTGGCGACTTTTCCTTTTTTATACGTATCCAAATCATACGTCTGTGCAATACGAGCATCCGTACTCGGGTCATTCGTCGACAAATCAATGCCGTTTAAAATTCCTCGTACATCGACAGCGCGATGACGCAGGGCTCCATCTAATCCTTCACCGTAATATGGCTCCATGATTTCATCGCGATAAGATGGACTGACTGTTGTGATTTGATCTGAGTGGACGATTCCTGCTTTCATGTAATTGACGAGACCGTTATGCTGAATACCTTCAGCCGTAAAATGTTCAGGACCGAACTGTAGTAGCTCTCCCAAAATCTCTTCAGGGAAGACTCCTTGATATTGCAAGTTATGGATTGTGTAGACGGTACGAATATGTTGATACGCTTCAATATGTTGATAATGGATTCGTAAAAATGCTGGTAAAATCCCTGTCTGCCAATCATGACAATGAAGGACATCGGGCACATCTTCTATCTTTCCAATCATCTCGAGTACAGCTCGCGAGAAGAACGCGAATCGCTCTGCATCGTCAAAGTGTCCGTATAAAACACCATCACGTTTAAAGTAATACTCGCTATCAATGAAATAATAGTTGATGCCATCCCGCTCTAATTTTAAGACCGCACCAAACTGCTTGCGCCAACCGACCGGAACGATTAGGTCGAATAAATACTCCATCTCGTCCACATACTCTTCAGCAATCGATCCATACTTCGGCATGACGACGCTAACCTCTTCTCCTAAATCCGCCACCGCTTGAGGGAGGGAACCGACGACGTCGGCTAGCCCCCCCGTCTTCATGAACGGTGCCGCTTCTGAAGCAACATACCAAATTTTCATAAAATCCTCCTCACACCACTGTTCGTTTTGCGATGACAATCGGTTCGTCGATTGTACCTCGAATGACCTGTCCTCGTTTTACGACCACTTCTTTATCAAGGATCGCATTTTCGACAACAGCCCCTTCTTCAATGATTGACTTCGACGAAATGATAGAATTCTTGACGCGAGCATGCTTACTTACTTGAACACCACGGAAGAGAATACTGTTTTGAACTTCCCCATGAATTTTACATCCGTTCGCCACGAGTGCTTCATTCACTTTCGAACCTTTCAAGTAACGAGTAGGTGGTTCGTGCTTGATTTTCGTATAAATGTGCGGGAAATCGTAAATAATCCCTTCTCCACGGAGCAATCGCATACTTTCATTATAGTAAGAAAGTACAGAATGAATGACTTGCATTTTCCCGACATAATGATAACCGTGAACGTGTAAACGGTGGAGTTGTGGACGAATGACGCCATCTAATAAATCATATTCACCTTTAGACGTCGCTTCGTCAACGAGCCGCATGAAGAGATTCTTTGACATAATAATTGTCTCTGTATATGAATACTCATCATCTGGTGAAAAGCCTCGTTCTGACACGCCGACGACACGATCGTTCTCACCGAGACGAATCGGGCGACAGTAACCACATTTCTGCTCATGTGTTGTATAAGCAAGTGTGATATCCGCACCAATCGATTTGTGATGTTCGAGCATGTCGTTATAGTCAATCGTCGTCAGCACGTTCGACCCTGTAATAACTACATACGGTTGCTTGCTACGAATGAAATGTTCACGGTGCATCGAAAAGTTTGCCAAATCCCCAAGATACGCTTCACCGTCTGGTTTTAATGCCGGAGGGAAGATGTGAAGACCACCTTGAGAGCGATCTAAGTCCCACTCTTTTCCTGATCCGAGGTGGTCCATCAAGGAGCGATACTTATCTAATGTAAAAATCCCGACTTGACTAATATTTTGCGTAATCATATTCGTCAACGTGAAATCAATCAGGCGATATCGTCCTGAAAAAGGGACTGCTGCTAAATTGCGATGTCCTGTAAATTCTGGAAACAATCCTTGTTCCGTTCCTAAGTTAATGACCCCTAATAAATCGTTCGTCAACAGTAACGCCTCCTTGCGTATCTCTTTACTTGTTTCAAACCCGTTGTTTGAAGACGGTTCCGCTTTCGATGTTTTCATGTGGTTCAATAACAACGATTTCACCACCTGGCTCACCGACTGTCGCACCATCTTCAATGACTGCACAGCTCGCGACAATGGCTCTGTGAATTGTTACATCCTTCCCAATTCTAGCCCCCGGCATAATCACGGAGTCTTTGACGAGTGAGCCTTCTTCGACACGGACGTCATAAAATAGAACCGAGTGTTGTACTTCCCCTTCGATATGACACCCTTCATTGATCACAGACTGTTCGACACATGCATCTTTTCCGATATACTGAGGTGTCTGATTCGGGTTGACCGAATAGATTTTAAAATCTGGGTCATACAAATCAAATGGAGGGTCTTCCTCTAAGAGGTCCATGTTCGCTTCCCAAAGTGATTGAATCGTCCCAACATCTTTCCAGTATCCTTTGAACTTGTAGGCGAAGACGTCAAGCCCTTGGAGAAGCGTATTTGGAATGATGTTCTTCCCGAAGTCAAAGCTCGACGTCTCATCTTCAGCATCTTTAATTAAATGCTCTCGTAAGACTTTCCAGTTGAAGATGTAGATGCCCATCGATGCCAAGTTACTCTTTGGATCTTCAGGCTTTTCATCAAACTCATTGATTCGAAGGTCATCCGCTGTGTTTAAAATACCGAATCGTGATGCTTCGTCCCATGGTACTTCCATGACAGAGATGGTCACATCGGCTTGTTTTTCTTTGTGGGCCTCGAGCATCTTCTCGTAGTCCATTTTGTAAATGTGATCTCCTGATAAGATCAAGACGTAATCCGGATCGTAAGCGTCGATGTAGCTCAAGTTACGATAGATCGCATTAGCTGTTCCTTCATACCAATTTTTCCCCGACTGTGCTTGATAAGGTGGAAGAATCGCCAATCCTCCATTGCGACGATCTAAGTCCCATGCTGTCCCGATTCCTAAGTAACGATTCAATTCAAGTGGCTCGTATTGCGTCAATACCCCGACTGTTGTGATTCCTGAGTTCGTGCAGTTTGACAATGGGAAATCGATAATTCGGTACTTTCCGCCGAAATTCACGGCTGGTTTCGCCGTTTTTCGCGTGAGAGGCCCTAATCGTTTTCCTTCTCCTCCCGCAAGGAGCATCGCAACCATTTCTTGCTTCATAAATAATAAGCCTCCTCAAAATCGTAATATACAACCTCTTTTACCCTTTTTCGCTCTTTCCTAAAGTATTCCTTCTCGAATTATTATATGATAACGTTTACATTTTTTATTTTTTTATAAATTTGACGATATAATGAATAGAAAGAGGTGATTGGATGAGAGCTTGGATTGGAACTTTATTTTTCGCTGGACTTTTAGCGACTTCCTTAACACTCACAAACGCATTGAAAGAAGAGATTGATAAAACTGAAGAGATTTTATCGTGGGGAGAAGAACTGGTGTCGGCGCAACCACTCTCGTCGAAACAAGCCATCACACTCGCATACAATGGTGGGGAACAACAAATTTATTTGGCTGGCCGTAGAAATGATGTAACTCCAAAGGCGTTGCCTAAACACATTCAAGAAGCCATCATGACTATTGAAGACCGTAAATTCAATGCTCATCCCGGTTATGATTTGAGCGGAATCGCCCGTGCGTTTATCAATAACGCGAACGAGACATCCGTTCAAGGTGGGAGCACGATCACACAACAGCTCGCACGAAACGTCTACCTCACACATGAGCGAACATATGAACGAAAAGTGAAGGAATTGTTAATCGCTCAAGCGCTTGAAAAAAACTATAGCAAAAAAGAAATTTTAACAGCTTATAGCAATGTCATATTCTTTGGACATAACGTATATGGGATTCAATCTGCGGCTGATACATACTTTTCAAGGCCGCTCGCTGATTTGAATTGGAATCAACTGGCCTATCTGTTGACGGTACCGAATAATCCGTCCCTTTATGACCCGCTCAATCCTACAGAAGCCTATTTTGAACGCAAGGACCGGATTTTGACACAATTGTTTGAAGCAAGTATCCTCTCAAAGAGTGCCTACGACCAATATTATGGTGTAAAACTACAAGCTTCGTACCGTAATCAAACGATTCAATACCCGGACTATATGGATACAGCCGTCCGCGAGGCGATTCAATTGGTACGTACGCGCTATGACTTGGACGATACCGAAGCAAGAGATTATTTATCTACCCATGAAGCAACGATTGAGACTTACTTATCGACAGGAAAACAGAAACAAGCAAAACGGGTGATGAGTCAACTTCCTCCCGGGCTGAACGGAGGCTATACGGAACTGACACCTCAAGGACGAATCGTGGCAATGGTCGATTCAGAAATGACACAAGTCGGTGAGTTCAACCGGGCGACACAGGCGTATCGCCAACCAGGATCAGCCATTAAACCAATTCTCGTGTTCGCACCATTTATCGAAGACACTGGTGCGACGCTTGACACAGTACTCGATGGACGACCGACCTGCTACGGTTCGTATTGTCCCGGGAATAGCCACGACCGCGTGTTAGGTGATGTCTTATTAAAGGACGCGGTCGCCTACTCGTATAACACACCTGCTCTCGCCGCCTTCTCAACGATTGATCAAGAGCGGGCGTATAAGACGGCAGACATGATGTTCAGTCAATGGGATGAACAGGATGAGAACTTAGCTAGCGCTCTTGGTGGACTCACACAAGGAGTCTCTCCAAGAGAACTGGCAGCCGCCTACACACCGTTCTTAAACAAAGGTGTCTATACATCAGGACATACGATCAAACAAATCAAATTCAAGTCCGGGGAGCCGACATTGACTCCAATTCTGACCGAAGAGGCCATTTGGTCTACGGATACCATGGACGTGATGAAGAAAGCATTATCGACCGTCACCACGTACGGGACGGGACGCTATGCGAATCGAGTGAAAGACGACTACGATTATCTCGGAGGCAAGACGGGAACGACAAACGACAATAAAGACATGTGGTACGTCGGACTGACCGACCGCACCATCACCGCCATTTGGCTTGGTGCCGACACACCTCGTCCGTTCCCAGAACTCGCCAACCGTGCGTATCCAGCGATTGTTTGGACGGAGTCGCATTAAAAAGGAGTCAGCCGCTGAAAAGTGGGCTGACTCCTTTTGTTCTATTTCCGACGTTCAATCTGAAGTCGATATGCTCCCCAATGTTCCTTCAACTCGTCGTGATCGATCAGTTTCCAAGGGTTGAAACGAACTTGACCATGCTTGTTGAAATAGAGTCCATCTCTCACACAGTAACTCGCATGAATCAGTTGCCCTTGGTCGTTCCAAAACGTCAGGACGTCATTCGACCTTGGCGCATCATCCTTCACGGTTTCGTACCCACTTCGCTTTAGTGTCTGAAGGAATGTCTCCGGATGAACCCATTGGTGAACGATTTGTTCGTTTCCTGTGACCGCAAACAACGTCGCTGCGAGACAGTTACTTCCTTCCTGGATTGGAAACCGATTTGCATAGTCCGCAAGATACGAGGCAATCGAGTCATCACAGTGTTCCCCTTCCCAACGATCCCACTCCTTCGCATAGTCGAGCAGAAGAGAATGACGCATCTCGATGTCGAGAGCATTCCAATTTTGCGAATGCAAGACGATGACATGCGTGCCGTCCTTCTCTACAATCGCCTCATTCGATAGACGTTTCATCTGCTCGTCCGATATCGGCAAAACGAGACCGCGATTTGTCATCACTTGATATTCCAATAGACGTGTTTTGACATGACCCTGCAACTCCGCCAAAAAACCAGAGAACGCATGGATGATATGGGTCACCTCCTGACCCATCTGCCATGTCACATACGGATTCGTAATTCCAGGTCTTAAGTAAATAGGATGAGTGACAAATTCTTGTCTCGGGATAATAAGACAGGATGCCGGTAAATCATCGAGGAACGAGGAATCAATCCAATACAATGTTTCCTCAGGTACGAATGAATGACACCATGCTTCCATCACATCAAAGGTCGGTTCAAAGCATTCTTTCATAAGATGATATCTCCGACAGAATTAAACAAGCGAAGGACCGACCAACCTAACCCACTGATCAACGTCGCCCACATGAAGGCCTGCATGAGCAATAAGCCGATGGCACGTGGGACAGACATCGATTGGCTCACCTGCCAGACATAGTAAAAGAGATACATCAATAGCGTTCCGACGAGGACGGCGATGACAGCGAGCAACGTGTTCAAAAACAGAAAGCTGATTCCTGAACCGATGAGGAAGATGATGGCCCCAGGCTTCAACCGATGAAGTGACGTCCCATTCGTCTCCCGCGCAAAAAAGGCGAAACCGAGTTGATTGAACGTATCGGCAACCAACTTGAATGCGCTAAACAACATAAAGAAAATCGTAAAGAATACGACGAGCACAAGCACTTTTGTCTCTTGCACGGATAACAGTTCGATGATTTCACTATATACGCCAATTTGATTCAGCCATTGGATCACATACTCGGATGTCGCGATCGCAAGTGACATGGAAAACAAAATAATTCCGATGAGTGGGGCATAGCTCAGTAAGTACACATTCGTTTTCATGTTCCTTCTCCAATTTCACAGTAATTTCTTATATTCAGTGCAATTCTACTAACAAGTATATTATACTATTCATAGTTATGGAGAATAAAAGGGGGATTTTTGGATGGGCCTATTATTGATGGTTGGAATCAGCGTCGTCTTCCTCTCAGCAATTTTGACAGCTGGATATAACCGTAAACCTGAGGGTAACGAATAAGAGCCGGGATTCTTACGAATCCGGCTCTTTTTTTATTTCAACCCTGCGTATCCTTGCTGGCGAAGGGCTTCATATACAATGATGGCCGCCGTATTCGATACATTTAACGAACGGACGAGATTCGATTGCGGCAGGCGGATGCAACGATTTAAATTGTTCTCGATGACTTCCATCGGCAAGCCTTTCGTTTCACGACCAAAGACGAAGAAGTAGTCACCTTCTACATCAGAGACGTCTAAATCACTCGGATATTGTTCCCCGTACTTCGTGATATAAAAGAACTGTCCATCCGGATGCTTCTCCCACAGTTCTTCTAACGAGTCGTGATAACGGACATCGACAAATTGCCAATAGTCGAGACCGGCGCGCTTTAGCATCTTATCGTCCGTCGAGAAGCCGAGCGGACGAATCAGATGAAGGACCGAGTTCGTCGCCGCACACGTACGTGAGACGTTCCCAGTATTTGCTGGTATTTCTGGTTGAAACATTACGACATGAATCGCCATGATTGATTTCCCTCACTTTTTCATTTCAAATTCTAGAAGACGTTGTTTCTCGGACAACCCTCCCGCAAAACCGACAAGCTTTCCACTGCTTCCGATAACGCGGTGACACGGAAAGAGAATCGGCAATGGATTCCGATTGAGTGCTTGACCGACGGCGCGAACGGCTTTCGGTCGCCCAATTTGCTCGGCAATTTGTTTATATGTTCGTGTCTCGCCATACGGAATGGTCAATAAAGCATCCCATACGTCCTGTTGAAATGGTGTACCGTTCATTTCGACGTAGGCACGATCTGCTTCTTGAAACCCTGTCTGCTCGACTCGCAACATGAGATCTCGCAACCACCGAGGTGCTTCTTCTGTCGGTTCATGCGTCGTGAACTCAAGAGCCGTCAGCTTGCCTGCTGCGTTTAATTCATACGCTAACGGTCCCCATTTAGACGACACGATCTTCATGTGCCCACTCCTCTCGATAGATGCGAATCTCTTCATGTACCATGTCAGACGTTTCATTTTGTTCAATCTCTTCAAACATCGAATCGGCATCCGGTCCGAGAATCGCACCGATGGCCCACACCGCCGTCGCACGCATATCCTCGCGTTCATCTTGTTTAATGAACTCACGTAAAATCGGAATCGCAGAAGGTTCTCGATAGTGCGCGAGTGCTAAAATCGCATTCCGTTGAATCGGTTTCTTCCCACGCCATGCGCCCGACAAATGTCCGAACTTTTGTTTGAACTCCCGGTTGCTTAATGCCAAAAGCGGCTCTAAGAGCGGTTTGACAATCTCAGCTTCCGGTAACAATTCTTCATGGTGGCGCCAGTCTTTTTTACGATTGTACGGACAGACTTGCTGGCACGTGTCACATCCATATAGGCGACCGCCAAGTTTCGACCGAAACTCCCTCGGCATCAACGTCTTCATCTGTGTGAGATAGGCGATGCAGCGCTTTGCATCGAGGACACCCGGCTCCACAAGGGCCGTCGTCGGGCAGGCCGTCATGCATTTATCGCAATCTCCGCATCCGTCTTCAATCGCTTCATCCGGTGGTAAGTATACATCTAAAATCATTTCCCCCAAATAAAGATAGGATCCCTTCTCAGGAGAGATGATGGAACAGTTTTTACCACTAAACCCGATTCCCGCACGTTCTGCGACAGCTCGGTCTACGAGTTCACCCGTATCGACCATCGAACGCGTCCGCACGCCTGGAACCAATTCTTCGATATACGCTTGGAGTTTTGCCAACCGATCGCCGACCGCCCGATGGTAATCGAGTCCCCACGAAGCACGAGCAAACAATCCTCGTCTCTCACCAGAGACACTACGGGGCGCATCCTTTAATTTGCTTGGGTAGGCGATGGCAATCGCAATGATTGACTGTGCCTCTTCAAGCAGGAGTTCAGGATTCGTCCGTTTCTCTAAATCCGGTTCTTCGAATCCGGAGGCAAATCCTTTCTCTTGTTGCCGAATGAGTCGTTGTTTCATGACGATGAACGGATCAGCTGTCGTCACTTTCAACTCGTCAATGCCGATAGTCTCGGCGTACTCGAGGATTTGTTGTTTTAATGTGTACGGGTCCATTCCGTTCACCTCCTTTATATATTTTCGCATACAAAAAATCTCTCCGCCACTCGGCAGAGAGATATGAAGCGGGTGAAGAGAATCGAACTCTCGTCATCAGCTTGGAAGGCTGAGGTTTTACCATTAAACTACACCCGCAGAAAGTACCGGTGGTCGGAGTCGAACCGACACTCCAGAGGAACACGATTTTGAGTCGTGCGCGTCTACCAATTCCGCCACACCGGCATATTATGTTGGAGGCGCCAGTCGGAATCGAACCGACGATAGAGGAGTTGCAGTCCTCTGCCTTACCACTTGGCTATGGCGCCAAAAGTCATTGGAGCGGAAGACGGGATTCGAACCCGCGACCCCGACCTTGGCAAGGTCGTATTCTACCACTGAACTACTTCCGCAAAATGGCTGGGCTGGAAGGGATCGAACCTACGCATGTCGGAATCAAAATCCGATGCCTTACCACTTGGCTACAGCCCAATAATAATGGGGCGACTGAAGGGAATTGAACCCTCGAATGCCGGAATCACAATCCGGTGCGTTAACCACTTCGCCACAATCGCCATGATGAAATTAAAACAGGGGCAGCAGGAATCGAACCCGCGCTGACGGTTTTGGAGACCGTAGTTCTACCGCTAAACTATGCCCCTAAGTGGTGGGGGGGGGCGGATTCGAACCGCCGAACCCGAGGGAGCGGATTTACAGTCCGCCGCGTTTAGCCACTTCGCTACCCCCCCACATATATGGTGGCTTTGGACGGAATCGAACCGCCGACACAAGGATTTTCAGTCCTTTGCTCTACCAACTGAGCTACAAAGCCATATGTAGTATGATTGATTTAAAAATAAAAATGGCGGTCTCGACGGGATTCGAACCCGCGATCTTCTGCGTGACAGGCAGACATGTTAACCCCTACACCACGAGACCGGACAATAATTGCGGGGGCTGGATTTGAACCAACGACCTTCGGGTTATGAGCCCGACGAGCTACCAGACTGCTCCACCCCGCGACGATATAAAATTAGATGGTGACCCGTACGGGATTCGAACCCGTGTTACCGCCGTGAAAGGGCGGTGTCTTAACCGCTTGACCAACGGGCCATTACATATTTGAAAAACTGGCGGAGAGCAAGGGATTCGAACCCTTGAGACGGTTTTGCCGCCTACACGAATTCCAATCGTGCTCCTTCGGCCACTCGGACAGCTCTCCAAAAGAGAAAGTGGCTCCGCAAGTAGGATTTGAACCTACGACCTACCGGTTAACAGCCGGTTGCTCTACCACTGAGCTATTGCGGAACGATCTTGCCTGGCAACGTCCTATCCTCACAGGGGGAGATCCCCCAACTACTTTCGGCGCTGAGACGCTTAACTTCCGTGTTCGGCATGGGAACGGGTGTGGCCGTCTCGCTATCGCCACCAGACAAATATGATATTAACATTATTTTAACATAATGTCAACATTTTTTTGAGATTGTTCTCTCAAAACTGAGGATTCATCAACACAAACCATTAGACTAGATCAAAGCCTCGACCGATTAGTATCATTCAGCTCCACGTGTCACCACGCTTCCACCCATGACCTATCTACCTCATCGTCTC